>JACPYT010000018.1 GCA_016195805.1 Hydrogenophilales bacterium
GTGCAGCTTCTCGCGCAGGTGCTCGCGTTCTTCCTCGCCCTCGATCTTCTGCGAGATGCCGATGTGGGTTTCCTGCGGCAGGTACACCAGATAACGGCCGGCAAAGCTGATCTGGGTGGACAGCCGCGCGCCCTTGGTGCCGATCGGGTCCTTGATCACCTGCACCATCAGGCTCCGGCCTTCGTGCAGGACCTGCTCGATGGGGCGTTCCGGGTCGCCGTTGTGGCGTTCCTCCCAGATATCGGCGACGTGCAGGAAGGCGGCGCGCTCGAGGCCGATGTCGATGAAGGCCGACTGCATCCCCGGCAGCACGCGCACCACGCGCCCCATGTAGATGTTGCTCACCAGGCCGCGGCACTTGGCGCGCTCGATGTGCAGTTCCTGCACCGCCCCCAGATGCAGTACGGCGACGCGGGTTTCCTGCGGCGTGACGTTGACGAGGATTTCTTCGCTCATGGCAGATACTTCATCCATTTCTAAATCAAAACTGACGCGTATACCCTCTGGCGTCTAGGCGGCGCAAGCAGCCTGCCATCCGCCAAGACCTGGCGGCACTTCAGTTTTGATTTAGGAAAGGGGTCGGCTAAATATCCTCAGACGACGAGACCGAAGGCCCTCAACAAAACGGCTGTGTCATATAACGGCAGACCCATGATGCCGCTGTAGCTGCCGTCGATGTGTTCGACGAACGCGCCGGCGCGTCCCTGGATGCCATACGCGCCGGCCTTGCCAAGGTATTCGCCGGTTTCCAGGTAGCGCGCGATGCAGGCCGCGTCGAGCTCGGCCAGTCGGACCCGGCTGGAAGACAGGCGCAGTTCCAGGCGGGCCTCATGCTGCACCGCCACGGCGGTATGCACCCGATGCTCGCGCCCGGACAAACGCTTCAGCATCGCCTCGGCCTCGGCACGATCGGCCGGCTTGCCGAGAATGGCGCCGTCGAGTTCAACCACCGTGTCCGCACCCAGCACCGGAAAGCGCAAAAGACGGCGCGCATCCACTGCACGCCAGCCGCAGGCAGCCTTTTCGCCCGCCATGCGCTGGGCGAAATCGGGCGCCGCCTCGCCAGCACGCGGAACCTCGATGACGTCCATCCGGCCTGCCACGGCGCGCAATGCGAGCACGTCGAAGGCCACCCCGATCTGCTTCAGCAGCTCGCGCCGCCGCGGCGACTGGGACGCCAGATAAATCCGTTTGTCGACCAGCATGATTTTCGTTATTCCCCCTAATCCCGATGGTAGGGATGCCCCTTGATGATGCATACGGCACGATACAACTGCTCGGCCAGAATCACTCGCGCCAGCGCATGCGGCAGGGTCAGTTTCGACAGCCCCAGCAGCCTGGCAGCACGCGCCTTGACGCTGTCGTCCAACCCGTCCGCCCCGCCGATGACAAATGCCGGCGATACGCCCTCTGCCATCCAGCCCTGCAGCCATGCAGCGAGTTCGCGCGTGGTCGCCTGGGTGCCGCGCTCGTCGAGCACGACTGGCACGCAGCCGGCAGGCAGCGCCGCCAGGATGCGCTCGGCCTCCTGCTGGCGCGCCCGCACGCCGTCTTCCCCCGCCACCCGATGCCCCGGTTTGATCTCGGCGAGCATCAGCGGCATGTCCGGCGGCATCCGCCGCGCATAGTCATCGTAACCGGCATCGATCCAGCCCGGCATCTTGTGGCCGACGGCGATCAGGTGCAGTTTCACCTAATGATCTTTTTGTATGTGCCGCGCACGCGCCGCCTCGCCCGCGCCCCACAACTCTTCCAGATTGTAATGCGTGCGCGTGGCGGGCTGCATCACATGCACCACCACGTCGCCGAGGTCGAGCAGCACCCAGTCGCCGGTGTCCTCGCCTTCCATGCCGCCGACATGCTCGCCCGCCTCCTTCACTTTCTCGCGCACATGGGCGGCCAGCGCCTTGGTCTGCCGATTGGATTCGCCGCTGGCGATCACCATGCGTTCGAATAGCGAGGTGAGCTTGCCGGTGTCGAGCACGGCGATGTCGCGTGCCTTGATGTCCTCGAGCGCGTCGACGATCAGTTTGATCTTGTCTTCAATGTTCATGTAGGTGTGTACAGTTGGTGTTCGTGAATATAGTCGAGCACGGCGTCAGGTAGCAGATAGCGTGCGCTGTCGCGCCGGGCCAGGATGTCGCGGATCGTGGTGGCCGAAATGTCCAGCGGCGTCATTTGTCGCAGCAGCATCGATCCCGCCGGGCGGGTTGCCGAACGGTTGCCGGCCACCTGGCGTCGCGACACTTCGCTTTGCAAAGGCTCCATTATGGCGTCGGACTGCATCAGTTGCGCACCGGGCCGCGCCGCCACCGCAATATTCGCCAGTTCGAACAGCCGCCGCCAGTCGTGCCAGCTGGGCAGATCCAGGAACGCATCCGCCCCCAGCAACAGCCAGAGGGGCTGTGCGTCGCCCAGTTCGGTGCGCAGGGCGGTAAGCGTGTCGACCGTGTAGCTCGGCTGCGGGCGCTGCACTTCGCGCGCATCCGCCACGAAGCGGGGATTGCCGGCGATCGCGCAGCGCACCATTTCCAGCCGGTGGATGGCCGCGGTGCGCGGTGTTCCGCGGTGCGGCGGCTGGCCGGCGGGGATGAACAGGACGCGATCCAGGCCTAAGACATCGGCCATTTCCTCGGCCAGCCGCAAATGGCCGAAGTGGATGGGATCGAAGGTGCCGCCCATCACGCCGATGGGGTGAGGCGTGAGGGGCGAGGCGTGAGGGGTGAGGGAAGCCACGGTTATCCTACTAGCGCGCAGCTACACGGAACAAGCATTGGAATCTGCAAAAACGTAAAGCGTCCGCTCCGCGCTGGCCACGCCTCATCCATCTATCCACGCACATGCCCGTCGCCGAGCACCACCCATTTCTGGCTGGTGAGCCCTTCCAGCCCGACCGGGCCGCGCGCGTGGATCTTGTCGGTGGAAATGCCGATCTCCGCACCGAGCCCGTATTCGAAACCGTCGGCAAAACGCGTCGAGGCGTTGACCACCACGCTGGCCGAGTCGACCTCGCGCAGGAAGCGGCGCGCGCGGCCGTAGTCCTCGGTGACGATGGCGTCGGTGTGCTGCGAACCGTGGGTGTTGATGTGGGCCATCGCGGCGTCGAGGTCGTCGACTACTTTCACCGCGAGGATGGGGCCGAGATACTCCTCGTACCAGTCGGCTTCCACCGCGGCCTTCAGCTTGTCCGCCGCAATGCCTGCGCCCCGCAGGATCGCCAGCGCTTCCGGGCAGCAGCGCATTTCCACGCCCTTGCCGGCCAGCATTTTTCCGATCTCGGGGAGCGCTGCATTGGCAATACCACGGGCCACCAGCAGCGACTCGGTGGTGTTGCAGGTGCCGTAGCGCTGGGTCTTGGCGTTCTCGACGATCTTCACGGCTTTCGCGAGGTCGGCGCGGTCGTCGACGTAGACGTGGCAGTTGCCGTGCAGGTGCTTGATCACCGGCACCCGCGCCTCGCCGGTGATGCGCTCGATCAGGCCCTTGCCGCCGCGCGGCACGATGACGTCGACGTAGTCCTTCATGGTGATGAGTTCGCCCACCGCGGCGCGGTCGGTCGTCTCGATCACTTGCACCACCGTCGCCGGCAAGCCGGCCACTTCCAGCCCCTCGCGCACGCAGGCGGCGACCGCCTGGTTGGAATGCAGCGCCTCGGAGCCGCCGCGCAGGATCGCCGCATTGCCGGATTTCAGGCACAGCCCGGCGGCATCCGCCGTCACGTTCGGGCGCGCTTCGTAGATGATGCCGATGACGCCGAGCGGCACCCGCATCTTGCCGACCTGGATGCCGGAGGGGCGGAATTTCAGGCCGTCGATCTCGCCGACCGGATCGGGCAAGGCGGCGATCTGCTCCAGCCCTTCGGCCATCCCGGCCACCGCCTTGTCGTTGATCTGCAGACGGTCGAGCAGCGCGGCGTCGAGCCCGCTGGCGCGCGCGTGTTCCATGTCGCGCGCATTGGCCTCCAGCAGTTTGGCGGCGTCGCGCCGGATCGCCGCGGCCATTGCCAGCAGCGCCCGGTTTTTCTGGTTGGTGTCGGCACGGGCAATCGCGCGCGAGGCTTCGCGCGCCTGCTTGCCCACCGTCTGCATGTACTGTTTCACGTCCATCATCTTGTCCTGTTGCCTGGCCGTCCGGAATCGGGCGCGGCCAGCGTCATGCCCACACGCAGCAGCGTATCCCAGGGGTCGCCCACGCGCTCCAGCCCCTTGGCCTGGCGGTCGATCAGCGCCAGGTCGGCCACTGCCGTTTCGACCTGCGCCAGGCTCAAGCGTTTCAGCGCCCGCTCGATCTGCGGCGCACGCTGCTTGTCGCGTCCCCACAGCGTACGCATCAGGCCGGGCAGACTGTCGCCCTGCGCCAGCGCCAATTTTAGCCTGAGCAGCAGCTGTACCGCCGACGACACCTGCCACAGGATCGCCGGCACGGCTTCACCACTGTCTTTGAGATCGGTCACCCCCTGCGCGAAGCGCGCGCCATCGCCCGCGTAGAGCGCGTCGGCAAGCACGTCGGCCTCCAGCCGGCTGACGTCGACCACCGCATGCTCGACATCGGCCAGCGTCACGGCTCCCGGCGGCAGCAGCAGCGCGAGCTTGTCGATTTCCTGCTGCGCGGCCAATAAATTCCCTTCGACCTGGTCGGCCAGGAATTCCAGCGCCAGACGCTCGGCGCGCAAGCCTTGTTTCGCCAGCCGGCGGTCGATCCAGCCTGGCAGCGCGGCACGGTCGACCGGCTTCGCCTCGACCACCACGCCCTGATTGGCGAGCGCGGCAAACCAGCGGCTCTGCATGGTCTTCCAGTCCAGTCCCGGCAGGTTGATGAGCGTCAGCGTATCGGCGGGCAGCCGGGCTGCGTAGGCCTCCAGCGCCTTGGCGCCGTCGACGCCCGGCTTCCCCGACGGGATGCGGATCTCGGTAAGGCGACGCTCGCCGAACAGCGAGAAATTGTCGCCGCTGGCAAAGAGGCTCTGCCAGTTGTAGCGCCCCTGCACCGTGAACACGGTGCGCTCGGTGTGCCCCGCCGCACGGGCTGCCGTACGAATGGCGTCGCCCGCCTCCTGCGCGGCCAGCGGCTCGTCGCCCACCACCACGTAAAGCGCGGCCAGGCCGCGCGCCAACTGGTCAGGCAGACGCTCAGCCGGGATGTTCATCAATCGCGATGCCGGGCTTGATCGCCTGCAGGCGCCGCACGATCCGCTGGGCGGCGTTGTCGTCCATATCGCGATACAGCAGCTGCTCTTCCGCCCCCTTGGCCAGCACTTTCGTGTCGTCGTAGGTGATATCGCGGGTAAGTTCGATGGCCTCGGGTGCCGCCAGACTACGCCCCGCCTTGTCGTCGACCGAATAACTCAGCCGCAGACCCAGCCGGTATTCGGTGACGCGCCCTGCGCCGGACAGCGAGAGAATGACTTTGGTGCGTTCCTCCTGGGTGATCTTGAGCACGGCTTCGGCTTCGCCGGCCGTGGCGGCCAGGCGGGTTTTCCGGTTCGTGGTCAGGCTGTTCCGGATGCGCTGCGCCACCAGACTGCCGGACGGCGCAGCAACATACAGGCTGGCAAACGGGATGCCGTCGGAGCGGCGCAGCTGGAAACCGCAGCCTGTAGCAAGCAGCGCCGGAACGGCCGCAAGGAAAAGTCGTCGATTCATAGCACGATATTAACCAAACGCCCGGGCACCACCACCACTTTTTTCGGCGGCCGGCCTTCCAGGTATTTCTGCGCGGGCTCGCTCGCCAGCGCGGCGGCCTCGATCGCCGCCTTGTCGGCCGCCGCCGCCACGCGGATCTGCCCGCGCAGCTTGCCGTTGACCTGCAGCATCAGCTCGATCGCGTCCTGCACCAGCGCGGATTCGTCCACCACCGGCCACGACATCGATGCACCCGGCTTGAGTTCGGCGTACAACGTTTCGGCAATGTGCGGAACGATGGGCGCGAGCAGGGCGACCGCGGCCTCGAGCGTTTCCTGGCGCACGCTGCGGGTAACGGCGTCGTCTCCCTCCAGCTTCGCCAGCGCATTCATCAGCTCCATCACCGCGGCGATCGCGGTGTTGAACTGCTTGCGGCGTTCGATATCGTCGCCGACTTTCTGGATGGTCTGGTGCAGCTGGCGCCGCAGCGCTTTCGCCGCATCGCTCACTTCGCCGCCGGCAAACGCCGCCACCGGTCCGCCCTGCACGTGCTCATAGGCCATTTTCCACAGCCGCTTGAGAAAGCGATGCGCGCCCTCGACGCCCGCATCCGACCATTCCAGGCTCTGCTCCGGCGGCGCGGCGAACATGGTGAACAGGCGCGCGGTGTCGGCGCCGTATTGGTCGATCAGCGCCTGCGGGTCGACGCCGTTGTTCTTCGACTTCGACATCTTCTCGGTGCCGCCGACGATCACCGGCTGGCCGTCCGACTTCAGGATCGCGGCGCCGTCGCGCAACTCGACGTCGGCCGGGTTGAACCAGGTTTTCTTGCCGTCCGCCGCCTCGCGGTAATAGGTGTCGGCGATCACCATGCCCTGCGTCAGCAGGTTGGCGAACGGCTCGTCGCTCGCCACCAGCCCCTCGTCGCGCATCAGCTTGTGGAAGAAGCGCGCGTACAGCAGATGCAGGATCGCATGCTCGATGCCGCCGATGTACTGGTCGACCGGCAGCCACTGATTGGCGCGGCCGTCGAGCATGCCACCGGCGAAATCGGGGCAGGCGTAGCGCGCGTAGTACCACGACGACTCGACGAAGGTGTCCATGGTGTCGGTCTCGCGCCGCGCCGCGCCGCCGCACTTGGGGCAGGTGCAGTTGACGAAGTCGGCACGCTTGTTGAGCGGGTTGCCGGAGCCGTCGGGTACCACGTCTTCCGGCAGCACCACCGGCAACTGCTCGGCCGGCACCGGCACGTCGCCGCAGGCGTCGCAATGGATGATCGGGATCGGGCAGCCCCAATATCTTTGACGGGAGATGCCCCAATCGCGCAGGCGGAACTGGGTTTTCTTTTCGCCGAGGCCCTTGGCAGCGAGATCGGCGGCAATGGCGTCCACCGCTGCCGCGTAATCGAGGCCATCGTACTTGCCGGAGTTCACGCAGCGGCCGCGCGTCTTGTCGCCGTACCATTCCTGCCAGCCGTCGAGCAAGAAGGTCTCACCTTCGACCGCAATCACCTGTTTGATCGGCAGGCCATATTTCTGCGCAAAGCCGAAATCGCGCTCGTCGTGCGCCGGCACCGCCATCACGGCGCCTTCGCCGTAGCTCATCAGCACGTAGTTGCCGACCCACACCGGCACTTCTTCGCCGGTGAGCGGGTGGGTGACTTTCAGACCCGTGTCCATGCCCTTCTTTTCCATGGTCGCCATGTCGGCCTCGGCGACGCTGCCCTGCTTGCATTCGGCGATGAAGGCGGCCAGTTTCGGATTGTCCTGCGCCGCGCGCGTGGCAAGCAGGTGCTCGGCGGCGACGGCGCAGAAGGTCACGCCCATGATGGTGTCGGCGCGGGTGGTGAATACCCACAGCTTCTCGTCCTTGCCGTCCAGCTGATACGGGAAGGCGAAGCGCACGCCCACGCTCTTGCCGATCCAGTTGGCCTGCATGGTCTTCACCCGCTCGGGCCAGCCGGGCAGGGTGTCGAGACCGGACAGCAGTTCGTCGGCGTACTGGGTGATGCGGAAGAAATACATCGGGATGTCGCGCTTCTCGACCAGCGCGCCCGAGCGCCAGCCACGGCCGTCGATCACCTGCTCGTTGGCCAGTACGGTCTGGTCGACCGGATCCCAGTTGACCGTGGCCATCTTCTTGTAGATCACGCCCTTTTCGAACAGCCGGGTGAACAGCCACTGTTCCCAGCGGTAGTAGTCCGGCTTGCAGGTGGCGAGCTCGCGCGACCAGTCGATGGCGAAGCCGAGCGCCTGCAACTGCGTGCGCATGTGGTCGATGTTGGCGTAGGTCCAGGCCGCGGGCGGCACATTGTTGGCGATCGCCGCATTCTCCGCCGGCAGGCCGAAGGCGTCCCAGCCCATCGGCTGCATCACGTTATAGCCGCGCATGGCGTGGTAACGCGCCAGCACGTCGCCGATGGTGTAGTTGCGCACGTGGCCCATGTGCAGCTTGCCCGAGGGATAGGGGAACATCGACAGGCAATAGTATTTGGGACGGTCGGACGCGTCGCTGGCACGGTAGGCCTGGCTGGCCGCCCAGTGCGCCTGCGCGGCGCGCTCGATTTCCGAGGGAAGGTATTTTTCTTGCATCGCAGCAACCGCACACATTCAAGGCGGCTGATTATACCCGCCCGGCCGGCCGCATCGCCCGCCCGCTCAGCATGGGCGACGGTGCCTCGCACCCGGCACGCGGGTCTTCTATCATGCGGAGATGCGCCGTCCGGCACCGTCGAATGGCGCTTTTCCCAAGCTTGAGGAGACAACCATGAACACGCCGCGTCCGCTTGTCCTGCTTGCCCTGTCCCTGGCCCCCGCCTCCCCCCATGCCCTGGCAGCCCAGCCTGATCTGTTGCCGGTCAAGCAGATCAGTCTGGAACTCGCGCGCGACATCGCCATGGACGCGGTCGAGACCTGCCGCGGTGCCGGCTATACCGTCTCCGCCGTGGTGCTCGACCGCGCCGGCAACGTGCAGGCCGCCTTGCGCGACACGCTGGCGCCGCGCTACACGCTCGAAATCGCCGAGCGCAAGGCCGGCATGAGCATCATGTCGGGCATCGATTCCGGCGAATTCCGCGCTGCGCGCGGCGACATCCGTCCCGAGCTCAACCACATCGACGGCCTCATCGTGATGGAGGGCGGCCTGCCGATCCGTGCCGCCGGCAGTCTGATCGGCGCCGTCGGGGTATCGGGCGCACCCGGCGGCGACAAGGACGCCGCCTGCGCCGCCGCCGCGCTGAAGAAAGTGGAGGAACGGCTGGAATTCGCCCCGTAGTCCCCAGGGACGGGACTCCGGCGCTCGGATGACAAGCCCTCCCCCGCAAAGGTAAAATGGCGCGTTTTCGCTTTCATTCTTACCTCTTCAGGGAGTCCCAGCATGTCCAAGAAGCATCCCGTCATTGCGGTCACGGGTTCATCCGGCGCCGGCACCACCACCGTCAAGCGCGCGTTCGAGCACATTTTCTTCCGCGAGAAAATCAACGCCGCCGTGATCGAGGGCGACAGCTTCCACGGCCTGTCACGCGTCGAGTTCAAGGAAGCCGTGAAAAAGGCCGAGGCCGAAGGCAACATGTCGTTCAGCCACTTCGGCCCGGCCGCCAACCGCTTCGACAAGCTGGCCGAACTGTTCGAAACCTACGGCAAGACCGGCGGCGGCAAGAAGCGCTACTACATCCACAGCGACGAGGAAGCCGCCGAGCACAACAAGCGCCTCAACGCCAGCCTCAACCCCGGCGAGTTCACCCCGTGGGAAGACGTGCCCGCCGGCTCCGACGTGCTGTTCTATGAAGGCCTGCACGGCCTGGTGAAAACCGACGACATCGACGTTTCCAAGCACGTCGACCTCGGCATCGGCGTGGTGCCCATCGTCAACCTCGAGTGGATCCAGAAAATCCACCGCGACGGCGCCGAGCGCGGCTACTCCGCCGACGTCATCGTCGACACCATCCTGCGCCGCATGCCGGACTACGTGAACTACATCACCCCGCAGTTCTCGCGCACCGACATCAACTTCCAGCGCGTATCGACGGTCGACACCTCCAACCCCTTCATCACGCGCGACATCCCGACGCCGGACGAAAGTTTCATCGTGATCCGCTTCCGCAAGCCGGACGGCGTCGATTTTCCCTACCTGCTGAACATGATCCCGAACTCCTTCATGTCGCGCCGCAACACCATCGTGGTGCCGGGCGCCAAGATGGGCTTCGCCATGGAACTGATCCTGGCGCCGCTGATCCAGGACATGATCGCGAACAAGAACAAGTAAAAGCAAAGGGTGGCCGATGGATCGGCTGCAGCCCTGAAAAAAACGGAGCCCTGAGGCTCCGTTTTTTGTTTGCGGGCCGGAGAGACCGATCATCGCGCCAGCCAGGCCGCGGGATACCCTGCCCGCACGAACGCCTCGAACTGCCCGGCCGCCAGCGGTTTGCTGAAGTAATAGCCCTGAACCTCGTCGCAGCCCTGCTCGCGCAGGAAAGCCAACTGCCCTTCGGTTTCGACGCCTTCTGCGATGGTCAGCAATCCCAGGCTGTCCGCCAGGCTGATGATGGCGCTGACGATGGCCCGGTCTTCCGGGTCTTCGCCGATACCCCGCACAAAGGACTGGTCGATCTTGAGCCGATGGACATTGAAACGCTTCAGATAGCTCAGAGAGGAATAACCGGTTCCGAAGTCGTCGATCGACATGCGGATGCCGTGTTCATGCAGCTTATCCATCACCGCGATGGCCGCCGGCGCGTCGTCCATGGCCACGCTTTCGGTCAGTTCCAGCTCCAGGTACTGCGGCGGCAGTTCCATCTCATCGAGAATCTGCGTGACCAGTTCCGGCAGGTGCGGATGGCGGAACTGCACGGCCGAGAGGTTGACCGCCATCGCCATCGGCATGAGACCGCCATCCCGCCATGCCTTCATCTGCTGCACTGCGCTGCGTAGCGCCCATTCGCCGATTTGCAGGATCTGGCCGCTTTCTTCCGCAACCGGGATGAACTCGGCCGGCGCGATCATGCCGAGTTCCGGATGCTGCCAGCGCAACAGCGCCTCGATCCCGATAAGATGGCCGTCCTGCAAGGATATCTGGGGCTGGTAATGCAGCAGCAACTGGTTGCGTTCCAGCGCACGGCGCAATGCGTTTTCCATTTGCAGGTTGTGGGCCGAACGCGCCTGCATTTCCGTGGTGAAAAAACGATAGGTATTGCGACCGTCGTGCTTCGCACGGTACATGGCGGCGTCGGCGCATTTGGACAGGGCGTCGAAGTCGTCGCCGTCGGCGGGATACAGGGCAATGCCGATGGACAGCGTCACGCTGAGTTCAAAGCCCTCGATCTGGTAGGGCTGCGCTACGGCTTCCAGCAGTTTCTCGGCCACATGCGCCGCACCGTTGGCGTCGGTGCCAGGCAGGATCAGGATGAACTCGTCCCCGCCCTGGCGCGAAACCGTGTCGACTTCGCGCACGACGGTTTTCAGTCGTGCGGCCACGGTTATCAGCAATTCGTCGCCGATCCGGTGGCCCAGCGTGTCGTTGACGTTCTTGAAATGGTCGAGGTCGACGAACAGGATGGCCATCTGCGTTCGATTGCGCTGAGCCCCGCTCAACTCATGGCTGATGCGGTCGTTGAGCAGCGCGCGGTTCGGCAGGCCGGTGAGCGGGTCGAAATGCGCCAGACGCTGGATGTGCGCCTGCGCCTCCTTGTGCCGGGTAATGTCGCTGAAAATTCCGATGTAGTGGGTCACTTCGCCCTGCGCATCGAGCACCCGGATGATCGAGAGCTGTTCCGGATACAGGCCGCCATCCTTGCGACGGTTCCACACTTCACCCTGCCAGCGGCCTTGCATGGCAATGGCCTCCCACATCGCGCCGTAGAATGCCCGGTCGTGGCGTCCCGAGGCCAGCATGCGCGGACTCCGTCCATACGTTTCGGTCTCGCTGTAGCCCGTGATGGCGGTGAATGCCTGGTTGACCATGATGATGTTGAGCCCGGCATCGGTAATCATGATCCCTTCGCCGCTCTGTTCGAACACTTTGGCGGCGAGGCCGAGTTGCGCCTCGGCCTGCTTGCGTTGGGTGATGTCGACGAAAGTCGCGATGGCGCCGACCACCACGCCGCCGGCAACGATGGGGTTCGACCAGTATTCGACCGGGATCGACGTGCCGTCCTTGCGCCAGAAAACCTCATCGGACACGTTGATGGCCTGGTTGGACAGGTAGGCGCGATGCATCCTGCATTCGCTTTCCAAATAAGGGCTGCCATCGGCATGGGAATGATGGATCAGCGCGTGGGTGCTCCTGCCCAGCACCTCGCTTTCGTCCTGATAGCCCAGGATCTTCAGGAAGGCGCGGTTGACGAAGGTGCAGCGGCCCTCGGAATCCACCCCGTAGGCCGCCTCGGCCATCGAGTCGAGCAGCAGATGCAGACGTTCGCGCGAATCGCGCAAGGCCTGCTCCGCCTGCCGGTTCTCGGTGATGTCCTCGCCCGAGGAAAGCACGCCGCTCACCCTGCCCGCTTCGTCCCGCAGGATCGCGTTGTGCCAGGCCACGATGCGCTCTTTCCCGGCGGCGGTGAGGATCGGGTTCTCCATGTATTCGACCGGATCGACCTTGTCCTCCAGCATCTGGCCGAATGCCTCCCGGACACCGTTGCGTGCCGGCTTCGGCAAAAAGTGTTCGAACCAGTCCTTGCCGAGAAGATCGGCCTCGACCGCGCCGAGCATCTCGCAACCCTTGCGGTTGACCAGCGTGATCCGACCCTGCGTATCCAGCGCGATCAACATCACCCCGGCGACATTGAGGTATTGCTGCGCGCGCTGCTGCGATTCCAACAGCGCGCGCTCAGCCTCGACGCGCTTGGTGATGTCGCGGGCGATGCCCAGCACCCCGAGGGGGCGGCCGTCGTCGTCGAGCAGCGGCGTCTTGACCGTTTCGACCAGCCGACGGCTGCCGTCGTCGGCAAAGGCCAGCCATTCCTCGTTGCTGCTGGGCTTGCCGGCCAGCATGGCCTTGCGGTCGTTTTCGCGGAAGAAATCCGCCTGCGCCCGATCGACGAAATCGTAATCGGTCTTGCCGATGATCTCGGCTTCGCGGGCGCCGAAGAAACGCTCGAACATCGGGTTGCAGCCCAGATAGACGCCGTCCGCATCCTTCAGCCAGACCAGATCGGGAATGGCATCGAGCGTGGCCCGCAGCTTGCGCTGCGTCGCCAGGATTTCGTCAGTACGCTGGGCGACGCGCGCCTCGAGCCGCTGTTTGTGCCGCCTCAATACGACCAGCAAGTTGGCCAGATAAGCCAGCAGCAGGCTGAAAACGAACGCCAGCATCGCATAGCCCGAGAGCCTGAGCGGCTGCGACCAGCCGTGCGCCGGCGCAACGCTCAGCGTCCAGCTTGCGTTGGGCACCCGCAGCGTCTGCTCGACGGGATCGATAAGGGGCGCCGGCGAAGAGCGGGCGATGATCTGTTTGCGCCCGCTGTCCGGATGGATGCGCCAGAGCTCGTATGCCAGCCCTTCCTGATTCAGATGGTCGAGGTGGGCCGCACGCAGCCCTTCGGGCAGTCGTATCACCACGATGGCGAAGCCCCAGAAAACGGGCTGGCCGTGGCCGCCTTCGAGGACCACCGGCAGGCGCCCGACCACGCCGGTTCCGCCCATCGCCAGTTCGAGCGGACCGGCCAGGGTCAGCTTGCCGCTCGCCATGGCGAGCCGGGATTCCTTGCGCAGCGCCGGCGTGTTCAACAAGTCCAGGCCGAGCGACTTCTCGTTGCCGGCCAGCGGCGCAATGTCGCGGACCACGCCCTTCGGCGCCAGCGCCAGGGCGGACGCGCCGGGATAGGACGGCAACATCGCACTGGCGACGGATTCGAAATCGGGCACGCTGCCCTTACCCTGGCGCACCAGCGCCGCCAGTGCCTGGGTTGCGGAGAGCGCGTGCTCGATGGCGTACTCGATCGAATGGACATGGTCGGCGGCCAGACGGTCGACGTGTTCCCGTTCGTGCTCGAGGCTATGCTGCTCGATCTGCCAGACGACCACCCCCGACAGGGTGGCCGCGACCAGAAAGACGACGATGCCCGTGAAAACGGGCATCCGACGAGCCGAGGAGGCCATCGGAGTCCTGCGTTCGGACGCCGGCATCATGCTCAGACGACCGCGAATCCTACCAGCGCGATCTCGTCGCCGTCCTCGACCGGCGCCGACTTGTCGGCGAACTGCTTGTTGATGGTGATGTGGAGCTTGGGATTGCCGAGCAGCATCTTCTTCCACATCTCGCCGCGCCGCGACAGCAGGAACAGCAGGCGTTCGACGTCGGTGATGTCGGGCGGCAGGGCGATCTCCTCGGAGGCCATGCCGAGGGTTTCGACCAGATCACCGAAAAACAGGATTTTCACCATCGCTACCCCTTTATAATTTGTCATTGATTGCCGGATTCTACCCCTGTATGTCTGCCCCTCTGCTGGAAAGCCTCAACCCCGAACAGCGCGCCGCCGTGACGCTGCCGCACGAGTCTGCGCTGATCCTGGCGGGTGCCGGCTCGGGCAAGACGCGCGTCCTGACCACCCGCATCGTGTGGCTGATCCAGACCGGGCAGGTGTCGCCGCACGGCATCCTCGCGGTGACCTTCACCAACAAGGCTGCCAAGGAAATGCTGACGCGCATCTCGGCAATGCTGCCGATCAACACGCGCGGCATGTGGGTCGGCACTTTCCATGGCCTCGCCAACCGGCTGCTGCGCACGCACTGGCGCGAGGCCGGGCTGCCACAGTCGTTCCAGATCCTCGATTCGGCCGACCAGCTGTCGGCGATCAAGCGGCTGATGAAGGCGATGAACGTCGACACCGAGAAATACGAGCCGAAGAAGGTGCAGTGGTTCGTCAACGGCCACAAGGAGGCCGGCCGCCGGGCGCGCGACGCCGAGGCTTTCGACGAATACTCGATGCGCATGGCCGAGCTGTTCGAGGCCTACGACGCACAGTGCCAGCGCGAGGGAGTAGCCGACTTTCCCGAGCTGCTGCTGCGCTCCTACGAGATGCTGTATCGCAACGAGCCGCTCAGGGAACATTACCGTGACCGCTTCAAGCACATCCTGGTCGACGAATTCCAGGACACCAACACGCTGCAGTACCGCTGGCTGAAGCTGTTCGCCGGGCCGCACACGGCGCTGTTCGCGGTCGGCGACGACGACCAGTCGATCTACGCCTTCCGCGGCGCCAACACCGCCAACATGGCGGAGTTCGAGCGCGAGTTCGCACACGGCAACGTGATCAAGCTGGAGCAGAACTATCGCAGCCACGGCCACATCCTCACCGCCGCCAACACGCTGATCGCGCAGAACGCCCATCGATTGGGGAAAAACCTCTGGACCGCGGAGGGCGAAGGCGAACCGATCCGCATCTTCGAGGCCTACTCCGACCAGGACGAGGCGAGCTTCGTGGTCGACGAGGTGAAGACGCTCAACCGCGAGGGCGTGGCGCTGTCCGACATGGCGCTCTTGTACCGCTCCAACGCGCAGTCACGCGTGCTGGAACACGCCCTGTTCTCGGCCCATGTGCCGTATCGCGTGTACGGCGGGCTGCGCTTTTTCGAGCGCCAGGAAATCAAGCACGCGCTGGCCTACTTGCGCCTCTTGACCAACCCCGAAGACGACGGCGCCTTTTTGCGCGTGGTGAACTTCCCAACCCGCGGCATCGGCGCACGCAGCCTGGAACAACTTGCCGACAACGCCGCGCGCTCGGGCGGGAGCCTGTGGCAGGCAGCCTGCACCAACAGCGGCAAAGTTGCAGCCTTCGCCAAACTGATCGAGGGGATCAAGCAGGCCACCGCCGACCTGCCGCTGGCCGAGGCGATCGACCACGCCATCGAGGCTTCGGGGCTTGCCGACTACTACCGCGCCGACAAGGACGGCGCCGACCGCCTGGAAAACCTCAACGAACTCGTCAACGCGGCTACGCTGTTTGCCGAAGAATCCGAAGAAAACACCCTCGATGCCTTTTTGGCTCACGCTGCGCTGGAGGCCGGCGAACATCAGGCCGGCGCCGGCCACGACGCGCTGCAACTGATGACGGTACACGCCGCCAAGGGGCTGGAATTCCACGCGGTGTTCATCACCGGGCTGGAGGAAAGCCTGTTCCCGCACGAACAAAGTGCCCATGAAGAAAACGGGCTGGAAGAGGAGCGCCGGCTGATGTACGTGGCGATCACCCGCGCACGGCGGCGGCTGTACCTATCGCACGCGCAGTCGCGCATGCTGCATGGCCAGATCCGCTACGGCCTGCCGTCACGCTTCTTGAGTGAGCTACCGGAGCAGGTGCTGCTGCATCTGAACCGCCGTGCAGAACCTGCCTATCCGTCGGGCGTCCAGCAGACCGCCGGCCACTACGGCACGCCGGCCCCGCGCAGCCCGGGCAATGACACCGGTTACAAGGTCGGCCAGAGCGTCGCCCACGCCAAGTTCGGCACCGGCATCATCATCGACTTTGAAGGACGCGGCCCCGACGCGCGGGTGCAGGTGAAATTCCGCGATGCCGGCACCAAGTGGCTGGCGCTGGCTTACGCGAAGTTGTCGCCTGCCTGAGTGTCGTCCGCCCACACCGCAAAGATCGCCTGATACGAGGCATACAGCGAACCGAACAGGACTGGCATCGCCACCAGCAGGCCCAGCAGCATCGGCACCAGCGCGGCGATGAATAGCAGCAGGCCGAGGGCGAGGCTGTTCGTCAGCATCGCCGTCCAGTTCCTGGCGACGGCCTTGAGGCTCACGCCCAGCGCGGTGGGCGGGCGGGCGCCGCCGAACAGGATCAGCGCGGGCGCAAACCAGGTGGCCATCATCAGCGGGGTGAACAACGCCATCCCGGTCAGTGCCGCAGGCAGGGCCTGATTCATCATGGCCTGCATCTCGGCCGGTGACGCCTTGCCGCCCTTGGCGGCGTCCATTACCGCCTGCGGATCGAAGCCCATGGCCAACATGATCTGGCCGATCACCAGCGCGCCCAGCAACTGCACCGCCCCAATGGTCATCAGCGGGATCAGCGGCCCGCGCACCCCGGCCAGGAAATGCGGCAGTTCGAGTTCGCGGCCCTCGTCGAGTGCGCGATACGCCGCCATGAACCCGGCCACCATCAGGGGCGAGGCCAGATCCGACAGCGAGCCCCCGACCATGGGAATGAGGCCGAGCGCCATCACCACACCGAACAGCAGGCCGAACGCGGCGGACAACAACAGGGGATTCTTGCGATACAGGCGAAAGCCTGCGACCACCCACTGAAAACCCTGGCTGGCCGCGACCTTGCGCGGGACGTCTTGATTGGAAGCAGTATTCATGCGGCCGATTTTAACCGACGCGCATGCAAAGACTCAGAAAGCCCGGATCACCACTCCTTGATCACCCACATCGGCGGCCGCAGCCCGGAATCGAGGCTGTCCTGGCGGGCAAATTGGCCGTCGCCCTTCTCATCGATGAGGTAATACGGTTTGCCGACCTTGGGAATGACCTTGAGCATGTAGAGCTTGCCGTGGGCGCGGTATTCGATGACGCGCCCCCCTTGGCTGCTCGGCTTGATCGTCACGGGCGGCGCATCGCCGGGCCCGGGTGGGCCATCCGGGACGGGCGTGAGCCCGGGCGGCTGCCCGGACGGGCCGGCAGCGACGGCAAGGCCGCTCAACAGCAGGGTCAACAACAAGACGGGGTAGCGCATGACAGGCTCCAGAGTAAGGCGAATAGTATTAGCTTAAACGAGAGGGCGCCGGCCACTCACAGATTGAGCTGGATTTCGCGTTCGGCCATCGAAGGCATGAAACCGCGTTTTTCATAGTGGCTGAAGATGGCGTCGACCACCTCTTCCGGCTTGTCGATGATGCGCAGGAGCTCGACGTCTTCAGGTGAAATCATGCCCTCGGCGACCAGCCTGTCCTTCACCCAGTCGGCCAGTCCCGCCCAGAATTTCGAACCGACCAGGATGATGGGGATGCCGGCAATTTTCCCGGTCTGCACCAGGGTCAGCGCCTCGAAGAGTTCGTCCAGCGTGCCGAAGCCGCCCGGCATGACGACGTAGGCGGCGGCGAACTTGACGAACATGACCTTGCGCGCGAAGAAGTGCTGGAAGGTCTGGCTGATGTCCTGGTAAGTGTTGGCGCTCTGTTCGTGCGGCAACTGGATGTTGAGGCCGACGCTCGGCGACTTGCCGAAATAGGCGCCTTTGTTGGCCGCTTCCATGATGCCGGGGCCGCCGCCGGACACGACCGAGAAACCGGCGTCCGACAGCTTGCGCGCAATGTCTTCGGTCAGCATGTAGTACGCATGGTCGGGCGGCGTGCGTGCGCTGCCGAAAATCGACACCGCCGGACGGATGAACGCAAGCCGTTCGGTCGCCTCGACGAACTCTGCCATAATTCCCAGCATCCGCCATGACTCGCGTGCCGAGTAATTGATCTCGGCGGCGCGCCCCGGATCAGCGGTGGCAGGCAATTTATCCAAGTGCATTTTCGAGCGCCTCGTGAACGATTCTAATGTAAGCCAGCCCAGGAAAATCCTGTTATTGGTGGACGGCTCGTCCTACCTGTACCGCGCGTTTCATGCGCTGCCCGACCTGCGCAACTCGGCGGGCGAGCCGACCAACGCGATCAAGGGCGTGCTCTCCATGCTGCACAAGCTGCGGAAGGACCATGCAGCCGATTATATCGCCTGCGTGTTCGACGCGAAGGGCAAGACCTTCCGCGACGAACTCTACCCCGCGTACAAGGAACACCGTCCGCCGATGCCGGACGACCTGCGCAGCCAGATCGAGCCGCTGCATGCAGCGATCCGCGCCGAGGGCTGGCCGCTCGTCGTCATCGACGGCGTCGAGGCCGACGACGTGATCGGCACGCTGGTACGGCACGCCACGCAGAAAGGCATTCGCAGCATCGTCTCCACCGGCGACAAGGACATGGCGCAGCTGGTCGACGACCATGTAACGCTGGTCAACACCATGAGTCTGGAAACGCTCGACGAGGCCGGCGTCGCCGCCAAATTCGGCGTGCCGCCGGAGCGCATCATCGACTACCTCACGCTGGTCGGCGATGCCGTCGACAACGTGCCGGGTGTTGCCAAATGCGGACCGAAGACCGCAGTGAAATGGCTCGCCGAATACGGCACGCTCGACAACCTGATGGCTCACGCGGAGGAGATCAAGGGCGTGGTCGGCGACAACCTGCGCGCCGCGCTCGACTGGCTGCCGCAGGCACGCGTGCTGATCACCATCAAGACCGACGTTGCGCTGCCCTTCGATTTCGACGGCCTCGTGCTGAAACCGCGCGACCTCGACGTATTGCGGCCGCTGTTCGAGCGCTACGAATTCCGCACCTGGCTGCGCGAACTCGATGCCGCCGCGACCGCCCAGCCCGATGCGCCCGAACAGGATGACAGCGGCGACCATCGTGCGCACTACGAGACGATACTCACCGAGGCCCAGCTCGACGCCTGGATCGCCAAACTGAACGCAGCGACGGCGTACGCGCTCGACACCGAGACCACCAGCCTCGACGCCATGCAGGCCGAACTGGTCGGCATCTCGTTTGCCATTCAGGCAGGCGAAGCGGCCTACCTGCCGCTGGCGCATCACTATGCCGGCGCGCCCGCGCAACTGGACCGCGACGCCGTTCTGGCGAAGCTGAAGCCGCTGCTGGAGGATCCGCATCCCAGAATCGTCGGCCAGCATCTCAAATACGACCGCCACGTGTTCGCCAACGTCGGCATCACACTCGGCGGCGTCATCGACGACACGCTCTTGCAGTCCTACGTGCTCGAGGCGCACCAGTCGCACGAACTCGGCAACCTGGCGTCGCGCCATCTCGGGCTCGCCACCATCAGCTACGACGACGTCACCGGCAAGGGCGCGGCGCGCATCGGCTTCGAACAGGTGGCGATCGAGCGCGCCAGCGAATACGCCGCGGAGGATGCCGACGTCACGCTGCGCGTGCGCGATGCGCTGGCGCCGCAGATCGTTGCGTCCGACAGGCTGGGCTTCGTCTACCGTCGCATCGAGCTGCCGGTAGCGGAGATCCTGTTCCGTATGGAGCGCACCGGCGTGCTGCTCGACCGCAGCCTGCTTGCCGCACAGAGCGGCGAGCTCGGCCGCAAGATGCTGGAACTGGAGCAGCGTGCCTACCAGGAAGCCGGACAGCCTTTCAACATGGGCTCGCCCAAGCAGATCGGCGACATCCTGTTCGCGCAAAAAGGCCTGCCGGTCGTCAAGAAGACTCCGAGCGGCGCGCCCTCGACGGACGAGGAAACCCTGGAGCAGCTGGCGCTCGACCACCCCATCGCGCGGGCGATTCTCGACTATCGCGGCATGGCCAAGCTGAAATCGACCTACACCGACAAGCTGCCGCAGATGATCAACCCGGCCACCGGGCGGGTGCACACCAGCTATTCGCAGGCCACCGCGGTGACCGGGCGGCTGGCGAGCTCGGACCCCAATCTGCAGAATATCCCCGCACGCACCGCCGAAGGCCGCCGCATCCGCGAGGCCTTCATCGCGCCGCCCGGGCACGTGCTGGTGTCGGCCGACTATTCGCAGATCGAACTGCGCATCATGGCGCACCTGTCGGACGACGCCGGCCTGCTGAACGCCTTCGCCGAGGACCGCGACATCCACACCGCCACCGCCGCCGAAGTGTTCGGCGTGCCGCTCGACGCCGTCAGCGCCGACCAGCGGCGCATGGCCAAGGTCATCAACTTCGGGCTGATCTACGGCATGTCGGCGTTCGGCCTGGCCTCGCAGCTGAATCTGGAGCGCGCCGCCGCGCAGGCCTATATCGACCGCTACTTCGCGCGCTATCCGGGCATGGCCGATTACATGCAGCGCACGCGCGAGGCGGCGCGCAGCCAGGGCTACGTCGAAACCGTATTCGGACGCCGGCTGTACCTGCCCGAGATCAACGCCAAGAACCCGGCCCGCCGCCAGGGCGCCGAACGCGCCGCCATCAACGCGCCGATGCAGGGCACCGCCGCCGACCTCATCAAGCTGGCGATGATCGCGGTGCAGCGCTGGCTCGACGACGAGAAACTGGAAAGCCGCCTGCTGCTGCAGGTGCACGACGAACTCATCCTCGAAGTGCCCGAACACGAGCTCGACCGCGTGCGCGCCGAACTGCCGGCGCACATGTGCAATGTCGCCGAACTCAAGGTGCCGCTACGCGTCGGCGTCGGCGTGGGCAGAAACTGGGAAGCGGCACACTGATCCCGTTCGCCCGGCTCCATGAAGAAAGGCAACCCGGCCAGGCCGGGTTGCCTTTTTAACGTCGTATGCGCAACCTTATTTTTTCAGGCTGTCACGGATTTCGCGCAGCAGCGCGATGTCTTCCGGCGGTGCCGCCGGGGCGGCAGGCGGCGCTTCCTTTTTCAGCCGGTTGAGCTGCTTGACGAGGATGAAGACGATGAACGCCAGAATGATGAAGTTGAGCAGGATGGTCACGAAATTGCCGTAGGCAAACACCGGAACGCCGGCTTTCTTCACCTCGGCCAGCGTCATGGCCACGCCCTCCGGCACAGCCTTCAGCGCGATGAACTTGTTGGAAAAATCGAAGCCGCCGAATACCGCGCCGGCGATTGGCATGATCAGGTCGTTGACGATCGAGTCGACGATCTTGCCGAAAGCCGCTCCGATGATGACGCCGACCGCCAGGTCCATGGCATTGCCCTTCACCGCGAACGCCTTGAATTCGGACATAAAGCTCATTCTTTTCCTCCATTTATCGATGAAATGCAGCCCTATTGATAGTAGTTGCTCATGCGTCATATCTCCAACTCGAAATGTAAATTTTCCACGCTTGGTCGGGACCCTCGAGAAGGGTAAAATGCCACCCCTTATGCGTATCGGCCGCCACCTTCTCAAGAACCGCCTGATCGTCGCCCCCATGGCCGGGGTGACCGATCGGCCTTTCCGCCAGCTTTGCAAGAAGCTGGGCGCGGGCATGGCCGTGTCCGAGATGGTGACGTCGAACTCGCTGCTGTACGGCTCGGCGAAGACGGCACGGCGCGCCAACCACGAAGGCGAGGTCGATCCGATCAGCGTGCAGATCGCCGGCGCCGACCCGGCGATGATGGCCGACGCCGCACGCCACAACGTCGACCGCGGCGCGCAGATCATCGACATCAACATGGGCTGCCCGGCCAAGAAGGTCTGCAACGTGATGGCGGGCTCGGCGCTCT
The DNA here is from genome assembly GCA_016195805.1 of Hydrogenophilales bacterium. Classification (GTDB taxonomy): domain Bacteria; phylum Pseudomonadota; class Gammaproteobacteria; order Burkholderiales; family Thiobacillaceae; genus Thiobacillus. The sequence continues at coordinate 21,795 of JACPYT010000018.1, forward strand.
TGCAGGACGAGGCGCTGGTCGGCCGCATCCTCGACGCCGTGGTCGCCGCCGTTCCCGAGGTGCCGGTGACGCTGAAGATACGCACCGGCTGGGACCGCGAGCACCGCAACGCGCTGAACATCCTGAAGATCGCTGAGAACGCCGGCGTGCAGGCGCTGGCGATGCATGGCCGCACCCGCGCCTGCGGCTACACCGGCGAGGCCGAATACGACACCCTCCGCGCAGTGAAGGCGGAAGCGCGCATTCCCGTGATCGCCAACGGCGACATCACCACGCCGGAAAAAGCGCAATACGTCCTTGAGTACACCGGCGCCGACGCCGTGATGATCGGCCGCGCCGCGCAGGGACGCCCGTGGATCTTCCGCGAAATCGAGCATTTCCTGGCCACCGGCGCCCACCTGCCGCAACCGGAAGTCGCCGAGATCCACGCCGTGCTGCTCGAACACATCCACGACCTGTATGCCTTCTATGGCGACGTCACCGGGGTGCGCGTGGCGCGCAAGCACATTTCCTGGTACACCCGGGGGCTCGTCGGCAGCAGCGCGTTCCGCCACACCATGAACCAGCTCGACTCGGTGGCCGAACAGCTTGCCGTCGTGAACGAATACTTTGCCCAGGCAGCACGCGCAAACGACCGCCTGCGCTATGAGCACGACAACAATAACGCGCAGAACATGCCGCCTGCCTCACGGCTCGCGGCATAAAGGGGAACGTAAAAATGATAGAAGAAAACGAAATCGCCGCGTGCATGCGGCGGTCGCTGAACCGCTATTTCAAGGACCTCGACGGCGAAACGCCGAGCGAGATCTACACCATGGTGGTGAGTGCGGTGGAAAAACCCCTGCTGGCCTACATCCTCGACCGCGCCGAGGGCAACCAGACCCGCGCGGCCGACATGCTCGGCATCAACCGCAATACCTTGCGCAAGAAGATGCGCGAACACGGCCTCTCCGACTGACCCATCCTGACCATCGCCAAATGAAAATACAGCGAGCCCTGCTCTCCGTCTCCGACAAAACCGGCCTCGTCGATTTCGCCCGCGCGCTAGCCAACGACGGCGTCGAACTGCTCTCCACCGGCGGCACCGCCAAGGCGCTGCGCGACGCCGGCCTCGCGGTGATCGACGTCAGCGAGTACACCGGCTTTCCCGAGATGCTCGACGGCCGCGTCAAGACGCTGCATCCCAAGGTCCACGGCGGCATCCTCGCGCGGCGCGACCTGCCCGAGCATGTGGCGACCATGACGGCGCACGGCATAGGTTACATCGACCTGGTGTGCGTCAATCTCTATCCCTTCGTCGCCACGGTGTCGAAACCGCACACGCTCGACGACGCGATCGAGAACATCGACATCGGCGGTCCGGCGATGGTGCGTTCATCGGCCAAGAACTACCGCCATGTCGCCATCGTCACCGATCCTGCCGACTATCCGGCGCTGGTTTCCGAGATGCAGGCCCACGGCGGCTGGCTGACCGACGCCACCCGCTTCAAGCTGGCGAAAAAGGCGTTCACCCACACCGCGCAGTACGACGGCCACATCAGCAACTACCTTACCGCTCTGAACGACCAGGGCGAACGCGAAGCCTTCGGCGAACAGCTGACCCTGCAGTTCAGCCGCGCGCAGACCTGTCGCTACGGCGAGAACCCGCACCAAGCCGGGGCGTTCTATGTGGAAGCCAACGCACCCGCAGGCACGATCTCGACCGCGCGCCAGATCCAGGGCAAGGAACTCTCCTACAACAACATCGCCGACACCGACGCCGCGCTGGAATGCGTCAAGCTGTTCGACGCCGCGCCCGCCTGCGTCATCGTCAAGCACGCCAACCCATGCGGCGTGGCCTACGGCGCGAGCCTGCTGGACGCCTACAACCGCGCCTACCAGACCGATCCCGAATCGGCCTTCGGCGGCATCATCGCCTTCAACGGCCGGCTCGACGGCGCCACCGCGCAGGCCATCGTCGAGCGCCAGTTCGTCGAGGTCATCATCGCCCCCGAAGTCAGCCCCGAGGCCTCCGCTGCCGTCGCCGCGAAGAAGAACGTGCGCCTGCTCGAATGCGGCAAATGGTCCGGTTCAGTCGCCCAGCTCGACATGAAGCGCGTGGCCGGCGGCCTGCTGGTGCAGGATGCCGACGTGCTGCTCAACGCCGAGCTCAAGGTCGTCACGCAACGCGCGCCCACCGACAAGGAGATGGACGACCTGCTGTTCGCCTGGCGCGTCGCCAAGTTCGTCAAGTCGAACGCCATCGTCTACGCCAAGGGCCGCATGACCATCGGCGTCGGCGCCGGCCAGATGAGCCGCGTCAACTCCGCGCGCATCGCCGCGATCAAGGCCGAGCACGCCGGCCTGCCGGTGCCCGGTTCGGTGATGGCGAGCGACGCCTTCTTCCCCTTCCGCGACGGCATCGACCAGGCTGCGGCAGCCGGCATCAAGGCAGTGATCCAGCCCGGCGGCTCGATGCGCGACGACGAAGTCATCGCCGCCGCCAACGAGCACGGCATCGCGATGGTGTTCACCGGAACGCGGCATTTCCGTCACTGACGTGCCGGTGAGGTGCGAGGAGTGAGGCGTGAGGCGGAACCCGCGAACGTCAGCTCCCGCGCCAACCCGCGCCCAACCCCTAACGCCTCACCCCTCACGCACTCATGAAAATCCTCGTCATCGGCTCCGGCGGACGTGAACACGCTCTGGCGTGGAAGCTCGCGCAATCCCCCCGCGTTTCGCAAGTGTTTGTGGCCCCCGGCAACGGCGGCACCGCGACCGAGGACGGCCTCGTCAACGTGCCCTTGACGGAAATCTCCTCGCTGGTCGAGTTCGTCCACCGCGACGAGGACATCGCGTTCACCGTGGTCGGCCCCGAAGCGCCGCTGGCGGCAGGTGTGGTCGATGCCTTCCGCGCCGCCGGGCTGAAGATCTTCGGCCCTACACAGGCGGCCGCGCAACTCGAAAGCTCGAAGGATTTCGCCAAGCAGTTCATGGCGCGCCATGGCATCCCCACCGCCGCGTTCGGCACCTTCACCGATGCCGCTGCGGCGCATGCCTACATCGACCAGCACGGCGCCCCCATCGTGGTGAAGGCCGACGGCCTTGCGGCCGGCAAGGGCGTGGTCGTCGCCATGAGCGCCGACGAGGCCCACGCGGCGGTCGACGCCATGCTCGCCGGCAACACTTTGGGCTGCGCCGGCCACCGCGTGGTGATCGAGGAATGCCTGCTCGGCGAGGAAGCCAGCTTCATCGTCATGGTCGACGGCGAACACGTGCTGGCGCTCGCCTCCAGCCAGGACCACAAGCGCCTGCAGGACGGCGATGCGGGCCCCAACACCGGCGGCATGGGCGCGTATTCGCCGGCACCGGTGGTCACCCCCGAGTTGCACGCGCGCATCATGCGCGAAGTGATCCACCCCACCGTCGACGGCATGGCGGCCGACGGCATCCGCTACACCGGCTTCCTCTACGCCGGCATCATGGTGGGGACCGACGGCGCGCCCAGGGTGCTCGAATTCAACTGCCGCATGGGCGACCCGGAAACCCAGCCGATCATGATGCGGCTGAAGTCCGACCTCGTCGCCCTGCTGGAAGCCGCCGTCAACGGCAAACTCGATCAGATCGAAGCCGAATGGGACCGCCGCACCGCGCTGGGCGTGGTGCTCGCCGCCGCCGGCTATCCGGACGCCCCGCAGAAAGGTGCCCTCATCGGCGCGCTGCCCGCTGCGGCCGAAGACCTGCACATATTCCATGCCGGCACTATCGCGCAAAATGGCCAGACCGTGGTGAACGGCGGCCGCGTGCTGGCGGTGACCGCGCTCGGCGACAGCGTGCGCATGGCGCAGAAGCGCGCCTACGAAGCGATCGCCGGTATCCACTTCGACGGCATGCAATACCGGCGCGACATCGGCTGGCGCGCGCTTGACCGGAAAAAGTGAGACCACAAGCGGTGAGCCGTGAACGGTGACATCGACGCGCTACGCGGGCACTTGCGGCGCGGCGGCCTGATCGCCTACCCGACCGAATCCTGCTACGGTCTCGGCTGCGATCCGCGCAATTCGCAGGCACTGAAACGACTGATCCGGCTGAAAGGCCGCAGCGCCGCCAAGGGCCTATTGCTGATCGCCGACCGCTTCAGGCGGCTCAGGCCGTTCATTCAACCCTTGATCCCTGCGGACCGGGCACGGCTTGCACGCAGCTGGCCCGGCCCCGTCACCTGGGTTGTTCCGGCCTCCGCGACCTGTCTATCCGAACTGACCGGCGGACGCCCCACCATCGCGGTGCGCGTCACCGCCCATCCCGGCGCCGCGCAGCTATGCCGCGCGCTCGGCATGGCGCTGGTCTCCACCAGCGCCAACAAAAGCGGCAAAAAACCTGCCAAAACTGCAGCAGAATGCCGCAGAATATTCGGCGCCCAGGTACGCGTGATCGCCGGCCGCATCGGTCAGCGCCGCCGCCCCTCCACCCTGATCGACCTTGCAACCGGAACGACACTTCGACCCTGATGCCTGCCACTGCTCCCGCCACCGCCTTCGATACCCGCGCAGTCAAAACCTGGCTGCTCGATCTGCAGGCGCGCATCGTCGCCGCGCTCGAAGCCGCCGATGGCCTGCCCTTCCGCACCGACGCCTGGGAGCGCCCGGAGGGCGGCGGCGGCATCTCGCGGCTGATCGAGGAAGGCCGGGTGTTCGAACGCGGCGGGGTGAACTTCTCGCACGTGACGGGCAGCCAGCTGCCGCCGTCGGCCAGCGCGCATCGCCCGGAACTCGCCGGCCGCCGCTGGGAAGCGATGGGCGTGTCGCTGGTGCTGCACCCGCGCAACCCCTACGCGCCGACGGTACACATGAACGTGCGCTGCTTCGTCGCGCTGAAGGACGGCGAGGCGCCGGTATGGTGGTTCGGCGGCGGCATGGATCTCACACCCTACTACGGCTTCGCCGAGGACGCGCAGCACTTCCACGCCACCTGCAAAGCCGCGCTCGACCCGTTCGGCGCCGACCTGCATCCGCGCTTCAAGGCATGGTGCGACCGCTATTTCTTCCTCAAGCACCGCAACGAACCGCGCGGCATTGGCGGCGTCTTCTACGACGACTTTTCCGAAAGCGGTTTCGACCCTGCCTTCGCCATGACGAAAAGCGTCGGCGACGCCTTCCTCGCCGCCTACCTGCCCATCCTCGAACGCCGCAAGGACACCGGGTACGGCGAGCGCGAACGCGATTTCCAGGCCTACCGGCGCGGACGCTACGTCGAATTCAACCTGGTCTACGACCGTGGCACCTTGTTCGGCCTGCAGTCGGGCGGGCGCACCGAGTCCATCCTGATGTCGCTGCCGCCCATCGTGAAATGGCGTTACGACTGGTACCCCGAAGCGGGCACGCCTGAAGCCTCGCTGTACACCGATTTCCTGACCGCGCGCGATTGGATCTGAAACCATGCATAAAGTCCCGCGTCGCATCCTGATCGGCCTCGGCATCCTGGTTCTGCTCATCGGCCTGGTCGGGCTCATCGCCTATGAGTTGCTGTCGTCTGCGCTGGAGGCAAAATACCTCGCCAAGGCGGCGCAGAAAATGACCTGGCAAATGCGGCCGGGGCCATCCGATCGCATCCGCTACCCGGGCCTGGGCCCCTACGACGTCCGGCTCGGCTACAGCACGCTGCCGTATTTCCTGCCCCGGCTCGACAAGGCAGGCTGGCAGATCGACCAGCAGGCCAGAATCAGCATCCAGATGGCACGTGCGAGCGGCCTCGGCCTGTTCCTGCCGTACCACGAAAAAGACCAGACCGGCCTCAGCCTGCTCGACAGCGACGGCAAGCAGCTGTATCAGTCGCTGCACCCGACCCGGGTATACCGCCGCTTCGAAGAGATTCCCAAGGTCCTGGTCAACGCCCTGCTCTACATCGAGAACCGCGAACTGCTGACCGAGCAGTTTCCCACCCGCAACCCGGCAGTGGAATGGGACCGCCTCGCCGAGGCATTGATGGAAAAAGGCATCAGCCTCATCGACACGCACCGCAACGTGCCCGGCGGCAGCACCCTGCCGACGCAGATCGAGAAATACCGCCACTCCTCCGAAGGGCTGACCAGCAGCATGAGCGAGAAGCTGCGCCAGATGGCGACCGCCAGTCTGCGCGCCTACCTCGACGGCCCCAATACGCTGCCGATGCGCAAGAAAACGGTGATGGCGTATCTGAACACCGTGCCGCTGGCCGCGGCGCCGCGCTTCGGCGAGGTCAACGGCATCGCCGACGGCCTGTGGGCCTGGTACGGGCTGGATTTCGACGAGATCAACAAGACCCTGGACAATGGTCCGCGCGCCGGCGAGACCGCCTATGCGAGCGCGTTGAAACACGCGCTGTCGCTGATCATCGCCGAACGTCGTCCGTCGTACTACCTGGCCACCAACCGCAAGGCGCTCGATGCCCTGACCGACGACCACCTCGACCTGCTGGCCAATGCGCACGTGATTTCACGTGAACTCGCCAACCGCGCCAAACAGGTCAGGCTGCGCAGCACGCACCAGCGCATCGACCCGCCGGCACCGCGTTACGTCGACCAGAAAGCCACCAACGCCCAGCGCATCCGCATCGCCCAGCTGCTGGGCGAGCCGCGCCTGTACGACCTCGACCGCCTGGATCTGCAGGTCAACACCACCATCAACCAGCCGGCGCAGAAGATCGTCAGCAGCTACCTGCAGAGCCTCGCCCACCCCGAGGCCGCCGCGGCATCGGGCCTGGTCGGGTTCCGGCTGCTGAAGCCCGACAACGCGTTCGGCAAGGTGATCTACAGTTTCACGCTGTATGAGAAGACGCCGCTCGGCAATGTCCTGCGCGTCCAGGCCGACAACCTCAACCAGCCGTTCGACATCAACAGCCAGGCGCGGCTGGACCTCGGCTCCACCGCCAAGCTGCGCACGCTGGTCACCTATCTGCAGATCATTTCCCAGCAGTACGACGAGGACCGCACGCTCGACGCCAAGGTGCTCAAGCAGAAGGCCCAGCCGCAACGCGACGTGCTGGCGCAATGGGTGGCGGCAACGCTGCTGAGCCAGCCCGGCATCAAGCGGGATGCCCTGCTCGATGCAGCGATGGGCCGCCAGTATTCGGCGGCACGGGAAATGTTCTTCACCGGGGGCGGGCTGCACGATTTCGTCAACTTCGATGCCAAGGACAATGGCCGCGTGATGGACGTGTGGGAGGCCACGAAGAACTCGGTCAATCTCGTCTACATCCGCATCATGCGCGACATCGTGCGGCATTACGCCAGCGCCACACCGGGTGCGGCGGCACGTATCCTGGAAGATGCCAGCAACCCGCTGCGCCAGACCTACCTGATGCGCTTCGTCGATCAGGAAGGCCGCCTGTTCATCCACCGCTTCTACCAGAATCACCAGAACCAGACGCCCGTGCAAATGGCGGACGATCTCTACGCGCGCGTCCGCGCGAACCCGCGCCGCTTCACCTCGGTGTACCGCTATCTGGAGCCGCAGGCGGGGTTCGAGGCCTATGTCGCCGCGCTGCACGCCAACGTGCCCGCCAGCGCCGGCCTCAGCCCGAAGATCCTCGAAGCGCTCTACAAGACCCACGCGCCCGACGCCTACAATCTGGCCGATCGCGGCTACGTGACGCAGATCCATCCTCTGGAACTGTGGGTGGTGAAGACCCTGCGCGCGGCGCCCAAGACCACGCTGAGTGCCCTCTACGATCAGGGCGCCGATGCCCGCCGCGAAGTCTACAACTGGCTGTTCAAGACCAGCCGCAAGAATGCGCAGGACATCCGCATCCAGTCGCTGCTCGAGGTCGAGGCTTTCGATGGCCTGTTGCGCGACTGGAAACGGCTGGGCTATCCGTTCGACAACATCACGCCCTCGTATGCCACCGCCATCGGCGCCTCGGGTGACCGCCCTGCCGCACTGGCCGAATTGATGGGGATCCTGGTCAACGACGGCGTGCGCGCACCGACGGTGAGCCTCACCGGCATGCACTTCGCGGCCAACACCCCCTACGACACCCGTCTGTCGCTGAAGCCGGCCAAGGGCGAGCGCCTGCTGCCCGTCGAAGTCGCGCAGACCGTGCGGCGCGCGCTGGCACGGGTGGTGGAAGGCGGTACCGCCGGACGGCTGGCCGGCGCGCTCAAGGACCCGACCGGCCAGCCGATCACCATGGGCGGCAAGACCGGCACCGGCGACCACCGCTTCGAGACGTATGGCAAGGGCGGCCAACTGATCGATTCGCGCGTGGTCAGCCGCTCCGCCACCTTCGTGTTCTATCTGGGCGACCGCTACTTCGGCACCTTGACCGCCGTGGTGGAAGGCGAGCAGGCCGGACAGTACGGCTTCACCAGTTCGCTCACCGCGCAGATGCTGAAAACCCTGCTGCCGCAACTGCAGCCCCATCTGTACCCGGAGTCAGCCGGACAACCGAAACCCGTCCCCGAAACGGCCACGACACCCGTGCCCAAACCGACTCCGGTGGTTCCGCGCGGACCGCTGAAGGAAAAGCCCGACGACACCACCAGCCAGGCCGACCCGACGGTCAAGCAGCCCCCAACCCAAGGCGGCTTCCCGGAGGACCTCGAACCCAACGTGGTGCTGCCGGTTCCGGTCGCGCCCGCAGCGCCAGGCGCCAATTCATCGCCCGCCGTCCCGGCGCCATGACGCCGGCTTAGGACATGCGGCTCCATCCTGCCTTGCAGGACGTGTACCCTGAAGGGTGCACGCGCGCGTGGTGGATGACATTCCTGAAGGACTCGCGGTCAATCGGAACAGCCTGTCAAACGGCTTTGTCCGATCGCCCCATGCGGGGCAACATTCCCCCGCCCCGGCCATGTCAGCGTCGCTTGCCGGGCATGCGGTGCAAAGCGGTCTCCCCTTGAAACGGATCCTTGACCGCTTCCTGCCAGGCCTTGCTGTCTGGACGAGTTATCCGCCTTGCCGGTGCTGTTCGCGCATACCGTGACTCAGGTGCTTGCCCACCACCGAGAGAAGACGCAGGCCTTCCTGGGTCCCGGGATCGCGTACCACCCGTAACAGGCAGCCCAGCCCGCCCGTTGCCGGCGGATTCGACGGGATTTCCTGGCTTGCCGCATGAATCGCGTCGGACAGGGCAATCAGCAGGTACTGCGTGTCCTGGCGATCGAGAACCTTGAGCAGGTGCATCAAGCCCTCGTTTCGCGTCAGCCGGTCGAGCAAGGTCAGGCCTTCGCTCATCGCCCATGACAGCCGTGTGACGATTTCGTCCGACATGGCGTCCCGGGCCGCGGTGACGAGCTGCGCGACTTCGACGAGCCGCTGCAGGTCTTCGGTGGCCATTACTGGGATAGGCGTTTCAGTTTGTATTGTCATGGTTTGGCTTTCTCAAAGCAGTCCGCGTACGCTCGTCCAGTACATCTGGTTGTAGGACATCTTGAACCAGTGCATGGGTTTCGACGGTGGCTTCAGATCCGGTGGATTCTGATAGTTGAACATCGCGTAGGTCGCACTGTCGTGGCCCGTTTCGATGAAGCAGTAGACCTTGCCGTCGTAGTCGCGGACCGGCGTGCCGATCTTGATCATCGAGGCGATGTTTTCGGCGATCACTTCTGCCTGGAAGTGCGCCGCCGAACCCGTCTTGCTGACGGGAAGATTGGTCGTGTCGCCCACAACGAAGACGTTGTCGTGGCCGTTCATGGTGAGCTTGAAGCGATCGGTCGGGATCCAGCCGCCCTCGCCAAGCCTGTTCGTCTCGATCACTTCCATGCCGCGGTGCGGGGGGATGGCGATGAGCATGTCGTATTGGGTCTCGGTGCCTTCCTCGCTGCGCACCACCTTGTTTTTCACATCCACTTCGCTGACGTTGAATAACGTCTCGTACTCGATGCCCATGCGGTCGAATTCCGGCTTGGCCCAGGTGGCGACTTCCTTGATGGTGTGGATGCGGCCGATCGGATAGTGGTACTTGATCTTGATCTTGTCGCGGATGCCGCGCGCCTTGAAGTAGTCGTGCAGTCCGAATACGAGTTCGACCGGGGCGATCGGGCATTTGTGCGGAACCCCGACGACGACGGCAACGGTGCCCTCCTGCATCTCACGCAGGCGCTTGAACATCTTGACCGCCGTGGCCTCGGTGTAGAACGTCTCTGCGCCCTCCACCAGTCCGGGAACCTGTTCGGGCACGATGCGCGAACCGGTGGCCATCACGAGAATGTCGTATTCGTAAACCTTGCCGCTCTGGGTGATGACCTTGTTCTGATCGAGCTGGAACTGTACGGCTGGGTCAACGTGGAAATCGATGGCGCCTTCGAGCAAGCTCGCCTGATCGCGATACAGCTGGTCCGGGGTCATCTGTCCGAACGCGACATACAGCAGGCCGGGCTGGTACATGTGCCTGTCGGACGCCGAAAGCATCGTAATCCGGACCCTGCGGGAACGAATCTCAGCAGACAGCCGCCGTGCCAGGTTGTTAGCCACAATGGTACCGCCTGTGCCACCACCGACGACTAAGATTCTCATTGCATTCTCCTATCCAAAATGAATTGCCCGGGCTTCCTGCTGTCCGCTCGAACAGACACATGCGGCCCGACAGATGACTCGTTACTTGGCCTTGCGAATCTTGATGTGCCATACCCCGTCGATCTTTTCGTTGCTGATGATTTCGTGCCCGACCTTGTTGACCCACTCCGGCACATCGGCGCCCGAGCCTTCATCGGTCGACAGCAGTTCCAGCGTATCCCCCACGCTGCTCTGCTTCATGTGGGTGATGAGTTCCATAAGCGGGCCCGGGCAGAAGGTGTCGCGTGCGTCGACAATCTTGGTATCACTCATTGCAGTTCTCCAGAAAACGTGTGGTTCGATTCGCCGAACCGCTCAAAACGTAAGCATCTGCCCGCCCTCGGCATCGCTCAGAAAGCGCGTCAACCCGGTCGCGGGTCCGAGCCCGGGATCCAGGTCCTCATGCGTGATCTTCATCAGATCCAGCGCCATCGAGCAGGGCAGCAGCTGTGCATCGCCCAGCTCGACGGCCTGCTGGAACAGTTGCTTGAAAGGCGGGACGCCTTTCTGTGCCATGAGCGCCCCCATTTCACCCTCAACCGGTGCCTCCCCGATGTGGCCTTTCACGAAATAAGACAGGGCATTCATGGAAAGGAACACGGAGACTTCATCGCCGGTCGCGGCCGCAACCGATGCGAACATCGCGGCCATCTGCAGCTTCTCGCGCGTGCCCGTGACGCAGATGATGTTGATCTTTTGGGACATTTGCTTCCACCTTACTCAGTGAGAATGGGTTGTTCGGTCCGGATCGCAGGTCGGGGCCTGAACTGTTCATCCGGTCATCCACGATGCCAGCTGAAGCGCCTGATGAGCATCACGCAGATGCTGTCCAGCACGAAACCGACCACGCCAATCACCAGCACCAGGCCCATTAGATGGGCGTATTCCAGGCCCTCGCGCGCATCCTCGATGGCGTAGCCGAAACCGGATGTCACCCCGAGAAACTCCGCCGGGATGATCACGATCCACGCGACGCCCAGCGCCAGGCGAATGCCCGTCAGAATGTCGAAGGTGATCGCCGGCATGATGATCCGCGTCACCATCTGCCAGGGCCTGGCACCGAGGTTGCGCGCAACCTTGAACCAGGCGGGATCGACCTTGGCGAGGCCGGACGCGGTGGCAAACGCGACCGGCCAGACGGAAGCGATCGAGATGAGGAAGATGATCGCCTGCTCCCAACCCGCGAATACGACAACCGCGATCGGCTCCCAGGACAGCGGGCTGATCATGCGCAGGAACTGGAACGGCACGTTGGTCAGCCGCTGGAACCACCGGATACGCCCCATGAGGATGCCGAGCGGGATACCGATGGCAATGGCGAGGGAAAGTCCCGCACCCAGCCGATAGCCGGTGCTCGCCAATGCCTTGGGAATGATCCCGTCGTCCCACATCTCGGGGAGTGCCTTGAGCGCCGGAATGGGTCCGAAATCGGCGAATTGCGACGTCGAAGGGTTGAGCGAGACGACGTAGATGCCGAGTCCCCAGAGCGCGAACAGGACCCCCAGACCCACGAAAAAATGCAGCGACTTGCCCGCCGTATTCCTGATGGCCCGGGACAAGCAGTTTCCACTGACTCCGGCGGTGATCATGCCGCCGCTTACCGTTGCGGTGTTGCTGCTCATCGTTCATTTGCCCCCGCCCGGGAACCGGGCATAGCGAGCGCCGTACAGCGGGGCGCCCCTTCGTTCGAACACGTGCGATCCATGTCTTGCAGCGCCCGGCGGGCGTTGTTGCAGTTGCCCGGATGGGCGACCAGCCCCATGCTGCCAAGCGCATCCAGGGAACAGTGTGCCGCCGTTGCGTACGGTGCTTTTCTCATCAGTTCCCCCGATGCCAGCTGTAACGTTTGATGAGCGCCACGAGGATGCTGTCGAGGAAATAGCCGACGATGCCGATCGTGACCACCATCGCGGTGAGGTGGTTGTACGAGAGCGTCTCGCGTGCATCCTCGATGGCATACCCCAGGCCGGACGTCACCCCGAGATATTCGGCCGGAACCAGAACGATCCAGGCGACCCCCAGGGCGAGGCGTATGCCGGACAGAACGTCGAACGTGATCGCCGGCATGATCACCTTGGTCAGGATGTGCATGGGCCTGGCGCCCAGATTGCGCGCCACCTTGAACCAGTTCGGGTCCACTTTTGCCAGACCGGCGGCGGTCGCGAACATCACCGGCCAGACCGCCGCGATCGAGATCAGGAAGATGATCGACCCGTTCCATGTCGCGAACACCAGCACCGCCAGCGGCATCCAGGAGAGGGGGCTGATCATGCGCACGAACTGGAACGGTGAGTTGGTGAAGTCGCGGAACCACTTGATGCGCCCCATGAGGATGCCGATCGGCACGCCGATCACGATGGCGAGCAGAAGCCCCGAACCCAAACGAAAGCCGCTGGCAGCAAGCGCATTCTGGATCTTGCCCATCCCCCACAGCTCCGGGAACGCCTCAAGCGTCGGGACCAACCCGAACTTGACGAAGGTTTTCGTCGTCGGGTTATGGGCGATAAAGTATCCCCCGACCAACCAGAGCGTAGCCAGGATTGCGATACCGCCCACGGCCCATCCCAGACTCTGCACCGCCCGGTGCTTCATCAGGCGGCAAAAGCCGCCCTCTCCGGCGGATGCGACTGCATGACTCATAGTTCAATTACCTCGGTACGCACAAAGGGATCGCCTTTTTGCGGCACGCTCAGATCCCGCTTCCATGCCGGGTTGGCATTGAGCGCTTTCTTGACGTAGGTGTAATTGACGAGGTCCCTGGCCACGAAATCGGGGGTGAGATTGTTCAGGAATCCCAGGTCGCCGCCGACCAGTGTTTTCTTGAGTTCTTCGGTAACGTATTGGGTGGCACTCGGGTACGGCCAGCCCTGGAAATTGATGCGGCTCTGGCCCCACTCCGGATGCTTGATGGCGGGCGGCGTCGCATAATCGGCCGGGCTGTAGAACAGCATCGCGCGCTCGACGACTTCGGCCGGGAACGGCAGATATTTCTTGCCGTCCTTGGACAGCATCTGCGCCATCGCCTTCTTGTTGTTGGAAAGATATATCTGCGCTTCGACAATCGCGTTATGGATTCCCTGCGCCCAGGCCGCGCGGGCCGGGTCCATGGCATCGTCCTCGTGCATGATGACCACGCAGCAGGGGTGGCCCTTCCAGACATCGCCGGTGAAGCGCAACATCACGCCGCCCGCCTTGAGTTCGCCGAGCGCATTGAAGGGTTCGGCAACGCAATAGCCGTCGATCTGTCGCGCCGCGAGGGCGGGCGGCATGTCGGGCGGGTTCAGGACGAGGAAGTTGCACTCGTTGGGGGCGAGCTTCGCGTTTTGCGGACGAACCACGGGCGTAATGCCCGCCTCCCGCATGATTTTCTGCGAGATGATGTTGTGGATCGAATACCAGTACGGCACGGCGAACTGCTTGCCGCCGAAATCCTTGGGCGAGGCGATGCCGCTGCTCTTGTGGACGATGATGCCGGAACCATTGGTATGGTTCCAGGCCGTGATCTTCACGGGGAATTTGTTGTTGTAGCGCATCCAGATCGGCACCGGAATGAGCATGTGCGCGAGGTTGAAGCGCTGGGACGAGAAGGCCTCGACCAGCGGCGACCAGCCGCGAATCAGCGTCGGCGGATCCGACTGGATGCCCTGCTTCTTGAAGAAGCCCATTTCATGCGCGACCAGAAGCGTCGCCGCATCGGTGATCGGGAGGTAGCCGATTTTGACCACCGGGTCGAACGGCTTGGAGAATTTCTTCTTGTCGGCAGCGTACGCCGATGAAGACAGCATGCCGCCCATGCCGGCCATGCCACCCAGGGCGGCGAGACCCGTCATCTTGAGCATGTCACGCCGGCTGACGCCGGAGCCGAGTACGGAGCTGAAGAGCGGATCGTAATCGAGCGCCAGACTGGGGTCTTCCATGCCGTCGCCGATGTCCGGGTTGTCCGGCATCATCTGCATGCGCGGATCGATCGGCCGGGCCTTGCCACAGGTACCGCATGAACATCCATCAACGTGCACCAGCGGACGCGGCTGGGCAGGCTCTTCGTATAGATATTTCTTCATTCTCGGTCTCCTAAGGTGGGGTCGGTTGTGCCGACCGGTACGCGCTCATCCTGCTGTTCGGCTCTGAGCAATTCTGTTGAGGTACTGATCAGACGGCTGCAGCCAGGGTGGCAGACACCGGTTTCTTGTAATTTGCCGCTTCCTGGAACGTCGACATCAGACGCGTACGCAATGCCTGAACGGCCGTGTCATGGCGATCGCGCGGGTCGGGAAGATCGATATCCAGTTCGTGAACGATGTTGCCGGGAGAGCCCGCCATGATCACTGCACGATCGCCCATGATCACGGCCTCGTCGATGTCGTGGGTCACAAAGACGATATTGAACCCCTTGCGCTTGGCGATGGAACGCACGTCTTTTTGCAGGGAGGCACGGGTGAAGGCGTCGAGCGCGGAGAAAGGCTCGTCCAGCAGCAGGAGTTCAGGCTCCATCACCAGCGAGCGGGCAAGCGCCACGCGCTGCTGCTGACCACCCGAGAGATCCTGCACATTGGACCCGGCGAACTCCTGCAGCTCGACGAGCTTGATCGCCTCCGTCACGCGCTCTGCGGTTTCTTGCCTGGACCAGCGTCCGAAACTCAGGCCGACCCCGACATTCTGGGAAACCGTCATCCAGGGAAACAGGTGCGGCGCCTGGAACATCATGACCCAGCGGGGCGACGGCGCCGAAATAGCCGTTCCATTGAGCAGGACCTTGCCCTCGGTGGGCTTCAATATGCCCGCCAGGATATGGAGGAGCGTGGATTTTCCGCACCCGGAACGGCCGATGATGGCCAGCGCCTCGCCGGGCGGCGATACCAGATCAACACGATTGAAGGTGACGCCGCTCCGCGAACCGTAGCGGTGAGTCAGGCCCTGGATCTTGATTTCTGTTCCGCGTATTGCCATCTGCGTATTCCTCTGTCTGCTGCCATGGCGCCCGCCCTGCAAAGGGCTCACGGCAAGAATCTGGTCACGTATCGCCGGAAATGTCTGCCGGCAGCACGCCAGCCGAACCTCATCAACCTGTGGTCAGATCGTCCGGCGGCGTACCGGATCACCATCAAACGCTATTGAGACGCTTCCCAACTTCCTCCATACGACGGGCCAGCTCCACCTCGTCGATCAGGCCACGCTTGATCATCGAGTGAGCCAGTGCCAGGAGCTGCCGTTCGGGGAACGGCACATCTTCGTAAAGCGTCTCGGACAAGTCGTCTTCTTCAGCCCGGCGTTCGAGCGAAGGCAATGCACACGAGCCTGGTTCAACCTGATCGTACGGCTTGACGCAAGAATCGGCAGCGAGCATGTCGCAGGTCGCTTCCAGGTCTATTTTCCAGGGGGGATCGGGATTGGTGACGCCGTATTGCGCAGCCAGATCCTCCCAAACCCGTCCGCGGCCGCGGACTTCCTCGAGCACGCCGACAGGCGTCGTATCCGTCCCCTGCCAGCGCTTGAAGGCGTGATTGCCGTTTTCAACTGTAGCCATGACTCGCTCCTAACTGGTTAATGCAAACGTTGATCAATGGTCGTGGTGCACCGGCCGGTTCGCCTTGATCACCGGACGCTTGGCGTTCGCGGTGATGCCGGGTTTCGGCACGGCGACGCCGATCAGGCAGTCGCGGGTCACGATTTCGGCCAACTGGTCCTCGGTCCAACCTTCGGTACCCTCGGGACGCACCGGCATCACGATGTAGCGGGTCTTCTGGTTGGAGTCGGCCACGCGGACCTGGACTTCGGGCGGCAACTGCAGGCCGAACTCGGTGAGCACCTGGCGCGGCCAGCGCACCAGGCGGCGGCGGTAGTTCGGGGTGCGATACCATTCGGGCGACTGTCCCAGGATCGGGCGGGGGTAGCACGAGCACAGGGTGCATACCACGACATGCTTCAGGGTGGGGGTGTCGGCCAGTACGCGCAGATTGCAGTAGTCGCTGGGGGTGCCGAACTGGGTTGGGGGACTGGTCACCCAGTTCACGCCGACAGCCTTGCTGGCCTCGACGCCATCTTCGATGCAAAGCTTCTTGTACTCGGGATCCAGCCAGGCCTTGGCAACCAGGCGTGCTGCGGGCAGCGGGCCGAGGGTATGCACGTATTCCTTCCAGACACGATGGTCTTCGGCTGAAAAAAGCCCTTTTTCGATGGCAAGCTCGCGGACGGCCATTTCGAGAATTTCGAAATCGCTGACTTCGTCGACCATCGGTGCCGGCTTGTGCCCGTGGCCGTGGTCATGCTCATGATCATGATCCGACATGTGTATTTCCTCTTGTCAATAATGTCCGTGGGTCGATTCAAGCCGACTCGAGATAACGTTCCGGGATCTCGGTCTCGACGGTATCGTTGGTAAAGGCGTCGCTGTACTCGGGCCAAAGTTCTTTCTGCGGAAACACGATGCTGTAGAACCACTCGGAGCGATCCTCGTTGCCGAAGGCTTCGTCTTCCGCCGCGGGGCTCTCGTACACCAGCCGGACGATCGTGCCTACCGCACCGCGGGTGTAGGTCATGGTTCGGGTATAGAACAGATCCGGCAGGTCCTTGATGCGCACGCGGTCGCCTTCCTTGAACCTGGCCTTGCCGGCCTGGCCTTTGAAGCACTGCGGGTCGCCAATGCCGGTGGCCATCTTGGCGTGGTGGGTTCTGTCGTAATGTGGCTTGTTGCTCATAGCGTTTTCCCTCGTGAACGTTACTTGGTCTTTGCAGGCAGGTACTCGCCCAGACCCTGCCCCGACTTCGCGCGCGCTCTCAGTTCGACTATCTTGTTGTGCAGCTCGGTAAGCGTGCAGTACTGCTTGTCGACCAGGATGCGTGCCGCAGTCATCAGCCAGCGGCCGTAGTAGGGCATGCCGAGGTAAACCGTCTGGCCGACATCGACGTTCTGCTTGCGGCGACGCTCTTCCGCCGTCCACACGCCGCGCCACGCCAGGCATTCGCAGGTCGCGAAGGTATTCAGTTCCCAGACCTCCTCTTCCTTTTCGTGATACACGATGGGCACGTCCGGCTCGCCGCCGACATCGTGCGGCGTCCGCGTGTAGGCCCTGAAGAGCGTATGGTCGATTTCAGTGGGGGCGGGGGCATGCGTCTGCTTGTGCAGCGCCGGCTGCAGCTGGCCGACCGTATTGAGGTGTCGGAGCACCTCTTCTCTGGTAGACGATGACATTGTGTTGACTCCTATGTGGATGACTGACTCGTCCGGCTCGTCGTAATGCGATAGCCATCGCTTTGCCTTACGAATACGCCGACCGTGCTTCTGCTGATTTCCAAACATCAAAGACCTTGCGCCCCCGCTTAACGCTCGCGACGCCTGTTGCCAGGATTTGCGCCACACGTCGTTGATGGCCTTCAATATGAACCATTAATTTTTTGTTTTCCAAGACTTAATTCCGATAATCCCCATAGGTCTTGGCTATAACCCGACATGCCGCTTTTTCGTGCGCGATCCCATGTCTGCCTATACGTGGCGGACAACCCGGCCAGGGATGGGCGCAAGGCCCCTGCTGGCCGTCGCGCCTCACACGCGGCGGGCGAGATACGTGTAGTAATTGCATGCGGCGAAGAATGTTCCATTCGCTATTGCCTGTCTTTGCGCATCCAGCCAGATTTCCACCGAATGCTCCGGCAGCCCGCCCGCTCGCTTGACGTAAGGCACATACGTTTCCGCGAACGATTTGAAATAGCTCCCGCGCCCGATCTCGACCACGGCATCCCCCCACCCTGCGACCAGCCTCAACCCGAGTTCCGGTAACAGACGTGGCAGATCCCGCATGACCCTCGGGTTATTGAACGTGGCATTCGCCAGGGCCGCATCCATTCGATTCCCGAAGTCGTGATCCGCAAACGCATAGGTCAGGGAGGCGTAATCCCCATCGAAGATGACCACCGAGCCGCCCGGGCGGACAACACGCGCCATTTCGCTCAGGACGGCCAAAGGCGCCGTGACGTGGCTGATCAGGGTGTGCGCGATCACGACATCGAATGAAGCCGTAGGAAAATCGAGGTGGTGAGCATCCCCGACCTTGAACGTGAGCCGGTCGTCGACATGCTCGGCCTGCGCAAACCTGCTTGCGGTTTCGACAAAAGTACGGCACTGGTCGACGCCAACCGCCTGGCCATTGAAGTCGCCGCGACGCGCGAGCGACCGCAGCACCGCGCCCGTGCCGCATCCCACCTCCAGTACCCGGGCGGCCGGCGGGATGGCCAGATGCGTCAAATACTTGTCAAGAAGCCGCGCGAAAGCCTCATCCTGGGCCCGGCTTTCGAGCCGGGCAACAAGGCGTTCGAGTGCTGCATCATCAAGTTCGTTGATGAAACGGTGGGGATCGCGTGCAGCCATGTTTACCTCTTGCTTGGTTCCGGCCGGATGTTTTCAGCACAAGCGGGACCACCGGTCGGTCGGCGACATACTGAAAAAAAACCGCCCCAGGTAGAGGCGGTGACCCTAGTGCATCCGGCCCAGGAGGAGAGAGTGCCGGATTGAGGAGCCCTAGTTCGTGTCCGATGACAGTTGCCACGTCCTTGTACAGTGGCCATCGGTTCCTGCGGTACGGCGGGAACACATGCTGCAGGAATCGGACGGGTGAACATCCCTTGGGGAGGTTCCGCGCCCCTTTCACTCAGGTGCCGTGCGCCAGCCGCCAAGATTTTCAGGCGCCGGGGGCATTACCATGACTTGTAAGGCAGGAACTTGCCGCTGATCGTGACCAGTACGCGATCGCCTTTCGGATCTGCCTGCCTGTCGATGTTCATGGTGAAATCGATCGCACTCATGATGCCATCGCCGAATTTCTCGTGTATCAGCTCCTTGATGGTCTCGCCGTACACGTTCAGCATTTCATACCAGCGGTAGATCACCGGATCGGTCGGGACGGGGCGTTCCCACGTCTTGTTCGGGAAGCGTTGCAGTGCCGTGGAAACCCGATCGTCCAGACCCAACGCGCGCGCGACCGCGTCGGCCTGCGGCTTTTCCAGATGGTTCATGCCCAGGCAGGCCGAGCAGGTATATTCGGCCGACATGCCCGCAGCCCTGGCAATTTCACCCCATGTCAGGCCTTGTTCGAATTTGGCCTCGATAATGGCTTCTTTCATTTCTGCTTTGTTCATTCGCACTGCTCCTTGCGGATCAACTTGACGCGTTGGACCATCGGACAGATACCCACCCGGATCGGGGAGGATGGCTATGTGAACAGGCATGCATGCCGGGAAGATATTTCCATCTGACTGAAACTCCCCCGGCAGCTGGCTGCCCGAACGTTCAGCTCTCCGCGCGGACGGCCGCCCGATAGAAGCGTTGCTGGAACACCATGCTGTCCCGAAGCTGATGCATCCCCTTCACGGCAGCGAGAATGGCCAGGTCCAGCAGCGGCTCGACCAGGACGACCGTCATGTAGGCGACGCCGAACGTGCCGATTTGCGCCAGATTGGCCGCACCGACGCCCTGACCGTAGACCGCCCAGAAGGCGACCCAGGCCACCACGCCGCCCTGGTAGGCGGTCGACAGCGCCAGGCACTGGCTGTATTTGACATCCTTGTATGCCGTGTTCGCGGGGATGTAGCGACGCGCCATGGCACCGAGCGCAAACAGCGGCACCAGCAGCGTCGTGACATTCATGCCGTACTGAGGCAAGTCCCATGGCGTGAAGAAGAGCCCTTGCGTCAGCAACCCAAGCGCCAGACCAATGGCCGCCGGCGCAGCGCCGAACATGAGAAAGAGCGTCGACCCCAGAATCAGGTGAACCTCGGAAACGCCGATCGGATAATGCGGAAACACCTCGAAGAAACAGAATACGAGAGAGGCTGCGATCAGACTGCGAAGTGCGAGCGGCATGGCGCCATCCTGCCGGATCGCATTCATTGCCAGCTTGGCCGTATAACCGAACACCCCCACTGCGGTGGCGTAGCTCAGCACGATCTTGGTGCCTTCAACAATACCCGGTTCAATATGCATGATGTTTCCTCCTGATGTTCACTCGCCATGAATCGCATTGCCCGGCTCATCCCGGCAACGACTAAAACCCAGACAGACACTCGAACGATCGACCGCCTGCCCACGACATGCGACGCCCGGCCCGGATAAACTTAAAGATACGCAACCAGATCCGGATCGACCGGCGACAGCGAATGGCACATCGGTACTACGGTGCACGTCGCTGGAACGCCGAAACAAATCGTTGTTCACAACAATGGACCATGCGGCTATAGTTTTCCAAGACTAAATTCCGATGAGTGTTATAAGGATTAGCTATGGAACGCCACATCGTCTTTCCGCGCTCGATCCGCTACCTGATCGCAGTGGCCGACGTGCAAAGCTTCACGCGTGCGGCAGAACTGTTGTTCGTTTCGCAACCGACGCTGTCGCAGCAAATCAAACAGCTGGAGGACCTGCTCGGCGTGCAGTTGCTGGACCGTTCGGGGCGAACCGTGCGGCTGACCGCGGCCGGAGAAGTCTATTTGCACTATGCCCGCCGTGCCTTGCGGGAACTCGAGGAGGGAACGCGGGCCATTCATGAACTGCAGGACTTGAGTCGCGGTTCGCTCCGTCTGGGGATGACCCCCATCACCGATCATCTTGTCAGCCCCTTGCTGGAACACTTCAATTCACGCTATCCCGGCATCACGGTCAGCACGCAGGAAATGCCCCAGGATTCCGTCGAGACGGGTGTGGCCGAAGGCCGCCTCGACATGGGCATATCCTTTTCCAACGTGCTCTCGACCGAGGCGCGCTCCCATGAAATCGACACCAACATCCTGTTTACCGAAACGCTCAATCTCGCCGTTGGCAAGACCCACTCCCGTGCCGGGCAGAGCGAGCCACTGAGCGTGCGGGCACTGGAGCAGGAATCGCTGATATTGCTGAATACGGATTTCGCGCTACGCCGCCATTTCGATCTGTATTGCCTTGAGCACGCCATCACGCCCCACATCGTGATGGAAACCAACTCGCTGAGCGTGATCGTGGAAGTCGCCCGCCTCGGCCGGCTTGCCACGATACTTCCCCACACGATCGCCAGTCCGCAGTATGGGCTCTACCCGGTGATGCTGAAGCCCGAAATGCCCCACCATACGATTACCCTGATCTGTCGCAAGGATGGCTACAAGAGTCCGGCCTGCTCGGCTTTTGGCGTGCTGGCAGCGCTCTGGTGCCAAAGCAGACAGGCAGGGGATACCCCTGAATCCGAGCCTGGAATCTCGCCAGGGCTCGCATTCGCCGATTCGGATGCGGTATCCCTGCTGGTGTCCGATACCGATATCGATCATCCGAAAGCCCGTCGCCCCCAAGCCGCCGGCGATCGGGCCGCAGATCTGGAGCCGCCCGGTAAAGCGGTGGTGTGACGCAGCGCGCTCATCCGGGCGCCACAGCCACCGCCAGTCATGAAAGGGAGTGCGGGCCTTCCGACACGCCCGGGCATGGCCGCACAGAAACATGGCTGAGCCGGATATCGTGAACCGGCACCCTCCAGTTAGGGCCTGTCGCGATGAACGCCCTTCGTCCTTTGATGCAGGCGCTTCATGGCACGCGTGAATAGCGCGGAGTCGTCGTGGGCTCTGGCCAGTACCAGCGCCCCCTGAATGCCCGCGACGACATCTTCGGCCGTCTCGCGTGCGGCCCTGGTGTCGAACCCCCTGCGTTTCAGGGCAGCAGCGAGCACCCGGGTCCAGACGGCGAAGTAGGACTGGATCTCCGATGCGAAGCGGTCCCGCGTATCGTCCAGTGCGAAGGTGCCCACCAGGCAAACCCGCCTGCCGGAATGGAAAAAACGGATGACGGCCTTGAACATTTGGTCAATTCCAGCGGCCGGATCCTCGCTCTCGCGCAGCGGCATGAAAACGTTCGTCTCGAACCAGCCCGCCACATCGTCCAGTACTGCCTGAGCCATCTCCTCCTTGCCGTTGGGAAAGAAGTGATACAGGCTGCCCTTGCCCAGTCCGGTTCTTTTGGTGATCTCCGACAGGCTTGCACCCGCAAAGCCGTGCTCCCGGAAAATCTCCGCCAGGGCCGGGATCGCATCGCCGCGCTCGGCGATCTTGCGCACCACGGACTAGAGGCCCATCTCCGTGAGGCCGGGATAGCCTTCGGGCCGCGGACCCTGACCCCAAAGGAACATCCGCTCGGACGCAAGAATGGGCGCATCGTTGATGCTGGCCTCGCGCCGACGCATCAGACCGTGTTCGTCGAATTCCCACAACTCGTTACCGTGAGAGCGAAACCAGTTTCCGGAATCGTCATGCCATTCGTATTTGAATCTGACCGCCATGCGATTCTCGCGAAAGCCCCACAGCTCCTTGACCAGGAGATAGTCCAACTCGCGCGCCCACTTGCGTTTGAGAAACGCCACGATGGCTTCGCGCCCCTGCACAAACTCGGCGCGGTTGCGCCAGCGGCTGTCCTCGGTATAGGCCAGCGAAACCTTTTCCGGGTCGCGCGTGTTCCAGGCGTTTTCGGCCATGCGGACCTTCTGCACGGCGGTTTCCAGGGTGAAAGGGGGCAGCGGGGGGCGTGCGGTCATGATCGTCTCTCCAGATTGTGTACCGTTCGGTACAGATCCTAGCAGGCATCACGCAGGAGTTCAATGAATCCTTCCTGTTTTCTGCTGCGCGTCCTAACCCGGCCGGGAACCAATGTCCGGGAGGTCTCGCCGCACACACGGCAGCGGGCCAATGCGGGAACAGATTTCTGAAATCCATAATCTATTCCTATGGTCGCAATCGGAATAAGGTCTTGGACAAGCGCTTTTGCCTGATCCATAGTTTTAGATGAGACGGCCAGCCGAAGAAGCCCCCCCGAGGAGTGTCACAACCACTCGCCTGCCCCGAAAGAGAACCGTATGTACGGCGCGTTTGCAACATGGTCCAGCCGGTACCCGAACATCGAGAACAATCTTCAATCCGGCACACCGATCGATTCCAGGTGTGCCTACAGGGAGGGCTGAAATGAAAATCGAACTGGCCGAAACCTACCGCAATACCGATCAGGGCCGCGAAGCGGAAGCACTCCTGCTTCCTTGCGTCCAGTGTGGCCAATGCACATTCACCTGCCCCACCTTTCGCCTGCTCGACGACGAATGGGATGGCCCGCGCGGCCGCATCTATCTGATCAAGCAAATGCTCGAGGGCAAGGCGCCCAGCGCCTCTTTTTTGCCCCCGGCCTATTCCCTGGACACTCTCGAAGGGAAGACACCCGGCGCCAACGTGCAACTGCATCTGGATCGCTGCCTGGGCTGCCGATCCTGCGAAACCAGTTGCCCGCAGGGCGTGCGCTACGGACGCCTGCTCGATATCGGGCGCGAACTGGCCGAGAAGGAGGCGCCCCGCCCCCTGAAGGAGCAACTGGCACGGCGGGTGCTGCGCGCCGTGGTTCCCTATCGCTATCGGTTCACCGCTTTGCTGCGCACGGGGCAAGCCCTGCGCCGCTTCCTGCCGGACGATCTGCGTGCCAGGATTCCGGAACGCCGCAAGGCGGGCGCCTGGCCCGACCGGCCGCATGCCCGGCACATGCTGATCTGGCAGGGATGCGTGCAGCCGGGCCTGGCGCCGGACATCAATGCCGCGGCTGCGCGTGTGCTGGATCGCTTCGGGATCCGACTGACGCCAGCCAGCGACGGCTGTTGCGGCGCCCTGAGCCATCACATGGCCGAGACGGATGAGGCACACGCCTTCATGCGCAGGAACATCGATGCCTTGTGGCCGCACATCGAAGCCGGCGCCGAGGCCATCGTTCTCACCGCCAGCGGCTGTGGCATGCACTTCCGCGATTACGGCCACCTGCTGCACGACGATCCCCGCTATCGCGACAAGGCGAAACGCGTCGCCGAACTGACCCGCGACATCGCCGAAATCGTCGCCGAGGAATGGCAGGATGGTCCGCTTCATGATTTGCCGGCGCCGCAGCGGCAGCGGCGCATCGCTTTCCAGTCCTCCTGCAGCCTGCAGCACGGCGAAAAACTGAACGGGGTGGTCGAGAAACTGCTGAAGCGCGCCGGATTCAAGCTGGTGCCCGTCACCTATCCCTTCATGTGCTGCGGCTCGGCAGGCGCTTATTCGCTCCTGCAACGGCGGCTTTCGGAATCATTGCGTACGCGCAAGCTGGAAACCTTGCTGGCAAGCCGCCCGGAGGCCATTGCGACGGCAAATATCGGCTGCCTGACTCACCTGTCCGAAGTTTCGCCCGTACCGGTCAGTCACTGGATAGAATTACTGGACGAGACCTTGTCGGCCACGGGTGGCTGATGCGCGCCCAATTTGAAAGCCATTCGGCCAGGGGGCGCCACATGGCTGGAACAGAGGGCATGATGAAACCGGGGCTTTTCGCCCTCTTTCTTTTTGCCCACTGGACAGATACCGCCCTTGCAGGGCACCCCCTGCTCACGGAAGATACTGGCACGCAAGGAACCGGGCACGTCCAACTGGAATTGACGCACGACCTGAGCCACGCGAAGGATGCCGCTTCCGATGCCCGGACTCAACGCTTCAATGCTGTCTTGTCTGTCGGCCTCGCTGAGAACCTCGACGCAATCGCCGCCCTGCCGTATGAACGCCTGACCGAACGGCTGGATGCCGCAGCCCCCACCTCAGAAGGGCTTGGGGACATGGAGATCGCGGCCAAATGGCGCTTCTACGACAAGGATGCGCTGAGCTTCGCATTGCGCCCGGGACTCGGATTGCCGACCGGACATGAAGACGAGGGCCTGGGTGCGGGACATGTCACCCCCAGCCTGTTCGCCGTGATGACTTACGCCCGCGCCCCCTGGACCTTTCATCTGCACATTGGCTATACACACACCCCCCACCCTGCGCCGGATGAACGAAACCACGTTTCCCATGCGTCGGTTGCAGTGGAATACAAGCTCAGCGGATCGGTACGCCTTGTCAGCGATGCCAGCCTGGAAAGCAATGCCGAGCGCTCGGGCCATCCCGGCGTAGGCTCCATGGTGCTTGGGCTCATCTATTCCGTGTCCCCCAATCTGGACATCGACATCGGATATCGCAAAGGCATGACCCAGCCCGCCCCCGATCAGGCGTGGCTGACCGGACTGGCCTTGCGCTTTTAACCCCGGCCCCGGCCGGCCGCCAGGCACGCCGCACGAAAAAAACTTTTATACTGCTTCGTTGAGCAGTCGAGGGACAGGCGAAACCATGACGTACCCTTTCCACATCGTGGACGTTTTTGCGGAGCAGCCCTACTCCGGCAATCAGCTGGCCGTAGTAACCGGCGCCGAGGCTCTCTCCAGCGAAACCATGCAACAGATCGCGGCGGAGATGAATTTTTCGGAAACGACTTTCGTCGGCAGCGTTCCGGAGGGAGATGGCGGCCACCGGGTACGGATTTTCACGCCAGCGCGTGAAATCGCCTTTGCCGGACACCCGATCCTGGGTACGGCATGGGTCATCCGGCAACACCTTGCACGCGACACATCCGGCCCCCTGCGGTTGAACCTTGCAGTGGGACAGGTCCCGGTGACTTTCGAGCGTTCCGCTGAAGGCGTCGAAACTGCGTGGTTTCAGGCACCCCCGGTGACACCCGGGGCGACCTGTGCAC
This sequence comes from Hydrogenophilales bacterium, assembly GCA_016195805.1. Taxonomy (GTDB): domain Bacteria; phylum Pseudomonadota; class Gammaproteobacteria; order Burkholderiales; family Thiobacillaceae; genus Thiobacillus. The sequence goes on from JACPYT010000018.1 coordinate 47,865, forward strand.
GCGAACCGATCGCCGCAGCGCTGGGGATATCACCGGAGGACATCGAGACCGGAAGCCCGGTCCAGCAGATGACCGCCGGCATCTCGGCCATGATTGTGCCGCTGCGCAGCCTCGACGCGCTGCGCCGCTGCAAACTGGATCTCGACGTTTTCGCGCCCCTGGCCGCGCAAGGGTTCCCGCCGCTGGTGTATCTCTTTTGCCGCCAGACCCATCTTCCCCGGAACGACCTGTGCGTCAGGTTCTTTTTCGAAGCGCACGGCGTGCGCGAGGATCCGGCCACAGGCAATGGCGCGGCATTCCTTGGCGCCTATCTCCTGGCGCATCGCGTCTTTCCCGAGTCCAGACTGTCCCTGCGGATCGAGCAGGGGCACGAGATGAACCGGCCTTCCCTGGTCATGCTGCGCGCTCAATCGATAGCCGGATCGCGCGAGGTGAGTGTGGGGGGGCAGGTGATCCCGATAATAAAGGGGGAACTGCTGTGATCCGGGGGTTCTGGCCGTCCCAGCTTAAGCGTTAAAATAGAGCCTGTTCGCGCTGGCCCGGCCGGGCAAATCGCCTCATCGCCCGAGTGCCGCGAAGGAGCCCCCTCATTTGTACTGTTCCACCATTTTCGATTCACGACCCCGGGCTAGGGATCAGTCATAAATGGGATATGCTGAAAAGCTACGTCTTCTGATCGCACCATGAAAGACAACATTCACCCCCTGATCCAGCACACCCCCACCGACTCCGGCAATGTCAGCATCCCGGCATTGCGGGTGCTGTCTGAAATCACCACCAGCCTGTCCACCGATTCCAACGTCGAACAGCTGCTGGGACGCTTCCTGTCGACCATGATCCGGCTGGCCGGCGCACAGGCGGGCGCGGTGCGCGTCATCACCGACGACCGCACCCACCTGCGGTTGATCGGCTCGGTGGGCCTGCCGCCCGAACTGATCGAGCACGAGAACATCGTCAGCGTCGATTGCGGCGTGTGCGGCAAGGCCGCGCGCGAGGTCACCGTGAGCAGCTGGAACAATGTCGCCTTCTGCAAGCGCCAGGCCAACGACCCCTATTTCAGCGGCACCTGCAACACTGTGGTCGCGGTACCGCTGATGCACAAGAACCAGGTCATGGGCGTCTACAACCTGTTCCTGGAAGAAGGCCACGTCGTCCCCGAGGATGTGCGCCTGCTGTTCCGCTCGATCAGCGAGCACCTCGGCATCGCGCTGGAAAACGCGCGGCTGACGCGCGAGAACATGCGCATCTCGCTGATGAACGAACGCCAGATGCTGGCCAACCAGATCCACGATTCGCTGGCGCAGACGCTGGCCTACGCCAAGATGCGGCTCACCGTATTGAGCGACGCCATGCGCCACGAGGACTACCCCAAGGCCAACCGCTACCTCGGCGACGTCGAGGAGGCGGTCGATCTCGCCTACGCCGACCTGCGCGACCTCATCACCCAGTACCGCGACCGCATCAACCCGCGCGGCCTGGTGCCGGCGATCCAGGAAATGGCCAAGAGTTTCCGCAAGAAGGCCAGTGCCGACGTCGATTTCCTCAACCTGGTGCAGGATGTCTCGCTGTCGCCCGACGAAGAGATCCAGGTCTTCCACATCATCCAGGAATCGCTCTACAACATCGCCAAGCACGCCCGCGCGCGCCACGTCGTCATCACCTTCGACCTCGAGGACGGCCAGTACATCGTCAACGTCGCCGACGACGGCGTCGGCGTGCAAAAGAAGAACGACGAGTCGTCCACCCTGGGCAAGAGCTTCGGCCTGACCATCATGCGCGAGCGTGCCGCCAAGCTGGACGGCAAGCTCAGCGTGGAGTCCCGACCCGCCGGCGGCACCGTCATCCGCCTCGTCTTCCCGCAACGCGCCGCGCCCCATCAGCACAGCGAGCACGCCGCATGAGCCTCACCCGCATCATCCTCGTCGACGACCACACCCTGTTCCGCAAGGGCCTGGCCGAACTGCTGGAACAGAGTGGCAGCATCGAAGTCACTGCCTTCACCGGCAACCCGGACGATGTCGCCAGGCTGCTGAAGGCACACCGCCCCGACGTGCTCATCCTCGACCTCAACATGCCGGGCACCGACGGCATCACCCTGATGCAGCAGCTGCGTGCCGACGGTTTCGCGCTGCCCATCCTGATCCTTACCCTGTCGGAAACCGAAGACGATCTTGCCCGCGCCCTGCGCGCCGGCGCCAACGGCTATCTGCTGAAAAGCATGGAACCCGACGAGGTGGTCGACGCCATCCTGCGCGCCCAGCGCGGCGAAACCGTCGTCGCGCCCGCGATGACCGCCAAGCTCGTCAAGCTGTACGACCAGAAAGGCCAGGATGCAGGTTCCCTGCTCGACGCCCTGACCCCGCGCGAACGCGAAATCCTCTCCCACCTGTCGCGCGGCGAAAGCAACAAAGCCATCGCGCGCACCCTCGACATCAGCCACGACACCGTCAAGCTGCATGTGCGCCATATCCTCGCCAAGCTGAACCTGTCGTCGCGGGTGGAAGCCGCGGTGTTCGCGGTGGAGCATCGGGTGGCGCCGGGAGGGCGCGGCGAGGGCCGGTGATTCACACAGACAAGAAGGCGCATTCCCCAGCAACACCGAGCCCTCTAATTCGACGCCTGCAAAACGAATCAAGCGGTTATGATTAATCTGTCGGTGTTATGCGCCTTTATCCAAATTAAATATGCACCTGACAAGGTGCATATTGCACGTTGGGCGTACTTATGAGTACTCAGATGCCCTACGAGGAAGAAACTGAGCAGACGCCATTTTCTGCCGAGGAGGAGCTGGCAATTCTTCAGATTGCCCTCGACCGTGCACCTGCGAAGCTAGAAAAACTGGCTGCTGCAAACGGGGATGCTGAGGCATTTGTCCACCTACCAACTGCGGCAGCTGCCGCATTTCACCTTGGGCGCTTCGCCGAAGCAAAGGCGTATGCCGGGCGTTGTCTGGCGTTGGCACCTTCTTTCCAAGAGAACTGGAACTATGGCAATGCCATCCATATTGGGCACACCGTGCTCGGTCTCATCGCCCTCAATGAGGGGGACGAGGTGACTGCCATCGCTGAGCTTGTCGCCTCGGGCAGCACACCTGGATCGCCTCAACTCAACACCTTCGGCCCAACAATGCAGCTTGCCAAAGCTCTGCTCCGTGCCGGTCACGCCGAGCCAGTTCTTGACTATCTGAATCAATGCCGTGTTTTTTGGGAAATGGGGGGCACTTGGCTAAGCCTCTGGGAGCGTAAGGTTCGCGAAGGTCTAGTGCCAAACTTTTTTCAACACAGTCATGTCTAGCCGCACGCCCAACCCTGCGCTCCAGCCGACCCGCTACAGCGGGCTTCGCCCGCTTTAGCGGTCGGCTGAGCTTGAACGTTATGCGCAAATGGACATAGGCCATGCCTGACATCAAGAACTTGGCATTGTCATCGCATCAAGGGCAATGGAATTTATCTTCGAAGGCGCCATGTGGCCGGCCGTCTTCGCGCTGAAGGCGTTAACCGCCGCCGAAGAGGCAAGAATCAGTGGCCTCGTGAAGCGAGCCGCGAGCTGAGGACTGCGCTCGCCACCACCAGCGCCTGGTAACAAACGTCTCCCCCGGGGGACTTGGCCAGGCGTTGCAACCGGGTATGCCCCGGATTCAAACGAGGCGGAAAAACTCGTCCATAACCCATTATCATTGCGGCATCGGTAAACGCCGTCCCATCGGTCTTGGAGTCGCGATGCCCTCTTCTACTGCAAAACAGGTACGCCAGGCGCTCTCGATCTATGCGAGGCCGCACACCCGTCGCGGCCTGACACTCTATCTCCTCGACGTCGTGCAATATCTGCTCGCCCTCGCCGCGGTGCTCTGGCTGCCCTGGCTGGCGGGAAAATTGATCGCCAGCGTACTGGTGGGCATCAAGATGGCAAACCTGGTGACGCTTGCGCACGACGCGGCCCACAACAGCCTGACGCGTTCCCGCGCCCTCAACAAATTCATCGCGATCACTTCGCTGACACCCGCACTGTTCAATTACCGGCTATGGGTCTACGACCATCATTACCTGCACCACCCCGACACAAACGAACTGCATCCCGACTCCTACACGCCCTATTCCAAGGACACGTTCGATGCACTGCCGCGCTGGAGACGGGCTTTGGAGCGCGCGTACCGCGCGCCGACGCTGTGGACCTTCGGCCTGTACTACATCGTCGAACGCTGGTCACGCGCGAAATTCATTCCCCGTCGGCATATGCCGGACGCGGTGCGACGCGACGCATGGCCACACTTCTTCTACCTGACGGGCTATTGGCTGGCCTACGTGGCTGCGCTTGCGGCAGCGCCGCTCTATTCGAACACCGGTAGCCTGACCGCGCTCGTGCTTGGCTTTGTGGTGCCCTTCTATGTCTTTCAATCGCTTTTTGCGTTTACGGTGTACGTCCAGCACACGCATCCGCGGGTAGCCTGGTTTGCGGAGGTTCCGGACCGCAACGGGGATGCCCGCCAGGACTTCATTTCCGTGCACTTGCGTTTTCCGCGCCTGCTGTCCGTGTTGATGCACCACGTGTTCGACCATGCCGCCCATCATGTTATCCGGCAATCCCCTGTTACCACCTGCCTGCGGCGCAGGCCAGGCTCAACGAGTTGATCGGTGCGCGGGCGATTTCCGATAAATTCTCCTTCGCCTGGCTCAAGCAGGTGCAGCAGCGTTGCAAACTGTACGACTACGAACGGCATCGCTGGCTCGACTTCTCCGGACGGGCCAGTTCCCGGATCACGCTGGCCGCTGCCTTGGATTCCGGACGGCCAGTCTGGGTGACGCGCGCGGCGCCCGCTTAGGGAAAGACCGAACAAGTCCTTCGACAGACCGTCCTGAGCATAGATGAAGGGCCCAGACTGCGTCGTGAGTTCGTCGAACGGACGATCAGCACGTTTCGACAGAAGCATGATTCGCAACAAGGCAACTGAATTTCCGGCACCCATTGCTGTCTGATTTCCGTTGGGCCGCCCTGTCAGGCGGCATCCGGGAATCAAACGATGATCATAGTTGCCACGTTCTGCATCGCACTGCTTGTCTTCACCACCTTCATTCACTACGAAGTCCTGCGCACGCTGACAGTCAGTCTTCCGGCAATCGCCGTTCCCCCGCGCACCAAACTCATTGCGGTCATCTTCGGCGCGTTCTTTGCCCACGTGGCCGAAATCATCCTCTACGCGCTGACGATTTATGTGCTGGCCCGCTACCTCAGCCTGGGATCGCTGGGTGATGCCCACCGTTTCAGCATGAGCGTGGTCATGTACTTCTCGGCGGAAACCTTTACCTCCCTCGGTTACGGGGATGTGATTCCAAGCGGCGACCTGCGCATGCTCGCCGGCGCGGAAGCCCTCAATGGCCTGCTTCTGATCGGCTGGTCGGCTTCCTACACCTACATCGCCATGGAGCGCTTCTGGAGCGATGGCGACGGCGAGGCCATGGAGGAAGTTCCGCCCTCCCGCGCCGCCAGGCAGCGGCTACGCCGCCAGCGTCACACTGCTGTGTTCAGGCGCTAGTTTCATCCCTGGCGCCCCCGCGCCGGGAATCCTCTGGTGTGACGCAGGCCTTCATGACCACACCCCGGGACGCGGCGAATAACTGTCGAGCACGCGCAGGTAGCTGGCGCGCGCGAGAAGCGAAGGGTCGGGAAGGTGCTTCTGGCTCATGCTGCCTTTCAGCTGGGCGACCGATTCGTATTCCTTCTCCTCCATCCAGTTCTGCATGGCCGCCAAGATTTCGGTCAGCTTGTCGGGGCCATGCTGCAGTAGGCAGGAGGCGAGGTGCACGACGTCGGCGCCGGCCAACAACAGTTTCAGCACCTCGCTCTCGCTGTGGACGCCGCCGGTGGCGGCGAGCGTCAGCCGGGTGCGGCCATGCAGGATGGCAATCCAGCGGATGCGCAACAGCGCCTCTTCGGCCGAGGACAGATGCAACTGGTCGGTCATGCGCATCTCCTCGAGATCAATGTCGGGCTGGTAGAAGCGATTGAACAGCGCCACCCCCTGCGCGCCGGCCTGCTCGATCTGTTGCACGAAGTGCGGCAGCGAGGAAAAGAACGGCGACAGTTTCATGACGATGGGCAGACTCACCACGCGGCGCAGGTCGGCAAGCAGCTCGATGTAGCGCGCCTCCACCGCCTCGCCGGTTTGCAGCATGTCGGCGGCGACATGGTAGACGTTGAGTTCGAGCGCGTCGGCACCGGCCTGCTCGAGCGCGCGCCCGAGCTCGACCCAGCCCGACGGCGACACGCCGTTGAGGCTCGCCACCACCGGAATGTCCAGCCGCCGCTTGAGCTGGTGCAAGTGCGACAGATAGCGGTCGAGGCCGCCCTGGAATTCGCCGTGGCCGGGCAGGAAGCCGTCGGCCTCGCCATGGCCAAGCCCGGCGTGCAGCAGGAAGCGATCGAGCATCGCGTCTTCCGCCTGCAGTTCCTCCTCGAATAGCGAATACATCACCAGTGCCGCGGCCCCCGCATCCTCCAGCCTCAGCGCGGTGTCGAGCTTGCGCGACAGCGGCGAGGCCGAGGGCACCAGTGGATTCTTCAGCCTGAGGCCGAGGTAGTCGGTGGAGAGGTCGATCATGTCAGGCTCCGGGTTTGGATGCGTCGGCACGGCCCTGCGCCATGTCCTGGTAGATCTTGAAGCGCCTGTCGGCGTCCTGCTGCGCCTGCTCGAGGAAGCGCTGCGCCGCCTCGGGGTGGCTGCGCGTGAGCATGGCGAAGCGGGTTTCCGATTCCATGAAGGCCTTGACCGGCTGGCTGGGCGCGGCGGAATCGAGCTTGAAGGGGTTGGCGCCGGTCTCAGCCAGCCGTGGATCGAAGCGGAACAGTGGCCAGTGCCCGCTCTTCACCGCGAGTTCCTGCTGGCGCTGGTTGTAGAGCATGTCGTAGCCGTGGGCGATGCAGGGGCTGTAGGCGACGATGAGCGACGGGCCGGCATACGACTCGGCCTCGTGGAACACCCGCAGGGTCTGCACGTCCTTGGCGCCGTAGGCCGCGGTCGCCACGTACACGTGGCCGTAGTCGCTGGCGAGCTTCGCCAGGTCCTTCTTCGCGGTGGCCTTGCCGCCGGCGGAAAACTTGGCGACCGCACCGATCGGCGTGGCCTTGGACGTCTGGCCGCCGGTGTTGGAATACACCTCGGTGTCGAGCACCAGGATATTGACGTCGTAGGGCAGCGCCAGCACGTGGTCGAGCCCGCCGTAGCCGATGTCGTAGGCCCAGCCGTCGCCGCCGATGATCCACACCGAGCGGCGGATCAGCCATTCGGCGACGCTGGCGAGTTCCTTCGCGCGCGGGTGGTTTGAAGCTGCCAACCGGCCGAGCAGCAGCGCGACCCGGCCGCGCTGTTCGACAAGGCCGGCCTCATCGCGCTGCCCGGCGTTGACGAGCGCGTCGGCAAGGTCACCGCCGAGGTCGTTCGCCAGTTCGCGCACCAGCTGCTGCGCGTAAGCCATCAACTGGTCGGCGGCGAGCCGCATGCCGAGGCCGAATTCGGCGTTGTCCTCGAACAGCGAGTTGCTCCACGCCGGGCCGCGTCCAGCGCCGTTCACCGTGTAGGGCGTGCTCGGCAGGTTGCCGCCATAGATCGACGAACAGCCGGTGGCGTTGGCGACCAGCATGCGGTCGCCGAACAGCTGCGTCGCAAGCCGGATGTAGGGCGTCTCGCCGCAGCCGGCGCAGGCGCCGGAAAACTCGAACAGCGGGTCGAGCAGCATGGCACCGGGGATCGTGCCGTGCTTCAGTGCGCCGCGGTCGAATTCGGGCAGATGCAGGAAGAAGGCGAAGTTGTCGCGTTCCTGGTCGCGCAGCGGCGCGACCGGCGCCATGTTCACCGCACGGCGCGACACGTTGGATTTGTCGTGGATCGGGCAGGCCTCGACGCAGTCGCCGCAGCCGGTGCAGTCTTCCGCCGCCACCTGATAGCTTATATGGGTGCCGGCGGGAAATTCCTTGCTCTTTGCCGGTACGTGCTTGAAGGTCGGCGGCGCGTTCGCCGCGTCTTCTGCACGGAAGGCGCGCGCGCGGATCGCGCTGTGCGGGCAGACGAATACGCATTTGCCGCACTGGGTGCACAGATCGGCCTCCCACACCGGGATTTCCAGCGCGATGTTGCGCTTCTCGTATTGCGCGGTGCCGAGCGGATACGTGCCATCGGCGGGTAGCGCGGACACCGGCAGCGCGTCGCCGCGGCCTTGGTAGATCGGCAGGGTGAGGTCGCGCACGAAGTCGGGGACGGCCTCCGTCGCGATGGCTACGTGTTCATATTCAGCGAGCCCCTGCCCGGCAGGAATCGCGATCTGATGCAGCCGTGCCAGCGTCATGTCGATGGCGCGGTAATTCAGTTCCACCAGACGCCTGCTCTTCCGGCCATAGGTCTTGTCGACCGCCTGCTTGATCGCAGCGATCGCCTCGTCCTTCGGCAGGATGCCGGAGATGGCGAAGAAGCAGGTCTGCATGATGGTGTTGATGCGCCGCCCCATGCCGGCTTCGGCGGCGACGGCGTAAGCGTCGATCGCCCACAGCTGCAGGCGCTTGTCGCGGATCTGCGCGCGCATTTTTAGCGGCAGCGTATCCCACACCGCCTCCGGTGGAGCCGGCGTATTGAGCAGGAAGACGCCATCGGGCGCGGCATGCTCGAGCAGATCGTAGCGATCGACAAACACCGGCTGGTGGCAGGCGACGAAGCCGGCCATGCCAGGCTCGACCAGATAGGTGGAACGGATCGCTGCCGGGCCGAAGCGCAGGTGCGATACGGTCACCGCGCCCGACTTCTTCGAGTCGTAGACGAAATAGCCCTGCGCCTGTAGGTCGGTGGCCTCGCCGAGAATCTTGATCGAGTTCTTGTTGGCCGACACCGTGCCGTCGGCGCCCAGCCCCCAGAACACGGCGTGCTGCAGCTGCCGCGACGCGTCGGTGCGAAAGCTCTCGTCCCATGGTAGCGACAGCCGGGTGAGGTCGTCGTGGATTCCGACCGTGAACTGGCGCATACGATCTTTCACGGGCTTCAGCCCGTAGAAAGTCGGAGTCCCCTTGCGGGACTTGGGCGCGGGGCTTTCCAATTCGTCGAACACCGCCTTCACCATACCTGGGGTGAATTCCTTGCTGGCGAGACCGTAGCGGCCGCCGATGACCCGCGGCATCGTGCGCTCCGCGTCCGCCGCTGCCTGTGCCAATGCTGTGAGCACATCCTTGTACAACGGCTCGCCGTCAGCCCCCGCCTCCTTGCAGCGATCCAGCACCGCAATGGATTTTGCTGTGGGTGGCAGCGCATCGAGCAGCGCGTCCGGTGCAAACGGCCGGTACAGCCGCACCTTCAGAACGCCCACTTTTTCGCCACGGGTATTGAGATGCTCGACCGTCTCGTGCACGGTCTCGGCGCCCGAGCCCATCAGCACGATCACCCGTTCCGCATCCTTCGCGCCGACATAGTCGAACAGCCTGTAATGGCGCCCGGTGCGTTCGCCGAAACGGTCCATCGCATCCTGCACGATCTGCGGAAAAGCGTCGTAGTAGGGGTTGGCACGCTCGCGCGACTGGAAGAACACGTCCGGGTTCTGCGAGGTACCGCGCAGCACCGGATGCTCGGGCGACAGTGCGCGCGCGCGATGCGCTGCGATCAATTCAGGATCGAGCATCGCGCGCAACGTGTCCTGCTCCACGGCTGCGATCTTCGCCACCTCGTGCGAGGTGCGGAATCCGTCGAAGAAATGGATCACCGGAATATGGCCCGCGAGCGTCGCCGCCTGCGCGATGACCGCAAAGTCCTGCGCCTCCTGCGGCGAGTTGGCGGCGAGCATGGCGCAGCCGGTGGCGCGGCAGGCCATGACGTCGGACTGGTCGCCGAAGATCGACAGTGCGTGCGTCGCCAGCGCGCGCGCCGCCACGTGCAGGACGAAGGGAGTCAGCTCACCGGCGATCTTGTAGAGATTGGGGATCATCAAGAGCAGGCCCTGGCTGGCGGTAAAGCTGGTCGCCAGCGCGCCAGAGGTGAGCGCGCCGTGCAGCGTGCCGGCCGCACCGCCCTCCGACTGCATCTCGATGATTTTCGGTACCGCGCCCCACAGATTGGTCTTGCCCTGCGAGGCCCACTCGTCGGCCCACTCACCCATGCTCGAGGCGGGCGTGATGGGATAGATTGCGATCACCTCGTTGCCAAGGTAAGCCATGCGGGCAACGGCCTCGTTGCCGTCGATGGTGAGCGTGGTTCTTGACGCTTCAGCGTCTTTAGAACCACGGCCTACTCCTTGCGGGCGGAGCGTGCTGGTCATATCAGGCCCTTTAAGGACAAATCCGTCCTTTATTCTAGACCTGAGTTGCGAATGAACTAGTCCCCCGCCCACCTCCGTCTGGGAGTGGCGTCGGAATGCCTACGAAATGGGGCAATCAGTCTCCGGGAACGACCGTGCGCGCGACGCGTTGCGCACTCGAAGCGCGATCGCCCCCGCGTTCAGGGCAGATGATCCGCCGCTTCGAGCGGCGTGCGGTGCGCTTGCTCGCTGTGCAGTTCTGGCTGATACCAACCGAGCTTTTCGCGCAGCCTGACCACATTGCCGACGATGATGAGGGTGGGCGCCTTGAGTCCGGCCTGCTCGGCCAGTGCCGGCAGCGTGGTGAGGTCGCCGGTGATGACGCGTTGCGTCGGCAAGGTGCCATGCTGGATGATGGCCGCCGGGGTGTCGGCGGTCAGGCCGTGCTTGATCAGCGCCTCGCACAGCAGCGGCAGGCCCTTCAGCCCCATGTAGATGACGATGGTCTGGTCTTTGCGCGCGATGCCTTCCCAGTTCATGTTGAAGGTGTTTTCCTTCAGATGGCCGGTGACGAAGGCGACCGACTGCGCGTAGTCGCGGTGGGTGAGCGGGATGCCCGCGTAGGACGCGACGCCGGCGGCGGCGGTGATGCCGGGCACGACCTGGAAGGGCACGCCGTGTTCGACCAGGGTCTCGATTTCCTCGCCGCCGCGGCCGAAGATGAACGGGTCGCCGCCCTTCAGGCGCAGCGTGCGCTTGCCTTCCTTGGCCAGCCGAACCAGCATGAGGTTGATCTCTTCCTGCGGCACGGCATGGTCGTCGCGCTCCTTGCCGACGTAGATGCGCTCGGCGTCGCGCCGGCACATGTCGAGGATGGGCTGCGAGACGAGACGGTCGTGGACGATGACGTCGGCCTGCTGCATCAGGCGCAGGGCACGGAAGGTCAGCAGGTCGGGGTTGCCCGGGCCGGCACCGACCAGATAGACCTCGCCGCGGCTGATGGCGTGTTCGGTACCATCCTTGATCATGGCATCGAGCTGCACCTCGGCTTCGGCATCACGACCGGAAAACACCATCTCGGCAACCGGCGAGAGGAACACCTTTTCCCAGAAGGCGCGGCGCTGCTCCGGCTTGATCGCAGCGCGCACGCGGTCCTTGTAGCGCGCGGCGAGCGCGCTGAGACGGCCGTAGGCCGCAGGCACCAGCGTCTCCAGCCGCGCACGCAGCATGCGCGCGAGCACCGGCGATTCGCCACCGCTGGACACCGCCACCATGATCGGCGAGCGGTCGATGATCGACGGCAGGATGAAGCTGCACAGCGCCGGCTTGTCGGCCACGTTCACCGGAATGTGGCGCGCGCGCGCGGCATCCGCCACGACCCTGGCGGCGGCTGCGTCGTCCTCGACCACGATCACCGCCTCCTTGCCGTCGAGCAGCGCGGGAGTGAAGGCATCCGCCACCCGCGTCACGCGTTCGGCGTGCGGCAGGCGCTCGAAGCCTTCATGCAAATCGGGCGCGGCGACATCGACGCGCGCACCGGCGCGCAGCAGCAGTTCAGCCTTGCGCGCGGCAGTTTCGGAGCCGCCCACCACCAGGCAGTGGCGGTCGCGCAGATCGAGGAAAATGGGCAGGTAGTTCATGGGATTTACTCGGCGGCGGCAGCGTCGTCGCCCGACTCGGCGGGCCCGTCTTCTGCTGAATAGGGCGGAATGAAAATGAAGCGCATGTCACCCGGATTCATTTCGACGAAATCGAGCGTCACGCCCTGCAGGTAAGGCGTGCTGGATGCCGCGATCAGGATTTCGATGCCATTGACGACGAGGTGTTCGTCGGCCTCGCGTTCGGTGTCGAATCCCATACCGTAGTTCACGCTGCCGTCGTCTTCCTGGTAGGCGGCGACGCGCAGGATCATCTCGAAGACGTCGGGATTGTTGTTGGCGGCACGAATCTGCTCGGCAGCGGCGTCGGTGATCTTGATCATGGCTGTGTCCTTCGGTAATTAAGCTGCGGCGCACGCCTTGCGTGTGCGCACCTGGTTCAAAAATGGCGCGATCCAGCCCTGCCCTCCGCTGCCACGGCGATGCACATAACCGGCCAGCAGATTGTGTTGCTGATAGCCGTCATGGACACCATCGATGCCATGACCGCGCTTCACCTGATAAGCATAGATGGAGTCGGGCGGCAGGTTTTCCAAGCTGGAATAATGAAATTCATGCGCGGGGATGGGCGCGGACTCCTGCCAGCGGTCGGCTCCGGTCGGCTGCAGGCGCGCATAGCCACGCCCGACCGGACGGTCGTGCATGACGGTGTCGCCTGGCACCACGCCGACCATCTGCCGCGTCCGGCCCTGCCAGCTGAGGCTCTTCGACAGGTACATCAGCCCGCCGCATTCGGCGTAAGTGGGCAAGCCTGCCTCGATGGCGGCGCGAATCTGCGTGCGCAGGGGCGCGTTGGCTTCGAGTTCCGTCATGAACATTTCAGGGAAGCCGCCGCCGATGATGAGGCCGTCCACCTCGGGCAAGGTCTGATCCTTCAGGGTGTCGATGTCGACCAGTTCCACATTGGCAGCATGCAGGCTGTCGAGATCCTCGCTGTAATAAAAACCGAAGGCCTGATCGTGCGCAATGCCGATGCGCACCCGCTCAGCGGGTACCACCGCTTCAGTCGATTGTGCAATATCGAAGGCCGTCGCACTGTCGCCAATCGCCAGCAAACGATCCAGATCGACCTGCGCGGCCACGCGCTCGCCCACATGCCGGATCCGTGCACGCGCGGCATCCTGCTCATTGGCCGGCACCAGCCCGAGGTGGCGTTCGGCGATCTGCAAACTGGCCTCGTGCTGGACTGCGCCGATCACCTCGACGTCGGTGTAGTGCTCGATCACCGCGCGCAGCTTGGATTCGTGGCGACTGCCGCCGAGATTATTGAGGATGACGCCGGCGATGCGGATATCCGGGTCGAATGCCTGATAGCCCAGGATCAACGGCGCCACCCCGCGCGTCATGCCGCGTGCGTCGATCACCAGCACCACCGGTGCGTCCAGCAGCTTGGCGAGCGCGGCGTTGCTATTGCTGCCGTCGAGGTCGAGTCCATCGTACAGGCCCTTGTTGCCTTCGATCAGGCTGATGCGCGCACCCGCTGCAGCGCGGGCGAACTGTTGCTCGATCTCGCCGCGCTGCATCATGTGGAAATCGAGGTTGTAGCAGGGGCGCTGCGCCGCCATCCCCAGCCACAGCGGATCGATGTAATCCGGGCCTTTCTTGAACGGCTGAACCGCATAGCCGCGTGCGTGCAGCGCGGCGCACAGACCAAGCGTGAGCGTGGTTTTGCCGGACGATTTATGCGCAGCAGAAATGAAGACGCGGGGCATACGATCTTTCATGAGGCTTTAGCCTCATGGAAAGTCGGAGTCCCCTTGCAGGGCATTGAAGCCCCGCGCTTGTCAGGATCGTTCAAAATGGCTTGCTGGTTCATGCCTGACGATCCCCTGCCAAGCTGGTGCCCGGCAGGTTTTCAGATCAATGTTCCAGCTTGGCGACGGTGGCGTCGTCCAGGCTTGCCGGCAGCAAACGCAGCACCTTGACCGCAAAGGTGGTGACCAGCAACGCGATCGCCACGCCACCCAGGCCGAGGAAGAGCTCGGGCATACTGGGCGCATAGCCATGCACCACGCCGTCATAGAAGCTGCTCTTTACGGTCATCCCCGGGAACATGTCCAGCGGATAGGCCTGCGCACCGATGATGGTGACATACATCTGTGCAATGCCGCCGAGGACGATGAGTGCGGAGGCGATCATGATCCACGCACGCTGCTTGCCCAGGCCGCTCAGCAGAATCACCAGCGGTATCACGCAGCCGATGACGATCTGGCCAACCCAGAACAGCGTGGTGAGTATGCCGCCATCGCGCAGGATGAAGGCCTCAACGCTGTGCATCTTGGTGAAATACAGGTTGGTCATGTGGTAGACCACGACGAAATACAGTGCCGCGGCAACGAACACGGCCAGCAGGCTCTTCAGGCGCATCATCACGGCGTCGCCCAGCGTGCGCCCCGTCCAGGCGTAGGCTGCAACCAGTACCATCAGGTAGATCGCCAGACCATAGGAAAACGACATGATGATGAACATCGGCGCCAGCATCGAGGTGCCATACAGTTCACGGGCGATGAGAAAGCCGAACAGCGAACCGGTACCGGTGGTCAGCGTCAGGCGCCAGATGAATGCCGCCGTGCCGGCAGCCTTGGAGTAGGCCTTGACGTTGCGGTCCAGCATGGTCCACAGGTAGATCCCCACCAAACCGAAGAAACCGGAATACAGGAACACGTTCCAGGTGAACATCGACTTGAAGTTGAAGTGGGTCATCGCCACGATCAGGCGGTCGGAGCGCCCGAGGTCGAGCACCAGCACCAGCAGGCCACCCAGCATCAACGCCAGCGCCAAAATGGCCGACAACGGGGCCAGCGGCTTGTACATCGGTTTGTTGAACACCGATGCAATCGAGGCAACGTTCAGGGCACCCGAGGCGGCCACGATCAGGAACACCGCGAATACGTGCGGCAGGCCCCAGACGATCTGGTTGTCCATGCCGGTCACGACGTGACCGTGATGGTGCATGTACAGATAGGATAGAAAGCCGAACAGTACAAAGAGGCCGATGCCCCCGAACAGCGCCCAGTATTTCAGGCTGCTGCCTTCAACTTCGCGGAAAGTAATGCTTGCCATGTTGTTTTAGATTCCGTGATAGCGAACGCCGAGGTTGAGATTGAGGTCGGCACGGACCTGCTTGGTCGGCAGTTCGCGCAGGCGCTTGGAAATCTCGCTTTCGGGATCGTTCATGTCGCCGAACACCAGGGCGTTGTGGCCCGCTGCCGTACAGGCTTCGACACACGCCGTCGTGCCGTCGCCGCGATCGACCTTCTGTACGCAGAAGGTACATGCCTCGACGCAGCCGACGCCGCGCGGCACATCCGGCTTCTGCGTGTCGTTCAGCGGCTCGTGCACCAGCGAACGGGCCTTGTACGGGCACGCCATCATGCAATAGCGGCAGCCGATACAGGTATGGCGGTTGACCAGCACGATGCCGTCAGCCCGCTTGAACGAAGCGCCGGTCGGGCACACGTCCACGCACGGCGGCTCGGCACAGTGCTGGCACATCATCGGCAGATTGGTTTCCAGCTGCGTCAGCGGGTCCTGCAGTTCCAGCTTGCGTATCCATTGCGGCGCCTGCTTCTTGTGCTGGCTTTCCGCTACCGGCGTCCAGCCGTTTTCGGTACTGCACGCAGACACACATTCGTCACAACCGGTGGCGCACTTGGTCGCATCAACCAGCATGCCCCAGCGCACGGCGCTGCTGGCCGCCTGGTCTTCAGGACGGCCATGCGCCACTTCAATCAGCATCACGCCAGGAACCAGGGTCACCCCTGCTGCTACGGTTGCTGCGTTGATAAAATGGCGCCGCTCGGGCGAGCTGGGCGTTTTGTCGGACATCGATTTCATATCGCTCATTGGGCAACCCCGGCCATCTCTTCTGCGCTGACCTTGCTGTTGGCTTGGGCAGCAAGCTTGTGTGCGTAGTGCGCCGTTTCAGCATTCAGCGGATGCATCGCCATCGAACCCTGCGGCTTGGTGGAATGGCAGTCGAAACAGTCGATCTTCACCGCTGCATAGCTGTGACAGCTCACGCAGAAATCGTCCTTGGAGGCTGCAACGCTGCCGGTCTTTTCGCTGGCATGACAGTTGATGCATTCCTTGAGGCTGTACTTTTTGGTGCGAATACCTTCAAGCACGGTCTCGTCGCGATGATGCAGCAACACCTTCATGTGATTGCGCCGCATGAAGTCGTTAGGTTCGACACAATGCTCGCCCTTGGTGGCCTTCGTGATTACGGGCTTGGGCGCCCCCCCAGCCTTGGGCTGGTCTTCCGACCCGGCCCAGGCCAGGGCTGCGGTCGTCAGCACGACCGCACCCAGAGCCAGGAGGCGTTTTATCTTGCCTGCCACGCTCAGTCACCCATACCCATGACGATGTAGCCGGTCGGGCAGACGTCCGCACAGATGTGGCAGCCGATGCACTTGCCGTAGTCGGTATCGACGTAACGACCCACGGTGGGGTTGTCCTTCTTCTTGACCTTGAACACGGCGGTCTGCGGGCAGTACACCACGCAGTTGTCGCACTCGAAGCACTGGCCGCAGGACATGCAGCGCTTGGCTTCCTCGACGACGGCCTTGTCGGACAGCGCATGCAGACGCTCCTCGAAGTTGCCCAGTGCGCCTTCCTTGTCCAGCACGGTGACATCACGGATGTGGCGCGACACGTTGGGGAAGTGGCCGAGGAACAGTTCGTTGTGCGGGATGATGTGACGCTGCGAGCGGTCTTCGAAGTTGTGCAGGATGTCCTTGCGCTCCGAGGTGCCCCAGATCTGGCCCTTGACTTCGCTGTACTCGTGGCCGGATTCGAGCCACTTGCGGATTTCGTCGAAGTGGTGGACGTCGACTTTCGGGCGTTTGTCGAGTTCCTTGCCGGCGAGGAAGGCATCGATGCCGTCGACGGCGATGGAGGCATGGCCGATTGCGGTGGTCAGCAGGTGCGGACGCAGCACGTCGCCGCCGACGAAGATGTTCTCTTTGCCGGGGAAGCGATAGTTCTTGTCAGCCTTCATCAGACCATTGTTGTTGTTGAACTGCTCAAGGCCGGTGAAGTCGACGCCCTGGCCGATCGCGGACACGATCAGGTCGGCCGGCAGATCACGCTCGGTGCCTTCGACGATCTTGGTTTCCTTGCCTTCCATCACGAAGTCGGCCACGCGCAGGGCGGTGGCACGGCCGTTCGCGTCGACCACCACGGCAACCGGGGTCACGCCGCCGATGATCTCGATGCCTTCCTGCTGGGCATGCTCGACTTCGTGCTTGTTGGCTGCCATCTTGTCGATGGTGGCGCGAGACACCAGCACCACTTCGGCGCCTTCACGGGCGGAGATCGCGGCGACGTCGGACGCCATGTGGCCGGCGATGACGCTTTCCGGACGGTCGTCGTGCGAGCCGGACTTGGTGACATTGCCGAGACGGCGGGCAACGGTCGCGACGTCGATCGAGGTGTCGCCACCGCCGATGACCACCACGCGGTTGCCGACGTGCTGCAGGCGGCCTTCGTTGAAGGCGCGCAGGAAGGCGACGGCGGTCACGCAGTTGGGGGCTTCGGCACCGGGAACCGGCAGCGGACGGCCAGCCTGGGCGCCCATCGCCATGAAAATAGCGTCGAATTCTTTTTCAATCTGTTCGAAGCTGACGTCGGAGCCGATACGGGTCTTCAGGCGGGTTTCCACGCCGAGGTCGATGATGCGCTTGATTTCGGCATCGAGCATTTCGCGCGGGGTACGGAAGCCGGGAATGCCGTAGCGCATCATGCCGCCGAGCTCTTCATGCTCGTCGAAAATGGTCACGCCATGGCCGCGCAGGCGCAGCTGGTAGGCGGCGGCCAAGCCGGCAGGGCCGGCACCGATCACGGCCACTTTCTTGCCGGTTTCAGCGGCGGTCGACGTGTAGGCCATGTTGTTTTCGATACCCCAGTCGCCCACAAAGTGCTCGACCGAGTTGATGCCGACGTGGTCTTCGACCATGTTGCGGTTACAGCCGGATTCGCACGGCGCGGGGCAGACGCGGCCCATCACGCCCGGGAACGGGTTGGCTTCGGTGATGCGGCGGAAAGCATATTCCTGCCAGGTCACGCCTGCGGGCGGCTTCTCGATACCGCGCACGATGTTGAGGTAGCCGCGAATGTCTTCGCCGGCCGGGCACGAACCCTGGCAAGGCGGCGTGGAGAGCATGTACTCCGGGCACTTGTGCGTCCAGCTCGACTGGAAGATGCGGTCCTGTGCAGAACGGTAGTTCTGGTCGGACTCGCCATCCTTATAACGACGCCATGTAACGCCTTCGGTTTTTGCTTTGTTCGTCGTGACAGCCATGTTGGTTCTCCTAACGCCTACGTAACTAAAGATAGATAAATCGCAATCAAGCCAGCCAGACTCAGTCCAGCTTGATCGCCTTGCTAACCAATTGATGCACCCCGCCCACCATGCTCATGTCGAAGCCATACTTGGGCAAAACCTTGGTGAATTGCGCCTTGCAGATCGCGCAGATCGTAGCCATGAAGTTGACCTGGTGTTCCTTGACCACGTTGTTCAGCGCCGTGACGCGCGGCAACGCACCCTTGACCCGGACTTCCATCAGGTCGTCGGTCAGCAGACCGCCGCCGCCGCCGCAGCAGAAGGTGGACTCGTAAATGGTGTCGTCCGCCATGTTGTGGAAATTGTTCACCACCGACTTGATCAGTTCGCGCGGAATGGTGAACTGGCCACCCGGCTCGGTACCCATGCGCGACGCGCGCGCCACGTTGCACGAGTCGTGATAGGTCACAACCAGATCGTCGTTGAGCGACGGATCGACCTTGATCTTGCCGGACTTGATCAGGTCATTGGTCAGTTCGCAAATGTGCTGCGGCTGCGGATAGGTCGGGTCGAGCTGTTTCTGCAGTTCGATCGAGAACGGATCGTTGCCGCCGTAACCGATGCCGGTCAGCGTATTCCAGAAGCTGTAGGCAACGCGCCAGGCATGGCCGCATTCGCCGACCACGATACGCTTGACGCCAAGTTCCAGCGCAGCATCGCGAATCCGCATGGCGACCTTGCGCATGGTCTCGTAGTTGCCGTTGAAGAGGCCGAAGTTGCCGGCTTCCGACGCATGCGAGGACAGGGTCCAGTTGATGCCGGCCGCGTGGAACACCTTGGCGTAGCCGATCAGCGATTCGACGTGCGGCTCGGAGAAGAAGTCGGCCGACGGCGTCACCAGCAGCACTTCGGCGCCCTTCACGTCGAGCGGCAACTTGACCGGCACGCCGGTGTCGGCTTCGATGTCTTCTGCCAGGCCCTCCAGAGTATCTTCCAGCGCCGGGCCGGGCAGGCCGAGGTTGTTGCCGATCTTCTGGACCTTGCCCAGAATCTCGTTGGAATACTTCTGCCCCATGCCGACGTGGTTGAGGATCTCCCGGCCGGCCATGGTGATTTCGGCCGTATCGATGCCGTACGGGCAGAACACCGAGCAGCGGCGGCATTCGGAACACTGGTGGTAGTAGCTGTACCAGTCGTCGAGGATTTCCTTGGTCAGATCCTTGGCGCCCACCAGCTTCGGAAACAACTTGCCTGCGGTGGTGAAGTAGCGACGGTAGACCTGGCGCATCAGATCCTGGCGCGCAACCGGCATGTTCTTGGGATCGGAGGTGCCCAGATAGTAGTGGCACTTGTCGGTGCAAGCGCCGCAATGCACGCAGGCATCGAGAAAAACCTTCAGCGAACGGTACTTGCCCAGCAAATCGCCCATCTTGTCGATGGCGCGCTCTTTCCAGTCCTCGCCCAGTTCGTGCGGGTAGCCCATGAAATCCTGCACCGGCTTGCCGGCGATAAAGGATTTGGCATGCGCCATCACGCCTTCGCGCAGCTTGGGAATCTCGATTTCGTCCTTGATTTCCGGGATGTCAAATTCAGCAGCAGCCACTTGTGAGTCCTCTGTCCGTACTTATCGTTCGTTAATCGATGTCAACGAATCAATTGTTCTGATCGAGCCGTGCCGCCCACGCCGCCACATGGCGATGTTCGCGGGGGTTGTCGGCCTGGTTGCGGGTCGGACTGAAGAACAGGCCCGGCGCATGCAACAGTTTACTGATCGGGAAGATCACCATCAGCGTTGCCACCAGGGCGAGGTGAACCATCAGAATCGGATCCTGCGGGAGGGGCTGCACATCGAAATACATCAAGCCCATGAAAAACTCCTTGAGGGAAATGATGTCGGTGTGCGCGACAAAGGTCATCATCATGCCCGACAGGCCGATCGCAATCAGTAGCACCAGCATCAGATAGTCCGACGGCGTGGAGATGTAGCGCACCCGGTCGACCACGAAGCGGCGAGCCAGCAGGCCAGCCAGCCCGGCCACCATCATGAGGCTGGCGTATTTGCCGAACGGCTGAACGATATCGACCCAGAACCACACGGGTTGGGTGAAGTAGCGCAGGTGACGGGCCAGCACCAAGAACAGGCCGAAATGGAACAGCCAGCCGAACACCCAGATCCATTTGTTGGATTTGAACAGGGACTCGAACAGAACCACTTCCTTCGCCATCCGGTACACCACACCCGTTTGCGTGGTTGGCGCAGGCGTGGTCGGGATTTTCA
Organism: Hydrogenophilales bacterium; assembly: GCA_016195805.1. Classification (GTDB taxonomy): domain Bacteria; phylum Pseudomonadota; class Gammaproteobacteria; order Burkholderiales; family Thiobacillaceae; genus Thiobacillus. The sequence continues at coordinate 68,346 of JACPYT010000018.1, forward strand.
GCGGCGCGGGTGTGCGACTGTAGTCAAAAATCTTGTAGACCAGGCCGGCCACCAGCAAAAAGGCGGCGATGTAGAACATCCCGGCATAAATCATCGTCACAGTAGACAAACCTATCCCCTAACAACGTTTTGTTTACGAATCCAACGCAGTCGGCTGAGCGGCCGCATTTGATTGGGAAACACAAGGCTGAATCGAAGTCGCCCCGGAAAAACTCACCGGGGCGACCCGAAAGCTTTACGACTTAGATACAGCCGGTCGGCTTGGGCAGGCCAGCGATCTTACAGGCTTGCTTAGCGGGGCCGTAGGGGAACAACTCGTACAGGTACTTGTTGTTGCCCTTTTCCGGGCCGAGCTTCTTGCCGATCGCCTTGGTCAGAACGCGAACAGCAGGAGCGATCTGGTATTCGGCGTAGTACTCACGCAGGAAGTTGACGACTTCCCAGTGGCTCTCGGTCAGATCGACCTTCTCTTCGACAGCCATGTACTTGGCGATGTCTTCGTTCCACTGCGACAGGTCGACCAGATAGCCTTCTTCGTCGACTTCGACTTCCTTACCGGCGATGTTCACCATGGGCATAGCAATACTCCTTCTATTAAAAGTTACAGCCAAGACTGACAGTTGCTGTGCTCTGCGACCAGATCCACAAAACCGCCGTAATCCACGACATTGACTCCGTCCAGCACGCGAGCGGCCATGCCGCGCGCTGCCAGATCAGGACCGAGTGCGTAAATCTTGAGGTCAGCCGCTGCTGCCTGGATTTTCGCCGCTGCCGCGTTACCGGTCGTCGCCGCGTACACCGCGTCTTCGATCAGCAATACAGCAGAACCTTTGGTGGCCATGCGCAGGCAGCTTTCCAGCGAACTGCGCTCTGCGGCCGATTTGTTCACAATATGCAGCATGTCTATCCCCTTAGAAGCTGATCACGACGTCTTGCTCAGCCATGAGATTCGCCATCTCATCGACAGAGAGTACCGTCACATCCACAATCAGGTCATCTTCGGTCAGACCGCGTGCATCCATCGACGCCTGATCGACATAGAGCTTCTCGATGTCGTAGCCTTCCAGGGCACGGTAGGTCTTGGAGAAATCCTTGACCTCGATGCCCTTGGAGTCGATGCCTTTCATCAGCTGGAAGACACCATCATCGGTGAAGACCAGGCTGACGTCCTGATCGAAGGCGGCGGTAATCAGCACAACCTCCAGGCCTTCCAGCGCATACACGGTACCGTGCGGCGCCTTGCGGTTCAGGAACATGAATTTCTTGATGATGCCGGAGCCGTCATCCATATCGTCCATATCGCTCATCTCGTTATTCCTCAATCACCGAACGTCACGAGACGATCGTACTGAATACCCATTTCCACCAACTGGCCCAGACCCGAGATGCGGAAGTTGTCACCGAGCACGCCGTCCGTGATGCCACGACGCTGCGCAGCGGCCACACACACAACCAGATCCACACCATGATCTGCCGCCAGCTTCGACCAGCGCGCACCGACGTTACGATCATCCTGCGGCGGCGTTGCGAGACGCGAAGCGTTATAAACGCCATCGTGATAGAAAAAGACACGCGGAACTTTGTGACCCTTCTCGATCGCCGTACGGGCGAAGAGATAAGCGGAGTCACTGGCCTGATGAGTGTAAGGCCCTTCGTTTACAAGAATGCCGAATTGCATGGCTAGTTCAAACTCCGAAAAATCCAGTCATTGTTTTCGCACTTCTTCCCGTCGCGGCCAACCCGCGACGGGCGCAGCACATCTTAGAAACGGATGTGAGCAGAAGCGTTCAGGTTGGCACGACCACCACGCCAGTTATCGATGTGATACTTGGTGAAGGGCAGGCCGGTCTTCTCGAAGAATGCGGGCCAGCCAATGCGGTCGATCCAGTCGATCATGCGCTCCCACGGCTTGCCGTCGGCCTTGTAGGTGGCAAGGATCTTCTTGACCACTTCGCCCACTTCCGGCCAACGCGGAGCGTTGTTCGGCAGGCCGGCAGCAACCAGCTTGTGGAAGGTCGGCTTGGAACGGGCGTTGGAGTTCTTGCCGCCCACCCAGATCGCGATCTTGGAGTGCTCGGGATCGTTGATCTGCATCGGGGGGCAGGGCGGGAAGCAGGCGCCGCAGCAGATGCACTTCTTCTCGTCCACTTCCAGCGAAGGCTTGCCGTTCACCAGGGCGGGACGGATCGCAGCCACCGGGCAGCGGGCAACGACGGAGGGACGCTCGCACACGTTGGCAACCAGATCGTGGTTGATCTTCGGCGGCTTGGTGTGCTGGACGATGATGGCGATGTCAGCCTGGCCGCCGCAGTTGATTTCGCAGCAGGAGGTGGACAGCTTGACGCGGTTGGGCATCTCGCACTTGACGAAATCGTCGTACAACTCGTCCATCAGCGCTTTGACCACGCCGGAAGCGTCGGTGCCGGGGATGTCGCAGTGCAGCCAGCCCTGGGTGTGGGCGATCATAGACACCGAGTTGGCGGTACCGCCGATGGGGTAGCCCTTGTCGTTCAGCGCCTTGATCAGCGGCTCGACCTTGGAACCGTCAGCCACCATGTACTCGATGTTGGAACGCGCGGTGAAACGCACGAAACCGTCGCCATACTGGTCGGCGATGTCGGCCAGTTCGCGAATGGTGTAGTGGTCCATCTGACGCTGGGTACCCGCCTTGACGGTCCAGATTTCGTCGCCGGACTCAGCGCGGTGATACAGGACACCCGGCTTCGGATGGCTGTGGAAAGACCACTTGCCATAGTTCTTCACCATCACGGGGTGCATGTAGGGCATCGGATCCGGTGCGCCGGACTCGATAGGCGGACGTAGTTCTGCCATGTTTTATCTCCAACTGATTAATGCACGGACCCCAGCCGCAACCGAGGCCCGCCCTATGTGAAACTGGTACAGCGCGAAACTTAAGCGGCGGACTGCTTGTACTCGTTCCACTTCTCGACTTGCTCGTCCCAGTCGTCGGAACGGAAGTAGGGGTTGGAACGCGGTTCTTTGATCATGTTGGGATCGACCGGGATGTCCAGACCTTCGAGGAAGTTGGTCAGGCCGATACGTTCGATCATTTCACCGGTACGCTCGTGCTCCAGCGCGTTTTCCGCGAAGAAGTCGAGAATGTTGCGGGCCAGCTCGTTCAGCTTTTCGAAGTCCTCGTCGGACTCGAGCTTCATGAACGGAATCACCACGGTACCCATGGTCGCGCCGATCTTCAGCACGCCCTTGCCGCCCACCAGGATGGACACACCCTTGTCGACGCCGGTACGCAGACCGCCGGGGATGACGTTGATGCAATGCATGCAGCGCACGCAGTTCTTGTTGTCGATGCACAGGGTGTTGCCGTCGCCCAGATTGGCGGCGGACACATGCTCGCTAGCCTTGAACTTGTCGGAGGCAACCAGGGTGATCGCCTTGGTCGGGCACTTGCTGATCACGTCGTTGACGAGATCGTTCATGCCGTGGGCCTTCATGTAATCGCGAACCTGCTCTTCGTTGACGCGGATGTTGTCGCGCCAGGTGCCGATGGTGGCCATGTCGGAACGCTGGATGGCGTTCACGCAGTCATTCGCGCAGCCAGAGAACTTGAACTTGAACTTGTAGGGCAGGGACGGACGGTGCATGTCGTCCAGGTTGTTGTTGATGACGGTGCGCAGAGCCTTGGCTTCGTCGTAGCAGGAGTTTTCGCAACGCGCGGCACCCACGCAGGACATGGAGGTGCGCAGGGCGGGGCCGGCGCCGCCGAGGTCAAAGCCCATTTCGTTGAATTCGTCGAAGGCTTTCTGCACGTCGGCAGTCTTGATGCCCTGGAACATGATGTCGCCGGACTGGCCATGGAAGGCGATCAGGCCCGAGCCGCCGGTGGCGGACCAGACGTCGCACATCTTGCGCAGCAGATCGGAGGTGTAGTGCATGCCGGCGGGCGGCTGAATGCGCAGGGTATGGAATTCGGCAGCCTCGGGGAACAGCGGCTGGTGGTTCTCGTCCTTCAGCTCGGTGAAGCGGGGGATCACGCCACCGCCGTAGCCGAACACACCAACCGTACCACCCTTCCAGTAACCGAACTTGGTCTTGTAGGACGTTTCCAGTTGACCCATCAGGTCAACCATCATGTCATTGTCCTTAGCCAGACGCTTAAGACCGGTCACGAAGCTCGGCCACGGGCCTTTCTCGAGCTCGTCCAGATTGGGCGTATCAATCATCTTCTTTGCCATCGTTTTCTCTCCTAGAACATTTCGAAATGCCCGCTCAGCCGACAGCTCAACGGTATCCCAGCATCGTATTGAGTTGGCGGCCGCGCCACCATCATTCTCATGGGTAAATCACCTACTCCATCGCGGTAGGTTCAAACCTACCCAAAAGGAGTAGATCGATTTCCCCAACGCGGTAATGCCTCAACTAGGGAAAGGGTGAGACATTACGGGACCGCCACAGGAACAAATAAGAGTATTAAAATATTGTTGCAAACGCAAGCCCCTGCAAAGAGCAGGGTTGAAATATTACGCGTCGTCCCAATTAAAGCAAGGTTTGCTTGTGTTGCTGTGCAACGCATTCATATCAAATTGAAGCAACACGTATTGAGATTCCATGCCTGAGATCACCCCACTAGACAAGATGCGGCTCCCCTTCGGCGGCCAGGAAATCGAGTTCCAGCACCTGACCCACGAGTCCGGCGGCGTACCGTTTCTTCGCATCCGCATCCGCGAAAACAAGCGCTTCACCATATTTGACGTGGACCCGGTCAGCGCGCAGAAATGGGCCGAATTGATGATGGCCTGGGCCAAGGACCACGCAGGAGATGCGCCATGAGTTGGGCGGGCTGGCCCGTGAACAAGCCAGAGGAATACACGCCGCACATGATCGATCTGCAATTCGATCTCATCGGCACCACGATCCCGACCGATAACGCGCAACTGTTGTCCGCGGCGCTGCAGCGCCTGCTGCCCTGGCTGGGCGAGAATAGCGGGACGGGCATCCAGCACCTGAAAGGGGCGGAAACCAACAGCGGCGATGCCACACTCAACATCAACCGCCGCACCAAACTGTTCATGCGCGTGCCCAAGACGCGTGTGGACGAGATGCAGCGGCTGGTCGGACAGACGCTCGACATTGCCGGCCATAGCCTGCAGATCGGCAGTTTCAAGACGCGCGAGTTCACTGCCTTTGCCAACATCTACGCGCACTTCGTTGACACGGGTGGCGCCACTGAAGAACAATTCGTGCAGGACGTGATGCGCGAACTGGACGGTCATTTCCAGTTACGCTGCGGATTTATCTGCGGCAAACGGCAGACCCTGCAAAGCGCATCCGGCCCGATCCATGGCTATAGCCTGATGCTGCACGACGTGCCGCCGCACAAATCCCTGCAACTGCAGGACGAAGGCTTGGGGCGCAACCGTTTGTTGGGCTGCGGGATTTTCATCCCGCACAAATCCATCGCGCCGGTGATGCCGGCGAACCATTGAACCAAACGCCGGGGTTCCGGTGAATCTGTTAACTTGACCAACCCGAAAGGAGAAAACATGTCTTATGTTGTAAACGGCGAAGAGCTCGAAACCGGCGAAGAGGAATTTCTGCTGGAAGCCAACTTCAGCGACGATGTCCCCCCGGTCATCGCCGCGGCTGAAAAAATCACGCTGACCGACGAGCACTGGCAGGTCATCAACTACCTGCGCGACAAGTTCAAGGAAGACGGCCAGACCCCCAACTTCCGCAACATGGTTGCCGAACTGGAAGATCTGCACGAAGGCGTGGACTGGAAGAAAAAGCTGTACGAGCTTTTCCCCAACCAGCCCGCCCGCCAGGGCTGCCGCGTTGCCGGCCTGACCAAGCCTTACGGCAAGGGCGGCTACTGATACTCGTCACGTACGCGTATTGAACGGGCAGCGGGGGAACGCGCTGCCCGTTTTCGTCTCTCAGTTCCATAGACACGGCTTCAATCATGTTTTCCAACACCCTCGTTACCACTGAAGATCTCGCCGCGCATCTGGACGATCCCAACTGGGTCATCCTCGATTGCCGCTTCACCCTCACCGATACCGGGGCGGGTCGTCAGGCCTACGAGAAAGCACATATCCCGGGTGCGCGCTACGTGCATCTGGACGACGATCTTGCCGCCCCGCTCGGCGAAACCACCGGCCGGCATCCGCTGCCCGATCCGCGCGTGCTGACCGAAAAACTCTGCGACTGGGGCATCGGCGTCAACAAGCAGGTCGTGGTGTACGACGACAGCTACGGTGCCATGGCCGGCCGGCTGTGGTGGCTGCTGCGCTGGCTCGGCCATCCCGGCGTGGCGCTGCTGGACGGCGGCTACCCGAAGTGGACGCGTGAGAAGCGCCCGGTGTCCGCCGAGCCGCCTGCTCCCCACAAGGGCGCCTGCGCCTGCCTGCCCGAACCGACCCAGATCGTGACCGCAGATGAGGTCCTGCACGCATCGCAGACCGGCGAGCAGCTCATCCTCGACGCGCGCCCCGATCGCCGCTTCAGCGGCGAATACGAGCCGCTCGACCCGGTGGCCGGCCACGTGCCCGGCGCCATCAACTGGCAGTTCGACGAAAACCTCGACGTGGACGGCACCTTCCTGCCGCCCGAAGCGCTGCGCGAGAACTATCAGGCACTGCTCAAGGGCAAGCCGGCCTGGCAGGTGATCCACATGTGCGGCTCCGGCGTCACCGCCTGCCACAACATCCTGGCAATGGAAATCGCCGGGCTTCCCGGTTCACGTCTTTACCCCGGCTCGTGGAGCGAGTGGATCACCGATCCGTCCCGCCCCGTCGCCACAGGAGAATAATCATGGCCATGCCCATCCGTGTCAAAACTGTCTGGTTCAAGAAGGACGGCGAGCGCAGCGCCGAAGAAATCGCCGGTGCCGTCGCCACCACGACCTGGCGCGTTGCCGACAAAGCCGTCGACAATCTCGGCCGCGAGAACTACGACATCATCACGCCGGCGCGCGGCTTCAAGCTGATCGCTGAATTCCTCGCCTTCCTGGTGCATTACTGCGACCGCATGGCCTATGCAACGCTGACGCCGGAACGCCGCGTCGCAGTGCTGCAGGCGGTCGCCAACCGGCTGGGCGAAGTGATGGAAGAGAACATCATCAGCGTGGTCGGCCCCGATCCCAGCCGCAACTTCAAGGCTGAGTTCATCGACTTCCTCAACCGTCGTTTCAACGATTACGCAGAGTTCGAGTTCCCCGATGACGAAAAAGCCAGCTTCCCGGCGCTGCGTTTCCTCGGACTGCAGATCCGCGACGAGATGGGCGACAACGACAAGACCTGGATCATGGACCAGATCATGGACATCGAAATGCCCGAGATGATGGGCACGGTCAGGAAGAGCTTCAAGGGCCTGCTGTCCGACGCACCGGTCAAGCGCGGCTTTGGCTCGCCCGACATGCTGCCGCCGGAATGATTCCGCCCCTGAATCGGACATGGCTTTGTCGCCTTCGCCTCGCCGTACATGAGTACTGTCTTCGGCTCGGCTTAGCGCCCTGTCCGATTCAGGAACGGAATCCAGCATTCCTATGAGCAACCCCTTCGATCTATCCAACGAATCCGGCTACCGAGCCTGGCGCAACGCCCGGCTCGCGACGTATCCGCGCAGCGTCGACGAACTGGTAGTACCGCTGGCCGACCCGCACCACCTCACCACAGCCGAGTTCGCCGCGCTTGAGGACCGCTGCGCGCGTGCCAACATGGCGATCTACAGCGCGTCGCACCTGCCCGCTGCCGACAAATCGATTCCACATCAGCTGTCGCGCCAACTCGGCCTCGTCCATCTGGAAGGCAACTATCTCGCCGACGAGGACGGATTTTCCAGCATCACCCCGGCGGGCGATGAGGGCAGCGTGCGCGGCGACTACATCCCCTACACCCACAAGCCGATCAACTGGCACACCGACGGCTACTACAACGCGCTCGACCGCCGCATCCTCGGCATGACCCTGCACTGCGCGCAGAACGCCGAATCCGGCGGCGAGAACGCGCTGCTCGACCATGAAATCGCCTACATCCAGCTGCGCGACACCAACCCCGATTACGTCGCCGCGCTGATGCAGCCGGATGCGATGACCATCCCCGCGCGCATGGACGAGGACAACGTCGCCCGCCCCGAACAGAGCGGCCCGGTGTTCGCGGTCGATCCGAACGACGGTTTCCTCTACATGCGCTACACCGCACGCACCCGCTCGATCGTATGGAAAGGCGATGCCGTCACGCAGGCTGCAGTCAAAACCCTGGCCGACATTCTCGCCAGTTCGGAATACATCCTCACTGCGCGCCTGAATCCCGGCATGGGCCTCATCTGCAACAACGTGCTGCATACCCGCAGCGCGTTCTCCGACTCACCCGAACACCGCCGTCTGCTCTATCGCGGGCGCTATTACGACCGCCTGAGCTTTCCCGCACGTCCGCAGTAGCGGGAGCGGTTAAAATAGCGGTCTTCGTTTTTCGGCCACCTGCCGTCATGCAGCTTCTCACCCTCGGGGTCAACCATCACACTGCACCGCTCGCGATTCGCGAGCAGGTGGCGTTCGGCCCCGAAAAACTGGTGCAGGCGCTGCACGAGCTGACGCAAAGCCAGCGCGCATCCGAGGTCGCCATCCTGTCGACCTGCAACCGCACCGAACTGTATGTCAACACGCCCTCCCCCGAGGCCGTGGCGCAGTGGCTGGCCGACTTCCACCATATCGAGCGGCGCGAGCTCGCGCCCTACCTCTATACGCTACCGCGCGAACAGGCAGCACAGCACGCGTTCCGCGTCGCTGCCGGACTCGATTCGATGGTGCTCGGCGAAACCCAGATCCTCGGGCAGATGAAGCAGGCGGTTGCCGCCGCCGAGGAAGCCGGCACCCTCGGCCTGCTGCTGCACAAGCTGTTCCAGCGCACCTTCTCGGTCGCCAAGGAAGTGCGCACCAGCACCGAGATCGGCGCCAATTCGGTATCGATGGCCGCTGCCGCGGTGCGGCTCGCCGAGCGCATCTTCCCCAGCATCCGGGAGCAGGCCTGCCTGTTCATCGGCGCCGGCGAGATGATCGAACTGTGCATCACCCACTTCGCGGCGCAGCATCCGCGCCGCATGACCGTCGCCAACCGCACTGCCGAGCGCGCGCGCCCGCTGGCCGAGCGTTTCAACGCCGGGGTCATCCCGCTCACAGCACTGCCCGACGAACTGCCCAGCTACGACATCATCGTCACCTCCACCGCCAGTCCGCTGCCCATCCTCGGCAAGGGCATGCTGGAGCGCGCGATCAAGCAGCGCCGCCACCGTCCGGTTTTCATCGTCGACCTGGCCGTGCCGCGCGACGTCGAGGCCGAGGTCGCCGATATGGATGACGTCTTTCTCTACAGCGTGGACGACCTCGGCCAGGTGGTACGCGAAGGCATGGACAACCGCGTCGCGCAGGTGGCACAAGCCGAGGCCATCATCGAAACCAGCGTGGAAAGCTTCGTACACTGGATGGAAGGCCGCGAACTGGTGCCGGTGATCCGCTCGCTGCGCGACAACGCCGAACGCCATCGCCGCCACGAAATCGAGAAGGCCGAAAAGTCACTGGCACGCGGCGACGACCCGCGCGCCGTGCTCGAAGCGATGAGCCATGCGCTCTCCAACAAGTTGCTTCACGCCCCCACCCACGCGCTCAATCACGCCGGCAGCGCCGAGCGCGACCAGATCGTTCGTCTGATCAGCCAGCTCTACGGGCTGCACCGCGAATGAAGGCCTCGCTCGCCGACAAGCTCGCTCGCGCCGACGAGCGGCTGGAGGAACTCGACGCGCTGCTGTCGCAACCGGAAATCGCCGGCGACATGGAGGTCTACCGCAAGCTCACCCGCGAGCACGCCGATCTCAGCCCGGTCGTTGGGCTGTATCGCCAGTATCGGCAGATCGAGACCGACCAGAAAACCGCACGCGAAATGCTCGCCGACCCGGACATGCGCGAACTCGCCGAAGCCGAACTCGCCGACGGCGCCGCGAAAATCGCGCAACTGGAAAGCGCGCTGCAGACCGCGCTGCTGCCGAAAGACCCCAACGACGAGCGCAACATCTTCCTCGAAATCCGCGCCGGCACCGGCGGCGACGAGTCCGCACTGTTCGCCGGCAACCTCCTGCGCATGTATACGCGCTACGCCGAGCGCCAGGGCTGGAAGGTCGAGATCGTGTCGGAAAATCCGGGCGAGGTCGGCGGCTACAAGGAAGTCATCGTGCGCATCGTCGGCCAGGGTGCCTATTCTCGTCTCAAGTTCGAATCGGGCGGCCACCGCGTGCAGCGCGTGCCGGAAACCGAATCGCAGGGCCGCATCCACACCTCCGCCTGCACGGTGGCGGTGATGCCGGAAGCCGACGAGGTCGGTGAAGTCGACATCAACCCGGCCGACCTGCGCATCGACACCTTCCGGGCTTCCGGAGCGGGCGGCCAGCACATCAACAAGACCGATTCCGCGGTACGCATCACCCATCTGCCCACCGGCCTGGTGGTCGAATGCCAGGACGACCGCTCGCAGCACCGCAACCGCGCCCAGGCGATGAGCGTGCTGGCGGCGCGTCTGAAAGACCGCGAAATCCAGGCGCAGCATGCCGCCGAGGCGAGCACGCGCAAGAGCCTGATCGGCACGGGCGACCGCTCCGACCGCATCCGCACCTACAACTTTCCGCAGGGCCGCATCACCGACCACCGCATCAACCTCACGCTGTACAAGATCGACGCGATGATGGATGGCGATCTGACCGAGCTGTTCGACGCGCTGGCGGCCGAGCACCAGGCCGAACTGCTGGCGACGCTGGCCGGCGAGGCCTGAAGCGGTGAAAGATGAGGCGGCCAGCGTCGCCGGCCTGATTGACGATGCCGGCGCGCGCATTTCGGCCGCGCTGGGCCTGGAAAAACGCGAAGCGCGCCTGGAAGCACGGGTACTCGCGGCATTTGCCTGGGAGGTGGCCCCGGCCTGGTTGATTGCGCACGACACCGACCCGCTGACCGAGGCGCAAACCGCGCAATTCACGACGCTGCTGGCGCGCAGATTGTCCGGCGAACCGGTCGCCCATCTCACGGGCGCACGGGAGTTCTACGGCCGCAGCTTTCAGGTGTCGCCCGACGTGCTGATCCCGCGCCCCGATACCGAGCTGCTGGTCGAACTGGCGCTCGCGCGCATTCCCCCCGGCCAGGCCATGAAAGTGCTCGATCTCGGCACCGGTAGCGGCTGCATCGCCATCACCCTGGCGCTGGAACGTCCGCTCGCAGAGGTCACGGCAGTGGATCGTTCTGCCGCTGCGCTGGCCATTGCCCGGCACAACGCCGGCATTCTCGACGCTCGCGTCGAATTCCTGGACAGCGACTGGTTCACCGCACTTACCGGACGACGCTTCGACCTCATCGTCGGCAACCCGCCCTACATCGCCGCCGCCGACCCCCATCTGACGCGCGGCGACGTACGCTTTGAACCTCTGGGCGCGCTGACCGCCGGACCAGACGGCCTGGAGGACCTGCGCAAACTGGCCGCTGCAGCCGGCGCCCACCTCCAGCCCGGGGGCACGCTGCTGCTGGAACATGGGTATGACCAGGCCGACGCCGTACAGGCCTTGTTACAGGCCGCGGGGTTTCGTCATATCCAAAGCTGGCCGGATCTGTCGGGAATCCGCCGTGTCAGCGGCGGCGATCTGTCGGAATAATTTACACTCGCACACGTCACCGCCCCGCCAGGATCGCCGCAACACCCGCCCGATGGGCATTTCGGGCCGGGCCGTGTATATTTGGTGCGATTCTTGCTGCATCCGGGACGAATCCAAATAATGATCGAGGCATGCCATGTCTGACCTGACCCCCGAAACCCCTGACACTCCGCCCGCAGCCACTGAAAACAATACGGTCGATCAATCCCGCCGCAAGCTGACCGGTGCCGCACTGGGGATGTCGGCAGTTTTCACGCTGGCGAGCCGCCCGGTATGGGCCAATCAGTGCAGCATTTCCGGCATGGCATCCGGCAACCTGTCCGCCCCCAAGGTCACGTGTGAAGGCTGTACGCCGGGTTACTGGAAGGTATGCAACCACTTCGACTCCTGGGGCTCGACCGGCTACAAGCTTACCGATACCTTCAACGCCGTTTTCGGGGTCACCCAATATGTCGACTGCAAGGGCACGCCTTATACCCTGCTCGACGTGCTCTATCTGAGCGGCAACACTTATTCGTGCCCTGGCAACAAGGACGCCAACCCGAACGGCCCCCCCCCTACCTGTACCAACGGCACCTGCTTCCCCAGCCTGGGTGGCGACCCGATTTCCGTGAACCTCGGCTTCCACGCCGTCGCCGCGCTGCTGAACTCGGCCTACCCCAACATGAATTTCGGCTACACAGCCGGGGAGTTGATTACCTTCTTCAAAGCGAATTACCTGACGGATCCCGCCGGGCTGAAGGATTCGCTCGCCATGCTGAACGAGCGCTACTGCCCGTTGAATTGATGCAATGGCCCATGTCTCGTCGCTGCCGTCACGTCTATTGAAAATTTGGGGAGACGAAGCGGTCGTCTATGATGCGGCATCCGGCGACACGCATTACCTGAAGCCGTTGACCCTGGCGCTTTACCAGATCTGCCGCGACCACCCCGAATACACGTCAACCGAGTTGGCAAGCGCGCTGGCAGCTCATTTTGACATGACGGCAACGCCGCAATTGCGGGAATTGACGGAAGACGCCTTCCACAGCCTGCACAAAATCGGCCTGCTGGAATCCGCATGAAATTGCTGCAGCTCCCCCGCGCCGAATTGCGACGGCAGTTGGCTGGTGCCGGCGTCTGGATGCGCACCGGACCGTTTTCGCTCAAGCTGCAATCACGCGTTCCGTCGGTCGCGGATGGCCTCGCCGAACTGTATGGCCAGTTCGAGGTGCGCAATACGCACGAAGCCTTTGCCGACTTCCATGTGTCGGTGAACCCTCCAGCCACCCTGCGGCGCTGGCTGCGCCCCCAGGTGAATTTTTCATTCGACGGCATGCATCCCTTCAAGCCGCTGCCACGCGACCAGGCGTTTCCGATGCTGGAGTGGGGACTCAACTGGTGCGTCTCGACGCAGGCACATCATTACCTCATCATCCACGCCGCCGTGGTCGAGAAGAACGGCCTGGCCGCGATCCTGCCGGCGCCGCCAGGTTCGGGAAAAAGCACACTGACCGCGGGGCTGGTGCTGTCGGGCTGGCGCCTGCTGTCCGACGAGCTCACCCTGATCAACCGAAAAACCGGCCTGATCCAGCCGTTGCCACGCCCGGTCAGCCTGAAGAACCAGTCGATCGACATCATTCGGCTGTTCGATCCCGACGCCTATATCAACCGCCCCTCGCACGACACGGTCAAGGGCACGGTGGCCCACATGCGCCCCCCGCGCGACAGCGTATTGCGCCAGCACGAGACGGCACGCCCGGGCTGGGTGATCTTCCCAAAGTGGGAAGCCGGCGCGGCGACCACACTCACGCCCCGATCGCAGGCCCAGACCTTCATGTTCCTGGCGCAGAATGCGTTCAATTACAGCCATCTGGGTGCCGACGGCTTCCGCGTGGGCGCAGCGCTGATCGACCAGACCCACTGCTACGATTTCCATTACAGCGATCTGCGCGAAGCCATCGCCACCTTTGATCGCCTGGCGGAACGTCGAACCGACTGAGCCCATGAAGGTCCTGTCCCGCGATCTGCTCGCCCGCACCCTGCGCTCGCCCGAGTCCGTCAGCCGTTTCTCGATGAGCGAGTGGGACATCCTCGTGCGACAGGCGCGGACGGCAGGCTTGCTGGCACGGCTGGCCCATCGCCTCGGCCAGCACGGCCAGACGGCGTCGATCCCGGCGGTCGTCCGCTGGCACTTCGACGCCGCCGAAACCCTGGCCCACAAACAGCGGACGGCGGTGCACTGGGAGTTGCAGCAGATCCGCAAGGCACTGCGTGATCTCGGCGGTCCGCTGATCGTGCTCAAGGGCGCAGCCTACGTGGCGGCCGACCTGCCGGCCGCAGAGGGCCGACTGTTCAACGATATCGACATCCTGGTACCGCGCGAGTCCCTGCCCAAAGCCGAGTCCTCGCTCAGGCTGGCCGGCTGGCACGCCACCGGCCTCTCCGAATACGACAAGCGTTATTACCGCCGCTGGATGCACGAAATCCCGCCCATGCAGCATGTCCAGCGCGACACCGTGATCGATGTCCATCACGCGATCCTGCCGGACACGGCGCGCTATCACCCGGACTCCGCCAAACTGCGCAGCCGGGCCGTCGCGGTGGACGGCCTGCCCGGCATCCAGGTGCTGGCGCCGGAAGACCGCATCCTGCATTCGGCCACGCACTTGTTCCACGACGGCGAACTGCCGCACGGCCTGCGCGACCTGACCGACCTCGACCTGCTGTTGCGGGACGCCGCCGCCCCCGATTTCTGGCCTCGTCTGACCGCGCGCGCCGACGAACTGGAGCTCAGTCGTTCACTGTTCTATGCACTGCGTTATCTGCGCCATTTCCTCGACACGCCGGTCCCCGACAGCGTGTCGGCCGCCTTGGCCCCGGTTGCGCCGAATCGCGTCACGCTCGCTCTGATGGACCGCATCTTCACACGGGTGCTCGCACCCGCTCATGCCGGCTGCGCGGATGCCTTCACACCGCTTGCACGCCAGGCCGCCTTCGTGCGCGCCCACTGGCTGCGCATGCCTGCGCATCTGCTGCTCCCGCACCTGTTCCACAAGGCCTTCATCAGCCCCTATCAGCGCGACCCGAAACCAGCTTGACGCCGCTGCCGCCATGCGTATAATTCCCGACTATTCCAGTCAAGTATTGTTCAGGAGCCCCTCATGACGACCCCTCTCGACCGCATCCGCGACCAAGTCACCAACAACACCGTCGTGCTGTATATGAAAGGCACGCCCCAGTTTCCGCAGTGCGGCTTCTCGTCGCGCGCAGCGCAAGTGCTGCAGGCCTGCGGCGTAAAGGACTTCCTGGCGGTCAACGTGCTGGCCGATCCGGAAATTTTCGAAAACCTGAAGTACTACGCCAACTGGCCAACCTTCCCGCAGCTGTATGTGAAGGGCGAACTGATCGGCGGCTCCGACATCATGATCGAGATGTACCAGAAGGGCGAAATCCAGAAACTGCTGGAAGAAGCGCAGGCCGCCTGAGCTGCCCACGCACGCAAAAAAGCCGACGCAAGTCGGCTTTTTTGTTGCACGACATCCGGGCGTCAGGCAGCGACTATTTCGGTTCGTCTCCCTCGGATTCCGCATCCATCCCCAGTTCATGGATTTTTCGCGTCAGGGTATTGCGCCCCCAACCGAGGAGATGTGCGGCTTCGATCCGGCGTCCCCCGGTATGGCGCAGCGCCACTTCGATCAGCGTTTTTTCGTACACCTGGGTCAGGTCGTCCAGAATCGCGGCCTCGCCGCGCGCCAGCCGCGCGCTGGCTTCGGCGGCCAGTCCCTGCAACCAGTCGCCGCCCGGTTGCTCGACTGTTCCCTGCATCAGATCGGCAGGCAGATCCCCTACCTCGACCACCTGACCGGGCGCCATTACGGTCAGATAATGGCTGACGTTTTCAAGCTGGCGCACGTTGCCGCTCCACGGCAGGTTGACCAGCGTCTTCATCGCGGCGTCCGACACGCCCTTGGCCTCCATCCCCAGTTCGCGCGCGCTTTTCTGCATGAAATGGCGCACCAGCAGGGGAATGTCCTCGCGCCGCTCGCGTAGCGCCGGCAGGCGCAGACGAATCACGTTGAGGCGGTGGAACAGGTCTTCGCGGAACAGCCCCTCGCGCACCCGTACCTCCAGATCCTGGTGGGTGGCGGCGATCACCCGCACGTTGACCTTGATCGGCGTATGTCCGCCAACGCGGTAGAACTGGCCGTCGGCCAGCACGCGCAGCAGGCGGGTCTGCAGCTCGGCCGGCATGTCGCCGATCTCGTCCAGAAACAGCGTGCCGCCGTCGGCCTGCTCGAAGCGGCCGCGCCGCTGCGCCGCCGCCCCGGTAAACGCACCGCGCTCGTGACCGAAGAGTTCGGACTCCAGCAGATCCCTGGGGATGGCCGCAGTGTTCAACGCGATGAACGGCCCGCTGGCACGCGGGCTATGGCGATGCAACGCGCGCGCCACCAGTTCCTTGCCGCTGCCCGATTCGCCGGTGATCAGCACGGTGGCGTGCGACTGGCTCAGTCGCCCGATGGCGCGAAACACCTCCTGCATGGCGGGCGCCTGGCCGAGGATTTCCGGCACCGGCGCATCGCTGGTGGCAGGCACGTCTCGGCTGGCGTTTTCCGCCAGCGCGCGGCGCACCAGTTCGAGCGCCTGGTCGACGTCGAAGGGCTTGGGCAGGTATTCGAACGCGCCGCCCTGGAAGGCCGCCACGGCGCTGTCGAGGTCGGAATACGCAGTCATGATGATGACCGGCACCTTGGGCAGCCGCTCCTTCAGCGCCTGCAGCAATTCCAGACCGCTCACCCCCGGCATGCGGATGTCGGACAGCACCGCGGCAGGCGTGCTGCGTTCCAGTTCGCGCAGCGCATCGCTGGCCGAGCTGAAGGTCATGCAGGCGATATCCTCGCGCAGCAGGGCTTTTTCGAGCACCCAGCGAATGGAGCGGTCGTCGTCGATAATCCAGACACAGCTAGTTTTTGACATGGCGTTCAGGTCGGTAAGGGGAGAAAGATCGAGAAAACAGTGCGGCCGGGGCGGCTTTCGCACTCGATGGTGCCGTGGTTCTGCGCGACCAGCGTCTGCGCAACGGCGAGCCCGAGTCCGCTGCCGCCTTCGCGCCCGGACACCAGCGGAAAGAAGATCTGTTCGCGTATATCCTCGGGAATGCCGGGGCCGTCGTCGATGATCTCGACGCGCATGCCGAGCTGGTAGCGCCGGCTCTCGAGCGTGATCTGCCGCGCCACCCGGGTCCTGAAAATGATCGCGCCCTGGCCATGCATCGCCTGCACGGCATTGCGTGCAATGTTGAGCGTGGCCTGAATCAGCTGTTCCGAGTCGGCGCGAATTTCCGGCAGGCTGATGTCGTAGTCGCGCCGCAATGACACGCTCGGCGTTTCGGCCAGAATCAGGCTGCGGACCCGCTCCAGCACTTCGTGAATGTTGACCGCACCAAAACGGGGCATGCGGTGCGGCGTCAGCAGACGCTCCATCAGCGACTGCAGCCGATCGGATTCCTTGATGATGACCTGGGTGTATTCGCGCAAGGATTCGCGCGGCAACTCGTGCTCGAGCAATTGGGCGGCGCCACGGATGCCGCCGAGCGGGTTCTTGATTTCATGCGCCAGGTTGCGCAGCAGTTCACGGTTGGCTTCCTGTTGCAGACGCGCCTGCTCCAGCCGGGCGATGCGCAGGTGCGGATCGACCGCACGCATTTCGATCAGCGCGGCGTGCGACGGCCTCTCCAGCGGCGAGACACTGCAGCCGAGGCGAATCGGCGGATGACCGCTCACCACGACGTCGAGCTCGTACTCAATGACGGTTTCCTGCTGCGTGCATGCAGTCTGGATGGCCGCGAGCAACTCGGGGCTGCGCTCGAACACCGCCACTGCATCCTCCCCGAGCAGCAGAACGCCCGACACCCCCAACAAGGTCTCGGCAGCCGGATTGACGAAGACGATATGGCCGTCGGCATCCAGAATCACGACGCCGGTAGACAGATAATCCAGTCCGGAAAATTCGGTGGGCGAGAACGGCGGCATGCTCATGCACTCAGTTGAAGCACTGATTGTGCCAGAGCGTGGTTGTTGAAGCTTCAGCTTCTTTACAACCACGGCCTACTCTTTATGCCCACGGGTGCTTGCGGGTGGAGCGTGGTTGTTGACGCTTTAGCCTCTTACCCCGCGGCCTATTTCAGGTTGGCCAGCTCACGCTGTATAGCGGTAATGTTCTGCTCGTGCTGCTGCACCGCGGTGCGCAAGTTTTTTACGCGATTGAGATAGGTGGTATCGGTGGCACGCTCGCCGGGCTGAAGGCGCTCGCCCAGCGTCAGCTGACGGCGCGCCTCGTCGGCATTGCGGCGTTCGCCTGAAATTTCATCCTGCAGCACCTGGCGACGGACGTCGTCGCGCCGTTTCTGCGTAGCGGGATCGATACGCGGAAAGTCCGCCGGACTGGGCGTATAGGATGCGCGCCGGGACGATTTCTCGCTGGCCCGCAACTGCGTCGGCGCCCCGGGCAGGTCGACGCGTTTGGCGCCTTTTTTGTAGACGTCGGTAAACGTCACCTGGCCGTTTTCATCTACGTACTTGTAGATATCCGCCTGCACGGGCGCAGCCAGAATCAGGCACAACAGAAAGGAAAAACGGGCAATTGGCATAAGGCTGAGTGTAGCGTACCCGTTTTTAACGGACACAAGCCGGCAATCTTGATGCTCCCGTGAACGGTCATCTACGGGGAATACACGCAAAAAAAGGGGCAGCCGAAGCTGCCCCCTTGGGTGCACGGCGCCCTGTTTACAGCGAGTAATACATCGCGAATTCGACCGGGTGCGTGGTCATGCGGTACTTGGTGACTTCCTGCATCTTCAGTTCGATGTAGGCGTCGATCATGTCGTTGGTGAACACGCCGCCACGGGTCAGGAACTCGCGATCCTTGTCGAGTTCTTCCAGCGCCATTTCCAGGCTGTGGCAGACCTTCGGGATCTTCGCGTCTTCTTCCGGCGGCAGGTCGTACAGATCCTTGTCCGACGGATCGCCTGGGTGGATCTTGTTCTGGATGCCGTCGAGACCGGCCATCATCAGCGCAGCGAAGCACAGATACGGGTTGGCGGTCGGATCCGGGAAGCGGGTCTCGATGCGGCGGGCCTTCTCGCTGGCGGCGATCGGGATGCGGATCGAGGCCGAACGGTTGCGGGCCGAGTAGGCCAGCATCACGGGGGCTTCGAAGCCGGGCACCAGACGCTTGTACGAGTTGGTCGACGGGTTGGTGATCGCGTTCAGCGCCTTGGCGTGCTTGATGATGCCGCCGATGTAGTACAGGCACATTTCGGACAGGCCGGCGTAGCCGTTGCCCGCGAACAGGTTCTTGCCGTCTTTCCACAGCGACTGGTGGACGTGCATGCCGGAGCCGTTGTCGCCGACGATGGGCTTGGGCATGAAGGTCGCGGTCTTGCCGTAGGCGTGGGCGACGTTCTGCACGATGTACTTCAGGGTCTGCGTCCAGTCGGCGCGCTTGGTCAGCGTGTTGAACACGGTACCGATTTCGCACTGGCCGGCGGTGGCCACTTCGTGGTGGAACACTTCAACCGGGATGCCGGCTTCTTCCAGCGCCAGCACCATGGCGGCGCGGATGTCCTGCAGGCTGTCGACCGGGGGCACGGGGAAGTAGCCGCCCTTGACGCCGGGGCGGTGGCCGGTGTTGCCGTTCTCGAACTTCTCGGCGGACGACCAGGCCGCTTCTTCCGAATTGATCTTCACGCCGCAGCCCGACATGTTGTCGTGCCAGGTGATCGAATCGAAAATGAAGAACTCGGGTTCCGGACCGAAGTAAGCGGTGTCGGCGATGCCTGTCGACTTCAGATAGGCTTCGGCGCGCTTCGCCACCGAACGCGGATCGCGCTCGTAGCCCTTGCCGTCGGACGGCTCGATCACGTCGCAGGTCAGGATCAGCGTGGGCTCGTCGAAGAAGGGATCCATGTAGGCCGAATCGGGATCGGCTTTGAGCAGCATGTCGGACGCCTGAATACCTTTCCAGCCGGCGATCGAGGAGCCGTCGAACGGGTGGCCGTCTTCGAACCAGTCTTCGGTCACGATGCGGGCAGGAATGGAAACGTGCTGTTCCTTGCCGCGGGTATCGGTAAAGCGCAGATCGACGAATTTCACTTCGCCGTCCTTAATCATCTTGATCACATTGGCCACGGCCATGCTGAATCTCCTCAACTGAAATGGATTGAATTACGACGTTGGATGTCGCCCTGACCCGCCACACAAACGTCACACAAAAAGCTGTTAGCAGCAACCGTGCCATACGAAAATCGGGCGCCAGACATTGTGCCATAAGCATTCAGGCAACGGCATAGCGCGCGACCATTTTCTCTATTGCACCAAAAAAACGCATCAAAGCCCGCCTGCTGCACCAATGTGGTGCAAATTGCATCGGGCAGGGGGTTTCATATACTGAACTGACAATAAAATAAAAGGAAACATCATGGGACGCATCACGGAGTTGCTCGACACGGCCCACCGTCGCAGCCAGTCAAATTCCTGGTCATTTGCCGGCGCACTGCTGCCCCACGAAGCGCATGAATTGCTGCAGATTGCACCCGGATCCCGCCTGATCGATGTACGTTCCCACGCAGAACTCGAACTCAACGGGGTCATACCCGGCGCGCTGCATGTCGAATGGCAAGCCTGGCCCGGCTGGGTCCTCAATCCCCACTTCCTGACCCAGCTTGCGCAGGCCTCCGATCCCGAATCCTTGCTGTTTTTCATCTGCCGCAGCGGCGAGCGTTCACACCGGGCAGCCGCTGCCTGCAGCGAAGCCGGACGCGGCAGTTGCTACAACGTGCTGGAAGGTATCGAAGGCGACCTCAACAAGGCCACCGGCCACCGCAGCGAACTCAACGGCTGGAAACACCGCAGCCTGCCCTGGATTCAAAGCTGACGCGGCGACGCATACAAAAACGCCTGGCAACCGGTTGAGCGGCTAAAATACGGCCGCCATGACCGACCGCTACGCCGTATTCGGGCACCCGATTGCCCACTCCAAATCCCCGCAGATCCACACCGCCTTTGCCCGCCAGACCGGCCAGGACATGCGCTACGAAGCCATCCTCGCGCCGCTCGACGGGTTTGCGGCGAGCGTCGCTGCGTTCATCGCGGCAGGCGGGCGCGGCGCCAACGTCACCGTGCCGTTCAAGGAAGAGGCCTTCAGGCTGGCAAGCCGCCTGAGCCCACGCGCCCAGCGCGCCGGCGCAGTCAACACGCTGACCTTCGATGCCGACGGCATCCTCGGCGACAACACCGACGGCGCCGGCCTGGTCGCCGACCTCACGCACAACCTGCACTGCACGATCGCCGGCCAACGCATCCTGCTGCTCGGCGCCGGCGGCGCGGCGCGCGGCGTGATCGAGCCGCTGCTCGACCAGCAGCCCGCCGCGCTCGTCATCGCCAACCGCACCGTCAGCCGCGCACAGGAACTCGCCGAGCTGTTCGGCCGCGGCGTCCGCGCGTGCGGCTTCGACGCGGTCGACACCCCTTTCGACCTCGTCATCAACGCCACCGCCGCCAGCCTCGCCGGCGACCTGCCGCCGCTGTCGCCGCGCGTGTTCACCCCCGACACGCTGGCCTACGACATGATGTACGGCCGCAACACGCCCTTCCTCGACTTCGCCCGCACGCACGGGGCACGCACCGCCGACGGCCTCGGTATGCTGGTCGAACAGGCCGCCGAAGCGTTCTACATGTGGCGCGGCGTGCGCCCCGACACCGCGCCCGTCATCGCGAGTCTGCGCACAGCATGATGAAGAAAGTGTTCGGCTGGCTCGGCAAAGGCGTCGCGGCAGCGATCACGCTGGCGCTGCTGTATCAGGTGTGGCTGTTCGCGCACGTGCTGTGGTGGATCGATCACAACCCCGCCTCCACCTCATTCATGGAAGCCGGCCTGGCACGCCAGCAGGAAAAGAATCCCGACGCCGAACTGCGCCACAAGTGGGTGCCCTACGACCGCATCTCCATCCACCTGAAGCGCGCCATCGTCGCCGCCGAGGATGCCAAATTCCTCTCGCACGAAGGGTTTGACGTGGACGGCATCCAGCTCGCGGTCGAGAAGAACCTGAAGAAAGGCCGCCTCGTCGCCGGCGGCTCCACCATCAGCCAGCAGCTCGCCAAGAACCTGTTCCTCTCCGGTGAGCGCAGCTTCATCCGCAAGGGACAGGAAGCCGTCATCACGCTCATGATCGAAGCCACCTGGAGCAAGCGCCGCATCCTCGATGTGTATCTGAACGTCATCGAATGGGGCGACGGCATCTACGGCGCCGAAGCCGCCGCGCGCCGCTACTACAAGACCTCCGCCGCCAACCTCGGCCGCGACCAGGCCGCCCGCCTGGCCGCCATGGTGCCCAACCCGCGCTGGTACGAGAACCACCGCAGCTCGCGCGCGTACCAGCGGCGCGTCGCGGTGATCAGCCGGTATATGGGGAGCGCGCAGGTGCCACGCTGAGTCGAATTACTCAGTGTCGCCCACATAAATCTGGGCGTTCCTCTAATTTCCCGTAGTGCCCAGCCGCGGCGATCCCGCCAGAAACAAACATCCACTTCTCACAGTAAGCTCAAGCCCTGATTGACCCACCAGTTCGCATGAAACAGGGAATTGGGACCTATCGGTTTCAGATAGGGTGGTGACGCGCCAAGAGAAATGAATCTGGGACTTGGAAACAATAATTTCAGTGCCCAAATTAACGCTCGACTTTCGCTTTGTGCTCGGACGTAAGACCTCGCAATTCTGCCGATTCATTTCACCCTTCGATGCCAAATCCTACATAAGCTTCATCACTATAAATTCCGAGTCCTCGTCCGAGGGGAAGAGCCTTGTGCGAAAACTGTGAGATTGCATCCATCAGCGCTACTTTTTTAAATGGGATATGAATGATATTGGCAGTCCCGTTATTTATTCGAATTGTAAGTGCGCTTGGCCAAAATGCTTGAAGAGCGGATGGATTACGAATTGGTTTACCCGTAGCTGTATACGCGGCAATTATTGGTAACTTATATATATCTACAGCCTTCTCGATTTCGAATGGCACCCAATCATCATCTAAGGCCGTAGTTTCACCAATTATTAGAACCATGTTCTTGGAATTTCGTAATCGCTCAAGAAGGGATGCTCTTAATGTGGCCTTTTTGCTCGAGTCACGTACAGCCGCTGCTTTGTCGTGACTGTTGTTCATCGTGAACTCGTCGTCTGTCTTTGCAGTCCACGCCTTCATTAAATTGTAATAGTCAATATCCGACTTGCCTGGAATATTGGTTCCATTGGCGTGAAAGGCCACGTAAGTTCCATTCCGATAGGCCATTATTTTTCCTCCCAGTGCTTCTTTACATCTCTTAAATCCAAATCGTCAAATCGATCGCGATATAAAACAATTCGAATTTTCTGCGTAATTTCTTTAGCCTTTGTTTCCGTGATTGCAGAAAGAATAATGAGATTTAGAAGATCACGGGTAGGCAAACCAAGTCCGGATAGTCCACTACCAACTAGAGGTAGATTTATCTCATGCCCACCGGACTCCACTCGAGCTCGTTGCCATAAACGATGTAAAGCAATCCACATCATCGTCACGTCTGAATAAGCCTTGCAGGTCTCTGGGTCCGTCTTCGCGAATGCAAAGGCTAAATAGCGATCTTGATTTACAGTAATTAGCGCCGTCGATCCAATAGGAAAACATTTTGTTTTTCCGTCTGTTTTCGCGACTTCACTAAATTCAACTTTTCTTAATTCTTCATCCACTTGCTTATCGAAGGGTTCTGGATGACCTCCAAAGCACTTTTGAAGAAACATTCCATGAATACTTTTATCGGATACGGGTTTGCCAATTTTGCTGTCAAAAAATTCATTGACCGCAATTGCACGTATTCCACTCTGCTCAAATAGGTCTCCGAACAGTACTTCAATGGCAGTGTTGGAGTGTGCCATTTTTATTTCGATCTTTGAGGGCTTCCACACCTTTCTCAGGCCGAAGAAAAGGCTTACCGCAATCACCACGAAGAAAGCAAAGCCCCCCTCAATTTTGATCCCTGGTACAAAATAATTAATTGATTTAATGAGGGTGAAAATGACACTGAAGGACGTGAAAACATATCCGCCCGTCTTAAATGGATGGCGAGCAATTCCACGCCACAAGTCAGATAAAGATTTCATTGTGTAAACGATTGTCCGCAAGTTGTGGTTTTCGGGAATTCGCTCAATCGAAATTCCCCGTCCAAGCAATACGGGGGCCATGTATACATCAAAGGTTGTTCATTGAGGGCTTAAGCGTTTGTATGGCCTTGCGTTCGTAACCATGCCCACCCTCTCCTTTTACTTATTTCCTCCTGCGATATTCCCAACTGCTTCGACTTGGCGAAACAGAAAGCACCCTCCTCAGCCTTCCTTCCGCTGCCGCGCAGCGGGCGTCTGCTCACCCTTGCGCTGTTCGAAATAACGTAGCGCGCGATAGGTGCCAAAACCGAGCGCGCCCATCGCCAGCGTGAAGGCGCCGTAGGCAACCGGCCACGGAATGCCTGCGGTCATCATCGAGAACTCGGACATGCCGCCGATGCCGGCGATGATGTTGATCGGCACGAACACGACCGAGATCGCGGTCAGCTTGGACACGCGCTTGTTCTGGTTGATGTTGATGAAGCCGACGGTGGCGTCCATCAGGAAGTTGATCTTGTTGAAGAGGAAGGACGTGTGGCCGTCGAGCGATTCGATGTCGCGCAGGATCTGTCGCGTATCCTCGTGCTGTTCGGTCGAGAGCAGGCGGCCGCGCATCAGGAAGGAGAGCGCGCGGCGGGTGTCGAGCACGTTGCGGCGGATACGGCCGTTCAGGTCCTCGCCCTTGGCGATTTCGGCGAGGATCTCCGCCGCCTGGTCATCGGTGACCTGGGGCGAGAGCACCTGGCGGCCGACGCGCTCGAATTCGGCGTAGACATCCTCGAGCGCGTCGGCCGAGTATTCGACGTCGGCGCCATAGAGGTCGAGCAGGACGTCCTTGCCGTCCGAGACGTAACCCGGCTGGGTGCGGGCGCGCAGGCGCTGCAGGCGGAATACCGGCAGTTCCTCGTTGCGCACCGAGAACAGGATGTTGCGGTGGAGAATGAAGGCCACCGCGACGTTGCGCGAATCGCCCTGCTTGTAGAGCAGGAAGTTCGAGCTCAAGTGCACCGCGTCGTTGTCGTCGATGTAGAAGCGCGCGCTTTCCTCGATGTCGGTGACGTCTTCCGGGTCGGGCAGGTATAGCTGGAAGAATTCGCCCACCCAGGCGCGCACGCTTGCGGTGGGGGCGACGAGGTCGATCCACATCGGGTTGACGTTGGCCAGGTCGGCGCGGCTGTCGATGCGCACCTGGCTCAGCCGGCCGTTCCTCAGCTCGAAGGCGGAGAGCATGTTGCGCGCGCTGCTGTGAGGGCGCGCTTCCAGCAGTTCGGCCCGCACGTCGTCCGAGACGATTTCCAGAACCAGTTCGCAGCGGCCTTCCTCGACCTCCTGCCAGGCGGCGAGGCGATCCTCCTCGGGCAAGGCCTCGATGACCCGCGCGATCTCGCCGGCCGACAGACGATGCAGCAGGTTGTGCAGTTCGACCAGATGCTGCCGGTGCACCAGCCCTTCGACCAGTTCGTGGCGCGGCATGTCCTGCTTCTGCACCAGGGCTTCGACCCGCCGTTGACGCGCGAGCAGCAGCTGCACCTCGCTCAGGTGCTGTTCCAGGGCATTCTGCGCGCGCGGGCGCTGATCGATGGGTTCCGGCATGGCGCGTATTCTACGCTCGACGACTCATTCAAGGCATGGCTTCAGGCCGCGAATAGGCGACAAAATGCCGTCCCGCCAGGAACCCCGAACCGAGGTGGCCCATCCCGACAGAATCGACGCCTGCAAGCCGCGGCGCGTTACAATCGCGGGGCTTTTGACTATCCGCCCCATGACCGAAAACCCCGAAAACCCGTCGCAGGACATTCTTCAGGCGCGCGTGAAGCGCGACCCGGCCATCGGCTTCGTCATCTTCCCCGGGCTCGCCACCCTGCTGCAGCCATGACGCCTGCCGACACCAGCCACAAGTTGTACGTCCGCCTGCTCGGCTATGTGAAGCCGTACTGGCGCATGTTCGCGCTTTCCATCGTCGCGCTGGTCCTCACCGCCGCCACCGAACCCGCGCTGCCCGCGCTGTTCAAGCCGCTGCTGGACAAGGGCTTCGTCGCCAAGGACCAGGCTTTCATCCGCTGGGTGCCGATTCTGCTGCTCGGGCTCTTCATCGTGCGCGGCATCACCAGCTTCGTCAGCACCTATTGCATGGCCTGGGTGGGCAGCCGCCTGGTGATGGATCTGCGCGCCGCCATGTTCGACAAGCTGATGACGCTGCCGACGCGCTACTTCGATCAGAACCCGAGCGGCCAGCTGATCGCGCAACTCGCCTTCAACGTCACCCAGGTGACGCAGTCGGCCACCAGTTCGCTGACCACGCTGGTGCGCGAAACGGTGACGGTGCTGGGGCTGCTCGGCTACCTGGTGTGGCTGAACTGGAAGCTGACCCTGATCGTGTTCGCGCTGGTGCCGCTCACGCTGTGGGTGGTGCGCGTTGCCAGCAAGCGCCTGCGCGGCCTCTCGCGCAAGGCGCAGCAGAACATCGGCGAAATCACCCAGGTGGTCGACGAGGCGGTGGGCGGGCATCGCGTGGTCAAGCTGTATGGCGGTGAGGACTACGAGCAGACACGCTTCCGTCAGGCGGCCAACCTGGCGCGCACGTTCGAGATGAAGCGCGTCGCCGCCAACGCGGTGTACGAACCCGTGATCCAGCTGATCGCCGCGATCGCGCTCGCCGTCATCGTCTACATCGCCGCCGACCAGGCGAGCGACAACGCTACGACGGTCGGCGGCTTCGTCGCCTTCTTCATGGCCATGCTGCTGCTGTTCGCCCCGCTGAAACGGCTCACCTCGGTCAACGACCAGCTGCAGCGCGGGCTGGCCGCCGCCGAGACCATCTTCACCATGCTCGACGAAGACGCCGAGCGCGACAGCGGCAGCCGTACCCTCCCCCGCACCGAAGGACGGCTGGCGCTGCGCGACGTGACGCTCACCTATCCCGGCAAGACCACGCCGGCGCTGGCCGGCATCACGCTCGACATCGCGCCCGGCGAAACGGTGGCGCTGGTCGGCGCCTCCGGCTCCGGCAAGACGACGCTGGCCAATCTGGTGCCGCGTTTCTACGACCCAGATTCCGGAATCATCCAGCTCGACGGCATCGATACCCGCGACATCACATTGCAGAACCTGCGCAGCCACATCGCGCTGGTCTCGCAGGACGTGGTGCTGTTCAACGACACGCTGGGGCACAACATCGCCTACGGCAGCAAGCGCGACGCCACACCCGACGAGATCCGCGCCGCCTGCATCGCCGCGCATGCCTGGGAATTCATCCAGGCCATGCCCGACGGGCTGGACACGCTGATCGGCGAGAACGGCATGCGGCTGTCGGGCGGACAGCGCCAAAGAATTGCCATAGCCCGCGCCATCCTCAAGAACGCGCCCATCCTGATCCTCGACGAGGCCACGTCCGCTTTGGACAACGAATCCGAGCGCCACGTCCAGGCCGCGCTCGAGACGCTGATGGAGAACCGCACCACGCTGGTCATCGCGCACCGGCTCTCCACGATCGAACGCGCCAACCGGATTGTGGTGCTGGAAGGCGGCCGCATCGTCGAAGTCGGCAGCCACGCCGACCTGATCGCCCGGCAGGGCCGCTACGCGCAACTGCACGCGCTGCAGTTTTCCGCATGAGCCAAACATCAAACCCAAGCGCCGTTCGGCCTGAGCCCGTCGAAGGCCTTGTGTCCGCCCATGCTTCGACAGGCTCAGCACGAACGGACACAGGCTGGGTGAAACCCGCGCGCTCGCTGCTCACTGCGGCCGGGCGCGCCATCGGCGACTTCCGCATGATCCGCGAAGGCGATCGCATCCTGCTCGGTTTGTCGGGCGGCAAGGATTCGCTGTCGCTGTTGCACACGCTGCATCACCTGCAGCAGAAGGCGCCGGTGAAATTCGAACTGCTGGCCTGCACGGTCGATCCGCAGTCCGACCAGTTCGATCCGTCGCCGCTCACGCCCTACATGGCCGAACTCGGCGTGCCCTACTTCCTCGAATCGCAGCCGATCCTGGAAGAAGCGCAGAAAACCCTGACCAAGGACAGCGACTCGTACTGCGCGTATTGCTCGCGCATGCGGCGCGGCATCCTCTACCGCGTTGCACGCGAACAGGGCTGCAACGTCGTCGCGCTGGCGCAGCATCTCGACGATCTTGCCGAAACGCTGATGATGTCGATGCTGTTCGGCGGCAAGCTGCGGACCATGTCGCCGCATTACCTCAACGACGCCGGCGACCTGCGCATCATCCGTCCCTTCGCCTACGCGCGCGAGCGCCAGACCCGCGCCTTCGCGCACGACGCCGGCCTGCCGGTGATCTTCGAGAACTGCCCGGCGTGCTTCGCCAAGCCGCAGCAGCGCTATGCGATGAAGCAGATGCTGGCCGAACAGGAAAAGGCGCATCCACGCATCTTCAACAGCCTGCTGACTGCGATGCGGCCGCTGATGGGCGAGCCACCCGTCTGAGTGGTTTGCAAGATTCCAGGCGCCTCTATTTGCTAGTAGAATCAAGCCTTTGTTTTGATTGATATTTCCACAACGAGAACAAGGTTATGACGGCTTCCTTCATCCCCCCCAAGCGCATCCTCATGGGCCCCGGCCCGTCCGACGTGCCGCAGCGCATCCTCGATGCGATGGCGCGCCCGACCATCGGCCACCTCGATCCCGCTTTCGTCGACCTGATGGAGCAGATCAAGTCCATGTTGCGCATGGCGTTCCAGACGCAGAACGCGCTGACCTTTCCGGTTTCGGCACCCGGCTCGGCGGGAATGGAAATGTGCTTCGTCAATCTGGTGGAGCCGGGCGACAAGGTGATCGTCTGCCGCAACGGCGTGTTCGGCGGGCGCATGCTGGAGAACGTCAAGCGCACCGGCGGGGTGCCGGTGATCGTCGACGACGCCTGGGGCAAACCGGTCGACCCGCAGAAAGTACGCGACGCCTTCAAGGCGAACCCGGATGCAAAAGTGCTGGCGTTCGTCCATGCCGAAACCTCGACCGGCGCGCAGTCGGACGCCGCAAGCCTGGCGAAGATCGCGCAGGAGTTCGGTGCGCTCACCATCATGGACTGCGTCACCAGCCTCGGCGGCACACCGGTCTACCTGGACAAGTGGGGCATCGATGCCGC
The DNA here is from genome assembly GCA_016195805.1 of Hydrogenophilales bacterium. GTDB lineage: Bacteria > Pseudomonadota > Gammaproteobacteria > Burkholderiales > Thiobacillaceae > Thiobacillus. The sequence goes on from JACPYT010000018.1 coordinate 97,281, forward strand.
CTATTCCGGCAGCCAGAAATGCCTGTCGTGCACGCCGGGCCTGTCGCCGGTGTCGTTCTCGGAACACGCCATCGCCCGCATCCAGGCGCGCACCACCCCGGTGCAGAGCTGGTTCCTCGATCTGAATCTGGTGCTCGGCTACTGGCAGTCGGCCGGCAAGCGCACCTACCACCATACCGCGCCGATCAACCCCATGTACGGCCTGCACGAGGCGCTGGTGATCCTCGAAGAAGAAGGCCTGGAGAACGCTTGGGCGCGCCACCGCGCGATGCACGAAAAACTCAAGGCCGGGCTGGAGGGCATGGGCCTGAAATACGTGGTCGAGGAATCCGCCCGCCTGCCGCAGCTCAACTCGATCTACGTGCCCGAAGGCATCGACGAGGCAGCGATCCGCGCCCGCCTGCTCAATGAATTCAACCTGGAAATCGGTGCCGGCCTCGGCGACATGGCCGGCAAGATCTGGCGCATCGGCCTGATGGGCTATTCTGCCAAGCAGGAAAATGTCGATTATTGCCTGAAGGCGCTGAAAGCCTGCCTAGGCTGACGCAGTACGGGCCGAAGACGCTTCACATTCGACGATCCCGGTCAGTCCAGGCGGATAATCCGGTCAGCTGCCCCTTCCCCACGAGGACATGCGATGAAAGCCTACTTGATCGATGCCAACCAGCAAACCGTCACAGCGGTCGACATCGCCGATGGACTGAACGGCATCCGGCGGCTGATCGGCTATGACTCGGTCGATTCGGAGGAAATCGATGCCAGCGGCGACCGCCTGTTCTTCGACGAAGGCTGCTTTCTGCGCGACCAGACCGGCAAGGGTCGCTTCAAGCTCGACAACCTGGTGCCGGTGGCGGACAAGGCGGTGGTGGTCGGCTCAAGCGACGACGGCGTCACCCTGAAAGATCCCGCTGCCCCATTGGCCGATTTGCAGCGCCGCATCACCTGGCTGTAAACGGCCAACGCATTCAGCCGGCAAGCTCACCTCGTTATGGTGCAGCCCCTGCCGCCCCAAAGCGCAGTTGCGGCAGGTCGATGGGCAGCGCGCCGTCAGACCCACCCCACCAGCAGCAGCACAATCAGAATTACGACAATCAGTCCGACGCCGCCGCTCGGTCCGTAACCCCAGCCACGGCTGTAAGGCCAGGCGGGGACCGCGCCAATCAGGATCAGGATCAATACGATCAACAGTATGGTTCCGATGCTCATGATTTATTCCTTGTGTATCGTAGCGCGCCCTACCCACCCAGGCCGCCGCCAGAAAAATAGCCCAGTTTCTGCTTGTCCTCTTCGGTACACGCGTCGTTCAGACACAGGAACTTTGTCCCGTTGTCGTCAAGGCTGACAAGGTTGATATCGGGCTCTTCGAAGCCGTCGGTTTCAGTAAAAATGAAGTGGTAGCTATCGCCGACCTGCAATTCCAGTACCCCTTCGTTGCTCTCGCCATAGTCATGCCAGCGGTCACCCTTGCCGCCGGGAATTGCCGGCGCCGACTGGCCGTTCGTGTCGTCTTTCCAGGCGACGATGACGGAGCGGCCCAGCATTTCGCTGGCTTTGTCAACGGCGGCTCGACGCGCTTGCGAAAAGCCAGTCAGGTCGTTATCCGGTAATGCGACTCTTTGCATGCTGGTCTCCTGTGCCTGTGAATGGCATTCGCCTTTCTCGATCAAGAACTGGCAATGTCATCTTGCCCGGGTTGTCGCGAAAGGCGGGTAGGATTCGGCCTATTCGCATGCAGGCGTCGGCTGAAAGTCTGGCGCGCATGATCTAACGGCGTGCAGGGCCCACGGCAGCCATCGTCGCCCGAACGGCGGCTGGGTACAGATACTCAGGCAAGCGGCGGAACCCTGGCGGCAGACTTGCGCAGGGCCGCACGGGTTACGGCATGCGCGGCCTACAATCCCAGCCGCTGCCAGATCGTCGTGCTGGGACCCGCCTGGTTCATGGTGTAGAAATGCAGGCCCGGCGCGCCGCCGGCAAGCAGGCGGTCGCACAGATCGGTCACCACATCCAGCCCGAAGGCGCGGATCGACGCCAGATCGTCGCCATAGCTCTCCAGCTTCTTTCTCAGCCAGCGCGGGATTTCGGCGCCGCAGGCATCGGAGAAGCGCGCCAGTTGCACGTAGTTGCCGATCGGCATGATGCCGGGGACGATGGGAATGGAAACACCAAGCGCGCGCGCGTCTTCGACGAAGTTGAAGTAGGCGTCGGCGTTGAAGAAATACTGCGTGATCGCGGAGTCGGCGCCGGCGTCGACCTTGCGCTTGAAGTTGACCAAGTCCTCGGTGGAGGAACGTGCCTGCGGGTGAATTTCCGGATAGGCTGCCACTTCGATCTCGAACCAGTCGCCGGTTTCCTTGCGGATGAAGGCCACCAGTTCGTTGGCGTAGTTGAACTCGCCAGCGTCCAGGGTACCCGAGGGCAGATCGCCGCGCAGCGCGACCAGATGGCGGATGCCCTGGCTTTTGTAGGCGTTGAGGATGTCGCGGATGCTGTCCTCGGTCGAGCCGATGCACGACAGGTGCGGCGCGGCTTCCGAACCGGAGGCCTGGATCTCGCGCACGGTTTCCAGGGTGCGGTCGCGGGTCGATCCGCCGGCGCCGAAGGTGACGGAAAAGAATTTGGGCTTGAGCTGGGCAAGCTGCTCCCGCGTGGCGCGAAGTTTCTCCACGCCTTCCGCCGTCTTGGGCGGGAAGAACTCAAAGCTGAAGGTACGCGTAGTCAAGATTCAATCCTAGTAAGGGATGAGGGCGGACAGCGCCCAGGCGATCACGCCATACAGGATCGCGCCGACGATCGCCGAGGCGAGACCCCGCACCTCGAAACCGGGGATGAGCGCGCTGGCGAGCCAGAACAGCAGCCCGTTCAGCACCAGATAGAAGATGCCCAGCGTCAACACCGTGAGCGGCAGCGTGAGGAGCGTCAATACCGGCCGCACCAGCGTGTTGATGAAACCCAGCGCCAGCGCGGCGACCAGCGCCGTGCCGAATCCGGACACCCGGATGGTGGGCAGCAGATACGTCACCGCCAGCAGGGCGACGGCATTCAGGATCCACAGCAGCATCAGACGCATGGCGCGCTCCTTTCAGAGGATCGATCAATAGCGATAGTGCTCGGCTTTGTAGGGGCCCTGTTTCGGCACGCCGATGTAGGAAGCCTGCTGGTCGGTCAGCTCGGTCAACTGCGCGTTGAGCTTCTTCAGCTGCAGGCGCGCGACCTTCTCGTCGAGATGCTTGGGCAGTGTGTAGACGCCGACAGGATACTTGCCGGAATCGCGTTCCTGCCACAGCTCGATCTGCGCGATGGTCTGGTTGGCGAACGACGAGCTCATCACGTACGACGGATGGCCGGTGGCGCAGCCGAGGTTCACCAGGCGGCCCTTGGCAAGAAGAATGATGCGCTTGCCGTCAGGGAAGATCACATGGTCGACCTGCGGCTTGATCTCTTCCCACTGGTATTTCTCGATGCTGGCGACGTCGATCTCGTTGTCGAAGTGACCGATGTTGCAGACGATCGCCTGGTCCTTCATCTTCGCCATGTGGTCGTGGTTGATGACGTGGAAGTTGCCGGTGGCGGTGACGAAAATGTCGGCCTTGTCGGCGGCGTATTCCATGGTCACCACGCGGTAGCCTTCCATCGCCGCCTGCAGCGCGCAGATCGGGTCGATCTCGGTCACCCACACCTGCGCGGAGAGCGCGCGCAGCGCCTGCGCCGAACCCTTGCCCACGTCGCCGTAGCCGGCGACCAGAGCGACCTTGCCCGCCACCATCACGTCGGTCGCGCGCTTGATGCCGTCGACCAGCGATTCGCGGCAGCCGTACAGGTTGTCGAACTTGGACTTGGTCACCGAATCGTTGACGTTGATCGCCGGGAACTTGAGCTCGCCGCGTGCGTGCATCTGGTACAGGCGGTGCACACCGGTGGTGGTCTCCTCGGTCACGCCCTTGACGGCGGCCAGACGGCTGGAGTACCAGCCCGGCTGCGCGGCCACCTTGGCCTTGATCGCGGCATACAGCACGCGCTCTTCCTCGCTGGTGGGGTTGGCGATCACGGAAATATCCTTTTCAGCGCGCGCCCCAAGATGCAGCAGCAAGGTGGCGTCGCCGCCGTCGTCGAGAATCATGTTCGAGTAGCCGCCATCGGCCCACTCGAAGATGCGGTGGGTGTAGTCCCAGTAGTCGGTGAGCGACTCGCCCTTGACCGCGAAGACGGGAACACCGGTGGCTGCGATGGCCGCGGCGGCGTGGTCCTGCGTCGAGAAGATGTTGCACGAGGCCCAGCGCACTTCGGCGCCGAGCGCGGTCAGCGTCTCGATCAGCACGGCGGTCTGGATGGTCATGTGCAGCGAACCGGTGATGCGCGCGCCCTTCAAGGGCTGGCTCGCGGCGAACTCCTCGCGGATCGCCATCAGGCCCGGCATTTCGGTTTCGGCGATGCGGATTTCCTTGCGGCCCCAGTCGGCAAGCGCGAGGTCGGCAATCACATAGTCGGCGGTGGAATTGAGTGCGGCGTTCATCACGCCCTCCTTTCGTTCAGAAAAAGAAAACGTGAGCGCCGTTGAAAGGAAGCGTCCTGAGCCTGGCGGGTGAACCGTCGCAGCGCTCCTCAGAACCGAGGCGGCATTCTACCCCGGAAGCGCCAAATGCAGAATGTGTATCAGGGATGGCTGGGTAATTGCACTCTCCATAACGCCTCTCTGCTTTATGTCGGCATTCTTTACACCCGCTAACGCGACTTCCTGTAACCGCAGCGCAACGGATTGTTTTGCCTTGTAATAATCAATCACCGCAAGGCAGGAACACATTTTGCGTTCAAGCGTCGAGACCGCTCGACGCTCAGCAAGCCGAGCAGACCGAAATAACGAATCCAACAAAGACGAAGAGGAAACATGAAGCACATCACAAGAACATTAGCGGGGATTGCTTTGGGCTGCTGCATGGCCCCCCTATCGCGCAGGCCGCCCCCCTCGAACGCTTATTTATAGGCGAAATCGGCCAACTATCCGGTGGGTTAGGCACCTCAGCCAATCAGCTCGGCGGAGGCATTTTCTCCGCATATTCCGGTTCGCTGCCTATCGGCAGCGCCAGTTTTGTCAGCCAAGGCAGTACCGACGGCGCCATGCTAATGGGAATCGTGCAAGGTCCTGGCGATTTCAGCACCGGGTTTCTTTGGCAAGGCCATACAGCTTATGCGACCACACTGAACGGTGCACCGAGCGGCAACATAATCAACAACACCATGACACTGGATATGTCGGGTTTCACCGGCGAGTGGAATGGGGTCTCGTTCAATGCAACACCCGATCCCGGCACTTTGGCGACCGCAGTATCGCTCATTGGTAACGGAGTGTATTTCTACACTGCGGATTGGACGCACCTGGTCACCGCCAGCGAGGTACCCGCGCCGTACTATGGCTTCACACTTAGCCTCCACTTGGAGGGCATTGCGGTTACCAGCCTTGCCGCACCCGTTCCGGAAGCCGATACCTATGCCATGATGACGGCGGGGTTGGGACTGGTCGGACTGATGGCGCGCCGTCGTCGCAAGCAGGTCTGACCGCCACGCCCTAACGAAAAAGAGCCGGATCATCCGGCTCTTTTTCATTTCTGCAACAAGCTTAGACAGGCAACCGCATCAGATTCCCGCCGCCGCCTTCAGCGCCGCCGCCTTGTCCGTCACCTCCCACGTGAAATCCGGTTCGTCGCGACCGAAATGGCCGTAGCTCGCGGTGCGCGTATAAATCGGGCGCAAGAGGTCGAGCATGTTGACGATGCCCTTGGGGCGCAGGTCGAAATGCGCCTGGATCAGTTCGACGATCTTGGCTTCGGGGATTTTCCCGGTGCCGAAGGTGTCGACCATCAGCGAGGTGGGCTTGGCCACGCCAATGGCGTAGCTCACCTGCACCATGCACTTCTCGGCCAGCCCGGCTGCGACGATGTTCTTCGCCACGTAGCGTCCCGCGTAGGCGGCCGAGCGGTCGACCTTGGACGGGTCCTTGCCGGAGAAGGCGCCGCCGCCGTGCGGGGCTGCGCCGCCGTAGGTGTCGACGATAATCTTGCGGCCGGTGAGGCCGGCGTCGCCCATCGGGCCGCCGACGACGAAGCGGCCGGTGGGATTGACCAGATAGCGGGTGTCGGCGGTCAGCATGTGCTTCGGCATCACCGGCTTGATGATTTCCTCGATCACCGCCTCGGTCAGCACGGCGTGCGACACCTCGGGATGGTGCTGGGTCGACAGCACGACGGTGTCGATGGAATGCGGCTTGCCGTCGACGTAGCGGATCGACACCTGCGATTTGGCATCCGGGCGCAGCCACGGCAGGCGGCCGTCCTTGCGCAGTTCGGACTGGCGCTCGGTGAGCCGGTGCGCGAGGTAAATCGGCATCGGCATCAGCGTGGGCGTCTCAGTGCAGGCATAGCCGAACATCAGGCCCTGGTCGCCGGCACCCTGGTCGAGGAACAGGCCTTCGCCTTCGTTCACGCCCTGTGCGATGTCGGGCGACTGCTTGCCGACGGTGACCAGCACCGAGCAGGTGTTGTAGTCGAAACCGATTTCGGACGAGTCGTAGCCGATGCGCTTGATGGTCTGGCGCGCGATCTGGTTGTAGTCGATGACCGCCGAGGTGGTGATTTCGCCGGCGATGACGCACAGGCCGGTGGTCAGCAGCGTCTCGCACGCCACGCGCGCATGTTTGTCCTGGGTTAGAATCGCGTCGAGTACTGCATCCGACACTTGATCCGCCATCTTGTCCGGATGCCCTTCAGACACCGACTCAGACGTAAAGATGAAATCCTTCTGCATGACTGCTCCTGTTGCCCCGGTTACCGACTGCGTAACCGGCTCGGGGGACAGACGGAGCGGCGACGCTTTAGCTGTATTTGTATCCCGCCCGCAAGTTGTCAAGATTAACGCGGCGGCTCGTGCACGCGCATCATTGTGCACTGCCCTGTCCTTCAGCGTCAATTCCCCCGCCGCATGATGTTCCTGTTCAGGCTGCTGGCCCACCTGCCACTGCCGCTGCTGCATGGGCTGGGCATCGCGCTGGGCTGGCTCGTTTACTGGGCGCCGGGCCGCCACTCCGGGCGCATGCGCAGCAATCTGTTCGACAGCGGCCTGTGCACGGCCGGACGCGATTGCAAACGTCTGCTGCGGCAGACCATCGGCGAGTCCGGCAAGGCCATCGTCGAACTGCTGCCGGTGTGGCTGCGCCCGTACGACAAGGTAGTGAAACTGGTGAAGGGCACCAGCGGCTGGGAGCACATCGACGCCGCGCGCGCAGCGGGCCGGGGCATCATCCTGATCGGCCCGCATATCGGCTGTTTCGAAATCATCAACCTGTATTACGCGTCGCTGCATCCGTTCACTGCCATGTACAAGCCGCCGCGCAAGGCGGTGCTGGCGAGCCTGATGCTGGCCGGCCGCCAGCGCGGCCAGGCGACGCTGGTGCCGACCGACCTGTCGGGCGTGCGTGCCCAGTTGGCGGCGCTGAAACGCCGCGAAGCGATCGGCATCCTGCCCGACCAGGTGGCCACCGGCGGCGACGGCGTGTGGGCGCCGTTCTTCGGGCGCCCGGCCTATACGCCGACGCTGGTCGCCAGCCTGCAGCGCAAGACCGGCGCGGCGGCGTTCTTCATCGCTGCCGAGCGACTGAGCTGGGGACGCGGCTACCATATCCACGTCTATCCGCTGGAAACCCCGCTGCCCGAAGATAAAATCGCTGCCGCCGTCCTCATCAACCGGGGCGTGGAAGACATCGTGCGGCGCTTCCCGGCGCAATACCTGTGGAGCTACAACCGCCACAAACGCCCAGGCGGCGTGGCGCACCCGGACGATCCGCCCGAAGAATGAGCTCCACCCAATCCAACAAGCTGATGCGTCCCGCGCTGCTACCGGTCTGGTTCAGCGTCGGCCTGCTGTGGCTGCTGCACTGGCTGCCGCTGCCGCTGCAGGCGGCCATCGGCAATCTCCTGGGCTGGCTGCTGGCGCAGCTGCCGGGCAAGCGCCGTCATGTCGTCGCCACCAATCTCGCCCTGTGCTTTCCCGACACCCCCAGGCGGGAGCGCGACCGCTGGCTGCGGCAGACCTACCAGGCTTCCATGCGCGCCGTGCTCGAGCACGGCCTGTTGTGGTGGGGTTCCGAAGCGCGGTTGCGGCGCCTGATCCAGATCGACAATCCCGAAGCCGTGATGGGCGACGGCGTGCGGCCGGTGATCTGGCTGGCGCCGCATTTCGTCGGACTCGACATGGGCGGCGTGCGGCTCAGTATGGATCGCCAGGTCGCCTCGATGTACGCGCCCTCGAAGAACCCCGCCTCGGACTGGCTGATGCTGCGCGGGCGTTCGCGTTTCCATGCGCCGGTGCTGATCGCCAAGTCGGACGGCATCAAGCCGGTGCTGAAGGCGCTGAAGACTCATCTTCCATTCTATTACCTGCCGGACCAGGACCAGGGGCGCCTCAATGCCGTATTCGTTCCATTCTTCGGCATCCAGGCCGCCACTCTCTCGGCGCTGCCGCGGTTGGCCAAACTCACGGGCGCGCAAATCGTCCCCGTCATCACCCGCCAGCTGCCCGGCGGCGCGGGCTACCGTCTGCGCTTCTATCCGCCATGGGACAATTTTCCCAGCGACGACCTGGAAGCCGACGTCGCGCGCATGAACGCCTTCATCGAGGAACGCATCCGCGAAATCCCGCCGCAGTATCTGTGGCTGCACCGCCGCTTCAAGACCCGGCCCGAAGGCGAAACCAGTCTGTATGAGTGACGTCAGTCTGCACCGTCTGACGCCGCAAGAGGTCGACGCCGTCAGCGCACTGGCGCGCATCGTCTGGCAGACCACCTACCCGGCGTTGATTTCGCAGGCGCAGATCGACGCCATGCTGGCCGACCGCTACGCTGCCAGCCGCATTCGCACGCAGCTCGACGACCCCAACCAAGCCTGGTGGGTCGCACGACGGAACCCGGCGCTGGCCGGCTTTGCCCATGCCGTGCTGGACGGCATGGACTGCAAGCTCGACAAGCTTTACGTTCATCCCGATCACCAGCGCCAGGGCATCGGCGCCGCGCTGCTGCGGGCCGTCCAGGACTGGGCACGTCAACAGCAATCTTGCCGGCTGTGGCTGCAGGTCAACCGCGGCAACACGCAGGCGATCGCCGCCTATCAAAAATATGGCTTCCGCATCGTCGAGTCGCGCGTGTTCGACATCGGCCACGGCTTCGTGATGGACGACCATGTGATGGAGTTGCCCCTATGAACTTTGCCAATCCCGACGACGCCACGCTGCGCGCGCTGCTCAATCGCATCAAAACCATCGCCGTCGTCGGCCTGTCGCCGCAGCCCGCGCGGCCGAGCTACCGCGTGGCACAGGCGATGCAGCGTTACGGCTATCGCATCGTGCCGGTGCGCCCGCTGGTCGATGAGGTACTGGGCGAGAAGGCCTATGCCAGCCTCGCAGACATTCCTTTTGCGGTCGATCTGGTCGACGTGTTTCGCGCCGCCGAGCATGTGCCGGCTATCGTCGAGCAGTGCCTGGCGCTACACTCCATGCAACGGCCATTTTCGACGGTGCATCATTCACCGGCAGCCATCTGGATCCAGGAAGGCATCGTTCACGATGACGCCGCGCAACGCGCGCAGGCGGGCGGCATGACCGTGGTGATGGACCGCTGCCTGCTCAAGGAATACGTCAGACTCAAAACCGAATGAATACCGCAGGCACAAGTACCCAACAGGGCATGAAACTGAAATTCACCAAAATGCACGGCCTCGGCAACGACTTCGTCGTGATCGACGGCATCAGTCAGGCTGTCGCGCTTACGCCGGAGCAATGCTGCCGCATCGCCGACCGCCACTTCGGGATAGGCTGCGACCAGATCCTGCTGGTCGAGAAACCCGGCCGCGCCGACGTCGATTTCCGCTACCGCATCTTCAACGCCGACGGCGGCGAGGTGGAGCAGTGCGGCAACGGCGCGCGCTGCTTCGTGCGCTTCGTGCACGACAAGGGACTCACCGGCAAGACCGTGATCCGCGTGGAAACCGCTTCCGGCGTGATCGAGCCACGCCTGCTAGCCAATGGCCAGGTCACCGTCGACATGGGCGCGCCGCGCTTTGCGCCCGCCGACATTCCGTTCGCCGCCGAAGCCGAGGCGATGACGTATGCGCTCAAGGTCGGCCAGCACGTCCTCGACATCGCCGCGCTGTCGATGGGCAACCCGCACGCAGTGCTGCGGGTGAACGATCTCGACAGCGCGCCGGTGGACATCCTCGGCGCGGCGATCGAGTCGCACGCGCGCTTTCCGCAGCGGGTCAACGCGGGATTCATGCAAGTGCTGACCCCGCACGACATCCGCCTGCGCGTCTACGAACGCGGCGCCGGCGAAACGCTGGCCTGCGGCACCGGCGCCTGCGCTGCGGCGGTCGCGGGGATTCGCCAGGGCTGGCTGCAAAGCCCGGTCAGCGTGCACACGCGCGGCGGCGACCTCGTCATCGAATGGGCGGGCACGGGCCAGCCGGTATACATGACCGGGCCGGCTGAAACAGTATTTGAAGGGGAGATCGAACTCTAATGAACATGCAACCCACCAACCTAGAACCCCAGGCCATCGCCGAGTTCCTGACCCGGCATCCGAATTTCTTCAACGACTTTCCCATGCTGCTGGCGGACCTGCACATTCCGCATCCGCACGGTACCCACGCCGTGTCGATGAGCGAGCGCCAGCTGATTGCGATGCGCGACAAGGTGCGGATGCTGGAAAACAAGCTCGCCGAGCTGATCCAGTTCGGCGAGGAAAACGACGGCATCTCCGAAAAGCTGCACGCGCTGACGCTCGCGCTGGTAACCGCCAGCCAGCCGCAGGACGTCGCCGCTGCGCTGGCGATCCACCTGCGCGACGGTTTCGCCGTGCCGCATCACGCGCTGCGCGTCTGGACGCTGACCGGCGAGCCGATGCCGGGGCTCGATCAGCCGGTGTCGCAAGCAGTGCGCGATGCCGTGGCGGCGATGCTGCATCCGGTATGCGGCCCGCTTGCCGTGCCCGAGGCCAGCGACTGGTTTGGTGAAGTCTCGCCGCACCTGCGCGCGTTTGCCTGCATTCCACTGCGGCCTGCCGCTGTCGCCGCTCCGATCGGTCTGCTGGTATTGGCGTCGGAGGAAGCCAAGCGCTTCTACCCCGGCATGGGCACGCTCTACCTCGATCGCCTGAGCCAGCTGGTCGGCGCCGCGCTGGTGCGGATGCAGGGTTGAACGCGGTCGCGGCCTATCTGCAAACCCTCGCCGCCGAACGGCGGCTGTCGCCGCATACCGTGGCGGCCTATCAGCGCGACCTGGCCAACCTTGCCAGCCTGACCGCCGGCAAGCCGCTGGCCGAACTGACCGTCACCGACATCCGCGGCGCCATCGTCAAGCTGCGCAGCCAGAATCTGGGGGCGACCAGTGTGGCGCGGCAGTTGTCGAGCTGGCGCGGGTTTTACGTCTTTGCCTGCCGCCGGCTCGGCTTTGCCAACAACCCCTGCACCGGCCTGCGCCCGCCCAAGGCGGCCAAGGCCCTGCCGCAGATCCTGTCGCCCGATGCCTGCACCCAGCTGCTCGACGGCGGCACGTCTGCTGCAGCCGACGATGCCCTTCTGGCGCGCGACCGCGCCATGTTCGAGCTGTTCTATTCGTCCGGCCTGCGCCTGGCGGAACTGGTGGGGCTCGATCTCCACGACCTCAACCTGCAAGCGGGCGAAGCGCAGGTCACCGGCAAGGGCAACAAGACCCGCATCGTGCCGGTGGGACAACAGGCCCTGGCCGCGATTGCCGCCTGGCTGCCGCACCGGCTGCCGCTTATATCCCGCAGGGACGGTATCCCTAGGGAGGCGCACGCCGACACGACCGCCCTGTTCATTGGCCAGCGCGGCGCCCGCCTCACGCCGCGCAGCGTGCAGCTGCGGCTCAACCGCTGGGCCTTGCAGGCAGGTCTGAGCCAGCACGTTCACCCGCACATGCTGCGCCACGCGTTCGCCACCCATGTGCTGCAATCGTCGGGCGACCTGCGGGCGGTGCAGGAAATGCTCGGCCACGCCAGCATCAGCACCACCCAGGTCTACACCCACCTCGACTGGCAGCATCTCGCCAAGGTGTACGACCAGGCGCACCCGCGCGCGCGCAAGAAAAGCTGAGCCTCGGTACACCCGAAATGTAAGCGGTTACACACATTGAATAGCGCGTCTTTACGCCCGCTTCAGAAAGCGCGCATGCCGCCGATTCCTTGCGTATGCGCCCCCGTCTCCCCTCCCCGCTCGACCGACTTGTGCACGCCCTGCGCCCGGCCCACCTCAGCACCCAGGGCCGCGTCGCGGGCGCAACTCTGTTTGTCCTGATCGCGGTGTTCGCGCTGGCTGGGCAGCAGGCGCTGCACATCGCCCGCCAGGATGCCGACGCCGCATTGCACGTGCAGGCCACCGCACAGCTTGCGGCGCTGTCGCAAGCTGTGGCCGACTCGGCCATCCGTGGCGATTATGCGGCCGTGCAGACGCGGCTGCGGATCCCGATCGACCAGGGCAATCTGCGGCAGGTGGCGTACACCGCACCGGACGGGCGCGTCCTGCGCCAGCAGGCACACCCTCCAGCCGTAGATCGTCCAGACTGGTTTGCCCGGCTGACCCGTCTCGCCCTGCCCGTCATGCAGCAAGACCTGATCGTCCAGGGCTCCTATTACGGCAGCCTGAGCATCCAGCCTTCTTCCCATGCGTATGAAGACTTTCTGTGGCATCTCGGCACCCGTCTGTTCCTGCTGCTCGGCCTTGCAATTGCCCTGCTCGGCTGGCTCATCCGTGCCTTGCTGCGGATCAACCTGAAAGACCTGATCCGCCTCAGCGCGACCGCACGCCAGATCGAGGCGGGAGATTACAGCGTGCGCCTCCCCATTCGTGCCAGCAGCCCACCCGAACTGCAGGAGTCCGCGCGCGCCTTCAACTTCATGAGCGCGGCGCTGGAGCGCCTGCTCACCGATCTCGGCGAGCAGCAGAAGGCGCTCGACAGCGCCGCCAGCGTGTCGGAGTCGGATCTCGCCGGCAACATCACCTTCGCCAACGACCTGTTCTGCATCATCAGCGGCTACACGCGCGAAGAGCTGATCGGCCAGAATCACCGCATCGTCAATTCGGGCATGCACGACCCCGCGTTTTTCTCCAACCTGTGGGGAACCATCGCAAGCGGCCGCACCTGGCGCGGCGAAATCTGCAACCGTGCCAAGGATGGCCGGTTGTTCTGGACCGCCTCGACCATCATCCCGATCAAGGGCGACGACGGCCTGCCGCTGAAATACCTGTCGATCCGTTTCGACATCACGCAACGCAAACTCGACGAAGCGGCGCTCAGCACCGAAAAGGAACGCTGGCAGGTCACGTTGCAATCGATCAACGACGCTGTCGTCGTCACCAATGCGCACAACCAGGTGACCTACCTCAACCCGGCCGCCGAAAGCCTGCTCGGCCTCGCGCTCGAGGATGCGCTGCTGAATTCGCTGAGCGACGTGATACGGCTGGACCGGGTGAGCGGCGATGAAGAAGCGCCGGCCTGCTTACTGTCGTCGGCGGCGGCGCTGCACGGCCAGACTGGCTCGGCCCAGTTGCACACGCGCTTTGGCCAGCACCTGGCCATCAGCTACAGCTGTGCCCCGCTGAACGAACATGGCGGCCTCGGTGCCGTCTATGTGCTACGCGACGAAACCGAAAAGAAGGTATTGCTCGACAATCTGCGCGAAATGGCCTTCCACGACACGCTGACCACCCTGCCGAATCGCCGCGCGGTGGAAGGCCGCCTGGCGCGCGCGTTGCACACCGCGAGCGACCTGGGCCAGCAGCATGCGTTCTGCTACATCGATCTCGATCAGTTCAAGCTGGTGAACGATACCTGCGGTCATTCGGTGGGCGATGCCCTGCTGGCGGACATTGCCCAGACCATGAAAGCCGCCCTGCCCGCCCAGGCCTACCTGGGCCGTCTGGGCGGAGACGAGTTCGGCCTCATCCTGTTCGACACCCGGCCCGACGAGGCGAACCGGATCTGCCGCCAGCTGGTGCAGCGCATCCGCGACTTCCGTTTCGAGCACAAGGGGCGGCGCTTCACCCTCGGCGCCTGTGCGGGCATCGCCCCCGTCACGCAAGCCGCGACCACCGCCGGCGACCTCATGATCCAGGCCGACATGGCGTGCTACCGCGCCAAGTCGGAGGGCAGCGGGCGGGTCATGCTGTACGAGGCGGACGAGGTCGGGTTCCGTCGTCTGGAAGCGGAAATGGGCTGGGCGGCCGATTTCGCGCAAGCGCTGGACGCCAACCAGTTCCTGCCCTACCGCCAGCTGATACAGCCGACTTCAAGCCACGGCCAGCCGCATTACGAGGTGCTGATCCGCTGGCAACGCAACGGCGTGGTCGAGGGGCCGGCCAAGCTGCTGCCCGCGCTCGAGCGCTACGGCCAGGCCCCCATCCTCGATCGCTGGATGCTGGAGGCCGTGGTGTCCTATCTGGCCGCGCAGCCCGACGACCATGCGGTGTATTTCATCAACCTGTCGGGCAAGACCGTCGCCGACGAGTCCTTCCTCGGCGTGGTCTGCCATCTGCTCGATCACTATGGCGTCGCGGGCTCACGCCTGGGGTTCGAGGTGACGGAAACCGCCGCCGTGGTCAATCTGGGCGATGCCCAGCGCCTGATCCAGGGCCTGCGCGAACGCGGCTGCCAGTTCGCGCTGGACGATTTCGGCCGCGATGCGTCCTCGTTCTTCTATCTCAAGCACCTGCCCGCCGACTTCCTCAAGATCGACGGCGCCTTCGTGCGCGGCATGCTGGACGACCGACGCGACCAGGCCATCGTCCGCTCGATCGCACAACTGGCGCGTGATTTCGGCATGCATTCGGTGGCCGAGCAGGTGGAGGACGCCGACATGGCCGCGCTGCTCGAAGACATGGGGGTGGATTATTTGCAGGGCTACCACATCCACCGTCCGGAAGCCTTTCCCGCCTGGCAGCCGGTCGCCGGATCGCAGTCGGCCGCACCGGAACACGGCGCACGCGCGCCCCACCTGACGCTGATCAAATAGGACAGGTCAGACGATCACCGTATCAGTCACGCCTTCCACCGCTTCCGGGTAACGCATTTTCAGATTTTCCAGCGTTTCGATCAGCAGTTGGGAAATCATCAGATTGCGTGCCAGCTTGCTGTTGGCGGGAATCACATGCCACGGCGCGTGCGTCGTGCTGGTGGCCGACAGCGCTGCCTCGTAGGCCTCCATGTAGTCGTCCCACTGCGCCCGCACGGCAAGATCGCCGGGCTGGAACTTCCACTGTTTTTCGGGCGTGTCGCGACGCTCTTCCAGGCGTTTTTTCTGCTCGTTCCTGGAAATGTGCAGATAGAACTTCAGGATCGTCGTGCCGGTTTCCGCCAGCATTTTCTCGAAATCGTTGATCTGGCGGTAGCGGCGCTTGCATTCGGCCGCATCGATCCAGCCGTTCACCCGTGTGATGAGTACGTCTTCGTAATGCGAGCGGTTGAAAATGGCGATCTCGCCGGCCCCCGGCACGTGCGGATGCACCCGCCACAGGTAGTCGTGCGCCAGTTCCGCCGCGGTCGGCGCCTTGAAGCAGGCCACACTTACGCCCAGCGGATCGACCCCCTGGAACACGTGGCGGATGGTGGAATCCTTGCCTGCGGTGTCCATCGCCTGCAGCACGACCAGCAGTTTGTGCCGACCCTCGGCGAACAGCAATTCCTGCAACGTGTCCAGTCGCTCGCGATATTCATCCAGGCGTTGATGCGCATCGGATTTGTCCTTGCCTATGATCGCATCGTCGTCTGCATCCCACTTCGACAGTTTGACCTTGCTGTCGGGCGCAATGCGGGTATCGGCAGGTTTCACAGCGTCTCCTTCGGCGGAATCAGGCGCATCCAGTCGCCCAGCGCGCCGCGGATCTCATCCAGGGTGAGATGCCGCATCAACGGCCGGTTGCCCGGGGCCATCTGGTTCCATGCGCAGGTCATGCCGCGCAGGTTCGGTTGCGCGGCATCGCGCAGGCGGAACGCGGTGATGTAATACAGAAACGACGGTTCGCCGTCGTCGTCATTCACGAATTGCGCCTTCACGAGGGGCGCCGACGCCGCACGGGCGATGAGCGTGCTGACGCTGCGCGTGACCCGAAGCACCTCGAAGCGCCCCGGCTGCAGCGTCTGGGGCGCGTCGCTGACCGTGTTCAGTTCGACCACGCAGAATGGATCCTGCTCCTGCACGCCATTGCGCGGCACGACATGGCCATACTGCAAGCGCACGGTCGCGGACTCGGCCGGAATGGTCAGGGGGCGATCGAGCTGCGCCACCCAGCCCGTCGAATAGGCGTAATACGGCGACGCGGGGTTCGGCGATTCGAGCGACGCGCACCCGCCCAGCAGCAACAGCAACAGTCCGACTCCGAGCGTCTTCATCCCGCCTCCTTGCAACATATGACTTGCGGCGCGCTATTCGGTTCTTACCCGGAACCACGCCGCATACAGGGCAGGCAGGAAAAACAGCGTGAGGAAGGTCGCCGCAATCAGCCCGCCCATCACCGATACCGCCATCGGCCCCCAGAATATCGAGCGCGACAGCGGAATCATCGCCAGCACCGCGGCAGCGGCGGTGAGACTGATCGGCCGCATCCGCCGCACCGTGGACTCGACGATCGCGTCCCATTGCGGCAGACCGCGCGCGATGTCCTGCTGGATCTGGTCGACCAGGATCACCGAGTTGCGCATGATCATGCCCGACAGCGAAATGATGCCCAGCAATGCCACGAAGCCCATCGGCTGGCCCGTCACCAGCAGCGCGATCGCCACGCCGATGATGCCGAGCGGTGCCGTCAGCACCACCAGCAGGGCACGCGAGAAATTGCCGAGCTGCAGCATCAGCAGGGATAGCGTGGTAATCACGATCAGCGGCCAGGATGCGCCGATGGCGGCATTGGCCTTGGCGCTGCTTTCCACCGGTCCGCCGATTTCCAGCCGGAAACCGGGCGGCAGCTGGGCCTTGAATCGGGCCACCTGCGGCGCGATGGCGTCGATGATGGTCGCCGGCTGCGTCTTGCCCACCGGATCGCCGCGCACCGAGATCGTCGGCAGGCGGTCGCGCCGCCAGATGACGCCGTCCTCGAACACCGGCTTGAATGTGGCGATCTGCCCCAGGGTCACGCTCTGGCCATCGAAGTTGCCGATCGGCAGCGATTTCAGTGCATCGACATCGCGGTGTTCCTTGCGCGGAATGCGCAATTCTACGTCGATCAAGCGATCGTTCTCCCTGAACTGGGTAACGGTCGTACCCGACAGCTCCAGGGCCAGCAGGCGGCCGACCGCATCCGAGCTGAGGCCGAGCGCCTTGATCTTGTCCTGATCGAGCTGGGCTCGGATCGCCAACGACTGCTCGTTCCAGTCCAGGTTCACGGCCGTCACCTGCGGTTGGGCCGCGACGATTCTGCGTAGTTTTTCGGCCTCGATCTTGAGCCGCGGAATATCGGTGCCGGACAGCCGGTATTGCACCGGATAGCCGGCCGGCGGCCCGTATTCGAAACGCACTGCGCGCCCGCGCACGTTGGGAAAATCGGTTTCGAACAATCTGCGGATGCGGGCGAGTTCGCGCTCGCGCGCCGGGATGTCCTTGGCAATCACCACCAGCTGCGCAAAATTCCGGTTGTTCAGCCGCTGATCCAGCCCCAGCACGAAACGCGGCGCACCCTGGCCGATGTAGTCGATCACGTGCGTCACATCCTTGTCCCGCCGCACCAGGGTTTCGAGCCTGATTGCTTCGGCACGCGTGGCCTCGATGGAGGCACCTTCCGGCAGCCACATCTCGACCAGGATCTCCAGCCGGTCGGATGCCGGGAAAAACTGTTTCTCGACCCGCTGCATCGCCGCCAATCCGACGATCAGCGCTGCCACCGTCAGCGCAATCACGCTGCGGCGATGCGTCAGGCACCAGGTCACCATGGCACGGAAGCGCCGATAAAACGGCGTGTGGTAGGCGGCGTTCTCATCGGTCACGTGATGGCTCGGCTTCAGCAGAACGTGGCCCAGATAAGGCGTGACCACCACCGCCACCAGCCAGGACGACAGCAGCGCAATCGTCGTCACCGCAAAAATGGCGAAGGTGTATTCGCCGACCACCGACTTGGCCAGCGCGATCGGCAGGAACGCGGTGGCAGTGAGCAGGGTGCCGGTGAGCATGGGGAACGCGGTCGACTGGAAGGCGTAGGTGGCCGCCTCGAAGCGGCCCCAGCCGGACTCGAGCTTGTGCGCCATCATTTCCACCGCGATGATGGCGTCGTCCACCAGCAGCCCGAGCGCGATGATGAGCGCCCCGGTGGAGATGCGGTGCAGGTCGATGTCGAAGAACCACATCGCCGTGAAGGTGATTGCCAGCACGACTGGAATGGACAGCGTGACGACCAGGCCGGCACGCCATTTGAGCGCCAGGAAGGTCACCGCCAGCACGATGGCGACGGCTTCGAAAAAGCTCTCCATGAACAGCCTGACCGCGCGGCTGACGATGCTGGGCTGGTCGTGGATACGCTGGATTTCCATTCCCACGGGCAATGTTTTCTGCAATGCCGCCATGGCGGCAGCCACGTCGCGCCCCATCGTCACCACATCGCCGCCGTCCGCGAGCGACACCCCGAGCAGGATCGCCGGCTCGCCTTGCGAACGGATTTCGCTGGTGGGCGGATCCTCGTAGCGTCGCGTCACCTCGGCAATGTCGCCCAGCCGCAGACTGCGCGTCCCCACCCGAATGACCGTTTCGCGCAGGCGCTCTACGTCGGAATACGGCCCCGACACACGCAGCGGGATCGACAGCACATTGTTTTCCACCCGGCCATCGGCGACCACGCCGTTCTGTTCCTGTACTGCCTGCATGAGCTGTTGCGGCGTGACACCGAGCGTGGCGAGCTTTTGCGCGGGGATCTCGATATAGATCTTTTCCGGCACGATGCCGAACAGCTCGACCTTGCCGACATTCGGCAAGCGGCGCACCTCGCGCTGCGCATCCTCGGCGGCACGGCGCAGTTCCTCTCGGCTGAAGCCGTCGCCGGTGAAGGCATAGATCGACCCGAAGGTGTCGCCGAATTCGTCGTTGAAGAACGGCCCCTTCACGCCGGCTGGAAGTTCCTGTTTGATGTCGCCGATCTTCTTGCGGACCTGGTACCAGGCTTCCGCCACGTCGTGCCCGCGCACGGTTTCCTTGAGATTGACGAAGATCGCGGTCTCGCCAGCCTTGGCGTAACTCTGCACAAAATCGAGCTGGGGCATTTCCTGCAGCTTTTTCTCGATCCGTTCGGTCAGCTGTTCCGACACCTCCTGCGCGGTCGCGCCCGGCCACTGCGCCTGGATCAGCATGACCTTGAACGTGAACGGCGGATCCTCGGCCTGCCCCAGATGGAAATAGGAACGCACGCCAACCAGCAGGATCAGCACGATGAAGAAGCGCACCAGCGCCGGGTGCTCGATTGCCCAGCGCGACAGGTTGCCGCGCCCGGGAACGAAACGCGGGGTGTCGCTCATGGCCGGGCGGACCCGGCCATACGGACCTGCTGGCCGGGTGCGATCTTGTGCACCCCGGCCGTCACCACCCACTCGCCGGCAGTCAGCCCCGACACAATGGCCGCGCGTTCGCCGCTCAGCTCGCCGAGCTGAACGCTGCGCGCCGCCACCTTGCCGGTCTGGGAGTCCACCACCCACACCTGAGGTTGGCCGTCGATCCTGAACAGCGCCGATTGCGCCACCGACAAACTCGGAGCCGACTTGCTGCCGACCTCGACCGTAGCCGTCATGCCCAGTTTCACGGCCGCATCGGGATTAAGCAGACTGATGCGGGCGTTGTAGGTACGGCTGGCCGCATCGGCCACCGGCGACAATTCCCGCAGCTGTCCTGTATAGGTCCGGTCCGGCGCCGACCACAGGTGAATGCTCAGCGTGC
Organism: Hydrogenophilales bacterium; assembly: GCA_016195805.1. Classification (GTDB taxonomy): domain Bacteria; phylum Pseudomonadota; class Gammaproteobacteria; order Burkholderiales; family Thiobacillaceae; genus Thiobacillus. The sequence goes on from JACPYT010000018.1 coordinate 117,241, forward strand.
GCGCAGCACGCAGCGCATCGAGCGCGTTTTCAGGCACATCGATGCGAATTTCGAGTTCGCTGGTGCGCGCCAGCTTCGCCACCGGCTGCCCGGCCGCCACCACCTGCCCGGCCTCGAACGAAATGGCCGTCACCACGCCCGCATGCGGCGCGGTCAGCCGGGTATAGGCCTGCTGGTTGCCCTGGCGGGCGGCGTCTGCGCGCAGTTGACGCGCCTGCGCCGCGGCCGCTTCGGCCGTGGTCCGGCGGCGGTCGAGTTCGGCCTGGGAAATGAAGTTCTGCGCGCGCAGCTCGGTAAAGCGCTGCAGGTCCTGCCGCGCCAGCCTGGCTTCTGCTTCGGCCGCGCTGAGTTGCGCCCGTGCCGCACTCGCCGCCAGCGCATAGTCATTGGGGTCGAGCGTGGCGATGACCTGGCCCGCCTTGACCTGGGTGCCGACCTCCACCTTGCGGGCGTTGACCCGCCCCGCCACACGGAACGCAAGGTCGGTTTCGTAACGTGCGCGCACTTCCCCGGCGTAACGCATCCCGCTTTGAGCGGTGCTCACCTCCACCTGCTCGGCGCGTACCGGACGGATATCCTCGGGCGCCGCCTGCGGCGCGTCGCGCCCACACGCGGTCAGCAAGAGCAGAAGGATGGTCAACGGAAAAAAGGGTTTCATTTTTGAATTATCGCCTATCCCCCCGGATTCGGGCTGCCCAGGCCAACCCGCTGCATTTCACCCCCCGCTGGTGGCACTCGCCACCGTGACGGGGTTATGATGCGGGGCGCAATTAACGCCACCGGGTCCATTTCGGTTGCCCTGGGCGCATGCCCGGCTGCACTTATCAATCATCCTAAGACGCTTGGAGTTCCCATGCCTGCCACGTCCAAACCCCTTACCGAAGCTGCGCTGCTCAAAATGCCGGCGGCCGCCTACATGAACGCCGCCCAGCTCGCATTTTTTCGCACCCGCCTCGAAACGCTGCGCGACGAGATGCTCAGCAATGCTGCCGACACTGGCGAGCACCTGAAAGAGAACGAGAATTTTGCCGATCCCAATGACCGTGCCACCGTGGAAGAGGAGCACATGCTGGAACAGCGCGTGCGCGACCGCGAACGCAAGCTGCTGAAAAAGATCAATACCGCCCTGGCACGCATCGACAGCGGCGAGTATGGCTGGTGCCTGGAAACCGGAGACCCCATCGGTCTGCCTCGTCTGCTGGCGCGCCCCACCGCCGAATATTCGATCGAGGCGCAGGAGCGACACGAGAAGAAGGAAAGACTGCACGCCTGAAGCAGCGGCGGTTATCCGCCATGGGAACCTTACTCGTCATCGCCCTGTCTCCTGTTGCGGGCTCTGGTCGCCGCTGCACAACGATGCATTGGCTGATGCCGACATGAGCCGTCACCGTAACTCCCACCTCAACGCTTAGATCAATACAGTCGTGATACACGACGGCCCCCTTCCCATCACGCTGCTCACCGGTTTTGGCTCCGGCCGCCGCTTCGCGGCTTCACGTCGGCTACGCCGACATGAGCCTGTGCCGAAACCTGCGCTTTGCCCCTCGCAAAAGCCCGTACGCGCATGATGTCCGATACCCCCCTTCCCATCACGCTGCTCACCGGTTTTCTGGGCAGCGGCAAGACCACGGTGCTGAACCATCTGGTTCGCACATTGCCGCGCACGGCGATCCTGATGAACGAGTTCGGCGAGGTCGCGCTCGACCATCAGCTGCTGCAGAAAATGGAAGGCCCGATGGCGCTGCTGTCGGGCGGCTGCGTGTGCTGCACGATTTCCGGCAGCCTGTCGCCTACCCTGAAGAACCTGTGGATGGCGCGACAGAAGGGCGACATCCCCCCGTTCGAGCGCGTCATCATCGAAACCACCGGCATCGCCGATCCGGCCCCGGTGCTCGACAACCTGCTGCACGACAACTGGGTACGCGCACGCTTCCGCCTCGATGGCGTGGTCACCACGGTCGACGCGCTGTTCGGCATGGGCCAGCTGGACGAGCACTTCGAGGCGGTGAAACAGGTAGCGGTGGCCGACCGGCTGCTGCTGACCAAGACCGATCTCGCGCCCGCCGACACGGTCGCTGCGCTGCGCGAACGACTTGCCGCACTCAATCCGGCAGCCGACATCGTGACGGTGACGCACGGCGCGCGCTCGATCCCGCCGCGATCCAGAATCTGGGGCTATGGAACGCCGAAACCCGATCGCTGGAAGTCGCGCGCTGGCTGAAGCCGCAGCGGTATCAGCCCGCCAGCGCCGGCACGCTCGGCGGCGCCAACCCGATTACCGGCAAACGCATGGCCGCCTTGCACGACACTCGCATCCGGGCATTCTCGGTGGTGATCGATGCGCCGCTCGACCGCTACGGCCTGCAATCGGCACTCGGCATGCTCACCTCGTTCCGCGCCGAGAATCTGCTGCGCTTCAAGGCCATCGTGAACCTGCAGGATGAACCGCAGCCGGTGGTGCTGCATGGCGTGCAGCATGTACTGTATCCGGAGGTGAAGCTCGACGCCTGGCCGGACGACGACCGCCGCAGCCGCTTCGTGTTCATCGTGCGCGACCTCGAACCCGAATTCGTCGCCAAGCTGCTGGCCGACTTCTCGGGCGCGGCGTCCCACCATGCCGGGGCGCATCCATGAATCTCGCGCAAAAAACCCTCATCGGCGCGATCCGCGTCTACCAGCTGGCACTCTCGCCCTGGCTAGGTCGGCAATGCCGTTTCCTGCCGACCTGCTCCGAATACGGCAAGGAAGCCATCGAAAAACACGGGGCGCTCAAGGGCAGCTGGCTCGCCGCCAAGCGCATCGGCCGCTGCCGCCCCGGCTGTACCCACGGCTACGACCCGGTTCCGCCGGTCGCCCCGCCCAGGCAGTAGAATTCGCCCCATGCCGTCGCGCCGCCTGCTCTCCTGGCTGTTCGCCCTGACCCTGCTGTTCGGTCAGGCGGCGGCGTTCGCGCATGCGCTGACCCATCTGCGCGTGCACGACACGGGACTGCCCGACAAGGTCTGCGAAACCTGCCTCGCGCAGGCGCAGCTGGGCACGGCCCTGCCGCCCAGCCTGATCGTCCTGGCGACGCCGCCCGGCGATTTCAGCTTTGCGCCCGGCACCGAATTCGTGTGCGCCGACCTCGCCCCCCGCCCCGCGTGCGCACGCGCGCCCCCTGCTCCGTCCGACGTCTGAGTTTTTCGATGCCTGCGCCGACCGCTTGCGCAGGCGTTCACCTCACGTTGATGGAGTCAAACATGTTACGTCCCGCTTTCCTGGTGGCGGCCCTCGCGGCCGCCTGCCCGGCCCATGCCGACGATGCCGACCTCGCCGCGCTGCGCGCCGAAGTCAAGGCGATGAAGGCCGATTACGAAACCCGCATCCAGGCGCTGGAAACCCGGCTCGCCACAGCCGAAGCCGCCGCCAAGGCCGCCCCGCCAGCGCCCGCCCCACAAGACACGGCCAGTTCGGCGCCCAGCAATCCGGGCGCATTCAACCCTGAAATCTCGGTCATCCTGCAGGGCGGCTATGCCCATCTGAAGGACATCCCCGAACGCCGCATCACGGGTTTCCTGCCCAACGGCAAGGCACCCGGCTCGACACGCGGCTTTTCTGTCGACGACAGCGAACTGGTGCTGGCCTCCAACGTCGACCCGTATTTCCGCGGCTATTTCAATGCCACGCTGAACGACGGCAAGGTCGGTGTGGAGGAAGCCTGGTTCCAGACCCTGGCGCTGGGCCAGGGCCTGACCCTCAAGGGCGGTCGTTTCCGCTCCGGCATCGGCTACCAGAACGAGCAGCACCCGCACGCCTGGGATTTCGCCACCAACAACCTGATGTACGAAGCGCTGTTCGGCGAAGGCTACGGCAACGACGGCCTGCAGCTGAGATGGGTGGCGCCGACCGACCTCTTCACCGAACTGGGTGCCGAAATCGGGCGCGGGGCGAATTTCCCCGGTACCGACCGCAACACGAACGGCGTCGGCAGCTATGCGCTGTACGGCCACATCGGGGGCGATGTAGGCGACTCGCACAGCTGGCGCGGCGGCATTTCGTACCTGTCGACCCGCGCCGAAGCGCGCAGCAGCACACTCGCCGACTTTGCCGGCACCGACGTGAACACCGCCTTCACCGGCGACAGCAAGACCTGGCTGGCGGATTTCGTCTGGAAGTGGGCGCCGCTGGGCAATACTACCGTCCACAACTTCAAGTTTGCCGCCGAGGCGTTCCGCCGCGAGGAAAGCGGCAGCCTGGACTGCGTGAACGGAATGTGCGGCACGACGGGAAGCCTCGGCGCCTACCAGTCCACCCAATACGGCGGCTACGCGCAAGCCGTGTACCAGTTCATGCCGCTCTGGCGCGCCGGCTATCGCTACGACCTGCTCAACCCCGGCTCGCAGGATTTCGGCCTCAACAATACCAAGCTGCCGCAAACCGGTTACCGACCCACCCGCCATTCACTGATGGTCGACTACTCGCCTTCGGAGTTCTCGCGCTGGCGTCTGCAGTACACGAAGAACCGGGCGATCGAAGGACAGGACGAAAACCAATGGTACGTGCAGTACATCTTCAGCCTCGGCACGCATGGCGCGCACTCTTTTTAAGGAGCACCCGATGAAAGCATTCCGTTTATTCGCCTTTCTGGTCGCGGCTTGGCCGGCTTTCGCCCATGCCGCGCTCAGTGTCTTTGCCTGCGAACCCGAGTGGGGCGCGCTGGCCACCGAGCTCGGCGGCACCAACGTCAAGGTCTACACCGCCACCACGGCCTTCCAGGACCCGCACCACATCGAGGCGCGCCCCAGCCTGATCGCACAGATGCGGCGCGCCGACCTCGCCGTCTGCACCGGCGCCGAGCTCGAGATCGGCTGGCTGCCGGTGCTGCTGCGGCAGGCGGGCAACGCCGCCATCCAGCCGGGCCAGCCGGGTTATTTCGAGGCGGCCCAGCAAGTCGCGCTGCTGGAAAAACCGGCCGTCCTCGACCGCGCCCAGGGCGACATCCACGCCGCCGGCAATCCGCACATCCAGACCGACCCGCGCAACATCGCGCGGGTGGCGCAGGCGCTCGGCGCTCGGCTGGCCGAGATCGACCCGGGCCACGCTGCCGCCTATAAGACCCGGCTGGCGGATTTCAACACCCGCTGGAATGCGGCGATGGCCCGCTGGCAGGCGCAGGCCGCGCCGCTCCGGGGCATGCCCATCGCGGTACAGCACGAGGGCTTTCCCTACCTGGAGAACTGGCTGGGACTGAAGCAGGTGGCGGTGCTGGAACCCAAGCCCGGTGTCGCGCCTTCGATCGGCCATCTGGCCGAAATCGTCGCACACCTGAAAATTGCCCCGGCACGGGCCGTCATCCGGGCCGCCTATCAGGATCCGCGCCCCTCGGAATGGCTGGCTGAACACGCCGGCATCCCGGCCGTCATGATGCCGTTCACCGTCGGCGGATCGGAGCGGGCCAAGGATCTATTCGGCCTCTTCGACGACAGCGTCGACCAGTTGCTGAAAGTCGCACGATGAACTGGACTGCGCTCGACCCCGGGCTGCTCGGCTGGCCCTTCGTCGCCGGGCTGCTCGTCCTCGCCACCCACGTCCCGCTGGGACGGCGGGTGCTGGCGCGCGGGATCATCTTTCTCGATCTCGCCATCGCCCAGATCGCCGTGCTCGGCGTGATCGCCGCCCACACCCTGGGCTGGCAGACCCAGGGCTGGCAGACCCAGCTGGCCGCCGCTGCGGCGGCGCTGGCGGGCGCCGCGTTCCTGGCGCGCTGCGAAGCGCGCTGGCCCGAGATCCAGGAAGCGCTGATCGGCTCGTCCTTCGCCGTCGCGGCGAGCCTGGCCGTGCTGCTGTTGTCGGGCGACCCGCACGGCGGCGAGCATCTGAATGAACTGCTGGCCGGGCAAATCCTCTGGGTGGACCCGGCCCAGCTGACGCAGATCGCAGCGATCTACGCGCTACTGCTCGGCTTCTGGTGGCTGCGCGGCGAACGCCTCGGACGGATGGGCTTTTATCTGATCTTCGCGCTCGCCATCACCGCCTCGGTTCAGCTCGTCGGCGTGTACCTGGTGTTTGCCAGCCTGATTCTGCCTGCCCTGGCGGTGCGCAACCGCCCACCCCGTGCGGGATTGCTGGTCGGCTGGGGGCTCGGCGCACTGGCTTACGCAACGGGACTGGCAGCGTCTGCACTGTTCGACTGGCCTGCCGGCCCCGCGACTGTCATGGCGCTCGCCGCGGCCGCACTGCTCGCCGGCCGTTTGATGCGGGTTGCCGGGACGGGTCGACAGCGCTAGTATCCTTACTGACTCTGTGACCCGCGCACGCATATTCTGTGGCTCTTCCGTTTTTCAAAAAAGGCAAGGACAAGCCCCCCGCCCCGGCATCCAGGCAGGCGCCTGTCTCCGCGCCTGCCAGCGAATCGCATCCCACCGAAACGCTGCTGACCATGAATATGGGGGCCAGCGGCATCGTGGTGGAGGAAACCAGCGGCGCACCCCAATCGCCCGTAGATGAAGCGGCCATCCTGTATGCAAGCGGTCAGTCCGACATGGCAGAGCGCCTGCTGAAGGATATGCTGGGCACCGGCGATCGGCGTGCCTGGCACATGCTGTTCGATCTGTACTGCATCCAGCGCAACGAGAAGGAATTCGAACAACTGGCACTCGATTACGCGATGCGTTTCGAGACCTCGCCGCCCGTCTGGCAAAAAATGGGGGGGAACGGCAACCCGGGAAAACCCCAGCAAGCCGAGGCGGCCAGTCTGGAATTGCCGAGTCTGCTCGACAGGAAAGCGACGGCCACCCTGCGCGAAGGCATCGCCGGCACCGACAAAAAGGCCGTGGTGCAGATCGACTTCTCGCGTATCGAGATGGTCGACGAAACGGGTGCGGACGAATGTGCCCAGATTCTTGCTGCCGCCCGCAAGGCCAAGCGCAAGCTGCGGGTCAGCGGCGTCGATCGACTGATCGCCCTGCTGCAGGATCTCACGCGCGCCATGCACAGTCGCGCGGTGCACTGGTTGCTGCTGCTAGAGCTCTACCAGACGCTCGGCCAGCAGGACAATTTCGAGGACATGGCAGTCGATTATGCCGTTCGCTTCGAAGTATCGCCCCCGTCCTGGAGCGACGTGCAGGCGGCCGAAGTGGTACAGGCCAAACCCGCCGAGCCGGTGGATGACGCACTGCGCCTGACCGGCGAAATCACCCCTGCCAACGATGCCGCCCTGCAGCAGATCGGCAGTTATGCCGCCACCCATCAAGACGTGCTGGTCGACCTGACCCAGGTCACCCGGGTCGATTACGGCAGCGTCAGCCAGTTCATCAGCGTGCTGATGCAATGTCTGGGCAGCGGCAAGGCCATCACCCTGCGCGGCCACAACGCGCTCATCCATGAACTTTTCCGCGTCATGGGCATCGATCAGCTGGCGCAACTCATCCCGCACCACCCGGACTGACCTGCGCTTGCCGAGGGCGCAGGACGCCGAGCCGGACCAGGCAAATCCGTCCGGTGGCGCTTTCAGCGGCCAAACGCCTTTTTCAGGAACCCACCCGCTCATGGAACAATATCGCGGCACCACCATCCTCTCCGTCCGCCGGGGCAGCGACGTCGCCCTCGGTGGCGACGGCCAGGTCACCCTCGGCAACATCGTCATCAAATCCACTGCGCGCAAGATACGGCGTCTGTATCAGGACAAGGTGCTGGCCGGATTCGCCGGCGGCACCGCCGACGCCTTCACCCTGTTCGAGCGCTTCGAGGCCAAGCTCGACAAACACTCGGGGCATCTGCTGCGTAGCGCGGTCGAGCTCGCCAAGGACTGGCGCACCGACCGCATGCTGCGGCGGCTGGAAGCCATGCTGGCGGTGGCCGACCATGAGCATTCCCTCATCATCACCGGCAACGGCGACGTGCTGGAGCCCGAACTCGGCATCGCCGCCATCGGCTCCGGCGGCGCCTTCGCCCAGTCCGCTGCCCGCGCCCTGCTGGAAAATACCGACCTGCCCCCGCTTGAAATCGTCAAGAAGAGCCTCACCATTGCGGGAGACATCTGCATCTATTCGAACCAGAACCACGTGATTGAAACCCTGTGAGGCGTGAGGCGAAACAGCCCGCCTACCCGCTTACGCCTCACCCCTCACGCCTAACGTCTCACGCTCCAATGACTCCCAAAGAAATCGTCCACGAACTCGACAAGCACATCGTCGGCCAGGCCGCCGCCAAGCGCGCCGTCGCGGTCGCCCTGCGCAACCGCTGGCGGCGCCAGCAGGTCGACGAGCCGCTGCGCCAGGAGATCACGCCGAAGAACATCCTCATGATCGGCCCGACCGGCGTCGGCAAGACTGAGATCGCGCGCCGCCTGGCGCGGCTCGCCAATGCGCCTTTCATCAAGATCGAGGCGACCAAGTTCACCGAGGTCGGCTACGTCGGCCGCGACGTCGACACCATCATCCGCGACCTGATGGAAACCGCGATCAAGGATCTGCGTGCGCAGGCGACGCAAAAAGTGCAGTTCCGCGCCGAGGAAGCTGCCGAGGAGCGCGTCCTCGATGCGTTGCTGCCGCCGCCGCGCAGCGTCGGCTTCGGCGAGGCCGAGCCGCAGCGCGAGGAAGGCGCGGCGCGCCAGCGCTTCCGCAAGATGCTGCGAGAAGGCCAGCTCGACGACAAGGAAATCGAGATCGAGGTCGCCGCGGTCAACCCCAGCATGGAAATCTTCACCCCGCCGGGGATGGAAGATCTGTCGCAGCAGCTGCAGGGCATGTTCCAGAACCTTGGGCAAAGCCGCCGCCAGAGCCGCAAGCTCAAGGTGCGCGAAGCCATGAAGCTCTTGACCGAGGAAGAGGCCGGACGCCTGATCAACGACGAAGACACCAAGCAGCAAGCGCTCGAAGCCGTCGAGCAGAACGGGATTGTATTTTTGGACGAGATCGACAAGATCGCCACCCGCAGCGACGCCCACGGCAGCGACGTCTCGCGCCAGGGCGTGCAGCGCGACCTGCTGCCGCTGATCGAGGGCACCACGGTGTCGACCAAGTACGGCATGGTGAAGACCGACCACATCCTGTTCATCGCCAGCGGCGCCTTCCACCTGTCGAAGCCGTCCGATCTCATCCCCGAACTGCAGGGCCGTCTGCCGATCCGCGTCGAACTGCAGGCGCTCTCGGTGGAGGATTTCGAGCGCATCCTCACCGCCACCGACGCCTGCCTCACGCGTCAGTACGAAGCCCTGCTGGCGACCGAAGGCGTGACGCTGAAATTCACCGACGACGGCATCCGCCGCATCGCCGAGATCGCCTTCGAAGTGAACGAGCGCACCGAGAACATCGGCGCGCGGCGCCTGCACACGGTGATGGAAAAGCTGCTGGAGGACATCTCCTTCGACGCCGGCAGCACCACCGGCGAACACGTGGTCGATGCCGAGGCGGTCACCACACGGCTGGCTGCGCTGGCTGCCCGCGAGGATCTGGCGCGCTACGTGCTGTAATCAGGTTGACTTCTTATTGCGAGGCGCTCTTTTAGCCCGACGCTGAATACGTTACACAGGCATTCAAACCATCCCGTTATCGTTTGCCTGGTTTTGACTTTCCTCCCCTCACAGCCCCGCCGGAAATCGAACCTGCCGGACGGATCAGCGGCGAAGGTGTCTGAGTCCCGCCTACAAAAAAACCAAATTAAAAACAGCAAGGCGGGGCGAGTTCTTCGCCGCCCGTTCGGCAGGTTCGATTTCCGGGGCTTCGGGGCTGTCGGGGTCGCCTTTTTTTGGTTACTTCGATGAGCATGCCTTGGCATGTTCATCCATTAAGACAGCGCGAGACAAGCGAGGGAACCGAGCAACTAGCTGCCGGGCTACCCCCGGCCAAAGGTCAGTAGTTAAGTGTAATCCGTCACTACTGTTGACTGTCCCCTTCGTCCAGCTCAGGACAGGCTCAGTGCAAGTGGTATCACACTGACAACATGCCACGGCTAATACCGCCATCGACATTACTTATTTGGCTGCCCCCCGCAGCAGGCGGAAAATCACACGGCTAAGTTTTTTATTACCCTGGAGAACACCCGATGGCCACCCGCGACACCCTCACCCCCAAAGAAGCCCAATGCAGCGGCGGCGCCGATTACGCGGCGCTGGCGCTGGAAGCGCTGCAGGAACCCGCCGACGCGGCCTACGCCAAGGAGCTGATGGACCGCGTGGCGGACGACTGCCAGTTCACCAAGGACCTGGCAGCCTGCGCCATCGTCTACAAGGCACTGGGCGAGCAGGACCGCGCCGAGGAGTTGCTGCAGACCGCCGAGGACTACTGCATGTCGGGCGAGGAGCAGATCGCGCTGGCCGAGGCCAAGTTCAAGGTGCTGGGCGACAAGGCGGCGGCGGTGGGCGCGTACGAGAAGGCGCTGAAGGAAACCGGAAACCTCGACCCGCTGATCGATCTGGCGAAGAACGTGATGGCGGTGATCGCCGACAGCGCGTTTGCCAAGAAAGTGCTGGAAAAGGCCGAGGCGAAAATCTCGCGCGCGGTCGAATACAGCAAGCTGGCTGCGGCCTCGGCCGAGCACCTGCTCGACAAGGATTATGCCGCGGCGATTTTCAGCAAGGCCGGCGAGAAGCTTTCCAGCGTGCCCGACCTGCTGTCCCTGGCGAGCGAAGTCACCAAGACGCTGGGCGACCCGGCACGCGCCAAGGCGCTGTATGAGCGCGCCTTGGCGGGCGCCACCGATTTCACCGCCGCGAAGACGCTGATCGAATCGGCCAGGCAGGCGGGCGATGCCGCCTTCATGCAATCCGCCCTGAAAAAGGCAGGCGACCTGGCGACCGCGACCGGCGACTACATCGAACTCGCCGCCGGCCTGGCCGGTGTGGGCGACAAGCCGGGCGCCGCGGCCTTGCTCGACAAGGCCGAGGATGCCGTGGCCGGACTGGACGAAATGCAAAAGCTGGTGGCCGCCGTGGAAGCCCATCTGGCCGACGACGCCGAACGGCTGGCGCGGGTGAAAGCCAAGCTGGAAAAGCGCCAGGCCAACCATGCGCGTTATCTGGAATTCCAGCAACTCGAAAAGGACGCTACCAGCGTCAAGCAGTTCCTCGCGCTGGCCGAGCGCGTCCGCGTGGAACTGGAAGACCCCTTCTATTCCGCCAAGCTGATCGCGGCGGCCGAAACCCTGCTCGACGGCACCGGCTACCAGTTCTCGCGCTACAAGCCAATCCTGCTGGCCGTGGACAAGAACTTGGACGACACCGACTGGCTCTCGCGCCTGCTCGACCGCGCGGCCGAAAACGCCACCGACTTCATCGCATTCAAGGATCTGGTGGTCACCGCCGCCCACCTGCACCACCGCGAACTGGGCGTCGCCAAGGCGCGCGCCTACCTCGCCGCGCGCGAAGCTGCGCTGGCGGCAGATGCCAACGCCACAGTGTACGATCTCGCCAAACTCGCCGAAGCGAGCTTCGCCGCAACGCAAGACGCAACCGAAGCCGGCCGCCTGCTTGAGGCAGCGCGCGCCCAGGCCAGGGATCATTTTGCGCTGACCCACATCGGCCACCTGTATGCCGCCATGGGCAACAGCGCCCGGGCGGACGAGCTCTACGCGGCGGCCGCGGCAGCCTGCCCGAATGGCGACGCCTGCATCCAGTTCATCGATCGCCTGAAGGGCTTTGCCCTGCCGGCCGCGACGCTGAAAAAATGGTATGCCCAATGCGGGGCCCACCTCAACAAGCCGGCCGACAAGCTGCGCTGGGCCGAGGGCATCGCCGACGCGCTCAACGACAAAGCCTGGGCCAGCGAGGTGTATGGCCAGATCGCGGGGCAGTTCAGCGGTGCCGAGGCCGCGCGCTTCGAACTATCGCGCCGCTCGCGCGCCGACCTCAACTATTTCGGCGCCAAGCGCCGGCATTAACCAGCGACTTGCCGTTTTAGCGGCTTAGTCGATTGGCTATGCAGCGCGGATCGGCGAATTTGTCATTCCGGCGGACGCCGGGGTGACGACTTGTTCAGGACTTCCTCAGTTGATAAGGCGTCACTAAGCGCAATACCCCTGAAAACAGCCCGGTTACACGGGCTGTTTTTATTTGTACACTCTAAATAAAGCGGTCTTCCGGAGTGCGCCATGCTTGAACTGTCTGCCCTCATCGACACCGTGCAGAAGAATTGCACCATCGCCGACGCCCGCCACGCGCGCGACATGACGATGTGCACCTTCCTGCTGGAAATGCGCGAGTACTACCGCTGGGAAATGGAAATTCCCTACGGCGCGCGACTGCCCAAGGACGAACTCGGCGACTGGCTGAACGCGCGCGAGAGCCTGTGGGATGCGGTCGAGGAAGAGGATTTCGCACCGCTGCCGTTGAGCGAAACCGGCATCGACCCGTTCGAGGCCGACGACATCAACCGCGCGCTGATCCCGCAAGGGCTGGTCTACAGCAGCGGGCTCGGGCATTTCCGCAAGCCGCATTTCGTGCTGGCCGAACTCAAGCGCGCCGAGGTGCGCGACGGCGTGCAGGTGCTGGTCGCCGGCTGCGAATATGCGCGCGACTTGATCGCGCCGCCTGCCGCCATGCGCGACGGCGCCATCTTCCTGCGCATGGACGCAGTGCGCCGCCTGCTGTGGAACAAGTACGAAGAATGGCAGTGGAAGGAAAAGGATACCGCGCTGGGTCGCGCGTTCGCCCACTACGATTTCGAGCACGACATCGAGCGTGGGCTCGATCGCATGGCCGAGGCCGAGAGCGAGGCGATGATCCTCCACGAGATCGGCGAGGCACGCGCAGAATCGCTGCTGGGTGCAGACTGGAATGCGATGCTCGGCCACCTCAGCTCCCGCCACGCCGAACTGCTGGCACGCGCGGTGCGCGACCATCTGGCCGACTGTCTGGTAACGCTGCCGACGCTGCTCGAACGCGAGGCAACCGGCTCGCTGCACTTTTATCTGGCGAATCTTTCGGGGCTGCGCCGCGCCTTGTTCCCGGCGCTGCCGCAGGCGTACGAAGCCTGGCTCGGCAGCGGCGATAGCGCCAAACTGGCTGCTCTGGTGAAGGCGGCCGAAGCCCACTGGCTGGACGCTGCGCGCCACCTGACGGCAACCTATCACCGCGATCCGGCACAGGGCGACGCACGGCTCAACGCCCTGGCCGGCGGAGACCTCACCGACCTGAAACTCTAGCCGCCATTCCATTGGACGAAAAAAACGGGCGTTCGACGCCCGTCTTTTTCGCCCAGCAAGCGATTACGCCGGAACGGCCGCTTCCTGGCCCAGTTGCTCAGCAATCGAGTCGAGCAACTGCTGCTCCTGATAAGGCTTGCCCAGGTACACGTTGACGCCGATTTCCAGCGCGTGGTTGCGGTGCTTGTCCGCCGTGCGCGAGGTAATCATGATGATCGGCACCGACTTCAGGCGCGCGTCGCTGCGCATCACGCGCGCCAGCTCGAAACCGTCCATGCGCGGCATCTCGACGTCGAGCAGCACCACGTCCGGAATCAGGTCGTGCATCCTTTCCAGTGCATCGACGCCATCCTTCGCGCTGTCGACGCGGAAGCCTTCGCGGGTGAGCAGGCGGGTGGTGATCTTGCGAACGGTGAGCGAATCGTCGACCACCAGCACCAGCGGCGGCTGCAGCGCGGCGCTGACTTCAACGGCCTCGGCGGGCGCCGTGCGTTCCACTGTGGAACGCGGCAGGCTGGCCCAGCGCAGCGCCAGCGGCACCGGGTTGAGGATCAGGATCACCCGCCCGTCGCCGCGCACCGTGGCACCCGAGACACCGGTAATGCGCGCCATCTGCGGACCGATGTTCTTGACCACGATTTCGCGCGTACCCTCGATCACGTCGAGCAGCACGGCCGCCTGACTGGAACCGCTCTGCAGCAGCACCACCGGGTTGTAGCGCTGCACCTCGTGCACCGCCTCGGTGTCGCCCAGCAGATGCGGCAGATAGGAGAACGGATAGCGCGCACCGCGCCACGTCAACTCGCCGGCCGCCATCGCCTGTTCCAGTTCATGCGGCTTCAGTTCCAGCACCTGCTGCACCAGCGGGGCCGGCAGCGCGTAATCGTGCTTGGCGGCCTGGATCATCACCGCCTGGGTCATCGCCAGGGTGAGCGGCAGATAGATGTTGAAGGTGGTACCGGCGCCCGGTACGGAGACGATGTCGATACGGCCGCCCAGCGCGGAGATTTCGCTCTTGACCACGTCCATGCCGACCCCGCGCCCGGCCACCTCGGTCACCGCCTCGGCAGTGGAGAAGCCGGCGGCGAAGATCATCTGCGCCAGCAGGGTCTCGGTCGGCTCGACACCCGGCAGCAGCAGACCGTTGGCCTCCGCCTTTTCGCGGATGCGCACGTAGTTGAGACCGGCGCCGTCGTCCTTCACGGTCAGCAGCATTTCGTTTCCGGTCTGGCGCGCCGACAGCACGATCTCGCCGAATTCCGCCTTGCCCTTGGCGCGACGTACTTCGGGATCTTCAACCCCGTGAGCCAGCGCGTTGCGCAGCAGGTGCTCCAGCGGCGCGGTCACCTTTTCCAGCACCGAGCGGTCGATTTCGAGGTCGCCGCCCTGGATGTCCAGTTGTGCGCGCTTGTTCACGTCGCGCGCGGTCTGCCGCACGGTGCGATACAGGCGCTCGGCCACCGAATACAGCGGCACCATGCGCACCCGCAGCAGATCCTGCTGCAGTTCGCGGTTCAGCCGTGTCTGCTGGATCAGCGCGGCATCGGCTTCGCCCAGACGGGCCAGCAGAATGTGCTGCACCGTGGAAATGTCGTTCACGCTTTCGGCGAGGAAACGGGTCACTTCCTGGAAGCGGGTGAAACGGTCGAACTCAAGCGGATCGAATTCCTCGGCCGCGCCCTGCGTCTGGAAGGTCGCCTGCATCTGCGACTCGGCCTGGATTTCGACCTCGCGGATGTGGCCGCGCAGGCGCACCAGCGCTTCCGACAGTTCGTTGACGTGACGCTTGAACGCGAATACTTCGCTCTCGATACGCGAACGCGCGATCGCCACTTCGCCGGCTTGGTTGACCATGCGGTCGATCCAGTCGGCACGTACCCGCAGGGTCAGGGCGTTGCTGTCACGCGTGACCGGTGTCGCGGGCGCGAGCGGATCGGCCGTCATGGCGGTCACCGCAGTCGCGGACTCGGCATGCCCCAGCACCGGTTCGACCGGTGCTTGCAGCGGCGTCGCTGCATCTTCGATCACCGGCGCCAGGTCGCCCTGCTTCAGGCGTTCCACGGCATCGGCCAGGCGATCGAGTTGTGCTTCCAGCGTATCGAAGACGTCCGCGCCGGTGCTCAGATGGCCTTCGATCACGGCAATCACGCGCGATTCCATTACGTGCGTCAGTTCGCCCAGGCGCATCGCGCCGACCATGCGCGCGCTGCCCTTGATGGTATGCAGGTTGCGGCGCAACGCATCGCGCGGTCCCGCGCTGGCGGGCGCATCCCTCCAGGCGCGCAGCTGCGCGCTGGTATCGGGCACCAGCGTGTCGGCTTCCTCGAGGAAGATCGGCAGCAGCTGCGGGTCGATTTCATCGGCCACTTCGCGCCGCTCGAATACCGGCGCCGGCGTGGCGTGCTTGATGTCGGGGACCAGTGTGCTGATATCCGGCAGGCCGGGTACAGCAGCGGGCTGACCGACTTCGGCCGGTTCGGTGGCGCTGACTGCCTCGGCAGGAATTTCTTCCGGAGAAGGTAGCTCTTCCTGCACTTCGGCAGCGGACATGGCAAGTTCATCCGGCGCGTCGCTCACCGTCGCAGGTTCCGGTTCGACCGCCAGCGGGGCCTGCTCATCCTCGAGTTCGCCCAGCGTCGCGATCAGGTCGGCCGCGCCCTCGGGCAGATTCCCGCTTTCTATGCCTGCAATCATGTCGTGCAGGCGCGCGATGGTGTCCTGAACCAGCGACAGATGCGAAGCCGGCATCGGGGTATGCACGAAGCGGTTCCAATACTGCTCGAGGGCGTGCGACAACTCGGACAATGCGGTGATGCAGGCAGTGCCTGCAATCCCGCCCAGGGTATGAATCGCACGGCGCGCATGCTCGCTGACTGCGCTGTTCGCAATCTCGGCGTGGCGTTCGGCCTCTTCGCTCAATACAGCCAAACGCTGATGCGCTTCGGTTATGAAAATTTCGTAGAGACCGGTGGAGAGACAAACCGGTCCGATGCAGATCTCGTCCGGCACAAACGACTCCACATACGCCTCAGTCGCGAGCGGATCGGCGTCCTCTTGCGGAACAGTCGATGCCGCATGCATTTCCGCGTACAGCATATCGGCGTCTTCCAGGGCGGCCGACTCGATGCCGGACGACGCCATGGGCGCCGCATATTCGATGATCGCGCCGACATTCAGCACAGGCAGTTCAGCACGGACCATTTCGGCTTCAGGCTGAGCGCCGTCCGCCATGATCGATGCCGCATCGGCATGCACTTCGCTGCCTGCATACTCGGCCAACTCGACCAAGGTTTCAGCGGCGACGGCCTCGGCAGCATCCATCGCATCATTTTCCGGTGCGGCGAACACGTCCCCATGCTCGACAACCGGTTCGGTCTCCGACAAGGCCAGCCAATCGCTTTCCGCTTCGGCATCGGCCGCAACGTCCACGTCGAATGCGGCCACCGGCTCGACTTCCGGCACGGTTGCCACGCCGGTTTCCACTGCCGTCCCGGCTTCTGCAACCGTTTCAGACCAGTCCGGCGCATTCGCAGCCGGTGCTTCGGCAACATGCTCGACCGGGGCAGCAGCCGGGACCGGCGACACATCCAGCGGTTGTCCCTGTGCTACACGATCGACCGCCGCCAGCAGGGCGGGAACCGGCAGACTCGCGGACCGATTGGCCTGCAGCGCGTTCACCCAATCCTGGAACACCCCCCGGGCACGCCCGACCAGACGCAACAGATCGCCGCTGGCCGGCTTTTTCTCGGCCAGCCAGCCGTTCATCAACTGCTCATGCCGCCACGCGGTTTCGCCCAGTTCGTTCAGACCCACCATGCGCCCGCTACCCTTCAGCGTGTGGAAGCCACGGCGGATGACCGTCAGGGAAGCCTGGTCGTCGGGGTTGCTCTGGCAGGCATCGCAGGCTTCGCCCAGGGTCGCCAACACCTCGTTGGCTTCCTCCAGGAAGATTTCCAGCAATTCCGCCTCGGATTCTTCGGGAACCGCAACCAGCAGCATGTCTTCGGCTGGCACGTGGTCGCCAGCCGGGCTTGTTCCGGTTTCCGGCTCGGTGGCCGCAGTGTATGCGGGCACCGCCACATCGTCGGCTTGCACCTCGAGCAACTCGCTTGCTGCCATTTCCCCGATCGCCCCTTCGGCGAAAACCGGCGTGGCTGCCTCGGCAGCCGGTTCGGCCACCGTTTCGATCGTCGGCGGAATGTCGAGTACAGCCCGTTCGGGCAAGGCCAGACCGGTCAGGGCGGCGATGTCGGCATCCAGCGCCAGCGGCGCAGCGACCGCATCCTGGCAGGCATCGAGCGCAGCGCGAGTCTGCTGTTTCAGCGTGGCGTCGTCGATCAGTTCGGCGTCGCGGCTGAGTTCGGTCAGGACTTCAAGGAATTTTTTTTTTGTGGCGTCGTCGGATTGATCGCGCCACGCCAGATAATTTTCCTGTACCTCAGCCTTGCGGGTGGGCAAGCCCGATTCAACGGTGTCCTCGAACGCGCTTTCGTCAACGCTGTCGGCATCGATCACGCCGAACTCGATCAGCACGGGACGCAGAATCCTGACGGCGTCGGCACGGCCGGCACAATAGGATTCGATATACAGACCCAGGCTGGAGAAGGCATCGGCCAGACGCTGCTGGGTTGCCTCGTCGGGGTGGCCCTCGCTGGCAAACGATTGCACGGTGGCGGCCGCTGCGCCCAACAGGCTCGCGGCATCGGGCAACTCCAGCATGGTCAGCGCACCCTGCGCCTGCTGCGCCAGCGCAGGCAAGCCGGCCAGCGCCTCGCGCTCATCGGCATCACGGAAGAAGGCATCCAGCGCCTCTTCCATCTGTTTCAGGTTCTGGCCGACTTCCTGCGCCATATGCACCAGCATGTCGCGTTCCGCTTCGCGCTGGTTGCTGGAATCCACGACATTGGCCGGCATTTCGCGGCCTTCGATCAGCGCACGCAGGCGCGCCTGCTGGCTTTCCGCGCGGGCGGAGAAGTCGCTGTGCAGGACATCTTCCTGGTCGACGGCATTCTGCATGAACAGCAAGGTGGACGCGACTTCCAGATCCATCTGTTCGCGCGCATCGCCTTCGCGACCTGCCGTCGCAGCGGCCGCAGCCGCCAGTTCGTCCAGCAAGGGCTTCAACTTGCTGGTTTCCAGCATCTGCGCCTGCGGCAGCATGCGTTCGAGGTGAGCCTGGAATTGCGGTAGCTGGGCGGTATCGCCCTCCACGTAGGCGTGCCAGCTATCGCGCGCCGCCTTGAGGTTCGCCTGCAAGGCATCCAGCACCGGGCGCATGCGGGCCAGTGCTTCGGGGTCGAGCATGCCGCGGCCGGGGAGATAGCGATCGAGGCCGAAGGTCGCGCGGACTTCGGCGGCGCGCCCGTCCAGCGTCTGGCTTTTCGCCACGAAGAACAGGGCATCGCGCAACAGGCGCTCGGCAACTTGCGGCGAGCCCTCCATCAGACGGCGCATCTGCAGGTCGACGCGAGCCAGCAGTTGCTTGACGTGAAAATCGGCTTCGACGCCGCGCGCGATCAGGCTGTCGACAAAACCGACGCACGCCCACCAGAAGGTTTGCGAGGCCTGTGAGGGCGCAATGCGTTCGATTGCGGCCAGCGCATCGCGCATCCGCTTCAGCCCCTGCTCTGCCTCGATATTGCGCAGGAAAGCCAACAGGCCACGCTGGAACAGGCCGCGCGCGGTCTTGACCTCAGCCGCCAGTGCCTCCTGCGTCATCGCATCGTTAGCCGCCTTGCCCTGCGCCCGCGTGCGCAGGTCGGGGAAAAACAGTTCGCCTTCGAACACCCGCTCCGCACCTTGCAGTTCGCGCAGCCGCTTGTAGAGGGGAAACAGCGCCAGCTCGCCGCTGCCGCGGCCGTCGGCCAGGTCCTTGACCCAGCGCTGCAGGCCTTCGATGGCATTGCGCAGGGCGCGCAACACTTCGTCGTTCGCCAGCATGCGATTTTCATTGACGTCGCCCAGGGTGGACTCGAGTGCGCCTGCCAGCGTGGCCGCCCCTTCGAGGCCGACCATGCGGAGCGCGCCGGTCACCTGGTGCGCATCGTCGGCTGCCAGGCGCAGGGCATTGGTGAGATCGGCGTCCACGCCGTAGGCCTGCACGCGCCCGAGGGCGGCTTGCAGGGCGGCATCGATATCCCCGCGCACCCAGTTCAACGGGCCGGTATCGTAATCGAGTAAGGCGCTCATGATGTGTGTTCCTGACGTTGTGTGCCTGGTCTGGGTCGGCTGACCGCTTTGCGTTGTGGTCAGTCCCGATCAGGCGAGCTTGAAGCCTGCAACCGAGTTCTTGAGATCCTGCGCCAGCTGCTTCATGCCGCCGATCGAGTCGGCGGTCTGCTGCGTACCGCTGCTGGTCTGGGCCGAAATGGACTTGATGTCCTGCATGGTTTCGGCCACCTTTGCGGTCGATTCCGCCTGGCTCTGGGTGGCCGAGGAGATGTCGGCGATCAGTCCGGCCAGCTTCTTCGACACGTCGCCGATCTCGGCCAGCGTCTGGCCTGCCGCATCGGACAGCTTGGCGCCTTCGACCACGCCCTGGGTCGAGACCTCCATCGCCGCCACGGTATCGTGGGTATCCGACTGAATGGTCTTCACGATCGCGGCGATCTGCTTGGTCGCATCGGCAGAGCGTTCCGCCAGCCGCTGCACTTCTTCCGCAACCACCGAGAAGCCGCGACCGGCCTCGCCCGCGGACGCGGCCTGGATGGCGGCGTTGAGCGCCAGCACGTTGGTCTGTTCGGTAATGTCGGAAATCAGTTCGACGATTTCACCGATCTCCTGCGAGGACTCACCGAGGCGCTTGATTCGCTTCGAAGTTTCCTGGATCTGTTCGCGCAGGCCGTTCATGCTGGCAATGGCGTTAGCCACCGCCTGCTGGCCCTTCTCGGCAGCGGCCAGCGATTGTTCGGCCACGCGGGCGGATTCGGCGGCGTTGCCCGACACCTGCTGCACCGACTGCGCCAGACTCACCACCGCAGCCGAGGTTCCCTCGATTTCCACGGTCTGGCGGTGCGCTGCCTGTTGCAGCGAATCGGACACCTGGCTCGCCTGGCTGGCGGCCTGATCCATCTGCTGCGCGGCATTGTTGATCCCGCGCACCAGCGTACGCAATTCCTCCACCGTGTAGTTGATCGAGTCGGCCACCGCGCCGGTGATGTCCTCGGTCACGCTGGCGTTGATGGTGAGGTTGCCCTCTGCCAGCTCGCCCAGTTCGTCCATCAGACGCAGAATCGCTTCCTGGTTACGGCCGTTTTCCTCTTCGCTCTTGCGCGCCCGCGACTTGGTCTCGTTGATGTTGACCAGTCCCAGCATCACCAGCGAGCCGATCGCCAGCAGGCCGAACAGGGCGGCCAGCAGATAGCCGACACCGCCGATGGACTGATAGTCCTTCGATAGCCGGTCGGTATTCTGCAACAGCGTGTCGCTGCCGGTGAACAGGTGCTTGGCCGAGACCTTGGCTTGCAGCAGCGGCTGCGTGTTGGCCAACACCGCGCCCACCACCTCGACCATGTCACCCATGTTGCTGCCGAGATCTTCCAGCGTCGCCATGCTGTTTTCGTTGCGGCTGGCTCCGCCTGTCATCAATGCCTGCACCGTGTCGCGGAACGAAGTCGTGTCCTTTTCCAGCTGACTCACAACAGCCGGATTGATGAGGTCGGACGACAGCAGCAGGTTGGCGTTCTTCGGCAGGCGTTGGCTCAGCATGACCAAGTGATCGGCGCGCGACACTTCGCGTACGCCGGCGCCGGAATCGGCCAGCTGGCCGGCGAGCCGCTCGGCTACTTTCTGCAAGTCGACGCTCAGCTCATTGATGCGTTTGATGTTCACGCTCATCGCCACCAGGTTCTTCTGCTGCGACAGGATCTGCGCCACCTGGGGATTCATCTTTTTCCACTGGGCGTCGATCTTGTCCAAGGTGTCGCGTGCTGCGCCACCGGACGCCGGGACGTCGTCGTCGCCCTCGACCAGGCCTCTCAGGGTGGTCTCGAAGGAGGTCTTGCCCTCGGCCAGCTTCTTGAAGGCTGCGGCATTACCCAGAACAGACTGCTGGGCGGTCAACGGCAGGCGCTGCGACAGCACCTTCAGTTCGCCCGCTCGCGTTTCGTAACCGGTACGGTTGTTGATCTGGATCGAACTGTAGATGGTGAATCCGGCTGCCAGGAGCAAGGAAACGATCAGGGTGCCGCCGGTATAGAGATATTGCTTCTCGACGGGCAGACTGCCGATCAGGGGCGCCTTGCCGGGCTCCTTGTCCGCCAGTTTGCGCACGGTCTGCATGATCAGTGTGGTGTGTTCGCCCCCACCCTTACCCGTGACCTTTCCCGTCATGCGGCCCGCCAGCCCTTTCAGGCCATTCATCGTGATTGCCATGTTCATCGCTCCAGTCCTTCCTCATCGGCGCCAGTGCGCCCGGTTTTAATGATCAATCAATTGCCGATCTGCGCTTCGACCTTGAGAAACTCGGCATTCCCGAGCAATTGCCCGAAGTCCATGTCGCACCAGCCTGCACCGGCCTCGTCCGCATACTGGCGTGCGATCCAGGGATACGCCGCGTGCGCGTTGCGCAACTGGTAACGGTTGATGTTTTTCAGGCCCAGGGTGCTGCGCACCAGCAGAGCCGCGTTGACGCCGAAATCATGATGCGGAATCAGCAGGCGGCAGTCGGCATGGTCGGGGGTCACGCCCTGTCCCATGAAATCGGAAAAATCGCTCACCGCAAACAGGTTCCCGCGGATGTTGGCGACGCCGCGAAACCATCGGCGCGCGCCAGGCACCTTGACGATGGGCGGTACCGGGATCACTTCTTCGGTGTCGGACAGACTCACCAACCAGTTCACGTCGCCCACGCGGAAACCCAGCCGGGAGCCGGAATTGTCGCGGCTGGCCGCCGCCTGCAACTGCTGCGAAAGCGTGGTCTGAAATTCGCGCAGATTGAATTTCTTGGCCATGACGGTGTGCTCAGCCCAGCGCCTTGATTTGCGACAGCAGATCTTCCGGCTTCACGGGCTTGACCAGGTAGGCTTTCGCACCCTGGCGCATGCCCCACACCTTGTCGGTTTCCTGGCCCTTGGTGGTGCACATGATGACCGGGATATGCTTGGTCGCTTCTTCCTTGGTGATCATGCGAGTCGCCTGATAGCCGTTCATGCCGGGCATCACGACGTCCATGACGATCAGGTCTGGCAGGGTCTGTTTGGCCTGTGCAACGGCTTCCTCGCCGCTTTCGGCCATGCTGACCAGATAGCCGTTCTTGACCAGCAGCTCGGATAGGAAAAAGCGCTCGGTGGGGGAATCATCCACAACCAGGATTCGGCTGATCGCCATAATTTATTCTCCTTGGGTAAACAGTTATGCGCCCGCGCACGCGTGTTCGCGCACCGCCGTCAGCAGCGTGTCCTTGGTAAACGGCTTGGTCAGGTATTCGTCCGATCCCACCATGCGGCCACGCGCACGATCAAACAGCCCGTCCTTGGACGACAGCATGATGACCGGCGTGGTGCGATACTTGGCATTGCGCTTGATCAATGAACAGGTCTGGTAGCCGTCGAGCCGCGGCATCATGATGTCGACAAACACCACGTCCGGTTCGTGGTCGGTGATCTTGGCCAGCGCGTCGAAGCCGTCCTGCGCCAGGATGACCTCGCAGCCCGCCTGGTTCAGAAAGATTTCCGCGCTGCGGCGTATGGTGTTGCTGTCATCGATGACCATCACCTTGACGCCTTTCAATGCTTCGTTATCCACACGTTTCTCCGGCAGGGTCGTCGGGTAAGCGGCACGTGCCACCCCCCTGTGTGGTAAACATTACGGCACCGGTTCGGGCTTCTTTAGTGCCTGAACGCCACCGGGGACAGGCAGCAAACAAAAAGGGCGTTGCTGCGCAACGCCCTTTTTGTTTGCCATGGAACCGAATCTTTACTGCTGCCAGGACTCCCCGCTGGACTTTTTCTCCACCCCGGCCACCGCACTCATGGTTTCGAGGATGGCACTCGGCAGGGAGGATATCCGCATGAATTGCCCCATCCCCACATCCGGGAACGCCAGGGCGATGCGGAAGCGGCCATGCGGTGACTCCACCTCCTTGTCGACCACGTAAATCTCGTAGGGCAGGCCGGCGATACTGTTCTGCATGTCGATTTTCTTGATCCAGTCGCCGTCGCTGTTCTCGCCGTCGTTCATCGCAACGCCGAATACGGCCAGCTTGCGATCCGGCATCACGACCTCGTAGACCTTGGTCGTCTTGCCCGTGCCCTTGGCCAGATTCTCGCGCACGGTCTTCACCGCCTCGGCAAAGCTGCCGTATTCGGCCAGTTTGTTCTTGTACGAATCCAGGCGCTCCATGCCGATCATGTAGCGGTAGTTGCTCAGGCTGCCGGCGGATTCCTCACCGCCCAAACCCTTGCCAGCCCCCAGCGCATCCTGCAGGCGCGTTTGCAGGGCCTTGACCGCGTCCTCCTTCTTGGCAAAACCCTTGCGGAAATAGGCGCGATACCAGTAGTCGGGGTTGGTGTACGCCACACTGCCGTCCGCCTTCACGCCCACGCGAATCGCCGCACCCAGGATGGCATTGCCGCCCACCGAGCCCACCTCGTCGAGCATGGCATCGTCCGTGGCAATGACCACCCCATAGCCCGCCAGGGTTTTGGGGAAATATTTGCCGATCACCTTGAAACCGCCGCTCTTGAGCTTGGATTCGACCGCCGTTGCCGCCGCCTGCACGTTGCCGCCCTTCACCGAATCCCCCTGGATATAAGGGGAAATCGCCCATACGCTTGCCGAGAAAACAAGCAGGACCCACGCTGTAATCCACCGAATAATCATTATCGTCTCCTGAATTAAATGTTATTTTTCAACGTCGTCTCATCATCCCACCATGAGGCATGACTGCCTCATGATACGGACGCGCGTTTTCGCAACCCATCCACTTCCCCTGCAATAACGTCCCGGCCCGGCCTTTTCTTGAACGAAATCAACAAAATGCCCTAAAACGCCACCATCTCGAAATCGTCCTTGCGCGCGCCGCAATCGGGACAGGTCCAGTTGATCGGGACATCTTCCCAGCGCGTGCCGGGTGGAATGCCATCGTCGGGCGCACCGGTTTCCTCGTGGTAGATGTAACCGCAGATCAGGCACATCCAGCTTTTGTATTCAGCGTTGTCAGGCATGGGGACGGGGGGAATCGGCTAAAATTGGACGTTGATTTTAAAGCAGTGACGCCATGCCGCCTATCTTCTCCCCCAAGCCTACGCCGCCGCTGGTGCTCAGCTTTGCTGCGTCCGACCCGACCGGCGGCGCGGGCATCCAGGCCGACCTGCTGACGCTGGCCAGTATGGGCTGCCACCCGCTGTCGGTGATCACCGCCATCACGGTGCAGGACACCGCCGGCGTCGACGAGATCCTGGTGATCGATTCCGAATGGGTGGCCGATCAGGCGCGCATGCTGCTGGAAGACGTGCCGGTGGCGGCGTTCAAGCTCGGCATGCTGGGCAGCCCCGAATCGATCGCGGTCATCGCCGAAATCCTCGCCGACTACCCGGACATTCCGGTCATCCTCGACCCGGTGCTGGCGTCGGGGCGCGGCGACGAACTCGCCACCGACGACATGATCGCCGCCATGCGCGACCTGCTGATCCCACAGACCAGCATCCTCACCCCCAACAGCCACGAGGCCCGGCGGCTGGCACTGTTCGAATCGGACGAGGACGACCTGGATCTCGCCGCCTGCGCCAGGCACCTGACCGACCTCGGCTGCGAATACGTGCTCATCACCGGCACCCACGAGGCCACGCCGCGCGTATTGAACAGCCTGTACGACGCCAACGGCCACGTGCAGACCGACGCCTGGGACCGCCTGCCCGGCAGCTATCACGGGTCCGGCTGCACGCTCGCCTCGGCCATCGCCGCCACCCTGGCCTACGGCCAGGACGTGCCGCAGGCAGTGCGCGACGCGCAGAACTTCACCTACGAAACCTTGAAGGCCGCGTTCCGTCCCGGCATGGGCCAATACATCCCCGAGCGCTTCTTCTGGGCGCAGGACGGGCAGGCGGAAGGCAATGCCTGATCGTCGCCATGCTTGAATTTCCGGGCGGCGTGTACGCCATCACCCCCGAAATCGCGGACACCGAACGTCTGCTGGCGCAGGTCGAGGCGGCGCTGGCGGGCGGCGTGGCCGCGGTGCAGTACCGCGACAAGTCGGGTGACGTGGCGCGCCGCCACGAACAGGCGAGCGAACTTGTGGCGCTGTGCCGGAAGTTCGGCGCGCCGCTGATCGTCAACGACGACCTGCGGCTGGCCGATCTTGCCGATGCTGACGGCGTGCACCTGGGGCGTGACGACGGCAGCCTGCGCGAGGCGCGCATCATCCTTGGCAAAAACAAGTTCATCGGCGCCTCGTGCTACCAGAGCCTCGAGCTCGCGCAGGCGGCTCAGGCCGCAGGCGCGGATTACGTTGCTTTCGGCAGCTTCTTTCCGTCGCCCACCAAGCCGGCCGCGCCGCGCGCCAGCCTCGATCTGCTGCGCGAGGCCGCACCGCACATCCACGTGCCGCTGGTCGCCATCGGCGGCATCACGCTCGCCAATGCGCCACAACTGCTCGACGCTGGCGCCGACTGCCTCGCCGTGCTGTCGGCGCTGTTCGACGCCCCCGACATCCGTGCCGCCGCGCACGACTTGAATCAACTCTTTGAAGTGGAATCGGAACAATGACCCGTAACCAGGAACTCTTCGAACAATCGCAGAAAGTCATCCCCGGCGGCGTGAATTCGCCGGTGCGCGCCTTCCGCAGCGTCGGCGGCACCCCGGTGTTCTTCAGCCGCGCGAAAGGCTCGCGCGTGTGGGACGCCGACGGCCGCGAATACATCGACTACGTCGGCTCGTGGGGCCCGGCCATCCTCGGCCACGCTCATCCCGGCACGGTGAAGGCGGTGCAGGACGCCGCCGCCAACGGCCTGTCGTTCGGTGCGCCCAGCGAAGCCGAGCTCACCATCGCAAAACGCATCATCGAGCTCGTGCCAAGCATCGAGAAGGTGCGCCTGGTTTCGTCCGGAACCGAGGCGACGATGAGCGCGATCCGCCTAGCCAGAGGATTTACGGGGCGCAGCAAGTTCATCAAGTTCGAGGGCTGCTACCACGGCCACGCCGACTTCCTGCTGGTCAAGGCCGGCTCCGGCGCGCTCACCTTCGGCAATCCCACCTCGGCCGGGGTGCCGCCCGAAGTCGCGGCGCAGACCCTCGTGCTCGACTACAACGACGTCGCCGGGCTCGAGCGCACTTTCGCGGAGATCGGCAGCGAGATCGCCTGCATCATCGTCGAGCCCTTCGCCGGCAACATGAACCTGGTCAAACCGACCGCAGAATTCATGGCGGCGATGCGCCGGCTCTGCGACCGGCATGGCGCGCTACTCATCTTCGACGAGGTGATGACCGGCTTCCGCGTCGACCTCGGCTGCGCGCAGAAACTGCTCGGCATCAAGCCCGACCTGACCACACTCGGCAAGGTGATCGGCGGCGGCATGCCGGTCGGCGCCTTCGGCGGCCGCGCCGACGTGATGGATGCGCTGGCGCCCGTCGGGCCGGTGTATCAGGCCGGCACGCTGTCGGGCAACCCGGTCGCGGTGGCAGCCGGCCTGGCGACGCTCGCCGCGATTTCCGAACCCGGTTTCTACGCGTCGCTCACTGCCCGCACCGAAAAACTGGTGAAGGGCCTGACCGCCGCCGCGCAGGCAGCGAACGTCACCTTCTGCGCCGACTCGGTCGGCGGCATGTTCGGGCTCTACTTCGCCGCCCGGCCGCCGGCGAGCTTTGCCGAGGTCATGCAGTGCGACAAGGAGAAATTCAACCGCTTCTTCCACGCTATGCTCGACCACGGCATCTACCTCGCGCCCTCGGCATTCGAAGCCGGCTTCGTTTCGGCCGCGCACACTGACGCCGACATCGACGCCACCATCGCCGCCGCGCGCGAGGTTTTCAAGACTTTATGAACGACGAGCTGTCCCCCGAAGACGAACTGCGCCTCAACGTTCTCTTCAACACCGAGCTCAAGGCCGTCCGCATCGACGAATCGAACATGACGCTGTGGGCGCTGACGCCGCAGGGCGAGGCGAGCGTGCCGCTGAAACCCAACGAGCGCGCCGACCGCTACCTGAAACGGGTGCGCGAGCTGCTGTCCGGCCACGCGCTGGGCTCGCCCGGCGGCTATCCGGTGCATCTGACGCGCTGGACCCGGCAGTCGCAGGCGGGGCTGTCAACTCAGCACCTGGCGCAGTTGCTGCTGATCGCCGAGGAAGAGGCGGTGGTCGCGGTGGTGCACTCGCCCGCGCTCACCGACGAACTCGCCCGCTACGCCTGGTGGTGCATGCCGACCATCGAGAATGCACGGCTGATGCTGATGCGCGACGTGGTGTGCCAGGGCAGCATGGGGCGCACGCTGGCCGAATTCCTGGTCGAACATCTTGCCTTCCTGCACGAAGACGATGTCGGCATTCTCGATACCGTCGCGGTGATGCTTTACTCGGGCGTGCTCAGCGACGCCGAGCGTTTGGCGATATGGAAACGCGGCAGCAGCCGCAATTCGTATTACGTGGCCTTTCTCGAACTGCAGCCGGAGAACCTGCCGAGCCCGCGCGCCGCGCGCGCCGACCTCGCCGGCGTGCCGCCGCTCGCCGGCAATCCCTACGGCACGATGCTCGACAAGGCCTTGTCGGGACAGGGGCAGACCTTCCTCGCCACCACCGCGACCATCCTCGACCGTCCGGAAATCCAGGAAGTGGTGAATCACACGCTGAACGCACTGGCCAACTGGTGCGCGCCGCTGCGCCAGGCAGACGCAGCCGCACGCGCCAGCGCGCGTGCGGCGCTGCTCGCCGCCGCGCCGCAACGGGAATCGGACTGTGCCGCACTCGACGTCCTGGCTGCGGTGGACGCCGATACGGTACGGCCGATCTTTCTCAAGACCACCGCCATCGGCTCGCTGATGCGGCGCAAGATCCAGCCTGTCGTCACGCCCCTGCTCGACGCCATCGCAGTGCTGCGCCGCCAGCCATGAAACGGCGAACCCCTGCGCGCTTTCGCACGCAGGGGTTCGCCAGCCCGCGCTGAATTACTTGCCCAGCGCGGCGTCGATGCTGGCGAGGAACTTGTCGGCCTTCTCGAAACCGATCACCTTGTAGTCCGACTGCTCGCCCGTGCCATTCCAGAAAATGAGGCCGGGCGGGCCGAACAGGCTGAAGCGCTGCAGTAGCGCCTTGTCGGCGTCGGTGTTGGCGGTGACGTCGACCTGCAACAGGGCCATCTTGTGCAGGCGCGCCTGGACCTTGGGTTCCTTGAAGGTGAAACGCTCCATTTCCTTGCACGACACGCACCAGTCGGCATAGAAGTCGAGCATGACCGCGCGGCCATCGACCTTGGCCGCAGCCAGCCGTGCATCGAGTTCGGCCACGCTCTTCACTTTCTCGAATGCCAGGCCTTCCGGCTCGGCCGCCATCGCGCCGCCGCCGGTGCCGGCCACCCCACCCTTGAACACATCGAGCGGCTGCAGCAGGTCGCGGCTGCCGGCCAGCATGCCGAGAATGAGCGACAGCCCGCCGATCAGCAGCACCACGCCAAGGCCCTTCCACAACCGCGTCCAGCCCGACGCCTTGTCCGGCAACGGATCGAGCGCATGCAGGTAGATTGCGGACGCGATCAGCAGCACGGCCCACAGCAGCATGTTGATCCAGACGGGAATGATGGGCGAGACGAGATAAATGGCGATCGCCAGCATCATGACGCCGAAGAAATACTTCACCGCGTTCATCCAGCCGCCGGCACGCGGCAGCAGGGCACCCGCCGACAGCCCCACCAGCAGCAAGGGCACCCCCATGCCCAGCGCCAGCACGAACAGTGCGACGCCGCCCAGCGTGGTGTTGCCGGTCTGCGCGATGAAGGCCAGCGCGGCGGCGAGCGGCGGCGCCACGCAGGGGCCGACGATCACCGCCGACAGCGCGCCCATGATGAAGACGCCGACGAAATTGCCGCCTTTCATCTTGTTGGACGCATCGGAGAATTTGCTCTGGATGAAGCTCGGCAGCTGGAGCTCGAAGAAGCCGAACATCGACATCGCCAGCAGCACGAAAATGCCTGCGCCGATGCCGAGCGCCCACGGATTCTGCAGCGCGTTCGACAGCAGCGTGCCGGACAGGGCCGCCGCCACGCCGGCCAGCGCGTAGGTGATGGCCATGCCCAGTACATAGGCGAGCGAAAGCAGGAAACCGCTGGCCTTGGTGAGCTGTTTGTTCTGCCCGGCGATGATGCCCGACAGGATCGGGATCATCGGGAACACGCACGGCGTCAGCGCCAGCAGCAGGCCGAAGCCGAAAAACGTGGCGACGACCGCCCAGAAGCTGCCGCCCTTCAGTACGCGTTCGATCTTCGAGGTATCGGATTCGCCCACAGCAGGTTCGGCCGGCGCTGCCGCCGCGCTGCTTGCGACCGCCGGCATGGCAGCGCCGCTTGCCGCCAGGGAAAAGTCATGCTTGATCGGCGGATAGCAGACGCCAACCGCCTCGTTGCAGCCCTGCCAGGTGGCTGCCAGCACCAGCTTCTCGCTGCCGGCCAGCGCGCGCGACAGCGTGAGGCGGGCGGAAAAACTCCGGTGATACACCTCGGTGCGGCCGAAGCTCGGGTCGTCCTTGACGTCGCCCGCCGGGGTATCGACGCGCGTCACTTTCACATCGGCCGGCGATTTGACGACGAAGGCGAGCTTGTCGCGATACAGGTAGGTATTGGCAGTCGGCGTGTAATCCAGTTTGACCGTCTGCGCATCCGGCATGGCTGCGGAAACCTGGAAGGCCTCGTCCGGCGGCAGGAGTTTCGGCATGCCCGAATCGCCCGCCAGGCTGCGCAGACGGTCGAGCGCGGAAGGCGCTGCAGACGAGGCCGACGCAGAGGGCACCGGCGCCGGGGCGAGCGCTGCGGGGGCAGCCACCGCGGCAGGCAGCTTGATCGTGACGCTTTCACTTTGCGGGGTATAGCACAAGCCGGCGTCCGCGCAGCCCTGCGACACCGTTTTGAGGGTGACCGAGGTGGCGCCTGCCGTGCGCTGGATCGGCAGCGCGATGCGCACGTCCTTGCGATAGGTCTCGACCGTGCCGAAGTTCTCGTCCTGCTTCACCTTGCCGGGCGGCTTCTGCGGCGTGCCCAGCGTCGCGCCGTCGACTTCGAACTTGAACTTGTCGCGATACATGTAATAGCCATCGGCGATCTGCCAGTGCGCTTCCAGCGTATTGGCGTCCAGCGCGCGCGCCGAAAACTTGAACGCGACTTCGGGGTCGAGAAATTCTTCGGCATGGGCCACTGGAAAATGCGCAAACGCACCCCCAACTGCAAACAGTGCGCTCAGCAAACGGATCCACTTAGTCATGCTTTTCAGTCTCCTTGGCCACCCAGTCGAGATAAGCGGGCAGGCCGTATGTGATCGGTACGGCAATAAGTTCAGGTACGTCGTAAGGGTGATGTGCGCGGACGATCGCTTCGACCTGCGGGTAGTTTGCCACGGTGGTTTTGATCAGCAGCGGGATTTCGTCCGCCGATTCCACCGCGCCCCGCCAACGGTAGATGGAGCGGCATGCCGCCAAAACGTTCACGCACGCCGCCGCACGGCTGTCGATCAGCGCATGCGCCAGTTTCTCGGCGCCCGCAACATCGGGTACATTCGTCAAGACTAACAAAGGTTCCATGTCATGCGCTTTGGTTGGATTGTGCTACTGCTGCTGTCGTTTCCGGTTCTGGAAGCCATCGGCATCTTCTGGGTGGCCCACGCCATCGGCAGCTGGGTCGTGCTGTGGCTGCTGCTCTCGGCCTTTGCCGGCATCCTGCTGATCCGCGTCGAGCGTGTCGCCTGGCGCGCGCGCCTGCTGTTTTCGCTGCAGTCGGGCGCGAACCCGCTCGCCTCGCTGTTTGCCAGCAGCCGCATTCTCCTCGCGGGCGGCCTGCTTGTCTTCCCCGGTTTCATCAGCGATGTCATCGCGCTGGTGCTGTTGCTGATTCCCGGCACCTGGGCCGGGCGCAAGTCGGACCCGCTGCGCCCGGCAAACGACGATGTACTGGAAGGCGAGTTCAAACGCGAGCCGGACGACCTGCTGCGTTAGAACAGATTCATCTGTCCGCGCGCCTGCCTGATTTCGCGCAGCAGGTCGTCCGACGTCGGGTAGCGATATTTCAGCCGCAATTCGTGCGTGGTGCGTGCGTTCGACAGCTGGCGCGACTCACGCAGGAACGACAGCAACGCCTCGGACAGCACGGTTTCCGCTTCGGCGCGATTCACGCGCGGCGGCCGCGGCAGATCGAAGGCATCTGCGCAGCTGTCGAACCAGTCGCCCATTTTCAACGGATGTGTATCGACCGCATGGTAGATGCGCTGCGAACGGCCGCGGAACAGCGCCGCCCAGGCCAGCCGCGCCAGATCGTCGGCATGGATGTGGTTGGTGTAGCTGTCGTCCCTGGCAATCAAGGCCGGGGTGCCGCGCTTGATGCGTTCCAACGGCAAGCGGTCGGCAGCGTAGATGCCCGGCGCGCGCAGGATGCTCACCTGTACCCGCAAAGCCTCGCCCCAGGCGCGCAACTGGCGCTCGGCGTCGACCCGCCGCACCGCGCGGCCGTTCACCGGCGCCACCGGGCGCGTCTCGGCGACCCAGTCGCCGCCGCAATCGCCGTACACGCCGCTGGTGCTGATGTACACCAGCGCCCCCGGCTTGCCGTGCCGGGCCAGCGCGTGCAGCAGATGGGTCGTGCGCGGATCGGTCTTGCCTTCGCTGGGCGGCGGCGCGAAATGGAACACGCCGTCGACGCGCGGCAGGCGCTTCAGCGTGGCGGGCGCGTCAAGGTCGCCGACATAGGGCGTCACCCCCAGCGCGCGCAGCTCGGCGGCACGCTCGGGGCGGCGGATCATGCCGATGAAATCGGCCTGCCCGACATAGCGCTTCACCAGCCGTTCCGCCACATCGCCGAATCCCACGATCAAGATTTTTTTCATTGCCTCAGCCTGTAACCCTTCAAGTGCAAGGGTGAAAACCCCGCCCACTCGGGCGATAATCCATTGGTTTATCATCGCATTCTAAGCGCACATCATGCCGTACCAGGTCACCCTCCAGCCCAGCGGGCATCAATTCACTATCAACGACGACGAAACCATCCTCGAAGCCGCGCTGCGCGAAGGCTTTGCGCTGCCCTACGGCTGCCGCAACGGCGCCTGCGGCGCCTGCAAGGGCCGCGTGCTGTCCGGTCAGCTCGACTACGGCGTGCATTCCGCCAACGCGCTGAAGGACGAAGACAAGGCGCAGGGCCGCGCCCTGTTCTGCCGGGCCAAGCCCCTGAGCGACATGGTCATCGAAGCCAAGGAAATCGGCGCGGCCAGAGACATCGTGGTGAAGACGCTGCCGTGTCGCGTGGAAAAGCTGGAGAAGCGCGCCGACGACGTGATGATCGTGAAGATCAAGCTGCCCGCCAACGAACGCCTGCAGTTTCTTGCCGGGCAATACATCGACTTCCAGCTGAAGGACGGCAAGTCGCGCAGCTATTCGCTCGCCAACGCGCCGCACGACGACGCGCTGCTGGAACTGCACATCCGCCACGTGCCGGGCGGCCTGTTCAGCGATCAGGTGTTCACCACCCTGAAGGAGCGCGACATCCTGCGCCTGAAAGGCCCGCTCGGCAGCTTCTTCATCCGCGAGGATTCCGACAAGCCGATGATCTTCATCGCCGGCGGCACCGGCTTTGCGCCGATCAAGGGCATGCTGGAACACGCCTTTGCCGAACACACCGACCGCGAACTGGTGCTGTACTGGGGGGTGCGCTCGCTGAAGGACCTGTACATGGCCGAATTGCCACAGCGGTGGCTGGCGGAGCGCCCGAACTTCAGCTTCATCCCGGTGCTGTCCAACCCGCAGCCGGGCGATCGCTGGCAGGGTCGTACCGGCTACGTGCACGAGGCCGTGCTGGCCGACTTTTCCGACCTGTCGGGCTACCAGGTGTATGCCTGCGGCGCGCCCGTCATGGTGGACCGCGCGCGCGACAATTTTGTGCAAACTCGCAATCTGCCCGAAGACGAATTCTTCGCCGATGCCTTCGTCTACGCAGCCGACACCGAAACCGCACCCGCCGTCTGACAGCGGCCGCTGTCGTCTTCCCCATAAAAAAGCCCGGGCAACTGCCCGGGCCCGGGGTTCTGTCAGGACAGGCTTACAGTTCGCCCTTGGCACCCGCCTGCATGATGTCGATCAGCGAGTTGCGCACGGCGTTGACGCGATCCTTCAGGACCTGCGGCAGACGCTTTTCCTTCGCCACCGCATCGACGTTCACGTCCATCATCACCAACCAGCCCTGGCCCTTGGCATCCTCGATCAAGGCGATGCGGCAAGGCATGTACACGGCAAAATCCAGGTTCATGTCGATCAGGTCCTTGGCAAGGACGGCATCGCAAAACTGGTAGATGGTGACAGTACGCTGCGGCTGGTTGGTGATGGCCTCCACCTGCTTGGACAGCGGCAGCTCGGCCACCAGCTTCAGGTTCAACGCATTGGCCCGCAGGCGCATCGATTCGGCGGCATCGGCCAGGCTGACGCCATGATCGATGGCCACCTTATAGACGGCGGCAGCCTGCGCCGACTGTTTTGTCTTGGGCGCTGCGGCCCAGCTGGCGGGCACCGACAACACCATCGCACCCAGCACGAAACCCAACACGGCAAAAAAATTCCGGCGCATGGAGGCACTCCTTCAAATATTAGAAAAGTCTAATAATACAATGCGGCCCCGGGCTGCGGCCCCGTACAAACGTGCCAGCCGGCAGCCTACTCAGCGCGGCACAGCGCCAACGCTTTCTGATAATGCTGGCAGGCTTCACCGGGCTGACCGCTCTGGGTCTTGAGTTCGGCCATGCGGATATGGCCTTCGGCGCTGGCGGCGATGGCGAGACTGGCTTCCAGATAGCTTTGCGCCTTGCCCCACAACTGCTGAACGCTGCACAGCTGCGCCAGCGTGAGCAGCAACTGCGCATCGCGCGGCTGGGCATGCAGCCATTTCTCCGCCTGTTCGATCTGCCGGGTCGGGCTGCTGCCGCGCACCTCGCCGTACAGTGCCACCAGTTCCTCGTTCCACTCGCGGCCGAGCGCGGCCTCCAGCACGTCGAGCGCGGTGTCGTGGCCGCCGCGCTGCATGAAGGCACGGGCGGCGGCACGCGCGACCCAGGGGTCGACCTTGAAATCGGCCGGGATTTTCTTCCAGTATTCCAGCAGGCCGCGATCGTCTTCGGCGCGGCGCTTGAGATTTTCCGCGTACGCCATGCGCCGGCTCTGGGTAGCGACGCCCGGCTCCAGCGCATTGCTGCGGACCAGCGCATCGAGCAGGCGGTCGGCCTCGTCCCACTGCCCCGTCATCTGCCGCGCCTTGAGTTCGAGCCGCAACAGCGCGGTGTGCTGCGGCGCGATGTCCTTGGCCCGATTGATCGCCACCAGCGCCGCCATGGCATCCTTGGCGTCGAGCCGCGCCTCGGCCTCGAACAGCTGTGCCGCGAGTTCGGCACCGTGTTCGCTCGCTGCCTGAATATGCCGTTCGCGTTGCGGAATGGCCCGCATTTCCTGCGCCGCGCGGGCGGCCAGCACGCGCGCCAGGCCGAGCCGGGACTCGTCGCCCAGCCATTGCCCGAGGGATTGCTCGGCGTCCTGATAGCGAGATTCGGCATACGCCCGCAGGCCGCCGACGAAGTTCTCGTCACGCTTCTTCGCCGCGCGGCGTTCGCGCTGCTCGCGCACGATGCTGGGAAGATTGAGGGTAAGCATGGCCAGCCGCAACAGCACGACACCGCCGACCACCATCCCGATCACCGCCAGCACGAAGCCGATGAAGGAAATTTCCATTCGCCATGGCGGGTACACCAGCACCACGTAGCCCGGGTCGTAGCGCCCCGCCATGGCCAAGGCGACCGCCAGCACGGCGACGATGAGCAGCGAGATCAGCCCGCGCATTACGGGTTCCCCTTGTAGGCATCGAGCGCGGCAAGACTGGCGTTGATGCCGGGCAGCTTGATGGCGATCTGCAGACTGGCCAGGCGCTGAACCTCCCTGATCGCGTCGGCGACGCCGGCGTCGCGTGTATTGAAGTAGCGCTCGAGCATGTTCGATACCGCGAGCAGGTCCGCCCGGAACGCCGCTTGGTCACGCGACATCAGCGCCAGCCGTGCCGACAGCAGGCGCAGGCGCAGATTCTCACGCAGGAAGTAGGCCTGGTCGGGGGGAAGCAGCACAGCCTCGTTGCCCTCGACGCGGCGGATCTGCACCAGATGCTTCAGCTCCGCCCACAGTTCCTGGCCGAAATTGGCCGCCCGCACGCTGCGCGGGGCAGGCACCGCTTCGGATGCCTGCGCGCTGGCCAGCGGCCAGTCCATATGGTGGGCCACCAGCGCCTCGATGCGCGCGCTCATCCCAACCTCGTCGACCGAGGGCGCCGCGCGCAGATTGGCCAGGTCGGCGGCAATAGCGCGACGCAGCGCGGTGAACTGCGGCTTGTTCAGGCGCTGCAGGCGGGTGTCGGCGCCTTCCAGCGCAATGATCGCCGCCTTCACATTGCCGGCCAGCTGCAACTGCTGCGCGGCGGTGAGCAGCACCTGCTCGATCTCGGCCAGCGTCCACTGGTCGCGGCCCTGCGCCAGATCCTTGTACATGGACTCGAGCGCCGCCTGCTGCTGCTGCGAGGTCGTCATCTGGCTTTCGATATGCGAGACCTTTTCGCCGATCTGCCGCATCGCATCGTCGGCATTGCGCGCCAGCAGGACGGATTCGTTCACGTCCTTGCCCGAATCGGCCAGACGGCGTCCCAGTTCGGTCTTCAGGTCGCGGATGCGTTCGCGGCTGTCGGACCACGACCACGCGGCCGCAGCCAGCGCCAGCACCGCGACCAGCATGGCGACGAGCGGCACCACCTGGATGCGTGGGTGCGGCGCCGTCACAGGGGGGGCGGAGGACGTTTGGGGAGTGTCATTCATTTTTAAAGCCTGTCTCGTTCCTGAACCAGTTGACCAGGCCGTCCAGCAGGCCTGCATCGCCGCCCTGGGTGGCGACGACGTGTGCAATGCCGAAGCGGCGAGCCGCTTCGGCGATTTTCTCATGCGGCGCGAAAAGCGGGGTGACAGCCAGCAGCGGCGCACCCGGTTCGCCCAGCAGTGCGGCCAGATTGTGCAGCGTCTCCGCACTCGCGACCGTCACCGCATCGATACCGCCCGTCTGCCAGCGGGCCAGCAGGGGCGCGACATCGGCGTGCGGGCTGGTGCGCCGGTAGCACTCCAGGAAATGCACGTCCGCCCCCCGCGCGCGCAGGGTGTCGGCTACCAGGGCGCGGCCGCCGACGCCGCGCACGATCACCACGCGCCTGCCTGCCACCGCCTGCAATTGCGGCAAGGCCAGCAGCGCCTCGCTGTCCTGGCCGTCCGGCGTGATGACGCCTTCGACTCCTTGTGCGGCCAGTACACGCGCAGTGCCGGGGCCGACCGCGAATACCCGGATGCCTGCAGGTAGGCCGCCGCGGGACCGGATCGTCGCCATGCCGAACTGCGCGGCATTGGGGCTGATGAAAATCGCGATGTCGGCCCCCGCCAGGTATTCGAGGGAATCCGCCAATCGCTCCGCCGCGACCGCCTCGATGGCGAGCGCAGGGAACACGAACGCCTCGCCGCCCGCCGCCTTGACCATCTGTGCCAAGGTGGCCGCCTGATGGACAGGCCGCGTCACCAGCACGGTGCGGCCGGCCAGCGCGTGCGTCATGCGGCCGGAAGGGCGTCGAGGATGGCGCGTGCGCCCTGCGCCAGCAGCTTGTCGGCCAGCATCTGGCCGACCGCTTCGGGGTCGGCCAGATCGCCTGTCGCAGTGTCGTGGATGAAGCTGCTGCCGTCCGGATTCGCCACGAAGCCGCTCAGCACCAAGCGGCCGTCCTGCAACACCGCATGCGCCCCCAGCGGCACCTGGCAGCTGCCGCCGAGCACGCGACTGACTTGGCGTTCGGCGCGCACGCAGGCGGCGGTCTCGGGATCGTTCAGCGCAGCCAGCATGGCCGCCACTTCGCTGCTGCCGCTGCGGATTTCGATGCCGAGCGCGCCCTGGCCGGCGGCGGGAATGCTGTCCTCCACGCTCAGCAGGCTCTTGATGCGCTCGCCCAGCCCAAGTCGCTTGAGGCCGGCGGCGGCCAGCAGGATCGCGTCGAACTGGCCTTCGTCGAGTTTTTTCAGCCGCGTGCCGACGTTGCCGCGCAGCGGCTTCACCGTCAGGTGCGGGTAACGCGCGCGCAGCTGCGCTTCGCGGCGCAGGCTGGAGGTGCCGACCACGCTGCCGGGCGGCAGCTCGGACAGGCGCCCATAGCGGTTGGACACGAAGGCGTCGCGCGGATCCTCACGCTCGCCGATCACCGCAAGCATAAAGCCCGGCGGCAGTTCCATCGGCACGTCCTTCATCGAATGCACGGCCAGATCGGCCTTGCCCGCTTCCAGCGCGACTTCGAGTTCCTTGACGAACAGGCCCTTGCCGCCGACCTTGGACAGCGTGACATCGAGGATCTGGTCGCCGCGCGTGGTCATGCCCAGGATGTTGACCGTGCAGCCGGGATGCAGCGCACGCAGGCGATCGCGAATGTGCTCGGCCTGCCACATGGCAAGCGCACTTTCACGGGAGGCAATGGTCAGGGTGTGCATGGCAGTAGGAATAAACTGTTTGATTTGGCAAATGATGGCGCGATACTGGCAATTATGAAGTATCCGAAACCACCCAGAGGAATGGCCGCAATCTCGCGATTGATCGCGGCCTGCGCCCTGATTTTAGCATGGGGCCTGGCGCTGCCCGACGCTGCCCGCGCGGCGGACAGCCTGGTACACGCGACGAATTTCCAGGCCGACGCACGCACGGCGACCAAACGGCGGGTCCCCATCCTGGTGGTGTTCACCACGCCCCACTGTCCCTATTGCGAACGCGTCAAGCACGACTATCTGATCCCCATGAACAAGGACCCGGCCAACCGCAGCCGCGTCATCATCCGGGAAGTCACCCTAGGCGCCTCCGACCCGCTCATCGGCTTTGACGGCACGCCCACCACCGAAGGCGCGTTTGCCGCCGCACACAAGGTGTTCATGGTGCCCACCGTCCAGGTCTTCGACACCCAGGGCAACGACACCGGCGACGCCATCGTCGGCCTGTTGATCCCGGACTATTACTACGGCTATCTGGAAAACGCCATCGACGCCGGCATGAGCAAAGTGCGCGGCAAATAGTAAAGCGGCAGAGGGCGTTGGCGGCTTGTCGGACGTGAAGGAAGCCGGCTGCTAGAATCCCGTCATGCAGGGAGCGCCACTATGAAAACCCTTCTGGCCGACGACCATCCGCTGATGCGCGAGGGGGTACGACAGGTTTTATCGCAACTGGAACCGCCGGTCGAGATCATCGACGCCCACGATTACCCCAGCCTGTTTGCCCAGACAGCCCTGCATGCCGACCTCGATCTGGCGCTGGTGGACCTGAACATGCCCGGCTTCGTCGGCATGCAGGGGATCACGCAGTATCGCAGCCGCTTCCCCGATATTCCCCTGGTGGTCCTGTCAGCTTCCGAGTCGCCGCACGATATCCGCAATGCGCTGGAAGCCGGTGCGCTCGGCTACATTCCCAAAGCCGCCTCCACGGCCGTGATGCTGGCCGCCTTGCGGCAGGTGCTGGCGGGCGACATCTTCGTGCCGGCCTGTCTGGGCGACGGCCATACCGGCTTGCATACGGTGGCGCCGGCCGATTTCGAAGCCCTGCAGCACAGCGGGCTGACCGCACGCCAGCTTGAAGTGGCACGTCTGCTGGCGCAGGGCTGTGCCAACAAGGCCATCGCCGGCATGCTGGCGATGTCGGAAAGCACGGTGAAAGTGCACATCGCGGCGATTTTCCGCGCCCTCAACGTGAGCAACCGAACCGAGGCCGTACTTGCCATTCAGCGGCTGACCCACAGCGCGTGAAATCCCTGCGCGCCCTGCTGGCCCGACTGCCGCTTTCCAGCATCCGCAGCCGGATGCTGGTGATTGCCCTGCTGCCCGCACTGCTGGCCGAGTTCGGGATGGTGGCCTACTTCACCTCGCAGGCGCTTGCCAACGCCGAAAACGCGCAGCACGCGCGGGCCACCAGTGCGGTCCGCCATCTGGCCGACACCTTGCCCTATGCGCTGATCAGCGGCGACACGGCACTGGCCCAGCACCTGCTCGAAACCGAGATCCGCAACAACCAGCTTGCGTTTGCCCGCGTCACCGACCTCCATGGCCGCACGCTGGTCAGCGCCGGCGATACCCTGCGTGGCGCACTCCTCGACGACCGCCACCGGCAGCACGCCACCATTCGCCTGCCTGCCGCCGTTTTCCGCGACAGCGCCCTGTTTGCGGCCAGTACCGCCGACCTCGACCCGCTGGGCCAGGTCGAGGTCGGCGTCAGGCTCGATCAGATCGGCACGTTCAAGCGCGATACCCTGATTCATGCCGCATTCCTGATGCTGGTGGCCCTGACGCTCACCGGCGCTTTGGCCTGGCGCCTGTCCAACCGGCTGGCGGGGCAGCTGCAACATGTCGGCCGCGTGGTGGGACGGCTCGCCTGCGACGACCTCACGGTGCGCACCCAGCTGCCGCCCGAAGGCGAAGTCGGCGCCCTCGCCACCGGCGTGAACAACATGGCCGAGGCGCTGCAGACGCACCGTAGCGAACTGGAGCGGCGCATTCGCGAAGCCACCGCCGACCTCGCCGCCAAAAAGGACATGGCCGAGCGGGCCAACCAGGCCAAGTCGCGTTTCTTCGCCGCGGCGAGCCACGACCTGCGACAGCCGCTGCATGCACTGTCCCTGTTCGTCGCCGCGCTGAAGGCGCGCAACCAGCAGCCCGAATCGGAAACCCTGATCGACAATATCGAAGCCTCCACTGCAGCGATGGAACTGCTGTTCAATGCGCTGCTCGACATTTCGCGGCTCGATGCCGGCACCATCGAAGCGCATCCGGTGCATTTCCCGCTGCAGAAAATGCTGCTCGATCTCGACCACCAGTTCAGCGCGCTGGCGGCGGAAAAACAGCTGCGCCTGCGTTTCCGGCCGTGCGACGTCATCCTGTACAGCGACCCGCTGCTGATCGAGCGCATCCTGGCCAACCTGATAGCCAACGCCATCCGCTACACCGACGACGGCGGCGTGCTGGTGGCCTGCCGCCGCCGCGGACGCATGGCACGCCTGAGCGTGATCGACACCGGTCGCGGCATTCCGCCCGACCAGCAGGAAAGCGTGTTCCAGGAATTCGTGCAGCTGCACAACCCCGCGCGCGACCGCAGCAAGGGCCTGGGGCTCGGACTCGCCATCGTGTCGCGCCTCGGGCGGCTGCTGGGACACCGGGTGGACTTGCGGTCGCGTCCGGGCCACGGCTCGGTATTCAGCATCGACGTGCCCTGCGGCGACGCCAGCCTGATCCAGCCGCCCACCCCAGCCAGTGCGCCCGGCCCTTTGCCGACCGATGCGCTGGTGCTGCTGGTGGACGACGAAAGCGCCATCCTGCGCGGCATGGCCGAACTGTTCGACAACTGGCAAATCGATCTGGTCACCGCCCACAGCGCCAACGAGGCCGAACACTGGCTCGCCAGCATCGGCCGCGTCCCCGACGTCATCGTGTCGGACTACCGCCTACCCGACGACACCGACGGCATCGAGGTCATCACCCGCCTGCGGCAGAAATTCGGCCGCGACATCCCGGCCATCCTGGTCACCGGCGACACCGCGCCCGACACCATCCTGCGCATCAGCAAGGCCGGCATCCCCCTGCTGCACAAGCCGTTGCGCCCCGCCAAGCTGCGCGCCCTGCTCACCCACCTGATCCGGCAGGCACGCGCGCCCGCCATGGGATAATCATGTCCGAGTGAGATGTGAGGCGTGAGGGGTAAGGAGCCGGAACCGCGGTCACCCCCTTGCCTCACCCCCACCTAACCCCTAACCCCTAACACCTCACCAAGAAAATGCACATCCACATCCTCGGCATCTGCGGCACCTTCATGGGCGGCATCGCCGCCATCGCCCGTGCAGCCGGCCACACCGTCACCGGCTGCGACGCCAACGTCTACCCGCCGATGTCCGACCAGCTGCGTGCGCTCGGCATCGACCTCATCGAAGGCTACGACGCCAGCCAGGCCGACCTCAAGGCCGACATGTTCGTCGTCGGCAACGTCGTCACCCGCGGCAACCCGCTGATGGAAGCCCTCCTCGAACGCGGCCTGCCCTACACCTCGGGCCCGCAGTGGCTGGCCGACACCGTGCTGCGCGACAAGTGGGTGCTGGGCGTCGCCGGCACCCACGGCAAGACCACCACCTCCGCCATGCTCGCTTGGATCCTTGAAGACGCCCGCATGCGCCCCGGCTTTCTCATCGGCGGCGTCCCGCAGAATTTCGAAGTGTCGGCACGGCTCACCGACACGCCCTTCTTCGTCATCGAAGCCGACGAATACGACACCGCCTTCTTCGACAAGCGCTCCAAGTTCGTCCACTACCGTCCGCGCACCGTCATCCTCAACAACCTCGAATACGACCACGCCGACATCTTCCCCGACCTCGCCGCCATCGAGACCCAGTTCCACCACCTGGTGCGCACCGTCCCCGGCAACGGCCTCATCGTCTCCAACGGCGCCGACGCCAACCTCGAGCGCGTGCTCGAGCGTGGCTGCTGGACCCCGGTCGAGCGCTTCGGCAACTTAGGTGGCTGGAGCGCCGGCGAGCCCGATGCCAACGGCAGCTTCGACGTCTCCTTCGACGGCACCCTGCAAGGCCGCGTGAAGTGGGAACTGATCGGCGAGCACAACCGCATGAACGCCCTCGCCGCCATCGCCGCCGCCCGCCACGCCGGCGTGCCCGCCGCCGCCGCGATCGACGCCTTGAGCCGCTTCGAGAACGTCAAGCGCCGCATGGAAATCCGCGGCGCCGTCCACGGCATCACCGTCTACGACGACTTCGCCCACCATCCCACCGCCATCACCACGACATTGGAGGGTTTGCGCCGCAAGGTCGGCAAGGCCCGCATCCTCGCCGTGCTGGAGCCTCGCTCCAACACCATGAAGCTCGGCGTCATGAAAGCCGCGCTGCCCGACAGCCTCGCCGGTGCCGACCTCGTCTACTGCTACGGCGCCAACCTCGGCTGGGATGCCGCCGAAGCCCTGGCCCCGCTGGGCGGCAAGGCGCGCGCGTTCGACAACCTCGACAAACTGGTCAGCCAACTTGTGGCGGATGCACGACCCGGCGACCATGTGCTGATGATGAGCAACGGCGGGTTCGGCGGCATTCACGCCAAGCTGCTGGATGCGCTGCATCATCACTATCACGAGGACATCGTGCTGACGCCGATGCATCGGTATGGGGGGTATGCGTAAGCAAGGGACAGTTGCCGTTCGCCCTGAGCCTGCGGAAGGGTCGCCGCGCAGCGGCGGGGCACCCACCGGCGTACCCCTTGCGGGTGCTGTCGAAGGGCCTGTTCGTTGTAGTGAGGTATTCGCTGTGCCGAGGACCGTTGGCCGGGGGTAGCCCGGCAGCTAGTCACTTTTCTTGTCTCGCCAAGAAAAGTAACCCAAAGAAGGCGACCCCGACATCCCCGAAACCCCAAAGATCAAGCGCGTCGGATGGGCGGCAAAGAACTCGCCCCGCCTTCGATGTTTTTAATTGGTTTTTTGTGGGCGGGGCTCAAACACCTTTGCCGCTGATCCACCCGCCACACTTGATCTTCGGCGGGTCTGTGAGGGGAGGAAAGTCAAAATCAGGGCGATGATGACTAGGAGGCCTGATCAACATTTACATTCAATTCGACCATGACTGACCAATCGATTCCTCGGTTTCTTCAATACGGTGCAGACCTAGCTGGTGCTTCCGTCGGGTATGCCGCGGAGTTCTTTCATAAGGTTCCAGTTGGTACAGGTGGCCCGATAGCTGTTGGCGTGGCTAGCGTCGTAAATGAAATTGCTGCACGTTTTTATTCTCCTCGCGAGCGAGTTCGGATCAGTGCTGCTACTGCCATTGCAGCAGAAAGAGTAAGCGCTCAACTAATCGCTGGGGTCCAGCCTCGCTCCGATGGTTTCTTCGATAACACCGTATCTCGTTATTGTCCGGGTTCTGAGCTATTAGAAGCGGTCCTACTTAAAGCGCGGGATTCTTTTGAAGAGCGCAAGGTGCGACATCTAGGTATCTTTTATGCAAACCTCGTTTTCGCTGACTACGTGTCACCACAGACGGCACATCTGTTACTCAAACAGCTAGAACGCCTCAGCTACAGACAATTAACGTTACTCGCCATTGTTGGTTCAAAGGGCTCTTTGGACGTTGAAGCTCTACGTAGCCCAAACCATGCCGTCCCGGAGATGGAAGCACTCAAGCGGGAAGAAATGGACCTCCATTCAAGCGACCTTGGAACAATGGGACTTCTCTTAGGAGTCTCATCGTGGATAGATGAACTGAGCACATTGGGAAGAGCCATGTACGATTTGTCTGGTCTTGAAGAAATACCGGAAAGCGACAAATCTGCTTTAGAAAATGTTCTGCAATCTTTGCAAATCTCTGGGTAGGCAATCAAAGCCAATTTCTAACGCTTGCTGGCCCTCAAGTCATCACTGTCCTGATTTTGATCTTCCTCCCCTTACAGCCCCGTCGGAAATCGAGCCTGCCGGACGGATCAGCGGCGAAGGTGTTTGAGCCCCGCCCACAAAAAACCAAATTAAAAACATCAAGGCGGGGCGAGTTCTTCGCCGCCGTCCGGTGGGCTCGATTTCCGGGAATTCGGGGATGTCGGGGTCGCCTTTCTTTGGTTACTTTCTTTGGCGAGACAAAGAAAGTAACTAGCCGCCGGGCTACCCCCGGCCAACGGTCAGCAGTCCTGCGAACACCTTCACCACAACGACCAGCCCTTCGACAGGCTCAGGGCGAACGGGCCTGGGGACAGAGCTTCGACAGCACCCGCAAGGGGTACGCCGGCGGGTGCCCCGCCGCTGCGCGGCGCCCCTTCCGCAGGCTCAGGGCGAATGGCGCATAAGGCATGCGCCCTAAGAATCCCCCAACGCCCCCACCAAATAATCAATAAACACCCGCGTCTTCGGACTCAGATGCCGATTCGACGGATAGACCGCATAAATCCGCGCATCCTGCTCGGGTAAAAAAGTGCCCAGAATCTCCACCAGCCGCCCCGCCCGGATATCCGGCTCCAGCCGATAGCTCGATCCCAGGATGATCCCCAGCCCCGCCATCGCGGCACGCCGCAGGGCATCGATGTTGTTGGTGGAAAAGTTGCCGGCCACCGGCACGCCTAGGGACCGGCCCTCGCTCACGAACGCCCAACGGGTGTCGCCCGCATCGTCGCTGCGCAGGTAGCGCAGGCAGTTGTGGTCCGCGAGTTCTTCCGGCCGCTGCGGCGTGCCGTGGCGCTCGAGATAGGCAGGCGCGGCGCAGAGCACCTGTCGCACTGCAGTCAATGCGCGCGCCACCAGCAGATCCCCCGGCTGCGCGGTGAGACGCAGGGCGAGGTCGTAGCCGCCTTCGACCAGGTCGACCACACGGTCGTCGCAGACCAGTTCCACGCTCACCTCGGGGTAGCGCGCCAGAAAGCCCGGCAGCAGCGGGGCGATGCGCAGGCTGCCGAAGCCGACGGTCGCACTGACGCGCAGGTGGCCGCGCGGCGCGGCATGCAGCCGGCTCACCGCGCGCTCGGCGGCGTCGGCCTCTTCGAGCATGCGCACGCAATGCGCGTAGAACGCGGTGCCGGCTT
This sequence comes from Hydrogenophilales bacterium, assembly GCA_016195805.1. GTDB lineage: Bacteria > Pseudomonadota > Gammaproteobacteria > Burkholderiales > Thiobacillaceae > Thiobacillus. Next base: position 162,155 of record JACPYT010000018.1, read on the forward strand.
CGGTCAGACCGAGGCGGCGCGTGGTGCGCTGCAGCAGCCGTGCGCCCAGCGCCTTTTCCAGCCGTGCCACCTGCTTGCTGATGACCGGCGCCGACACGCCGAGCCTGCGCGCGGCTTCGGAAAACGACTGGTTCTGTACCACAAGGGCAAACGTACGGGCGGCTTCCAGATCGAGCATGTGGGGTCAGATTGTTAACGACAGGGAAACAATCATATTCCGGCCGGATGGATTTTTAACAGCCACGAAATGGCTACGCTACGTTCATCGAAATTGATGCCAAGGAGATCGCCATGTCACGCGCCTCGCTCTTCCAGGCCATGGGCCTGCTGTTGCTCGCCGCCGTCTCCTGGGGCGGGATGTTCCAGGTCGCCAAGCCTCTGCTGGCGCAGATCGACGCCTTCCACATGACCGCCATCCGCTACGGCGGCGCCGCCCTCCTCTTCGCCGTCTTGCTGGCTTACCGCGAAGGGCGCGCCGCATTCAGTCTGGAGGGCAACGGCGGCCTGCTGTGGCTATATGGCAGCCTGGGCTTCGCCGGCTTCAACCTGCTCGCGTTCACCGGCCTCGCGCACAGCCGGCCGGAACATGCGGCGGTCATCATGGCGCTGATGCCGCTGATGACGGCCCTGGTGAACTGGGGCCTGCGCGGCGCCCGGCCGGCCTCGCACACGCTGTTCGCCATCGCCCTGGCCCTGACGGGCGTGGTGCTGGTGGTGACCAACGGCCATCTGTCCGCGCTGTCCGCGGGGGGACAGGTCGGCGGCGACCTGCTGCTGCTGCTCGGCGCGCTCTGCTGGGTGTTCTACACCCTCGGCGCCGCGCGCTTCGCGCACTGGTCGCCCCTGCGCTACACCACGCTGACCTGCCTGCTGGGCGTGCTGAGCATTTTTGCGGCGACCGCGGCAATGACGCGCCTGGGCCACATCAATCCGCCCACTGCAGCGGCATTGCAGGACGGACTGTGGGCGCTGGCCTACATGGTGGTGATCGGCGCAGTGATCGCCGTGCTGAGCTGGAACGCCGGCATCCGCAAGCTCGGCGCACTCAACGGAGTGCTGTTCATCAACTTCGTCCCGGTCTCCGCCTTCACCATCGGGGTCCTCCTCGGCCACCATTTCGGCATGGCCGAACTCGCGGGTGCCACGCTCGTCATCCTGGCGCTGGTGTTCAACAGCCTGTTGAGCCAGCGGGTCCAGTCCCGCGTGGCGGGTGGGATGGTGGTGGCGCGCTAGCGGATCAGTACGTCTTGTACGGCAGAAACTTTCCGTTCAGCACGATCTTCACCCGATCTCCCTTCGGATCTTCCACCCGCGAAATATCCATCGAGAAATCGATCGCACTCATGATGCCGTCGCCGAACTCCTCGTGGATCAGCGACTTGATGGTGATGCCGTACACCATGATCAGTTCATAGAAACGGTAGATCAGCGGATCGGTCGGCACGGCGGAAGGCAGGCTGCCCTTGTACGGCACCATCTGCAACTGGTCGACCGCGTCCGCAGGCAAGCCGAGCAGCTTGCCGACGGTGGCGGCCTGTTTCTTGTCGAGCGTCATCTGCCCCAGCAGGGCGGCGGTTGTCCATTCCTTGCTCTGACCGACCTTCTTGGCGATGTCGGCCCACTTGAGGCCTTTCTTGTGCTTGGCGGCGAGGATGAGGTCGGTGACTTCGGTGCGGGTCATGATGGTCCTTAGGCGTTGACGAGGTGGATGTGGGGCTTGCCGACGGGCGGCAGATGGACGACCGGATCGATCTCAGCTTCGATCAGATCTTCCGGATCGAACACGGTGGGCGAACTGGGGGCGTCGGGCGCATCGCGCAGGGCGCCGAACTGCTTCGAGCGGCTCACCAGGAAATCGACCAGGTGGTTGCGGATCGGGTAGTAGTGCGGCTGCTTGTGGATGGCGCTACGCTCGCGCGGACGCGGCAGGGTGTTGTTGACGATCTCGGCGATGCGCGCGTGCGGGCCGTTCGACATCAGCATGATCTTGTCGGACAGCAGGATGGCTTCGTCGACATCGTGCGTGATCATGAACACGGTCTGCTGCGTCTCGGCGCAGATCTTCAGCAGTTCGTCCTGGATGACGCCGCGCGTCAGCGCGTCGAGCGCACCGAAGGGCTCGTCCATCAGCAGCATTTTCGGTTCGATGGAAAACGCCCGTGCGATGCCGACGCGCTGCTTCATGCCGCCGGATAGCTGCGATGGCTTCTTGTGCTCGGCGCCCTTGAGTCCGACCAGCTCGATGTAGCGCATGGCGTGGTCGCGGATTTTGCTCTTGTGCCACGAAGGCCAGCGCGACTTGACCGCGAAACTCACGTTTTCCAGCACGCTAAGCCAGGGCATCAGCGCGTGGCTCTGGAAAATGACACCGCGGTCGAGGCTGGGGCCTGACACTTCGCGGCCGTCCATGAAGACGTTACCGGCGCTGGCGCTGTCGAGCCCAGCGAGGATGTTGAGAATGGTCGACTTGCCGCAGCCGGAGTGACCGGTGACGCAGACGAACTCGCCCTTGTGGATGCGGAAGTTGACGTGGTCGAACACGGTGACGGCGTCGTGCCCGGTGGGGCTGGGGTAGGCGCGCGCCAGGTTCTCGACCTGCAGGAAGGGATGGGTGGACGGATTCGTCATGGGCTTATTCCTGGTACGCGACGCGCTTGGCGAGCACGCCGAAAATGCTGTCGAGCGCCATGCCGACGACGCCGATCATGAAAATGGCGAACAGCACGTTGGTGAGCGATAGGTTGTTCCATTCGTTCCACACGAAGTAGCCGATGCCGGTGCCGCCGACCAGCATTTCGGCGGCGACGATGACCAGCCAGGCGATGCCCATCGAGATGCGCATGCCGGTGAGGATGGTCGGCGCGGCGGCCGGCAAGATCACGCGGAAAGCCTTTCTCAGCGGATTCACTTCGAGCGTGCGCGAGACGTCGAGCCAGTCCTTTCTGACGTTGGCAACGCCGTGCGCGGTGTTGATCAGCATCGGCCACAGCGAGCAGATGAAGATGACGAAGATGGCCGAGGCCGACGCGTCCTTGATCGTGTACAGCGCGAGCGGCATCCACGCCAGTGGCGAGATCGGTTTGAGCAGCTGCACGTAGGGGTTGATCGCCTGATAGACCACACGCGAGTTGCCGATGGCAAAGCCGAGCGGGATCGCGACGATCGCTGCCAGCGCAAAGCCGCCCAGCACGCGCGCAAGCGAATACGCGAGCTGGATGCCGATACCCTTGTCGTTGGGGCCGTTGTCATAGAAGGGGTGGGACAGCCTGTCCCACACCGTCTGCGCCATCGCCCCCGGGGTGGGAAAGCTCGACGCCGCCTTGGCCGCGCCGCCGCCCATCAGCGCGGCGTATTCCGGGTCGACATTGGCCGCGGCGGCATGGGTGTCCGGCAGCGTCGCCAGCTGCCACACCAGCAGGATCACGGCCAGCAGCCCGAGCGAGAGCAGGCCGGCCTTCTGGCTGAGGGTGAGTTTCGTCTTCATGTGCGTTTGATAGCGAAGGAGTTGAGGTACTCGGCAGGCTTGGCGGGGTCGAACACCTTGCCCATGATGGTGTGCTTGGCATAGTTCGCCTTCGGCGGCTTCATGCCAAGCTCGGCCATGCGGGCGCGCGCGTCGGTAGCGCGGAACACATCCTCGGCGACGGCCCGGTAGTTGACGTCGCCCTTGATGTAGTTCCAGCGTTTCAGCTGCGTGAGGATCCACACCGCCATCGACTGCCAGGGGAAGGGATCGAAGTCGACGCGGTCGGGCACGTTCCTCACCTTGCCGAGGCCGTCGGCGAAGCGCCCGGTCATCACCTGTTCCAGCACCGGGATCGGCTGGTTGAGGTAGTTGGCCGGCGCGATCGCCTCGATGATGGCCTTGCGGTTCTCCGGCTTGTGCGCGTAGTCGGTGGCGCTGGCAATCGCGCGAAACAGCGCGGCGTAGGTGTTGGGATACTGCTTGTAGAAGCCTTCCTGCACGCCGAAGGCGCAGCACGGATGGCCGTCCCACAGGTCGCGCGACAGCGTGTGGATGAAGCCGACTTCCTCATACACCGCGCGCTGGTTGAACGGTTCGGGGCCGAGGAAGCCATCGATGTTGCCGGCGCGCAGATTGGCCACCATGTCGGGCGGCGGCATCATGCGCAGTTCGACGTCCTTGTCCGGGTCGAGGCCGGCTTCGGCGAGGTAGTAGCGCAGCAGAAGATTGTGGATCGAGTAGTCGAACGGCAGGCCGAACTTCATCCCTTTCCACGACTTGGGATCCATCTTGTCCTTGTGCTTGAGCGCCAGCGTGATGGCCTGGCCGTTGATGTTCTGGATCGACGCCACGTCGACCGCCTGCTTGGCCGAACCCAGGCCCAGCGACATCGCCAGCGGCATCGGGGAAAGCATGTGCGAGGCGTCGTATTCCTTGTTCTGCACCTTGTCTCGGATCACCGCCCAGCCAGCCGTTTTTTGTAGCGTGACGTTGAGGCCTTCGCGCGCATAGAAGCCCATCGGGCCCGCCATGATGATGGGGGTGGCGCAGGTGATGGGAATGAAGCCGATCTTGAGATCGGGCTTTTCCAGCTTGCCCTTCTCGGCCGCCAGCGCCTTCGCCGCGCCCATCGGGAACAGCGTCGAGATCGCGGCCATCGCCGTGCCCGCGCCGACCGCGCGCAGGAAGTTGCGGCGCATCTGATCGTCGGGGAAGAGCCCGCGCATCACCGCCGATTCGACCACGCGCGACACGCGTGCGTCCTCGTTCCGCATGTCGGCTTCATGGTCGGCCTGGCTGTGGTGGCGACCGCAGCTGCAGCCTGCACGATGCAGTTTGGTCTCGGGGTCAAACGGGTTGTCAAAGCCGGACATATGGCGCTCCTATCGGATTAAAAAAGGGTGATGCTCGACACATCCGCATGCACCAGCTTCATTGCATTTCGCCCCAGTCTGGTGCGCTTGCCCGGTTCGGTTCGTTGCGCGATTTCTCGCTCGATCGCCAGAATGGGCGCGCCTCCGGAGCGAAAGCCCTCGTGCTGCGTCGTGTTTCCACTTGTGTCGTATTCAGGAAGCGTGCCAACACGCGAAATCTTCACTAAGCGACTGTTTCATAAGCACTCTTGCAAACATCTTTAAAACCGGCCGGTCGAGCTGGCCCGCTTCTTGATTACACAGTGTTGACAAAATGTTTCGAGGAAACCGCCATGACATCCGCCACGCTGCCTGCCGAACAGTTGCAGAACGAGGAAATGCTGGTCATACGCGAGTCGGCGCGGCTGATGGGGAAGAGCCTGGAGCCCGGCCCGGTGATCCGCGAAATGCTGCACCTGATCTCGGAATTCCTTGGCCTCAACCGCGGGCGGGTGGTGCTGCGGCAGCCGGGCGGCAGCAATTACGCGATCCGCTACGCCTATGGCCTGACGGCGGAGGAGATCGAACGCGGCGTCTACCCTCCGGGTGCCGGCGTCACCGGCCGTGTCCTGCAGAGCGGGGAACCGGTCATCGTGCAGGACATCGACGACGACCCGCATTACCTCGCGCGTGCGGTCGACCGCGCGCGCCTGCCGAACGAGACGGTGAGCTTCATCGCGCTGCCGCTGCGCAGCGAGGGCGCGGTGCTGGGCCTGCTGGGCGTGCACCGCATCCGCGGACGCACGCGCGCGCTGGCCGACGATCTGCGCATCCTCGAGATCATCGCCACGCTGATCACCCAGATCCTCAAGCTGAACGATCGCGTGGCGGAACAGACCGCGCGCCTGGAACACGAGAACCGCGAACTCAAATGGGCGCTCGAGCGCGGCGCGCCGCAACAGGCCACGCTCGGCATCGTCGGCGAGGCGCCCGCGCTGCGCCATGCGCTGCGCCAGATCGAACAGGTGTCGTCCACCGACGTGACCGTGCTGCTGCTGGGCGAATCGGGAACCGGCAAGGAACTGTTCGCCCGCGCGCTGCATCTGTCGAGCCCGCGGCGCGACCAAGCCTTCGTCAAGGTCAACTGCGGCGCGATTCCAGAAAACCTGTTTGAGTCGGAGCTATTTGGTTATGAAAAGGGCGCGTTCACCGGCGCGGTCGCGGCGCGCGCCGGTTACTTCGAGCAGGCGAACGGCGGCACGCTCTTTCTCGACGAGATCGGCGAGCTGCCGCTGGCGATGCAGGTGAAGCTGCTGCGCGTGCTGCAGGAAAAGTCGCTGCAGCGCGTCGGCGGTCGCCGCGAAACACCGATCGACGTGCGCATCGTCGCCGCCACCAACCTCGACCTGCAGCAGCAAGTGAGCAGCGGGCGTTTCCGCCTCGACCTGTATTACCGCCTCAACATCATTCCGATCCGCCTGCCCGCGCTGCGCGAACGGCGCGAGGACATCCGTCCGCTGGTGCGCCATCAGCTCAACCTGATCAGCCAGAGCTACCAGCGCAATGTCGGATTGGCACCCGAGGCGATGGAAAAGCTGGCCGGCTATCCCTGGCCGGGCAACATCCGGCAACTGCACAACGTGCTGGAGCGGCTGGTGCTGCTGGCCGAAGGCGCGACGATTTCGGCGCAGGAAGTCGAACGCGTGATCCATAGCGAGGCGACCGGTTCGCCGGAGGCCCACACCTTCGGCAGCGCCCCGCCTCCGCCCGCGGCGGCGAGCGTGCGTCCTTACCTGCCCGCCCAGTCGCACGACCGCCAGCAGATCGAGCAGGCGCTGGCGCAAACCCACGGCAACAAGTCGCGCGCGGCACAGATGCTGGGGCTCACGCTGCGCCAGCTGAACTACCGTTTGCAAAGACTGAAAACGGCCTGAGCGGGCTGACAATGGTTGACAATTTGTTAGCGCAGACGATTCCAGGCCGCCGCCACACAGCCTATATTTGATTATCAATCAATGGCTTGACGCAATTTTCAGTAGCTGGCACAGGAATCGCAAGGGATGGCATGTCGGTTTTCCCGATCCCACTCAACCAAGGAGTCATGCCATGTCCGAAGTCGTCGCCCTCAAAACCCAAGCCGTGCTCGAACCCATTTCAAGCGAAGGCCTCGCCGCCCTGTCCGCCAAGGGCAAGGCGAATCCGCAGTCGGTCGTCACGCTGAAAGCGAAGACCGTGTGCGAGAGCAAGTTCCGCAACCTGACCTATGTGCGCAACCTCGACGCGCACGTGATCGACGAACCGCCGCATCTGCTGGGCGACGACACCGCGCCGAATCCTTCGGAAGCGGTGCTCGCCACGCTCGGCTCCTGCCTGTCGGTCGGCCTGCACGCCAACGCCGTGGCGCGCGGCATCCAGCTGACCAGGCTCGAACTCGAGCTCGAAGGCGACATCAACGTGACCGCGGTATGGGGCGTGGGCGATCTCGATCCGCTGAAGAAGCTCGGTTTCACCGATGTGCGTGTGAAAGTGCACCTGGAAGGCGACGCCTCCGACGCCGAACTGAAGGAGCTGGTCGCGCATTCCAACGCCTGGTCGCCGGTGGCCAATACGCTGCGCAATCCGGTCACCGTCAGCGTCGAGCTCGCCTGACCCGTCTGCCATTTTCTGGAGCGCATCATGACCGCCGCCGCCCTCGCCCCCACCTTCCCGGATACACCTGCCGAGGTGCTGCCGGGCCTCGCCGAACTCATCGCCACCCAGCTGGCGCCGCAGGTGGTCGACATCGACCTGAAAGGCGTCTACCCCGGCGGCTTCCTCCAGCAACTGGGCGCGATCGGCGGCCTCGGCAGCCTCACGCCCGTGGCGCATGGCGGCACCGCGCGCGGCCTCGGCCACGCCATCCAGGTGATCGAGGAAGTCTCCAAGCAATGCGTGTCGACCGGCTTTCTGCTGTGGGCGGAATATGCCCTGCAATGGTATGTGATCAACAGCTCCAATCAGGCGCTCGCCGCCGAAATGCTGCCGAAGATGGCGCGCGGCGAGGTGCTGGGCGGCACCGCGCAATCGAACAGCATGAAGTCCTGCGTCGGCATCGAGGAAGCGCGGCTGAAAGCCAGGCGGGTCGAGTGCGGCTACGTCATCAACGGCGTGCTGCCGTGGGTGTCGAACATCGGGCCCGAGCATTATTTCCACATGGGCGCGTCGCTGCCCGATGCGCCGGGCCTGGTGATCGGCCTGGTGCATGGTAGCGCGCCCGGCCTCACGCTGGCCCAGAACGCGCACTTCATCGGCATGGAAGGCACCAACACCTTCGCTTGCCAGTTCCGCGACGTGTTCCTCTCCGACAGCCGGGTGGTCTGCCACGCGGACGAGTTCAACGCCTTCCGCGACCGCACCAAGTCGGCCTTCATCCTGCTGCAGATGGGCATGGGCCTCGGTCTCGTCGACGCCTGCGTGGCGATGATGAAGCGTTCCGACCGCACCCACGGCCACGTCAACCGTTTCCTCGACGTGCAGGCCGACGCGCTGGAGGCCGAACTCGACGCCGCCCGCGCCGCCACCTACGCGCTGGCGGAAAAAATCGAACGCGACGGCAGCGCGCCATATGTGCGCGATACACTGGCGCTGCGGCTGGCCGGCAGCGAGCTCAGCCTGAAAGCCGCCAACGCGGCGATGCTGCATCTGGGCGCCAAGGGCTATCTGTCCAATAATGCCGCACAGCGCAGATTGCGCGAGGCCTACTTCATCGCCATCGTCACCCCGGCGATCAAGCACCTGCGCAAGGAACTGCACGAATTCGACACCCACAGCTGTGCGCTGTCGCAGCCACAGCCCGAACTGGAGGAAGCATGATTCGTTTCGAGGTATCGCTCTCTGCGGACGAGGCCGCAGAGAAACTGATCGCCGCCATCGCCGCCTACCCGATGGGCTTGGTCGCGCACGCCGACGGCCAGGCCAACTGCGCGAAAAAGGGCATCGAGGTTCCAGCCGACCAGATACTCGAGGTGTTCCGGCCCGACTACGCCGTCAAGGTATGGGCGGCGGAGAAGGCAGCCGGCATCGACATCCCGCTACGCATCCATCTCTACGAAGCCGGCGGCCGCACCTGGGTCGCGCACCGTCCCGCCACCGAGGTTTTCAAACCCTACGTCAACCCGCAGCTCGATGTGCTGGGCGGCGAGCTCGACGCGATTTTCAACCAACTTCTGGCCACGCTCGATCCGTGGAAATTGCCATGATGAATCTCTCCGCTGCCCCCGCCGCACCTGAATCCGCCGCCTTCCGCAAGTGGACCTGCGCCGTCTGCGACTATGTCTACGACGAAGCCACGGGCGACCCCGACCACGGCCTCGCCCCCGGCACCCGCTACGCCGACATCCCCGACGACTGGAGCTGCCCCGACTGCGGGGTGACCAAGGCAGACTTCTATTGCTTCGACGATTAACTCGGGAGAGGAGCCGCGTTGCGCACAAACCACCCAGTCAGCACCGGCCTGGTTTGGACTTTCTTCCCCTCTCAGCCCCGCCGGAAATCGAGCCCGCCGGGTGGATCAGCGGCGAAGGTGTTTGAGTCCCGCCCACAAAAAACCAATTAAAAACAGCAAGGCGGGGCGAGTTCTTCGCCGCCCGTCCGGTGGGCTCGATTTCCGGGGTTTCGGGGATGTCGGGGTCGCCTTTCTTTGGTTACTTTCTTTGGCGAGACAAAGAAAGTAACTTGCCGCCGGGCAACCCCCGGCCAACGGTCGGCAGTGTAGTGAAATCCTTCACTACTATTGACTGTCCCCTTCGCCAAGCTCAGGACAGGCTTCGACAGGTTCAGGGCGAACGGTGCGTGAGGTGACGTACTATTCAACCAACAGTTGAGTGCGAGCAACTGGATTGCTTCGCCGCTACGCGACTCGCAATGACGGCACCCCGCCCCCGATTTCGGGAATCCCCGCCGCCCCGGTAAAATCCCGGAATGATCGTCTATCTCCACGGCTTCAATTCCTCCCCCGCGTCCGGCAAGGCCAGGCAACTCGGCGAGCACATGGCAAGCCTCGGCCGGCAGAACGACTACACCTGCCCGATCCTGCCCAACAGCCCGCGCGAGGCGATCGCCCAGGTTGAAGCGGACCTGGCGCAGCACAACGGCCCAATCACCCTGATCGGCAGTTCACTGGGCGGCTTCTACGCCACCCATCTGGCGGAAAAACACGGCTGGAAGGCGGTGCTGGTGAATCCCGCGGTGCATGCGCACGAACTCATGCGCGGCGCGCTCGGCCCGCAGACCAACTGGCACAGCGGCGAGAAATGGCAGTTCACCGAAGCGCACCTGGCCGAACTCGCCGCACTCGACGTGCCCGCCATCACGCAGCCTGAACGCTACCTCCTGCTGGTGCAGACCGGCGATGAGGTCATCGACTACCGCGCCGCCGTCGCCTATTACGCGGGCGCCACGCAGATCGTCGAGGACGGCGGCGACCATGGCTTTGCCGGGTTCGAGCGCCACTTCCAAACCATTCTGGATTTCTGATTTTTCATGCATCTGATTTTTGAAGAGGACGGCCATTTCAAGGCCGGCTCCATCCTGTCCGAAACCGACGCCACGGCGCAGGTGGAAACCGCCTCGGGCAAGCGCAGCAAGATCAAGACGGCGGCCATCCTGCTGCGTTTCGCCGCACCGTCGCCGAATGAAGTGATGGCCGAAGCCGAGACGCTGACCGACGACCTCGACGCCGACTTCCTGTGGGAAGCGGCCGGTGCCGACGAATTCGGCTTCGAGCAACTGGCGCAGGACTACTACGGCCACGCGCCGCGGCCGGCCGAGTCGGTGGCGCTGCTGCAGAAGCTGCACGCCTCGCCGATCTATTTCCACAAGAAGGGCAAGGGGCGCTACCGTCCCGCGCCGGCCGAAACGCTGGCGGCCGCCAAGGCCGGACTGGAGAAGAAGCGGCTGGCGGCGGAACGGCAGGCGCATCTTGCGGCCGAACTCGCCGCCTTCCGCCTGCCGCCCGAATACGTCTCGCTGATCCCGCGCATCCTCATCGCGCCGGACAAGAACACGCTGGAATACAAGGCGCTGGAAGACGCGGCAGCGGCCACCGGGCTGTCGCAGCTGAGGCTGATCGAGCGCTGCGGCGCGATCCCGTCGACGCTCGACTTCCACCTGGCGACCTTCCTGCTGGAATACTTCCCGCGCGGCATCGGGTTCGCCCCGGTCACCGAGCCCATCGATCCCCCCGAGCTGCCGAAGAGCACGGTGCGCGCGTTCTCGATGGACGACGAGGCGACCACCGAGATCGACGATGCGCTGTCGGTGCAATGGCTGGACGACGGCAGCATCCGCGTCGGCATCCACATCGCCGCGCCGGCGCTCGGCATCGCGCCGGGCTCCGAGCTGGACAAAGTGGCGCGCGAGCGGCTCTCCACCGTGTACTACCCCGGCAGCAAGATCACCATGCTGCCCGAGGCGCTGATCCACCATTACACGCTGGGCGAGACCCACGACTGCCCGGCGCTGTCGCTGTATGTCGACGTGGCGTCCGACCTGCGGGTGCTCGGTACCGAGACGAAGCTGGAGATGGTGCACATCGCCGACAACCTGCGCCACGAAACACTCGAGGTGCTGTTCAACGACGACACCCTGCGCAACCCGGCGGTTCCGGATTATCCCTACCGCCGCGAACTCGAATGGCTGCGCGACTTCGCCGCCGTGCTGGAAGCCGGGCGCGGCAAGGCCGACACAGTCGACCGCGTCGACTACAACTTCAAGCTCGACGGCGAGCGCATCAGCATCGTGCCGCGCAAGCGCGGCAGTCCGATCGATAAGGTGGTGTCGGAGCTGATGATCTTCGCCAACGCGCACTGGGGCGGCTGGCTGGCGGAAAAGCGCGTGCCCGGCATCTACCGCGCGCAGGCCAACGGCAAGACGCGCATGACGACCTCGCCCGATCCCCACGTCGGCCTCGGCGTCGACCAGTACGCGTGGTCGTCGTCACCCTTGCGGCGCTACGTCGACCTCGTGAACCAGCGTCAGCTGATCAGTATCGTGCAGGAAGGCGATCCGGTGTACCCGCCGCGGAGCGAGCAACTGTTTTCGACGGTGCGCGATTTCGAACTGGCATACGACGCCTACAACGAATTCCAGCGGCGGCTGGAGCGTTACTGGATGCTGCGCTGGCTGATCCAGGAAAATGTCCATGAAGTCGCCGCCAGCGTGATCCGCGAAGACCTGGTGCGCTTCGACCAGCTGCCGATGGTGACGCGCGCGCCCTCGGTGGCGGGCGTTGCGCCGGGATCGAAAGTGCTGCTCGCGATTTCCAATATCGACCTGCTCGACATCAGCTTTCATGCCGAATATCGGGAGACGCTGGAAACACCGCCTGACAGCGGCGCCGCGCTTCCGTAAAATCAGGCTTGCCTCCACATCCGGTCCTCATGGTGTCTGCCCAGCCCCCCACACTCGCCGCCCCTTCCAAGCAGGGCACACGCATGGCGCTGGCCCTGCTGGCATCGGCGGCGGTGCACGGCATGGTGCTGTCGACCCAGTTCGTGCACGTCAACCCGCACCTGTTCGAGGACCCCAACCTGCCGATGGAAGTGGTGCTGGTCAACGCCAAAACTGCGGAATCGCCGCTCAACCCCGACGCGCTGGCGCAGGTGAATCTGGCGGGCGGCGGCAACACCGACGAGGACCGTAGGCTGAAAAGCCCGCTCCCCGCCAGCGCCCGGAGCCAGGCCGGAAACGAGGAGGCCGCCATGCAGGCCAAGGTGTCCGCGCTCGAACAGCAGGCCAAAACCCTGTTGACCCAGTTGAAGACCGACGGCACGCTGCAAACCCCGCCGCCCGCGCCGTCACCCGCGCCGGTGCAGCCCACCGTCGACGCCAGCCAGCTCGACGCACAGGCACGCGAAATGGCGCAATTGCAGGCGCGCATCTCGCAGCAATGGGACGAATACCAGAAACGCCCCAAGCGTGCGTTCGTCGGCGCCAACGTGCGCGAATATGCGTTTGCGCGCTACGTCGAGGACTGGGTCACCAAGATCGAGCGCATCGGCAACGTCAACTATCCTGAAGCTGCGCGCCGCCAAGGCATCTACGGCAGCCTGAGGCTGACCGTATCGATCTATTCCGACGGCCGCATCGAGAGCGTCGACATCGACCGATCGTCCGGTTCCAAGATCCTCGACGCCGCCGCGATCAAGATCGTCCAGCTCGCCGCGCCTTACGCGCCCTTTCCCGACGAGATGCGCAAAAAGGCCGATATCCTGTCGATCACCCGCACCTGGACCTTCACCCGCTCGGACCAGCTTGTTGGCGGCACTGACTGAATTTCGTCATTCCGGCGGGTGAAATTCTGGGCTCGGGCGGTCGCCTGCCAGCGCCTTCCCCGTATTATTTAGTTTAAATTCATTGCCTTACATTGAATTCGTGCCGTAAGGCACGCATATTGCTCCGTTTCAGGCTAAACCCGGCTGTCAGGCCCCATGCGCCGACAGCCGCCTGAACAACAGGAGCAGACATGACCGCTTTCAATCGATTTTCCACCGTCCTCGGCTTCGCCCTGGTTTCCACCCAGGCGCACGCCATCGATTTCTCGTTCACCTCGGGGAGCGTCTCCGCCGCCGCACTGGGCAACAGCTACACCGCCACAGCAGGCGGCGTAACGCTCACGGCCAGCGCCTGGGGCAGCACGGGAATCGGCAAGCAATTTGCGACGGCCGCGCTGACCCTGACGCCGGGTGCGGGCCTGGGCGTGTGCAACAGCAGCGAAGGGGTGGGTTGCACGGGCAACGCCAGTGCGCTGGGCAACACGAACGCGGACGACCTGATCCTGTTCACGTTTTCCCAGGCGGTCAGCCTGCAAACGCTGACCCTGCAACAGTACGGCGGCGACTCCGATCTCAGCCTGTGGGCCGGCACCGGCACCTTCAGCCCGGCCGGCCTCAAGGCCAGCCTGCTGGGGGGGACGGCGACGACCTACAGCAACACCAGCAGCGTGAACGACATCAAGAGCGTCAGCCTGGCTGCCTACACCGGCTCCTATGACTGGCTGGCAATCGCCGCCAGTGCCACCAACAAGGATAAATGGGCGGATCTGGCCAAGTTGCAATCCCTGACGATCAATCCGGTGGCCCAGCCGGTGCCGGAAGCCGCCACCTGGATGACCATGCTGGCCGGCCTCGGTCTGGTCGGCTTCCGCGTGAGCCGGCGTATGCAAACCTGATCTGCCGACCACGGCGACCCGCAAACCCGCCCTATGGCGGGTTTTTTAATGTCTGCAGATGTCGTCCCCGGGCGCCGACAGGGGGTATTTGATGCCTTTATCACGTGATAAAATGTTTGATTGTTCTAATATTTTTATTTTCTTCCCCGCATCCTGGAGACCGTCATGCACACCGGCACCACCCTTACCCAGTTCATCATTGAAGAACAGCGCCGCACCGCCGGCGCCACCGGCGATTTCACCTCGCTCCTGAACGACGTCGTCACCGCCTGCAAGGCGATTTCCAATGCCGTGAACAAGGGCGCGCTGCTGGGCGTGATGGGCTCGCTCGATTCCGAAAACGTGCAGGGCGAGACGCAGAAGAAGCTCGACGTCATCACCAACGAGATCATGATCCGCTCCAACGAGTGGGCCGGTCATCTGGCCGGCATGGCCTCGGAGGAAATGGACGAGGTGTATGCGATCCCCAGCCAGTACCCGCTCGGCAAGTACCTGCTGGTGTTCGATCCGCTGGACGGCTCGAGCAACGTCGACGTCAACATCTCGGTCGGCACCATTTTCTCGATCCTCAAGGCCCCGGTCGCCGGCCGCGCCGCCAAGATGGAAGACTTCCTGCAGACCGGCACCCAGCAGGTCTGCGCCGGCTATGCGATCTACGGCTCGTCGACCATGCTGGTGCTGACCTTCGGCCACGGCACCAACGGCTTCACGCTTGACCGCGACGTCGGCGAGTTCGTGCTGACCCACCCCAACATGAAGATCCCCACCGAAACCAAGGAGTTTGCGATCAACGCCTCCAACATGCGTTTCTGGGAAAAGCCGGTGCAGCGCTATGTCGACGAGTGCCTGGCCGGCAAGACCGGTCCGCGCGGCAAGGATTTCAACATGCGCTGGGTCGCCTCGATGGTCGCCGAAGTGCACCGCATCCTCACCCGCGGCGGCATCTTCATGTACCCCAAGGACACCAAGGACCCGTCCAAGGCCGGCAAGCTGCGCCTGCTGTATGAGGCCAACCCGATGGCCTTCATCGTCGAGCAGGCCGGTGGTGCCGCCACCACCGGCTACCAGCGCATCCTCGATCTGGCGCCGGAAGGCCTGCACCAGCGCGTGCCGGTGATCCTCGGCTCCAAGACCGAAGTGGACACCGTGACCGGCTACCACCACGAAAAGGCCGCCTGAACGCTGCTGGCGTGCGACTGAAAAAGCCGGGCAGTGCCCGGCTTTTTCATTGTGCGCAGCGATCCTAGGCAGCCACCCGGCGCAGGCCGGCCCGCATCAACTTGATGCATTCATCCGGCGGCAGTGGACGGCTGAACAGATAACCCTGCGCCTGATCGCAATGATTGGCGCGTAGATAAACCAACTGTGCGTCGGTTTCGACGCCTTCCGCGACCACGGTCAGACCGAGGCTGCCGGCCAGCGCGATGATGGTGCGCACGATGACGGTATCGTTGTCATCGCCCGGAATGTCGCGAATGAACGAGCGGTCGATCTTCAGGCAGTGGATGGGAAAACTCTTCAGGTAGCTCAGCGAGGAATAGCCGGTACCGAAGTCGTCCACTGCGATGCGCAGGCCGAGTCGCTCCAGCTCGGTCAGCACGGTGGCGGCAGTCGCCAGATTGTCCATGATCGACGACTCGGTGATTTCCAGTTCGAGGTCGTCCGGCGCCAGCCTGCTGTCGCGCAGGGCGGCGCTGACTTCTTCGGCCAGATCTTTTTGGCGAAACTGGCGCGTCGACAGGTTGACCGCCATGGTGCCCGTCATCAGGCCCGCGTCCTGCCATGCGCGCAATTGACGGCACGCTTCACGCAGCACCCAATCGCCGATCGGCAGGATGAGTCCGGTATGCTCGGCAACCGGGATGAACTCTTCCGGGCTGACCGCGCCCAGTTCCGCCGACTGCCAGCGCAACAGCGCCTCCCAGCCCACCAGACGGCCCGACAGGATTTCCAGTTTGGGCTGGTAGTGCAGCGCCAGCTCATTGCGAGCCAGCGCATGCTTCAGCCGTGCCTCGAGTTGCACACGGCGCTGGATTACCTCGGACAGATCGTGGCTGAACACCATGAGGCAGTTGCGTCCCAAGGATTTGGCGCGATGCAGGGCAAGGTCGGCATAGCGCATCAGGACACTGGCTGACTCGCCGTCCGTCGGATAGGTGACGATGCCGATGCTGGCGCTGATTCCCAGTCTGTCGTTGCCGATGTCGAACTCGCGGCTCATGTCCTGCAGCAGGGCCTGGCCCACCTGTTTTGCCCGTTCGACTGGTGCGTCGTCCAGCAGGATCACAAACTCGTCTCCGCTGAAGCGGGCAAGGAACGCCGTTTCCGGCAGGCCCGCGCGAATACGCCCGGCAACCGCCATCAGCAGCAAATCACCATGCTCGTGGCCCAGCGTATCGTTCACATTCTGGAAGTAGTCCAGATCCAGCAGCAGAACGGCGCAGGGCCTGTCCTGGCGGCTGCGAGCCATCGCCAGGTTGAGCTCGTCGCTGAAAGCAGTACGGTTTGGCAGCCCGGTCAGGTCGTCATGGCTGAGCATATGCCGCATCTGGCGGAACGGCCGGCTCACTGACTCGGCATAGATCGCGCGGTAGAGGAAATAATAGGCAAACACCTTGTAGGTATGCCCCAACAGGTTGGCCGTACTGCTCACTTCCACATACACGATGAAGAACAGCTCCCCTGCCGCCATCAGCAACAGGGCCAGCATCAGGCTCTCGAAATCGCAGTGGGTGATTCGCGTGCGGCGCAGATACAGCAGGCCGGCAATCGCAAGGTAGAGGCCGAACACGCCCCATTCGAACGTCACCTTGAGGGCGCTCATTCCCTGGCCGGTCACATACATTGCCGGAATGGCTTGCGGCGATAGCAGAAGCCCGTAAGAAAACACCCCCAACACCAGGAGAACCGCGGCCCAGCCATAGCGACTAGCCGGGTAATGTGTGGCGGGGGTTTCCGGAAGCAGCACATAGGCCAACAGACCCACTCCGGCGGCCAGACGGCCGCACAGCCAGAACAAGATCGATTTGTGGGGAGAATTGGGACTGATCAGGTCCGGCATGCCCGCATAGGTCAGAAAATGCAGGGTATCGAACAGCGCCACCGCCAGAAATGCGCAAGCCAGCACCATGGCGCGGATCGGGCGCACGGTTTCTTGAGCGCCGTGGCCGGTGAAGAAAACCAGCGCCGCCACGATGACGGCGAAGATTTCCATCAACGAATGAACGGCCAGGAAGGCCGGCGTCGAGATCGTTAGTTGATTGGCCGGAACGGCCTGCCACAGCAGTAGCGGAATGCTTGCGGCCAACAGCAATATGCCGACGAGGCGGTGCGACTCTTGTCCTGGCATTGAAGCTGGCTGTCCTCTCTCTTGACTGGAGGGTTGCACAATTGACCACACTTGCCATGCAAGTATTTAGATTTTAACGACACCGGTCAACGCCCGTCTGCGCAATACCCCGCAAACGGACCCGACGTCGTCCCTCCCGAAATGGACCTTAACTTTAACGGCGGGGACACCGCGCCCTTGAATGCGGGTGCGCCCATCCCCTGATACCGGCATCGTCGGGCCGCCGCGTTCAGCCGGTAACGACACTACTCCGCCGGTGGCCGCGAAGGATGGTGTGACGGCAGATGGACGTTGTCATAGCGCGTCGCATGCGGGTGCGCATCGATCTCTTCCGACTTGGCCTGGAGCCGCCTGTCCGACACCCAGTGGAAGAACAACGGGATGAAGAACACCGCAAGGAAGGTGGCGGCCAGCATTCCGCCGACGACGCCGGTGCCGACCGCATGGCGCGCCCCGGCCCCCGCCCCGGTTGAAATCGCCAGCGGCAACACACCCAGGATGAAGGCCAGCGAGGTCATCAGGATGGGACGGAAGCGCAGACGGGCGGCTTCGAGCGCAGCGGCCACGCTGGAATAGCCCTCCTGCTTCTTCAGCACCGCGAATTCGACGATCAGAATCGCGTTCTTCGCCGCCAGCCCCAGCAGGGTCACCAGCCCGATCTGGAAATACACGTCATTGGACAGTCCGCGCAGCCACACCGCAGCCAGCGCACCGAAGGTGCCGAAGGGCAGCGCCATCAGTACGGCGAAGGGCAGCGTCCATTTCTCGTACTGCGCGGCCAGGATGAGGAACACCATCAGCACCGCCAGGCCGAGCGCGATGCCCGACGTCCCGCTCGAACGCTTCTCCTGGAACGAGGCGCCGGTCCATTCGTAACTGAAGTCGGGCGGCAGCACTTTCTTGGCAATGCCGTCGACGATGGCGAGCGCCTGACCCGAACTGATTCCGGGCACCGCGTTGCCCATGATCTTGACGGCTTGGGCGTCGTTGTAGCGGTCGAGCGTTTCCGGGCCGGACGAGAAGCTGATCCGGGCCAGCGCCGACATCGGCACCATCTGGCCGGACGCGTTGGGCACGAACAGCGCCGACACGTCCTGCGGCGTCTTGCGCGCGCCTGGCTCGGCCGACATCAGCACCTGCCAAGTGCGGCCGTACTTGTTGAAGTCGTTGACGTAATACGAGCCGAGCGTGGCCGATAGCGTGCTGAATACGTCGTCGATCTTGACGCCCAGCATCTTCGCCTTCTCGCGGTCGACGTCGACATACAGCTGCGGCACGTGCGGCCGCCACAGCGTCAGCACCTGCGTGAGGCGCTTGTCCTGGCGCGCGGCGGCGAGAAAGGCATCGGTCACCTGGGCCAGTTTCTGCGGCCCGCCCTCGCCCTTGTTCTGGATGTAGAACTCGAAGCCGCCGGCGTTGCCCAGGCCGAAGATCGGCGGCGGCGCAAACGCCAGCACCAGCGCCTCGCGGATGCCTGAAGTCGCCCCCATCATCTCGCCCACCATCTGCTGGATGGTTTTCTTGCGTTCGTCCCAGTGGCGTGCGGCGACGAAAATGGTCGCCGCACTGTTGCGGAACCCGCCGCCGAGAAAGTCGAGGCCGGCGAAGGCGACCACGTGCTGGACCGCGGGGTCCTTGCGCACGATCGCATCGACCTGCTTGACCACCGCCTCGGTACGCGACAGCGCCGAGCCGTCCGGCAGGTACACGGCACTGATGTAATAACCCTGGTCTTCGTCCGGCACCAGGCTGCCGGGCGTGAATTTCCACAGCATGACGGCGGCGGCGATCATCAGGAGGTAAATCGACAGCGCGACGAGCGAGCGCCGCATGAGGAATTTCACCCCGCCCTGGTAATGCCGGGTCATGCCGGCGAAGCCCCGGTTGAACGTGCGGAAGAAGCGTCCGGGCTCGTGCGGCTTCTCGCCTTTGAGCAGGGCGACGCACAGTGCCGGCGTCAGGGTCAGCGCGACGAGGCCGGAAATCACCACTGAAATCGCAATCGTCGCCGCGAACTGGCGATACAGTTCGCCGGTCAGGCCGCCGAGGAAGGCGATGGGGATGAAGACCGCGCACAGCACCAGCACGATCGCGATCACCGGGCCGGTGACCTCGCGCATCGCCAGCAGCGCCGCCTCGCGTGGGGACTTCTTGTGCTCGTGGATGATGCGCTCGATGTTTTCCAGCACCACGATGGCGTCGTCGACCACGATGCCGATGGCGAGCACCATGCCGAACAGCGTCAGCGTGTTGATCGAATAGCCGAGCAGCAGCAGGCCGACGAAGGTGCCCAGCAGCGACACCGGCACGGCAAGGACAGGGATGAGCGTCGCGCGCCAGTTCTGCAGGAAGACGAACACCACCAGCACCACCAGCAGGATCGCCTCGCCGAGGGTTTTCACCACCTCGCGGATCGACACTTCGACGAATCGTGTGGTGTCGTAGGGCACGGCGTAATCGAGGCCTTGGGGGAATTTCTTCTTCAGTTCCTCGACCGTGCGGATCACCTCGTCGCCCACCTTGAGCGCGTTGGCACCGGGCTGCAGGAAGATGCCGACCAGCGTCGCCGGCTTGCCGTTGTAGAGACCCGCGAAGTCGTAATCCTTGGAGCCGAGCTCGACCCGCGCGACGTCCTTCAGATACAGCACCGAGCCGTCGGCATTCGCGCGCACGACGATGTTCTCGAATTCCTTGGGGTCGGCGAGCCGGCCTTGGGTCGTAAGCGAATACACCAGCGCCTGGCCGTTGTCGATCGGCGGCTGGCCGATCTTGCCCGGGGTGAACTGCGCGTTCTGCTCGTTGATCGCACGGGTGAGGTCGGCCACGGTCACACCCAGCTGCGCCATGCGGTCGGGCTTGAGCCAGATGCGCATGGCGTAGTCCTTGGCGCCGAAAATCTGCACGTTGGTGGTGCCGGGAATGCGCTTCAGGCGATCCAGCACGTTGAGCGTGACGTAGTTGCTGGTGTAGAGGTCGTCGTAACGGCCGTCGGGCGAGAGAAAGGCGAGCACCTGCAGGAAGGCCGACGAGCCCTTTTCCACCGTCACGCCCTGGCGACGCACCTCTTCCGGCAGCCGCGCCTCGGCCTGCTTGACGCGGTTGTTGACGTTGAGCGCGGCCTTGTCGACGTCGGAACCGATCTCGAACGTCACCTGGATTTCCAGTACACCGTTCGAGGCCGAGGTCGAGCTCATGTACATCATGTCCTCGATGCCGTTGATCGCGTTTTCCAGCGGCGCCGCAACGGTCTGCTCCAGCACCGTCGCCGAAGCGCCGGGGTAGACCGCGCGCACCGTCACCACCGGCGGCGCAATCTCCGGGTATTGCGCGATCGGCAGCACGCGCATCGCCAGCAGGCCAGCGAGCGCGATGAGGATGGAAACCACCACCGAAAAAATCGGCCGGTCGATGAAGTAGCGCGAGAACATGGCGGCCCCTTATTTCTGCGCGGATGCAGGCGGCGCAGCGGCAGCCTTGCCCGGTGCCGCTCCGGCTTCCGAAGGCACGATGGGCATGCCGGGGAAGAAAATCCGTGCCATGCCGTCGACCACCACCTTGTCGCCGGGTTTCAAACCGCTTTTGATCACCCAGCGGCCGGCCTGCTTGTCATGCCCGTCGCCGCCCACCCACGCGCCGACTTCGACCGGATGCGGCAGCGCGACGGTCATGCCCTTCTCGCCGGGCGTGGCGACGTAGACAAACTTGCCGGTCGGCCCGTCCTGCACCGCGGGCTGCGGCACGGTGATCGCGTCCGGCAACTGGCCGCCCTCGACGACCACGCGTACGAACTGTCCGGGTTTCAATGCGCCGTCCGCGTTGACAAACTCGGCACGCATATCGAATGCGCCGGTTTGCGGATTCGCCTTGTAGTCGCTGAAGTTGAGCGTGCCGGCGGCCGCGATCCGGGTGCCGTCGGCGAGCACCAGACGGACGCGCTGCCGGCCCTGTTCCAACTCCCCTTTGGCGCGCTGCTTCTCCAGTGCCAGCCGCGCGTCCTCGCCGATCGAGAAGCGCGCATAGATGGGTGCGATCTGCGCCAGCGTGGTGAGTGCCGGACCGGTAGGGCTCACCAGCGCGCCTTCGACCTGGAGTGCCCGGCCCATCACGCCGGTGAGCGGCGCGCGGATTTCGGTGTAGCCGAGATTGACGCGCGCATCGGCGAGATTCGCCTCGGCCGTATGCACCCCTGCTTCGGCCACCGCGAGCGCGGTTTGCGCGGTATCCAGCGCGCGTGCGCTGACGAAGCCCTGCGCCGCGAGCGCCCGGTTGCGGTCCAGTTCCAGCTTCGCCTCCGCGAGCAGCGCCTGCCGGTTGGCGAGTTCGGCGCTTGCCGCGCGAACCTGGGCGGCAAAGCTGGCGGCATCGAGCTTGTACAGCAGGGCGCCTGCCTTCACCGGCGCGCCTTCCTGGAAATAACGGTGCTCGATGACGGCTGCGACGCGCGGGCGGATCTCCACTTCCCGCGAGGCTTCCAGCCGCCCGACATAGTCAAAGCTGATCGGCACGGCTTGCGGCATCATCGCCTCCACCGTCACCTGCGCCGGCGGCGGGGCGCCTCCGCCCTGTTGCGCGGCTTCGTGCTGTCCGCACGCTGCCAGCACTGCGCTCAAGCCCACAGCCGCTACCCGGGAAAGTCGGTGCATGGCACTCCCCTGAAATTGTTTATATTTCATCATGATAAAAGCATACATGCATGAATGTAAATTGCGGTGAACAAGGGTTTGTCGGACAATTCAGCGCATGGTCAAAAAAACCCGTGAAGAAGCGCTCGCCACCCGCCAGTCCCTGCTTGCCGCGGCGCTCCAGGTGTTTCGCGAGCGCGGCGTCGCCCATACGCGCCTGTCCGATGTCGCCGAACGCGCAGGCGTGACACGCGGCGCCATCTACTGGCACTTCAAGGACAAGGCCGAATTGTTCCAGGCTGTATGTGAGCGCGGCACCATGCCGGTAGAAGCGCTCTTGGCCGAAGCCAGCCAGAACGCGCTGCAGGATCCACTCGCCACAGTCCGGCAACTCGCGCTCATGGCGCTCACGCAACTGGCCGGGCATGCCGACACCCAGGCGATGTTCGATGTGATCTTCCACAAATGCGAATTCACCGAGGAACTGGCGCCGGTAGTGGCGAAAAACGATGCCGACCGCGCCGCCTGCCTGTCGCAGGTGCAACGCCTCTTCGACCAGGCGGTCGCCTGTGGCCAGCTGCCTGCCGACACCGATACCTTCCTCGCGACGCAAGGCCTGCACGCCTATATGGTGGGCCTGATGCACGAATGGGTACTGAACCCCGGGAGCTATGATCTCGCCGCGTGCGCGAAGCCCCTGCTCGACTGCTATCTGGCCGGTCTCGCGACCCGCCCGCCAATCTGCCGGCCGGACGCCGGTTAGCCTGGATTCGCCGGCGCAGCCACCTTGAACAGTGCCAGTGCCCGGATCGCTGGGCCGTATGCTCGACGATGCGCGCAGGATAGGTCTACCGACGACGCCGATCCGCGCCTGCTCCCCGGCCGGCAGGGTCCATGGGGTGTGGATGAATTTCTCCGGGACGTTGGCGAGTTCGGGTACTCAGCGGCGGATGAAGGCTCCTGGAGGTCGTGCGTCATCGGGTTGAAGATGCGGAATCAGGGCTGGGCATCGCAACCGACCGAGGCTGCCCTGCTGCCAGACCGCGGCGGCGAGCTGGCGGATGGACACCGTGCCGAACCGCAGGTGCACCGGCAGATACGACGGCCTCTTCACGGCGGGAAAATCGCGGGCGTCCCGATAGCGGTCGATGCGATCGAGAAAGTCGTCGAACAGCCGCGCGCCGTCCGACATGCCGGACATCACCTTCAGTTCGCGCAGGTTGATGGGGACAAATCCCATATCCCGCAGGTCCGGGATGGCGGTCGACCGCGCGGCCAGCCGGTCTGCATACGCCTCGACCGGATAGGCTTGCAGATCATGCGGCGTCAACTTTTCAGCCAGGCATTTTTTGTAGGGGGTAAAGACGCTGAAAGGCGTACAACCGGAGGTGAGCACTTCCTCACGTTCAAAGACGACCGCATCCTTGGTGTGATGGACGGCGATGCCGCGCTTGCGCAAGGCGGCGTCGCGCGCCAGGGCGGCGAGGTCGTCGTTGTGGTTGAAAAACACGGCTTCGGCCTGCAGTTCACCCGCCAGCCGCACGATCTCGTCCCGGGCCGCAGGGACCGCGGCAACTCGACCACGCTGGCATGGATGAATCGACCCGCCGGTCGCCGGATCGGGAAGCCTGCCCAGGATTTCGCGGTCGAAAATGAAGGCGCAGACCGCCTGCCGGGCGCATTCGAGCAATGATAAAGCGCTGCGTGGTCGAAGTCCCGCAGATCGCGGCGGAACCACACCGGGGCGCGGGCGTATTCAGGCATGAGATGTGATGGTCGCTATAGTGTAGGAAGGGGGCAAAAAGTGGTGCCTGCCTGTTTCGGGGCAGATTACAATGGGAACGCAATCATGGATACCGTCAACCTCACCCACAATTTCCTGATCGCCATGCCCGGCATGGTCGACCCCAATTTCAACGGCACGCTGACCTATATTTGCGACCACAGCGACCAGGGCGCACTGGGGGTGGTGGTCAACCGCCCGATCGATCTCGATCTGTCGACGCTGTTCGAGCAGATCGGGCTGTCGCTGCCGGAGCGCCTGCAAAAAAATATCGTCTATTTTGGCGGCCCGGTGCAGACCGAACGCGGCTTTGTGCTGCATACGCCCCCGCTCACCTTCAGTTCCACCCTCACCGTCAACGACGCGGTCAGCCTGACCACCTCGAAGGATGTGCTGGAAGCGGTGAGCCAGGGCGCGGGGCCGGCAAAATTCATGGTATCGCTGGGTTACGCGGGCTGGTCGGCCGGCCAGCTGGAAGACGAAATCAAACAGAATGCCTGGCTGTCGGTGGCCGCCGACCCGCAGGTGATTTTCGATCTGGCGCCCGAAGATCGCCTGCCTGCAGCGATGAAGCTGCTGGGCATCGACTTCGCCAGCCTGTCCGAAGAAGCCGGGCACGCTTGAACCCGGAATCGACCCACGGCACGGTACTGGCCCTCGACCTGGGCCTCAAGCGCACCGGCGTCGCGTCGGGCGAGCTGTCGCTCGGCATCGCCCATCCCCTCACCGTCATCCAGGCCGACTCCACCGATGCACGGCTCGCCGCCATCGACAAGCTGGTGGCCGAATGGCAGCCGGTGCTGCTGGTGCTGGGCCTGCCCACCCACGCCGACGGCAGCGAACATGAGATGACGCGGGTAGCGAAAAACTTCGCGCGCAAATTAGAATCACGCTTCAATCTCCCGGTTTTTCTGGTGGACGAGCGCCACACCAGCACCGCAGCCGAATCCGAGTTGCATGCGCGCGGCATCCACGGCAAGAAAAACAAGGCGCTGACCGACGCCGTCGCCGCCCAACTCATATTGCAGGGGTTTTTCGATGCACGCCTCACTGCCTGACGCCAACACGCTGATTGCGCGGCTCGCCGACGCCCTCGCGCCCACCCTCACGCCCGACACCCTGATTGTCGGCATCCACACCGGCGGCGTGTGGGTGGCCGAGCGCCTGCATGCGCTGCTCGGCTGCAAGCTGCCGCTCGGCACGCTCGATATTTCGTTCTACCGCGACGATTTTTCACGCATCGGCCTGCACCCGCAGGTGAAACCGTCCAACCTGCCCTTCGATCTGGAAGGCCGCGCCATCCTGTTGGTCGACGACGTGCTGCACACCGGACGCACGGTGCGCGCGGCGATGAACGAACTGTTCGACTATGGCCGCCCCGCCTCGATCCGGCTGGCGGTGCTGGTCGACCGCGGCGGCCACGAATTGCCGATCCGCCCCGATTTCGCCGGCCTGACAATCACCGTGCCCGACCACCAGAACATCAACCTTTCCCGCCTCGACGATGGCCATCTGACTCTGACCCTTGCATGAACCTACAACTCGCTGAAGACGGCAGGCTGCGGCACCTGCTCACCCTCGACGGCCTGCCGCGCGCCATCATCACGCAAATCCTCGATACTGCCGAATCCTTCATGGACGTGGGCGAGCGCGAGGTGAAAAAGGTCCCGCTGCTGCGCGGCAAAAGCATCTTCAACCTGTTCTTCGAACCGTCGACGCGCACCCGCACCACCTTCGAGATCGCGGCCAAGCGCCTGTCCGCCGACGTGGTCAACCTCAATATCGCCACCTCCAGCCAGACCAAGGGCGAGGCGATCCTCGACACCGTCGACAACCTCGCCGCGATGCACGCCGACATGTTCATCGTGCGCCACGCGCAGTCGGGCGCGGCGCATTTCATCGCGCGCCACGTGGCGCCGCACATCTCGGTGGTGAACGCCGGCGACGGCCGCCACGCACACCCGACCCAGGGTCTGCTCGACATGTTCACCATCCGCCGCTACAAGGGCGAGTTCCACAACCTCACCGTGGCCATCGTCGGCGACGTGCTGCATTCGCGCGTGGCGCGCTCGCAGATCCACGCACTGACCACGCTAGGGGTGCCGGAGGTCCGCGTCATCGGCCCGAAAACCCTGCTTCCCGCCGGGGTCGAGCAGATGGGCGTCAGGGTGTTCCACGACATGGAAGAAGGCCTCGCCGGCTGCGACGTGATCATCATGCTGCGCCTGCAGAACGAACGCATGAAGGGCGCACGGCTGCCCAGTGCGCAGGAATACTTCAAGTTCTTCGGACTCACACCGGAAAAGCTCGCGCTCGCCAAACCGGATGCCATCGTGATGCATCCCGGCCCGATGAATCGCGGCGTCGAAATCGCGTCCGAAGTGGCCGATGGCCCGCAGTCGGTAATCCTGCCGCAGGTGACCTACGGCATCGCGGTGCGCATGGCGGTGATGGCAATGCTGGCGGGAACGGGGAACGCATGAAGATCCATATCAAGAACGGCCGGGTGATCGACCCGATGAACGCGCGCGACGGGATCGCCGACATTTATGTCGCCGCCGGCAAGATAGTCGCCATCGGCCAGGGCCCCGCCGCCTTCCACGCCAACCGCACGCTCGACGCGACGGGCCTGATCGTCTGCCCCGGCCTGATCGACCTCTCGGTGCGGCTGCGCGAACCGGGGTTCGAGTACAAGGCCACGCTCGAATCGGAAATGCTGGCCGCGGCGGCGGGCGGGATCACGTCGCTCGCCTGCCCGCCCGACACCGATCCTCCGCTCGACGAACCGGGGCTGGTAGAGATGCTGAAATTCCGCGCCAGGAATCTGCCGGGACCGCGCGTCTATCCGGTCGGCGCGCTGACGCAAAAGCTCGACGGCAAGATGCTCACCGAAATGGCCGAACTTACCGAAGCCGGCTGTCGCGCCTTCACCCAGGCCGATGCGCCGCTGACCGACACGCTCGTCCTGCTGCGCGCGATGGAATACGCCGCCACCTTCGGCTTCAGCCTGTGGCTGCGCCCGCAGGACGTCTCGCTCGCTCGCGGCGGCGTCGCGCACGACGGTGCCGTCGCCACGCGTCTCGGCCTGCCGGGCATTCCCGCGCTGGCCGAAACGGTGGCGCTGGCGACCATCCTGCAACTGGCGCGCGAAACCGGCGCCCGTGTCCACCTTGCCCGCCTGTCGACGCGCGAGGGTATCGCGATGGTGCGCGCAGCCAAGGCGCAGGGGCTCGCCGTGACCTGCGATGTGGCCTGCACTCACGTGCACCTGTCGGAAAACGATCTGATCGGTTTCGATTCGCACCTGCATCTGGTGCCGCCGCTGAGGACCCAGCGCGACCGCGATGCCATCCGTGAGGCGCTGCGAGACGGCTCCATCGACGCACTGTGCTCCGACCATACGCCGGTCGACGTGGACGAGAAGCAGCTGCCCTTCGGCGAATCGTCGCCAGGCGCATCGGGCGTCGAACTGCTGCTGCCACTGACGCTGAAGTGGGCGCGCGAGATGGGCGTACCCCTGATGCAGGCGATCGACCTGATTTCCTGGAAACCCGCACAGATCCTGGGCGTACCGGGCGGCCACCTGTCGGTCGGCGGCTGCGCCGACCTCTGCGTGTTCGACGAAACCGCCGAGTGGGTGGTGACGCCCAAAACCCTGGCCAGCCAGGGCGACAACACGCCTTTCCTCAACCATCCGATGCAGGGCCGGGTACGCTACACGCTGATCGACGGTCATATCGATTTTGAAGCGCCTCGCTGATCGTGGCGACATGCATGGCGGATAAGCTTTCCGCCATGCGTCGCGTGTCCTTCCCTTCGTTGCTTCTGAGCCTGCTTGCCGGGGCGTTGGCCGTCGCCGGCTTCGCGCCGTTCGGGCTGTGGCCGCTGCCCGTGCTGAGCCTGGCCGTCCTGTTCGGGCAACTGTCGCGCACGCCCAGCGTACGGGCCGGGTTTCTGACCGGCTTCGCCTGGGGGCTGGGATTTTTCCTCACCGGCGTGAGCTGGGTGTTCGTCAGCCTGTGGGTCTACGGCGGCATGCCCGTGTGGCTGGCCGGATTCGCCACCTTCCTGTTCTGCGCATTCCTGGCACTGTTTCCAGCGATGGTCGGCGCGCTACAGGCTCGCTGGCCCGACGCTCGCGCACTCAAGCTCATGCTGTTGATTCCGCTCGTCTGGAGCGTGACGGAATGGAGTCGCGGCTGGATCTTCACCGGTTTCCCCTGGCTGATCCTGGGTTACTCGCAGGTGCCCAACGGCCCGCTGGCAGGTTATGCGCCGCTGGTCGGTGTGTACGGCATTTCGTTTCTGCTCTCGCTGAGCGCAGGTCTGCTGGCGTGGGGGGCAACGGCACGTGGCCCGCTGGCGCCGCGCGCCTGGGCTGCGGCGGCGATCGTGGCGCTGGGCGTCGGCGGCCAGGCCCTGCATGGCGTCCAATGGACCACGCCCAATGGCGCGCCGACAACGGTCGCGCTGCTGCAGGGCAACATCCCGCAGGACATGAAATGGCGGCCCGAAAAAACCCGCGCCACGCTGGAAACCTACGCGCGCATGGCCGCCGCCTCGCCCGCGCAGCTGATCGTGCTGCCGGAAACGGCGCTGCCGCTGTTCGAATCCGAGTTGCCCGACGCCTATCGCGCCGGTCTCGACGCGCTCGGGCGGCAAAACGGCGGCGACGTGCTGACCGGCCTGCCGACCGGCTCGCCGGATGGCGCCTACTACAACAGCGTCGTCAGCTTCGGCAGCGCGCCCGGCCAGCGTTACAGCAAGGTGCACCTGGTGCCGTTCGGCGAATATATCCCGCTGAAGGCGGTGTGGGGATGGGTGATCGAGGTGCTGCACATCCCGCTCTCTGATTTCGCGCGCGGCGCCGTCGACCAGCGCCCGCTCGCCATCGGTGGGCAGCGGGTGGCGGCCGACATCTGCTACGAGGACGCGTTCGGCGAGGAGATCATCCGCCAGCTGCCGCAAGCAAGTGTGCTGATCAACGTCAGCAACCTGGCCTGGTTCGGCGATTCGCTGGCGCCCTGGCAGCACGCGCAGATGTCGCAGATGCGCGCGCTGGAAACCGGCCGCATGATGCTGCGCGCGACCAACACCGGCCTTACCGCGATCATCGACGCCAAAGGGCATGTGCTGGCCAGTCTGCCGCTTTTCACTGCTGGCAGCCTGTCCGGCGAAATCCAGGGCTACGCCGGCAGCACGCCGTATGTGCGCTGGGGCAATGCGCCCGTGCTGATGCTGTGGGGAATATTGGGGATCGCCCTGCTGGCGGCCGCAGTCAGGCGGCGGCCCTGACCCGCGTGGCATTGCGGCCGCCGCGCTTGGCTTCCAATAGCGCCGCGTCGGCGCGCGCCAGCGCCTCGTTTTCCTCGCGGTCGTCGCGGCTGAATTCGGACATGCCGCCGCTCCACGACAGCTTCTGCGTCACGCCGGGAATGAGTTCGACGCTTTCCGGCATGTTGCCGCGCAGGCGCTCGGCCAGTTCCTGCGCACGGTCGAGCGGCGTGTAGGGAAACAGCACGCAGAACTCGTCGCCGCCCAGGCGGGCGATGAAGTCGCTGTTGCGCAGGCAGGTTTTCAGCGCATTGCCGAACTTGATGATGAGCTGGTCGCCTGCCTCGTGGCCGAAGGTATCGTTGACCTGTTTGAAGTTGTCGATGTCGAGAATCAGCAGGCTATGGGTCCAGCCGTCCTTGAGGGTGGCGAACAGCTCCTTCTGCTTCTCGTCGAAGCTGCGCCGGTTGTTGACCTTGGACAGGTGATCGAGCCGTGCCTGCGACGAGACTTCCTTCTGCTTGCCCAGCATCACCTTGCCAAGTTTCAGCATGGTCTCGAGCGGCGACTGGAACTCCGCCAGGCTGACCGGATAATCGGCGCGCAGACGCTGCTGACGCAGGTCGTTGGTGAGCTTCACCAGCGTGCGCAGGTTGTCGGTCACCCGGTTGCGCACCGCCAGTATGGTGGCCGTCACCAGGATGGCGATGACCAGACTGGCCACCAGCCAGGCCAGCAGATAGGGTGCCACGCTCTCGACCACCGGCGTGACGGGGCGCCATACGGCAATCTGCCAGGGCGTTCCGGCCAGTGCGATCAGGGTGGGGCGGGTGTTCCGCTTGATCGCCTGGTTGCCGCGCCGCATCAGCACCATGGCGGTATCGCCCCCCCCGCTTTGCTGCAATTCTGCATAGGCGGCGGCATCCGGCAACGGCAGGGTATCGAACAGCGCCTGCAGTTGCGGCACGCTCTGCTCGACGATGACATAGCCGAGTCGCTTGCCGTCGGCACCCGTTACCGGATGCGACAGGGACAGGTTGAAGGTGGCGGTGGCGGTCGCCCCGCTACCGCGCCCCGCGTTGGCCAGCAGCTGACGGGTGTCGCCCGGCAGAAAACCGGGCAGCAGCTGGCGTTGGCCGTCGGTGACGAACAGCACGGTCGCATCCTGATTCAGGGCTTGCAGGTTCGCCGCCTGAGCCTGGCACACGTCCGGCGCGGCCGTGGCAAAACACGCCAGCGTCTGCGGATGCGCGGCAATCCGCGCAGCGCTGCGTTTCATGGCATCGGCGAGGAATTCGATCTGCGTCGCCATCACCGGATTGCCCAGTTCTTCCGGCACTGGCTGCGCCTGGGGCCGCGTCAGATAAATCGCGGACGTGACGAATCCTGCCAGCAGCACCAAGGCTGCGGCCAGGATCAAGCCAAACCGCGATATGGACGTATGGGGCATGACTACGCCAGCCGGCTCTCCAACCTCTTAGTATTTGTTTCTCCGCAATGACAGGCATCCCGCTTCAGACACCCGCCGACATGGCTTCAACACAGCAAATTCCATGCCCTGACATGCACGCACCCGGTAGTTAGACCCGCCGGGTGCGCTTGTTATTCAAATGTAAAGAATTCCGACACTACTGGCGACCAGTGCTGCCGAACCCGCCCTCGCCGCGCTGGCTGCTCTCGAAGTCTTCCACCACGTTGAATACGGCCTGCACCACCGGCACGATGACGAGTTGCGCCAGCCGTTCCATGGGCGCCAGTTCGAACGCCTGCTGCCCGCGGTTCCAGGCGGACACCATGAGCTGGCCCTGATAGTCCGAGTCGATCAGGCCCACCAGGTTGCCCAGCACGATGCCGTGCTTGTGGCCCAGGCCAGAGCGCGGCAGGATCAGCGCAGCGTAGCCGGGGTCGGCCAGGTGGATGGCCATGCCGGTGGGAATCAGCTGGGTTTCGCCGGGCGCCAGTACGATTGGACCATCGATGCAGGCCCGCAGATCGAGCCCGGCAGAGCCCTCCGTGGCGTAATGCGGTAGCTGGTCGCGCAGGCGGGCGTCGAGAATCTTCACATCCATCTTCATGTTCGTCGGGATTTCGTCAGTTGAGCAAGCTTACAAGGTGGCGGATCAGGTGGCGGGCCTGGGTGAGTTTGTCGGCACGCGGCAGCGGATGCTGGCCGCGACCATCGAACAGCACCAGCTCGGCGCTGTCCTGCCCCAGCGTGTCCTGCGCCAGGTTGCCGATCAGCAGCGGCAGTTTCTTCCTCAAGCGCTTGGCTTCGGCATGCTCGGCCAGGCGCTCGGTCTCGGCGGCGAAGCCCACGCAGAACGGCGCTTCGGGCAAGGCGGCGACCTCGGCCAGGATATCGGGGTTGGCAACCAGGTTCAGAATGAGGCCGGCTTCGCTTTTCTTGATCTTCTGAGGAGACGTCGCGTCCACGCGGTAATCGGCCACTGCCGCCACCGCGATGAATATGTCGCTTGGCAGTTCTCGCAGCACCGCGTCGCGCATCTCGGCCGCACTTTGCACGTCGATGCGGCGCACGCCTGCCGGCGTGTCGAGGCAAGTCGGCCCCGACACCAGGCATACGGCGGCACCGGCCTCGGCCGCCGCCTGTGCGACGGCATAGCCCATCTTGCCGGAACTGCGGTTGGTCAGCCCGCGCACCGGATCGATCGCCTCGAAGGTGGGGCCGGCGGTAATCAGGACCCGCTTGCCGGCGAGCGGCCCTGTGTCCAGCAGGCCCGACAGGGCGGCCAGGATGTCAGCCGGCTCCAGCATCCGGCCGAGGCCGGTTTCGCCGCAAGCCTGCTCGCCCGCCGCCGGCCCCAGCACGGCCACGCCGTCCGCCTGCAGTTGTTCGAGATTGCGCCGGGTCGGCGCCGCCGCCCACATTTCATGGTTCATCGCCGGCGCCACCGCCAACCCGCAGGCGCGCGCGAGACTCAGCGTCGTCAGCAGATCGTCGGCACGGCCGTGCGCAAGCTTCGCCAGAAAGTCGGCCGAGGCCGGCGCCACCAGAATCAGGTCGGCGCCGCGCGACAAGTGGATGTGTTCCATGCCGTCGCCGCTGGCAGCATCCCACAAGGACGTCAGCACCAGCTTGCCGGACAGCGCCTGGAACGTCAGCGGGGTGACGAACTGCTGCGCGGCAGCGGTCATCGCCACCCGCACGTCGCCGCCGGCCTTGACCAGCAGGCGACACAGTTCGGCCGCCTTGTAGGCGGCGATCCCGCCGGTCACGCCCAGAATGATTTTTTTGCCTGCCAGCGACACGGTCTCGATTCCCAGCACGCTTTCCATGAAAATGGCACATTCTACGGGAGGGGAAGGGTCATGGCGATTCGGGACTGGCCGGAGGATGCGCGTCCGCGGGAGAAACTGCTGAAGCAAGGGGCCGCAGCCCTGAGCGACGCCGAACTGGTCGCGGTGTTCCTGCGCACCGGCGTGGTCGGCAAAAGCGCAGTTGATCTGGGGCGCGAACTGATCGAACGTTTCGGCGGTCTCGGTGGTTTATGCCGCGCGGACAGAAAGGCCGCCTGCGAAGCGCCCGGCGTCGGCGAAGCCAAATACGCCCTGCTGCAGGCGGTGATGGAAATGGCGCGGCGCACCCTGGCCGAGGACATGCAGGCGGGCGACGCGCTGACCTCGCCCGCCGCCGTGCGCGACTATCTGCGGCTGATCCTGCGCGGCAAGGAATACGAAGTGTTCTGTTGCGTGTTTCTCGACGCGCAGAACCGCGTGATCGCGGTGGAAGAGCTGTTTCGCGGCACGTTGACGCAAACCAGCGTCTATCCACGCGAAATCATCAAGCGCGCGCTCTCGCACAATGCGGCGGCGCTGATCCTGGCGCACAACCACCCCAGCGGCGTGGCCGAGCCCAGCCAGGCCGACCGGTCGCTCACCCGACACCTGGCGGATGCGTTGGCGCTGGTGGACGTACGCGTACTCGACCATTTCATCGTGGCAGGCGCATCCTCCCTGTCGTTCATGGAATCCGGCCATCTTTGACGGATTCGCCGAACTTGCCTCACGCTTGCAAGCTGTGGTATAAATCGCGGTTCTCGGGTTAACCCCTTTCGTTAACCCTCACTGGTTAACCCTTAATTTTGGAGCAGCATCATGGCTCGCGTATGTGTCGTGACGGGCAAGAAGCCCATGGTCGGGAACAACGTTTCCCACGCCAACAATAAAACCAAGCGTCGTTTCCTGCCCAACCTGCAATACCGCCGGTTCTGGGTCGAGAGCGAAAATCGCTGGGTGCGCATGCGTTTGTCCAACGCAGCGCTGCGTACTATCGACAAAAACGGCATCGATGCTGTTCTGGCTGACCTGCGCGCCCGCGGCGAAGCAGTCTAAGGAGTTGAATCATGGCTAAAGGCGGACGCGAAAAGATCAAGCTGGAGTCCACTGCGGGCACCGGCCACTTCTACACCACCACCAAGAACAAGAAGACCATGCCCGAAAAGATGGAGATCAGCAAGTTCGATCCCAAGGCTCGTAAGCATGTGATGTACAAGGAAACCAAGCTGAAATAATCCAGCTGGTTGCCCAATAAAAACCCGCCAATCGGCGGGTTTTCTTTTTGCACAGCCCGCCAAATTGGCGGGTTTTTTATTGCCTGCAATCGGGGGGCCCAAGGCCACCCCCGAGGTCATGCGTAGCTGCGCAGGCGTACCGAGAATTGCTGCAGCGACTGGATGCCGCTTTCTTCGGCGCGCTTGCACCAGGCCTGCAGTTGGTCGAGCAGTTGCTCGCGGCTGGCGGTGGAACGCCCCCAGATGGCCGCGAGCTCCTGCCGCATGCGGTAGACCGTTTGCAGACGCTCGCTCTTGCCCAGCAGGGTTTCGAGTTCGGCTTTGTCGGAAGCCGCCAGTTCGGCGGGTTCCTTGTGCAGCCAGCGGCGGAAGCTGTCGAAGTTCCAGTTCTGCGGCAGATTCGCGCCGGCCTTCAGCTTGGCGATCTCGGCCTTGCTGTCCGCGCGCACGCTCTTCACGAAGCGCGTCATCACGTCGTAGCGATGGGTAATGACCGCCTGCAGGGTGTCCAGATCGCACAGCGGCTTGGCTGGCAGCCATTTCACCGTCGGCGCCACCTTGCGGATGGTGGCGAGGCCCACATAGGACATCAGCTTGATGTAAAGCCAGCCGATGTCGAACTCGTACCACTTGTTCGACAGTCGCGCCGAGGTGCCGTAGGCATGATGGTTGTTGTGCAGTTCCTCGCCGCCGATCAGGATGCCCCAGGGGACAATATTGGTGCTGGCATCCTCGCTCGCGAAGTTGCGATACCCCCAGTAGTGACCGATACCGTTGATGATGCCGGCGGCGGTGACGGGAATCCACGCCATCTGCACGGCCCAGATGGTCAGACCGAGGGGGCCGAAGAGCGCGAGGTTGATCGCCATCATCGTCCAGATGCCTGCGGCCGAGTGGCGGCTGTAGACATTGCGCTCCATCCAGTCGTCGGGCGTGCCATGGCCGTATTTTTCCAGCGTCTCGGTCACCTTGGCCTCGGCGCGATACAACTCGGAACCTTCCCAGAAGACTTTCTTGATGCCCTTGGTTTGCGGGCTGTGCGGGTCCTCGACGGTTTCGCATTTGGCGTGGTGCTTACGGTGGATGGCAACCCACTCCTTGGTGACCATGCCGGTGGTAAGCCACAGCCAGAAACGGAAGAAGTGGCTGACGATCGGGTGCAGATCAACGGCACGGTGCGCCTGCGAACGGTGCAGGAAAATGGTAACGGCGGCGATGGTGATGTGCGTCAGGCCGAGCGCGACCAATACATAACCCCACCAGGGTAAATCCAACAAGCCTAATTGCATGGTTTAACGTTCCAAAAAAGGACAATAGCATCCTGTAATTTACGGACAAATCCCATAAAAATCAAGGATTATTCTCAGGAGATGGCCGCTGGGCCAAATGCACGACACGCTGAGGGAAGGGAATCTCGATGCCGGCCGCCTTGAAACGCCGCCAGATCGCCCAGTTGATGTCGGAGCGCAGGTTGTTCTGTCCCTCGCTGGGGTCACGGATCCACATGGCCAGTTCCAGCAGGATGCCATTATCGGCGAATTCCTTCAGAAATACCCTAGGCGGATTGTCCGGTTCATCGTGTATCACCCGGATGTGGCTGTTCGCGGCCTCCAGCATCAAGGCCTCGGCCAGTTCCAGATCAGCATCGTAGGACACCTGCACCGGCAATGCGACCCGCACGTTGGGCTTGGACAGCGAATGGTTGACCACGGTCTGGGTGATCAGCGTCTCGTTGGGGACGATGGTTTCGGTGCCGTCGAGCGCCTTCAGCAGGGTATAGCGCGTATTGATCTGGCTGACCTCGCCGTATTTGTTGTCGACCGTGACCAGGTCGCCGATGCGCACCGACCGGTCGAGCAGGATGATGAAGCCGGAAATGTAGTTGCTGGCCACCTTCTGCAAGCCGAAGCCGATCCCCACGCCGAGCGCGCCACCGAATACCGACAGCACCGTGAGATCGATTCCCACCGCTGGCAGTGCCACCAGTACGGCAAGGATCAGCAGGACGGTGCGAGCGGCTTTCGACAAGGCCAGGCGCAGCGACAGATTCATCTGCGTGATGCCCATCAGGCGATTTTCGACGAGGCGCGCCAGTGCCAGCGCAACAACGAGCGCCACCACGATCACCACCGCCGCCTGGAACAGCAGCCACAGCGAAAAGCGGTGATCGCCCGACTGGAACGAAAGCGCCTCCATTGCCGTATGAATGCGCGGCAGCAGGCCCGTGATATGCAGCGCAAACGCGCCCCAGATCAACCAGGCGGCCGTGCGCTCCCACAATTTGAGCGATTCGCGCGGCTTGAGCGCGTAGCGCAGCGCATACACCACCAATCGCACCCCCGCCAGGGCCAGCAGGAGCGGCAGGGCCAGATCCAGCAGATGCGTACTGATCAGCCAGACATGGGCGAGGTCGCGCCCGATCAGCAGCAGCACCAGCATGAAGAGCGGAAACCCCACCCTGCGAATGCCGGCGTGCCACACCGTATCCGTCTTCGCAAGTACGGGGGCGAGCAGGCGCATTGCGCCCCAGGCAACGAGCGCACAGACCGCCAGCACGCCCATCTGCCACAACAGATCGACATTCTTGCTGTCCTCGATGAGGCGGGTCAGCAGGTTATCGAAGGGAATCGAGGTAGCCAAGATCAGAAGCTGTGCGTGAACTGCGCGGAAAGGATATCGACATAATTGTCGTATTGGGCCGTCAAGACTCCCGCCGCGGTGCCGCTGCTACTTATGCTGGCCTCTTTGACGAACAGATGCGCATACCCGAAATCGATCGCATTCTTCTTGTCCATGCGGTATTGCCCCCCAACGGCCAGCCAGGTACGGCCCTGGTCAGGAATCCGC
Organism: Hydrogenophilales bacterium; assembly: GCA_016195805.1. GTDB lineage: Bacteria > Pseudomonadota > Gammaproteobacteria > Burkholderiales > Thiobacillaceae > Thiobacillus. Next base: position 198,588 of record JACPYT010000018.1, read on the forward strand.
GGGGTACGGAAAGCATCGGGAACCGGCGTTTCATCGTAGGCCACACCGGCCCGCCAACTCCAGGCAGCGCTTTTGTGCCACGTCGCACCGAGCGAATAACGCCAGCTGTCCTTCCAGTTCTCGGTGGTGGAGGACACCACGCTGCCCGAGGTGCGGCGTACCGTCAACGCATCGAATGTGCTCCAACCCGTCCAGGTAATATCAGCCAGCAAGTCCACGCGCGGATTGAGCTTGTGAAACAGACTCAGCGACGCGGAGGCGGGCAAGGTGACATCGGCGGTAACCGGTCCGGCTTGCAAGAGCGGGTTGGCTGCCATCGGCGCCGGCACGTTCGCAAAGCTTACGTTACCTTCCAGCTTGTAATCGACCTGGGAACGATAGGCGATGCCGACCCGGGTATCCCCCAGGTTGAACAAGGCGCCCAGGTTGTAGCCCCAGCCATAGTCATCGCCCTTGACCGTCGCCAGACCCTGCAGGTTTGCGCCCAGCACCCCTCCTGCCAGCGCGCTGTAATTAACCATGTTGGTCAGCTTGGCATCGATGTGCTGCGCGTTCAATCCAACGCCAAGCAAAACGGTGTCATTCAGCTTGTAGGACAGGGATGGATTGACATTGATCGTTTTTACTTCGGACGTGACGGCCTGAAAGCGCCCCATCCAGGTTGGGTCATATTCAGTCTTGAGTCCGAACGGCGCGTTCACGCCTATCCCCAGGGCCAGTTTGTCGTTGACCGGATGAACGTAATAAAAATTCGGTACGAATCCCAGGCCTCCAGCATCGCCCCCGTTATCGCCCAGTACTTGGAGGGGGGCTGCCGTCGAGCCACCATTCTGGAATTTTGCAGAGGGCCTGATCAGATTTCCGGCCACCACCAGTTGCGAATCTGGCAGCAGGCCCATGCCTGCCGGGTTAAAGAAAATGGTGCTGGCATCCTGGGCGCTGGCGGCCTGTCCAGCGTAAGCGCTGCCAAGGCCGCTGGCGTTCTGCTCGATCAGCGCAAAGCCGGCGGCCTGGGCCAGGTCGGCCAATCCGGCCAGGGCCAGACCGAGCATCAGACGTTTACGAGGAAATGAGGGCATGGAAAATCTCCGTGATCAATTGGAATATTCAGCGTGCGAAATCGGCATACATGGCCTCGACCACCGTGCGGTAGCGATCGAGCACCTGGTCGCGTTTGACTTTGAGGGTGGGGGTCAGGAGGCCGTCGTCCACCGTCCACGGACTGAGTTCGGGATACAGCCGGCGGATCTGGGCATAGCCCGGGAAATGCTTGAGATGATGCGCTACACGCTGGGTCAACGCCTTCAGCACCCGGGGGTCGCGCAATGCCCCGGAATGTTTGGGGTCGACATGGAGGTGCGCGGCAAATTCCCGCCAATGCTCCTCGTTGAGTACGGCCAGCGCCGCGAGATAGGGCTTGCCTTCGCCGACGACCATCACCTGCTCGAACAGCGGATCGAGCAGGATGGCGGATTCCATGTCGGTGGGCGGCACCTTCTCGCCATTGTTCAGCACGATGATGTCCTTGATGCGCCCGGTGATGTGGTAGTGGCCCCAGGCGTCCACCGTGGCCTGGTCGCCGGTATGCAGCCAACCTTCACTGTCGATCATGGCGCGGGTGGCGGCCTCGTCCTGCCAGTAGCCACGCATGATGCAGCGGCTGCGCGTAAGCAGTTCGTCGTTGGCGCCGATCTTCACCTCGATGCCGGGCAGCGGCAGGCCGATGCTTGAAGGCACGTTCGATTCCGGACGGTTGACACTGATTGTAGGACCAGCCTCTGTGAGACCGTAGCCCTGATAGAGCGGCACGCCCAAGGCGATGAAAATCCTGGCAATCTCGGCGTTCAGGGGCGCGCCCCCAGAAACGGCGAATTTGATTCGCCCACCCAACTTCCCTGCCATGGGTTGGGCAACCCGTTTTTCCAGAAGAGGCCAAGCCAGCAACATGGGATGCCATGAGGATCGCTTCTGCTCCACTTCAAAACGCCGCCAACCTACAGTCACCGCCAGCTTGAACACCAACGTGGCGAGCAGCCCCTTCTTCTCCAGGCTGTCCTGGATGCGGCTGTACACCCGCTCATAGATGCGCGGCACCGAAATCAGCACGGTCGGGCGGCTAATCTGTAGGTCCTGTGCCAACTGAGCAATCGAGCGCGCATAGACGACTTCGGCCCCGATCAGCATCGGCAGGTAATACCCCTCAGTGCGCTCAAACGTGTGGGACAGGGGCAGGAAAGAGAGGAAAACGTCCTGATCGTCAAAAGGCCCGCATTGAGTGGTGTACCAGACATTCCACAGTATGTTTTCGTGGGTCAGCATCACCCCTTTGGGCCGCCCGGTCGTACCCGATGTGTAGACGATGCTGGCTAGCAGGTCTGCCGTGAGATGGCGCTCGGGCACCAGTGTGCCGGTGGCGGCGGCAAGCCAGTCGGCCGCCACCACGAAGCGCGTGCTCCAGTTCACCAGGCCGTCGTCCGGCGCAGTCAGGCTGACGATATGTTGCAGCGTGTTGGCCGATCCGGCGATTTCGGCCAGCTTCTTGTGCTGGAACTTGCCTTCGACCAGCAACAGTCTGGCGCCGGAATGATTGAGGATATAGGCCGCGCTCTCCGGACGGTCGTCGAGATACAGCGGCACGGTGACCAGACCCAGCGCCAGTGCAGCCTGGTCGAAGATCACCCACTCGACGCTGTTTTTCAGCATCACCGCGACGCGGTCGCCGGGAACCAGCCCCTCCTTCACCAGCGCGGCCTGCCAGCGCGCCACCTCGGTCGCCACCTGCGCCCAGGTGAAGCTCACCCAGGTATCGCGCGCCTCGTCGAACTGGCGGTAGGCCACCTGATCCGGCGTCGCCGCGACGCGTGCGCGGAACAGGCCGCACAAGGTGCCAAGCGAATCGGGATGGAACGCAGCCGCCATATCAGGTCTATCGAGCCCGTCTAGGGAAACGCTGCATGGTTAACCGCAAACTCCGGCGGGTCAAGCGGCGGATTTGACCAGCACCGCGGCAAAAAAACCGTCGGTACCGTGCACGGCAGGCGACAGCTTCAGCATGGCGCCGGTATCGAGATCGATCTTGTGCTGCGCCAGCAGTTCGCTGACCGGCAGCAGCGTGAAGCCGCCCTCCGCCAGCAGCGCCTCGACGATGGCTTCGTTCTCTTCCGGCAACAGGCTGCACGTAGCGTACACCAGCCGCCCGCCGGGTTTCAGCAGCTTCGCCGCCGCGCGCAGGATAGACGCCTGCTTCCGGGTCAGCTCTGCCACGCTTTCGGGCGACTGGCGGAATTTCAGGTCGGGATTGCGGCGCAGCGTGCCGAGGCCGGAGCACGGCGCATCGACCAGCACGCGATCGAGCTTGCCCGCCAGCCGCTTGACCCGCGTGTCGTTTTCCGACGCGATCAGCTGCGGCATCACGTTGGACAGGCCCGAACGCGCCAGCCGCGGCTTCAGGTTGGCGAGCCGCTTCTCCGCCACGTCGAAGGCATACAGCCGGCCGCTCGACGCCATCATCGCGCCGATGGCGAGCGTCTTGCCGCCGGCGCCGGCGCAGAAGTCGCACACCATCTCGCCACGCCGCGCACCCAACAGCAGGGCCAACAGCTGGCTGCCCTCGTCCTGCACTTCCAGGCTGCCGTCGAGAAACAGCGGATGGCGGTTGATCGCCGGGTGATCCTTGAAACGGATGCCCCACGGCGAATACGGCGTCGCCTCGACCGTGAATCCTGCCTCGCGCAGTTGCGCCAGCGCGGTGTCGCGGCTGGCCTTGTGCGCGTTTACCCGCACGTCGAGCGGCGCCGGCTGCTGCAGGGCACGGCCAAGCGCGAGGATGTCGGCGTCGCTCATCGACGGCTGCAGTTTCTCGACCACCCAATCGGGCAGTTCCGCGCTCACCGCTAGCGGCAGCTCGTCGGTCCTGGCGTTGCGAATATGGTCGATCAGTTCGGGCTTGGCGAATTTTTCCAGCGTCGCGCCGCTCATGCCGCGTACCTTGATCAGCCAGGCGATGATCAGCGTGCGCGGATTGGCCGCCGGCACCACGACCGACAGATAGCGGTAGCGCCGCAATACGCCGAACACGGCTTCCGCCACGAACGCGCGGTCATGCGAACCGAGTTTCTTGTGTTCGCGAAAAAATGCCGACAGCACGGCGTCGGCCGGACGGGTGAAATCCAGCACCAGATCGAGCGCCTGGGTAGCAAGTTGCAGCAGCGGCGGGGAGAGTTCCATCAGGGAGATCAGGCAGGTTGGCAAGCGGCAGGGGCATCCCTGCCGAGGTTTACTCGTCTTCGCCGAGCTCGGGATCCCAACCCATTTCGCGCGCGCGCTCCGTGGCCATCGTGTACAAGGCGGTGTGGCGCTCGCGCAGGTCGGGCGGCAGACGGCTGGGCAGGTTGCCGTATTTGTCCCACTCGGCCTCGATCTTCTCGGTCAATGCCTGCATCTGCCCCAGCTGCCAGCCCGCGCAATCCTCGGATTCCGGGATGAAGCCGAACAGCCAGCCGTCGAGCACGACGCGCGCCAGCATGGTGACGCCGTGCTTGTCCTGGTAAAACCCGGCATAGGTCATTTTGTTGTTCATGGTTGCGAATCTCTTTGGCTTTCGTCGTACGGAATGCGCGCATGGCCATGGCGGACATGAGGGGCCAGACGCGGGAATTGTCGCTGTTGGACGGAGTTCAGGGACGTAAGGATCGAGTGACTCGCAAGCATACCTCAACCTCAATCCGAACGCGCGTGCCCGAGCCATTCGCGCCAGATGGCCACCGACACCGCGAGCAGCACCGGCCCCAGGAACAGGCCGATCAGGCCGAAGGCATGAAGGCCGCCCAGCACGCCGAGGAACACCAGCAGGAACGGAATCCGCATCGGCCCGCTGATGACGAGGGGACGAATCAGGTTGTCGACCCAGCTCACCACCAGCGCGCCCCACAGGAACAGCCCCAGCGCGGCCCCGGTTTCGCCGTTCGCCAGCAGGCTCAGCGACAGCCCGATCCATACCACCGGGCCAACGAAGGGAATCAGCGACACCAGGGCCGTGATCACGCCCCACAGCGCAGGCGCGGCCACCCCCGCCACCCAGTAGCCCAGTCCGGCGAGGATGCCCTGCGCCAGCGCGGTGAGCACGATGCCGAACACCACGGCACGCACCGTCACGCCGACCGCCTGGATGTAGCCACGGGCCGCCTCGCCCAGCCAGCGCGTGGCCACGCCGTGAAACTGCGCCAGTACGCTGATGCCATGGCGATACAGAAAGAACAGCGCGAACACGGCGAGGGCGAATTTCGCTACATTGCGGCCGACGCCGCCGGCGAGCGCCTTCAGTGCAGCCGGATTGGTAAGGCCCAGGGCATCGATCTGCGCGCGCACCCACGCCGGGTCGGCCTGGATGCGCTGGTATTGCTCGACGACCCAGCCCCCGCCCGGCCAGCCCTGCACCCCGGCGGGCAGGGGCGGAAGCCCGTGGGCCGCGATCTGTCTGAAGATCGCCGACGCCGACACCACGTCCGCCGCCACCGTGAACATCACCCAGAGCAGCGGCAGCAGCAGGGTCGCCGTCACGCCTAGCGTCATCAGCAGCGCGGCGAGATTCTCGCGCCCGGGCATCTGTCGACACACCCGCTGATGGAGCGGCCAGGTAACGTAGGCGAGTATCCCTGCCCACGCCAGGGCAGCGAGAAAGGGCGACAGCACCCAGAGGGTCAGGCCGAAAATCGAGACCAGGAAGGCAAACGCCACCACGCGTCGAGCGAGTGGGGAATCGGGGTTGGTCGGCATGGATGCACTCCGGCTAGGATCCCGCTACGGGCAAGGAATGGCAACGTGCCGTCCGGCAAGCATTGCCCCGTTTCAATCCGCGGCGGGCTGTTTCCGCGTCACCCACAGGCTGGCGAACATGAAGGTGGCGATGATGAGGCCGACGATGCCGAGCGACAAGCCCACCGGGATTTTATAGAAGTCGACGACCAGCATCTTGGTCCCCACGAATACCAGCACCATCGCCAGACCGTATTTCAGCAGATGAAAACGGTCGGCCATGCCGGCCAGCATGAAATACATCGCGCGCAGGCCGAGGATGGCGAAGATGTTCGAGGTGAACACGATGAAGGGATCGGTGGTGATGGCGAAGATCGCCGGGATCGAGTCGACCGCGAAGATCACGTCCGACAGTTCGATCATGACCAGCACCAGGAACAGCGGGGTGAACAGGCGCGCGCCGTTTTCCGTCACCCAGAACTTCTCGCCGCGGTAGTCCGGCGTCAGCCGCATGTGCCGCTTGACCCAGTTGAGCAGCGGGTTCTTGCCGAGATCCGGCTCGGCTTCGGCGGCCATCAGCATCTTGACGCCGGTGACGACGAGGAAGGCGCCGAACACATAGAGGATCCAGTGGAATTCCTGCACCAGCCAGGCGCCCGCCAGGATCATCACGGCACGCATCGCGATCGCTCCGATCACGCCGTAGATCAGCACACGCCGCTGGACTTCCGCCGGTACGGCGAAGAAGGAAAAGATCATCAGGAAGACGAAGATGTTGTCGACCGCGAGCGCCTTCTCGATCAGATAGCCGGTCAGGAACTCCAGCGCCTTGGCATCGGCCACCTCGCTGCCGTGCGCTCCCTTGAGGTACCACCACAGGCCGAGATTGAACAGCATGGCGAGCGAGACCCACACGACCGACCACCCCGCCGCTTCACGGAAGCCGACCTTGTGCGCCTTGTTGCCGCCGACCAGGAACAGGTCGACCGCCAGCATCGCCAGCACGAAGCCGACGAACGCCGCCCACATCCAGGGTTCGCCGATATGCAGAACAGCGTCCATTTCTTCCTGGAATCCGGGAAGGCTACTGCACTGCGCGCAGCGCTGCGATGCGCTCTTCCAGCGGCGGGTGCGTCATGAACAGGCGCCTGAGGCCGCTCGCGCCGCCGCCGGCGATGCCGAACGCCGCCATTTTGTCGGGCAGCGGATGCGGATGCAGGCTCGCCAGACGTTCCAGTGCGGAAATCATCGGCTGCTTGCCGGCGAGCGAAGCGCCGCCGCGGTCGGCGCGGAATTCGCGCTGGCGCGAGAACCACATGACGATAATCGAGGCGAGGATGCCGAGCACCAGCTCGGCCACGATCATGGTGACGAAGAACGCGGGGCCGTGACCCTCCTCGTTCTTGAACACAACGCGGTCGACGGTGTGGCCGATCACGCGCGAGAGGAACATCACGAAGGTGTTCACCACGCCTTGGATCAGCGCCAGCGTCACCATGTCGCCGTTGGCGACGTGGGCGATTTCGTGACCGATCACGGCTTCGGCTTCCTGCCGCGTCATGACGTTCAAGAGGCCCGCAGACACCGCAACCAGCGCGTTGTTCTTGTTCATGCCGGTGGCGAAGGCGTTGGCTTCGGGAGAATCGAAAATGCCGACTTCCGGCATGCCGATACCGGCGTCCGCCGCGTATTTCTTCACGGTGTCGACCAGCCAGAATTCGGTCGAACTCGACGGCGTGTCGATGACGCGCACCCCCATCGATTTCTTCGCCATCCACTTGGAGATCGCGAGCGAAATGAGCGAGCCGCCGAAGCCCATGACCGCGGCAAAGATCAGCAGCGAGCTCAGGTTGAGGCCGTTGGCGGTGAGATAGGGCTCGACGCCCAGGATGCGCATGGTGAGCGACAGCACCAGCACGATCGCCAGGTTGGTGGCGAGGAACAAAACGATACGCTTCATGGTGTTCTCCTTTAAGCCCGGGTCAGGTCGGGGCTCACAGCCCTTTCCACGGCTACACAACAGAATATAGATGGGAAACAAACAATAAAATTCGATTTTTATACTGCTATTGTTCGGTTTTATCGATCCGATTCCGCTCATGCTCAATTACAAGCACCTGCATTACTTCCGCACCGTCGCCAAGGCCGGCGCCATCAACCGCGCCGCCGAGAAGCTGCATCTGGCGCCGCAGACGCTGTCCGGCCAGATCGGCGCCTTCGAGGAACGCCTGGGGGTAGCGCTGTTCCGCCGCAGCGGGCGCCGTCTCGAATTGACCGAGGCCGGGCGTACCGCGCTGATCTACGCCGATGAAATCTTCGGCGTCGGCGCCGAGCTCGAAGAAGCCCTGCAAAACCGCCTCACCGCTCGCGTCCACCCGTTTCGGGTCGGCATCGCCGACGTCGTGCCGAAGGCGATCGCCTACCAGCTTCTGGCCCCTGCGCTCACGCTGGCCGAGCCGGTCAAGCTGGTGTGCCGGGAAGACCGGCTGGAGCAACTCGCCGCCGAACTGTCGATCCACCGGCTCGACATGGTGCTGGCCGACCGACCGCTCCCCTCCAAGATGGACATCAAGGGCTACAGCCATCCGCTGGGCGAATGCGGCATCGCCTTTCTGGCCGCGCGTGCGATCGCCGACACGCTGGAAACGGACTTCCCCACCAACCTGCACGGTGTTCCGCTGCTGATTCCGGGCGAGGACAGTGCCCTGCGCGTGCCGCTGTTGCGCTGGCTCGAACGCCGCGACATCCAGCCCATCGTGGTCGGCGAATTCGACGACAGCGCGCTGATGAGCGCCTTCGGCCAGGCCGGAGCAGGCGTGTTCCCGGTGCCGCTCACCACCGTTCAGGACGTGATGCGGCAACACGACGTGATCGAGGTGGGGCGAACGCTGGACATACGCGAACGTTTTTTCGCCATTTCGGTGGAGCGGCGGCTGAGCCATCCTGCCGTGCTGGCGGTGAGCGAGGCGGCGCGGCTGCGGTTTCAGCCGCAGGACGCTGGCTGACGCGCCCGCCGCTCAGACCGGCAAGGCGCCCAGCCAGCGTACCGCTTCGGCCGGGGTCATGATCCGGAAATACGGTGCGTAGCGGCGGCGCAGCTTGAGCACCGCGCGATCCTTGCTGACCAGTCCCTGCGCAGGGACTGCGGCGGCCAGTTCGATGAATTTCTGGTCGTCGGGATCACTGCAGCGCGGCATGCGATTCAACACGGGCTTCAGTTCGTCGTGGTGGGGCAGGACTACGCCGGCCGCAGCGGCGGCCGACTCCGACAAGGAGAGGGATTGATAGCGTTCGAACAGCGCGGTCTGGCGCGCCGCATCCAGGGCAAATTCCGGATACGTCAGTACGCGCCGCCACTCGTCGAGCGTGGCGTCCGAGAGCACGCAGCTCACACGCCCGTCTTCCAGCGCATGCCGCAGGGGGCGGGCGGTCGCATCGTCGAAATGCAGCAGATCGAGCACGACATTGGTGTCGAGCACCAACACGGGTTTATTCAATATCGGTATGCTCGGCGATGAATTCCTTCACCCAATGCTCGGGCCTGGCGCTGGAGAAACGCCCGACGATCTCGCCCTTGACGAACAGCAGCACGGTCGGAAAACCGCGCAGACCGTAGCGCCCGGCCAGCTTCATGTTGGCACCCTCGTCGACCTCGACCTTGGCCATGTGGATCCTGCCGGCGTGATGCGCGATGACGCGCTCAAGCACTGGCGTCAGCGCGCGGCAGGGCGGGCACCAGTCGGCCCAGAAGTCGACCAGGATGGGCAGCGCATGCGAGGCCTCGATCACGTCGCGGTCGAAGTGTTCGAGGTGGGTGTCAAAAATGTGGCCCGGTGTGTGGGCGGCGTGCAGGTCGGTCATGGGGTTCACAGCGGGGAAACAGTGGCGTCTATTTTGCCTCAATGGCAGGGATTCCCGCTCCGTTATAGATATTGCTTAACCCGAGGTGCGAATGACGCTACCGTAACGCCATGGAAGAACGTTTTTATCGAGAGCAGGAAATCGCGCGGCTGCCTGACTTTCTTCCCGCCGCGACCTACAACCTTGCGCACACCCTGCTGGCGCGTGCCGGCGCCTGTCTGTTCGTGCCGATCCGCAGCATGCAGTACATGGCGGTGCTGGATGCGGAGGAGTTCATTTTCGTCGATAGCCAGAACAGGGCCTGGGTCGAATTGGCCTGGCAGCACTTCCGCCCCCAGGCGCGCGCAGCGCTGGACGAACGCGTGCCGTTCGAGGTGGTGCATTACCTCCCGCAGGCGGCGGAAACCATGAAGCGCCTTCCGGGCGCGTTCCATCAGGCGCTGCTGCTGCTCGCCGGGCGCCAGAAGCCGGATGCGCCCGCCACCGTCATTGCGTTGCACCCCGGCCCCGGAACGAAACCGGACGACGCGTCCCGCTGACGCGGCTGCCAAGAGCCACGCATCACTCCTTGAGTTTCGAAATCCCCAGCGCGCGCAGCGTGAGATTTTCGTAGAAGGGGCCGACATTGCCCTTCTTGATCTTGCGCAGGAAATACTTCTCGAAGGCAATCTTGGCCAGGTGTACCCACTTGCCCTCGGAGAACCAGTTGACGTTGCGCGGCGGGATCTGCGGCAGCGCCACGAAGGCGATGCCGGTATCGCCGAAGTCAGCCAGGCAGACCGCGTTCCAGGTGGCTTTCTCGGCAGGCTCCTTGCCGTCCAGCAGGGAACGGATGTTGTGTGCGGTGGCGGTGACCATGGATTCGATCATGTAGCCGGTCTTGGGCGTCCCGGTCGGTACCGGCGTGGCTTCGACCGGCGGGATGGCGACGCATACGCCGACCGAGAAGATGTTCTTGAAGGTGGGGTTGCGCTGATACGGATCGATCAGGATGAAGCCGCGCGGGTTGGTCAGCCCTTCGATGCCGAACACCGCATCCACGCCCTTGAAGGCGGGCAGCATCATCGAATATTTGAACGGCAGTTCGTGCTGCTTCTTCTCGCTGCCGTCCTCGTTCACCTCGGTGACGAACATCTTGCCCGCCTCGATCCTGGTGACCTTGGCATTGCAGATCCACTTGACGTGCTTGTCGCGGAAAGCCGACTCGATCATGCCCTTGGAGTCGCCCACGCCGCCCAGGCCGAGATGGCCGATATAGGGCTCGGCAGTGACGAAAGTCATCGGCACCTTGTCGCGCAGCTTGCGGCGGCGCAGGTCGGTTTCCATGATCATGGCGAATTCGTAGGCCGGCCCGTAGCACGAGGCGCCCTGCACCGCGCCGACCACGATGGGGCCGGGATCCTTGACGAATTCCTGCCAGCCGTCGTTGGAGGTCACCGCGTGGTCGACGGTACAGACCGACTTCGTATGGCCGTTGGGACCCAGGCCTTCGACCTCGTCGAACGCCAGCTTGGGGCCGGTGGCGATGACTAGATAGTCGTACTCGACGTTGCGGCCGTCTTCCAGTTCGATGCGGTTCTCGGCGGGATGCACGCGCTTCGCCGCAACCGGGATGAAATCGATGTTCTTTTTCCTGAGGATGGGTTCGATCGGCAGTTCGATATCCTCGCGCGTGCGCCAGTTCACCGCCACCCAGGGATTGGACGGTACGAAATGGAATTTCGGCGCATTCGAAATGACCGTGATCCGGTCGTCTGCTCGCGCATTTTCCCGCATCTCGAACGCCATGGGCATGCCGCCGATTCCTGCACCTAAAATCACGATGTGCGCCATTTGAAGTCTCCTCGGGGTTGTGGTTGGGGGGTACTGACTTCTTTTTTATACGCCAACGGTACAAGTTCGCAAATGAATACCTGCGCCGGCCAAATAAGCAGCTCGCCGCGACCGGGCCGCTTCCAGCGATGGCGGGGCTTTCAGCGCCGCTCCGGGCTCGGACCACCCCACTGAATCGGCACAGACTTCCGCAACGCGAAGCCCATGCGCGGCCAGCGTCCGCTGTGTCATGCCCGGCTAATGCTTTAAAATGTCGCCACTATGCAAAAAACACTCTCCAAATCCTCGCTGGTCTGCCCCCTCTGGGTCTACAAGTTGCTTCCCTTCATGCGCTGGTGGCCGTCGGTCAACCGCGGCACCGCCCGCGACGACGCGATGGCCGGGCTGACCGGTGCCCTCATCGTGCTGCCCCAGGGCGTGGCGTTCGCCACCATCGCCGGATTGCCGCCGGAATACGGCCTGTACGCTGCGATGATGCCGGCCATCATTGCTGCGCTGTTCGGCTCGTCGTGGCATTTGGTGTCCGGGCCCACCACCGCGATTTCAATTGCCGTGTTTGCATCGGTGAGCCCGTTTGCCCATCCCGGCTCGCCGGAGTTCATCAGCCTGGTGCTGACCCTGACGTTCATGACCGGGGTGTTCCAGCTCATCCTCGGCTTGGCGCGCATGGGCGTGTTGGTCAACTTCATATCCCATACGGTCGTGATCGGCTTTACCGCAGGCGCGGCCATGCTCATCGCAGGCAGCCAGATCAAGAACTTCTTTGGGCTGGACATCCCGCGCGGCACGCCCTTCTTCGAAATCCTGTCCCTGTTCGTCCACAAGATCAACGAAATCAATCCCTACGTCACGGCGGTGTCGGCCATCACGCTGGGCTCGGGCATTCTGGTCAAGCGCTTCTTTCCCAGATTTCCCTACATGATTGCCGCCATGCTGGTGGGCAGTTTCGCGGCGCTGGCCCTGAACGCGAAGTATGGGGTGGATCTCACCCACATCAAGACGGTGGGCGCGCTGCCGGCCGGCTTGCCGCCGCTGTCGGCGCCGGACTTTTCCTTCGCCACGCTGAACCAGATGCTGTTCCCGTCGCTCATCATCACGATGCTGGCCTTGACCGAAGCGGTATCCATCTCGCGCGCCATCGCCACCAAGTCCGGCCAGCACATCGACGGCAACCAGGAGTTCGTCGGCCAGGGTCTGTCCAACGTGATCGGCAGCTTCTTCTCCAGCTACGCGTCCAGCGGATCGTTCAATCGCAGCGGGGTCAACTACGCGGCCGGCGCGCGCACCCCGCTGGCTGCCGTGTTCGCGTCCCTGTTCCTGGTGGTGATTCTGCTGCTGGTGGCCCCCCTGGCCGCCTATCTGCCCAACGCGGCGATGGCCGGCATCCTGTTCCTGGTGGCCTGGGGTCTGATCGACTTCCACCACATCGGCCTGCTGCCCAAAATCAGCCGGCAGGAAACCGTTGTCCTGTGGGTGACGCTCATCGGTACGCTGGTCGACCTGGAAAAGGGCATCTTCTTCGGTATCGCCCTGTCGCTGGTGTTCTACCTTTACCGCACATCGCGTCCCGCACTCGAGCCCGTGTTGCCCGACCCGGATGCGACAAGCTACCACTACACGCCGCTCGACGGACGCCCGGAATGCCCGCAAATGAAAATGGTGCGGATCAATGGCTCCATCTTCTTTGGCGCCGTCGCGCATCTGCAACAGCAAATGCAGGAACTCGAAGAGACCGAACCCGAGCGCAAGCATGTGATCGTGATGGCCAGCGGCATCAATTTTGTCGATCTGGCCGGAGCAGAATTCCTGGCCGAGGCGGCACGTCAGCGGCGGAAACTCGGCGGGAGCCTATCTTTCTATCGCATGAAGGACAGCCTGGCCGCCACGCTGAGAGGGGGCCATTTCATGGAGGAAATCGGTGAGGAAAACCTGTTCTCCGCCAAAACCCGTCCCGCCGAGATCCTTTACCCGAAACTCGACAACGAGATTTGCCGGAATTGCCCGGTGCGCGCGTTCACCATCTGCCATCAGCGCCTTCCCAACGGAGAAACACGCCAATCATGATCCGCAAAAACCCGTCCGGGCATTTGCCCGTCGTGCATGAAACCGCCTTCGTCGACCCCACCGCCATTCTGTGCGGCCGGATCATCGTCGAGGAAAACGTGTTCATCGGCCCCTATGCGGTGATCCGCGCCGACGAGGTGGACGCGAATGGCGACATGGAACCCATCATCATCGGCGCCAATTCCAACATCCAGGACGGCGTGGTCATCCACTGCAAGGCCGGCGGCGGCGTCACCATCGGACGCAGCTCCTCCATCGCCCACCGCTCGATCGTGCATGGCCCCTGTACCGTGGGCGACAACGTATTCGTCGGCTTCAACTCGGTGCTGTTCAACTGTGTCGTGGGCGAAGGCTCGGTCGTCCGCCACAATTCGGTGGTGGAAGGCTGTACCGTGCCGCCGGGCTTCTATATTCCATCCACCGCGAACATCCACTCCGATGCCGACCTGGCGACGATCGAACGCGTCTCGCCGCAGGCCGCCGACTTCTCGGAGAGCGTGGCCCAGGCCAACCATGAGCTGGTCAAGGGCTACAAGCGCATCCGCAACGAGTTCTGATCACACGGCCACAGCAGGCCGGCGTACCGCATTTCACTTCTCGCCGCGCAATGTCGCGGCGGTCAGCCACGCAGGCAACTCACGGTCGCCCGCATTTTCCATGATGTATTGACGAATCAAGCGCCGCATCACCTGTGAGGGCGTGAGGTCCTGCTGTGCGCAGATTTCCTCGAACAGCTTCTTTTTTCTGGGATCGATCAGGACTGTGAGCCGAGCAGTACGGTTTTCCATGGCGGCATGGTTAATCGGATGTTAATGGAATTAACATTGTAGTTGACTTATTTTGTTATTAGAATCAAATTCAATTTAATTCTGTCCGCGTGTCTGGCCACGTGCGCCTATGTCCGTTTTAGCTGACCTTGATGCGCATATCCTGGACCTGGCCTGGGCCGGGGTGCTGTACTGGCTGGCGCTGGGTTTTTCGGCGCTGCTGCTGCAACGCTGGCGGGGCGCGCTGGTCCACCTGGTGTTTCCGCTGAGCGCGCTGGGTGGGCTGTTCATCGCGGCCGTCGGCGTGGCCGGCCTGGTTCTGCCCGCCTCGGCCATGGTGCTGCCCATCGGCCTGCCCGACCTGCCGTTTCATCTGCGGCTGGATGCGTTGTCGGCCTTTTTCCTGGTCTTGCTGGGCAGTGCAGCGTTCGGGATCACGGTGTACGCCGCGGGTTACTTCCACAGCATGAAGGCGGGCCCGCTCGCATTGGTTGGCTTGTGGTATCACCTGTTCCTGGCCGGGATGGCGACGGTGATGCTGGCCGACGACGCCTATGCCTTCATGGTGGCCTGGGAAGTGATGGCGTTGTCCTCGTACTTTCTGGTGACGACCGATCACGATGTCCCGGAAATCCGGCGCGCCGGTTTTCTCTATCTCTTGGTCGCCCACGTCGGCGCAGTGTCGCTGCTGCTCACCTTCGGGGTGCTCCAGGGGGGACACGGTGCCTATACCTTCGACTACATGCGCCACAGCGAAATCACGCCGTTCTGGGCTTCGGCTGCATATCTGCTGGCCCTGTTCGGCTTCGGCGCCAAGGCAGGACTCGTGCCCTTGCACGTCTGGCTGCCCGAGGCGCACCCTGCTGCGCCCTCACCCGTCTCTGCGCTGATGTCCGGGGTGATGTTGAAAACTGCGGTCTACGGCCTGCTGCGCGTCACCTTCGATCTGCTCGACCTGCGGATCGGCTGGTGGGGGACGCTGACGCTGGCGCTGGGTCTCGTCACCGCGCTTTACGGTGTGATCTTCGCCGCCGTGCAATCCGACATGAAACGGCTACTGGCCTGGTCGTCGATCGAAAACATCGGCATTCTGATAGCGGCCTTCGGCCTTACGCTGATCTTCTACACCGAAGGCAAGGGGGCGCTGGCGGCGCTCAGCCTGACGGCCATGCTGTACCACGCGATCAATCACGCCTTCTTCAAGAGCCTGCTGTTCATCGGCACCGGCTCGGTGCTGCACGCCACGGGAGAGCGGCGCATGGGCAGACTCGGCGGCCTGATCCGCTTCATGCCATGGACAGCCTGGCTGACGCTCATCGGCGCCCTGGCGATAGCCGGGTTGCCGCCGCTCAACGGCTTCGTTTCGGAATGGCTGCTGCTGCAGGCCTTCCTGCTCACACCCGGGTTGACCCAGCCTTATCTCAACATGGTGATACCGGTGGCTGCAGCGTCGGTAGCGCTGGCGGCGGCGCTAGCCGCGTATGTCATGGTGAAGTATTTCGGCGTGATCTTTCTCGGACGGCCGCGCGACCCGGCGCTCGAGCATGCGCGCGAGGCAAACTGGCCGGAACGCCTGGGCATGCTCTGGCTGGCCGCCGGCTGCGTGGCGCTGGGCCTGTTTCCCGCCCAGGTCATCGCCTGGATTGCGCCGGTCGTGCGGCAGCTCACGGGGCAGGCGCTGGCCAACGACGGCAACTGGCTGTTGCTCGCGCCGCTGGCCGCCGAGCGCGCCAGCTACGCGCCGCTGATTTTCCTAGCGGTGGTGCTGGTGGTTTTGCTGTTTACCTTCATCTGGGTACGCCGCGTCTATCACGGCCGCGTGCGCCACGCCGATCCCTGGGATTGCGGCTATCCCGAACAGAACGCCCGCACCCAGGACAGCGCCGAAGGCTTCGGGCAGCCGATTCGCCATATCTTCGTCTCCTTCATGCGGGTCGAACGGGAAACGCCCGACCCCTTCGATCGCCACCCGCACTACCGCGGCGACAGCCGCGACAAGCTCTGGCTGCTCCTCTACAAGCCCATCGCCGATCTGGTCGGATGGCTGTCGGCGCAGGCCGGGCGCCTGCAACACGGCCGCATCCAGTGGTACCTGACCTACAGCTTCGTCACCCTGATCGTTCTGCTCGTCTTCGTATCGCGCTGAAACCATGGTCACCGGAATCCTTCTGCAAATCGTCCAGACCCTGATCGCCATCCTGCTGGCACCGCTGCTGATGGGCTGGGTCAACCAGTGCCGTGCCTGGCTGCAGGGCCGTACCGCACCGCCCCTCACCCAACCCTACCGCACGCTGCGCAAGCTGTTCCACAAGGATGCGGTGATCGCCGGCAACGCCAGCCCGCTGTTCCGGTTCGCACCTTATGTGATTTTTTCCTGCATGGTGCTGGCGGCCGGACTGGTGCCCACCATCGCCAACGATCTGCCGTTCTCGCCGGCAGCGGATGTCATCGCCCTGGTGGGCATCCTTGCACTGGCGCGGGTGTTCCTGGCGCTGGCCGCCATGGACATCGGCACGTCCTTCGGCACGCTCGGGGCGCGCAGGGAAATGCTGGTGTCCTTCCTGGCCGAGCCTGCGCTGCTCATGGTGTTTTTCACCGCCAGCCTGATCTCGCAGTCCACCGAACTGCCGCACATCGTCGAGACCCTGGCACAAAAGGAGTTCGCCATCTATCCCAGCCTGGCATTCGCGGCAGTCGCATTCTGGATGATCTCGGTGGCAGAAAACGCCCGCATCCCGGTGGACAACCCGACCACGCACCTGGAACTGACCATGATCCACGAAGCCATGGTCCTCGAGTATTCCGCACGGCATCTGGCGCTGATCGAGTGGGCCGTGGCCTTGAAACTGTTCACCTATTCCGTGCTGGGCATCGCCCTGTTCCTGCCCTGGGGCATTGCGCCCCGGGGCGATGTCGCGGCCCTGCCCCTGGCGCTTGCCGCCATGGTGGCCAAGCTGGCGGCGGGCGGCGCGGCGTTGTCGTTCATGGAAACCATCTCCGCCAAGGTGCGCCTGTTCCGCGCGCCGGAGTTTCTCGGCACCGCCTTCCTGCTGGCAGTGCTGGGCATGCTGACCCACTTCCTGCTGGAGGTCTGACATGGCGCTGAACTACCATCTGCAGATCGTCAACCTGCTCGCGGCGCTGCTGCTGCTGATCTCTTTCGCCATGCTCTCGCAGCGCCGCGTCGCCGGGTTGGTGACGCTGTTCGCCTGGCAGGGCGCGGCCCTGGCCTTGTCCACGGCCATCGTCGCCTGGTCCACCGGCCAGCACCATCTGTATTACTCGGCGGCCCTGACCTTGGGGCTCAAGGTCATCGCCATGCCCTGGTACTTCTATCGACTGATAAGAAAGCTGAACGTGAACCGGGTCGTGGAGCCGATGATCAACATCCCCACCACCATGCTGATCGGCATCGTTCTGGTGATCTTCGCCTTCAATCTGGCGCTGCCCATCTCGCAGATGTCGGGCACGGTCATGCGCTCGACCCTTGGCATCGCCCTTGCATGTGTGCTGCTCGCCCTCCTCATGATGATCACGCGCACCAAGGCCATCCCCCAGGTGATCGGCTTTCTGGCCATGGAAAACGGCCTGTTCTTCGCCGCCACCAGCGCCACCTACGGCATGCCCCTGGTGGTGGAACTGGGGGTAGCCCTGGATGTGCTGGTCGGCGTCTTCGTGCTCGGCATCTTCATCTTCCAGATCCGCGAGACCTTCGATTCGCTGGATCTGAAGCACATGGAAAAGCTCAAGGAAAAATAAGGCGTGGAAATTTACTGGCTACTCGGCATTCCGCTGTCAGGCGGCATTTTCATGGCGCTGTGGGGCTTCCGGCGCAATGCGCCGGAGATCAACGCACTGTTCAGCCTGCTCACCCTGGCCGTGGCAGCGTTGCTGACCGCGCGCATCGTCGAGGAAGGGCCGATGACGGTGGGCAACGGCTGGTTCTTCATCGATTCCTTCAACGTCTTCCTGGTCACGCTGACCGCCTTCGTCGCCTTCACCACCGCGCTGTTCTCGCGTCCCTACATGCGCATCGAAGAAGAGCACGGCCGCCTGAGCACCGCCCGCCTGCGGCTCTACCACAGCAGCTACCAGATTTTCATCGGCATGATGATCCTGGCGCTGACCACCAACAACATGGGCATCCTGTGGGTGTCGATGGAAGGCGCAACGCTCGCCACCGTGCTGCTGGTCTCGCTGTACCGCACGCCGGCGTCGCTGGAAGCGGCCTGGAAGTACTTCATCCTGTGCGGCGTCGGCATCGCACTGGCGTTGTTCGGCACGATCCTGCTCTACTTCGCTGCGGAAAAGGTGCTGGGATCGGGCGGCACTGCGCTGCTGTGGACGCAATTGAACGGAGTGAAGACACAACTGGAACCCACGGTGCTCCAGTTGGCTTTCGTCTTCCTGCTGGTCGGCTACGGGACGAAAGTGGGGCTGGTTCCCCTGCACAGCTGGCTGCCGGACGCCCATGCCGAAGGCCCCACGCCGGTATCCGCCGTACTCTCCGGACTGCTGCTCAACGTCGCGCTCTATGCGGTGATGCGCTCCAAGGTGCTGGTCGATGGCGCGCTCGGCAACGACATGGCCGGCAACCTGATGATGGGATTCGGCCTCCTGTCGGTCGTGGTCGCCGCTTTCCTGATCAATCGCCAGACCGACGTGAAACGCATGTTCGCCTATTCCTCCATCGAGCACATGGGCCTCGTCACCTTCGCCTTCGGCATGGGCGGCACCGTGGCAAGCTTTGCGGGGCTCCTGCACATGACCATGCATTCGCTCACCAAGTCCGCCATCTTCTTCACCGTCGGACACGCCACGCAAAAGGCCGGCACGCAATTGATGAGCGACATCCGCGGCCTGATCAAGACCAATCCCACCATCGGCTGGGGGCTGATGCTGGGCACCATAGCCATCCTCGGCGTGCCGCCGTTCGGGGTGTTCGCCAGCGAGTTCCTGATCATCACCACCGCCATGCACGAGCATCCCTGGGCAACGCCCTTCCTGCTCATTGCGCTGGGCGTGGCGTTCGCCTCCATCTTCGGCAAGGTGCAGCCGATGGTGTTCGGCGAGACCGGACTGCCGCGGCTGCCGCACATGCCCGCGCTCACCCCCGTCTTCGTCCACCTCGGTCTGGTGCTGATGCTGGGCCTGTTCATCCCGCCTTATCTCGCGGCCTGGTATCGGCAGGCCGCGCAATTGCTGGGAGGCTGAGATGCCAAAGCACCCGGACGACCTCGCACTCACCCCCCAGACGGAGGGCGGCTTCGTCTGGCGTTCCCGGCTCGAACCCGGGCGCCTGACCGCGTTTGCCCGCATCATCCAGGACGAAGGCGGCCAACTGCTCGCCCTGTGGGGCGCGGATGACCGTCACCTGGGACGCAATTTCACCGTTCACGTCGCCTTCCTGTCCAGCGTCGGCCTGATCTGGACGACCAGCGAACTCGACGGCGACCAACCCGCCTATCCGGACCTCGCCCATATTTTCCCGCAGGCCGATCGCATGCAGCGCGCGGCCTTCGACCTGCTCGGGATTCGTGCCCAGGATGGAGTGGACGGCCGCGCATGGCTACGCCACGCTGCCTGGGTCGAAGATGCGTTCCCTTTGCGTAAGGATTTCCCGGCACGCGCCGCCTGCCGTTCGCCGCGTCCGGAAACCGAGCCCTATCCCTTCATCCGCGTCGAAGGCGAGGGCGTGCACGAAATTGCAGTCGGCCCCATCCACGCCGCCACCATCGAGCCGGGGCACTTCCGCTTCTCCGTCATCGGCGACCGCATCCTCAGGCTGGAGGAGCGGCTGGGCTACACGCACAAGGGAACGGAGAAACGCTTCGAGGGCCTGGACCTGGCAACCGGCGCGAAACTCGCCGGCCGCGTCTCCGGCGATTCGCATACGGCATTCGCCTGGGCCTATTGCATGGCGGTGGAAACGGCCACTGCCTGCAGCGTGCCGGATCGCGCCATCTGGTTGCGTGCCCTGTTTCTTGAAATGGAACGCGTGGCCAACCACCTGGGCGACCTCGGCTTTCTTGGCAACGACGTCGCGCTGACGTTCGGCTTCGTGCAGTTCTGGCGGCTGAAGGAAGACTGGATGCGCCTGTCGGCCAGGCTGTTCGGGCATCGCTACCTGTTCGACATGCTTCTTCCCGGCGGAGTCGCGACGGACATCGATGCGCGCGGCAAGGCCGATCTGGACGCCCTGTGCAAGCGCATCGCGGGGGAGGTGCAGACCCTCAGGCACATTTACGACGAGCACACCGGCCTGCAGGATCGCTTCGCCAACACCGGCATCGTTGCCCCGGACATGGCCGCGCGCCTGGGCCTCACCGGACTGGCCGGGCGCGCCAGCAGCCAGGCGTGGGATGCGCGCGTGCAGTTCCCGTGCGCACCGTATGACCGGCTCGACGTGAACATGGCGCTGCAGAAATCCGGCGATGTCCTGGCGCGCGCCGAGGTCCGCTTCACCGAGGTGTTCGAGTCGCTGCGGCTGATCCGCCTGTTGCTCGAACAGCTTCCCGCCGGCGCGCTGCATGCACCCTGCACGCAAGCGGCAGGGGTTTGCGAAGGCCTGGGCTGGGTGGAAGGATGGCGTGGCCCGGTGATCGTGGCGGTACGCATCGACGCCGATGGCAGGCTCGACCGCGTGCATCCACACGATCCTTCGTGGCAGAACTGGCCGCTGGTGGAGGTGGGCGTGCTCGGCAACATCGTTCCCGATTTCCCGCTCATCAACAAATCGTTCAACCTCTCCTACAGCGGACCGGATTTGTAAGATGGCGACGTTCCTGATCCTCCAGCAGATCCTCAAGACCGGCAGCGTCTCCGAGCCGGCACCCGAGGCGGATCCCGCGCTGCGTACGCGCGAGCAGGCGCTGCACGCCGACATCCTCAAGGTGTTCGGACAGGCCGTGGCGATCCGCCACGTCGACGCAGGCTCCTGCAACGGCTGCGAGCTGGAAATCCACGCCCTCAACGGGCCGCACTACAACATCGAGGGCATGGGCGTGAAATTCGTGGCCAGCCCCCGCCATGCCGACCTGCTGCTGGTCACCGGGCCGGTGACGCGAAATATGGAAATCGCGCTGAAACGCGCTTTCGAGGCCGTCCCGGAACCCAAGTGGGTGGTGGCCATGGGCGACTGCGGATGCACCGGCGGGATGTTCGGAGAAAATTACGCCACGTGCGGAAAAGTCTCCAGCGTCATCCCGGTCGATGTCGAGGTGCCGGGCTGCCCGCCCACCCCGGTCGCTCTGTTGCAGGGCATCCTCGCCGCCGTCAGCGGGGGCAGGCGAGATGCGGAGGGCTAGGATGTGGCCTTGGGCTTCCTGCCGGGGCTGGCGGCCGGGATATATCCCGACACCCGGCACAACATCCCTTCGATTTTCCTGCCTTTGATGAATCGCGTTGTGTGGCACGCGATGATGTCGCCCCGCTTCGACATCTCGGACAGGTGGACGCGCACGTCTTCCAGCGGGATTCGGGTCGCCGCGGCGATCTCGGAGTCGAGCTGCTCGCCCCGGGTTTTCAGGTAGGCGTGGATTTTCTGCATGGGTGGGACTCCTTGGTTTTGAAGTTTGGCAAGGCCTTGGCCGAGGCAGTTTTCGCCCAGCGCAATTCGGCACCCTCGCGCAGGCTGTCCAAAATGGCCGAAAAATCGAGCGGGAATCGCTCGGCGAGCATTCCCGCCCGCTCTTCCAACTGTTCCCAATCGAGGGAACAGCCGGCCTCGGCAAACGCAATATGGTTATCGCCACCGGGCACCGTCCCAAAGCGCACCCGCCCCGCGAAGGCTTCGTTCAGCAGGGCCAAGTGCCTGGACCAGTATTTCCTTGGCCCGGCGAAATTGGCGACGAGCAGGCCGCCCGGCCTGAGTCGATTGCGCGCGGCACGGTAGAAACCGCGATCGAGAAAAGCCGGGGCAATGCCTTTGTCGTCGAAGCCATCCAGCAGCAATACATCGGCATCGCCTTCGCCCGCGGGCAGATACTCGGCCGCATCGGCCCGAATGATCGCCAGGCGTTCGTCTTCGGGAACCTCGAACTCGCCGCGCAGGGCGATGACATCGGGGTTCACCTCGACCACGGTCAGGTGCGCGCGCGGCAGATGACGGTGGCAGAACTTGGCCAGCGAACCGCCCCCCAATCCGACCATCAACACATGACCCGGGTCGGGCACGAACAACAGAAAAGCCATCATCTTGCGTGTGTAGGCGAATTCGAGCGCAAAGGGATCGTCGATACGCATCGCGCTCTGGATGAAATCCAGACTGAACAACAGTTGCCGCGTCTCGCCGTCGTCGAGGATGAAGGGACGGGCGTAACGACCGCTCATGATCTGCTCATAGAGTCCCGGAAGATCGCTCTGCGCCGGTTCGAGCACACGCACCTTGACGGGTTCGCCCGATACTTGCCCCGGCATCTCCAGCAGCGGAATGCGGCTTGGGTGGTCAACGATTCCTGAGTGGGACACGTGCTGCAAAGGCCTGTAAACGTCTGCCAATCACATCTGGCAAAAACTGATACGATGGGTCATCGTCATATCGAATGACACCCATATGATAATATAATTATCATATTATTCCTATCATTGCGTAATCGAGCCGTTTCATGGAAAACCGCACCGCCAGGATGACGATCCTGATCGATCCGACCAAAAAACAAATCTTCGAGGACATCTGTTCCCAGCAAGACCTCACTTCATCGCAGGTGATTCGCAAGTTGATGCGCCAGTACATCATCGAGAATGCGGGGTCACGTGAACTGCCCGAGTGGCTGACCGGGCATGCCGCCAAGGCGGGAAGCCCATCGCAGTGAGCCGAAACCGGTACATGCTCCACGTCGCCGACGGCCAGACCGTTCGATTGCCCAAGCGTCAAATTCCAGGAAGACACGCCTTGTACGGGCGTAGCCGGCTTCCCGCGCGATGAGCAGGCAGCCGTTTTTCCACTGGGAAGGCGAGACGCTGGTGCTCAATGTCCTGGGCAAGCCCAGCGCAAAACAGGATGCCATCGGCAAGCCCAAGGGCCACCAACTCAAGATAAGCGTCACCGCGGCCCCGCGGGCGGGCCGGGCAACGGATCACATGGTGCGCTTTCTGGCCGAGGAGTTCGGCGTGGCCACGGGCGACATCGAAGTCGTCTTCGGCCGCATGAACGTGAACAAACAACTGCGCATCAAGTCGCCCAAACGGCTGCCAGCGGTCTTTGCGCAGCAGGAATTGATCTGACAGCTGTTTCAGCGCGTCAAGCCGGCGTAGAGCATCGGCAGCTTGTCCCTGCGCCGGAAGCTCCCACTCACCTTGTCAAACCTGCATAAAGAAGCGGGAGCTTTTCCGGCAGCCGCTGCACGTGATCGACCACCATGTAGTTCCTCTGCCCGAAGATGCGGCTGACGTAGTTGTCGGCGCGCGGATCGAGGCTCATGCAGTAGGTCGTCACACCGTGACGGGCGATTTCCTCCACCGCCTTCTTGGTGTCGTAGCGCAGATACTGCGGATCGCGCACGTCGATGTCGGCCGGCTCGCCGTCGGTGATGACGATGAGCAGCTTCTTCGCCGAGCGCTGCAGTTTCAAATGGTGCCCGGCGTGGCGGATCGCCGCGCCCATGCGGGTCGAAAGCTGGCCGGTCATGCCGGCGAGTTTCGCCTTCGACTCTTCGTCCCAGTGCTGGTCGAAATCCTTGAACCGGTAGTACTCGACATCGTGGCGGCCGTCCGAGCAGAAGCCGTGGATGGCGAACGGATCGCCCACCTTGTTGATGGCGTCGGCCAGCAGCACGCAGGCCTGCTGGGTGAGTTCGCGCACCGAGTATTCCTGGTCCTGCACCTTCTCGTTGGTCGATTCCGACAAATCGAGCAGCACCAGGATCGAGAAGTCGCGCGTCTTGCGGACGCTGCGCATCATGATGCGCGGGTCGGGCTGGTTGCCGAGGCGGATATCGATGAAGCTGGCGATCGCCGCGTTGATGTCGATCTCGTCGCCGTCCTCCAGCTTGCGGATGCGCTGCACGCCCTGCGGCTGCATCGCATCGAGCAGGAATTTCATGCGATGGATCTCGCGCTTGTACTTGGCGGTGATCTCGTCGATGACCACGAGGTCGCCCGACTTGGCGCGCTTCTCCAGCACCGTGGCCCAGGCCGGACGCTCCAGCTGGATCTGGTAATCCCACTCGGAGTAGTGGAAGGGCTCGGACACCGGCTCCTTGCCTTCCATCTCGTTGAAGGATCTGCCGTTGCTCTCGTCGCCGATGTTCTCGTAGGGAAACAGCTCGGTGCTGAGCACCCAGATTTCCTCGGCGTCGTCGCCGGCAGTCTCGACGTCGATCTCGTTGATCATTTCCATCACGCTGACGTTCTTGCGCACCTGCTTGACGCGCTCGTAGCCGGCACCGGCCGCTTTGTCGAAATCGAATTCCTCGAATTCCCAGAAGTAGCGGTTATCGTCTCGATACGGCGCGCTCAGTACATCGGTGCGCGCATTGAACGGGATTTTCTTCTGGGTCAGGCTGTGCGCCAGCTGCACGCCGATTTCCCACGAGGTCTGGTTGTTGTCGAGCCTGTCCTGCGCGGCGGCAAACAGCATGCGGCCCTCATCGATCCAGGCGTCATCGTCCTGATAGGTCTCGTCCAGCAGCGCGCGCGCCAGCCGGTTGAGATAGTCGCCCACGCTGTTTCCCATCGCGGGCGTGGCGCTATGCAGCTTGCTCCAGAGCTGCTTCAAACCCGGGAAGCGGCGAATCGACAGGGCTTCGACGCGGGCATCCTCGATCACCGAAATCACCGCCATCTGCATCGGGTTCAGCGCTTCGGCGGAAATCGGCTGCTTCGTTTCCACCACATGCGCGGCGCAGTGCGCGGCGGTGGCGCGGTAGAGTTCGAGACCCGACACCGGCTCCTGCCCGTCGACCGTCCAGTCGTCGAAGGCATCCGGCATATGCAGCAGGTAGTCCTCGATGTAGGGCCGGTAGCCTTCGCGCGACTCGAAGTCGCCCGAGGTCGGGCGCATGAAGAAGTCGCGCGCCCACAGTGCACGCAGGTACATGTTGATGCGACGCTGCACGTCCACCAGCAGCGTGCCCTTGCGCTCCTTCTGCAGCATCGCCAGCGATTCTTTCGACTCCAGGCCGAAATAACGGATCTGCTCCTCGTAATTGGTGCGGTGCGCGTGCGCACCCCACAGCGCCCAGCGCCGCAGGCCGCCCAGCGTCAGGTGCTGGAACAGCACCTCCAGCTTGTCGAGCATCGGTCGCACGCCGCGCGGCGCCTGCGCCAGCAGCGTGTTGATGAACTGCAGATACTTGAGGAACAGTTCCGCATCGCCCAGCCGATTGGCCGCGGTCGGCGCGCTGGCGAGCAGCAGCTCGATCACCGCGCCCGAGGTCTTCGAGGCCAGCATCAGCGAGGCGGTGGCGAGATCGGCCACCACGTCCTCGCCCACTTCCTTGGCGACCTGCGGCGCTTTCTCGATCCAGGTTTCCACCAGCGAATCGCCACGGCCCAGACCCCGTATGGCCGACACGCCCTTGAGGTAGTTATCCAGGCCGCGCGGGCTGAACACCTTGGTCGCGTCGTGCCACGTCGCGTTCAACGCGCTGCGGGTGTGCTCGGACAGGTCTTCCAGCAGTTCAGCGTAGTCTTCGAGTTTGATCGACATGGTTTGGTGAGCAGTAAGCGGTTAGCAGTGAGCGGTGAAGGGTGGGGGCAGCGATTTTTCCGCCTGCGGCTCACCGCTTACCGCTCCCCCATCAGAAGAACGTCGACACCGCCGCGTCGAGCGCGTCGCGCATGTCCGGGTCGTCGGTGATCGGACGCACCAAGGCCACACGACAAGCGGCCATCGGGTTGACGCCCTTGGCGATCAGCGAGCCTGCGTAGATCAGCATGCGGGTCGACAGGCCCTCGTCGAGGCCGTGGCCCTTGAGGTTGCGGCTGCGCTCGGCGATCGACACCAGCTTGCCGGCGATGTCGGCGTTGACGCCGGATTCATGCGCGACGATCTCGGTTTCGATGGCGTGCTCGGGATAGGTGAAGTCGAGGCCGCCGAAGCGCTGCTTGGTCGACTGCTTCAGATCCTTCATCAGGCTCTGGTAGCCGGGGTTGTAGGAAATCACAATCTGGAAATCGGGATGGGCGTGCACCAGCTCGCCCTTTTTTTCCAGCGGCAGCACGCGGCGGTTGTCGGTCAGCGGGTGGATCACCACGGTGGTGTCCTGACGCGCTTCGACCACCTCGTCCAGATAGCAGATCGCGCCGTGGCGGGCGGCGATGGCCAGAGGTCCGTCCTGCCACTCGGTTCCGGAGGCGGACAGCAGGAAACGGCCAACCAGGTCGGATGCGGTCATGTCCTCGTTGCACGCCACGGTGATCAGCGGCTTGCCGAGCTTGTACGCCATGTACTCGACGAAGCGCGTCTTGCCGCAGCCGGTCGGGCCCTTGAGCATCATCGGCATGCGCACCGAATAGGCGGCTTCGAACAGTTCCACCTCGTCGGCGACGGGACGGTAGTAGGGTTCCTGGGTGACGCGATACTGGTCGACGATGTTGCTCATGAGGTCTCCTCAAGGGAAAGGCTAACTGATCAAATAATCCAACCTTCCGTTCGTGTTGAGCCTGTCGAAACATGAGCGGGCTCTTGGCCTTCGACAAGCTCAGGCCGAACGGTGGTCAGGTTCAATTCGTTCCGGTTCGATATTTATCCGCGAATGCCTTGCCGGTCTTGTCGACACGGCATTCGCGGGCAAACAAAAAGCCCCCGCGCCCTGCGGGCGACGGGGGCTGTTACGGTCTCCCGTCGCGACTTAAACCGTCTTGCCGCGGTAGATCACCATCGACGCGCCCTGGCTCTGCGAGAAGTTGTCGTAGCCAATCAGACGGACGTGGTTGTTGGGGTTGGCCTTATGACAGGCCTCGGCTTCGCCCAGCACGCGGTCCACATCGGTTTCGCCGAACATCGGCAGCTTCCACATGTACCAGTAGGAATCCATCATGTGCTCGGGCTCGATGTGCTCGATCGCCGGGTTCCAGCCCTTCTTCACCAGGTACTCGACCTGCTTCTTGATATTGTCCTTGTCCATGGCGGGCAGGTAGGAGAAGGTCTCGAATTTGCGGCTGGCGGGATCGCTCAGACGGCTTTTGTAATCCATTACTTCAGACATTTTTAATTCCTTTAACGAATAGGTTGAGTAGGGGGCGAACAGGCGGCCCGCCGGGGGTCGCATCCCCGCCGCGCGTGCGGCGGGGGCCCTGCTCCGCCCCTCGAGCCTTTACTTGTGCGCGACGTCCAGCTTGTCGACGGTGTCGAACTCGAACTTGATTTCTTTCCACGTTTCCATGGCGATCTTCAGTTCCGGCGAGTTCTTGGCCGCGTCGGTCAGGATGGCCTTGCCTTCCTTCTCGACCTGGACACCCTTGTTGCGGGCTTCCACACAGGCTTCCAGCGCGACGCGGTTGGCGGCGGCGCCGGCGGCGTTGCCCCAGGGGTGGCCCAGCGTACCGCCACCAAACTGCAGGACGGAGTCGTCACCGAAGATGGTGACCAGCGCGGGCATGTGCCACACGTGGATACCACCCGAAGCAACCGGCAGCACGCCAGGCATGGAGCCGAAGTCCTGGTCGAAGAAGATGCCGCGGCTGCGGTCTTCCTTGATGAAGCTGTCGCGCATGCAGTCGATCCAGCCCAGGGTCGCTTCGCGGTCGCCTTCCAGCTTGCCGACGACGGTCCCGGAGTGCAGGTGGTCACCACCCGACAGACGCAGCACCTTGGTCAGCACGCGGAAGTGGATACCGTGGTGCGGGTTGCGGTCGAGCACGGCGTGCATGGCGCGGTGGATGTGCAGCAGCATGCCGTTGTTGCGACACCAGTTGGCCAGGCCCGTGTTGGCGGTGAGGCCACCGGTCAGGTAGTCGTGCATGATGATCGGGGCGCCGATTTCCTTGGCGAATTCGGCACGCTTGTACATCTCTTCCGGAGTCGGCGCGGTCACGTTCAGGTAGTGACCCTTGCGCTCGCCGGTCTCGCGGACCGCCTTTTCGGTCGCTTCCTGCACAAAGGCGAAACGGTCGCGCCAACGCATGAACGGCTGGCTGTTGACGTTCTCGTCGTCCTTGGTGAAGTCCAGACCACCGCGCAGGCACTCGTACACGGCACGGCCGTAGTTCTTGGCGGACAGACCCAGCTTCGGCTTGATGGTGCAGCCCAGCAGCGGACGGCCGTACTTGTTCATCTTGTCGCGCTCGACCTGGATACCCTGGGGCGGGCCGCCGCAGGTCTTCACGTAGGCGATCGGGAAACGCACGTCTTCCAGACGCAGGGCGCGCAGGGCCTTGAAGCCGAACACGTTGCCGACCAGCGAGGTCAGCACGTTGACCATCGAGCCTTCTTCGAACAGGTCGATCGGGTAGGCCACGAAGGCGTAGAAGCAGGTATCGTCGCCAGGCACGTCTTCGATGCGGTAGGCGCGGCCCTTGTAGTAGTCCAGGTCGGTCAGCAGGTCGGTCCACACCGTGGTCCAGGTACCGGTCGACGACTCGGCAGCCACGGCGGCGGCCACTTCTTCACGGTCCACGCCCGGCTGCGGGGTGATTTTGAAACACGCGAGGATGTCGGTGTCGAGCGGGGTGTACTCGGGCATCCAGTAAGTCTGGCGGTACTCTTTCACGCCAGCGTTGTAAGTTTTAACAGCCATGATTCCTCCTAGCAAAAGGTAAGGTTTACGCGTCATGCCAGAAGTGGTCATGCACGATGGGTTGCATCTTGCAGGAGGCAAATCATAAATAACAGTCGATATTTTCTATTTGATGAATAGACTATTATCTATATCAAAGCGGAGGAACCCAGTTTAATCCCATGCGCAGCCATACCACGTTTCGCCAGCTGGAAATTTTCGAGGCCATCGCCCGGCTTGGCAGTTTCACCCGCGCCTCCGAGGAGCTCTATCTCACGCAGCCGACCGTATCGATGCAGATGAAGAAGCTCACCGAAGCGATCGGCGTGCCGTTGATCGAACAGGTCGGCAAGAAGATCCGCCTGACCCCAGACGGCCAGCACCTCGCCCAGGCCACTCGCGAGATCTTCAGCATCCTCGACCGCTTCACCATGTCGGTGGCCGAACGGCAGGGCCTCAAGCAGGGGCGGCTGAGCCTGATGGCGATCACCACCGCGTCGTACTTCGCGCCGCGCCTGCTGGGGGAGTTTTCCAAGCTCTACCCGGGCATCGACGTGTCCTTGCGCGTCACCAACAAGGAGCAGGTGCTCGCCAGCATGGCCGACGGTCTCGACGACCTCTATTTCGTCGGCCAGCCGCCGGAGGACATCGACGTCGTCGCCACACCCATCATGGACAACCCCATCATCGTGCTGGCGGCACCGGACCATCCGCTCGCGCGCCGCAAGAAGATTCCGCTCGACCGGATCGCCGCCGAACCCTGGCTGATGCGCGAGAAGGGTTCGGGCACGCGCAACGCCATCGAGCGCATGTTCAGCGGGCACGGCCTCAACATCCACCCGCGCCTGGAACTGGGCAGCAACGAAGCCATCAAGCAGGCCATCCTCGCCGGACTCGGCATCTCTGCCCTCTCCCGCGACACCCTCGCCCTCAACCAGCCCGGACAGTTCGCCGTCCTCGACGTCGAAGGCTTTCCGATCCTGCGCCACTGGTATGCCGTCTACCCGGCCGCTCGACAGTTGTCGGTCGTGGCGCGCGCGTTTCTCGAGTACCTGCTCGATCGCGCAGGCGCGGCACCAGCCGCGGCGGTTGGCAAGCGATCGTCCGGGGCCAAAGACGTGGGTCGCTGACGCGCCTGGCTGCACCGCAGCGCACCTCGCACGCGACCATTTCGGCAAGAACACCGCCCTCCTGCGTGGCACCCGGGTAGCATGGCGGCCCGACGCGCATCATTCTATTTACGTTATCGTTCCCATAAAAAATCAAGACTGTTCTGTATGGATCGCAGAATTTAGGATTCAGCCAGGTACCTCTTGAACTCAGTTCCGTTGACCCAGTATGGCTGAACGCGCTGCACATGCGTGATAAATGATGCAATCGATGTTAAGGGTGGGTTTCTACCATAATTTATGGATTGACCTCCACCGCATCGTGGTCACCCGGGCAGCGTTCACGAGAGGCGCCAAACCAAGACGACCCTGAAACCAAGGAGAACTGACGCGGTGGACAAGCTCATAGTCCTGCTTCCGGCCACGCCATTGCTCTCGGCCTTGTTGATTACGCTGCTCGCCGATCGGGCCCGGCGTCGTATCGCGCGCCTGAGCGTCGGCTTCAGCGTGCTTACCTTCGTGCTCGCCGCGGCCGCGCTCGCGCTCTATCTGGTCGAGGGCCAGCCGCAATGGGCATCGTTCGGGCCGGGCTGGGGCAGCCTGTATCTCGATCCGCTGACCAGCGTGATGTCCCTGATGGTCGCGGGCATCAGCCTGGTCGTGCACGTCTATTCGGTGCGCTACATGGCTGAGGAACCTGGCTACGGGCGCTTCTACATCCTGCTCGACCTGATGGCCGCGGCCATCCTGCTGATGGTGGCTGCGGGCGATCTCGTCACCCTGCTGGTGGCATGGCATCTGATCGGCGTGCTGCTCTACTTCCTGCTCGGCCACGATGCCGCGCGGCCAGCAGCCCAGCGCTACGCCTTCTGGACCTTCCTGACCTATCGCCTGGGAGACCTGCCGCTGGTGCTGGCCGCGGTCCTGCTGTATGAAAGCTACGGCACCGCGGCCCTGCCGACGCTGTTCGAGCGCATTTCCGCTGCGCCGGACGCGCACGCGGTGGCGGGATTCCCGGTGCTCGGCGTCGTCGCGCTGCTGGTCGCCCTGGCGGCGTTCGCGCGCTCGGCGCAGTTTCCCCTCCACACCTGGCTGCCCTACACCATGGAGGGCCCGACCCCGGTGTCGGCCCTGATGCACGCCGGCATCGTCAACGCCGGCGGCTTCATCATCAACCGCTTCGCACCGCTGTTCGTGCACGCTGGCAGCGTGTTGCACCTGGTGTTCGCGGTGGGACTGGTCACGGCCATCCTCGGCTCGATCCTGATGCTGACCCAGAACGACATCAAGAAGTCGCTCGGCTACTCGACCATGGGTCAGATGGGCTTCATGTTCGTCGAATGCGGCGTCGGCGCATTCTCGCTCGCGATCTATCACCTGATCGCCCACGGCCTGTTCAAGGGCACGCTCTTCCTCGGCGCCGGCGGCGTGATCGGCAACGCGCGCAAGCACGACGGCGTGCCCCACGACGACATCTACACCTTCGTCGTCGAACGCAGGCCCCTGGCGCCCCGCCTGCCCTGGATCCTGGCGGCCGTCATCACCGTGGTGGTGCCCTTCCTCGTGCTGGGTGCATCACGCTGGCTGATGGGCGGCGACTCGGTCGGGGAACAGGGCGGCATCATCCTGCTGTTCTTCGGCTGGGTGACCGGCGCCCAGCTCCTGTTCGCAACGTATCGCCTGCGCGTGGACAGCCCGTGGCGGCTGATGGCGATGATCATCCTCTCGCTGGTCATCGTGGTGGCCGGCTACACGCTGATCGAGCACGGCTTCGATCTCTTCCTTTACCCTGATCGCGAGCTGAGCGAGCGCATCTATGCGGCGGCCAGCATCCCGCTAGCGACCTTCGAAGTGCTGGTGATGATCCTCACCGCCGCCATCGTGGTGGGCTGGCTCGCCACCTACTACGCCGCCGCCAACGGCCGCGCGCACCACGGCGACGCGTCGCCATTGCGGATCGCCTTCTATTCGCTGATCTCGCGCGAGTTCTACGTGGCCGACGTGTACGCCTGGCTGACCCAGGCAACGCTCAGCCTGTCGCGGCGCCTCAACGTCTGGTCAAGGTGGATGTGACATGACGCTGCTGCTGATCGCTTCGCTGTTCCTGCCGCTGTTTCCGCTGAGCGTCGTGCTCAACGGCGCCCTGACGAAGCTGAACCACCCCGCCGCGCGCGGCGCATTGCTGCTCGTGTGGCCCCAGCTGGGGATCGGACTGCTGCAGATCGCGCCCCATGCCATGCCGCCCTATTTCGTGCCCTGGGCGCTGCTGACGTCCGGTCTCTACGCGCTGCGGCTGCTGACCGTTCGCGACATGGGGCGGTGGGCCGGCTTCCTCGCCACGTCCAGCCTCACGCTCACCTGGGCGCTGGCTGCCGGCGGCGACATTGTTGAGCTGCACCTGTTCGCGTTCTGGTTCAGCCTGCCGCCGGCCTTGATGGCGCTGCTGGTCCATCCGCTGACCCGGCGATTCGGCGCCGCGTACGCGGGCCTGCAGGGCGGCCTCATCGGACACCTGCCCCGCCTGTCCGCCGTGCTGGCGGTGACGGCGCTGGCTGCGGTCGCCACGCCGCCCTTCCCCGGCTTCTTCGCCCTGCTGCGCGTGCTGCACGCGCTCGACTGGGCGGGGGCCGTCACCGTCCTGGCGATCTGGCTAATCTGGGGCTGGGCCGCGACGAAGCTGCTGCAGGGTTTCATCTTCGGGACCGACCGCACGGCGCCCGGCACCGACATCGGGCGCGCCTCGACGCTGGCGTTCACCGGCGTGGCCAGTCTCTTCGTTGCGGCCGGTCTCTATCTGACGGGAGGCGGTTTATGAACCTTGCACTCGGGCGACGTCTCAAGATTCGCGCCATGGCCCACGTGGCCGGGGAACCCATCCCCTTCTTCTGGCCCATGCGCACCTTCATCCACCACAACCCGCTCTACGGGCTGGAGCACCTGCCGTTCGAACAGGCAGTCGGCGAGGGCGAACGCCTGTTCCGTGCGCGCGGCTTCCTGCCGCGCTCGATCCAGCAGCGTTCCCTGGCCTCGGGCAAGGTCGATCTCGCCGCACTGGAGGACCAGGTGGAGCGTTTCCTCGCCGCGCAGCCCCACGTCGCCGGTCTCGATCTGCGCCGCCTGCTGATGACGCTGCTGACGGAGATCGAGGAGCCGATCGGCGCACCGCCTTCGCTCGCTGATGCCGCCGACATTCACGCCGCGCTGAACGGCTTCGCCGTGCCGGCACGAACAATCGGCGGCGCGGCGCTCGCGGCGCAGGTCGGCGTCGACATGCCCCCGGGTCGCCCGCTCTATGCCATCGTGGACATGCTCTTCGGCACCGAGATCGGCGCGACGCTGAACGAACTCGTGATTAAGAGCTGCCTCGATTTCTTCGACGAAGGCCAGTCGGTATGGCAGATGCCCGGCCGCGAAAAGGGCCTGTTCACCGCGTGGAGCGCGGTGGCGCGACACAACCTCCGCCTCTTCATCCGCGGCCTGCACATCAAGCGCATCCTCGCCGTCGATGACACGCCGGAAGGCATCATCAGCCACGTGATGGACGAACTGGGCGTGCCCGAGGACGACTGGGCAAACCATTTCACCTGCGAGCTGACACGGCTGCATGGCTGGGCCGGCTTCATCCGCTGGCGCTCGGGGGCCAAGCATTACCACTGGAGCCGCCACTACCCCGCCGACCTGGTCGACTATCTCGCGATCCGCCTGGTGCTCGGCCTTGCGCTGCTGCGCGAGCACGCCCAGCGCAAGGGCACGCCCGCCAACCTCGCCGACCTCTCGCGCTTCGTCGAAACCCATCCGGAAGAGGCCTATCTGCGGCGCGAGCTTCACGGCGGACACGTGCAACCGGACCTGGCGCACACCGTCGAGGACGCGATCAGCTCCGGGCGGCCGGCGCGCATCGCCCGTCTGCTGCCGGACTATCTGGCGCGCAAGCGCGGGCAGGAGGCGCGCCGCCACGCCTCCGCCCTGCGCAGACTTGCGTCCCGGGCCGGACTGGCCGACGCCCTGCAACGGCTCGCACCCGAGGACGTTGCCCGGCTGACTGCCATTCTGGTCCGCTTCGAGCAGGGAGAAGGCGGTATGTGGCTGCGCGCACAGGAGGCCCATTACATGGGCGGCCTGCTGCACAGGCTGAATCTCGCGCCTCCCGCGCCGCGCGAAAAGCGCCCGTTCGCCCAGGTGCTGTTCTGCATCGATGTCCGCTCCGAGCGCATCCGGCGCCACCTGGAAAAGGTCGGCGACTACCAGACCCTCGGAATTGCCGGCTTCTTCGGCGTTCCGGTGAGCTTCATCGGCCTCGACAAGGGCAGCGAAACCCATCTCTGCCCCGTCGTGGCGAGCCCGAAGAACGTGGTGCTGGAGCTCGCGATCACACGCAGCGCCGACGAGCAGGCCTTCATGTCGGCGCTCGAGCAGGTGTTCCACGAGCTGAAGGCCTCGGTGCTGTCGCCCTTCATCACGGTCGAGGCCATCGGCCTGCTGTTCGGGCTGGACATGTTCGGCAAGAGCCTGGCGCCGCTCGCCTACAACCGCTGGCGCCAGCGGCTGCACCCTGGCAAGCCGGACAGCCGCCTGCTGCTGGACAAGCTTTCACTCGAACAGGCGGAGTCCATCATCCGGTCGCTGCAGCGCGCCATGATCGTCAAGGCGGTGGGACGCGAGCTCGGCATCCAGCGCGAGGCGCTCACCGACGAGATGATCCGCGAGCTGCGCGAGACGGCGCTGGGCAATCATGCCGGCCTGACGTATTTCGCGCGCGCGTTCAAGCTCGACGGCCAGGCAGAGACGCGCTTCATCGAGCGCCTGCGGAGCGTGTACCGCATCAACCGCGGCTACGCGCAGATCCAGCTCGAGCGCCTGGGGCGCATCGGCTTCACCCTCGACGAACAGGTGCATTTCGTCAGCCAGGCGCTACGCTCCATCGGCCTGACCGAAGGCTACTCGCGCTTCGTGCTGCTGGCCGGGCACGGCAGCACGTCGGAGAACAACCCTTACGAATCCGCCCTCGACTGCGGCGCCTGCGGCGGCAACCACGGCATCACGAACGCGCGCGTGCTGGCCCAGATTGCCAACAAGCCGGCGGTGCGCGCGCGCCTGCGCGAGCAGGGTATCGCGGTGCCCGACGACACCTGGTTCGTCCCGGCCTTCCACAACACGACCACCGACGAACTGCGCCTGTTCGACCTCGACCTGCTGCCCTCCAGCCACCTCGTCTACGTCGAGCGCCTCAGCAACGGCCTGCAGGCGGCATCGCGCCTGTGCGCGGCCGAACGCATCGGCACGCTGGAGGATGCGCCCGCCGTGTCGGGCAAGGACGGCGGCCCGGCGGGCGCCTACCGGCTGGCGCGGCGCAATGCCATGGACTGGTCGCAGGTACGGCCGGAATGGGGGCTGGCGCGCAACGCCGCCTTCGTCATCGGGCGCCGCCACGTCACCGGCGAGCTCGACCTCGAGGGCCGCGTGTTCCTGCACTCCTACGACTACCGCTGCGACCCCAAGGGTCGCCTGCTGGAAAACATCCTGGCCGGCCCGCTCGTCGTCGGCCAGTGGATCAACATGGAGCACTACTTCTCGGCGGTCGACAACGACCACTACGGCAGCGGCAGCAAGGTCTATCACAACATTGCCGGACGCTTCGGCGTCATGACCGGCAACCTCTCCGACCTGCGCACCGGGCTGCCGGCGCAGACCGTGCTCAGGGACGGCGTGCCCTACCACGAGCCGCTGCGCCTGCTCACCGTGATCGAGGCGCCGTTCGCGCACGCCCGCGCAGCCATCGAAGGCGTGGTCAAGGTACGCAACTTGGTGCACAACGGCTGGCTGCGCATGGCCGTGGCCGACCCGGACACCGGCGACGTTTACGTATTTGAGGACGGGGCGTGGCGGCAGCGCGCGCTGCATGCCGCCGGCGACGCCGTCGAAGAAAAGGAGCTTGCGCTATGAACCACCTCAACCTCAGCCCGCTCAAGAAGATCGAGATCATTCTCGAGGGCGCGCACCAGGAATTCGCCACCGACCTGCTCGACCGCGCTGGCGTGACCGGCTACACGATCGTCGGCAATCTCTCGGGCAAGGGACGCCACGGCTTCCACGAAGGCCACCTCATGTTCAACGAGGACGCCGTGCTGATCATGATCATCGTGGCCGTGCCGGGCGAGCTGGTCGAGCCGATTCTCGAGGGCTTTTCGCCCTTCTTCAACAGCCACACGGGCGTCGTGTTCATCTCCGACATCCAGGTCAGCCGCCTGGTGAAGTTCAAGAGCTGAGGAACCCCTGCAAAACTACTGCGCCGTCCGCCTGACTGCCTGTGATACTCGCTGTACTCGTCGTACAGCTGCTCTTCTCGTCAGCCATCCGGGCGTGCGCGACGTTTTTCAGAGGTTCCTGCGCTCATTGGGAAACTGCTACGAGCGTGTCACGCGCCGGCGCGAGCGCGTCACCGGCTTGGGCTGCGGCAGCTTCATGATGCGGTCGGCCTCATTCAGCACGAATTCGTGGAAGGCCTGCGCGATCGGCGACATGCGCTTGCCGCTGCGGTGGACCATGTACCACTCCTTCATGATCGGGAAGCCCTCGACACTGAGGATGGCGACGCGGCCGAGCGCCAGCTCGAACTCCAGCGTGTGCAGCGACACGATGCCCAGCCCCAGCCCTGCCATCACCGCATGCTTGATCGCCTCGTTGCGGCTCATCTCCATCGAGGTGTTGAGCTTGACGCCGCGCTGCTGGAAGAAGCGCTCGACGGCATTTCGGGTGCCGGAGCCGCGCTCGCGCAGGATGAAGTTCTCCTCCATCAGGCGGCTGAGCGGCACGCGACTGACGCCGACCAGCGGGTGGTCCGGCGGCGCGATGATCACCAGCGGATTCTGCATGAAGGCCTGGGACTGCAGCTCGATGTTGTCGGGCGGCGTGCCCATGATCGCCATGTCCGGCGTGTTGTCCTGCAGCTGCTGCACGACTTCCTCGCGGTTGGTGACCTCGAGATGCACCTGGGTGCCGGGATGACGCTTGAGGAAGGCCGCCAGCAGATAGGGCGCGAAATACTTGCCGGTACTGGTGACGGTGAGCGCCAGCGTGCCGCGCTTGACGCCCTTCATGTCGTCAAGCACGGATTCGATGTCGCGGAATTGCTGAGCGATGGCGCGGCTGAAGGCATAGACCTCCTTGCCGACCTCGGTGAGGAAGATCTTCTTGCCCATCTGCTCGAACAGCGGCATCCCGACTTCCTCCTCGAGCTGCTTGATCTGGGTCGAGACCGCAGGCTGGGTCAGATGCAGTTCCTCGGAGGCACGGGTGAAGCTGGAATGGCGGGCCACCGCTTCCAGCAGGCGCAATTGGCGAAACGTCACGTTCATGCCGCTCCCTTTCCTGAAGGTTTATCCATTCACCATGGTGAATGGAAACAATAAGAATTATTCATTTTTTATTATGCACATGCCTCTTTATAGTTCGCAACAAGGGCAATAGGCACTGCCGCCCGACGCAATACCCTAATGATCAACCGCTGATGCATAAGGAAACCAGATTATGAGTGAAGCGACAGCAACCGCCACGGCCGAACGCCTCAGCGGCCGGGAAGCGGCCATCGCCCGCCGCCAGGCGCTCTCCCTCCATGGGAAGACCGCGCTCAAGGCCGGCAACACCGCTACGCCCAGGAGCGCAACCGAAGCCCGCATGGCTGCGCGCGCCAGCGCACCCACTCCCGCCGCGACGTCTGCGGCACCGGCCAAAGCGCCGAGCTGCGGCTGCCAGCACAGCGAGACCTATTCCGCGCGCGTCGAAGCGGCGCGGCCGGCTACGCCCGTGGCGCTGGCGCCGATCTCCAGCGCACGCCAGCGCCGCATCGAACAATCGCTGAAGGGCCGTGGCGACGCGCCGCCCTGCCGCCCCTGCGGCCGCATCAAGCCCGAGCCGCCGAAGGTGGAAATCGGCACGACGCTGGCAGGCGGCACCGTGACCGGCAACCAGGTCGAGCGTACTTCGCGCGTGACCGGCAACGAGGCGGGCACCTGCCGCACCGTCACCGGCACCGAATACGTCGGCGCCGAGCAGTTCGGTGAATTCTGCGGCACCCTGCCCGAGCCGGCGCCGGCCAAGGTCGGCACGACCAGCACCAGCCGCGGCCGCCGCGTGACCGGCACCGAAGTCGGGCGCAGCACCCGGGTGACCGGCGACGAGACCGGCACCTGCAAGCGCGTGACCGGCACCGAATACCTCGCCGCCGAACAGGCCGGCGAATTCTGCGGCACGGCGCCCGAGCCGCGCCCGGAAAAGGCGGTGATGGGCATGACGGCGGCGCGCAATGCCGTGTCCGGCAGCGACTTCGCCCGCACCGTGACGGTAACCGGCGGCGAGTCCGGCGCGGCTCGCCACATTACCGGCAGTGCCTACGCCGACGCGTTGGCGCGCCCCACCACGGAGGGCAACGGCCCAAAAAAGGTGGAAACCCGTCGCACGAGCGCTGGCGCAACGGTGAGCGGCACCCTACCGGGTCGCTCATCGAAACTTTCCGGCGATGAGCCGGGCGCCTGCGCACGCGTGACGGGTTCCGACTACATCAATACCGAAGAATTCAAGTCCTTCTGCCGCGCCGAACCCTACCAGTCGCCGGCCAAGGTCGGCGTGTCGCGTACCCTCAAGGGTCAGGACGTCTCCGGTACCCAGGTCGGCCGGTCGGCGCACGTGACCGGCGACGAGCACGGCGCATGCAAGCCGGTGACCGGCACCGCCTACATCGGCGCCGACCAGTACGCCGAGTTCTGCGCGGCGCGCACCGCGGCGGAAGCGATCAACCGCG
Source organism: Hydrogenophilales bacterium (assembly GCA_016195805.1). GTDB lineage: Bacteria > Pseudomonadota > Gammaproteobacteria > Burkholderiales > Thiobacillaceae > Thiobacillus. The sequence continues at coordinate 237,433 of JACPYT010000018.1, forward strand.
CCCGCCTCGGCCGCAACGCCGATCTCACCGGCATCCAGCCGGGGCCGGACGACAAGATGACCGGCAACGAGCGCGGCACCTGCCAGCCGGTGAGCGGCACCCCCTACCTGGGCGACAACCAGGTCGCCGCCGCGTGCGGCCGTCCGCCGATGGCGCAGGCCTACCGCAGCCGCGGCCCCGAGGGCTCGCAGGCACCGGCCGCGATCACCGGCAATGCGATGGACGCCGGCCAGAGCGGCAACCGCACCGGCGACTTTTCCGTGGTGTCGCCGGCGCGCGCCGCGCAGTCGAGCGAGACCCGTCGCGTCACCGGCAGCGCCTACGGTGTCGGCGGCCGCATCACCGGTCCGCTGGCACGCGCCACCGGCCTGGTATCCGGCACGCCGGAATTCCGCTACCGCGACGAGACAAACACCATGGCCGTGCCGGCAGCGCCGGTAGCGTCCCAGCCGGAGGCCGAAGCCGCACCCGAGCGCATCACCGGCGAAGGGCGCGAGCGCCGCATCACCGGCGACGCCTGGGACCGCGGCGACCGCGTCACCGGCACCGAAGGCCGTTCGGCGCAGCGCCGCAACCCGACCCTGCGCGGCGACCCGCGCGGCAACGGCGCCACCGCCCGCGACAACCGCGAGGTCGAGCGCCCGGCACCGGCCGCCAGCCGCATCACCGGCAGCAGCGGCAATTCCGGCACCGGCGCGGCGATCACCGTGTCCGGCGGCGCCCGGGGCTGAGCAGGCGTAGCGAGGACGACCCGACATGAACACCCGTCAACGTCTCGACGCGATGCGCACCGCGCCGGCCGCGAGCATGCTGCCGAGCTGGCCCCAGCGCCCGAGTTTCTGCCCACCCGGCATGCAGGCGCACGGCGGCGAGTGCGTGAGCAGCGGGTGCGCACCGCAAGCTCACCCGTTGATCGACGTGGCGCGCAATGCCGAGCTGGCCGACTACGAGCGCACGGTGCGCACCCGCTTCGATGCCATCGTGCCGGCACTCAAGGAGATCGCCGCACAGCAGCATGAGGCCGGCTTCGAGCAGCGCGCGCAGCAGATTGCGCGCGAACGCCTCGGCTTCGAGCTGCCCGAAACGGTGCTCGCCGATGCCTGGGTGACCACGCTCGACATGCGCACGCTTTATGGCCACAGCGTGCTGCAGACGTACCACACCCTGGCCCGGGAATTCGCCGCGCGCTGGAATGGCCGCGACGAGGTCGAAGCCATGCAGCGCTTCTTCATCGAATGCGGCTTCCACGAAGTCGACATCAGCCCCTGCGCCGACGGCCGCCTCAAGGGCCTGTTGCAGTTCGTGCTGCGCCTGCCGCTCCAGGCGGTGCGCCGCAAGTCCTACGCCGGCGCAATGTTCGACGTCGAACTGAACGTGAAGCAGTGGACCGAGACCGAGCTGCGCCGCTTCCGCGAGGGCGTGCCGACGCTGTCGGACGCCGGCACGCGTTACCTGAAGATCGCGGTCTATCACTTCAGCAGCTCGGATCCGCAGCACGAAGGCTGTGCGGCCCACGGCAGCGACGATCGCAAGGCCGCCCAGGCCGCGCTCGACCGCCTGGCGGCATTCCGCACCGCGATCGAGAACGGTTTCTGCTGCGGCGCCTCGGTGGCGACGCTCTTGATCGGCGTGGACACCGACAACGACGCGATCAAGATCCATGTCCCCGACGCCAACGGCGAAATGGACACGGCATGCTTCGTCGACAACTTCGCCGTGTATCAGCAAACCGCCGGCATGGCCGCCTCGGAAGCGCGCTGGCGCCTCGACGCCGCGATCGACGAGACCGTGCGCGAGGCTGGCCGCAGTGCGCCGGAAACCGGCATGCGCAGCCTGATCGAGCGCCTGCTTACGAACAATCTGTCGCAGATCGATTATGTCTGCGCCCAGCACGGCGGCCGTTACGCCGACATCGGCCACGCCGAGCGCTTCATCAACATCGGCGACAGCTTCGATGTCCTGCACCTGCGCAACCTCGCCTACTTCGGCCACCTGCACACGATCGAGGAAGGCGCGGCGGACATGGACGTCGGCATCAAGATTTTCAGCAAGCTGAACGTGGCGCACGGCCTGCCGATTCCGATCGCGATCCACTACCGCTATGACGAGCAGGTGCCCGGTTCGCGCGAGCGCGCGGCGTCGCGCTGCCGGCGGATCAAGGCGGCGATCGAGACGCGCTACCCCGTGCTTGCCAGGGAAGGCCTGCTGTTCTGCGGCATGACGGTGCAGGGCAAGCAGCCGGACAGCGTGCAGGAAGCCGTGACGGACATCGAACCCGATTCGCATGGGCATTGAGGTGAAGTCATGAAGATCATGCAAGTGGAAAAAACCCTGGTCTCGACCAACCGCGTGCGCGAAATGGGCCACCGCCCGCTGCTGGTGGTGCGCGAGAAGGCCGGCGGCACACGCAGCGTGGCGGTGGACGCAGTGGGCTGCATCCCCGGCGACTGGGTGATCTGCGTCGGCAGCTCGGCGGCACGCGAGGCGGCAGGCGCGAAGGACTTTCCGAGCGACCTGACCATCATCGGCATCATCGACCACTGGCTGGAGCACTGAGATGGAGATCATGCGCGTGGTGTCCGATCTGGTGTGCACGCGGCGCATTCCCGGCCTGTTCCACGCGTCGCTGCGCGTGCTGGCCGACGCCAAAGGCACGCTCGCCGTGGCGGTGGATCCGGTCGGCGTGCCGGCAGGGAAATGGGTATTTACCGCCGGCGGCTCGGCCGCCCGCTACGGCGCCGGCGATTACAGGATTCTTACCGATTTGACGATCCTCGGGATCATCGATCAGTGGAATGTGGTGGATGAGCACCACGAGGCAAGTAAGGCAGTTTCATTAACCGTGTAAAGGAGAAACATCATGGCAAACGCAATGACGGGCATCGCCCTTGGAATGATTGAAACGCGTGGTCTGGTGCCGGCGATCGAAGCCGCCGACGCCATGACCAAGGCCGCGGAGGTGCGCCTGATCGGCCGCCAGTTCGTCGGCGGTGGCTACGTGACCGTGCTGGTGCGCGGCGAGACGGGTGCGGTCAACGCTGCAGTTCGCGCCGGCGCCGACGCCTGCGAGCGCGTGGGTGACGGCCTGGTCGCCGCCCACATCATCGCCCGCGTGCACAACGAAGTCGAAAACATCCTGCCGACCGCTGCTGCGGCCTGAGCGGACTGAACGCAACTTTTTTAGGAGATAGGAAAAATGGCTACTGGAATGACTGGCATTGCACTCGGCATGATCGAAACCCGCGGACTGGTTCCCGCCATCGAGGCGGCGGACGCGATGACCAAGGCGGCGGAAGTTCGCCTGATCGGCCGCCAATTCGTTGGCGGCGGCTACGTGACGGTTCTGGTGCGCGGCGAGACCGGTGCGGTCAACGCGGCGGTGCGCGCCGGTGCGGATGCCTGCGAGCGCGTGGGTGACGGCCTGGTCGCCGCCCACATCATCGCCCGCGTCCACGGCGAAGTCGAAGGCATCCTGCCGACCGCGGCTGCGGCCTGATCGGGGGCGCGCCATGGACATGGCAGTTGAAACAAAGCGTACGGTCATGACGAGCACGGCCACCGGCATCGCGCTCGGCATGATCGAAACGCGCGGACTGGTTCCCGCAATCGAGGCGGCGGACGCGATGACCAAAGCGGCGGAAGTGCGGCTGATCGGCCGCCAGTTCGTCGGCGGCGGCTACGTCACCGTCCTCGTGCGTGGGGAAACCGGCGCAGTCAACGCGGCGGTACGCGCCGGCGCGGATGCCTGCGAGCGTGTGGGCGACGGTCTGATCGCCGCCCACATCATCGCCCGCGTGCACAACGAAGTCGAAAACATTCTGCCGACGCAGCCCAGCGCGAGCGGCGCAGGACGCGACGGTGACGTCACCGATCTCGCGGCCTAGCGAAGGGAGGCTGCATGGCAATCGATCCACGGCTATTGGGATATCTGAACCGGGCACTCGGCCATGAAATGGCCGCAGTCCAGCAATACATGGCCCAGTCCAGGCTCTGCGACCAGTGGCAGCTGGCGGACTACTGCGCGCATTTCCGGCAGGACGTCACCGAGGAGCTCGGCCATGTGCAAAGCCTGATGGATGCCCTGCTCCGGCTCGGTTCCGCGCCCAACGCCACGCAGTTGCCGCCGGTACGGCTCGGCCGCAGCCTGGGCGAAATGATCGCGATCGATCGCGTGCTGGAAGTCGAAGCGATCCGGCTGTACGAGGAGGCCGCCGCCTACTGCGCGCGGGTGCGCAACTTTGCCCATCACAGCCTGTTCGCGGGCATTCTGCGCGACGAGTTGATGCATCTGGACGAGCTCGGCAAGATGGAGACCGACTTGCCCGAAAAGGAACAGCGTTATGCCTGAAGACAACAATCCCATTCCGCACTGGCAGCGGCAGGATCTGCCGCCGATGCTGACTCGGCGCTTCGAATTCGAGTCCTATCCGGAGACGCGTCGTTTCCTCGACGGCGTCGCCAAGCTCGCCGAGGCAGCCAGCCTGTATCCGAACCTGAGTTTCGGCAAGACCTATGTCAGCGTCACCATCGACGCCGACGGCAAGAAAATCGGCCCCGACTGCGTCGCGCTGGCGCAGCAGATCGACCGCCTGCTCGCGCCGGCGGCCTGACCGTCCATGCCTGGCCTGCGCATCGCGGTCGCGAACCAGAAAGGCGGCACGGGCAAGACGACCCTGGCGCTCAATCTGGCGGCCGGCCTGCAGCGGCGCGGCAGCACGCTGGTGCTCGATGCCGATCCGCAGGCGTCGATCAGCCAGTGGGCGGCCATGGGCGGCGCCAGCGGGCACCTGCCCGCCGTCCACACCGTGTCGCAGGACGACGTCCCTGCCCGCATCGCCCAGGGCACGCACGGACACCGCTACGTCGTGATCGACTGCCCGCCGACGCTGCAGACCGCGACCGTGGGCGATGTGCTGAACAGCGTGGACGTGCTGCTGGTGCCGATCCAGCCCTCGCCCGTGGACCTCTGGGCGAGCGTGGACATCACCGCGGCGGTGTGCAGTTCACGCCAGCACAACCCCCAGCTCAAGGCCTTCGTCGTCCTGAACCAGCTGGACAGCCGCAACGCGCTCTCGCGCGCCATGCACGAGGCGCTGGCCGAGCTGGAATTTCCCACTCTGCGCTCCGGCCTCGCCCGGCGCGCCGCCTACCGCAGCGCGGCTGTGGAAGGCACCAGCGTGTACGGGCTCGGCCACCGCGGCAAGGCGGCCGCCCGTGAAGTTGAAGCCCTGATCGAGGAATTACTGCAATCATGAACAAGACATCCAGCAAACTCGCCGCCAGCGTGCGCAAGGTGAAGGCACAACAGGAAAGTGCCACGACGAATCCGGAGCCACGCAAGGCCGCGGCCCCCGTGCCAAAGCCCGCGCCGGTGCCGATGCATCCGGACCGCGTGTGGCCGGATTGAGCAGCATGCCGGGCGAGCCCAGTAAGCTCGCGGTTCATCCTGTCTTCGAATGACTGAACCGCCATGTTTCTCTCGCGCACGTCATCACAGAAGACATCGAAACCGGCGAACAACCACCCTGTTCTCCGCGACAAAGCGGCATGAGCCAGGGCTTTTTCTTCGGAAGATCGATGACGATCGATGGCTTTCTGCAATAGGTCCCCCCGTGAAGGCCATGCCCCCGGGCAGCCTGATCCCTTTCGATAACCACGTATCAGGTCAAGCATTTCGAACAATGCTCCGACGAAAGCGGGCTCACCATTCGCCCCGATCTGGACACAACGAAGCCGTTAAGCAAGCCCTCCTCGCCGGGCTGGGCATCTCCGCACGCTCCCGCCACGCTCTCAGCCTCAACCAGCCCGGCCCGTTCGCAGTACTCGACAGCGAATTCGAGCCTCGTTCTCGCCACTCTGGCAAATCCGGGCACTGGAATAGGGTCTTTGATGCCTTGATCGCATACACGACGGGCTATGCACGCGCTCTTTGTCTTTGCCTAGAGCCCGCGATCCAGCTCTGGTGCCGTCTTTCTTGGTTGTGCCACAACCTGGTTGCGCCCGCAGCGTTTGGCTTCATATAGCGCCTTGTCTGATGCGCGGATCAGATCGGCAGGCGAGGCGGCGGGAAAAAGCTCGGACGAAGAGATGCCGAAACTCAGGGTGACCTGCCTGGCCACGGGCGATGCTTCGTGGGGGAGGTTCAAGGCCAGGATACGCTCGCGTATCTGCTCCGCCACGGCTATCGCGCCGCTCAAATCGGTTTGCGGCAGCAGGAACGCAAACTCTTCGCCACCGATTCGGGCCACCACATCGCCGGGGCGGGACAGCGCGTGGTACATGGCCTGCGCAACTTCCACCAGGCAGAGGTCACCGGCCGGGTGCCCATAGTGGTCGTTGTATTCCTTGAAGTGATCGATATCGGCCATGATGAGTGACAACGGCTTCTTGTCGCGTTTCGCTCGTCCCCACTCCTTGCTCAATTCTTCCTCGAACAGCCGCCTGTTTGGAATTCCGGTGAGACTGTCCAGACGGACCAGATATTCCAGCGCCTGCTCCACCTCGATTGATGAGAACAGCTCGCGGCGCAGTTTTTCCGAGTCGCGAAACAGACGGTGCACCTGGGCGGACGTGGCGAGCATGGCGAGACCGAAGATGGCCATCAGCAGGCCCATGATGAGATGGATGCGATCGCCCACCCACATCATCCGTATGCTGATGGGCACCACGACCGGAATGGCGAAGCACCAATAGGCGTGGCGCACGGACGACAGCAGCGGAACGGCTCCGGCCACCATTCCACCCAGCACAAAGGCGAGAACGACCTGGTGCGGGAAGGAACTGGGATGAAACAGGAGAATTCCGGACGCCCCCCACACCACACCGGCAGCGCATGCGCCTGCCAGGAAATACTCCGTCCAGACAGCATGATCCGAGTCGCTCCTGGGGGAGGCGTTTCTAAACGCCTGCAAGGTGAGGAATCGAGCCCCCGTGACGGCAATGAGCAAGCACGACCAGGTTAGCAGGACGAACGCGGGCACGGCGCCCCACAGAACCGCTGCAAGAATGAGCCCGTTGGCCAGGTTGACGATCAGCGATATGGGAAGCTGACGAAAGCTCTGCGCAATCTGCGGGACAAGGATGCCCGGATCCGGGGGAGCTGAAAATTGTTGGCCGCGGTTCTCCAAGGAGAAGCTCCCTTGACGAGGTTTCAGGGCACATTGCCCGCCTGCGCACAAGCATCCATCCAATATAGGTCAAGCTGCGCGGGGCAGGTATCGACAAGGCCTCGCGAACGCAAAAGAGATCGCCCCAGGCAATATCGAACGACTGGGGACAGACTGCGACTATGGGCACATGACCGCCCCGGCAAGGCCGATTCTTGCCCCCGCCATTCCCATCGCCCACTCCACTCGTGTAACTTTGCGCTTCATCCCCGTTTGCCAAGGCCCCATCCACCATGACTCCCCTCATCCTCGTCGTCGGCAACAAGAACTACTCGTCCTGGTCCATGCGGCCTTGGCTGGTGCTGCGGCAGGCAGGGATTTCCTTCGAGGAAGTACGCATTCCGCTGTACTGCCCTGGGGCGGAGGCCGAGCTGGCGAAGTGGTCGCCTTCGGGCAAGGTGCCTGCGCTGCATGACGGCGAGATCCGCGTATGGGATTCGCTGGCGATCTGCGAAACCCTGCACGAGCGTTTTCCGGACAAGCAGCTATGGCCGGCCGCGGCGGCGGCGCGGGCGGTGGCGCGCTCGGTGAGTGCGGAGATGCACGCCGGCTTCGCCGCGCTGCGGCGGGACATGTCGATGAACATCCGCGCGCGGCGTCCGGGCCAGGGACGCACGCCGGAAAGCCTGGCGGACATCGAACGTATTCTGGCGATCTGGGTCGATTGCCGCGCCCGCTTCGGCGCCGGCGGCGATTTCCTGTTCGGCCAATTTTCCATTGCCGACGCAATGTATGCGCCAGTGGTGTTGCGTTTCCAAACCTATGGCGTGGCGCTCACGGGCGCAGCGAAGGCCTATGCCGATGCGGTGCGGGCGCTGCCCGCGGTGCAGGAATGGGTGGCGGACGGCGTGGCGGAAACCGAGCGCATCGCGGCGTTCGAACGCGACGAATAGGGGGTGGCCCAGCTCCGGGCTGATGGCTCAGGCCGACATGAACAGTACGTCGGCCGAGGCCACCAGCACGCTGCCGCCGACCACGAGCGGAATGCCGACGAAGGCGACCGAGAATATCGGCGCCAGGATGGCGGTCACTGCGGCACGGATGGTGTGTGCGAATTCCATATCTTCTTTCCTCAAGGGATGACGCGGGTGCGTCGATGCCTTGCAGCGTAAGGCGCATGGATTAAGCGGGCATTAAGACGCCGGAGCCTTGCCGCCTGCTGAGGCAGGGCGTCCCGAAACTTATCGGCGATTGCAGCAGTCATACGGTCGTTAAGTCCTCCGTATGTCCAGCCCTCGCTGGGGACGCGGACGGAGTGGCTCCAGGCAAAGGAGGTCCCGATGAACAAGCTTCGCGTGGCGTCTGCACTCATCCTTGGTGTGCTTACCCTCTTTTTTAGCGGTGCTGCGGCGGCGGACCGTGGCCACTGGCATGGCCACAGCCACGTCGGGGTCGGCGTGGTTGTCGACCCGTTCTGGTTCGATCCCTGGCCTTACCGGCCGTACTACTATCCCCCTTATTACTACCCGCCGCCTGTCGTGACGGTTCCGGCCGAACCGCCGGTCTATATCGAACGCGACGCGAGCCCGGCCCCACAGAGTTCGGCGTACTGGTATTACTGTTCCCGACCGGCAGGCTATTACCCCTATGTGAAGCGATGTCCCGGCGGCTGGCAGCCCGTCGCGCCGCAACCGCCGCCCCCTCCGCTCGATGACGATGAGGAGCAATGAGCATGCGTACCGTGCCAAAAATTCTCGCGCTTGCCCTGCTTCTGGTAGCCGGGTGCACCACTATGCCGACCGGCCCGAGCGTGATGGTATTGCCCGGCAGCGGCAAGAACTTCGACCAGTTCCGCGCCGATGACCTGGAATGCCGCAACTACGCCCTCGCAAGCGTCGGCGGCAAGACACCCGGCCAGGCGGCACAGGAGAGCGGCGTGAAAAGCGCCGTGGTGGGCACGGCGATCGGTGCCGCCGCAGGCGCCGCCCTGGGCGGTCACGAGGGTGCAGGCGTGGGGGCGGGTACCGGGCTGCTGATCGGCGGCCTCGCCGGCACCGAGTCGGCCGAGACCTCGGGCTACGGCCTACAACGCCGCTACGACGTCAGCTACGTGCAATGCATGTATTCCAGGGGGCACCAGGTTCCGGTGTCCGGCCACATTTACCGGCCAACGCGCTCGCCGTATTACCAGCCGCTGCCGCCGGGTGTGCCGCCGCCACCGCCGGGCTATCCCCCGCCGCCGCCACCGGGCGCCCCGTGATCGCTTTTCAGCCGATCTGCACGCTTCTGCGAGCGCAGATCGTCTGGCGTGACTATGCCCTGTCCGGAATGAACTTCAGTGCAACGCCGTTGTTGCAGTAGCGCAGCCCGGTGGGCCTCGGCCCGTCGTCGAACACGTGGCCGTGGTGGCCACCGCAGCGTGCGCAGTGGTATTCGGTGCGCCGCATCCCCAGCGTCAGATCGGTCCGGGTTTCGACGTGGCCGGGCAGCACGTCAAAGAAGCTGGGCCAGCCGGTGCCGCTGTCGTATTTGAAGCGGGACGGGAACAGCGGCAGGTCGCAGGCCGCACACACGTACAGGCCGCTGCGCTTTTCGTGATCGAGCGGACTGCTGAAGGGGCGTTCGGTGCCTTCCTCGCGCAGGATGTCGTACTGCGCCGGCGTGAGCCGTTTCTTCCACTCGGCGTCGCTGCGGACGAGTTTTTCGATGCGTTCCGCCGCTATGGCCTGCCCCGGCAGGGCGAAGTGCGTTAACAGCGGTGTGGATGCACTGGCCGCCGCCAGTTTGATGAAGGTGCGTCTGTCCATGATTGCTCGCCTCGTCTCAATCAGTTCATGCCGGATTGTCCGTCGACATACAGGGACGGAAGCTGCCGTCGCAGATCGGCGATCTTCGGCAGGTCGTTGATCACGATGTAGGGCTGGTCCGGATGCAGGTCCAGATAATGCTGGTGGTAGGCCTCGGCATCGTAGAAGCCATTCAGGGGCACGACCTGCGTGACGATGCGGCTGGGGAACACACGCGCCGACTGCAACTGGGCGATGTAGCCGTCGGCCACCCGCTTCTGGTCTGCGTTGGCGTAGAAGATCGCCGACCGGTATTGCGACCCGGTGTCGGGCCCCTGCCGGTTCAGCTCGGTCGGATCGTGTGCGACGGAAAAAAACACCTTCAGCAGCTGCCCGTAGCTGATGCGCGCGGGGTCGTAGAAAATGCGCACCGATTCGGCATGGCCGGTCTGGCCGGTACTCACCTGATCGTAGCTGGCCGTGTCCGCCTTGCCGCCGGCGTAGCCCGACACCACCCGGGTGACGCCCTTGACATGCTCGAACACGCCCTCCACGCCCCAGAAGCATCCGCCAGCCAGGACGGCCGTCTGGAGGCCACTCACGCTGGCACGCGGAAGATCGACGGCAGGATCGGGCAAGGGCGTGGCGCTGGAATAGGATGAGCACCCCGCCAGCGCGATGCCCAGGGCAGGTGCGATGAGTGCAGAAAAAAGGCGATTCATGATGCGTCTCCATTGTCTGGTTGAGCAGGAGCGGGTTCTTCAATCGAATCCGTAAGGTCTGCTACGCGACCACCCTGGTTGGGTGGATTTCACACGCAGCAGACCGGCCGGCGATTTAGTGCTTCATTTCATCCTTGCCCATGCTGTCCTTCGACATGGAATCTTTCGACATCGAATCCTTGCCCATGGTTTCCTTCTTCATGGCTTTCGTTTCCTTCTTGTGCATGCTGGATTTGCCCATCCCGTCCTTCTGCATGCTGTCTTTGGCCATGCTGTCCTTGGCCATCCCGCCCTGGGACATGACGTCCTTGCCCATGCTGTCTGCGGCAATGGCGCTGCCGCCGGCGGCGAACAGGCCGAGGCACATCAGGGTTGCGATCATCTTGTTCATGGTGAGCTCCTTCATTTGAGGTTGATTTAAAAATTGGCAGACATGCCATGTTTCAGGGCAGCCGAGACGAACTCAGCTGCCGCCGAACCAGTTGTACCCCTGGTCTTCCCAATAGCCCCCGGGGTAGGTGTTGGTGACGAAGATCGCCTGGATATGCTTGGGATTCTTGTAGCCGAGCTTGGTCGGCATGCGCAGCTTCATCGGAAAGCCGTAGCGCCGCGGCAGCGTCTGCCCGTCGAAGGTCAGGGCCAGCAGGGTCTGCGGGTGCAGCGCAGTCGGCATGTCGATGCTGGTGTAGTAATCGTCGGCGCATTTGAAGCCGACGTACCTGGCGTTGAGGTCGGCGCCCACCCGGCGCAGGAACAGCGAGAACGGCACCCCGCCCCATTTGCCGATGGCGCTCCAGCCTTCGACGCAGATATGCCGCGTGACCTGCTCGGTGTGCGGTAGGGCCCGCAGTTCGGGCAGCGACCAGGCCCGCTTGTCCGCCACCATGCCGCTGACCTCCAGACGGAAGGCATCGGCATCGACGTCCGGCACCTTGTCCTCGTCGTAGAAGGCGTTGAACGGGAACGGCCGCACGATCATGGAATCCGGGTAGGTGGGCGCCAGCTGGTTGGGGTCGAACAGCCAGGCCTGCGCCTTGTCGTTGAGGCGCGAGATCTTTTCCAGCGCGGCCTCGGCGCCCGGGTTGTCGGTGATCGAACAGCCGGTCAGCAGCGACAGACCGCCCAGCGTCAGCGTGCGCTGCATGAAAAGGCGGCGGGCCGGCTGTTCGAGGCGGCTCAACGCCTCCTTCACGACCGCATCGTCACCCACCAGAGGGGATTGCTTGATCATCATGTTTACCTCATCGGCCGAACGTCATGGCGCGCAGCGTGCGCGGCACCACCGCCACCATGGCGAGGTGGACCCCGACGAATCCCACCAGCGCCGCCATGGCGAAAAAGTGCACGTGGCGGGCCGTCTCGTAGCCGCCCAGCAGCTCGCGCAGCAGGGGGAACTGCACCGACTTCCACAGGACCAGGCCGGACAGCCCCAGCAGCACGCTGTCCGCCATGACGGCCAGATAGGCTAGGCGCTGCACGCTGTTGTAGCGGCGCGGGTCCGCATGCGACAGATGACCGCGCACGGCGGCAGAGAGATCGACGAACAGCATGCGCAGCGACAGCGGGAAGAACTGTTTCCCCAGGCGGCCGCTGCCGGTATTGAGCAGCAGGTAGGCCAGGCCATTGGCGACCAGCAGCCACATGGCGGCAAAGTGCCACTGCAACGCGCCGCCGAGCCAGCCGCCGAGCGTGAGTGGGTCGGCGAACTGGAAATCGAACAACGGCGAGGCGTCATAGATGCGCCAGCCGCTCGTTGCCAGGATCGCCACCGCCACGGCATTCAGCCAGTGCGTCGCGCGCAGCCACAGCGGATGGATGGCGCGGGGGGCGTCAGTGTTGAATGTGTCCATGATCGGCCTCATGCACCGGGGCAGGTTGCAGTGCGCAGCGCCTGCAGCACTTCGCCGGACCGTTCGTCCTGCACGAACGCGACCGCTTCCAGGCGATCGCGCTGCCAGCCTGCCGGCAGCGCGACCTCGCGTCGCACCTGGACTTTTCCGCCCGTCAGCGGGAAAGGGCCGAGCCACGCGCGCACGACATGCTCATGCCGCAGCGTCGCATCCTTGTTCTCGCCGGCCATGACCCGGGTGACCAGGCCGTTCTCGGCGACGGCCAGGTAGAGCACGGCCGCGTCCTGGTCCGCCGGCGCGGTCGCCGCGGCGTCGAGCGCCAGGACGTTGGCAGGCGACACGGCGGCATGCAGCTGGATCGCGGCCAGGGCGGGCCTGGCATTCACGTCGCGCACGACGTCGCGCAGGGACCCGCGCCATGACCGGATTTCGGCGCCGGCGACGAAGAATTCCGGCGTGTAGACCGCCCGCTGACGGTTGGCCTGCGCCAGCCATGCCTGGCGCTCTGCGAAGCGGTCTTGCGCGAAACGGTCGGCCCAGCCCAGACGGTCCCAGTAGCCGACATGCAAGGCCAGCGGCACCGCCGCGGCGGAGGCATCCAGGCTGTCCGCCAGATGGCTGAGTTGCCGGTCTGCCGGCGGGCAGCTGGAACAGCCCTCGGAGGTATACAGCTCGACCAGCGCGGCCGTGTTGGGGCCGCTGCGCGCCTCGCAGCTTGTGCCAGCGCCGGCCGGCAGCGATGCGGCCAGCAGGGCGGTGGTCAGTACGGCCGCTTGCAGATTCATGCCCAGGACTCCTCGGTTGGATGGACGGCACGCACATCGGCTCGGGACGTGCCGGTTGCGTGCGTTATGATGGGTAGTTCGCGCTCGAAGGGTGGTTGGTTACAGCCCATGGCAAAATTCGTCGCGAACCGTGGCTATCGATTAAATCCTGCGGGTCTGTAACCAAACTCCCCCATGCAACGAATGACAGACAAGGGCCGGACGAACGCCAGCGAGGCGCGGCTCAAGGGCTTGCTGAGTCGCGGTCTCGATGGGGAGGCCCCGGCCTACCAGGCCTTCCTCATGGAAATGAGCGCGCACCTGCGCGCCTATTTCCGGAAGCGCCTGGCCCGTTTGCCGGACGACGTGGAAGATCTCGTGCAGGAAGCGCTGCTTGCCATTCACAACAAGCGTCACACCTATGACGCCGGCCAGCCCTTGACGGCATGGGCGTACGCCATCGCCAAGTACAAGCTGGTCGATCTGCTGCGCCGGCGCGCGAGCCACGAGGCGCTCACCGACCCCATGGATGACGAGACGGACTTCTTTTCCGCCGCCGACAGCGAGGCCGCCGAAGCGCGCCGCGATCTGGGCAAGCTGCTCGACCAGCTGCCCGACCGGCAGCGGCTGCCGATCGTCCATACCAAGCTGGAAGGCTTGTCGGTGACGGAGGCCGCGCAGCGCACGGGTATGTCGGAGTCGGCGATCAAGGTCGGCGTCCATCGCGGCATGAAGGCGCTGGCCACATTGATTCGAGGTGCATCATGAAAACCGATGATCTGGTGAGGTTGCTGGCGACCGGAGAAGGCAGCGTGCAGCGGCATGCCGCCGCACGCCGTTATGCGATCGCCATCGCCGTGGGCGTGGTCGCGGCCGGTGTGCTGATGCTCGGCGTGCTCGGCGTGCGCCACGATCTGGCGGAAGCGGTACGGTTGCCGATGTTCTGGGCCAAGATCGGCTATGTTGCGAGTCTGGGCGTGGCCAGCCTGCTGGCGGTGTTGCGGCTGTCGCGACCGGGCGCTCGTCTCGACAGGGTGCTGCCCGCGCTCGCTGTGCCCGTGGTGGCCATGTGGACGCTGGCGGCTTTCGTGCTGGCCGGCGCCGAACCGGGGCAACGCATGGGACTCCTGCTTGGCGCAACCTGGACGGAATGCCCCTTCCTCATCGCCATGCTGTCGGCGCCGATGTTCGCCGCAACGCTATGGGCGATGCGCGGACTTGCTCCGACGCGCCTGCCGCTGGCCGGAACCGCTGCGGGCCTGTTGTCCGGAACCGTCGGAGGGCTGGTCTACTGCCTGCACTGCCCCGAAATGGAGGCCCCTTTCATTGGTATCTGGTACCTGCTCGGCATGCTGATCCCCGCCGCGACAGGCGCCTTGCTGGGGCGTCGCGTGTTGCGCTGGTAGCCGCGGCTATTGATTTGGCGCAACAGGCCCTAGAATTCAGGGCGTCGCCGGAGAACTTTCCTCCGCCGTGACAGCCCCAACCGGGCAAGAATATCCGGGCTCCTTTTATTTATGCACCCCAGCAAGAACACCTCGATATCCCGCGCCGCCGCCGCGCTCGAAATGAATGTCTGAAATGAATCCAGGCTCGCCGCCGAAGCAAACCGAAACCGACGGCTCCGTCTTTGCCGGCTTCAGGCGGGTGCTCAACAAGGGCCTGCTGATCTTCGCCCTCATCATCACGGTGCTGTTCGCCATGATTGTCTACCAGCACCAGCGCTCGGAGGCGGCCGTCCGCTCGGTGGAGCATACGCGGCAGGTCATCGCGTACATCAACGCACTGCGCACTTACCTGCTCAACCTGGACAGCGCGGTTCGCAAATACGCCGAGTCGCAAAACCCGGCCGATCTCGATCCCGGCCTGATCTGCCGTCTATCGTCGTGTCCCAGCGCCGCGCAGCTGATCGCCCTGATCGGCACCGACGGTGCCCAGTCTTCTCGCCTGGCGCCCCTGCCGGCCCTGCAAGCGGCGCTGGAGACCGGCTTCAGCTCGCTCCAGCAAAGCGCGGCGGGGGGCGCCGCAACGCCGCCTCCGGAACGGGAACTCGGGGGCTTCGACAAATCCGCCATCGAGCAGATCCACCGCATCCTGATCGAGACCGAACGCGAGGAGCTGAACCAGCTGGAAACGCGCGAAGCAACACGCATACGCGGCGAGAACCTGTCGTCGGCGCTGCTGGGAATGGCTGGGCTGTGGATGGCACTGGCGCTGCTCGGGCTGTACCGGGAAACCGTTCGCCTGATCCGGGCAGGCATCCATGCCGAGCAGACGATCCGGCAGCTCAGTCTGCGCGACCCGCTGACGGGCCTGGCCAATCGGCGTTTCCTGCAGGAGAACGAAACGCACCTGATCGCCCGTGCGAAACGCTCGCAGACGCAGATGGCCGTGCTGGCCGTCGATCTGGACGACTTCAAGGCGGTCAACGACCGCTATGGGCATGCCGCGGGCGACGAGGTGCTCGTGGCCGCGGCGCACCGGATGAAGCAGTTGCTCCGCGAGGCGGATGTGATCGCCCGTTTCGGCGGCGACGAGTTCGTCATCGTGCTGGGCCAGGTCGACGATGCGGCGGCGGCGCGCGACGTCGCGAGCCGCGTGGTGGACAGCCTGTGCCGGCCCATCCCGCTTGTCGCGGGCGGAACCGCACAGATCGGGGCGTCGGTGGGGATCGCCATGTGCTGCGCTGACGGCGAAACGCTGAACGACCTGCTGAAGAAAGCCGACACGGCGCTCTATGCGGCAAAACGCGACGGCAAGCACACCTTCCGCGAGGCCGCCGCCGCGTCAGGCGCGTGAAGCCGCGCTCGCCATGGGACGCCACCACTATCACGTCTATGTGATCGAACTGTCGAAAGACGTTCTCTACGAAGGCCGGTTCAGGAAGGCCAACCCCGGTTACATCGAGGGCAAGCCGTGCATTTACGTCGGCATGACGGGGCTGGACCCCGACGTGCGCTTCGACAAACACAAGGCGGGCATCCAGTCCAATCGCTTCGTGAAGCAATTCGGTCTGCGACTCCTGCCCGAGCTGTACGAACTCTATGGTCCACTCACGTATGACGACGCACGCGACCTCGAAGTAGAGCTAGCGATCGATTTCCGTGAAGCGGGGTACGGGGTTTGGCAGGCGTAGGCGTGATGCCCGGCGTCAGGCCACGCCCGCCCTGATGCCGTGCGCCGTTGCCATGCACGGATGGCCGGGGGCCACCTTGACGTCGGCGTCGGGCGCGGAGGCGTTCCGCATCAATTCGACAAACTGGTCGCCCGGCAGGGGGTGGCTGAAAAGATAGCCCTGCATTTCATCGCAGCCGTATGCGCGCAGACGTTCGGCCTGCGCTTCGGTTTCCACGCCTTCGGCGATCACCGTGTGCCGCAGGCTTTGCGCCATCGCGATGATGGCCATGACGATCGCTGCGTCATCCGGGTCGTCCACCATCCCGTCGATGAAGGACTTGTCGATCTTCAGCTTGTTGAGTGGGAAACGCTTCAGGTAGCTCAACGACGAGTAGCCGGTACCGAAGTCATCGATGGCCAGCGTGACCCCCATATCCCTGAGCGCATTCAGCGTCGAGATGGCCCGGGTGGCGTCCTGCATGACCACGCTTTCCGTGACCTCGATCTCGAGGAATTGCGGGGCAAGGCCCGAGTTCTTCAAGGCGGCGGCGACCTTGTCCACTATGTGATCGATGCCGACCTGGCGGCCCGAGACGTTCACCGCCATCCGCAGGCCCGGCAGGCCCGCCGCCTGCCAGCCCTTGGCGTCGCTGCACGCCGTGTTGAGCACCCAATCGCCTATCGGGCCGATCATCCCGCTGTCCTCGGCCATCGGAATGAACACGCTCGGCGGGATCATCCCGCGGGAAGCGTGTTGCCAGCGCACGAGCGCCTCGGCGCCGACGATCCGGCCGGTCGCGAGATCGACCTGGGGCTGGTAATGCACCCGCAGCTCGTCCCGCTGCAGCGCCTGGCGTAGGTCGCATTCCAGTTCCAGGCGCTCGATCCCCGCTGCGGTCATTTCATTCGAGTAGTACTGATAGCCGTTGCGCCCCTTTTCCTTCGCGCGGTACATGGCGGCATCGGCGTTTTTCAGCAGGGCGCTGACGTCTTCCCCGTCCTGCGGGTACAGGCTGATGCCAACGCTGAGGCTGGTCATGATTTCATGGCCCGCCAGGGAGAACGGGCGGCTGATTTCCGCCAGCATCCTGGTCGCCAACAGGGCGGCATCCTCGGGCTGGGCGACCCCTTTCTGGATCACGACGAACTCGTCGCCGCCCATGCGCGCCACGGTATCTTCCTCGCGCATGCAGCCGATCAGGCGTCGCGCGACCTCCTGCAGCAGCAGGTCGCCCGCCTCATGGCCCAGGGTGTCGTTGATCACCTTGAAGCGATCCAGGTCGACAAACAGCAAGGCCACTCCATCGCCGTTCCTGCGGGAAATGACCAATGCCTGTTCCAGGCGGTCGCGGAACAGCACCCGATTCGGGAGTCCCGTGAGGGCGTCGTGATGGGCCGTGTATTCGAGTTTGTCGCGGGCTTCCTTGATGGAGGTGATGTCCGCGAATACGCCGATGTAGTTGATGATGGCGCCGGCGTCATCCCGTACCACGCTGATATTGAGCCACTCCGGATAGTCAGCCCCGTCCTTGCGCCGGTTCCAGATTTCGCCCTGCCAGCGGCCGCTGGCCTGGATGTCCGCCCACATCCTGCGGTAGTACTCGCCGTCATGCCGCCCGGATCGCAGTATCGTCGGCTCATGGCCCCTGACCTCGTCTTCGCCATAACCGGTAATGTGCGTGAAGGCCTGGTTCACCGCCATGATGCGCTGGTCGGCGTCGGTAATCATGACGCCTTCGCTGGTGTTTTCGAATACCTTGGCCGCCTGGTGCAGCCGCAATTCGGCGAGTTTCTGATCGGTGATGTCCTGCACCGTCCCGACCATGCGAACGGCGTTGCCATCCGCATCGTACGTGACCTCCCCCCGCTCCTGAACCACGCGCTCCGAACCGTCTGGACGCACGAGCCGATGCTCGATGCCATAAGGTTTGCCGTGCGCCACCGCCTCCTCGACGGCCTGCTGGACGCGGCCGCGGTCATCCGGATGAACGAGCTGGAGAAATGCCGCGTAGGTTGCGCCGAAACTTTCGGGCGACAGGCCGAAGATGCGGTAGATCCCGTCCGACCAGTGCAGGTCGCCCTGGACGATGTCCCACTCCCAGCTCCCCAGGCTGGCGATGCGCTGCGCTTCGGCGAGGTTTTTCTGGCTCTGGCGCAGAGCCGTTTCGACCTGTTTGCGCGCGGTGATGTCGCGATCCATGCCGCGATATCCAACCAGTTCCCCGGTCGGGCCAAAAATGGGCACGGCGTTGGTTTCGAGCACCACCTCATGGCCATCCTTGTGGCGGTTGATGTTTTCGACACCGAAACCAGGCTGCCGCGATGCCGCGATTCCGCTGAACACTATGCGGACGCGCTCCGCCTCGCCGGCAGGCATCAGGTCGAAGGGCGTTCTGCCGATGATTTCCTCGGGCGCATAACCCAGCAGTTCGCGGATCTTCGGGCTGACATAGGTGTAGGTGCCACGCGCATCCACTTCCCAGATCAGGTCGCTCGAACTCTCGACCAGCATGCGGAAACGCGCTTCACTCTCCCTGAGTTCGGCCTGGGACAAGGCGAACTGCTTTTCCACCCGCCGGGTGAGCACATAGAAGAAGCCGAGCAGGCTACCGCCGAATCCAGCCGCAAGAATGCCGGACACCCATACTTCATGTCCCTCGTCTGCCTTCGCGTGGCCCCAGTAGCCGCTGAAAAATCCGATGACCAGCACGAGCAGCACCAGCGCCAGCGGCATCAGAACAGTTGGCTTGAGGCTGAGTTTTGAGTGGGTTGCCGCGTTCACTGATCATTCCCGCGCATCCGCAGGAAGCCTTGTTCGGTTATACAAGCGGCCATCTGACAATAGCCATCTGATGGGTGCCGTGACCAGCCCAAGGGCCGCCCGGGCAGCCTGGCTGTCCCGCCGTGCCGTTTGTGAATGGATAGCACGCTTGATAACGGTCGGAACGCAGAAAACTTGATTCGATACAGGGGTTTATATGTTCCGTCCCTGCGGGGCGCACCGCTGAAGGAAGGAAAGCAGTGTTTCGGCAGCGATCCGATAGCCGCTCGAACCCCAGTGCGTATCATCGGGCAGATAGATGTCCTGCTCGCCCTTGCGGATGGCGGAGATCAGCGCACTATCCAGTCGCGGCATGACGTCAGGGAGCGTGCGGGACAATTCAGACAGGGAACTCAGATTGCGCAAACCCTTGTCGCGCAGGAAATCCGCATAGGCTGTCAGTTTGTCGGGGGCCACCATGAGAACAAACCGGGTGTGTCCATTTGCTTCGACCTGCTTGCGCATCCTGTCGATTCGGCAGCTCATTTGCGGCACTCCCATTTCGCGCCACCATTTCGCCTTGCGGAAGTCCTTTTTGTAAACCAGCATCGCATCCTTGGTCGAACTGGAAAACGGTGCATTGCGGACCAAGGCCACGGTTTCCGCATCCACGCGTGCTTTTCCAAACAGCGCCCGCTGAAGGCTTCTCCAAAGATAATCCCTGACATATCCAAGCTTGATGTCCCGCGAAGCAGTATCACGTTCCACAGGTTTTGCCAGCCCCTGAAGTTCACGCTCATGAATGGTAACGGCCTTCGGCAAGGGACTGGCCGAAGCAGCGTGCGAATCCGGCAAAGCCCTTGCATCGCAAGGCTGCTCATTCCTTATTCGCCGGGGGAGTTCACGCTCGACGGTTTCCAGAATGAAAATCCTCGGGGGTGATTTCTGGAAAACGGGGTTTTCGAGAACCTGCGCCAGACTGGTTTCGTTGATATCCAGCGTGATCACCGACCAGCCTTTGGCCGCCACCAGGTAGTTTTGCCAAGCCAGCTGGGGCGCGCGCAGGGAAAAGGAATCGCCCAGGACCACCACGTCGTAATGATGGTCGTAGGCGCCCCGTGCAAACAAGGCTTGCCGGAACTCAAGCTGGGGATCGTTCCAGCCAAAGTCGTTCTCCGCGTAGGCACCCACGCGCGTCAGGTCACCCGACAGGGGCTGCAGATACAGGTTAAGAGCGAATAACACGGTCACCGGACCCAGCACCAGGGCGAATAACCCTAGGGCGAAACGGCGATGCGCCTTAGAACTGGAAGTACAGGAATTCACTGACCTTCCCCATTTCCGTTACGGTGTACAGCAAGCCGACGGCAATGCCGAGCAGCCAAGGCGCATTCGGCCGCCAGCACAACCGGCCGCTGTAGCTCACTTCACCCAGGGCCGGCCTGAACGCTGCCATGATCTGCTGGGTATTGGGCGCCAGCCAGGCAAGCGCCCACAGCGCAGCCACCCACCCGAAATCAGCGCGCGCATCGTTTCCGGCGAGGTCCGCATTCAAGCCGGCCATGCCGCGCAGAATCGCAAGCGCGGCAGCGAGGTTGTCGGCCCGGAAGAACACCCAGCCGATGACGACCACCAGAAACGTCAGGCTCATGCCGACGACTCGCCCCAGACGGGTACTGCGCTTCAGGTCGTGTCCCATGCGCGTGCGAATCTGATGCCAGCCGTGATTGATCGCGAGATAGAGTCCGTGCAAGGCGCCCCAGATCACGAAGGTCCAGCCGGCTCCATGCCACAGGCCGCCCAACAGCATGGTGGCCATCAGGTTGAGGTAGCGCCGTGCCGGGCCTTTGCGGTTTCCTCCCAGCGGAAAGTAAAGGTAGTCGCGCAGAAAGCGCGACAGGGTCATATGCCAGCGTCGCCAGAATTCGATGATGTTGACCGCCTTGTAAGGCGAGTGGAAGTTGAGCGGCAGCTTGACGCCGAACAGGCGCGACAGGCCGATGGCCATGTCGGAATACCCGGAAAAATCGAAATAGAGCTGGAGGCTATAGGCCAGCGCCCCGGCCCACGCTTCCAGCAGGGCGACGCTGCCGCCATCGGCAGCCGTGGCAAACACATGGCTTGCGGAAGGGGCGATGCCATCGGCCAGCACTACCTTCTTGAACAGGCCGATGCTGAATATGCTCAGTCCGACCGACAGGTTTTCCCAGTTCACCCGATAGGTGGCCGGGTGGGCGAACTGCGGCATCATTTCCTTGTGGTGCAGCACCGGTCCCGCGATCAGATGGGGAAAGTAGGTGACGAACAAGCCATAGTGGATGAAGTTGGTTTCCTTCACTTCGCCCCGATAGGCATCCACCAGGAACGCGATCTGGGTGAAGGTGAAAAAGGAGATGCCCAGCGGCAGGATGATGGGTTCGATCTGCCAGCCCATGCCGAGGGCGACGTTGGCGTTTTCAACAAAGAAATTGGCGTATTTGTAATAGCCGAGCAGACATAGATCTGCGGCGATCCCCAGACCCAGTATCCACTTCTGGCGCCTCTCGTTGCCCCGGGCATGTTCCCTGGAGAGCGCCACGCCGATGGCGTAGTTGAAGAAGACCGACCCGAGCAGGAGTCCGACATAGGCCGGGTTCCACCAGCCATAGAAAAACAGCGACGCCGCAAACAGCCACAAAGCGGCAAGCGGCCGGCTATATCGGCCTATCTGGAAAAACCCTAGAAACGCGATTGGCAGGAAAAGAAAAAGAAACGGGTAGGAATTGAAGAGCACGCTTGGGAACGCAGCTTATTTTGTGAGTGCCATGAACAGCTGCGGCAGCCGTTCCGGCAGCCGCTCGATGTGATCGATGACAGTGTACTGGCGGCCGAAGATGTCGGCTACGTATTCGTCGGCCTTGGGATCGAGACTGATGCAATAGGTGAAAATATTATCCTGGTCGAGTTCCTTGACCGCCTGGCGGGCGTCCTCGATCAACAAGCGCTCGTCATGGGCATCGACGTCGGACGGCTTGCCGTCGGTGAGGATCAGCATGAGCTTCTTGTCGGCCGGACGCGCGCCGAGGGTGTGTGCGGCGTGGCGCATGGCGGCGCCCATGCGGGTCGAATAGCCTGCCTGCATCGCGGCCAGCCGCGCCTTGACGTCGTCGTTCCAGTGTTCGCCGTAGCCCTTGATGTGCAGATAGCGCACGTCGTGGCGGGTGTTGGAATGGAAGCCGGCGATGGCGAACGGGTCGCCGAGTTTTTCGATCGCCCAGGCCAGCAGCGAGACCGCTTCCTGGGAGAGTTCGAGTATGGTCTGGTCGCTGCCGGCCGCCTTTTCGTTGAGCGATTCCGACAGGTCGAGCAGTAGCATCACGGCGATGTCGCGACCGTCTGTGCGGTGGCTCATGTTGATGCGCGGATCGGGGGTGGCGCCGCCCTTGAAGTCGATCAGCGAGCGGATGGCGACGTCGAGGTCGAGCTCGCTGCCCTCTTCCTGATAGCGGATGCGCACCTTGTCCTGCGGCTTCAGGAGGTCGAGCATCTTCTTCAGCCGCTTGGCGAGCGCGCTGTGTTTTTGCAGCAGACGGTCGATGTCGGCAGCGTTGCCGCTAGGATGCAACGCCTCGTAGACGCTGGCCCAGTCCGGGCGGTAGGTCTGGCTGCTGTAATCCCACTCGGGATAATGGCGCGGCGGCAGGCCGCGGATTTCCTCGCCCCGCTCAATCTTGCGCTCTTCGTCGAAGGCTTCTTCCTCGTCGCCCGCCTCGATGAATTTCCACAGCTGGCGGTTGTCGTCGCGGTAGTCGACCACGGTGTCGTCGAAGTGCACCCGGGCAAACTGGTCGCTCTGGCGGCGCGTTTTCGCGACGTAGGACAGCGCGAGCGACGCGATCTCCTGCGTGCTCGATACGCCTTTTTCCATCACGGCATGAAAGCGCGCGACGAAGTCGTTGAGATCGGCGTCGCCATAGCCGTGATGCGGGTCGAGCAGCGCACGCGACAGCATCGCCATGCGGTGGCGCAGGCAGGAGGTGGTTTCCGGATCGCAGGCGTCTTCCAGCGGCTGCGGATGCAACGCGAGGAAGAGCTTGCGCAGGCCGGGATATTCGCGGATCAAGAGCGTCTCGATGCGGCAGTCCTCGAAGAACTCCACCGCCATGCGCTGGAACGGGCTCCAGTTGTCGGCGACCAGCGCCGCGGACCAGCGGCGGTGGCCGACGATGTGGGCGAGCACAACGCGATAGCGGTCGAGGCCGGAGATGCCTCCTGCATCGTCGTAGACGTCGGGCAGGCGGATGCCGAGCTTGTCGTAATACGGCACCGGCTTGCGGAGCTCGTCGAACGCGGTGGAATACGGCACTAGATGGTCGCTGTCCTGCCACAGGCCGCGCAGGTATAGATCGAGCCTGCGCTCGACGTCCACTAATAACGTCCCGTGACGTTCGCGCTGCAGCACGGCGCGCGCGTCGGCCGACTGCAGGCTGAAGTAATCCTTCTGCCGCTCGGGGTGGGTGCGGTAGTTGCGGATGCCGTATTCGACCCAGTTCTTGAGGCCGGCGAGCGTGAGCTGGCCGAGCAGGGTCGGCGCCTGGGCGAAGAACTCCGGCAGGCCGGGGCTGGGAAAGGTGGTGTGGTGGCCGTGGATGGAGCCGGTGGTGCGCGCCTTCAGGTCCAGGGTGATGTCGAGGTAATGCTGCAACAGTTCCTGCGACTGCAGCCGGCGCGCCACCGGCGCCAGCGTCTGCAGGAAGGGCGTGATCGCCTTGCCGTTGGGCGACTTCTGCAAACGCTGGATCAGCGCCATGACGGCGGGCAAGGCGGATTCGCCGACGGCCTTGGCGGCGGACGGCCACTCCTCCAGAAACGCCAGCAGCGGCTCGACGCCGCGCCCCAGCTTGCCGATGACGCGGCCGGCTTCGAGGTAGGCCTCGATGCCTTCGCGCGTGAGTACGGCGAGCGCCTCGGCCATGACATCCTCGAACACCTCTTCGACCTGCGGGAAGCGGGTGTCGAGCTGCTTCCAGTAGGCAGCCATGAGGGGATGCTGGTAGGCGGTCTCGGTGCTCACGTTTTGAACTTAGGCGAAGGTTGCGTCGATCGCATGATCCAGCGTTTCGCGGATGTCGGCGTCGTCGGTGATCGGACGCACCAGCGCCATGCGGCAGGCGTCGCGCGGCTCCACGCCGTCCTTGATCAGGGTCGCTGCGTACACCAGCAGGCGTGTCGAGATGCCTTCGTCGAGACCGTGCCCCTTGAGGCTGCGGGCGACGCCGCCGATTTTCACCAGCTGCGCGGCCACTGCTGCGTCCATGCCGGTTTCCTTCGCCACGATCTGCGCTTCCAGCGCGGCATCGGGGTAGTCGAAGTCGAAGGCGGTGAAGCGCTGCTTGGTCGACTGCTTCAGGTCCTTCATCAGCGTCTGGTAGCCGGGATTGTAAGAAATCACCAACTGGAAATCGGGATGCGCATGGATCAGCTCGCCCTTCTTGTCGAGCGGCAGGGTGCGGCGGTGGTCGGTGAGCGGGTGGATCACCACCGTGGTGTCCTGACGCGCCTCGACGATCTCGTCCAGGTAACAGATCGCGCCGATGCGCGCGGCGGTGGTGAGCGGGCCGTCGAGCCAGCGGGTGCCGTTGGCTTCGAGCAGATAACGGCCGACCAGGTCGCTCGCGGTCATGTCCTCGTTGCAGGCCACGGTGATCAGCGGCTTGCCGAGCTTCCACGCCATGTATTCGACGAAGCGCGACTTGCCGCAGCCGGTCGGGCCCTTCACCATCACCGGCAGGCGGTTGCGGTAGGCGGCCTCGTACAGCGCGACTTCGTTCTTCTGCTGCTGGTAGAAGGGTTCCTGCAAAACCTTGTATTGCTCTTTGTCAGTGCTCATTTTCATTCCTCGTTGCGGAAGAAAAAACGCCCCCGGGAAGCCGGGGGCGTGTAGCGCGGGGACGGTTCTCTGCGGCTAGGAGATCGCTTCAAACCCGCCCCGCGTGGGGATGCGTTTCCATCCCTGCGTGCTTATTTGTGCACGCCCAGCTTTTCGCGCCAGCCCGGGAACAGCTTGTCGGCGTCGCCCGGGAAGGACTCGAAGGCGCGGGCGAATTCCTTGTGCTCCTTGGCGTACTCGATCGGGTCGGCGCCCGACTTCCAGCACTCGTACGACTGGCGCAGGGAGATCGCGCCGGCCGCCGGGCTGTCGATGTGGCCGTAGGAGCCGCCGCCGGAGGTGTTGATGACGTTGCCGTGGCCCAGGTTCTCGAAGAAGCCGGGCAGACGCAGCGCGTTCATGCCGCCGGAGATGATCGGGGTGGTGGGCTTCATGCCGTACCACTTCTGGAAATAGACCGGGCCCTGGCACTCGTCGCGCTCGATCATGTAGGCGATGATCTTGTCGTCGCCCTCACCTTCCATCTTGCCGTAGCCCATGGTGCCGACGTGAATGCCGGACGCACCCTGCAGGCGCGACATCTTGGCCAGCACGAAGGCGGTGTAACCGCGCTTGGCGCTGGGCGAGGTCACGGCGCCGTGGCCGGCGCGGTGGTAGTGCAGGTACTGGTTCGGGTACTGGCGCCGCGCGGTGGTCACCATGCCGGGGCCGCCGACATAACCGTCGACCAGGAAGGCTAGCTTGTCAGCATCCGGGCCGAAGGTTTCGAGCGCGAAGTCAGCGCGCGCGCACATTTCATAGTGGTCGTCGGCGGTGA
>JACPYT010000005.1 GCA_016195805.1 Hydrogenophilales bacterium
GCCGCTTGGCGAACCGCCTCAAGCTTGAACTCTCGGCTATACCTTGTGTACGGTTTCCGTTGCATGTGACACCCTCCCAGAGCAAGTATTGCCCTTTCCAGTGTGTCCATCAAACGTGGGTAGGATCAAAGGCATACGGTATAGCGTATTACCTTTGCTGCTGACTCTGGTTTCAAGAACCCCCTCTGACACCATTTTCTGCAAGGTGCCACGTATAAATGGGTGGTCATACTTCGCCAGATCCGAAAAGCCTTGCTGTTGAGCCCCCCAAGCTCGAATTCTCGATGGCGAGAAAGCCCACTCCTTATACTTTGTTAAAAAATCAATCAGGAGTTTCCGAAGGTTCGGCTCCTCAAAACTTTCAATAATTCCCGTTACACCATTGAGTTGCCGGAGATTGGCCTCCAGCACTTCTATACGATCTTGAAGGTAGCTTATTTCCTCTGCATGCTCAGAAGCTTGTTCTGCAACTATCTCTTTGAATTCGATGCCACCTATTTTCGTTATCCTCACTCCGAGCGCATGCCATGGCATCCAAACAATGAAGAAAGCGGAAACCGAGAAAAGAAAAATAGAGCTTAAATCCAGGTCACTCGGTGAAGCATAAACACTAGGTGAGCTTAGATAGTTGGATACATAAAGGGCGCAAAAGGATATCAAGCCTATAGCGCCCACACTTACTAGCAATTTCCATATGAACGGAATCCGAAATGCTTTCGAGACCACCCCTAGCTCATCTTCAGGACGTTCAAAGTTTGTTTCTTGGTGACTCATTTGGATTACCTTGTTCGTCCTAAATTAAGGCGTCTGACCTCATTTATTCGTGTTTTCCTTGTCCTTCATTTGTTGTGTCTTTCTGTTCCTTTAATTTTTAGAACGGGATATCTTTCTCCAGATCTTCGAACGATGGCTTTTTAAGAACGAATAAAGATTCATTGCTATCTACCCACTTCCATCCTTCATCAGTCAGCCGAGTGGTTTTATA
Organism: Hydrogenophilales bacterium; assembly: GCA_016195805.1. Classification (GTDB taxonomy): domain Bacteria; phylum Pseudomonadota; class Gammaproteobacteria; order Burkholderiales; family Thiobacillaceae; genus Thiobacillus. The sequence goes on from JACPYT010000005.1 coordinate 986, forward strand.
AATTTCATCGCGATTTTCATCCCATGCTTCCATAACCTCCACAAGATCTTTCGCAACCAGTCGTCTGAATGCCAGTGAAAAACCAATCGATGTAAGACCAGCACGTTCTGATTCGGCCTTTAGTGTATACAGAGTGGTCACGTCACCAGGTAGGGCTGTATCTCCCGCAACAATCGCCAGGACCATTAACTCAGTTTGCGTAAGTCCTTGAGTTGGTGCTATTTGATCTGTCTCGGCTAGTTGGCGTAGCGCTTCAGACTTATTGAGAAACGCCTTGATCCGTGTGGTTAGTGCATGTTTTAGTTCGTCAAAGTCACTGGATGAATCGGTTTTATAGCCAATAACGGTGCGATGTTGAATATCAAATGGGTATTTCCCATTTGTACGTTCAGTAGAGCAAACCATCACTACTGGGCGACCACTAGCGAATGCAAACCCCAATTCATACCAAACGTTTGGATTGTCGGTCGTAATATCCGCCAGACAAACAGCCGCATTACGAATGCCCTCTTCAATAGATTCAATTGGAATTTCTACGCCCGGGTCTCGATCAACTCTGTACGGTTCAAGCTCGGCTGCGGCAATAGCTGGCGCATAAACATCATCAAAGCGCTTATCGAATTTACCTGAGTCAAATGGCTGTATTACAAAACACGTTGGCATGTGATTCCCTGAATTAGGAATTAGGAATAAGCAAAAGCAAACAAAAAAGGCGCAGTCCCCTGCGCCTTTTTTTCCATCCAAGCCGGTCAATCCCAGCTCAACGCCCCGCCCGTCTGATACTCCGTGACGCGCGTCTCGAAGAAGTTCTTCTCCTTCTTCAGGTCGATCATTTCGGCCATCCAGGGGAAGGGGTTGGTGACGCCGGGGAACATCTCGTCGAGGCCGATCTGCTGGCAGCGGCGGTTGGCGATGAAGCGCAGGTATTCCTTGAACTGGGCCGAGTTCAAACCCAGCACGCCGCGCGGCATGGTGTCTTCGGCGTAGCGGTATTCGAGCTCGACGCCCTTCTGGATCAGGTCGCGGATTTCGGCCTTGAACTCGCTGGTCCACAGGTGGGGGTTTTCGAGCTTGATGGTGTTGATGAGGTCGATGCCGAAGTTGCAGTGCATGGACTCGTCGCGCAGGATGTACTGGTACTGCTCCGCGGCGCCGGTCATCTTGTTCTGGCGGCCCAGCGCGAGGATCTGCACGAAGCCGACGTAGAAGAAGATGCCTTCCATGATGCAGGCGAAGACGATCAGCGACTTCAGCAGCTTCTGGTCGGCCTCGGGGGTGCCGGTCTTGAATTCGGGATTGGTCAGCGTGTCGATGAAGGGGATGAGGAAGTCGTCCTTGTCGCGGATGCTGGCGACTTCGTGATAGGCGTTGAAGATCTCGCCTTCGTCGAGGCCCAGGCTTTCCACGATGTACTGGTAGGCGTGGGTGTGGATGGCTTCCTCGAACGCCTGGCGCAGCAGGTACTGGCGGCACTCGGGCGCGGTGATGTGGCGGTAGGTGCCGAGCACGATGTTGTTGGCGGCCAAGGAGTCAGCCGTCACGAAGAAGCCGAGGTTGCGCTTGACCAGGCGGCGCTCGTCCTCGCTCAGCGCGGTGGGGTCCTTCCACTGCGCGATGTCGCGACTCATGTTCACTTCCTGCGGCATCCAATGGTTGGCGCAGCCGGCGAGGTATTTCTCCCACGCCCATTTGTACTTGAAGGGGACGAGCTGGTTCACATCCGTCGCGCCGTTGATCACGCGCTTGTCGGCGGCCTGCACGCGGCGGGCCTGCGGCGCGGTGGGCGCGGCGACCACGTCGGCGCCGACCGGCGCAGCGGATTCCTTGCGCAGGAAGGACGGCACGTCCAGGGGCTTGGCGGCGGGGGTGAAGTCTTCTTCAAAATTCAGCATCGTTTTAACTCTCCTTTGGTTCTTGTAACCACGGTGGGTGACCACCGACTTTCATTTCTGTCGCTCAGGTCTGCGTGCCTGCTCCCCTTCTGCGCCACCTCGACTGGATCGAGCCGGCGGGGGAATTCGGCGAGCACTGTCTGAGCCCCGAAGGGGCGAGTTGCGCAGCCGCCCCGGCGGATCGGTTCAGTCGAGGCCCGCCCCGAAGGGGTGACGCAGCGGGGTGCCCTTCTTTTGGTTACTTTTCTTGGGCAAGCCAGAAAAGTAACCGGCCGCCGGGCCGCTCCCGGCCAACGAACTCGTGCGCATCACACAATATCCATCAGCCGGGTCTGCCTCTTCTCCGCTCCGCCTCCTGTTACCCCGTTACTGGCAAGCCTCGCATTCCTCGAAGCCCGGATCCCCCGGCCGCATGGTGCAGGCCTTGCCCTCGATCTCCGGCTCCGGCAGATTCGCCGCCGCCTTGTTCATCGCGCTGCTGCCGCCACTGCTCATCGCCCCCGCCCCGCCGCCCGCCGACACTGCATTCAGCTCGCCGCCCTTGCCGGTGGACTTCTCCGCCGAGGTGGCGCCCAGCGTGCGCAGGTAATAGGTGGTCTTGAGGCCGCGCAGCCACGCCAGCTTGTAGGTCTCATCGAGCTTCTTGCCGCTGGCGCCGGCCATGTAGATGTTGAGGCTCTGCGCCTGGTCGATCCACTTCTGGCGGCGCGAGGCGCACTCGACCAGCCAGTGGGTTTCCATCTCGAACGCGGTGGCGTAGAGGGTGCGGATGTCGGCCGGGATGCGGTCGATCTTCGCCAGCGAGCCGTCGAAGTACTTGATGTCGGCGACCATGACCTCGTCCCACAGGCCGAGCTTCTTCAGGTCGGCGACCAGGTACTTGTTGGCGACGGTGAATTCGCCCGACAGGTTCGATTTGACGTAGATGTTCTGGTAGGTCGGCTCGATCGAGGCGGAGACGCCGACGATGTTGGCGATGGTCGCAGTCGGCGCGATCGCCAGGCAGTTGGAGTTGCGCATGCCGTACTGGCCGATGCGTTGACGCAGCGTGTCCCAGTCGAGCGTGCTGCTGCCGTCCACTTCCAGGTAGCCGCCGCGCTCCTCTGCCAATAATTTCAGCGAATCCTGCGGCAGGATGCCGCGGCTCCACAGGCTGCCTTCATAGCTGGAATAGCGGCCGCGCTCTTCGGCCAATTCCGTGGACGCCCAGTAGGCCCAGTAGGCGACGGCTTCCATCGAGCGGTCGGCGAACTCGACGGCCTCGGGCGAGGCGTAGGCCACGCGCAGTTCCTGCAGCGCGTCCTGGAAGCCCATGATGCCGAGGCCGACCGGACGGTGCTTGAGGTTGGAATTGCGCGCCTTGCCGACGGCGTAGTAGTTGACGTCGACCACGTTGTCGAGCATGCGCATCGCGGTGTGGATGGTGGCCTTCAGCTTGTCCAGATCCAGCTTGCCGTCCTTGAGGTGGTTCACGAGGTTGACCGAGCCGAGGTTGCACACGGCGACTTCATGGTCGTTGGTGTTGAGCGTGATCTCGGTACACAGGTTGGACGAGTGGACGACGCCGACGTGCTGCTGCGGGCTGCGGATGTTGCACGGGTCCTTGAACGTGATCCAGGGGTGGCCGGTCTCGAACAGCATCGACAGCATCTTGCGCCACATCTGCACGGCGGGGATGCGCTTGAACAGCTTGATCTCGCCGCGGTCGGCCTTGCGCTCGTATTCGCAATACGCTTCGGCGAACTTGCGGCCGTAGAGGTCGTGCAGGTCAGGCACGTCGTTGGGGGAGAACAGCGTCCAGTCGCCGCCTTCCATCACGCGCTGCATGAACAGGTCCGGAATCCAGTTCGCGGTGTTCATGTCGTGGGTACGGCGGCGGTCGTCGCCGGTGTTCTTGCGCAGGTCGAGGAACTCCTCGATGTCGAGGTGCCAGGTTTCCAGATACGCACAGACGGCGCCCTTGCGCTTGCCGCCCTGGTTGACCGCGACGGCGGTATCGTTGACCACCTTGAGGAAGGGCACGACGCCCTGCGACTTGCCGTTGGTGCCCTTGATGCGGGCACCCATGGCGCGCACCGGGGTCCAGTCGTTGCCGAGGCCGCCGGCGTACTTCTGCAGCATGGCGTTTTCCTTGATCGCCTGGTAGATGCCGTCGAGGTCGTCGGTGACGGTGGTGAGATAACAGCTGGACAGCTGGCTGTGGCGGGTGCCGGCGTTGAACAGGGTCGGCGTCGAGCTCATGAAGTCGAAGCTCGACAGCACCTGGTAGAACTCGATGGCGCGCGCTTCGCGGTCGATCTCGTTGATGGCAAGGCCCATCGCCACGCGCATGAAGAAGGCCTGCGGAAGTTCGATGCGCGATTCTTCGATGTGCAGGAAATAGCGGTCGTACAGGGTCTGCAGGCCGAGGTAGCCGAACTGATAGTCGCGGCCGGCGTCGAGCACCTTGGCCAGACGCGCGAGGTCGAACTGGCCGAGCTTCTCGTCGAGCAGTTCGGCGGCGATGCCCTTTTTAATGAACTGAGGGAAATAGTCGGCGTAGCGGGCGCCCATCTGCGCCTGCGTCACGGCCTCGCCCAGAACCTCGTGGCGGATCGAGTTCAGCAGCAGGCGGGCGGTGACGAAGGAGTACGCCGGGTCCTGCTCGATCATCGAGCGCGCGGCGAGCACCAGCGCCTTCTCGACTTCGGCCATCGGCACGCCGTCGTAGAGATCGCGCAGCACGGTGTGCATGATCGGCTCGGCCTTGACGTTGTCGCCGAGGCCGGTGCAGGCATCGGCCAGCAGGCCGGCCAGGCGCTCAGTGTCGAGCGGCTTCTTCTGGCCGTCCTCGATCACGTGCAGGGTCGCTTCGGGGACGCCGGCGGCCTTCTGCGCGGCGCGTTCCTGCGTGCGCTTTTCGCGGTAGAGCACGTAGGAACGGGCGACTTCGTGCTCGCCCGAGCGCATCAGCGCGAGTTCGACCTGGTCCTGGATGTCCTCGATGTGGAAGGTGCCGCCGTTGGGCGCGCGCCGCAGCAGGGCCGCCGTCACCTGGCTGGTGATCGACTCGACCAGCTCGCGGATGCGCGCCGACGCCGCGGCCTGCCCACCCTGCACCGCGATGAAGGCCTTGGTCACGGCGATGGCGATCTTGTTCGGCGCGAAGCCGACCACCGCGCCGTTGCGGCGGATGATCTTGTAGTCGGCGTAGCGCGTGTCGATCACGGTCACGTCAGCAGGCTCGATGGGGGGAATGGGCGCGGATGCGGCGGATTCGGTGGCGACGTTCAGCATCGATGGGGGCTCCTTGGTGGTGGTGTAACGAAAATACTGGGCTGGCGTGCCGGAAAGGCGAGGAATCCACACCTTATGCACAGCTTGCCCAAGCCTCGCCAACAGTTTTATTCACAACATATTGTGGTGCTGACGGGGGCCGGATACAAATTCTAGGTGTCCTGCCCGGCATGTCAACCCGGATTCGGCCGATCCGCACGACATTTTTTGCGGACGCAAAAATCCCAAGGCAAATCAAAGTTTTTGCCGAGCGGGATGCCTAAAGTTTGACCAGCGCCGCGGTGGGCAAGGCCTGGCGCCATGAAACGCCCGGGCGGCCCGATGAATGCGTTGAAATTCAGTTTATTAGCGGGTGCGCATGTTGCCCGCGCCGCGCAAAGACTGCTGAATCCTTGTGCGGCGCGGCGACAAACGGGCGCCGGCCGGCCGCTTGCCTTACGAGGATCAGGGGAATATTGGTTATGATGGCGCAAAAAACCAAACCGGTCCGCCCATGCGTCATACCGCCGTCCTGCTGATTTCCTGCCCCGACCAGAAAGGCCTGGTCGCCGCCATTGCCGATTTCCTGCTGGCGCACAACGCCAACATCCTGCACGCCGACCAGCATCAGGACGCCGAGCTGAAGCTGTTCCTGATGCGGGTGGAATGGGAGCTGGCGGACTTCAACCTCGACCTGGCCGAGTTCGGCGCCGCCTTCGGCGCCATCGCCGAGCGCTTCGGCATGACCTGGCGGCTGGCCGAATCGAGCCGCAAGCCGCGCATGGCGGTGTTCGTGTCGAAGTTCGACCATTGCCTCGCCGACCTGCTCTACCGCTACCAGAGCGGCGGGCTGCACTGCGAGTTGCCGATCATCCTCAGCAACCACGAGGACACGCGCTGGCTGGCCGAGGCCAACCACGTGCCCTTCCAGCATCTGGTCATGCACAAGGACGCCAAGCACGAGGCCGAGCAGATCCAGCTGGCGATCCTGCGCGACCAGAAGATCGACTTCATCGTGCTGGCGCGCTACATGCAGGTGCTGTCGCCGGAATTCATCCGCCACTATCCCAACCGCATCATCAACATCCACCATTCCTTCCTGCCGGCCTTCCACGGCGCCAAGCCCTACCACCGGGCGTTCGAGCGGGGGGTCAAGCTGATCGGCGCCACCGCGCACTACGTCACCGAGACGCTCGACGACGGCCCCATCATCGAGCAGGACGTGGCGCGCATCTCGCACCGCGACAGCCTCGACGACCTGATCAACAAGGGCGCCGACCTGGAAAAGGTGGTGCTGTCGCGCGCGGTGAAATGGCACCTCGACAACCGCGTGCTGGTGTACGCCAACAAGACCGTCGTGTTCGACTGAAACCGGCATGCTCGCATTCAGTCTTCCCCGGGTCGATCCGCCCGGCCAGGCCGCAGTCGAAACCCGGCCGAAAACGGTGGCCGCGTGGCTCGGCCGCCTGCCCTACGCCAGCCCGGCGGACGCCGCCCAGCAGCTGGTCGCCGCGCTGTATGCGCTCAACCGCCATCCGCTGGGCGCCGACGACCGCCATGCCCTGCTGACGCTGTACCGCCCCGCGGTGGCGCGCGTGGCCGCCAGCCTGGAAACGCTGCTCGCCGAATCGGGCGTGCCGCCCTATGCCCAGCAGCGGCAGGTCGGCACCCTGCTGCGCGAGCTGCAGCGCGAGCGCAGCTTCGGCTACAAGCATCTGCTGATGGCCCTGGCCGACCAGCGCTTCGGCCGCGCCAATCCCAGGCGCCTGGCCGAATTCACCGCCCAGGTGGCGGCTGCGCTGCGCGACATGCAGACCGCCAGCTTCCTGACCTATACGCCGCCGCCCGCCGGCCTGTGGCAGGACCTGCACCAGCTCCACGCGTACGCGCAGATCTCGAATGTGGCAGAGCTGCCGACGGACGGGGTGCCGACGGCCAGCCTGAGCTATCGCCAGGCCTTGCTGATCGCGCTGGCCGATCCGCCGCACATGAGCCCGGCCGAGTTCGCCCATACCCGGCTCTATCTGGACCGGTTTGCCGCGCTCGCCGAACTGGCCTACGGTCCGGTCGCCGGCCATCTCGGTTTTCCGGTGTCCACCGACGGCGACATGCCGCCGACCCAGGCCGCGACCGGCGACCAGCCGGGCGGCCTGTGGCTGGATACCGACATGCTGTGCCGCCACGTGCATGAAACCGCGGTCCGGCTGCGCAAGGGCGAGACGCCGGAACAGGTCGATCTGCCGCCGGGGATGGACCATGCGCTCAGCCTGACCCTGTGCAAGCGGCTGCTCAAGAAATGGGGCACCACCGCACAGCGCACGTACAAACGCTATCCGACGGCGCCCGGCAGCACGGTGCAGGTCGTGGCGGGTGTGAGCGCCATCCACCGGCTGCTGGCGCAAATGCCGGGGGCGGAACAGGCCGAGCCGGACGAGAGCCTGCCGATCCATGACGTAACGGGGATGTTCGCATCACCGGCCGCCGTCAACGCCACCGTGTGGTCCGTCACCAACGACAGTGCGGCCGGCGTCGCCCTCGCCGGCGCGCCGGATGCACCGCTGAACCTGAAGGTAGGCGATCCGCTGGCGCTGCATGCCGGTGCGGCGACCGGGTGGTCGCTGGGGACGATCCGCTGGATCCGCATGACGGACGCGCGCCAGGTCGAACTCGGCGTCGAACGCCTGTCGCCGCAGATCCATCCGGTGTGGGTGCGCCCGCTGCGCGGCCACCCCAGGGCGAGCCCGGAGCCGGCGCTGTTCCTGCCCGGCCTGCCCGCGCTGAAACAGAACGACCGCCTGCTGCTGCCGCGCCATCTCTATCAGACCGGCATGGATGCCGAGGTGCTGCATGCGCCGCACCAGTACACGCTCAGCTTCGGCCGGCTCCTCGAGCACACGCCGGGCTTCGATTTGATCGATTTCACCGTTTTTGCAGACGAACAGCCATGACCGAGATTCTTGTCCTGTATTACAGCGCCGGCGGCAGCGTGCGCGAGATGGCGCAGCTGGTCGCGCGCGGCGTCAACCAGGTGGCCGGTGCCGCTGCGCGGCTGCGCACGGTGCCGCCGGTGGCGCCGCGCACCCAGGTGGCCGAGCCGCCGGTGCCGGACGCGGGCGCGCCCTATGTCGAGCTCGCCGACCTCGAGCAGTGCGCCGGCCTCGCGCTCGGCTCGCCTACCCGCTTTGGCAACATGGCGGCGCCGCTGAAGTATTTTCTCGACACCACCGGCGCGCTGTGGGCGAAGGGCACGCTCGCCGGCAAGCCCGCCGCGGTGTTCACCGCCACCTCCAGCCTGCACGGCGGCCAGGAAACCACGCTTACCAGCATGATGCTGCCGCTGCTGCACCACGGCATGCTGATCGTCGGCCTGCCCTACACGCTGGCGGAGGTGACCACCACCGCCAGCGGCGGCACGCCCTACGGCGCCAGCCACTGGGCCGGCCCCAACGACGACAAGCCGCTCACCGACGACGAACGCACGCTGTGCATCGCGCTGGGCAAGCGGCTCGCCGAAACTGCTCTCAAATTGACCGCATGAAGACACTCCAGACCATCGCGAGCGCGAGCCTGATCGCGCTGATCTTTCTCTGTCTGGCGTGGGAGCTGTGGCTGGCGCCGATCCGTCCCGGCGGCTCCCTGCTGGTGCTGAAAACGCTGCCGTTGCTGTTGCCGCTGATGGGCATCCTGAAAGGCCGCCGCTATACCTATCAATGGGCGCCGATGCTGGTGCTGGCCTATTTCACCGAGGGCGTGGCGCGCGCCTGGTCGGACAGCGGCCTGTCGGCGTGGCTCGCCGGCGGCGAAATCGCGCTGTCGGTGGTGTTCTTCCTCGCCGCGATCTTCTACGCGAAATTCAGCGCGCCGTCGCGCCAGGCCTAGCAGCCTGTCGGACTTAAAGAATCGAAGCGAAAATTTGGCTGGGTGAGGACAGATTTTGACGATTTTGCAGGGCAATAGTCGTTCTATTGCCCAATAAAGCGGCGAAATATGGACCGGCCAGGCAAATTTGCAGCCGATTTCCTTTAAGCCCGACAGGCTGCTGGCCGGCGTCATGCCCCGCCGCGCCGGCTGTGCAGCCCGACGATGATGACGCCGGCCAGCACCAGCGCAGACCCCGCGACCTGCAACACGGACACGCGCTCCTGCAGGAACACATAGGCCATGAAAATGGTGCTGACCGGCCCGATGGAGCCGATCAGCGAGGTGCTGCCGGAACCGATGCGGCGGATGGCGTGCGACAGCAGGAACACCGGCAGCAGCGTGGAGAAGATCGCCATGGCCAGGGCGAGTTCGTAGACCCGCGCCGGCACCTCGAGCGCATGGAGCGGATGCGTGAAGGCGAACTGCAACACGCTGGCCGCCGTCGCCACGATCATCGCGTAGGCGGTGAAGCGCGCCGTGCCGATCCGCGCGATGGCATGCCCCGCACCCACCAGGTAGACCGAGTAGGACAGGGTGCTGGCGAACACCAGCGACGCCCCCACCACGAGGCCACCCTGCATCGTTCCCACGTCGTGGAAGAACACCAGCGCAATCCCCGCGTAGCACACCGCCATCGCTGCCATGACCGTCCTGCCGATGGCGCGCCGGGTGAGCAGCGCCGACAGGATCACCGTCATCGTCGGATACAGGAACAGGATCAGCCGCTCCAGTCCGGCGGAGATATATTGCAGCCCGAGAAAGTCCAGAAAACTGGACAGGTAATAGCCGATCAAACCCAGTATCAGCACGAGGATCGAGTCGCGCCGGCCGAGCGGCTCGGCATGCTGGCGCCTGGCCCATAACGCGACGCCGATGAAGAACGGCACCGAGAACGCCATGCGCAAGGCCAGCAGCGTCACCGCATCGACGCGATCCAGATAGGCCAGCTTGACCAGGATGGCCTTGGCCGAAAAACCGACCGCCGCGAGCAGCGCGAAGAACACGCCGACCAGCGCATCCTGATTGATCAATCTGATTTGTGTAGCGTTTGCCATGATCGAGACCCTGAGGGACTACGGCGGGTCGTCAGCAAACTGGGCGCACTGCGGTCAGACCCGCAGTGCCCCGTGAATGAAATTCAAATTAAAAGTGGAGCGGACTGCGACAAGGGGATAGCGTCCCCCGCCACAGTCGTTTGGCGAAGCAGGTTGCGGAAGTCATGCCGTGTTGCGTGTTCATGAGTGAGAGACTATCCGGACTGGATACGCCCGGTCAACCAAGGTACGCCGGGAAGGCGCACGGACATGCCCGCCGGGGCCTGTCCGTGTGGTTTTTTCACACCTGCGGGTGCGCGCGCTCGCGCTTGCTGTGCAGCTTGTTGAGCGCATGCAGGTAGGCCTTGGCCGAAGCCACCACGATGTCGGTGTCGGCGCCCTGCCCGTTCACCACGCGCCCGTCCTGCGCCAGCCGCACGGTCACCTCGCCCTGCGCATCGGTGCCGCTGGTGATGTTGTTGACCGAATAGAGCAGCAGGTCCGCCCCGCTGTTGACCACCGATTCGAGCGCCTTGAAGGTGGCGTCGACCGGGCCCGAGCCGAGGCCGTCGGCCTGCTTTTCGGCACCGTCGTCGGTGAACACGAGTCGCGCGTGCGGCGTTTCGCCGGTCTCGGAGCAGACTTTCATCGACACCAGCTTGAAGCGCTCGTGCTCGGTCGCGTAGCCCTCGTCGGACACCAGCGCCTGCAGGTCCTCGTCGAAGATTTCGCGCTTCTTGTCGGCGAGATCCTTGAAGCGGGCGAACGCGGTGTTGAGCGCCTCCTCGGTCTCCAGCACGATGCCGAGCTCGGCAAGCTTGCTCTTGAACGCGGCGCGGCCGGAGAGCTTGCCCAGGGTCAGGCGATTGGCGTTCCAGCCCACGTCTTCCGCCCGCATGATTTCGTAGGTTTCGCGGTGCTTCAGCACGCCGTCCTGGTGGATGCCGGATTCATGGGCGAAGGCGTTGGCGCCGACGATCGCCTTGTTCGGCTGCACCGGGTAGCCGGTGATGGTCGAGACCAGCTTGGATGCCGGCACGATCTGCGTCGCGTCGATGCGCGTGTCGCAGTGGAACACGTCCTTGCGGGTGCGTACCGCCATCACGATTTCTTCCAGCGAGGCGTTGCCGGCGCGCTCGCCGAGTCCGTTGATGGTGCACTCGACCTGGCGTGCGCCGTTCATCACTGCGGCGAGCGAGTTGGCGACCGCCATGCCGAGGTCGTTGTGGCAGTGGGTCGACCAGATGACCTTGTCCGAGCCGGGCACGCGCTCGATCAGCTGCTTCATGCGCTCGCCCCACAAGGCCGGAATGCTGTAGCCGACGGTGTCGGGCACGTTGATGGTCCTGGCGCCGGCCTTGATCACCTCGTCGAAGATGCGGACGAGGAAATCCATGTCGGAGCGCACCGCGTCCTCGGCCGAAAACTCGACGTCGTCGGTGTATTCGAGCGCGAGTTTCACGGCCTTCACCGCGGCCTCGACCACCTGGTCCGGCTGCATGCGCAGCTTCTTTTCCATGTGGATCGGACTGGTGGCGATGAAGGTGTGGATGCGCCCCCCTGCCCGATTACCTCGGCTGGCCGGCTTGATCGCGCCGCCGGCGGCGTGGATGTCGCGTTCGTTGGCGCGCGCCAGCGAACACACGGTCGAGTTCTGGATCGTTTCGGCGATGGTGCGGATCGCCTCGGCATCGCCCGGGCTGGCGGCGGCGAATCCCGCCTCGATCACGTCGACGCCGAGCTTTTCAAGCTGGCGCGCGATGCGGACTTTCTCGTCCCGGGTCATCGACGCGCCGGGGCTTTGCTCGCCGTCGCGCAAGGTGGTGTCGAAAATAAACAAACGGTCGTTCATGGCAGGCTCCATGGAGGGTCGGGGCCGATTTCGTGGTCGTCTCGGGCCGACGCATTATAAATGGGTTGCCGCGAGAAGCTGGCGGCGCGGGGTACTGCGGGGGGAGGGCGTTCAGTATGTGCGCGCGACGCGCAGCAGCAGGCTGCCGAACAGGACGCTCGACAGGCAGAGGAGATAGGACGGGTGCGACTGATTGGACATGGTCCAGATTCTATCTATTTCTCGCCGCCCGGCAAAGGCGCCGCCGCCTGCATCGGTTTTTTGTGGCGGATTCGCCGCAACAGGGCATCGACATACCCGGACAGGCCATACAGCAGGAACACGCCGAACAGCACTTCGGGCGGGCTGGTCGACACCAGGATGAAGGCCAGGACCACCAGCAGGATGACGAAGAACGGCACGCTCTTCCTGAGGTTGATTTCCTTGCCGCTGTAGTAGCGGAAGTTGCTGACCATGGTGAGGCCGCCGAACAGGGCGATGACCGTGGCCAGCCAGCGCACCGCGTGGCCCGTGATGCCGTACGCGACCATCACCCAGACGAAGCCGGCGACCAGGGCTGCCGCCGAGGGACTCGGCATCCCCTGGAAAAAACGCTTGTCGGTCACGACATCCAGCTGGGTATTGAAGCGCGCCAGCCGCAGCGCTGCGCCGGCGCAATAGACGAAGGCAGCGATCCAGCCGAGCTTGCCCATGCCTTGCAGGGCGAACTCGTAGATCACCAGCGCGGGGGCCACGCCGAACGACACCATGTCGGCCAGGCTGTCGTACTCGGCCCCGAAAGCACTCTGGGTATGCGTCATGCGGGCAACGCGGCCGTCGAGGCCGTCGAGCACCATGGCGATGAAGATGGCCACCGCCGAGAGCTCGAAGCGGCCGTTCATCGCCTGCACGATCGCGAAGAATCCGGCGAACAGCGCGCCGGTGGTGAACAAGTTGGGCAGCAGATAGATGCCGCGATCACGCATCCGGCGCTTGGGTTCGGTCTTGCGGTGATGGAAGTCGAGCATACGACGCAGCGTTTACCAGCGAGCCAGTATGGTACGCCCGCCGCTGACTTTTTGCCCGATCGAGACTTCGGCGCGCGCAGTCGTCGGCAGATAGACGTCGACCCGCGAGCCGAAGCGGATGAAACCGTAACGCTGGCCGCGCGCCAGCGTGTCGCCGGTCCGCACGTAGCACAGAATGCGCCGCGCGATCAGCCCGGCGATCTGCACGCTCGTCACGTCGCCGCGCGCGGTCTGGATCCAGATCGCATTGCGCTCGTTGTCGGTGGACGCCTTGTCGAGGTCGGCGTTGACGAAGCTGCCCGGGCTGTACCAGCGGCCCTTGACCTCGCCGTCGACCGGGCTCTTGTTCGAATGCACGTTGAACACGTTCATGAACACGCTGATCTTCAGCGCCTCGCGTTCCAGGTATTCGTCGCGCACCTTCTCCACCGAGACGATGCGGCCGTCGGCCGGCGAGATCACCGCGTCGGCGTCGGCCGGCGGCACCCGCGCCGGGTCGCGAAAGAACTGCAGCGCGAACACCGCCCAGATCCAGAACGGGATCGACCACCAGCCGATCAGCCAGGTCGCGATGAGGGCGGCCGCAAACGCAGCCAGGAGGACCAGCCAGCCTTCGCGGGCGATGAGGGGATGTGTCATAAATTCGGTCAGGGACAAGGAGAAAGGGGTGAGGCGCGCGGGCCAGCAGCCCTCACGCCTCACCCCTGGCCTTACACGCGCATCAGTTCTTCGACTGGTCGACCAGCTTGTTCTTGCTGATCCACGGCATCATCGCGCGCAGCTTGGCGCCGACGACTTCGATCGGGTGCTCGGCGTTGAGGCGGCGGCGTGCGGTCATCTCGGGGTAGTTGGTGCGGCCTTCGAGGATGAACTGCTTGGCGTAGTTGCCGTTCTGGATGTTGTCCAGGCACTCCTTCATTGCGGCCTTCGATTGGGCGTTGATGACCTTGGGGCCGGTCACGTATTCGCCGTATTCCGCATTGTTGGAGATCGAGTAGTTCATGTTGGCGATGCCGCCTTCGTACATCAGGTCGACGATCAGCTTCAGCTCGTGCAGGCACTCGAAATAGGCCATTTCCGGTGCATAGCCCGCTTCGGTCAGCGTTTCGAAGCCGGCCTTCACCAGGTCGACACAGCCGCCGCACAGCACGGCCTGTTCGCCGAACAGGTCGGTCTCGGTTTCTTCGCGGAAGCTGGTCTCGATCACGCCGCCCTTGGTGCCGCCATTGGCGCAGGCATAGGACAGGGCGAGGTCACGCGCCTTGCCGGACTTGTCCTGATAGACGGCGATCAGCGAGGGCACGCCGCCGCCCTGGGTGTAGGTGGAGCGCACCAGGTGGCCGGGGCCCTTGGGGGCGACCATCACGACGTCGAGGTCGGCGCGCGGGGTGATCTGGTTGTAGTGGACGTTGAAGCCGTGGGCGAAGGCGAGCGTCGCGCCCTGCTTCAGGTTGGGCTCGATGTCGTGGTAGTAGGTGGCCGCCATCAATTCGTCGGGGATCAGGATCATCACGAAGTCGGCCGCCTTCACGGCGTCGGCGATTTCCTTGACGTCCAGCTTGGCCTTCTTGGCCTTGTCCCACGAGGCGCCGCCCTTGCGCAGGCCGACCGTCACCTTGACGCCGGAATCCTTCAGATTGTTGGCGTGGGCATGGCCCTGCGAGCCGTAGCCGATGATGGCAACCTTGCGCTTCTTGATGAGGGAAAGGTCGGCGTCCTTGTCGTAAAAAACTTTCATTGTGAATTCCTGAGAAAAATAAAAAATCAGACTTTGAGACTGCGCTATTTCAAACTTTTAGGCTGCGCTCGCCGCGTCCGATGCCAGACGCGCCGGTGCGCACGGTTTCGATGATGAAGGCGGGGTCGATCGCCTCCAGGAAGGCATCCAGCTTGGAACCGGTACCGGTCAGCTCGATGGTGTAGGTGGCGTCGGTGACGTCGATGATGCGGCCGCGGAAGATGTCGGCGGTACGCTTCATTTCCTCGCGTCCCTCGCCGACGGCCTTGACCTTGACCAGCATGAGCTCGCGCTCGATGTGGCGGCCTTCGGTCAGATCCATCACCTTGATCACGTCGACCAGCTTGTTGAGCTGCTTGGTGATCTGCTCGATGATGTCCTCGGAGCCGACGGTGACGATGGTCATGCGCGACAGCGTGGCATCCTCGGTCGGCGCCACGGTGAGCGATTCGATGTTGTAGGCACGCGCGGAGAACAGCCCGGCGACACGCGACAGCGCACCCGCCTCGTTTTCCATCAGCAGCGAAATGATGTGGCGGCGGCTCATCACAGCTCCTCCGCCAGGATCATTTCCGACAGTCCCTTGCCGCCTTCCACCATGGGGAAGACGTTCTCGGTCTGGTCGGTCTGGAAGTCCATGAACACCATTCTTTCCTTGAGGGCGGGCGAGAAGGCTTCCTTCAGCGCGGCCTCGACGTCCTCCGGCTTGTCGATGCGCATGCCGACATGGCCGTAGGCTTCGGCCAGCTTGACGAAGTCGGGCAGCGACTCCATGTAGGACTCGGCGTAGCGGCTGCCGTAGAAGAACTCCTGCCACTGCCGCACCATGCCCATGTAGCGGTTGTTGAGCGTGACGACCTTGACCGGGATGCGGTACTGCTTGCAGGTCGAGAGTTCCTGGATGTTCATCTGGATGCTCGATTCGCCGGTGATGCAGGCCACCTGCGCGTCGGGATGCGCGAGCTGCACGCCCATCGCGTACGGCAGGCCGACGCCCATGGTGCCCAGCCCCCCGGAGTTGATCCAGCGGCGCGGCTTGTCGAACTTGTAATACTGCGCGGCCCACATCTGGTGCTGGCCCACGTCGGAGGTCACGAAGGCATCGCCCTTGGTCACTTCCCACAGCTTCTCCACCACGTACTGCGGCTTGATGATGGGGCTGTTGCGGTTGTATTTGAGGCAGTTCTTCGAACGCCACAACTCGATCTGCGTCCACCAGGCATTCAGCGCGGCCGCGTCGGGTTTTTCCTTGGCCTGCTTCAGCAAGGCCAGCATGTCGGTCAGCACGTTCTTGACATCGCCGACGATCGGCACATCAACCTTGACGCGTTTGGAAATCGACGAGGGGTCGACATCGATATGGATGATGCTGCGCTGCTCGCGTGCGAAGTGCGCCGGGTTGCCGATCACACGATCGTCGAAGCGTGCGCCGACCGCCAGCAGGACGTCGCAATGCTGCATCGCCATATTGGCTTCGTAGGTGCCGTGCATGCCGAGCATGCCGAGGTTCTGCCTGTCGGTGGCGGGATGCCCGCCCAGGCCCATCAGGGTGTTCGTGACGGGAAAACCCAGCAGGCCCGCCAGTTGGGTCAACTGCGCCGAGGCATCGCCCAGCACCACGCCGCCACCGGTGTAGATCATCGGACGCCGTGCTTCCAGCAGCATCTGCACAGCGCGCTTCAGCTGGCCGCTGTGTCCCTTGACCACCGGGTTGTACGAGCGCATCTCGATCGTGGCCGGATATTCGAATTCCGTGACGTGCGCGGTCACGTCCTTGGGCACGTCGACCACGACCGGACCGGGACGGCCGGTGGCGGCGATGATGAAGGCCTTCTTCATCGTCGCCGCCAGATCCTTCACGTCCTTGACGAGGAAGTTGTGCTTGACGCAGGGACGCGTGATGCCAACGGTGTCGACTTCCTGGAACGCGTCCAGGCCGATCGCCGGGGTCGGCACCTGGCCGGTGACGACGACGATGGGAATGGAATCCATGTAGGCGGTGGCAATGCCGGTCACCGCATTGGTCACGCCCGGGCCCGACGTCACCAGCGCCACGCCGACACGGCCGGTAGAACGCGCATAGGCATCGGCGGCATGTACCGCGGCCTGCTCGTGGCGCACCAGCACATGCTTGAACTTGTTCTGCTTGAAGATTTCGTCGTAGATGTTGAGTACGGCCCCGCCGGGATAGCCGAACACGAACTCGACCCCCTCTTCGGCCAGACAACGTACGACGATCTCGGCGCCCGTGGCTTCCATAAACTGGCAAAAAATCAATTCGTTGGTGAACCTGTGAGGGTAATCGTTTTGCCATGTTTCGGTCAAGAAATCCTGCCATCAGGTAGTGTATCAGTTTGAAATCAGTTCGAAAAACTTTGGCCGTGTAATCAAGGAGAGGCGCGTAGTTGTCGAAATGGCATTTTCATGATGTTGTTTTATAAACAAAAATAAATCGCCATCAGAAATATTTGCGGCTGGCGCTATTGTTCTTTGATTGTTTTTCGTATGAAAATCGCTATCTATAAATTGACTTATCAAGTATTTGATAGGTTGAGCCGTTAATCATGGTGCGTTTTTCTACGCGCTTTTTATTCTAGGAGATCATCTTGGATACGACGGTTACCAGACAATCAGATCATCCATCTCGGAAAGAAAGAATAGTGTCTTGTCGCACAGAAAAGAATCTAGGCCACTTCTACTCATCTGCTAAATCTGCATTGGCAGGTGCTTTAGGTGGCTTGGCCGTTTTCAATACGGCAAAGATGTTTCTCGGATTCGAACATTTCCCAGGGGCAAACTTAATTGCTGTTCTGGTTGGTGCTTGCGTTTTTATTTATATATCAAAGCATTTTCATATTGAATGATTCCGCCCATGCCGCCTGCATGGGCGAATGCTGTAATTACTTGGCTGTATCCTGCCGCACTTCTATTGGCAATAATTTTCCCCTTTCTTCGCGCGCTATTACGGCGCGTCTGTTGTGTTCAGCCGTACTTCACAAAGAAAAATGTAATGCATGATGTGAGTGGTGGATTTGTTATACCGCACTTCGTTGCCATTGCTGTAAGTCCGATGTATCCGCCTTTGCTTTCTCATATCGAGGGACACGCATACGCTTTGGCCGGTCTAATGGGTGCCTTCTATGTGATTGCCGATTTGGCAGATCACGCAGCTAAAGATTAATAGGTGTTTTTTTGTAAGGGCCGCGTTTCTTCGGCGGTTCTTCCTTCACCAAACCTGCAATTTCCTCCAGCGTCCAAACGTGGTCAGAAATTCCGGCTTCCATCGCCGGGGTGACGCGCAATGTTTTGTGAATGCGCCCGAAGTTGTAGAACATGAAGTGCAGCGCCACGGCGTATTCAAGGTTCTCAATTTTCTTGCTGAATCCATTGGTCAGGCGAGTAAATCGGCGCATGCTCATGCGCATGGTCAAATTCTGGCGCTCAACGTGGCTCGTTGAAACTTTTGCCATGTCCGGATTGCCGCTGATGATGGTCTTGTCCGCACCAGTAAACCGGGCGGGGCTATAACGACGCTGCTCGGCAGTAGGCGCTGGGCCGTAGATTTTCACCAACTGCGCGAAGTCAATCTCGCCACCGAAAGCACCCTCAACAGCGCTCAGATAAGGCTTGTGGCCGTCCGTGGTGAGTTGCACGCGATTAGCGAGCCGGTCTGCCAGGTCGCCGATAAATGCTTCGGCGTATTCATAATCACGGCGGCCTACCAAGAAAGAAACGATCAGCTTGCTATCAGGGTCGAGAGCCGTCCAGGTGTAAACGTCGCCATAGCCGAGTTCCCCTTTGTTCTCTTCGGGAACGTTCTTTTCCTTCATGCCACAGAAGGCCCAAATCTCATCGCACTGGATGCGCTTGCAAGGCAGGTTGCGCATTGCCTTGTCCTGATACTCGGAACAGGCCTGACCAACATCAACAAGCAATTTAGTAACGGTGTTGATCGAACAGCCCACCAGCCGGGTAATAGAGCGCATTGAGTTGCCCTCAACCAAGAGGCCCAAGATTTGTGCTCGTTTCTCAATCGGCAGGTGGTTCATGGCTACCCCTCAAGCATTTAATTCATAATGAATTATATGCAAGAGTAAATATAAGTCAACCAATAAAACTATAAATTAGCCGAATTATTTTGCATTTTTGTTGACAGTCATAATTTTCGTGGCTAGAGTTTCCATATAGAACTTTTTACAGTCAGGACGCGACCATGGAAAGTCAGGAAAAGGCTACAGTAAATGAAATCCCTAAAGCCAAGGGGGTCGGGGCTACCGCTGAAAGATCGACCATTGAATTCCCTTATTCCGACTTGGATAGCGCGATTGAAATCGTGCGTGGCGTCCATGAAGTGGGCGGAACTGCGTGTGAGTACGATCAACTGGCAGCACACATGGGGCTTGAGGCAAAAGGCGGAGGATTCCGAATCAGAGTAACCAGCGCCAAAATCTATGGGTTGCTTAATTATGAACGTGGTGGCCGCACGTCTTTGACTGACCTTGGAATTAAGATAATTGACCCTCAGTCAGACAAGCCGGCCCGTGCTGAAGCTTTCTTGAAGGTACCGCTGTTTGCAAAAGTATTTGAGGAATTCAAGGGAAGACAATTACCACCACAAGCAGGCCTTGAGCGGGCAATGATTACTTATGGGGTTGGTGCAAAGGTCGCAAAGAACGCTCGCCAAGTACTTATGCGTAGCGCCAAACAAGCCGGGTATTTCGATTTAAGCCAAGACCGCCTTACAGCTCCACCAATTAGAGAAACTGAAAGGGAAGAAAAAAAACAAAAGCCGCCTGGTGAGACTGATAAGAAAACAGGGGGAGACGATGGCGGAAGTCGATTGCATCCAGCGTTTCAACTCTTGCTACAAACGCTTCCTGATCCTGGTACGGAATGGGATGCAAAACAGCGCATGAATTGGCTTGTAATGGCTAACAGTGCTTTCAATATGATTTACAAGTCAGAACAGGATGCAAAGGAAATTGAAATTAACTTGAAGCCATAAAAACAGAAGCCCATAGCGTTGGCGCGCTATGGGCTTCGATGACATGGTGGTGAGGGCACCCCTCTGTCACCTACAACTCGTCTTGACTAGACACTTGAATACTAATCCATTCAAGGGTTGTAGGCAACTATTGCCCTCCTATTTTGAATAGGAGCCTTTCAATGGTTAATTATTTCAAACCCAAGAGCGTTTTTGTGCGCGCGTATATTCGACTGCGCTTTGGTCGAATTGAGAGCGTGTGCCAACATTGGCGCTCTTTTCCAGGACAATTAACGCTGTTTAGTTAACCCTGGTTTTGTCGCGCCGGCTTTTGTCGCTGGCGCGGCATTATCCCATCTTGCTTGAGCTGCCTTCTTCGCCAGTTCACTACGCTGCTCTTTAGTGAGCTGTTCCATTCTGGTTTTGCCGCCTTTTACGCCACCCTTTTGACTATCGGCCTTTTTACCGGTCAATATAGGGTTCGCTATTTCTTCTTCGCCAGTCGCTTGATCTACAAGTGACTTGGCTAACTGGTTAAGGTCTAATTTTTTTGAGCGTTTAGGCATAGTGCTTACAGGGTAGCAAACTGCGCCTAAGCGTCAATAGGGCTAAATTTCAAACTGAGACACTACCTGCCATCACGGCGGTCCGGCGGGATTTCTCGTCCTTTTTCCCCCTAGGCGGCAGTGAAAACGCCACGCTGCAACAAAAAACCCCTCCGCGCACGGAGGGGTTGAGCGTTTGCAGCGTGCCGCTGCGGCCTGGACGCAGCGGCACGCCAGACTGCGAGGCGTCTATTCGTGAGCCGCGTCGCGCAGCGCCTGCATGACTTCGTTCAGCGAACCCTGCGCATTCTCGAACAGGCAGACCATGTTGCCCGAACTACATACCGTCATCGCGCCACCCTGCACGATCCACCCCTGCGACGGCGACCAGCCGCGCATCTGCGTGAACAGGGACAGGAGATCGGTATTGCCCGACACCATGCGGCGGTACCACTGGGCGAATTTCGCCAGGCGCTCCATCAAATCCTGCGACAGCACGCCCTCGGCCTCCATCAGCATACCGTCGTCACGGAAGCGGCATACGGCCGTCACGCCATCGAGCACCAGAATTTTTCTCAGCGACATACGCGCGCTCCTCAGGCAGCCTGCAAGGCATTGAAGGTGGCTTCGTAGTCGGCGTCGCGATTCCTGACCACCACGCCGCAGTTGCCGTTCACCACCACCGACCATTCCAGACCCACCACCGAGAAGCCCTTCAGCGGCTGAAACCCGCTCTGCCCGGTGAGCGCTTCCCAGCCGCGCGCTTCCATTCCGGCGATCGCCTGATTGGCGACGCACGAGCGCGTCAGCAAATCCAGTACCTGCGGGGTCAGTTCGGTACCTTCGCGCAGCATGTGCGACTGCAGGTCTCCCCTGTCGCTGTAGGTAAACGCCGCAAGCGCGCCCGGCAAATCCATCATTTTTTTCAGATCCATCTTTCTCCCCCTTCTGTGTTTTGATGTCAGGCTTCAGTACAACGCTTCTTTGGTATTGCCTCCCAGTCTGGCATACAGGTTGACCAGCAGGTCGTCCTGCACGTCGCCGACCTTGGCGCGCATGATGGTCATGACGTCGTTCAGCAACTCGTCACGGTTCTCGATGAAGGAAAAATAGTTGCCGACCGCACACACCGTCACCTGGGCGCCCCGCACGATCCACCCCTGCACCGGACGACAGCCGCAGTTTTCGGCAAAGGAGTCGAAGATTTCGGATTGCATGTTGACCGACAGGGTATTGGCGCGGCACAGGATGGACGCCATGCGCGCGAATTCGTCGGTGAGGGCGCCTTCGTACGAGAAGCGGTCGCCACGGTATGCATATTCGCCGGCAGCGATAACGCCGGGAATTGCCATGAGTTGCTTTACGATCTGCATCGAGCCCCCTCCTTGATTTTGATTTATATGCGGTGCGCTGTGGCAAAGTGTCGCACCTCAGTTGCAATATAGAGCCTCCATGCAAGACAACGCAATAGCCCCCATCCCCGCCACTTTGCTGGCGCGCCTCGCCGCGATGATCTACGAGCTGCTGCTGGTGACCGCGGTCCTGTTCGTCGCCTCGCTACCCTTTCTCTACCTGGTCGGAAATGCCGAGACCGGCTGGCGGCATTTCGCCTTCCAGCTGTATCTGGCGGGCGTGCTGTTCGCCTACTTCAGCGCGTTCTGGATGCGCAGCGGGCAAACCCTGGCGATGAAGACCTGGCGCATCCGGCTGGTCGACCAGAACGGCGGCCGCCCCACCCTCAGGCAGTCCGCGCTGCGCTTCGTTGTCGCGCTGGCGGGCCTGCTGCTGGCGGGCGCCGGCTTCTGGTGGGCGCTGTTCGACCGCGACCGGCAGTTCCTGCACGACCGGATCGCAGGCACCCGCCTGGTGCGCGTGCCGCGCAAGGCGTGAACTGGCGCGACCACCTGCAGGCCCGTCTGCTGGACATCCGGCCGGACAGCGTGTGCGCACTCGATGCAGCGGCCCATCAGCTGGCCCGCGACGTACTGCGCGACATCCCGGTGCGCGCGCCCGGCAATCCGCCGGGGCAGCCGTGTACGTTGGCGCTGGGCATCGACGCGCTGAAGGGTCTGGACGCGCAGCAGGCGCAGCACCTGATCAGCCAGGCACGGCTCTATACCGCGCCGCGCATGCTGATCGCCGCGCCGCCGGATTGTGCGCTGGACGAGACCACGTTCCGCGCACTCGGCTTCATGCTGTCCGCGACGGACACGGCGGAAAACGTGCGCATCTACGATTACGACCTCACCACCTACAAGACCGTACCGGACTGGCTCAACGCCCGCTTCTGGGCGAACCCCGAGCGCTGGGAGCCCTAGCCCCACCGCGCAGCCTTGTCGCTTGCGTTACACTGCCCCTTACCTGTACAGCCCGACCATCATGAATTTCATTCCCCACAACGCGCTTGAAGAACAGCTCGCCGCCGTCCATGCCGGCACGCTCGATCCCGAGACCTTCGTGCTGCAGCTGTTCGACCAGCAGCTGTTCATGCCGGTACGCGACGAGAAGGATGCCATCCAAGGCTTCCAGCGCAGCACCCAGGCCGAGCCGCTGATCATCGAGGACGAGGACGGCGAGCGCGTGCTGGTGATGTTCACCAGCCCCGAGCGTGCCAAACCCTTTGTCGAGCATTTCCCCGGTTTTTCGGGCGGCCTGCTGACCGAGTTTTCCTGGCTGCTGCGCCGCATCGGCGGCGGCGTGCCGATTGCGCTGAACCCGGGCTGGGACATCGGCATGGATTTCGATGCCGACATGATCGCGCAGCTGGTTGCGCAACTTCCCCCCGAACAGCCGGCCTGACACGCACCCTGCCTGCATCGCCTGCCATGCTGTCCGACCACGCACTTGCCGCTTTCCGTTCCGCCCTCGGGACCGACCGCGTCTTCGACGACGCCGCCACCCGTGCGCTCTATGCCTGCGATGAAACGCCGCGCCGAGTCGAGCCCGACGCCGTGCTGTTCCCGTCATCGCACGACGAGGTGGTGGCGCTCGCACGCGTCGCCTTCGAACATCGCATTGCGCTGACCCCGCGCGGCGCCGGCTCCGGCAACGTCGGCGGCGCGCTGCCCGACCCCGGCAGCGTGGTGGTCAGTTTCGAGTGCATGCGGCGCGTGCTCGAATTCGACCCGGCCAACCGGCTCATCGTCGTCGAGCCTGGCGTGGTCACCGATGAAATCGACCGCATCGCGCGCGGTGCCGGCCTGTTCTACCCGCCCGACCCCGGCAGCAACGCATATTGCCGCATCGGCGGCAACCTCGCGATGAACGCCGCCGGCCCGCGCGCCGTCAAATACGGCGTCACCCGCGATTACGTGCTGGGCCTGCGGGCCGTCACCGGCAGCGGCCAGGAAATCCGCACCGGCTGCCGCACCACCAAGGGCGTCACCGGCTACGACCTCACCCGTCTGCTGGTCGGCTCCGAAGGTACGCTTGCACTGATCACAGAAGCCACGCTGAAACTGCTGCCCGCGCCGCAAGCCATCGCCACCCTGCGCCTGTGCTTCGCCAGCAACCGCGCCGCACTCGATGCCGTCAGCCGCGTCATGCACCAGGCCGTGATGCCCTGCGCACTTGAATTCATGGATCAGCGCGCCATCGATGCCATCCGCCCGACCGGCGCGGCGGACGACCTGCCGGCCGGCACCCGCGCGCTGTTGATGGTCGAGGCCGACGGCGCCCCGGAAGATCTGCCGCGCCAGATCGCCGCACTGGAGCAAGCCCTCGCCGGCGACGGCCTGCTCGAGATGAAGAGCGGCTTCGCCCGCGACGACATCACCCGCTTGTGGACGGCGCGCAAATCGCTGTCGCATGCGGTCAAGCAGATCGCGCCGCTGAAGATCAACGAGGACGTGGTGGTGCCGGTGTCGCAGCTTGCCGACTTCGTCGACTTCATCGACCACATGGCCCATACGCATCGGTTGGCCGTGGTGTCGTTCGGCCATGCCGGCAACGGCAACCTGCACGTCAACCTGATGGTGCATCCCGACGACGCCGACGAAATGGAACGCGCCCACCTCGCGCTCGACGCCATCATGCTGCGCGTGCTGGCGCTGGGCGGCACGCTCTCGGGCGAGCATGGCATCGGCACGGAAAAGCGCCGCTTCGTGCCGCAGGAAATCGATCCCGCCACGCTTGACCTGATGCGTGCGATCAAACGGCAATTCGATCCGCACGGCCTGCTCAACGCCGGCAAACTTTTTCCTGACTGATGTCACTGCAAAGGCTTTACAAGCGCAAAAGGCATCTATAGAATGCGCGGCTTCGTTGGGGGTATAGCTCAGCTGGGAGAGCGCTTGCATGGCATGCAAGAGGTCAGCGGTTCGATCCCGCTTACCTCCACCAACTAACAGGAAGATCGATGCACAAGCTCGGCGTCATCACCACGCTGTTGGGGTTGATCCTGAGTGTCGTCGGACTGGGTGCTGGATTTTGGGAAATGCTGCATGGCAGCGGGAACGCCCAGACATGGCTCTCGCTGGTACCATTGGGATTCGTCGGTTTGATGCTCGGCGTTGTCCTGACCCAGCTTCCCAAGAAGTAGTAACGGCGCAAGCCGAGCAGTAAAGTTGGCGGTTCACACCGTCGTCCGGGTCCCCATCGTCTAGAGGCCTAGGACATCGCCCTTTCACGGCGGTAACCGGGGTTCGAATCCCCGTGGGGACGCCAATCAAATCAATCGCTTGCATTGACAAGGTTGGCAAAAATCACACTGAAGTCAGCTAAAAGCCAGCCGGGTGTTCCTGGACTGACACGCCTTTGCGCTTTCTCTGCACGTGGAAAACTCAATAAAACCCGACTCAACGCCAGTGTGGATCGCTGCTGCGCTTCCTGACGCCGACCACAGCGGTTCCTTCGCCTCAGGCCCGCACCTGCATTGACCCCGCGATAAACTCTTTTCCCGCACCTCCGCCACATTCTCGAAACGCTTCATGTCCCTTCTCTTTTCTCTTGGATGAAGGTTTTGTCGCGTACAGCCCCTGGTCTAAAAATGGAGCGGTTACACATCGGTAACAAACTGAAACCATCTGTTACCGCAGAGATATTCTCCGGATATATCGTGCTGCTTGAATGCCCCCAGGTGAGCAACTCCTGTTCGCCCCATTGAAGGAAGGGAATAAAACATGAAATCCATCGTCTCAAAGAAACTTTCCGCTGCCTTGATCTCTTGTGTGGTTGCAGGCTTGTCCACCAGCGCGCTGGCAGAATCCCACTGGGCCAAGACTCATCCCCGCCGTGACGAAGTCAATGATCGTCTGGCAAACCAGAACCGACGCATTCACCAGGAGGTCAAGGAAGGCGACCTGACCCATGCCCAGGCGGCGAAGCTGCACAAGGATGATCGACAAATCCGCCAGGAAGAACGTGACATGGCCAGCCAAAATGGCGGGCATATCACCAAGGCCGAACAGAAGACCCTGAACCAGCAGGAAAACACCGTCAGCCACCAGATCGGGAAATAAGCGGGGCCGTCCTTTACCCGGACGCGATGGGTGAAGAGCCTCCCGCAAAAGCATGCCTGGCGACGCTTGGCCGGTTTCATGGCCAACCTCCGGCCTCTCGTGGCGCGTCAGGCCCGAACGGGTTTCCCTAGATGGGCGGCCAGATGGGACTCATCTGCAGGGCAAGCAGTCTCTTTGATAGCGCTCCCAGCCTCTCTGCAGCACAGCAATAGAAGATGATGCCTTCGAATTTGCCATGCTGGCACAGGGTCGCAGAGCCAGAAGCGGACAACCAGGCTCTCAGGCCAGCCTAGGAAGCCTTGTGCCTGCTGCGGTAGCGCCATCCCAACAGGCCAAGGCCCGCAAGCATGAAGGCAGCTTCAGACGGCTCTGGAACCGGCGCGACGGCGGTATAGCCCAGGCTCGCCATCAGTGTGAGGTCGCCCGCCGAGACGGGAAGCTTCTTCCCCGAGCTTGCGAAGGCATTGAAGGAGTCCACGGTCAACCCTGCCCAGTCACCGATGTCGCCGCCAGCAACGCTGTTGAAGGTATTGATATTCGTCACGCCGCCATCGACGGAGAAATAGGCTAAGGTGCCGCTCAGGTCGCGCACACCGGGCGCCGTATAGCGGTAGAGGTCCTGCACGGACAACTTGCCCACGTCCAGGGAACTGAAGCGTCCCATCGCCTCGGAGATTTCATGCTCAGCGATGCCTGTGAAGTCGTATGTGCCGGACGTCACGCCATTGCTTGGATCAAAGTCGTAGAAATAGGAACTGCCGAAACCTATGGAGGCATCGGTGCTGGTCGGCGGCCCCGGCAAGTTGAATCCGAGGGCCTTGGCGTTCGCGGTGCTGATTTCCATCGCCATTCCACCGGGAGCGGAAGTGGGCAAGGTCTGCGAGCCCGGTGCCCCGGCACCGACAAGGGCATTCCTGACACTCGAATACGATGGATCGACGACATAGGCTTGGGATCCACCCAGCCCCGTGAACGCTTGCCCATTCAGCGTGCCCCAGCCCACATTGAGATTGATGGTGATCGGGTTGCTGAAGCTTGTCTCATAAAAGCCGATGGCATTCTGAAAAGCCGATTGGAAACCCGAAGGCGCGCTGCCGACACTGGAGTCATAGGTGACATTGAACGTCAGCGCATGGGCCGGAGCCGACAGAAAGCCTGAAGCCACCGCCAATGCGGCTGCAAGCAGACGGGTACGCGATGGATTGATGCCGCACAACGACACAGTTGCCGCCACGCGGCAGCCCTTCGGGATCTTTGGCACGATTTGTATCCTCCAATTGAAAATTATTCTGTTTGTGCAATACGCTGTAGCATTTTGCAACATGCTATAAGCAATCTACATTCCTTATATTACAAGCCATTGTTTCTATTGAGTATGCCATTTAGCCACGTTGGCGTATGTAAAATTATTCGACATTCTCGAGTTCCAGAGTTGGCGGCCCGATTTGTTCGGTGGGCATTATGAGGCGGATTTCGAAAGGGCCTATTTGAGACTGCCCGGCGAATCGATACCTGCTGCCCGATCTCGCTGAACCGCAAAACCCACATTCCCAAACGCCGTAGATAACGTCCGGCAGGTCGGAAGGAGAATGTCCGCGAATCCTGAAACTTCGCCTGGAAAAATCATTGCACGCATCGCCGCGGGTACAGCGCTAACGATATCCGCTGGCCACGATTCAGCGGGAGGCTCAAGGTGCTTTCCATGACGATCGCACCGTTATTAGGCATCCGAGCCGAGAGCCAGCGCCCCGGCTGGAATCCCCCGTATTTACTGGCGCCCCGAAGACGAATCGAACGTCCGACCTACCCCTTAGGAGGGGGTTGCTCTATCCACTGAGCTACCGGGGCGTGGCGCGCATTCTACCGAATAGCGTGTGGATTACCGAGCGCTGACAAACACACCCTGCCGGTCGCAGTCAGTCTATGATGTGACACAGGAGAACTTATGTTCAAAATGATAATGGGCGGACTGGCCATACTGCTGCTGGCCGCGAGCGCGGCTTTCTGGATGCTGAGACCCGGCACGCAGCGGATGGAAGGCAGCGCCGCGCCGGATTTTGCCTTGCCGGACCAGAACGGCCGGATTCATCGACTGGGCGATTATGCCGGGCGCTGGCTGGTGCTGTATTTCTACCCCCGCGACGACACGCCGGTTTGCACCCGGGAAGCCTGCCGTTTCCGCGACGACATCGGCACGCTGGGCAAACTCGATGCGGCCGTGGTGGGCGTCAGCGTCGACAGCGCCCAGTCGCATGCCGCGTTTTCCCGCAAATACGGACTGCCGTTTCCCTTGCTGTCCGACCCGGACGGACGCACCGCCGCGGCCTACGACAGCCTGCTCAACCTGGGACTGGTGCGTTTTGCCCGTCGTCATACATTCATCATCGCACCGGACGGGCGCATTGCAGCACGCTTCGACCATATCGATCCTGCGCGGCACGCCGAGGAAGTCCGGGATGCCCTGCTGGGTTTGCAGCGCGCCAGAGCCACGCAAGTATTCTCGCCACCCGACCGTGCCTGAGCATCCGCCCCCCACGAATCCAAAGCCCACGCACAGAGGGGTTTCGCCTCTCATCCTAACTGCCTTTGTCGCCCTGATCGCGCTGATCTGCGGCCTTGTGCTGAACGGTCTGCTGCAGCTCGAAGCGCTGGGCGAGCAACTCGACGTCGTGGTCGAGCACCACAATCGCAAGATCGACCTCATCACGCAAACCCAGGTGGCGGCGCATATCCGCACCGACAGCCTGTTTCGCATGGTCCTGGCCGACGACCCGTTCGAACGCGATGTCCTTTTCCTGAACTTCAACCATGCAGGCTTTCTTGTCGGGCAAGGGCGTGATGCGCTACGCTCGCTCGGATTCACCGCCATCGAGCAACGCAGCTTCGATGCCCAGACCGAACTGGTCAGGCATATCCAGGCGGTGCAGGAACGCGTGATCGATCTGCTCTATGCCAATCGCCAGGCCGAGGCACGCGAGGTGCTGGCACGCGAGGCCATTCCCATCCAGGAAACCTTCAACCTGCAACTGGCCGATATGCGCAACGCCTATCAGCGCGCCAACCAGGCCGCCCAGCAGCAGGCCCAGCAGACTTACCGGCGCGCGCTTTTTCTTACGCTGGCATTCGGCCTCGCGGCCATCATGCTGGCCTTGCTGATCGCCTGGTACGCGATACGCAAACTCGGCCTGAAGTCGCAACAGATACGCGACCAGATGGCCGAGCTGGAACAATCGCGCGCCGCGCTACGTGAAGAGGCCACCCATGATCCGCTGACCGGGCTGGCCAACCGACGGCTGTTCTACGACCGGCTGCAACAGGCGATCCGCCACGCCGCCCGCTATGGCGGCAAGGTGGGCATCCTGTATGTGGACATGGATCGCTTCAAGGACATCAACGACCGGCACGGCCATCATGTCGGCGATGCCGTGTTGATGGAGGTGGCGCAACGGCTGCTCGATTGCGTACGCGAATCGGACTCGGTGGCGCGTCTGGGCGGAGACGAATTCGTGGTGTTGCTCGAAGGCGTGCAGGGGAATCAGGACTGCATTGCTGCCGCACTCAAGATCGAACAAAGCCTGGCGCACACCACCCGCTTCGGCGATCTGCGCCTGGAGATCGACGCCAGCATCGGCCAGGCACTCTACCCCGACGACGGCAGCGACGAAGACGCGCTGATCCGGGCGGCCGACGCCGCCATGTACCGGGTCAAATCCGGCTGCGAGTCGGACCGTCAGAGCGCCCTGCCGTTCTAGGGCGTGAAATTAGCGTTAATACCCCCTAGTAAAACGAATCAATGCGGCTTGAGGCGGATCGCCTCGCGTTCGCGGCGTGCCTTGGCGCTCCAGATCCACACGTACTGCACGCCCGATGTCACGGCGATGGCGAACACGCCGACGAACAGCGGCAGCTGCCAGTCGCCCAGCGCCAGCAGCCCGGCCAGTCCGCCCAGCACCAGTGCCAGCAACACGAATTCGGCGAACATGTGCGTCTTGCCGAGCCAGGTCGGGTGGATTTCCAGGTGTCCGGCCAGCCCGCGGTAACTCAGCGCCCCCAGCACGATGACGGTATCGCGCAGCAGAATCGCCAGCGTCACCCACAGCGGAATCGCCCCCGCCTGCGTCAGCATCACCAGCGTCACCACGCCCAAGGCCTTGTCGGCAACGGTATCGAGCGCGGCGCCCAGCTGGGTCAGCTGATTGAGCCAACGCGCCAGCAGGCCGTCGATGCCATCCGACACCGCGGCCGCCAGAAACAGCCAGCACGCGGCGTCCCAGCGCTGCTGCAGGATCAGCCACGCCACGCCCGGCACGGCAGCCAGGCGCAGCAGGGTAATGACGTTCGGCAGGTTGAAGACGCGTTCGCTCATGCACTAAACGTACTCAATTCAGGGGCTGTCTGGCAAGTTCGTCCCACAGTTTGTCGAGCCGCTTCACCGATACCGGGAACGGGGTTTTCAGTTCCTGGGCAAAGAGGGATATCCGCAGTTCCTCCAGTTGCCAGCGGAAGTCGGCCAGTGCAGCGGGCATCTCGCCCTTCACTTGCGTGCACCGCGCCAGAACCTTGTTCTGCAGCGTCAGCACGCCGGCCATGCCGCGCGCGTCGCGCTCGCCGGCAGCGGGCAGCTTCTCCAGCCGCTTGAGGATGCCTTTCAAATAGCGCGGCAGGTCCTTCAGGTGCGCCCAGGGCGTGGCGGTGATGAAGTCCGGCGGCACCAACGCGGCGAGGTGCGCATACTCGTCGCGCATCACGGCGGTGAACTGCGGTTTGGCGCTGAGCCGCGATGCCACCTGCGCGTGCAGGTCGAGGATTTCCGCGACGTCGCGAAGCAGCGCCTGCTTCACCACGGCGATTCTGGGCTTGGCGCGTTCCTTCTGCTTGTCGAATGCCTTGTGGCTGCGCGGCGTGTCGTCGTCGCCCAGCAGCGCACGGGTAGCGATCGCGTCGATGAGCGCCGCGCGCAACTGCTCGGGGCCGCCGAAGCTGCGGAATTTCAGCGCCAGCGCGGTTTCGCGCGCCAGATCCTTGTCGAGCTGCTTGAACTGCGCCGCCAGCGCAATGCGCAGCAGGCGCACGACGCCGCGGCGGGTCTCCATCTCCGCCACGCCGGCGGCATCGAGCAGCCGCAGGTCGACGTTCTCGCCGTTGTCGACCAGTGCCGGATAACCGATCAATTCGCGCCCGCCACGCTTGAATTTCACCTGCGCGGGCAGGTCGCCGAAGTTCCATTCGGTGAGCCCGGTGCGCTCGAATTCGCTGTCCTCGGCGCCGCCGCCGTAGGTGATACGCGCCGCCCCACCAAGCTGCTGCCGCAACAAGACCAGATCGCGGCCGCTGGCGAGTTCCTGTCCGCTGTCGTCGATCACGCTGACATTCATCTTCAGGTGCGCCGACAGCTCGCCCTTCCATTCGTCGGGGTGGATGTCGGTGCCGGTCTTCTTGCGGATGAATCCGGTCAACGCCTCGGTCAGCGTCTGCTCGCCCGGCTTCGCCACGCCGAGAAACGCGGTGACCGTGTCGGGCAGCGGAATCAGCGGACGGCGCTTGTCCTTGGGCAGCAGTTTCAGCAGCGCGGTGAGTTTCTCCCGGATCAGGCCGGGCACCAGCCAGTCGATCTGCGCCGCTTCGATACGGTTGAGCAGGTACAGCGGCAGCCGCAGCGTCACGCCGTCGAGCGCGTGGCCGGGCTCGAAGCGGTATTTCAGCGTGCACGCCACGCCGTCGACCGGCATCGTTTCGGGAAACAGCGTGTGGTCGGCGCCCAGCCCTTCGCCGAGGATGTCTTCGCGCTGCAGAAATAAAACTATCGGATTGGCTTGCTCGGCTTCCTGACGCCATGTCTCGAATGCCGCGCCGTTATGCAGGCCGGCCGGCACGCGCGCGTCGAACACGCTGAAGATGCGCTCCTCGTCCAGCCACACGCCGGATTTCCTGGCCTTGTGCTCGAGGTCTTCGATTTCCTTGATCAGCGCGCGGTTGTGCGCGAACCATGGCGCCTTGGTGTCGTATTCGCCCGCCACCAGCGCGCCGCGGATGAACAGCTCGCGCGACAGCGCCGGGTCGATCGGGCCGTAGTGGATCTTGCGCCGCGGCACCAGGGTGATGCCGTACAGGCTCACGCGCTCGAACGCCACCACGCGCGCGCCGTCCTTTTCCCAGTGTGGCTCGATGAACATGCGGGTGAGCAGATGGCGCCCCGCAGCTTCGATCCATTCCGGCCGCACTTCGGCTACGGTGCGTGCGAGCAGCCGTCCCGTATCGGTGAGCTCGGCGGCCATGATCCATTTCGGTGCCTTCTTCGCCAGCGCCGAGCCGGGGTGAATCGACAGCTTGATGCCGCGTGCACCCTGATAGTTGCCCTCGCCGGGCTTGGCGCGTGCCTTGGCATCATCGGACTTGAAGCCGATGTTGCCGAGCAGCCCCGTCAGCAATGCCTGGTGGATGGCGTCGTAGCCGGCCGGCTTGTCGTTCTCGCGCAAGCCGAGTTCGGCGACCTGCGCATGCAGCTGGCCGTGGATGTCGCGCCACTCACGCATCCGCCGCGGCGACAGGAAATGATCCTGCAGCAGCGTCTGCAGCTGACGGTTGGTCTTTTTGTGCTGCACCTGCTCCTCGTACCAGCGCCACAGCTTGAGCCAACCCATGAAGTCGGAACGCTCGTCGGCGAACAATTTGTGCTTCTCGTCAGCCGCCTGCGCGCGCTCCATCGGGCGGTCGCGCGGGTCCTGCACCGACAGCGCGCTGGCGATGATCAGCACCTCGTTGACGCAGCGCTGCTGCTCGGCCGCCAGCAGCATGCGCGCGATGCGCGGGTCGAGCGGCAGCTTCGCGAGCTTGGTGCCAATCTTGGTCAATTGCCCTTGCTCGTCGAGCGCATGCAGTTCGGCCAGCAGCTGATAGCCGTCGGTCACCAGCCGCGAACTCGGCGGGTCGATGAAGGGGAAGCCCACCACGTCGCCGAGGCCGAGCGACTTCATGCGCAGGATGACGCCGGCCAGCGACGAGCGCAGCAGTTCGGGATCGGTGAAGCGCGGACGGTTGGCGAAATCGGCCTCGTCGTACAGGCGGATGCAGACGCCGTCGGCGACCCGGCCGCAGCGCCCGGCGCGCTGGTTGGCCGAAGCCTGCGAGACCTTTTCGATCAGCAGCTGCTCGACCTTGTTGCGCGCCGAATAGCGTTTCACCCGCGCGGTGCCGGGGTCGATGACGTAGCGGATGCCGGGCACGGTCAGCGAGGTCTCGGCGACGTTGGTGGCCAGCACGATGCGGCGTAGTGCAGAAGTCGGCCTGAATATCGCGTCCTGCTCGGCCACCGACAGGCGCGAGAACAGCGGCAGGATCTCGGTGCCGGGCGGATGGTGTTTTCTCAGGGCCTCGGCGGTGTCGCGGATCTCGCGTTCGCCCGGCAGGAACACCAGGATGTCGCCGGACCCGACGCGCGCCAGTTCGTCGGTGGCGTCGAGGATGGCGGCGATCTGGTCGGGTGCGTCCTTGTCTTTCTTCTCGCGCTCGCTCTTGACCGGGGTGGCCGGTTCCTCGCGCTCGATGGGCCGCCAGCGGATTTCCACCGGGTAGGTGCGGCCCGACACTTCGATGACCGGCGCGTCGTTGAAATGCTTCGAGAAGCGCTCGGCATCGATGGTCGCCGAGGTGATGACGACCCTGAGATCGGCACGTCTCTCCACCAGCGTCTTCAGGTAGCCGAGCAGGAAGTCGATGTTGAGGCTGCGCTCGTGCGCCTCGTCGATGATGATCGTGTCGTAGCGCGAGAGCAGCGGGTCGCCCTGGCTCTCGGCCAGCAGGATGCCGTCGGTCATCACCTTGATCGCGGTATCGTGGCGCACGGTGTCGGTGAAGCGCACCTTGTAGCCGACCAGGCCACCCAGCTCGCCGCCCAGTTCCTGCGCAATGCGCGCCGCCACCGAACGCGCGGCGATGCGGCGCGGCTGGGTGCAGCCGATCAGTTTTCCCGTTCGGATGCCCGCCTCCAGGCACATTTTTGGAATCTGCGTGGTCTTGCCCGAGCCGGTCTCGCCGCACAGGATCAGCACGCGGTTTTGCTGCAGCGCGGCGAGGATGTCGTCACGGCGCTGGCTGACCGGCAGGTCGGGATAGGTGATGTGCAAGGGACTACTTGTTCTGGATGTATTTGGCGTCATCGAAGGTTTCCAGCCAGGCCGGACGATAGACCGCCATCATCGTCACGGCCATGCCGGTCGAGAACGCCTCGGCCCAGCCAAGCAGGATCGTGGCATAAGGCGTGTATTGGGTGAGCAGATAATCGAGCGGGTAGACGCCGGCCAGCGCCATCAGCGCGGTGGTCGCCACGCCGATCGCCGCCGCCGACAGCGCGGCGCCGAAAAAGCCGTTGCCCAGTACGTAGATGAAAAAGTGATTCGGCAGGCGCCGCTCGATGAAGCGGTAGACGTTCCAGCTCACCGCCGCCGGCAATGCCGCCAGCAGCAGCGCATCGATGCCCAGCGCACCCCAGCTGGCACGCCCGAAGGCCGCGTTCGCCACCAGGACCAGCACACCAGAAAAGGTGGCGCGCCAGAAACCGAACATCAGCGTCAGCGCCGCCAGCCCGTACAGGTGGAATGCCAGCCCGGGTTTCACCCCTGTGCGGATCTGCCACAGTGCCAGCACGGCCACCGTGGCGCCGAGAAACAGGTTGAGCCACTGCGGCTCGGCCAGCCGCCGCCAGTCGCCCGACATCAGCCAGCGCCAGAACAGGATGGCCAGGCCCAGCCAGCCGGCAAGATAAAAGGATTCGGGCAACAGTGATGCGGGCAAGCCCAGCGCGGTAAAATTCATATGCCAATTTTACGCGATGCGCGGTCCGCCCCTTATCCGAGCCCAAGCCATGTCCGTACCCAAATCCCGCAACGCCCCGCTCAGCGACGACGAAATCGACGCCCTGGCCGACCTGGTCGACCTCATCGACGAGCGCACCGACGTGCCGGTCTCGCTGGAAGGCCTGGACGGCTTCGTCACCGCACTGGCCTGCAGCCCGCGCGCCATCCCCCCCGAGGAATATTTCCCGGTGCTGCTCGACCGCGACGACGGCCTCGATGCGGTATTCGAAGACGAAGCCGACGCGGCGCGTTTTCTGGGGCTGTTCGAACGCCGCCGCAACGAGATCGCCCGCGCGCTGGCCGCGCCGATCGAGGATCTCGCCGACCCGCGGGCGCTGTCGCCGCTGATCATGGACTGGAACGGCCTCCTCGCGGAACTGCCGCCGGCCGAAGTCCGACAGCTGAAGGCGGCCGGCATCCCGCCCTATGCCCAGCTGTGGGCCGCCGGCTTCCTGCTGGCGGTGGAACACTGGGAAGAGGACTGGGAACTCCCCGCGGGCAGCAAAGACGAAGCCTTCGTCGACGAAGTGCTCGACCCCTTCTACGTGCTGGCCGCGCCGCTCGACGAACTCAGTCCGGAAGAGCGTGCCGTCCGTCGTGAAGACCACGTCGCGCTGGCCCTCTGGGGCACCTACGAACTCCGCGAATTCTGGCTCGACCGCGGCCAGGCCCCGCGCGCCTGAATACTTGTAACGTAAATCCCGTAACGTGCAACCCGATATGAATCTCGTCCTGTTCGATCTCGACAACACCCTGCTCGCCGGCGACTCCGACTATGAATGGGGCCAGTTCCTCATCGCCAAGGGCGCGGTCGACGGGCCCCACTACGAAGCCAAGAACCGCGCCTTCTACGAGGACTACAAGGCCGGCCGGCTCGATATCTACGCCTTCCTCGCGTTTGCCCTGCGTCCGCTCGCCACCCACACGCGAGAACAGCTCGATACCTGGCACGCCGAATACATGGAAACACGC
Source organism: Hydrogenophilales bacterium (assembly GCA_016195805.1). Taxonomy (GTDB): domain Bacteria; phylum Pseudomonadota; class Gammaproteobacteria; order Burkholderiales; family Thiobacillaceae; genus Thiobacillus. The sequence continues at coordinate 36,497 of JACPYT010000005.1, forward strand.
ATCAAGCCGATGATCACCCAGGCCGCGCGCGACCTCGTCAGCAAACACCTTAACGAGGCCGATCTGGTCGCCATCATCACCGCCACCAACAGCTTCGTCACCGGCCCGATCGCCAGGGAATTCGGCGTCCCGCACCTGATCGCCACCGACCCCGAGGAAGTCGACGGCCGTTTCACCGGCGAAGTCGCCGGCACGCCGTGCTTCCGCGAAGGCAAGGTCGTCCGCCTCGAGCATTTCCTCGAAGCTCATGGCACACGGCTGGATTGCCTCGGTACCAGCTGGTTCTACAGCGACTCGCACAACGACCTGCCGCTGCTGGAAAAAGTCCGCCACCCCGTTGCCGTCGACCCCGACCCCACGCTGCGCGCGCACGCCGAAGCCAGGAACTGGCCGGTGATCTCGCTGCGCCAATCCGCTCCCGAAGGAAGTCGCTGATGCAGTTCGCAGTCCAGAATCGCGCGTCCAAGCCGGCGCCCACCACCCTGGCTGAAAGCGTCGCCCATCAACGCGACGTCCTGGCCAATCTGCTGCGCGAGCCGCTGGCGCTGGCGGCGCAGGCCTGCAGCCGGGCCTGGCCCAGCCGCGCCGGGCTCAATGCCGCGCTGACGCATGCGCTGAAGGAGTTGCCCGCCTGCAAGTACATGTATGCGATGGACACCCAGGCGGTCCAGCTCTCCGACAACACCAGCCACGAGGGCCTGATCGAGATCGACTACGGGCGCGACCGCTCCAATCGCCCCTACATGAACGAAGCGGTGCCGAACCAAGGCTTCCTGCTGTCGCAGGCCTACATCAGCCTGCGCGCCAAGCGGCCGTCGCTCACCGCGATTCAGATCGTGCGCGACGACGACGGCCGGGTGCTCGGTTTCGTCGGCGCCGACTTCGACCTGCGCGATCTGCCTATCACCGGCAAGTTGTACGACGAACCCACCTACTGGCGGCAGATCAAGGGCGACCCGGCGATCCGCGGCGCGGTGTTCCACCAGACCCGCAGCGACAGCCAGATGGACCTGAACCTCGACACCGTGCTGGGCGTGATCGAGGAACTGATGACCGACCGCGGCATCTTCCACGGCAAGCTGCATTTTTCCAGCAGCCGCGCGACCATCTGGCTGGTCGACGATCCATATCGCTACCGCCTGCTCGACATCCATGCGCTGACCGATCCCGACACCTGCCTGATCTATCCGCGCCACCCCTACCCGACCGATGCGGTGGTGCCCAAGGACAAGATCCGCCCGGTTCTGGACAGCCTGCGCGCGCTGCGCTTCATGGACGAGACCTTCTACCTGCGTGCCGGTTCGCTCAACATCTTCAACGGCATGGTCGGCCTCACCTTCTCGTGCGACGGCTCGCACTACCTGCCGTGGGACGAGTTTCTGAGCAAGGGCTACGATTTCTGGGCGAGCGGCAAGGCGCTCGGCTGACCGGAGCTGGAACGCCCGCCCCTATATCCCTGCCTGCAACAGCTTGAATCCAATGCCCCTGAAGGCGGATAATGCGCCATCGCGTCGGGCTGCCTGCTTTGGAAACTTATATCCTCATCCTCATTTCCACGGTGTTCGTGAACAACATCGTGATGGCCAAGATTCTTGGCCTGTGCCCCTTCATGGGCGTGTCGAAGAAACTGGAAGCCGCGATCGGCATGGGGCTGGCGACGACCTTCGTACTGACGCTGGCGTCCGGCGCAAGCTACCTCGTCAACCAATATCTGCTCGGCCCCGACCTGTTCTACCTGCGCACCCTGTCTTTCATCGTGGTAATCGCCGGGATCGTGCAATTCACCGAGATGTTCATCCAGAAGTCCAGCCCGGTGCTGTATCAGGTGCTGGGCATCTACCTGCCGCTGATCACCACCAACTGCGCGGTGCTGGGGATTCCGCTGCTGAACGCGCAGGCGCAGCACAATTTCGTCGAATCGCTGTTTTTCGGTGCAGGCGGCGCGCTCGGCTTCACCCTGGTGCTGATCCTGTTCGCCGGCATCCGCGAACGGCTGGAAACATGTGACATTCCCGCGCCGTTCAAAGGCTCCAGCATCGCGATGATCACTGCGGGGCTGATGTCGCTGGCCTTCATGGGCTTCTCCGGACTGGTGAAATAATGCTCGCTGCCATTCTGGTGATGGTCGGCATCGCCGTCGTGACCGGCCTGATACTGGGCTGGTCGGCGATCCGCTTCAAGGTGGAAGGCAATCCGCTGGCGGAAAAGATCGACGCCATCCTGCCGCAGACGCAGTGCGGCCAGTGCGGTTTCCCCGGCTGCCGGCCCTATGCCGAGGCGATCGCCAAGGGCGAGGCCGACATCAACCAGTGCCCCCCGGGCGGCGAGGAGGGGGTGAAGAAGCTGGCCGATCTGCTGGGAATCGATCCCAAATCGCTGGACGAAACCCACGGCACGCCCAAGCCGAAATCGGTCGCCTTCATCGACGAGAACACCTGCATCGGTTGCACCCTGTGCATCCAGGCCTGCCCGGTCGACGCGATTTCCGGCGCCGCCAAGCAGATGCATACCATCATCGCCGCCGAATGCACCGGCTGCGAACTGTGCCTGCCGCCGTGCCCGGTCGACTGCATCTCGATGGTGCCCATCGCCGAGGATCTGCCGCACTGGAAGTGGAAGCATCCGGTGATTGAACTGAAGCGCGTCGCGTAGGAAACCCCATGAGTCGCGAACTGTTCAAATTCAAGGGCGGGGTGCACCCGCCCGAGCACAAGGCGGAATCGAACGGCCGCCCGATCCACGCTGCCCCGCTGCCCCGGAAACTGGTCATCCCGCTGCGCCAGCACATCGGCAATCCGGCCAAGCCGGTGGTCGAAGTCGGCGAGCGGGTTCTGAAAGGCCAGATGATTGCCGCGGCCGACGGCCCCATCTCGACGGCGGTCCATGCCTCCAGTTCGGGTACCGTCACCGCCATCGACCTGCAGCCGGTCCCGCATGTCTCCGGCCTGCCCGACTTGTGCATCACGATCGAAACCGACGGCCGCGACGAATGGATCGCGCACGCGCCGCTCGATTACCGGGCGATGGCACCGGCCGACCTGCGCACGAAACTACGCGACCTGGGGCTGGCCGGCCTCGGCGGCGCGGTGTTCCCCACCGGCGCCAAGCTCAACCCCGGCGCCTCCGGCCACTGCCCCACGCTGATCATCAACGGCGGCGAATGCGAGCCGTGGATCACCTGCGATGACGTGCTGATGCGCCATCATGCCGACGAAATCCTGCAGGGCATGGCGGTGATGCGCCACATGATGGGCAGCACCGAAATCCTCGTCGGCATCGAGGACAACAAACCCGAAGCGCTGGATTCAATGCGCTCCGCTGCCGCGAAGCTGGACTTTGCCGTGGAAATCATCGCCGTGCCGACGCTCTATCCGAGCGGCGGCGCCAAGCAGATGACCGAGATTCTCACCGGCAAGCAGGTGCCCTCCGGCAAGCGCTCCACCGACGTCGGCCTGCAGGTGTTCAACGTCGGCACCGCCTATGCGCTGGCGCGCGCGGTGCATCATGGCGAGCCGCTGATTTCGCGGCTGGTCACCGTCACCGGACACGTGCTGCGCCCGCAGAACTTCGAGGTGCTGATCGGCACGCCGATGCACACGCTGATCACGCTGGCGGGCGACCGCGACGGCACCACCGGCGTGCTGATGGGCGGCCCGATGATGGGCATGCCGATGCCGACGCTCGATGCGCCGGTGGTCAAGGCCACCAACTGCCTCCTGGTGGAATCGAAGGAACTGTTCCCGCCGCTGCCGAAAGCGCTGCCGTGCATCCGCTGCACCCGCTGCGCCGACGCCTGCCCGGCCGAACTGCAGCCGCAGGAACTGTTCCGCTTCGCCAAGGCGGGCGACTTCGGCCGCGCTCAGGAATACCACCTGTTCGACTGCATCGAATGCGGCTGCTGCAGCTACGTCTGTCCCAGCCACATCCCGCTGGTCGATTTCTACCGCTACGCCAAGAGCGAAATCTGGGCGCACGAAAAAGACAAACGCGCTGCCGACCTGGCACGCGAGCGCCACGAGTTCCGCCAGTTCCGCCAGGAACGCGAGAAAACGGAAAAGGCCGAGAAACTCGCCGCCAAGGCACAGGCCAAACGGGCCGAACTCGCCGCGGAACCCGCGGTTGTCGGTGCCGCCCCCAGCGATGCCGACGCCAAGAAGGCGCTGATCGCCGCGGCGCTGGCGCGCGCGCAGGCGAAGAAATCCGACGCCGCGCCAAAAAACGTCGACCACCTGACGCCCGAGCAGCTGCAGCAGATCGATGAAATCGAGGCGCGCAGGGCTAAAATCCGCGAACTGGCGCGCCAGCCGCTGGAATCCGAAGAGAAGAACACCTGATGCCCTCCCCTTTCATCCTCGACCGCAGCAGCGTCACCCAGATCATGGCCTGGGTGCTGGCAGCGCTGCTGCCCGCCATTGCGACCTACGTCTGGCTGTTCGGGCCGGGCATCCTCGTCACGCTGTCGCTCGCCACCGTCACCGCGCTGGCGGCCGAAGCGGCGATGCTGAAGGTGCGCGGCTATCCGGTCCAGCCTTTCCTCCTGGATCTGTCCGCCATCGTCACCGCCTGGCTGCTGGCGCTGTCCTTGCCTTCGCTGGCGCCGTGGTGGCTGATCATCACCGGCACGCTGTTCGCCATCGTGGTGGCCAAGCATCTGTACGGTGGGCTGGGGCAGAACATCTTCAACCCCGCGATGGTGGGCTACGCGGTGTTGATCGTGTCGTTTCCGGTGCAGATGACGCACTGGGCGGGCCCCCTCGAACTGAGCTCCGCCCCCCTCACGCTGGCCCAGAGCACAAGCGTGATTTTTGGCGATGACGTGCCCAAGAGCACGCTCGACGCCGTCACCATGGCCACCCCGCTCGACTCCTTGCGTACCGGCCTGCTGCGACAGCTGACGGTGGACGAGGTCATGACCGCGCCGATCTTCGGCCGCTTCGGCGGCACCGGTTTCGAATGGCTGGCGGCGGCGTTTCTGCTGGGCGGACTGCTGCTGTGGGCCTTGCGCATCATCAGCTGGCACGTGCCGCTCACCTTTCTGGCCGGCGTGTGGCTCACCGCCGGCTTCCTGCATTTCTACGACGCCGGGCGCTTCGGCCCGCCGTGGTTCCATCTGTTTGCACCGTCGGTGATGCTGGGCGCCTTCTTCATCGCCACCGACCCGGTGTCGGGCGCGACGACGCCGCGCGGCAAGCTGATCTTCGGCCTGAGCGCAGGCTTTCTCACCATGGCCATCCGTACCTGGGGCGGTTTCCCCGATGGCGTGGCCTTCGCCATCCTGCTGATGAACCTGTGCGTGCCCCTGATCGACCAATACACCCAACCGCGCATCTACGGCGGCGCACGCAAAGCCAAGGAACCGCCGGCATGACTCCGCAGACGCAGATCGCCCTGAAAAATGCGCTGCGCACCGGCACGATCCTGTTCGTGTTTGCGCTCGTCGGCACCGCCATCCTGGCGTTTACCCACAACCGCACCGAGCCAACCATCACCCGCGGCCAACTGGCCGAAAAGCGCGCGCTCCTCAGTCAGGTGCTGCCTGCCACGCTGTACGACAACGATCTGCTGGCCAGCCAGCAAAGCGTGCCGCCCGACGACCTGCTGGGCACGCGCCAGTCCTCGGCGCTCTGGCTGGCGCGTCGTGGCGGGACGTTCAGCGGCGTGGTGCTGGAGGCCATCGCACCGGATGGCTACAGCGGCGACATCGACCTGTTGATCGGGATCGATGCCAACGGCACCGTGACCGGCGTGCGCGTCACGGCCCACCACGAAACACCGGGCCTGGGCGACTACATCGATCGCGCCAAGAGTCCGTGGATCGATCAATTTTCCGGCAAGTCGCTCACCAACCCAGAGGCCAAGCGCTGGAAAGTCGCCAAGGACGGCGGCGCATTCGACGCCCGGGCCGGCGCCACCATCACCCCGCGCGCGGTGGTCAAGGCGGTCAAGAGCGCGCTCGATTATTTTGCGCGGCACCGCGCGGCTTTTGCCGCCCCGCCTGCCGCGAAGGAGAAGAACGCATGATCACACTGGATGAACTTCGCAGCCTATTCCACAACGGCATCATCAAGCAGAACACCGGTCTGGTGCAGCTGCTCGGCATGTGTCCCTTGCTGGCAATCAGCAACAATGTAGTCAACGCGCTGTCGTTGGGGATCGCGACGGCTCTGGTGATGGCCGCATCGAGCGGCGCGGTGTCGAGCATCCGCAATTTCGTGCCGAACGAAATCCGCATCCCCGTGTTCATCCTCATCATCGCCGCGCTGGTCACGGTGATCGACCTGGCAATGAATGCGTTTGTGCAGCCGCTCCACAAGGTACTGGGGATTTTCATACCGCTCATCGTCACCAACTGCATCGTGCTGGCGCGCGCCGACGCGTTCGCCGCCAAGAATCACCCGCTGCATAGCGCGATCGATGGCCTGGCGATGGGATTGGGACTGACCATGGTGCTGGTGGTACTCGGCTCGATCCGCGAACTGGTCGGCACGGGCACGCTGCTCTCGGGCGTCGACCTCGCCCTCGGCGAATCGGCGAAAGGCTTCGTTCTGCACGTGCTGCCCAACTATCGGGGTTTCTTGCTGGCGATTCTTCCGCCCGGCGCCTTCCTCGGGCTGGGCCTCCTGATCGCCGCCAACAACTGGAACAAGGCGCGCGTCGCCCAACGCGCCCGCATGGCCGTCCCGGTTGCGGCATGAAGCCGCCGCTGAAGAAACGCGTCCCTAAACCGCGCAATCCGTTTGTCGCGCTGGCGATTGCCCGCAAGGCGGGCGAACACGAAAAAACGGCGCGCGCCAGACGGCAGGCCGAAAAACGGGCGCTGAAAAAGCGCCTGGCCGAACAATGACCTGCGCACGATGAACAACGCCAAGCGCCACGAGATCTTCAGCCGCCTGCGCGCGGCCAACCCGCATCCCACCACCGAGCTCGAGTACAAAACGCCGTTCGAACTGCTGGTGGCGGTGGTGCTGTCGGCGCAAGCCACCGACAAGGGGGTGAACCTGGCGACGCGCAGACTGTTTCCGGTGGCCAACACGCCCGCGGCGATCCATGCGCTGGGGGAAGCCAGGCTCGCCGACTACATCAAGACCATCGGGCTCTACAAGAGCAAGGCCAAGCACCTCATCGCCGCTTGCCGGATGCTGGTCGAACTGCATGACAGCCAGGTTCCGGCCGAGCGCGCCGCGCTCGAGGCATTGCCCGGCGTGGGTCGCAAGACCGCGAACGTGATCCTCAATACCGCCTTCGGCCAGCCGACGATGGCGGTCGACACCCACATCTTCCGTGTCGCCAATCGCACCGGGCTGGCGCCCGGCAAGACGGTGCTGGAAGTGGAAAAGAAGCTGCTCAAGACCATCCCTGCGGAATTCCGCATCGACGCGCATCACTGGCTGATCCTGCACGGACGCTACGTATGCCAGGCACGCAAGCCGAAATGCGGCGAATGCATCATTTCCGATCTGTGCGAATACAAGGGCAAGCTGCTTCCCACCGGTTGATGTTCAATCCCAGCCGCGACCAGGTTCGCCAGTTCTTCTTCGACGTCTGGGCGAAATACCGCAGCGGGCAACCGCTGGCGGGGGCGGAGCAGCCGGCACTCGACGCCGTGCTGGCGCATCCCGAGTACCACGCCCTGCTCGATCAGCCCGATCGCTACAGGGAGCGGGATTATCTTCCCGAACAGGGCGAAACCAATCCTTTTCTGCACCTTTCCATGCATCTGGCAATCGCCGAACAGCTGTCGGTCGACCAGCCACCCGGGATACGCGAACGCTACCAGCGCCTGCTGAAACGGCAGGGCAATGCGATGGACGCCCAGCACGCGGTGATGGACTGCCTGGCCGAGATGATCTGGCAGGTGCAGCGCTATCAGACCACGTTCGACTCTGCCGCCTATCTGCGTTGCCTCGATCACATCCTCGGCGAATCCTGAGCCGCTGGCACACGCTTCCTGCCCCCACGCCGGCTGGGGGTTAATTTTGTCGAAATTCTGACGATAACCCTGATGTAGGAGCCGACTGAGGCCCCCCATCCTTCCCACCGTTTGCCCGTCCGGAAAACCGCGCGCCCGGGTGCGCCCGGGATTCGTGCAGGGCAAACGGGGATTTATCCACTTTAGATGCAACAGGTTGATTGATGACACCCCAGTTAGAGCAACTCAAGATCAGCGGCCAACTTCCTACGCCGCGCGGGGTGGCACTGGCCGTCCTTGAGTTGTCCCGCCGCGAGAACGCGACCCTGGGCGAAATCGCGCGCGTGGTGCAGACCGATCCCGCCCTGTCCGGGCGGCTGATCAAGCTCGCCAACGCCGTTTCCCACATCACGCGCCCGGTGGTATCGGTGCAGGAAGCCGTGGTGCGCCAAGGCATGGCGACCGTGCGTCATCTGGCACTGGGCTTTTCTCTGCTTGACCAGTACCGCAACGGTACCTGCGAAGCGTTCGATTACCAGGCCTACTGGTCGCATTCCTTGCTGATGGGCTTGACCATGCAGGCGCTGGGACAGCAGGTACGGGTAGCCGCCGCAGACGAACTGTTCGTCTGCGGCCTGTTGGCGCAGGTGGGGCAACTGGCCCTGGCGACCGCCTATCCGGATGAATACAGCGCGGTACTGAACGCATACCATGCCGATTCCGCCCAGCCCCTCTTCGCCCACGAGCGGGCCCGCCTGGAAACCGATCACGGCGAACTGGGCCTCATCATGATGGCCGACTGGGGCATTCCCAGGGTCTTCACCGGCCCCCTCTCCCACTATGAAGATCCCAATCACCCCGGCCATCCCCAGGATTCACGCTCGCACAGCATGACGCTGATGCTGCGCCTGTCGCACCGAGTGGCCGATTTCGGACTGGCCCATGCCGCCGCCCGGCAGGCCTTGGCCAGGGACTGGGTCACGCAAGCAGTCGAACTCGACATCTCGGCCGAGCAGGCCGGCAAACTGATCGACGAAGTGCTCGCCAGCTGGCGGGAATGGGGCGAATTGTTGAGGATTCCGGCGGCTTCGCTGCCGCCGTTTGCCGAAATCCTGCACGGCCACAACGAAGCCGAGGATGCCGACCCGGAATGCGAGGCGGCGCTGCGCATCGTGGTGGCCGACGGCAACGCCTTCACCCGCCGTAAAACGATGGCCCTGCTGGTCGAGGACAGCAGCCACATCGTGTATCCGGCCGACAACGGCAACACCGCCCTGGCACTGGTCATGGAGGTGCTGCCGCACGTCATCATCGCGCATTACGACCTGCCGCTACTCGACGGCCAGGAGTTGTGCCAGGCCCTGCGCGCAACCGACGAAGGCCGCCGCATGCATATCCTGCTGATGGCCGACGACCACAACGAGGACCATCTGAGCCGCGCCTATGAAGCGGGCGCCGACGGCTACGTGCCCAGCACCCTCAGCGCCAAGGGCCTGCGCACCCGGCTGCGTGCCGCACAGCGCCTGGTTCAGCTGCAGGCCGCCTGGGAAAAGGACCGCACCCAGCTGCGCCAGATCGCAGCCGAGCTCGCCGTGGCCAACCGGCGGCTGGCCAACGCTGCGCTGACCGATCTGCTGACCGGACTGCCCAACCGCCGCTCGGCCATGGATCAGCTCGAACAGGCGTGGAGCGCCGCTTCGCGCACGGTGTTTCCGCTTTCGGTGATGGTGGTCGACATCGATCATTTCAAGCACATCAACGACACCTACGGCCACGCCGCCGGCGACAGCGTGTTGCGCGAGGCTGCGGCCATCCTGCGCGCCACGGCACGGCGCGAAGACAGCGTATGCCGCATCGGCGGCGAGGAGTTCCTGGTCATTTGCCCCAACACCGATCTCAAGTCCGCGATGCAGTCGGCCGAACGCCTGCGTGCCAGCCTCAGCGCGAAACGGATTGCCATCGGGGAAACGGAGAAAACCCTTACGGTCAGCATCGGCGTGGCGACACGCGAACCCGACATTGCGGACATGGACGCGCTGGTGAGCGTGGCCGACCAGGGACTCTATGCCGCCAAGGAAGCCGGCCGCAACCGGATCTGCACCCGGCAGCACATCCACTGAGCCCGGCGCGCGTTACAACGCGCGCGAAACCTTGCGCACCGACTCGTCCTCGGGGTGCGGTTCGATGCGAAAACCCAGTGCCTCCGCCAGCTTCAGCATGGGGCGGTTGGTTTTCAGCACTTCGCCTTCCATCACCTTCAAATCCTTGGTGCGCGCCACGTCCATCAGCACGTCCATGAGCTTGTGGCCGATGCCCTGCTTCTGCCACTGATCGTTGACCACCAGGGCGAATTCGCAGGATTCGCCATCGGGGTTGATGGCATAGCGCGCCACGCCCAGTTCCACGTCCCTGCCGTCGACCTCGGTCAACGCCAGCAGCGCCATTTCGCGCGTGTAATCGATCTGGGTCAGGCGCGCCAGCGCGACCGGCGAAAGTTCGCTCACCGCATCCATGAAGCGGAAATACCTGGACTCCTCGGACAGGCTCTTCACGAAGCCCTGGGTCAGCTCGGCGTCTTCCGGACGGATCGGGCGAATGATGACATCGTTGCCGCCGGGCAACTGCCAGTGCGTCACCAGATGCGCGGGGTAGGGATGGATCGCCATGTGACCATAGCGGTCGGCCGTCGGCACGCGCGGCGCGATGACGATGCGCGCATCCAGCGCCAGCGCGCCATGTTCGTCCACCAGCAGGGGGTTGATGTCGATTTCCGCCAGCCACGGCAGTTCGCAGACCATTTCCGACAGCCGCAGCAGCACGTTCTCCAGCACATCCATGTTGACCGGCGGGCGGTTGCGGAACGGCCCCAGCACGGTCGCGACGCGGGTCCGCCGGATCAGGTCGTGCGCCAGATAGCGGTTGAGCGGCGGCAGGGTGACGGCGCGATCCTGCAGGGCCTCGACGTCGACGCCGCCGGCGCCGAACACGATCACCGGTCCCAGCACCGGGTCCGAGGTCATGCCCAGCAGCACTTCGCGCGCATGCGGACGCGCCGCCATGGGCTCGATGACGATGCCGTCGAGGGTGGCATCGGGGCGCAGGCGCCTGATGTCGGCCAGCATCTCGCCGAAGGCGGAGCGTACCGCCTGACCGCTGGACAGCCCCAGGCGCACGCCGTTGACGTCGGACTTGTGGGTGATGTCCGGCGAGTTGATTTTCATCGCCACCGGGAAGCCCATCTGCTGCGCCATCAGCATCGCTTCCATGGGATCGCGCGCGATCAGGGTCTGCGCGATCGGAATGTGGAACGCCGACAGCAATGCCTTCGACTCCACTTCGTTGAGCAGATGGCGGCCATGCGCCAGCGCGCTCTCGATGATCAGGCGCGCGCCTTCGACGTCCGGCTCGGCCTGCTGCGACAGCGGTCCCGGGGTCTGCATCAGCTGGCGCTGGTTTTCATAAAAAGCCGAAAGGAAGGAAAACACCTCGACCGCCGGCTCCGGCGTGGTGAAGTAGGGAATCCCGGCCTGCTTGAACAGGCCGCGGCCCTCGCGCACCTGCGCCTCGCCCATCCAGCAGGTCAGCACCGGCTTCCTCGATGTCTTCGCCACGTCCACCACCGCCTGGGCCGCTTCGGTCGGGCGGGTCATCGCCTGCGGCGTCAGCATCGTCAGCACGCCGTCGACGTTGTCGTCGGCAAGGCAGGCGGCCACCGCCGCGCGATAGCGCTCTGCGGTGGCATCGCCGATGATGTCGAGCGGATTGGCCTGCGACCAGTTGGACGGCAACACGCCGTTGAGCGTCGCGATCGTTTCCGGCGACAGCTCGGCCATGCGCACGCCCATGTCCACCGCGAGATCGGTCGCCATGACGCCGGGGCCGCCGCCGTTGGTGACGATGGCAAGGCGGTTGCCGGTGGGCTGGATGTGGGTGGCCAGGGCTCGCGCCGACGCGAACAGCTGCAGGATGGTATTGACCCGCACCACGCCGGCGCGCCGCACCAGCGCGTCGAACACCGCATCCGAGCCGACCAGCGCGCCGGTGTGCGACAGCACCGCGCGGGCACCCGTCGCGTGGCGTCCCACCTTGACCATGACGATGGGCTTGAAGCGGGCGGTCGCGCGCAGCGCGCTCATGAAGCGGCGCGCGTCGCGAATGCCCTCGATGTAGAGCAGGATGCCCTTGGTCTGCGTGTCGAAAGCGAGGTAGTCGAGAATCTCGCCGAAATCCAGGTCGGCCGACGCGCCGGTGGAGATCACGCTGGAAAAACCGACGCCGTTGGTTTCCGCCCAGTCCAGCATGGCCGTGCACAGCGCGCCGGACTGCGACACCAGCGCAAGATCGCCCGCCTGCGTGACGCCCTGGCTGAAGGTGGCATTCAGCCCGATGGACGGCCGCTGGATACCCAGACAGTTGGGCCCGATGAAGCGGATGTCATGCTGCTTCGCCACCGCCACCAGGGCCGCTTCCAACGCCGCACCCTGCTCGCCCACCTCGCGAAAACCGGCGGACAGCACGATAGCATGGCGGATGCCGCGCTGCCCGCATTCCTCCATGATCTGCGCCACGGTCGCCGCCGGCGTGGCGATCAGGGCCAGTTCCGGCACGGCCGGCAATGCGCTGGCCGAGGCGTAGCAGCGCGCACCGAATACCGTCTCGTGTTTGGGATTGACTGGGTAGACCTCGCCCTGGTAGCCGGCATGGCGCAGGTTGCGGAACAGGGTGCCGGCGACCGAGTCCTCGCGTTCGCTGGCGCCGAAGACCGCCACCGAGCGGGCATTGAAAAGCGGGTGCAGATAATGTTGGGGCATGGCAACGCTGAAAGGGATCCGTTCGGGCCGGCGACAGCCTATCCTAGGCCATCCCTTGTTACAGCGCCAACCAGCCGGGCTATAGTTCTGCCATTGCCTCCTTTGCCGTGCCATGCAAACTGCCTACATCACCCACCCCAGCTACCTCCTGCACGACATGGGCAGCTGGCATCCGGAAAGCCCCGCACGCCTGCGCGCCATCGACGACCGGCTGCACGCCGCCCACCTGTTCGATCACCTGATCCATCTGGAAGCCACCCGGGTGCAGCGCAGCCAGCTGCTGCGGGTGCATGACGCGGCCTACATCGACTTCGTCGAAGCCGCCTCGCCCAGCGAAGGCCTGCGCGAACTCGACCCCGACACCAGCATGAACCCGCACACCCTGGAAGCCGCCTGGCACGCGGCCGGCGGCGCCGTGATGGCAGTCGACCGGGTGCTGCGCGGCGAGGTGACCAACGCCTTCGTCGCCTGCCGCCCGCCCGGGCACCACGCCACCCGCAACCAGGCCATGGGTTTCTGCCTCTTCAACAATGTCGCCGTGGCCGCCGCGCACGCACTCGAGGAGCACGGCCTGGAACGGGTCGCCATCGTCGATTTCGACGTCCACCACGGCAATGGCACCGAGGACATCTTCCGCGACGAGCCACGCCTGATGCTGTGCTCCACTTTCCAGCATCCCTACTATCCCTTCCGCGGCGCCGACACCGTCAGCGACCACATCGTCAACGTGCCGCTGCCCGCCGGCACCACCGGCACGGCCTACCGCGAAGCCTTCACCAATCTGATCCTGCCGCGCCTGGAAGCCTTCCGCCCGCAGATGCTGTTCTTCTCCGCCGGCTTCGACGGCCACCGCGAGGACGACATGGCGCAGTTCGGCCTGGTGGAAGCGGATTACGCCTGGATCACCGGGCAGGTCATGGACGTGGCCGCACGCCATGCCGGCGGGCGCATCGTGTCCGTGCTCGAAGGCGGCTACGACCTCAGTTCCCTGGGACGCAGCGTGGCCGCGCACATCAAGACCCTGGCGGCGCTATAAGGCACGCTTCGCGGCCTTTGCGTACCCAATCATGAAGGACCATTCTTAGGAGGCGGCGATGGGCAGCCCTGAATCCGACAAGACCTTTTCCGGCTCGATCCCCAGGCTTTATGAAGAGCATCTCGTCCCGCTGATCTTCCAGTCGTACGCCGAAGACCTCGCAAGCCGTCTGGCTTCGCGCCCCCTCTCGCGCGTGCTCGAAATTGCCGCCGGAACGGGTGTCGTCACCCGCCAGCTGGCGTCCGTGCTGCCGGAAGACGTCGCAATCGTCGCCACGGACTTGAATCGGCCCATGCTGCACATGGCTGCCGAGATCGGTACGAGCCGCCCGGTTGCGTGGCGTCAGGCGGACGCCATGCAACTGCCTTTCGAAGACGCGCAGTTTGACGCCGTGGTATGCCAGTTCGGGGTCATGTTCATTCCCGACAAGCCGCAGGTGTACTCGGAGGCACGCCGGGTGCTCAGGCCAGGCGGTGTGTTGCTGTTCAACGTCTGGGATCGAATAGAGGAAAACGAATTCGCCCATACGGTGACGGCTGCCCTCGAGTCACTCTTTCCCCAGGATCCCCCACGCTTCCTGGCCCGCACGCCGCATGGCTACCACGACCTCGCCCGCGTTGAGCACGATCTTCAGTGCGCTGGCTTTACCTCCCCTCCACACGTCCATACCGTTGCCAGGCGAAGCAGGGCGACGTCTCCGCGAATCCCCGCGCTCGCCTACTGCGAAGGGACGCCTCTGCGCAACGAAATCGAGGCGCGCGACGCGTCCCGGCTAGGCGAAGCAACCGACCTCGCAGCCGCAGCGATTGCCGAACGGTTCGGCCCCGGACCCGTCGACAGCAAGACCAGGCACACGTCGTCACGCTTGAGCGCTGAGCGTCGCCACCTGGGCATAATGTTCCAACCCTCGTATATGGGCATGCCCCCACTCAATCGAGAAAACCAATGAGGAGAATCATGATTAATTTGCGCTATTTCATCCTGCTTGCCTATTTCGCCATGTGCCCTGCAATCGCGGCGGAAGCTCCAGCCAGCGAAACCTCCGTACGAGAGCAGCTCAGCATCACGCAGTCCCAAAAACTGCTTGACGGCACCATGGGGCATGGTCGATGCCATGATGCAGCGTTCCATGATGCATGGCGCTTGCAGGCCAGACGCTGACCGCCGATCAGCAGCGGATCATGGACAACATGCGCACGAAGATGATTGCCTTGTTCAGGGAGGACATGAAATGGGAAACGCTGGGGCCCATGTTCAGGGAGATTTACAAGAGGCGTGGATATAATTGAATTTTTCGTGGCGTCGCTAAGCAACATTCTGAATACAACTTACGTGGAGACCAATGAGATGACGGATCAGACGGGCATTGTTTATGTTGCCACAAGAAAAGAGCACTATGTGGCTGAGGCCTTTCTCTCAGCCCATAGTGCGAAAGATTTGATGCCGAATCTGCCAATCACTTTGTTTACTGATTTGGTCGATTCGGTTTTTTGTAAGGGTCACTGCTTCGACAAGGTCGTATCCATTACAACACAAACCAATTACAGGTCGCGCTGGGCAGACGGGCAACTCGATAGAATAAAATGCCTCATCGAATCACCGTATGAACGCACACTCCATATTGATACCGATACCAGAATTCAGACAATGGAGGTCATTGGGCTTTATAAGAAGCTCGATACCATCGATATCGCTATGGCAGAGTGCCAAATGGACGCAAGTGTGTCTGCGTCCCATTATGGTCATCCCATGTTTAATGTAGGCGTCATTCTTTATAAAAAGTCGGCGAATGTGGTCCGTCTTTTTGATGAATGGAAAACCCTGACCACATCACATTTTGACCTCGCTAACCTAGATGAAGTGCCCCCTGTGGATTGCCTGCCCAATATTGATGATCAAGAGCTACGTAGGGAATTGTTGTTTATGGATCAGCTCAGTATGGTTCAGTTGTTGAGTCCTGAAGTTAATAAACTCGGACTGAATTTTGAGATTTTGCCTGAGTCCTGGAATTACAGGGGCTCAGGTAAAGATAGAGTGTTCAAGCAGCCCATAAAAATCAATCATCATCCATCGCTTAGAAGTCAATTGGGTCAAGACATTATTGATCGAGCAGCGCGTTATCAGAAATCAGGGCATATTGAGTTTTCGCGAAAGTTACTAATGGCATTAATGGATAATGCGCCAAATCCGAACGCGAGAGCTTATATCAGTAGCCTTCTTCAGAAAAATCACATATCAGGGCGCGGGCAATAATAGTTGACAGTAGCGGACTTGTGAGGCGTGTGTCTCGCAATGTCAGCGGCATAATTGACCGGAGGGAAGGTGAATCAAGGCAACGCATTATTAGAGGCATTCGATCTCTTTAAAAAGAGCCGTTATCTCCGCTCTAGGGAGGTTTGCGAGAGCATTCTCAAAAGGAACCCCGACAATATTAGTGCCATACACCTAATGGGGAAATGTGAAGTTCAACTGGGGCATCTGGAAAAAGGGCTGATCCATCTCCAGAAGATTGCCGAGATCGCACCAGATAACGCGCAGTTGATGCTGGAGATTGGTAATATATTTCGCCTCTGCAAGCAACATAACCAGGCTGTCCAATTTTTAGGGCGCGCGCTCGACCTGGGTGCTCAGAAACATACTTGTTACCTTCAACTTGGCTTTGCATATAAGGAATTAAGTGAGAACAATGAAGCAGCGACGTGTTTCGTCAATGCTTTGAAATTGAACCCATCCTGCTGGGACTCGGCAAGAAATTTGGGTGAAATTTATCTCGCAAGGGGCCTTCCGGCCCAAGCGAAGGGCATCATCCATAAATATCTGGAAATTCAGCCTAATAACCCACATGCACATTCGGAATTGGCCAAGATCCATTTAGCATTATCCAATCCGGATGCTGCATTAAAGGCCTGTGAAGATTCTCTAAAAGCTGAGCCCGCATACACTAGGGGGTTTGCCTTGAAGTGCGTTGCGCTTGCCGAGCTTGACAGACGGGATGAGCTGTCGTATCTCTTTGATACGGAAAAGCTTGTGCAGCGAATTCACGGAAAATGCCCTGCTTCGTTTAAAAGTATGGGGCAATTTTGTAAATACTTGGCGCGCCATATCCTAAACCACCCAAATTTGGCCAAAAATAGAGGTGATTATTTGGGGGCAATAAATGGCTATCATACTGGTTATGAAGTGCTATTTAAAACCAACAGGGAACTTGGCGCGAAAGTAGAAAAAATGATCTGCAGTGCTGTGGATGAATATATCTTCCGGTTATCTGCAATTGATCCCAATCATCCCATCCATACCTCCAGGCCAACGAGTTACAGAGTTAAGTCGTGGGCGGTTGTGACCACATTTAGTGGCTATGCTGCCCCGCATATCCACCCAAAAAGCTGGGTGGGCGGAGCATTTTACGTGCAGTTGCCTGAAGACTTTAAAAGTCAAGCCACGGAGAAAGCGGGATGGATTGAGTTTGGTCGTGGTGAGGCAGGAATGCACAAATTACGAAATCCAATCACAGTCAGCTACGAACCGGTCGTAGGTGACTTCATTATGTTTCCTGGGTACTTTTGGCACAGCACGGTTCCGTTAGAGTCGACGCAAAAACGAATCTGTATGGCTTTTGATTTAGAACCGATTAATGGTTGGGGCAAGTAAGATTCATAAGCGTGATAAGGAAGCCCCGAACAAGTCCCCCGCGTTTTAGAATCCAGCCATACCTTGTTATCGGTGACTGCCGCATGAAACAATTGAGCCTTGCTTCGACCTACTTTGTGAAGAAGCCCAAGCAGACCCGGCGCGAGAAATTTCTGCTGAAAATGGATGCCGTCGTACCCTGGGCGCGGCTGCTTGTAACCCTCCCCTAAAATCGGTCCACGCATAACTGGAGGTCTCGGGCACACTATATTGCCAAGGGGGCCGAGATGCGCAAGAACAGGTTCAGTGAAAGTCAGACATCGGGATATTGAAGGAAGTGGAGAGCGGCAGGCACGTCAAGGACGTCTGCCGTGAGCATGGCATCAGCGATGCCACCTACTACCAGTGGAAATCGAAGTTTGGTGGCATGGAGACGTCCGACATCAAGCGACTGTGCGAGCTGGAGGAGAGAACCGCAAGCTCAAGCTGATGGTCGCCGATCTGAGCCTGGAAAACCGTACGATCAAGGACGTCCTGGATTTAAAGCGCTGACCCCCGACGAGAAACGCTGGGTCGCCGTGCAGTTGCAGCAGCAGGGCCTGAGCCAGCGTGCCGCCTGCCGGGCGGTTGCCTTGTCCCGCTCAGTCTTGGCCTACCAACGCCGCGAACAGGGCGATGAAGCGATCATCGCCGTGCTGCAGGAACTGGCAGAGCGCTTTCCGGATAGGGGGTTCAGCAAGTACTACAAGCTTATCCGGCGGCGCGGACATGACTGGAACCACAAACGCGTGCACCGTGTGTACTGTGCGCTAGGGTTGAACCGACGGCGGCTGGGCAAAAAGCGTTTGCCGCCACGCGACCCGGCGCCGCTGGCGGTGCCAAACGAGGTCAATCGCAGCTGGTCGATGGACTTCATGAGCGATGCGTTGTGGTGCGGCCGGCGGTTTCGCACCTTCAACGTGGCCGACGACTTCAACCGCGAAGTGCTGGTCATCGAGATCGATCTGAACCTGCCTGCGGCGCGGGTGGTTCGGGTGCTGGAACGGATCGCCGCCTGGCGTGGCTATCCGGCGAGAATACGGATGGACAACGGCCCGGAGTTCATCGCTGGGGCGCTGGCCGACTGGGCGCAGCAGCATGGTGTGGAACTGGGGTTCATCCAGCCCGGCCGCTCGATGCAGAACGCCTTCATCGAGCGGCTGAACCGCAGCTATCGGGAAGCGTGCTGGACATGTACGTGTTCAAGACCCTGGATGAGGCCCAGGAACGGACGGAGGCCTGGATGGCGGATTACAACGAAGTCTTACCGCACGACTCACTCGGCGATTTGACACCCGTCGAGTACCGCGTGCTTCACCACCCCGAAACCTCTAGTAATGGGTGGCACTGATTTGGGGGTGTTTACAATCCGGATACCCATAAAAAACGGGCGCGTCCTCGTGGCGCGCCCGTTTCCTTTTCGTACTCCAATCAATACTTCAGGGTCAGCCCCTTTTGCTCGGAAAAATACGTCGTCAGATCCTCCATGTCGGTCTCGGACAAGGCCTGCACCTGCGCACCCATGATGGGATTGGTCCGCTTGCCGGTCTTGTATTCGTGCAGCGCCTGGAGCAGATAATCGCGATGCTGGCCGGCCAGCCTGGGGAAACTCGTCACCGTGCTGTTTCCGTCGAAGCCGTGGCAGGCCGCGCAGGTGGTGGACTTGGCCTTGCCGGCTTCGTAGTTGCCGTCGGCGTGAACCGGGAGCGAAACCGCCAGCGCAGTGGACGCGAGGATGAGCAGCGTTGTTTTCATGATGTCTCTCCTCACTTGGCCGGGCCGGTGTACGACGATTCGTAGTAGGCCGCGAGGTCTTCCATGTCCTGCTCGGACAGGCTGCTCGCGATGCTCTTCATGCCGGGATGGTTGCGTTCGCCGTCCTTGTAGGCCTTGAGCGCCGCGACGATGTATTCCGCGTGCTGTCCGCCGAGCATGGGGACGCTGTATACATAGGGATAAGCGGTACGCCAGCCGGCAATACCATGACAACCGGCACACATCGAGTTTTTGAGTTGCCCGGCCTTGGGGTCGCCCGCTGCCTGAACCGGCACGGCCAACACCAGCAGCACGGACGCGCACAGCGTCATCGTGGTGAGTTTCATCATCCTCGCTCTCTCTGGTTGAGTTGTCGTTGTGGTCCCCGTCTGACGCAGGGCTTGCGCTCGATTATAAAACCGGACAGGCGGAGCGATGACTGTCCGGCCCCTAAAAAATCCTTTTATGACAAAGACTTATAATATTATTCGCTAATATGCTTCTAGACTGTGGGGGCAATGGGATCGGCCACCCGGCACGCGAATCCGCCGGCTAATGCTCGGCCGCTGGATGCATACGCCGCCACACCCGCGGCGGAATCGGCGCGGCGTCCTGCCACAGCCCTCGCCGGGCCAGACGCGCCTGGCGCTGCGCCGCCTTCAAGGCGGACGCGTTACGCGAACGCGTGACGCTCCATGCCAGGCCGCGCCGCACCAGATCCGCGCCGACCTCGTCCCCGTCCATGCGGATGCGTGCGATGGTGCGGCCATAGACGTCGGTCGCGACGGTGTCGACCTCCACCCGCTGGTTCAGCACCTGTGCCGCCAGCGCACGCGTAGCCGCCTCGCCATAGGGCTGGTCGTGTTCCGGCGCGTCGATATCGGCCAGACGGATTTTCAGGAAGGCGCGCCCGGACGGGTGATAGGCGTCGGGTTTGAAGAGGACGGTATCGCCGTCGATGACGATAATGACGACGCCGGTCATCGTGTCCGCCACGGCGGGCGCAGCGGCCCACCCAAGCAGCAGCAGGCATAGCAGCGCAAACGCGCGCTTCACCCGGCGAGCATCTCCGCAGCGTGCTGCCGCGTGGTGGCGGTGATCTTGAGCCCGCCCAACATGCGCGCGATTTCCTCCACCCGCGCGTCTTCACCGAGTAGTTCGATATTGGACGAGACGAAGCTGCCGTTCGCCTGCTTGGTTACGCGCAGGTGCTGGGCGCCGCGCGCCGCCACCTGCGGCAGGTGGGTGATGACCAGCACCTGACGGGTCTCGCCCAGCTTCGCCAGCCGGCGGCCCACGGCTTCGGCCACGCTGCCTCCGATGCCGACGTCGACCTCGTCGAAGATCAGCGTCGGCACGCCGGCCACGCCGGAGAGCGCCGTCTGGATCGCCAGGCTGATGCGCGACAGCTCGCCGCCCGACGCCACCTTGCCGAGCGGCCCCGGCGGCAGGCCGGGATGGCTGGCAGCGAAGAAGCTCACATCTTCCAGACCGTGCGCGCGCGGCTCGCCGACGGGCTGCAGCACGATCTCGAGGTGCCCGCCGGCCAGCGCGAGTGCGTGCATCGCTGCCGTCACCTGCTGCGACAGCGCGGCGGCGGCTTTGCGGCGCAGCGCGCCAAGCTGCTTCGCTTCGGATTGATACTGCGCGAACGCGGCATCCTCTGCTGCCTGCAGTGCGTCGAGGTCGTCGCTGGCGGCCAGTTCGGCCAGCCGTGCCTGATAGCCGTCGAGCAGACCGGCCAGTGCGTCGGGCTGCACGCGATGCTTGCGCGCCAGCCGGTGCATGTCGCCGAGCACGCGATCGAGGTCGGCGAGCCGCTCGGGATCGAGGTTCAGGTGATCGGCATAGCGGCGCAATGCATGCACCGCCTCGGACAGATCGGTGCTGGCCGAATTCAGCAGCGCGGCGACCTCGCCCAGACTGCCGTCCACCGCCTGCATGGCGTCGAGCCGCGCGCACATCTCACCCAGGCGACCCGACAGCGCCGACTCGCCCTCATCGAGCCCTTCGATCAGCTCCTGGCCGCCTTCGAGCAGCGTGGTGACGTGCGCCAGCCGCGCGTGCTCGGCCTGGATCTCGTCCCAACGCGCCAGGTCGTCGCCCAGCGCGCGCAATTCCTCCACCGCCAGAGTCAGGCCCTCGCGCTCGATCTGGCGCGCCTGGCTGTGGGTTTCGGCGTCCAGGCGCCGCTGCCGCGCGGCCTGCCAGGCATGCCAGGCCGCGCTCACTGCGACGGCCAGTGCCTGCGCGCCGGCATAGGCATCGAGCACCTCGCGCTGGGTCTGCGGACGCAGCAGGGCGTGATGCGCATGCTGGCCGTGGATGTCGAGCAGGTAGTCGGCCGCGTCCTTCAGCTGCGTCAGCGGCGCCGCACTGCCGTTGATGAAGGCACGCGAGCGGCCGCCGGCGTCGATCACGCGGCGCAGGATCAGCCTGCCGTCGTCCGACGCGAAACCGGACTCATCGAGCCAGCCCGCCAATGGAGGCAGGCCGTCGATGGCGAATTCGGCGGTGATCTCCGCGCGCGGCGCACCGCTGCGCACCACGCCGCCTTCGGCGCGGTCGCCCAAGGCCAGTGCCAGCGCATCGACCAGGATGGATTTGCCGGCGCCGGTCTCGCCGGTGAGCACGGTCAGTCCCGGCGCGAAGTCGAGCTCGACCGATTCGACCAGCAGGTAATTGCGGATGGATAGATGCGACAGCATGGGCGCCTCTATAAATCTACTGCGCGACCATGATCCGGGCGCGTCCGGTGCTCGGAATCCTCATGTACTTCCATGTACATTCCGGTTCCTGCGCTCCGGGCGCACCCGGCTGATGGCCGCTCGCTACGATTTCTAAAGGCGCCCACAAAACGGCTCAGAGTTTTTTGCCCCAGTGCAGCTTTTGCCGCAGGGTATCGTAGTAGCTGTAGGAATGTGGGTGCAGCAGGGTGACCGGGCGGCTGGCGCGGGTGATCCACACGTGGTCGCCGCTCCTGAGGTCGAAATGATGCTGGCCGTCGAAGTGGACGCGCGCGTCGTCGGCATAGGTCAACGTCAGTTCGATGCGCGAATGGCTGCTGACCACGATCGGTCGCGCCGACAGGGTGTGCGGGCAGATCGGCACCAGCGCAACGGCTTCGAGCGTCGGGTGCACGATGGGCCCGCCCGCCGACAGCGCGTAGGCGGTGGTGCCGGTCGGGCTGGTGACCACCAGGCCGTCGGCACGCTGGCTGTAGACGAACTCGCTGTTGATGGCGATTTCCAGGTCGATCAGGCGGCCCGAACCGCCTTTGCCCACCACCACGTCGTTGAACGCGGTGGCCTCGAACACGCGCTCGCCGCCGCGGCGGATCTGCCCGTTCAGCAGGATGCGCTCTTCCGCCACGTACTGGCCGCTGAGAATCTCGGCGATGGCACCGAACATGTCGTCGACCGTGATGTCGGTGAGGAAGCCCAGCCGGCCCTGGTTGACGCCGATGAGCGGCGCGCCGTTCGGCGCCAGTTCGCGCGCGATCGACAGCATGGTGCCGTCGCCGCCCAGCACCACCACGACATCGCTTTCGGTCGCCAGGTCGTGCAGGTTGCGGGTGGGAAAATCCTTGATCCCCAGGTGATCCGCGCTCTGGCAGGCCAGCAGGACGTCATGCCCGCGCCCGCGCAGGAACTCGCCCAATGTGCGCACCGAGGCTTCCATGCCCTGGTTGTCGTATTTGCCGACCAGGCCGACAGTGTGGAAAGGAGTTTGCATGAGGGGCGATTATAAGGGGTGCGCAGTAAGCAGTGAGCGGCAAGCGGGAATTCCGTTCACCGTTCACTGCTCACCACTCACCCCTATATAATTCCCCCATGCTCAACGACCGCGCCCGCATTCTGCTGAAAACCCTGGTGGAACGCTACATCAGCGAGGGGGAACCCGTCGGCTCGCGCACCCTGTCGAAGCATGCCGGGCTGGACCTGTCGCCTGCCAGCATCCGCAACATCATGGCCGATCTCGAGGAGATGGGCTATGTCGCCAGCCCGCACACTTCGGCCGGCCGCGTACCGACGCCGCGCGGCTACCGCTTCTTCGTCGACACGCTGCTGACCGTGCGGCCGCTGGCGCAGGTCGAAGTCAGCCAACTCGAACACAGCCTGACGGCGTCCGACCCGCAACGGCTGATGACCGCCGCTTCCACGCTTCTGTCCGACCTCAGCCAGTTCGCCGGGCTGGTGATGACGCCGCGCCGCAGCCCGGCGTTCCGCCAGGTCGAATTCCTCAGCCTGTCGGAAAAGCGCATCCTGCTCATCATCGTCACCATGGAAGGCGAGGTCGAAAACCGCGTCATCCTCACCGACCAGCCTTACAGCGCCTCGCAGCTGACCGAGGCGGCCAACTACTTCAACCAGAACTTCGCCGGCCACAGCTTCGACCAGGTGCGCAGCAAGCTGCGCGACGAGCTCGGCCGCATGCGCGACGACATCACCCGCCTGATGGCCGCCGCAGTGGATGCCGGCAGCCAGGCGCTCGACGCCAGCCAGGAAAACGTGGTGGTATCGGGCAGCCGCAAGCTGCTCGACGTGCAGGAACTCTCCAGCAACATGGGCAGCCTGCGCCGCCTGTTCGACGCCTTTGAGCAGAAGACCGGCCTGCTGCAACTGCTCGACCAGTCGCGCACCGCCGCCGGCGTGCAGATCTTCATCGGCGGCGAATCCGAGCTGCTGCCGCTCGACGAATGCAGCCTGGTCACCGCGCCCTACTCGGTCGACGGCCAGGTGGTCGGCACGCTCGGCGTCGTCGGCCCCACCCGCATGGCCTACGAACGCGTGGTGCCGATCGTCGACATCACCGCCAAACTGTTATCGAGCGCGCTGTCGCACCATTAGGGCGTGATAACGCTAAATTTCACGCTCGCGACGAGGCCAACTCGAGATGGCTCGCGTAGCGTGGCCCCTGCGAAGCTGGGCAGCGAAGCGAGCCGTAGCAGCGCCGCCCGCTTCCGACGCGAGCCGGTGTTCGCCTGCGCTGCCCACGTTCCGAGGGCGACGCTCCGGCGCTGCCCCGCGAAGCGGGACGCGCCGCAGTGTCATTCACTGCAAGCGGCACGCGACAAAGGGATGCGCTCGAATTGGCCCGTCCCTGCGGGTTGCCACGAGAAAGCGCGTCTGCTACGTTGCACCCCTTGGCAAGGGATGGCCCTTGCCGGCGAGGTGCGCCTCGCATCCATCGCTTTCTCGTGGCAACGCGAGCGCGAAATTAGCGTTAACACGCCCTAAATGACCTATCTCAAGGAACCCGAGTACACCCACAGCCAGCAAGCGAAGACCGGCATCCTGCTGGTCAACCTCGGCACCCCCGAAGCGCCGACGCCGCAGGCGCTGCGCACCTACCTCAAGGAATTCCTGTCCGACCCGCGCGTGGTGGAAATCCCCCGCGCCGTGTGGTGGCTGATCCTCAACGGCATCATCCTCAACACCCGGCCGAAAAAATCGGCCGCCAAATATGCCGCGATCTGGACGGCCGACGGCTCGCCGCTGAAGGTGCACACCGAGAAGCAGGCCAAGCTGCTGAAGGGCTGGCTGGGCGAACGGATCGCCAGCCCGTTCATGGTCGACTACGCGATGCGCTACGGCACGCCGTCGATTCCCGACACGCTGGCGAAGCTGAAGGCCGCCGGCTGCGACCGCATCCTCATCCTGCCCGCCTACCCGCAATACGCCGCGTCCGCCACCGCCACCGCCTTCGACGCCGCGTTTGCCTGGCTGCAGCGAACCCGCACCCAGCCGGCGCTGCGCACGCTCAAGCACTACCACGACCACCCCGCCTACCTCCACGCGCTGGCCGCCAACATCCGCGACTACTGGCAGATGCACGGCCGCCCCGACATGCTCGTGATGAGCTTCCACGGCGTGCCGCGCTACGCGCTGGACAAGGGCGACCCCTACCACTGCGAATGCCAGAAGACCGGCCGCCTGTTGGCCGGGGCGCTCGGACTCGAACCGAAGCAATATCGCCTCACCTTCCAGTCGCGCTTCGGCCGCGCCGAATGGATCAAGCCCTACACCGACAGGACGCTGGCCGGGCTCGGCCGCGCCGGCATCGGCCGCGTCGACGTCGTCGCACCGGGCTTCACTGCAGACTGCCTGGAAACCCTGGAGGAGCTGGCGATGGAAGGCCGCGCCACCTTCCTCGCGGCGGGCGGCAAAGCATTCCACTACATCCCCGCGCTCAACGAGCACCCGCAATGGATCGATGCGCTCGGCCGCATCGCGCTGGAAAACCTCGGCGGCTGGGTCAGCGACAACTGGGACCGCGACGCCGACGAGCAGGCGCGGCAGGCCGTCAGGAGCCGCGCGCTGGCCATGGGCGCGCGCAGCTGAAGCCCGCCCCCCTCGCCCCCGCAGAAACGGAGCCGCGGCTCCGTTTTTTGTTGGCCGCCCGGTCGGGATCGGCCATCCCTTCCCGCCCGCGTGCCCGGCACGGCTTGTCGCCTGCCGATTTGATGACTACGTTTAGATCATCGGGATATTTCCATCGCAGGAGGATCGGGTATGACTGAAACCCCCAAAATGAATCATCTGATCCAGCAGCACATTCTCGAACACGAGATGCGCCTGAAGCATGTGGACACCCTGCTCGAACGCGTCCAGCAGGGCATTCCCAAAACAGGCGGCGGCGACGTAGCGGAACAACTGGCGAGCGCGCAGGCGGAGCGCGACAAACTGGCGGGGCGCGTCGAGGAATACAAGCAGCGTCCCCCGGGACAATGGTCGGAAGCGGAATTCGAGAACAAGGGCCCCATGATCGTGTGGGACACGCTGGCCCAGCAACTGGAGAAACTGGTCGAGCGCATGGAACGCTAGGCCGCCAAGAAAAACGGGGCCACGGCCCCGTTTTATCGTCGACGCCAGGCGGAATTCGAGCGCCCTACACCTTCTTCACGAACTCCGACTTCAGCTGCATCGCCCCAATACCATCGATCTTGCAGTCGATGTCGTGATCGCCTTCGACCAGGCGGATGTTCTTCACCTTGGTCCCCACCTTGACCACCAGCGACGAGCCCTTCACCTTCAAGTCCTTGATCACCGTCACCGTGTCGCCGTCCGCCAGCACATTGCCGTTGGAATCGCGCACGACGCGCGCCTCATCCGCGGCCGCCGGCGCATCCTTCGGCCATTCGTGCGCGCATTCCGGGCACACGTACATGGTGCCGTCTTCGTAGGCGTATTCCGAACCACATTGGGGGCACTTGGGCAGGCCACTCATGCTGCACTCCGTTGCGGGGTTGGGCTGCTGTCTTTCACCTTCATTTTTTTCCTTTAACGACTCAAATAGAACTCACGTAAACCAGGGCCTGCGCTGCCTCAACTGTCCGCCAGACAAAAGTCGTACTTCCCTCCGCTCTGGGTAAGCAGGTATTGGGTTGGCGCATTACACCCATTCCAAATCCGGTGTGGCGTACCTGCCCGGATAACAAGACTTTGCCCTTCGGATAGAACCGTCTCGGTTTCAGTGCCATTTACGGCAACAGAGATCTGGCCATCCAGACACACAATATGCTCATCCACCAGGGTGTGAAAATGCAAAGGCGCAACCTCCCGAGGTGCAAGGGTCATTCTGCGCACGAGGACATGGCCCGTTTCAAACAAGGTTTCAGAGGAGTACGTCAATTCGATACCCGATCAGCAAGGCCGACCTGACATCCGTCAGATCCGCACTCAGCACACTTCGCAACCCATCATTATGGTTCAACATTCACATGGTCTTGTCCGCATCCGACGCGTCATTCCAGATGTCGTAAGGCCCCTTCGGCCGCGGAACCAGCGTCAGCAGCAAGGACAAGTCGGAATAGACGTCTGCCGGAAACCCCTGGCGACCGCCCCGGCTGTCCACCAGCAGGCCCTGCAACTGGTCGAAGCAGGTGGGCGACCCCCAGAACGCCACAATCTCGTGGACCAGGCGCGGAAAGCGTTCTTCGAGCGGGCTCAGATCGGACATGCTTTTTCTTCCTTCCCATTGACGCAGCAATCATCGGCTGAGGCTGGACGACAGCGGAGAAGCAATCACACGCTTTCTTCCGTTCAGCCCCGCTCGTACACCACAAAATCAAACCGCAGCGCATCGCCCTTCTCGCCCGTGTGCGACTCGCGCGAGACTTCGCTGAACGCGCTGCGGTCATAGTCCGGGAACCAGGCGTCGCCTTCGGCCTCGATATCCACTTCGGTCAGATACAGCCGGTCGGCCAGCGGAATGGCCTGGGCGTAGAGCTCGGCGCCACCGATGAAGAAGACTTCGTCGGCGTTCTTGCACAGCGCGATCGCGGCGGGAATGGAGTCGGCGACCAGGCAGCCGTCCGGCTTGTAGTTGGCGTTGCGGGTGATGACGATGTTGGTGCGCCCGGGCAGCGGACGCCCGAGCGACTCGAAGGTCTTGCGCCCCATCAGGATGGGGTGGTTGAGGGTAAGCGCCTTGAAGTGGGCGAGGTCTTCCGGCAGCCGCCAGGGCAGGCGGTTTTCGATGCCGATGACGCGGTTCCGGGCGAGGGCGGCGATAACGCAGATGCGCGGCTTGTTCTGGTTCATGTTTGATTACACCGCCACCGGCGCCTTGATCGCCGGGTGCGGATCGTAACCGCTCAAGGTGAAATCCTCGAAGCGGAAGCCGAAGATGTCTTTCACGTCCGGATTCAGCGTCATGGTCGGCAAGGGACGCGGCTCGCGGCTCAACTGCTCGCGCGTCTGGTCGAGGTGATTGAGATACAGGTGCGCGTCGCCGAGGGTGTGGACGAAGTCGCCGGGCTTCAGCCCCGTCACCTGCGCCATCATCAGCGTCAGCAAAGCATAGCTGGCGATGTTGAACGGCACGCCGAGGAAGATGTCGGCGCTGCGCTGGTACAGCTGACAGCTCAATTTGCCGTCGGCGACGTAGAACTGGAAGAAGGCGTGGCACGGCGCCAGCGCCATCTTGTCGAGGTCGGCGACGTTCCAGGCCGAGACGATGATGCGGCGCGAGTCGGGGTTGGTCTTGAGCGTCTTCACCACTTCGCTGATCTGGTCGATCGTCCCGCCGTCGGGCTTGGGCCAGCTGCGCCACTGGCGGCCGTAGACCGGGCCGAGGTTGCCGTGTTCGTCGGCCCATTCGTCCCAGATCGAAACACCGTTTTCCTTCAGGTAGCGGATGTTGGTGTCGCCCTGCAGAAACCACAGCAGTTCGTGGATGATCGAGCGCAGGTGGCATTTCTTGGTGGTGACGAGCGGGAAGCCTGCGGCGAGGTCGTAGCGCATCTGCCAGCCGAACACCGACAGGGTGCCGGTGCCGGTGCGGTCGTCTTTGCGGGTGCCGTGCTCGAGCACGTGGCGCATCAGGTCGAGATAGGGTTTCATCGTGAAGGGGCGTTAAGGTTGTGCGGGTGCGGCCTGGATCGAAGCATTATCGTTTAATCCTGCATCGCCGGGCACGCCCGCGTAAAAGCCGGCCAGCCGGGTGGCGGGCGACTGGCCGTAGATGTCCCAGAAGGCGATCTCGAAATCGGTGTTGGCCTGTACGGCGAGTGCCAGCTGGCGGAAGCGCGCTTCGTCCTGCGCCTTCAACCAGCCGACCAGCAGCATGGACTCGCGGTAGAACTCGAAGATGTCGAGCTTGAACGCACCCGCGCGGTGGCGCTGGTCGGGCGTGTCGCGCGCGCCGAGATCGACCCGGCGCCCGGCGCGGATCGCGGCATACGCCTGCGCGTCGCTCGCATATTCGGCGCCGCCGCCGTCGGCGGTGAGCGAGGCCCAGCCTTCGTGGAACCACACCGGCAGGGTGCTGTTGTAGTGACCGATGCGCTGGCCCAGATGCAGGTGCGCGAGTTCGTGCGTCAGCAACGCCGGCAGGCGGCTGCTTTCGCGGCCGTCGAGATTGGGCGACAGGATCAGGCGGTTGTCCGGAATGACGGCGGCAGACAACCGGGGGGTGTATACATAGCGGTTGAAGCAGTCCTCGCTGCCGCAGACATACACGCGCGGCGGACGGAGAAACGGCAGGTAGTGCGCCGCCTCGACCTTCGCGATGGCGGCCGGCAGCGCGGCGGCGACGCGCTCGCCGTAGGCTTCATAACCCGGCTCGACCCAGACGCGCGCATCGCTCGCCAGTTGAACGAAACCGTCGATCGGCTGCAGGGCACGTGGATTGCTCACGGTGAGCGCACAGCCCGGCAGCGTCGCCAGCAGGACGGCGACCAGCAGTCCGGCTTTCATGCGCCGAGAACCTGCCAGCGGCCGTCGGCCAGCCCCTCCAGCGGCGGGTACTGCTTCTTGTAGGCCATCTTGCGGCTTTCGGCGATCCAGTAGCCCAGATAGAGATACGGCAGTTCCAGCCGCTTCGCCAGCTCGATCTGCCACAGCACGCCGTAGACGCCGAGGCTCTGCTGCTCGCGCGCGGGGTCGAAGAAGGTGTAGACGGCGGAAATGCCGTCGTCGATCTGGTCGATCACCGAGATCATCACCAGATCGTCGCCGTCGCGGAATTCGACCATTACGCTGTCGACGTTGGACGACAGCAGGAACTGCGTGTACTGGTCGGGGCCGTCGCGATCCATGCCGCCGCCGGCGTGGCGGCTGCCGAGATAGCTGCGGTACAACTCGTAATGCTCGTCCTTGAAGTCGAGCGGCAGAAAGCGTGCGGTCAGATGCTGGTTGCGCTTGAGGCAGCGGCGCTGGGTACGGTTGGGCACGAAGCCGGCCACGTCGACGCGCACCGGGACGCAGGCCTGGCACTGCTCGCAGTGCGGGCGATAGGTGAACTGGCCGCTACGGCGAAAGCCGGCGCGGATCAGCGCGCTGTAGGCATGGCGGTCGATCAGGTGGGTGGGCGTGGCGACCTGCGAACGCGCGCGCCGGCCCGGCAGGTAGCTGCAGTCGTAGTGCGCGGTCAGGTAGAACTGGATGCGCTGGAAAGGAGGTTCAGTCGGATGCATCGAAATGCCATGGCCCGGGGTGGTGCGGCAAGTTTACCAATTCCGCCAGCTTTGCCGTGAACGCCGTACGCGGCATCGTGCGCGCGCCCAGACTGGCGAGATGCGCGGTTTCCATCTGGCAGTCGATGAGGCCGAAGTCCCAGCGCTGCAGCTGGTGCGCCAGCCGCACCAGCGCAAGCTTGGAGGCATCGGGTTCGCGGCTGAACATGGATTCGCCGTAGAACATGCGGCCGATCGCCACGCCATAGAGGCCGCCGACCAGCCGGCCGTCGTGCCAGGTTTCGATCGAATGTGCGTAGCCGGCCAGGTGCAGCCGCGTGTAGGCCGCGATCATCGCCGGCGAGATCCAGGTGCCGCCTGCCCCCTCACGGGGTTCGGCGCACGCACGCATCACTTCCGCAAAGACGGTGTCGACGCGCACCTCGAAACCGCCGTTGCGGATGCGCTTGGCCAGCGAGCGGGTGACGCGGACCTCGCCCGGGGCCAACACCATGCGCGGGTCGGGGCTCCACCACAGGATCGGCTCGCCGGGATTGAACCAGGGAAAGATGCCGTGGCGGTAGGCGTCCAGCAGGCGTTCCGGCGACAGGTCGCCGCCCATCGCCAGCAGGCCGTTGGGCTCGGCGAGCGCGGTCTCGACCGGCGGGAAAAAGGAGGGGGGCTGGAGACGTCCGCTCATGCCGCCATGGTAGCGGATTCAAATCCCGGTTGCGCCTGCCATGTGACTATATTATGATGTGTTTATCTTTAATACTGCCATGCTCGCCTCGACCTCTCCGGAGGCCTACCGCGGAACCTTCCCTGTCCCACACCAGACTGAAGGGAGCGCAAGCGAACGGGGGTGCAAACCCGCCCGCTCCTATAATGGTCGGCTTGCCGGTACAGACGTCGAAGAGACAGCTTGGACGTTGAGCCGGGTGGACATCGCAGTAAAGAAGAATGGCTATAGCAACCTGGACGTCAAAAGAATCTGGATCGACACCGAAGCCACAAGCCGCGGCGTCGAAGCCACCGAGCCCGCCATCAACCCGACGGTGGGGCTTATTGGCAACGGCGTTTTCTGACAACAGGTTGGGCCTGACGCCAGCGGTCCGCCCGTCTCTCCCGGTCTTGCCGCTGAACCGCGTCCTTTTGAGGGGCGATTCGTGACCTACTCTCCTGGGCTCACGGACGCCCCGTCTTTTTCTGGCTGCTTCCATTGCGGCCTGCCGGTGCCGGACGGTGCCCACTACCCCATCCAGTTCGCAGGCGAGACCAAAGAGGCCTGCTGCCGCGGCTGCCAGGCGGTGGCACAGACCATCATCGACAGCGGCCAGGGTGCGTATTACACCCACCGCACCGCGCTGCCCGCCACCCCCCAGCAGGCCGAGGCCGAACTGGCGGAACTGGGCCTGTACGACCTGCCGGAAATCCAGGAAAGCTTCGTGCGGACGGAATCGGAGAACATCCGCGAGGCCGCGCTGATCCTGGAA
The DNA here is from genome assembly GCA_016195805.1 of Hydrogenophilales bacterium. Lineage (GTDB taxonomy): Bacteria > Pseudomonadota > Gammaproteobacteria > Burkholderiales > Thiobacillaceae > Thiobacillus. The sequence goes on from JACPYT010000005.1 coordinate 68,067, forward strand.
AACATCGTCTGCGCCGCATGCATCTGGCTGAACGAGCGCCATATCGCGGGGCTGCCCGGCGTGCTGTCGGTGGAAATCAACTACGCCACCCGCCGTGCGCGGGTACGCTGGGACAACAGTCGCATCCAGCTGTCGGCGATCCTGAAGGCCGTCTCCGACATCGGTTACATCGCCCACCCGTTCGACCCCGGCCGCTCCGACGACATCTACAAGCGCGAGCGCAACACCGCGATCAAGCGCTTGGCGATCGCCGGGCTCGGCATGATGCAGGTGATGATGTACGCGCTGCCGAGCTACACCGCCACCGACATGAGCGCGGACACGCGGCTGCTGATGCGCTGGGCGAGCCTGATCCTCACCATCCCGGTGGTGGGCTATTCGGCATGGCCGTTCTTCCTCGGCGCCTGGCGCGACCTCAGGCGCAGAACCCTGGGCATGGACGTGCCGGTGGCGCTGGGCGTGGCCACCGCCTTCATCGCCAGCGTCACCAGCACGTTTTCCGGGCACGGCGAGGTGTATTACGACTCGGTCGCCATGTTCATCTTCCTGCTGCTGACCGGGCGCTTCCTCGAAATGAACGCGCGCCGCCGCGCCGGCGCGGCGGTGGAAGAACTGGTGAAGCTGATTCCCGCCACCACCACCCGCCTGCCCAACTGGCCTTTGCGCGACGAGGAAAAGGTGCCGGTGGCGCGGCTGGAGGTGGGCGACCATGTGCTGGTGCGCCCCGGCGAGACGCTGCCCGCCGACGGCGTGGTGGCCGAGGGCGACAGTGCGGTGAGCGAAGCCATGCTCACCGGCGAATCGCTGCCGGTGAGCAAAAGTGCAAACGAGAGAGTGGTCGGCGGCAGCCTCAATCAGGCGAGTCCGCTGGTGGTGCGCGTCGACCGGCTTGGCGCCGACACTCGGCTGGCCTCGATCGTGCGTCTACTCGACCGCGCGCAGAGCGAGAAGCCGCGCATCGGCAAGCTGGCCGACCGTGCTGCCGCCTGGTTCGTCGGCCTGCTGCTGCTGATCACCGTGGGGGTGGGCCTGGCGTGGCTCCTCATCGATCCGTCGAAAGCGCTGTGGATCGTGGTGTCGGTGCTCGTCGTCACCTGCCCCTGCGCGCTGGGTCTCGCCACCCCCGCCGCGCTCACCACCGCCACCGGCCGGCTGACACGCCTGGGCCTGCTCACCACGCGCGGCCATGCGCTGGAAACGCTGGCACGCGCCACCGACCTGGTGTTCGACAAGACCGGCACCCTCACCCACGGCCGTCTCTCCGTGCGCCGCGTGGTGCCGCTGGGCGGCCGCAGCGAGGCCATGGTGAGCGCGATCGCCGCCGCGCTCGAGGCCGGTTCGGAACATCCCATCGCAAAAGCCTTGCGCGACGTCACCACGCCAGCCGCGACCGTCAGCCAGATCCGCAACACGCCGGGACGCGGCGTCGAAGGCACGATCGACGGCCGCGTGTACCGGCTCGGCTCGCCGCGCTTTGCCGCCGCCGACGCAACGCCGCCCGCCTCCGACGGAAGTGCATACCCTGGAGGGCACGAGAGCTGGGTCGCGCTGGCCGAAGATGACGAACTGATCGCCTGGTTTGCGCTGGCCGATACGCCGCGGGCGGACGCCCCGGCCGCACTTGTCGCCCTGCAGAAGCAGGGGCTGCGCCTGCACCTGCTGTCGGGCGACGCCGAGGCTGCGGTGAGGCGCACCGCTCAGGAACTTGGCATCGCCGACTGGCACGCCGGTGCGCTGCCGGAAGACAAGCTCGCCTATGTGAAGTCCCTGCAACAGCAGGGCCGCATCGTCGCCATGGTGGGCGACGGCATCAACGACGCGCCGGTGCTCGCCGGCGCGCAGGTCTCCATCGCCATGGGCGAAGGCGCCGACGTGGCACAGGCCGCCGCCGACATGGTGATGCTCGGCAGCCGGCTCGCCACGCTGGCCGACGGCGTCGCGCTCGCCCGCAAGACGCAGCGCATCATCCGCGAGAACCTGGGCTGGGCGCTCGCCTACAACCTCGTCGCCATCCCCGCCGCCGCCCTCGGCCACGTCACGCCATGGATCGCCGGCATCGGCATGTCGGCCAGTTCGCTGCTGGTGGTGCTGAATGCGCTGCGGCTTGCGGATTTCAAACAGACCGGCAAAACGGCCGCTCTCAAGACACAGGAGGCACACGCCTGAGATGGACGTCATCATTCTGCTTATCCCATTGAGTCTTGCCCTTGTCGGCCTCATCGCATGGTTCCTGTTGTGGGCAGCCAAGAGCGGCCAGTTCGACGACCTCGAAGGCCCCGCGCACAACGTGATCATGGACGACGACACCCCACCCAAGCCGGACGACGCGCCCAAGCCCTGACGCATCGATCGCCTATGCTGTGAGCAGTCCTCTCACCGCAGGTGCCGCGCCATGACTCCCCCCATCCTCTGGTATTTCGCTGATCCGATGTGTTCGTGGTGCTGGGGCTTTTCCCCGGTGATCGAAACCCTGCGCGATGACTATCGCGCGCGCATGAAAATCGCGCTGGTGCTCGGCGGCCTGCGCCACGAGAGCGCGCCGATGACGGCCGCGCAGCGCGCGGACATCCTGCATCACTGGCACGAAGTACACGCCCGCACCGGCCAGCCTTTCCGCTTCGACAATGCGCTGCTGGACGGCTTCGTGTACGACACCGAACCGGCCTGCCGCGCCGTGGTGACGGTCGGCGGCATCGATCCCGGCCAGATATTCCCCCTGTTCAAGGCCATCCAGACCGCGTTTTATGCCGGGGGCCGCGACGTCACGCAGCCCGGTGTGCTGACCGATCTGGCGGCGGGACTCGGCATGGAGCGTCACGCATTTCTGGATACCTTCGACAGCGACGCGGCGCGGGCCCGCACCCAGGCGCATTTCCGGCAGGCGCGCCAGGCCGGCGTGCGCGGGTTTCCCACCCTGATCGTGCAGCAGGACGCGCAGCTGGATACGGTCTGCAACGGCTGTCAGCCGCTGGACACGGTGCGCGCGGCGATCGAGCGCTGCCTGCAGCCGGATGCCTAAGTCCCTCGCACGCCGCTAGAATCTCCCCCTCCCCTCTCTCTGGAGTCTTGCCCATGTCTCGCCTTTCCCTGTTTTCCGCCACGCTGTTTCTCGGCGCGGTCCTGCTCGGCATGTCCGGCTGCGGCGCCAGCGAGCCCGGCAAGCAGACCGTCTCCACCGCCCCGGCGGCCGGCCAGCCCGCCAACCCGCGCGTGCTGATCGAAACCAGCAAGGGCAACATCACGGTCGAACTGTTTCCCGGAAACGCCCCCAGGTCGGTGGCGAATTTCCTCGGCTACGTGAAAAGCGGCTTCTACGACGGCACCGTGTTCCACCGCGTGATCCCCGGCTTCATGATCCAGGGCGGCGGCATGACGCCGGACATGGCCGACAAACCCAAGGGCGCGCCGATCCCGAACGAAGCCGACAACGGCCTGAAGAACCTGCGCGGCACGCTGGCGATGGCACGCATGGAGGCGCCCGACTCGGCCAGCTCGCAGTTCTTCATCAACGTGGCGGACAACGCTTTCCTCGACCATCGCGGCACGAGCTACGACACCTGGGGCTACGCCGTGTTCGGCCAGGTGGTCGACGGCATGGACGTGGTCGACGCGATCGTCGCCGTGCCGCGCGGCGATCGCGGTCCCTACCAGGATGTCCCCATCGAACCGGTCGTGATGAAGCATGTCACCCTGCTTCCCACCGCCGTTCGGCCTGAGCCCGTCGAAGGCCAAAAGCCCGCAGCCCAAAAACAATAAGGTTTGATCTGAAACCTGCCACCAAACTGCTGCTGCTCGGGCTGGCCGCCCTGCTGGCGATTGCGCTGGGGCTGACGGCCGGCGCCCTGCCCGCCGACCACGAACTGGCGCTGCAGATCCTCACCGAACTGCGCGGCCCCCGCGTGGCGGCGGCATTCGCCTGCGGCGGCCTGCTGGCACTGGCCGGGGCGCTGATGCAGACGCTGTTCCGCAATCCGCTGGCCGAACCCTATCTGCTCGGCGCCTCCGGTGGCGCGGGGCTCCTGGCGCTGCTCGGTATGGCCGCCGGGCTGGCATGGCCGTGGGTATCGGCGCTGGCGTTCGCCGGCAGCCTGCTGGCGCTGGTGCTCGCGGCCGCGCTCGGCGGCCGTCTGCTGGCGCGCGACCACACGCCGCTGCTGCTCGCCGGGGTGATGCTGGCAGCGGGCTTCGGTGCCTTGATCGCCCTGGTGCTGAGCGTGGCGCCGACCGAGCGCCTGCCGGGCATGCTGTTCTTCCTGATGGGCGACCTGGCATGGACCGACCAGCCGGCCGGATTGTGGGCGGCGCTGCTGCTTGCGGTCGCCACCGCGCTGGGCCTCTCCAGACGGCTCGACGTGCTGCAGCTGTCGCCACTGAAGGCCGCCTCGCTCGGCGTGGCCGTCGCCCCCACGCGCTGGATGCTGTTCACGCTGGCCGGTGCCTGCACCGCGCTGGTCGTGGCGCAGGCCGGCAGCATCGGCTTCGTCGGCCTGATGGTGCCGCACGCCTTGAGAAGGTTGGGATTCTCCGGCCACCGCGCCCTGCTGCCTGCCGCCGCGCTCGCCGGCGGCAGCCTGCTGGTGTTGGCCGACGCGCTGGCGCGCACCGTGATCGCGCCGCGCGAACTACCGGTAGGGGTGCTGACCGCGCTGCTGGGCGTGCCAGTGATGCTGTGGCTGCTGCGCAAACCATGAACCTCGTCGCCTGCCAACTCACCTTGCGAGCCGGCACCCGCACGCTGGTCGATTCCCTTGACCTCGCGCTCGAACCCGGCGAAGCCCTCGGCATCCTCGGTGCCAACGGCGCCGGCAAATCGACGCTGCTGTCCGTGCTGGCCGGACTCGCCAGCCCTGCGCAAGGTCGCGTTACGCTCGACGGCCAGCCGCTCGCCGACCTGCCGCCGCTCGCCCGCGCGCAGCACATCGGCCTGCTTCCGCAGGGCGACGAAGGCGGCTTCTTCGGCAGCGTGGCCGACTATGTCACGCTCGGTCATTACCCGTTCGGCGACCCCTCCGATCTGGCGCCGCACCTGGCGACCTGGGAGCTTACCGAACTCGCCTGCCGCCCGCTCGACACCCTCTCCGGCGGCGAACGCCAGCGCGCCCGGCTGGCGCAGCTGGCGATGCAGCAGCCGCGCATTTCGCTGCTGGACGAGCCGCTGACCCATCTCGATCCCGCGCACCAGGCCCGCCTACTGGCGTGGGCACGGGACGAGGCCGAGGCCGGCCACAGCGTAGCGCTGACCCTGCACGACCCCAACTGGGCCGCCTGCCACTGCGATCGCCTGCTGTTCCTGTATGGCGACGGGCGCTGGCAGCTGGGCACGCCGGCCGGGCTGCTCACCCCGGCGTCGCTCGAGGCGCTGTACGGTCCCGGCACGGCGGCGCTGTGGCGGAAGGACGACCGCATCCAGCCTGTATAATCGCGATTTGGTCAGCATTCCACCGCCTTCGCGCACCTCATGATTCGTCGCATCATCAACAAAGTATTCGGCCGCAAGCCGCGCATCGCCGGCACCCAGGCGCAGATCCTGCCGCTGTCCGCGCACGGCATCCGCCGTGACCAGCTCGACGACTGCGCGCTCAAGGTCTGCGAAACCCTGGCGCAGGCGGGCTACAAGGGCTACCTGGTCGGCGGCGCGGTGCGCGACCTGCTGCTGGAGAAGACGCCCAAGGATTTCGACGTCGCCACCGACGCCACCCCGGAAGAAGTGCGGCGGCTGTTCCGCCGTTCGCGCATCATCGGACGGCGTTTCCAGATCGTGCACGTGATGTGCGGACGCGAGACCATCGAGGTCACCACCTTCCGCTCCAACGGCCAGAAGGAAACCGAGGACGAGGACGAACGTCCGACCGACGAACACGGCCGCCTGCTGTCCGACAACGTGTTCGGCAGCATGGCGGACGACGCCGCGCGCCGCGACTTCACCATCAACGCGCTGTATTACGACCCCGCGCGCGAGGAAATCCACGACTATTTCGGCGGCGTGGCCGACTGCAAGAAGCGCGTGCTGCGCATGATCGGCGACCCCGACACGCGCTACCGCGAAGACCCGGTGCGCATGCTGCGCGCCGCGCGCTTCGCCGCCAAACTCGACTTCCACATCGACCCCGACACGCGCAAGCCGGTGGCCGCGCTGGCGCCGCTGCTCGCCAACATCCCGCGCGCGCGCATCTTCGACGAGGCGCTCAAGCTGCTGCTGTCCGGCCACGCCCTGCGCGGCGTCCACCAGCTGCGCGCCGAAGGCCTGCACCACGGCATGCTGCCGCTGCTGGACACGATCCTCGACGATTCCACCGGCGAACGCTTCATCAACGCCGCGCTGAAAACCACCGACGCGCGCATCGCGCAGGACAAGCCGGCCTCGCCGGCCTTCCTGTTCGGCACATTGCTGTGGCCGCAGGTGCTGCAACGCTGGCACGCGCTCGAAGCCGCGGGGGAAAAGCCGCAGCCCGCATTGTTCCTGGCGATGGACGAGGTGCTCGATGCCCAGCGCAGCCAGCTGGCCATTCCACGCCGCTACGACGGCATGATCAAGGAGATCTGGGCGCTGCAGCCGCGCTTCGAGCAGCGCGGCGGGCAACGCCCATATCGCCTGCTGGAACACCCGCGCTTCCGCGCCGCCTACGATTTCCTGCTGCTGCGCGCCGAATCCGGCGAAGTCGACGCCGAGCTCGGCGAATGGTGGACGCGCTTCCAGGAAGTGGGCGAAGACGAGCGCGCCGCCATGCTGCTGGCCGACAATGCGCCCCGGCTGCGCCGCAAGCGCAAGCGCAAGAAGCCGGGTGAAGCCGCCGGCGGCGAGACGCAGCCCGCATGAACGTCATCGCCACCATCGGCCTCGGCGCCAACCTCAACGACCCGGCAGCGCAGGTGGAATACGCGCTGGCCGAGCTCGACCGCCTGCCTGGCACCCGCCTCCTTGCCCGCTCCTCGCTGTATGCCTCGGCGCCGGTGGGCTACGTCGACCAGCCCGACTTCGTCAACGCGGTGGCACAGGTTGAGACCCTCCTCGCGCCGCGCGCGCTGCTCGCCGCGCTGCTCGACATCGAGCACCGCCACGGCCGCGAGCGCAGCTTCCGCAACGCACCGCGCACGCTCGACCTCGACCTGCTACTTTACGGCAGTGCGCATTTCCACGAAGACGGCCTGACGCTGCCGCATCCACGCATGCACGCGCGCGGCTTCGTGCTGCTGCCGCTGCTGGAAATCGCTCCTGCCACCGTGATTCCCGGCCGCGGCCGCGCCGCCGATTGGCTCGCCGCCTGCACGGACCAGCACGTCACCGTTCTTACTCCCCCTGCCGCCGCAGTCAACGCATGAGTCTCGACCGTTACCGTTACATCGTCGTGGAAGGCCCGATCGGCGCCGGCAAGACCAGCCTCACCTACAAGCTGGCCGAGCGCATGGATGCCGACACGCTGCTGGAAAATGCCAGCGACAATCCCTTCCTGCCGCGCTTCTACCAGGAGCCCAGGCGCTATGCGCTGCCGACGCAACTGCACTTCCTGTTCGACCGCACGCGCCAGCTGCGCGATCTGGCGCAGGGCGACCTGTTCCGCGCCGGCACCGTGTCGGATTTCCTCATCGACAAGGACATGCTGTTCGCGCGCCTCAACCTCGACGACGACGAGTTCGAGCTGTACCAGAAGGTGTATGCCGACCTCGCGCCGCAGGCGCCGACGCCCGACCTGGTGATCTACCTGCAGGCGCCGATCGATGCGCTGCAGGAACGCGTCAGGCGCCGCGGCGTGGACTTCGAGCGCGGCATGGATGCCGGCTACCTGCAGCGCCTGGCCAACAGCTACAGCGAATTCTTCCATCGCTACGAGGCCGCGCCCCTGCTGATCGTCAACACCGGCAACCTCAACTTTGCGGAGAGCGAAGCCGACTTCGAACTGCTGCTGGAGCGCATGGACAAGATGCGCGGTCCGCGCGAGTTCTTCAGCCGGGCGGCGTAAGTATGGCGGTCACTCTGTCCACCCTCAGGACGATGCGCGAACGCGGCGAAAAAATCGCCGTGCTCACCTGCTATGACGCCGGCTTTGCGCGCGTGCTCGATGCCGCGGGCGTCGAGGTGCTGCTGGTCGGCGATTCGCTCGGCATGGTGGTGCAAGGCCACACCTCGACCCTGCCGGTGAAACTCGCCGAGATGACGTATCACACGCGCTGCGTCGCCGCCGGCACCGAACGTGCCTTCATCGTCGCCGACCTGCCCTTCGGCAGCTACCAGCCCTCGCCCGAGCGCGCGTTTTCCGCCGCCGCGCGGCTGATGGCGGCGGGCGCGCACATGGTCAAGCTGGAAGGGGGCGCGGTGATGGTCGACACCGTGGCTTTTCTGACCCAGCGCGGCATTCCGGTGTGCGCGCACGTCGGCTTGCTGCCGCAATCGGTCAACCAGCTCGGCGGCTATAGGGTGCAGGGGCGCGAGGAAGCGGCGGCCGCGCAACTGATCGCCGACGCGCGTGCGCTGGAAGCCGCCGGCGCGGGACTCATCGTACTGGAGATGGTACCCGCTGCATTGGCCCGGGCCGTCACCGAGGCGCTGACGATTCCCACCATCGGCATCGGCGCCGGCGCCGACTGTTCCGGCCAGGTACTGGTGCTGTACGACATGCTGGGCCTGTACCCGCGCGCGCCGAAATTCTCGAAGAACTTTCTCGCCGGTGCCGACGGCATCGAAGCAGCTGTGCGCGCCTACGTCGCCGCAGTGAAGGACGGCGCCTTCCCCGCTGCCGAACACGCGTTCTGATTCCGATGCAAGTCGTTCATACCGTAGCCGACCTGCGCGCCGCGCTCGCCGGGCAGAACCAGACCGCGTTCGTGCCGACCATGGGTAACCTGCACGCCGGCCATGTGTCGCTGGTCGAACTGGCGAAACGGCACGGCCGCCCCGTGGTCGCGAGCATTTTCGTCAATCCGCTGCAGTTCGGCGCGGGCGAGGATTTCGAGCGTTATCCGCGCACCCTTGCCGCCGACTGCGAGAAGCTCGAAGCGGCCGGCTGCGACCTCGTGTTCGCGCCCGACGTCGCCGAGATGTATCCGGTGCCGCAGACCTACACCGTGCAGGTGCCCGAAGCCATGGCCAACGACCTCTGCGGCGCCTTCCGTCCCGGCCATTTCAGCGGCGTCGCCACCGTGGTGCTGAAACTCTTCAACCTGGTGCAGCCGCGCGCGGCGGTGTTCGGCAGCAAGGATTTCCAGCAGCTGCAGGTCATTCGGGAATTGGTGCGGCAATTCAACCTGCCGATCGACATCGTGGCGGGCGCTACCCTGCGCGAAGCCGACGGCCTGGCGCTGAGTTCGCGCAACGGCTACCTGTCGGAAACCGAGCGCAGGCAGGCCCCGCAGCTGCAGCGCGAACTCGCCGCCATCGCGGCCGCGGTACAGGCCGGCGAGCGCGAGTTCGAGGCGCTGTGCGTCAGTGCCGGCCGCCATCTGAACATGGCGGGCTGGCGCGTCGATTACATCGCGCTGCGCGACGCCACGACGCTGCAGGCCCCCACGCCCGACAGCCGCCGTCTGGTCGTGCTGGGCGCCGCCTGGCTGGGCACGACCCGGCTGATCGACAACCTCGATTTCGGCTTGGGCAATCCGGCTTGAGGTTTTATAATATGAGTTCTTCCTTATATTCCTGAGGGCACCGTCATGCAAAGAACGATGCTCAAGTCCAAGCTGCACCGGGCCACCGTCACGCACGCCGAGCTGCATTACGAAGGCTCGTGCGCGATCGATGAAACCCTGCTGGACGCGGCCAACATCCACGAGTACGAGCAGATCCAGATCTACAACGTCACCAATGGCGAGCGTTTCACGACCTATGCCATCCGTGCCGCGCGCGATTCCGGGATCATTTCGGTGAACGGCGCCGCCGCGCACAAGGCGAATCCGGGCGACCTCGTCATCATCGCCACGTATGCCGTCTACAACGAACTGGAGCTGACGCGCTACGCGCCGGAACTGGTGTACGTGGACGCGGACAACCGCATCATGGATACGCGCCAGGCGATTCCGGTGCAGGCCGCGTAAAGCGGGTTGGGTCCGAAAGAAAAAGGCCGGGGAAACCCGGTCTTTTTCTTTGGCATCTCGAGCGATTTATTTCCAGGCGTTTCGATGACTGCAGACCTGACGCCTGCAACCGCCCAATAGCAGCCGGCCAAGCCGAGGGGGCGACCGTTCCTCGTTCAGCCTTATCTGCCGTTCGCACCTTTCCCAAAGTTTGTGCCGGGCCATTTGCATGGGCACCCCATAAAGACGGTTTATGAAAATGCGCTTTCGCGCAGGCTTTTTCCTTGACCTGGAATCGACGCATTTATACACTTTCAGCGCAGTCGAGAGGCGTTCGTTCTGTCAGGAACATCGTCGAAAATGGGTTCATAACGAGGAGAGCAAGCAATGAGTCTGATCAAATGGATGGGCGCAAGTGTCATCACCCTCGCAGTAGCGCATGCCGCTGGCGCCACAACGCTGCCGGGCCCCCTGGTCACCGCACAGTGGCTGAAGGATCATCAGGATGAAGTCACCGTGGTGGACATTCGCGATGACATGAAGACGTTCACCTCCGAACCCAGGTTCGATGTCGACAAGAAAACCGGCAAGAAAACCCTGCTTGAAACCGGCGGCCACATCGCAGGAGCCCTCCCGGTGGAGTTCGGCAAGATCCGCGAGGAACACACCGTGGATGGGGTCAAGATCAAGGCCCAGCTCCCGACCAGGGAGCATTTTCAGATGGTCATGGACGACTTCGGCCTGAACAAGACTGACAAGCCGCTGGTCATTGTTGCCACAGGCGAGAGCGTCGATTCGATGGATATGGCCGCCCGCCTGTATTTCCAGTTGCGTTATTTCGGTGAAGCGCGCGACAAGATGGCCATTCTGAACGGGGGGGTCAACGCCTGGATTCAGGCCGGTTACCCGGTGAGCACGGACAAGGCTGCCACGACCAGGGGCGACTGGGTCGCCACGGGCGAAGACAAGAGCATTCTGGCTTCGATGGAACAGGTCAAGGAAGGGCTGCGCAATGGTTCCGATCAGTTCATCGATGCCCGTCCGACCGCGCAATTCCTGAGCATTGTGAAAGCCCCGGTCGACAAGGCAGCGGGCCATCTGGCCGGTGCACGTTCCTTCCCGACCGATGCGATCGTCAAGCCCGTGGGTGCCGCGCGCGAGTTCATGAGCGCCGAGGAATACAAGAAAATCTATGCGCAATTGAACATCAACCCGAGCACACCCACCGTCGCCTACTGCAACACCGGTCATCTGGCTTCCGGCGCCTGGTTCGTGTCCAACGAAATCCTGGGCAACAGGAACACGAGGCTCTATACCGGTTCGATGACCGAGTGGACCAACCTGGACAACCCTACCGTCAGCCAATAATTTCCAGACCGCTTGCTGCAAGTCAAAAGCGCCTGGATGTCCAGGCGCTTTTTTTTGACACCCCAATATGGATGCATTGCTAATGACTGACTAGAAAGACAGAAGTCATCTACGCCTAAACCCGATGGCCGCACCGAAAACAAGTCGGTCATGGAATATCCGGAAGGTCCGGAACGGGTCGACAGGCGTCACTCAGCACATGCTATCTATTCCGACTGCCCCCTCGCCCATTCCATCTGCCAGCCCTACTTCAGCTTCCAGATGTCGTCGTTGTATTCCCGCATGGTGCGGTCGGTCGAGAAGAATCCGCTCGACGCCGTGTTGAGGATGCTCATCCGCGTCCATCGGGTTTTGTCCTGCCAGGCCTGTGCCACCCGCTCCTGCGCATCGACGTAGCTGCGGAAATCCGCCAACACCATCCAGGGATCGTGCGGGCTCATCAGCGCGCCCAGGATCATGTCGAAGATGCCCGGCTCGCAGGGATTGAAATGGCCGGATGCCAGCAGGTCGATCACCTCGCGCAGCGCCGGGTCGTGTTCCATGTAGGCGAGCGGCTGATAGCGCGGACGCAAGGCCTCGACTTCCTCGGCATGCAGACCGAACAGGAAGAAATTGTCCTCGCCCACGGCGTCGAGAATTTCGATGTTGGCACCGTCGTAGGTGCCGATGGTGATGGCGCCGTTCATCATGAATTTCATGTTGCCGGTGCCGGAGGCCTCCTTGCCGGCGGTCGAAATCTGCTCCGACAGATCGGTGGCGGGCGCGATGATTTCCATGCTGCTCACCCGGTAGTTGGGCAGGAACGCCACCTTCAGCCGGCCGTTGACGTCGGGATCGCTGTTGACCACGTCCGCCACGCTGTTGATCAGCTTGATGATGCGCTTGGCCATCACATAGCCCGGTGCGGCCTTGCCGCCGATCAGCACGCAGCGGTCCGCCCAGCCATCCAGGCGCCCGTGCTTGATGCGGTTGTACAGGTAAATCACGTGCAGCACGTTGAGCAGTTGCCGCTTGTATTCGTGGATGCGCTTGACCTGCACATCGAACAGCGCGTCCGGATTGAACGCCACCCCGCACTCGGCCTTGACCAGCGCAGCGAGACGCGCCTTGTTGGCGCGCTTGATCGCGCGCCACGCGTCGTGAAACGCCTGGTTTCCCGGATCGGCCAGCGGCTTGAGCCTGTCCAACTGCGCCAGATCGGCGATCCAGTCCTCGCCGATCTTGCTGCTGATGAGCCTGCTCATGCCCGGGTTGGCGTGCGCCACCCAGCGGCGCGGGGTAACGCCGTTGGTCTTGTTGTTGAATTTGCCCGGCCACAGGTCGACAAAGTCGCGGAACAGGCCTTCCTTCAGCAGTTGCGAGTGCAGCGCCGCCACGCCGTTGACCGAAAAACTGCCGATGATGGCCAGCCAGGCCATGCGCACCTGACGCACCTCGCCCTCCTCGATGATCGACATGCGGCGCTGGCGATCGATCTCGCCCGGCCATTTCCGCGACACCTCGCGCAGGAAGCGGGCGTTGATTTCGTAGATGATCTCCAGCGGACGCGGCAGCAGACGTTCAAACAGCGGTACCGGCCAGCGCTCCAGCGCTTCGGGCAACAGCGTGTGGTTGGTGTAGGCCATGCACTGCGAGGTGATCGTCCAGGCCTCCTCCCACTGCAGCCGTTCCTCGTCGAGCAGCAGGCGCATCAGTTCGGCCACCGCGATGGTCGGATGCGTGTCGTTCATCTGGAACACGTTGTGCTCGGAAAATTTCGTCAGGTCGCTGTTGCCGGCTGCGCGCCACTGGCGTATCGCGTCCTGCAGGCTGGCAGACGCCAGGAAATACTGCTGGCGCAGGCGCAGTTCCTTGCCGTTTTCGCTGCTGTCGTTGGGGTAGAGCACCATCGAGATGTGCTCGGCATGGTTCTTGGCCTGCACCGATTCGGTGTAGCTGCCGGCATTGAATTCGCTGAGGTCGAATTCGTCGGTGGCGGCGGCTTTCCATAAGCGCAGCGTGTTCACCGCGTGGTTTCGATACCCCGAGATCGGCATGTCGTAGGGGATGGCCAGCACATCGTTGGTTTCCGCCCAGCGCGCACGCGGGATGCCCGCCTTGTCGTGGAAATGCTCGGTATGGCCGCCGAACGGCACGCGGCAGGTGAATTCGGAGCGTTCGACTTCCCACGGATTGCCGTCGCGCAGCCAGTGGTCCGGGTCCTCGATCTGGTAGCCGTTTTCGATGTGCTGGTGGAACATGCCGTATTCGTAATGAATGCCGTAGCCCATCACCGGCAGATTCAGCGTGGCGCAACTGTCCATGAAACAGGCGGCCAGCCGCCCCAGGCCGCCGTTCCCCAGCCCGGCGTCGGTCTCCTCCTCGGCCACCGTTTCCAGCGTCTGGCCGAAACCCTGCAGGGCCTCGCGCGACGCTTCGTCCAGCCCGAGATTCAGCACATGGTTGGACAGTGCCCGGCCGATCAGAAACTCCAGCGACAGGTAATACCCGCGACGCTTGCCCGGCTGGTCGCGCACGGCATAGGTGTTCATCCAGTCCGACATGAGGCGGTCGCGCAAGGTCCAGGCCAGCGCCTTGTAGGTATACACCGACGGGCAGCCCTGCAGGCGTCCCAGGTGGTAATACTGGTAACGCTCGAAATCCTGCGTCAGGGCCTCGCCGTTGCTAGGCAGCTTCTTCAGGATGACGCTCGGAGGGGCGGTTTTCTCTGCTGACATGGGGGCTCCCGCTGATGTCACATGGAATAAAGTTCAAGGTAGTGGCCGGCACTGTCCGACCAGTCGAACGACTGGCGCATGCCGCTCTGCTGCAGGCGCCGCCAATGCGCAGGCTGGCGATACAGATCGAGCGCACGGCGGATGGCGTCCAGGAAGGCCGCCACATCGGGCGTGTCGAACACGAAGCCGGTCGCACTGCCGTCAGCGAGCGCCGCGTCGTCCGCGTCGATCACGGTATCGGCCAGACCGCCGGTCCGGAAGACGATGGGCGGCGTGCCGTAGCGCAGGCTGTACATCTGGTTGAGCCCGCACGGCTCGAAACGGGACGGCATCAGGAACAGGTCCGCACCGGCTTCGATCTGGTGCGCCAGCGCCTCGTCATAGCCGATCACGACGAACACGCGGTCCGGATGCTGCTTGGCCAGACGCGCCAGCTTCTGTTCGTATACCGCCTGGCCGCTGCCGAGCAGCACGAGGCGCACGTCGGTCTCGGCGAGCAATACGGGAATCGCTGCCAGCACCCAGTCGACGCCTTTCTGCTCGACCAGCCGCCCCACCAGTCCCAGCAGCGGCGCCTGCACCGCGGCATCGCCGGCGTGCGGCAGGAAACGCTCGAGCAGCGCCTGCTTGTTGCGCCGCTTGCCCGGCAGGATGCGGCCCGCCGAATAATGCGCCGACAGGTGCGGGTCGGTGGATGGATTCCACAGCCGGGTGTCGATCCCGTTGAGGATCCCATGCAGCTTGTGCTGCCTCGAGAGCAGCAGGCCATCGAGCCCATAGCCGAATACAGGCGTGCAGATCTCGGCCGCATAGGTAGGGCTCACCGTGGTGACGGCATCGGCATACACGATACCTGCCTTCAGCATGGAAAAGCCGCCGTGGAACTCCACCCCCTCGGGCGACCACCAGTGGCTGGGCAGTTGCAGGCGAACGAAATCGGTATGCGAGAAATGGCCGCCGTAGGCCAGGTTGTGGATGGTGAACACGGTTTGGGGGCGCACCGGCTGGTCGGCCAGGAACGCCGCCACCAGCCCGGTCTGCCAGTCGTGCGCATGAACCACGGCAGGCTGCCAACCGATATCCAGCGCATCCTGCGCCAGCAGCGCCGCCACCCGCGCGAACACCGCATAGCGTTCGGCGTTGTCCGGCCAGTCCTGGCCGCCGGCATTGACATACGGGTTGCCCGGACGGTCGAACAAGGGCGGACAGTCGACCACCCAGAGCGGAAAGGCAAAATCGGGATGGCGCGTTTCCAGGATGCGTGCGCTGACGATGCCTTCGGCACCGCGCACGTCGAGCCAGCCGAGAATGCGCACCTGGTCGAGCTGGCGCAACAGCGCCCGATAGCCCGGCAAGACCAGACGGATATCGGCGCCGCGCGCCTGCAGGGCGTGCGGCAGACTATAGAGCACATCGCCCAGCCCGCCGGTTTTCACCAGCGGATAGGCCTCGCTGGCGACAAACAGGATTTTCATTGCTCCGCGTTTCATTGTTTTTTTCCGTGTTTTTATTGGATCGAATCAACTGCAAGGTTTGAGAAAGATGGCCCCCAGTGGCGGCAGCGTCACCTCGACGGACTGCTCGAAGCCCATCCAGGGCAGATTCTGGGGATGCAGCGGCTGGCCGTTGCCGAGGTTGGTGCCGCCGTAATACATCGAGTCGGTATTCAACACCTCGCACCACGCCGCACCCGACGGCACGCCGATGCGGTAGCCGCGGCGCGGCACCGGGGTGAAATTGAGCAGCACGATCATCTGCGCAGACGGATCCTGACCCTGGCGCACCAGGCTCAGCACCGACTGGTCGGCATCGTGGCAGTCGATCCAGCGAAACCCGCGCGGGTCGAAGTCGAATTCGTGCAGTGCCGCCTCGTTGCGATACAAGCGGTTGAGATCGCGTAGCAGCATGCGAATACTGTCGTGTGCCGGAAACCCGAGCAGCGCCCAGTCGAGTTGGCCGGCCTCCTTCCACTCGTTCCACTGGCCGAACTCGCCGCCCATGAACAACAGCTTCTTGCCGGGATGCGCGTAGTGCCAGGCATAGAACAGCCGCAGGTTGGCGAAGCGCTGCCAGACGTCACCCGGCATCTTATCGAGCAGGCTCTTCTTCATGTGCACCACTTCGTCGTGCGACAGCGGCAGCACGAAGTTTTCGGTCCACGCGTAGACCTGGCTGAAGGTCAGCTGGTTGTGCTGGTACTTGCGATAGACCGGCTCCTTCTCGATGTAGTCGAGGCTGTCGTTCATCCAGCCCATGTTCCACTTCATCGAGAAACCCAATCCGCCGAGTTCGACCGGGCGCGACACCGCCGGCCAGGCGGTCGACTCCTCGGCGATGGTGAGCACACCGGGAAAACGGCCATGCACTTCGGTGTTCATCTCGCGCAGGAACTGGACGGCCTCGATGTTCTCGCGTCCGCCGTACTGGTTCGGCAGCCATTCGCCCGGCTGTCGCGAATAGTCCAGATACAGCATCGACGCCACCGCATCGACGCGCAGGCCGTCGATATGAAACTCGTCCAGCCAGTAGAGCGCATTGGCCACCAGAAAATTGCGCACCTCGTTGCGGCCGAAATCGAACACCAGCGTGCCCCATTCCTGGTGTTCGCCGCGGCGCGGGTCGGCATGCTCGTAGACCGGCTCGCCGGTGAAACGCGCCAGCGCAAAATCGTCCTTCGGGAAATGCGCGGGCACCCAGTCGAGCAGCACGCCAAGGCCGGCCTGGTGGCAGGCGTCGACGAAGGCACGGAAGTCGTCGGACGAGCCGTAGCGCGCAGTCGGTGCGTAATAGCCGGACACCTGGTAGCCCCACGAGGCGTCGAGCGGATGCTCGGCCACCGGCATCAGTTCGATGTGGGTGTAGCCGAGATCCAGCACGTAGGGGATCAGTTCGGCGACCAGTTCGCTCCAGCCATAAAAGCTGCCATCGGCATGCCGCCGCCAGGATCCGGGGTGCAGTTCATAGATGCTGATCGGCCGGTGCTGCCAGTCGAAACGGGCGCGCGCCGCGATCCAGTCGCCGTCCTGCCAGGCATAGGCTTCGTCATCCGGCACGCAGCTGGTGGTTTCCGGACGCAGGAACATCTGCCGCGCATAGGGATCGGTCTTCCTCACCAGCTGACCGTGGCGGCCGAGGATTTCGTATTTGTAGGCATGACCTGCATCCAGCCCGGGAATGAACAATTCCCAGATGCCGGAGGTGCCGCGGCAGCGCATCGAGTGACGACGGCCGTCCCATTCGTTGAAATCACCGACGACACTGACGCGCTGCACCGCCGGCGCCCACACGGCAAACAGGCAGCCGGCGACGCCATCGATGGTTTTGAGGCGTGCGCCGAGCACTTTCCAGGCTTCGAAGTGGCGCCCTTCGCCAAGCAGGTACAAATCCATTTCGCCCAGTTGTGAACCAAAGCTGTAGGGACATTGGGTGACATGCCACGCGCCCCGCCCCTTGTCCTGCCAGCGCAACAGCGGGTGCGCCTCGACCTGTGCGCTGCCGGGCGGCAAGACCAGTTCGAAGCAGTCCGTTCCGGCGATGCGTGTCATGCGTGCGCCGGTCGCCTCCAGCTCGACGGCTTCGGCGGCGGGGAGGAAGGCGCGGATCAGGATGTCTCCGTTGGGCTGGGCATGCATGCCCAGCACTTCGAACGGATCGTGATGCGTGCCGGCCTGTACCCGCAGGATCGGCACGCTGACTTCCGGCAGCATGGGCCCGGACGAGGGCTTGAGGTGTGCACTCATGGCGTGGTCTGACTCTCGCATCGATGGACTTTCTGTAACTGTTGCAGCAAACGGGGGGCCAGGTCGGGTGCCAGTGCATCCCACTCGAACCGCCATCCCCAGTTGCCGTTGTCCGTGCCGGGCGTATTCATGCGTGCCTCGCTGCCGAGATGCAGCACGTCCTGCAGCGGCAGCACGGCCAGGGCGGCGCGGCTTTCCAGCACCGTGGCGATCATCGCATCCGGCACCGCATCGGGATCCGGCACCCCCAGCTGCTGCATCACCTGATGCCGTGCATGCTCGGGCAACGCGCGCCACCAGCCCAGCGTGGTGTCGTTGTCGTGCGTGCCGGTGTAATACACGGTGTCGGGGTGCACATTTTCGGGCCTGTGCGGGTTGTCGGCATGATGATCAAATGCAAATTGCAGCACCGCCATGCCGGGCAGGCCAAACTGGTGGCGCAGCGCAGTGACGTCGGGCGTGATGATGCCCAGGTCTTCGGCAACCAGGGGCAGCCCGCCCAGCTCTGCGGCGCCGATTTCCTGGGATATGGCCTGCAGCAATGCCGCACCGGGCGACTCGATCCATTCGCCATGGATGGCCGTGGCTTCGTGGGCCGGGATCGCCCAGGCCGCCGTCAGCCCGCGAAAGTGATCGATGCGCACCAGGTCGAACCACTCGAAGTGCGCGCGCAGCCGCGCCCGCCACCAGGCAAAGCCTTCGCTCCGCATCGCCTCCCAGTTGTAGTGCGGGTTGCCCCAGCGCTGTCCGGTCTCGGAAAAATAATCCGGCGGCACCCCCGCCACCACCGTCGAGTGACCGTCGGCGTCCAGCAGAAACAGGTGACGCTGCGACCACACATCGGCACTGTCGTGCGCGACGAAAATCGGCATGTCGCCGAACATCCGGATACCCCGTGTCGCAGCCATCGCGCGGATGTGCTGCCCTTGCACGGCCGAGCGGTATTGCTCGGCCATCACCGCCTTCAGCGCATCGGCATGGCTGTCATCGAACGCGGCCAGCACCTGGGCATCGCGGTCGCGCAACGCACGCGGCCAGTCGGTCCAGGGGGCGCCGCCCTGCTCGTGCTTGATCACCATGAAGCGCGCATAATCCTCGAGCCAGTGGCGCTGTTTCTTGCGCCAACTGGCAAAACCGCGCATATCGGCGCGCGCCCCGGGAAACAGCGCAGGATTGACCGCAAACGCCGACGCGCACTGGTAGGGCGACAGCCCGGTCAGCGGAATGCCAAGCGGCAGCATCTGCCATACGGCGACACCGGCCGCATGCAGAAAATCCAGCCAGCGCTCGACGTCTTCCAGCGCACAGGATGGCAGCGAGGTCGGGTGCAACAAGATGCCTGCACGACGCGCATCGAAATTCATCCGGCATTCCTGCGCATGGTACCGGCGTTTTCCGCCCAGCCGCCGCCGCTCGACAGCGGCACGTCGAGCAGCGCCGGCGGGGCGACCCCCAGCAGGCGGTACAGCTCGCGCAGCTGGGTCCGGTACAGCTGCTCGAAATCGCTGACGCTGCTTGCCGAGTTGTAATCGCCGAACCACCAGAACCAGTCGGAGCCTTCGCACACGGCAAGCTGGCGGGTGGCCAGCGCCAATTGCTCGGCATTCAGTTTCCCGGCAGCCACCACGCTGTCGTAGGCCTGCTTGGCGGCAACCAGATAATCCCAGCCACGGTTCTTGTCGTTTGAACCGATCCAGGTCGAGAAGCTGCCGTACACCCAGCTGCCGGCGGCCAGCCGCTTCAGCGGGCTGGCCGCCAGATGTGCAGTCTGCTCGGCAAAGGTGCCGACCTTGAGGGTGGCGTGGCGGGACAGCGCAGCATAAAGTGCCTCCAGAAAATAATGGCCGTTGTCGGGGTAGTACTCCCACGCGTTCTCGCCGTCGAGGATGACCGAGACCACATGCCGGTTCGCATCCTTGCCGAAGAAGCTGGCGATGTTTTCCAGATGCTGGACGAAATCGCCCACTGCGTCATCGGCGTGCCAGTCGCTGTACTTGAAGCCGATCAGATCCGACAGGCCGTCGTCGCGGAAGAACACCCGCGTCCTGAAGCCGTCGACCTGCGCAGGCGAGAACAGCGCGCGCTTGGTTTGCGTCTGTTCCGGCGGGCAGCCCGACTTGGCGCAGCTGTTGCGCCACACCCCCTCGCCCGACGCCGTCCACGCGAAACCCATTTCGTCGAGCTGGACCAGCGCATCCTCGCTCACGCCGCCTTCGGACAGCCACACTCCGGCAGGTTTCATGCCGAAATATCGCTCGAACACTTCGACGCCATGCTGTAAATGCCAGCGCGCGCGCTCCGCCCCGCCCGGGTAAGCGGGTGCATCGGGCGAGGGCGCCTCGGGCATCGCATCGCGCAGGTTGGAAAAGTCGTTCAGCAGGGGCACGATGGGGTGACCGTAAGGCGTCATCGACAGTTCGACCTGGCCGCGCTGGGCAAGCGCGCGATAACGCGGAATCAGCCCGGCGATGCAGTGCTGCATGAGATGCAGCAGCTCATGGCGGTCGGCGGCGGAAAAACTCTTTTCCTGCGTCATCAGCCGCTGGACCAGCGGCAGCTGCCTGAGCGAATGTCCCAGCCAGGCAAGGTGATACCAGGTCAGCAGGTCGAGGAAATATTGCTCGGACAGATAGCCCATCAGCCAGGGCATGCCGGCGCTGTCGGCGCCCTCCTCGCCGGTGACGCCGATCATGGTGAGCAGGCGATGGAAAGCCGGATACGGATGGATCATGCGCGCCGCGTTGCAGCGCTGGCAATCCCGCACGATGCGCAGGCGGCTGGCGGCATCCGACGGGATGCGCTCGATGCCGGACAGCAGGTTCAGCATGTGATCCTGGGTGGGCTTGCCCTGCTTCAGCAGCACGTCGAGCTGCTGCGCATAATCGTCGAGCTGTTCCAGCAGCACCGGCGCAAAGTTCACCACTGCGCGCATCTCCGGATGCCGCTCCAGGTGGGCGGCCATGTCGCTGTAATCCTTGATGCCGTGCAGATAGACCCAGGGCAGGTGATACGCGCCCTTGAGCCCCTCGCGGTAATACGGCTGGTGCATGTGCCAGCACAGCACCACGTTGAGCGATTTAGCCGTCATAGTCGTTGTGCAGCCTCGAATACAGATTCTGGCCGAGCATGGCCGGGGTCACCAGCACGATGCCTTCGGGGGTGACATGAAAGCGCTTGGCATCCTCGACCGGGTCTTCACCGATGACCGTGCCGTCCGGAATGACGCAGCCCTTGTCGATGATGGTCCGCGAGATGCGGCAATGGCTGCCGATGCTGACCTTGGGCAGGATCACGCTGTCCTTGATCAGGCTGTGGCTTTCCGCCGTGGTGGCGAAGAACAGCACCGAGCGCTTGACCCGTGCGCCCGACAGGATGCAGCCGCCGGCGATCAGCGAATCGATCGCCTCGCCGCGCCGCCCTTCGTCGTCGAAGATGAACTTGGCCGGGGGATATTGCGGCTGGTAGGTCCAGATCGGCCAGTCGCGGTTGTACAGGTTGAGCTCGGGCTCCACCGAGCACAACTCCATGTTGGTCTGCCAGTAGGAAAACAGCGTTCCCACATCGCGCCAATAGGCAGGCTTGCCTTCACTGTCGCGGAACGGGAAGGCCATTGCGCGCGCCTCGGCGATATTGGCTGGAATGATGTCCTTGCCGAAATCGTGCGAGGACTGCGACTTGCCCGCATCCTCGATCAGCGTCTTGTAGAGGAAGTCCTTCGAGAAGATGTAAATCCCCATCGACACCAGAACGGTCCCGGGTTTGCCGGGAATGCAGTCGGGGTTCGCCGGTTTTTCGGTGAAGCGCGTGATGCGCATGTCCTCGTCCACCGACATCACGCCGAATGCGCTCGCCTCGGCCGCCGGCACCTCGATGCTGCCCACGGTGAAATCGGCGCCGGTCTGCACGTGGTACAGCAGCATCTCCGAATAGTCCATGGTGTAGACGTGATCGCCGCCGAGCACCAGCACGTACTCGGGATGGTGGCGCTGCATGATGTCGATGTTCTGGAACAGCGCATCGGCCGTTCCCTGGTACCACTCTTTCTTGTCCGTGCGCTGCTGCGCCGGCAGGATTTCCACGAATTCTCCGATCTCGGCGCGCATGAAACCCCAGGCGCGTTGCAGGTGGCGGATCAGCGAATGGGATTTGTATTGGGTCAGCACGCCGACACGGCGGATGCCTGAATTGACGCAGTTGGACAGTGGAAAATCGATGATGCGGTACTTGCCGCCGATAGGCACCGCCGGCTTGGCACGCCAGGCGGTCAGGTCCTTCAGCCGCGACCCCTCGCCACCCGCCAACACCAGCGCCAGCGTCTTGCGGGTAAGGTCGGTCACCATCTTCGGTTCGGTGTAATAGCGATAGAGCCGTTCCTGTTCTTCCTTCGAAATCGTCATGTCCCTCTCCTGATTGCTGCCGTATTGGAATTAACGTGTTGCGGTAAAACGGGGTTCGGCTGGGCCAACGCGCTCGCAATCGCGCCCTGCACACCCAGCCGGCTGCAGGTGACCAGAAAGATCGGTGTGCGCTCGACCACGCCACGCATCCGGCCCTTGTCGGTGGCGGCGGCCATGAAGCGCGGCGACTGCATCCGCGCCAGCATATGCCCTGCCACGCCACCAGCGATATACAGGCCGCCGCGCGGCTGGTACAGCAGCGCGACATTGCCCGTCCACGCACCATACAGGTCGATGAAGAGATCGAGCGCAGCCCCGGCGTCCGGATCGCCCGACCCCGCGCGCTCGACCAGGGCGGCACCATCCAGTGCTGCATCCGGCAGCGGGCGCTTGTGCTCGACGCAGCAGAAGCGATACAGGTCGTTCATCGCCGAGCCCGACACCACGCGCTCCCACGACACATGGCCGTATTCTGCGCGCATTCTTTCCAGCAGGCGCGCCTGCATGGCGTTGGCCGGCGCAAAGTCGACATGCCCGCCCTCGGTGGCAAAGCTCCGGTAGCCCCCACCGGCGTCTGCCAGCATGAACGCGAGCCCCAGCCCCGTCCCCGCGCCGGTGATGGCGCGAACGCCACCCGGCTCGGCCGGCCGGAGGTTGAGCGCGACGACATCGGAAGCTGTCAGGGTCGCCACGCCCGCGGCGGCGGCCTGGAAATCGTTGATGAAACGCACGCTGGCAATCCCGAGCGTGGCCCGCATGGCGGCCACATCCAGCGTCCAGTCCAGATTGGTGAGCGTGGTGTGTTGCGCATCCAGGGCGCCAGGCAGCGCCAGCAGCAGACAATCCGCCACGGCTGCCTGCTGCGCGTCGGCCATGAACTGGCGAATCAGATCGTCCGCCGTCGCAAAGGCTGCGCTCGGATAGACATGCTCGAAACGCAGTTGCTGCGCCCCGCCTGGTGTGCCCGTTACCCAGGCCAGCCAGCTTTTGGTTCCCCCGATGTCGCCTGCAATCAACTCCATATTGAAACTATAGGCCAGTGCGCGGATGACTCATGCGTCGATAATAATTGATCAGCGCATTGGTCGAGGCATCATGGCCACCCACCGGCGCGTCGGCATGCAGTTCGGGCAGGATGCGACTGGCGAGCTGCTTGCCGAGTTCCACCCCCCACTGGTCGTAGGAATTGAGATTCCAGATCACGCCCTCCACGAAGATCTTGTGCTCGTACAGCGCGATCAGCATGCCGAGTGCGTGCGGAGTCAGTTTCTGCAGCAGGATTGCGTTGCTGGGGTGGTTGCCGTCGAACACCTTGTGCGAGACGAACTGTCCGGTCTGCGCCTGCGTCTCCTCGCGCGTGCGGCCGCGCATCAGCGCCTCGGTCTGCGCCAGGAAATTGGCGATGAGAATGTCGTGGTGCGCCTGCAGATTGGTGTGCGGCTCGACCGACACGATGAAATCGGCCGGGATGATCTTGGTGCCCTGGTGGAGCAGCTGATAGAACGCATGCTGGCCGTTGATGCCGGTGGCGCCCCAGACGATCGCGCCGGTAGGATAGTCGACCACGTTGCCGTCGCGGTCGACCGACTTGCCGTTCGATTCCATGTCGGCCTGCTCCAGGTAGGCCGGCAGGCTCCTGAGGTAGTGGTCGTAGGGCAGGATCGCATGCGACTCGGCGCCGAAGAAGTTGTTGTACCAGACGCCCAGCAGCGCCAGGATCACCGGCATGTTGCGGTCGAGCGGCGCATGGCGGAAATGCTCGTCCATCGCGTGCGCGCCTTCCAGCAGCTCGACGAAGCGTTCCGCGCCGACCGCCAGCACGATCGACAGCCCGATCGCCGACCACAGCGAATAGCGGCCGCCCACCCAGTCCCAGAATTCGAACATGTTGGCGGGGTCGATGCCGAATGCGGCGACCGCCTCGCGATTGGTCGATACCGCCACGAAATGTCTGGCGATGTGCTTTTCCGCCTGCGACTGCGCCAGGAACCACGCGCGCGCATAGTGCGCGTTGGTCATCGTCTCCTGCGTGGTGAAGGTCTTCGACGACACGATGAACAGCGTCGTCTCGGGATTCAGCGACTCCAGCGTTTCCTTCACGTGCGCGCCGTCGATGTTGGAGATGAAATGCACCTTCAGGCGCGGATGGCGGTACGGCTTCAGTGCCTGCACCACCATCTGTGGGCCGAGGTCGGAGCCGCCGATGCCGATGTTGACGATATCGGTGATGCGCTCGCCGGTATAGCCGCGCCACTCGCCGCTCCTTACACGCTCGGCGAACGCGCCCATGCGCTCGATCACCGCGTTCACCTTGGGCATGACGTCCTCGCCGTCGACCCGCACCGGATGGTTGCTGCGATTGCGCAGGGCCACGTGCAGCACGGCGCGGTTTTCGGTGTTGTTGATCTTGTCGCCGCCGAACATGCGTTCGCGCCAGCCGGCCACGTCCGCCTCTTCGGCCAGCCGCACCAGCAGGCTCATGGTCTCGTCGGTGATGCGGTTCTTCGAATAATCCAGCAACAGCTCGCCCACCTGCAGCGAAAACCGTTCGAAGCGCGCCGGATCGGCCGCAAACAGGTCGCGCATGTGCACTGCCGCCATCACGGCATGATGCGCCCTCAACTGGCGGCATACCGGGCGATGCAAGGGCCCGGGCATCCCGTCCTGTTTTTCTTTCGCGAAAACCGACGAAACCATGCTGTGTTTCCCCCTACCGGATCGTGTCGCGCCACCTGGCTGCGACCCTGGGTGCCGATTGATCGTCATCAAGCAACGGCTGTGCCACCGACGAAAAAAAGCGTCATGACTTGATTAACCATAGGAAAAATTGGTGATGGGCAGATGACACGCCCAAACGCCGCCCCCAACATGCGCCAAAAAATCCCGGTACCGCCATACACAGGGACGGTCATGCACCTAAAAGGTGCCCTGTATCGTGCCGTTATTAAAGATAGCCCTGAATTGGTATGCTCCTTGCTGCCATCTGGACAGGCACGGCAAGAACGGTCCAGTTTCCCGAAACGACAAAACAACTCATTGTTTTTACGGGGACTTAAATTTCGACTCCAAACCCGCCTGTTCATCGTTCGGCAGGGGCTGGCGAAAACTCGGAGAGGTGCACGATATGCATGTTTTGATCACGGGCGGCGCAGGATTCATCGGATCGCATCTGGCGGAATACCATCTGGCGCTGGGCGACCAGGTCTACGTGGTGGACAACCTGAGCACCGGTTCCCTGGCGAACATCGATCCCTTCCGCGGCGATCCCGCCTTCCGCTTTGCCGAGGCGGATATTCTTCACTGGAACGGCCTCGACAAGGCCATCGCCTGGGCCGACCGCATCTACCACATGGCCGCGGTCGTCGGCGTGAAGAAAGTGCTGGAAGACCCGGTGGCCGTGATGGCGACCAACATGACCGGCACCGAGCGCATCCTGCGCGCCATCCACCACGGCGGCTGGAATCCGCAGGTCATCATCGCCTCGACCTCGGAGGTCTACGGTTTCAACACCAAGAGCAGCTTCGCCGAGACCGACTACATCGTGCTGCCGTCAGCCGGCCGCCTGCGCTGGGCCTATGCCGTAACCAAGCTGGCGGACGAGTTCCTCGCCTTTTCCTATGCGCGCAAATACGGCCTCAATATCGTGGTGGCGCGCCTGTTCAACACCATCGGACCGAATCAGGTGGGCCACTACGGCATGGTGGTGCCCAGCTTCGTCAGACAGGCGGTCAACAATGAGCCGCTCACCGTCTATGGCGAAGGCAACCAGACGCGTTCCTTCTGCGATGTGCGCGACACCGTGGTGGCGCTGGACCATCTCGCCGGCTGCCCGGAGGCCTGGGGCGAGGTGGTGAACGTCGGCAACGACCAGGAAATCTCCATTCGCGATCTGGCCGACCTGATCGTGCAGAGCGCCCACAGCGCCTCGCCGCTGCACTTCATGTCCTACAAGGATGCCTACGGCGAGGAATTCGAGGACGTCACCCATCGGCGCCCGGTACTCAACAAGCTGCGCGCCCTGACCGGATTCGCACCGCAATGGACGCTCACTGAAACGCTGAGCGACCTGATCGCGAGGGAATGCGCAAAAAAGCTGCGTGTCGCCTAGAATAGGTTAC
Organism: Hydrogenophilales bacterium; assembly: GCA_016195805.1. Taxonomy (GTDB): domain Bacteria; phylum Pseudomonadota; class Gammaproteobacteria; order Burkholderiales; family Thiobacillaceae; genus Thiobacillus. The sequence continues at coordinate 94,412 of JACPYT010000005.1, forward strand.
AACCATGGCGACTACCCCCTACTTCCTCCTCAGCCCGAATACGCTGCTGAGCCTCCTCGGTCTGGCCCACGGGCCGGACAAGACCTTTCCCAATCCGGCGCAAGATTGGCGCAAAGCCACCGTCGATGTGGTGATCCCCGCCTTCAACGAGGAAAGCAACATCCCGCTGTGCCTGGCCGCGCTGGCGCGCCAGACCCGCAAGCCCACGCGCATCATCCTGATCGACGACGGCAGCCGGGACCGCACGGTCGAATACGCGCGCACCTTCTGCGACCTGAACGGCATCGACCTGATCACGATCCAGCGCGCGCATTCGATCGGCAAGACGCCGACCCTCAAGCGCCAGTCGCGCGAATTCGACTCCGACGTCGAATTCATCCTCGACGGCGACACGGTGCTGGAATCGGACAATTACATCGACCGCGTGGTCGAGGAGCTCTACAAAGGCGCCGGCATCGCCAGCGCCTGCGGTACCGTACTGCCGCTACGCGACCGTGACCGCCGCGCCATGCTTGAGACCGATGTGCTGAAGAAATTCCTCGGTGCCCACCCGGAAGCCTCGATCTACCCCAAGGTCGGCTGGTTCCATCACCTGCAGCGCGGCATCACCGACATGTACCGGGACGTGCTGTATTACTTCCTGCAGAAATTCGTATACCTGGGGCAGATGTCCTTCTTCGGCGGCATCCTCAATCCGGTGGGCTGCGCCGTCGCGTATCGCAGGGATGTGCTGAAAACCATCGTGTTCGACCGCTACGAACCGCTCCTCGGCGACGATCTCACCAACTCGGAGGACATCTTCATCGGCTTCGCCATGAACGACAACGGCTACCGCAACATCCAGCTCACCGACGTCTACGCCCGCTCGCAAGAGCCTGAAGTCGGTCGCGTGCCGGGGCAGATCTACTTGTGGTCGTCGTCCTTCCTGCAAAGCTGCTACTACTTCGATGAACTGATGCGCAGCCCCTTCAAGTCGCTCAAGCGCTATCGGCGCAAGAAGAAGGAAGCTGCCGAACTGGCGGCCGGCCTCGCCGACAAGCGCGTGCATCATGAACAGTACCGCCAGCCTTTCGGTATGGACTACACGCTCAAATACGGACGCCCGATCGGCTGGGTCCTGTTCATGTCGGCGTTCGAAAAAGTGGCATTTCCAACCGTCCTGCTGATCATGATCCTGCTGCGGCTGTGGGAACCGCTGGCGATCACGCTCGCAGCCGAAACGACGGTCGCCACCGGCCTGCTGGTCACCGTCGCGAAGGGACATCGGCTGGAATATCTGCTCAAAGGCTTGCTGGTGGCGCCGTTGCGTTATGCCGTGCTGCTGTTCGACCTCATCACGATCGGCCGCTTCGCCGCCGATCTGTGGATCTTCCGTAACCGGCGGTGGCGCAAATGAAGCTGCATTCCCTCATTGCACTGGCTATTCTCACGGCGGCAGCGTTGCCTGCTGCCGCGCAATCCGTGCCCGATGCCGGCTTGCGCGCCGAAACGCAGGGTCAGTGGGCCGAAGCGGTCGACATCTACCAGCGGGCGCTGGCGGCCAATCCGGCGCAGGCGAATCTGTGGGAACGCATCGCCGACATACGCGCCACGCAACTGAAAAACCCGGAAGGCGCCGCCGATGCTTTGCGTGAGGCAGTGAAATACGCACCCATGGACGCCCGCCTGCATTACAAGCTTTCCCAGGCGTATGCAGCCATCAAGAAAGGCCCGGGTGCGCTGGCCGCCATCGCGCGCGCAGTCGAACTCGAACCGAACAATCTGACGTATTTGCGCGCCCGCGGCGAAGTGGCCACCTGGACCGGCTACTACGCCGTGGCGATCGACAGCTTCGAGCGCGTCCTCGCGGCTTCGCCCCAGGATGCCGACGCCCTGCTCGGCCTCGCCCGTGCCTATTCGCACAGCGGCAAGAAGGACGCCGCGGCCGCCCGCTACCGCGCCTACCTGGAACAGCGCCCGCAGGACAAGGACGCGATGCTCGAAGCCATGGAACTGGAAGCCGAGCGCGGCAACTTCCAGGCGATGCGGGAATACGATGCCCTGTATCGCCAGCGCTTCGGCACCAGCAAGGAATACTGGCTGCGCATGGCCGACCTCTACGCGCTGGGCAATCAGCCCGAGGCTTCGTCGGCAGCCCTCAAGGAAGCCACCCGCCTCGCCCCGCAGGACGCGGCACTGTTCTATCGGCTGGCACAGAGTTATTCCACCGACAAGGAAGCCGGCGATGCGTCAGACGCCATCGAGCACGCGGTGGCACTCGACCCGAAGAATCTGGAATACCTGCGCAGCCGCGCCGACATCGCTGCCTGGCGCAGCGACTACGACACGGCGCTGGACAGCTACCGACGCATACTCGCGATTGCGCCGGACGACCCCGGCGCACGCCTCGGCATCGCCCGCGTGCAGTACTGGCGCAGCCAGCTGGACGCGTCGGCGCGGGCCTATCGTGACTATCTGGCCCGGCAGCCCGGCGTGGCGGCCGCGTGGATGGAATACATCGTCGTCGTCACCGAGCTGGGCGACTACGCGCGTGCGATGGAACTGCTGGAAGACTACAAGAAGCGCTTCGGCGACACGGTCGTCTACCGCAAGCAGAAGGCGCGCGTGCTGGCGTGGGCCGAGCGGCCGACGCCGTCGCTCGGCCTCGTCGACGAACTCGCGCCGGACCTGCGCGACGATTACGAACTGGGCTACACCCGCACCATCGCCCTGCATTACGCGCATCGCCCGCGCGAGGCGCTGGCGAATCTCGCCGACGTCGCCCGCCTGCGCCTGGACAGCAAGGAAACCGCCGACCTGACCCGCTTCATTTACACGCCTCTGCGGTCCAATGCCACCTTCGATCTCGGCTACGAGACGGCCTCCGACAACATCACCCTCCGCCATGCCGGCCTGCGCGGCGAATACGTGATCAATCCCGAGACGCGCCTGTTCGGCGGCAGCGACCGGCAGGCGATCCGCACGAAAACCGGCAGCGTCTACGCCAAACCGGACGGCGGCACCTCCATCGGCTACAACCGCGCCTGGCTGGGCATCCAGCATCGCACCTCCCCCAGGCTGTCGCTCGACGCGCAAATCGGCGGCGGCACTGCCGAAGGCAATAGCACCTTCATCTACGAAGTGGGCGCCGACATCCAGCCCAGGGATGAACTTGCCCTGCGCCTGTCGCGCCGGCAGGATCTGTTCGCCGTGTCGCCGCGCGCCGCCAAGCTCGGCATCGAACGCCGTGCCAACACCCTCGACGCGACCTGGACCCCCGACCTGCGCTACACCGTCGTCAGCCGCCTCGCCTATGACACCTTCTCCGACGGCAACGAACGCTGGGAAGCCGAGCTCGCGCCGCGCCGCGCCATCCTGCGCACACAGCGCCTGAACCTGGACCTCGGCGTGAGCGGCCGCTGGTTCGGCTTCGACAACGATCCCGGCAACGGCTACTACGCCCCCTCCCGCTACGAGCGCTACGCGCTGACCGCCTTCACCTACTGGAAGATCAGCGACGACGACGGCGTGAGCGTGGCCTTCAGCTACGGTCCCTACAAGGACAACACCCTGTCCGGCTACCGCAGCGGCGGCGACATCGCAGCGGAAGGCTTCTTCGGCCTGTACCGCGACTGGTACCTCGACGTGAAGGCCGGATTTTCCAGCTATGGCGGCGGCTCCACGGCCGGATACCGATCGCACCTGTTCGAAATCAGCCTGACGCGCCGCTTTTGAACGGCCACGCCCGGCGAGTTGATGGGGCAACATGACACGCCGGCTCCTGCTTCTCCTCTTCCTCCTCCCCTTCACCGCCGCCGCGGCCGCCCCGCCGCCCCCGGCGCGCGCAGTGGCGATCACCTTCGACGACCTGCCGTTTGCAGCAGTGCCAACGGAAGACGACGCGCAGCTTGAAGCCATGACCGCCCGGTTGCTGCGCAGCCTGCAGGCCGAGCGGGTGCCCGCGGTCGGCTTCGTCAACGAAGCGAATCTGACTCGCGACGACACACTCGATCCGCTCCGGGTCGGCCTGCTGCGCAGCTGGATCCGGGCCGGCTTCGAACTCGGCAACCATACCTACTCGCATCTTTCGCTCAACCGAACCTCGCTCGACGCCTTCGAAGCCGACCTGCTGCGGGGCGAAACCGTCACGCGCCCGCTCATGCAGAGCGCAGGCAAACCCCTGCGCTGGTTCCGCCATCCGTTCCTGCATCAGGGCGCAAGCCCGGAAGTGCGTACAGCCTTCCAGGATTTTCTGGCCGCCCACGGCTATGCCGTGGCGCCGGTGACCGTGAACAGTGCGGAATGGGTGTTCGCCGCCGCCTATGCCCGGGCGCAGGCGCAGAGAGACGCCGACGCGGCACACCGCATCGGCGACGCCTACGTACCCTACATGCAGGCGGTGTTCGCGCAGGCCGAGCAACTGGCGCTCGATCTATTCGGCCGCCCCATCTCCCACGTCCTGGTGCTGCACGCCAACGCGCTCAACGCGGATTATTTCGACGCGCTCGCCGCCATGCTCAAACAACGCGGCTATCGCTTCATTTCACTGGATGACGCGCTCACGGACAGCGCCTACGCGTCGCCTGCGGCATGGAACGGCGTCGAGGGCGAATCCTGGCTCGAAGGCTGGGCCCGCCAGGCCGGACTGCGACCGCCCCTGGCGCCGCCGGTTCCCGGCTTCGTCAGGCAGTGGGCCGGGGCCGCCGCGCTGCGCGGCTACTGACATGCGACCGTGCACCCTCGCAACCGCAGCCCTGTTTGCGGCCGCACTCGCCACCGCCCTGCCTGCAGGAGCAGTCGACAGCTTGCGCAACCTGGCGCAATCGGCCGGCATCCGTTTCGGCACCGCCGTCAACGTCGAGGCCCTGAACACCGATGCGGCCTATGCGCGGCTGCTGGCGCGCGAATTCAACCTCGTCACCCCCGAAAACGCGCTGAAATTCTCCGTCGTGCAGCCCGAACGCGGGCGCTTCGATTTCACGCAGGCGGATGCCCTGGTCGCATTCGCCGAAGCGCATCGCATGCAGGTGAACGGCCACGTTCTGGTGTGGGACCAGCAACTGCCGGACTGGCTGACGCAAGGCCACTTCAGCCCGGACGAACTCAAGGCCATCCTGCACGAACACATTCGGACACTGGTCACCCGCTATCGCGGACGCGTGGCATCGTGGGACGTGGCGGCCGAGGCGGTGGGGGAAGATGGCAAGCCGCGCGAGACCTTCTGGTCGCGCGGCATCGGCCCGGATTATCTGGCGCTGGCCTTCCGCTGGGCGCACGAGGCCGACCCGCGGGCGCGCCTGCGCTACAACGACTACGGCGGCGAGGGTGCCGGCGCCAAGTCCGACGGTATCTACACGCTGGTGGCCGACCTGCGCGTGCATCGCGTACCGATCGATGCCGTCGGCCTGCAGATGCACGTCGGCCTGAACGACGCGCCCCGTCCCGAGGACGTGCGCCTCAACATGAAACGTCTGGCCGCGCTCGGGCTGGAGACCGACGTCACCGAAATGGACGTCATGCTTCAGCTGCCGGCGGACCGCGCCGACCTCAAGGCACAGGCCGGGCTGTACCGCGCCATGCTGCAAGCCTGCCTGGCGGTGCCGCTGTGCCGCAGCTTCTCCACCTGGGGCGCGACCGACCACTACTCGTGGATTCCGGAATTCTTTCCCGGCCGCGGCGCGGCCCTGCTGTTCGATATGGATGGCCACCCCAAGCCGGCGTACTACAGCGTCCGGCGTCTGCTCCGCCGCGCCGCTGAATCGTCCCCGGCTATCGAATAGCCGGACCGCCGGGCTCCTTCTCCAAAGCCGTCATTCCCCCTGTTTCTGCTTTTCCAGAAAATGCGACACCAGATCCATCGGCAGCGGGAAAATAATGGTGGTGTTCTTGTCAGCGCCGATCACTGTCAGGGTTTCCAGATAGCGTAACTGGATCGCCTGCGGCTCTTTCGCCAGGATCGCGGCGGCCTGGAACAGCTTCTCGGCGGCCTGCAATTCGCCCTCGGCGTGGATCACCTTGGCACGGCGCTCGCGTTCCGCCTCGGCCTGACGGGCGATGGCCCGGATCATCGATTCGGTCAGATCGATCTGTTTGATCTCGACGTTGGAGACTTTGATGCCCCAGGAGCTGGTCTGTGCGTCCAGCGCTTGCTGGACATCGGTGTTGAGCTTTTCGCGCTCGGCCAGCATGTCGTCCAGCTGGTGCTTCCCGAGCACCGAGCGCAACGTGGTCTGCGCGAGCTGGCTTGTTGCATTGAGGTAATTTTCGACTTCGATGACCGAATGTTTCGCATCGGTGATACGGAAATAAATCACCGCACTCACCTTCACCGACACGTTATCGCGCGAGATAACGTCCTGCGTCGGCACTTCGAGAACGACGGTGCGCAGGTCGACACGCACCACTTTCTGGATCGCGGGGATGATCAACACCAGGCCCGGCCCCGACACCTTCTGGAACCGCCCCAGAAAAAACACCACACCGCGCTCGTATTCGCGGAAGATCCAGATTGCGGAAGCCAGGAACATCACGGCCACCACCAATAACAGAATGCTGCCGAGTTCAAGAAGCACGATCGTTCTCCTCTCAAGGAATGTACCGGGGGCGCATGCCATGGCCTGCGCGTCGTACACCGAAAAGCTTACTACCGGGAGGCGGGGAAAGATATAAACGGAAACCCCGTGTGTTTCCTGGTGCCGGGAGGGGGACTCGAACCCCCACAGTGTTACCACCGGCGGATTTTGAATCCGCTGCGTCTACCGATTCCGCCATCCCGGCAAGGGGCCGGACGCGAACGCGGCCGGCGACAGAAGCCGCGCATTATCGCCGAATCCAGCAGCCTGCCGCAAGGCGGCAGCTATAATCGCGCCCCATGCGTGTTGCCGATTTCGATTTCGATCTCCCCGCCGACCTGATTGCGCAGTTTCCGCCCGCGGTGCGCGGCGGCAGCCGGCTGCTGCATGTCGAGGCGACCGGCCTGCTGCACGATCGCGAATTCAGCGAGCTGCCCACGCTGCTGCGGCCGGACGACCTGCTGGTGATGAACGACACGCGCGTGATCAAGGCGCGGCTGTTCGGCCACAAGGAATCGGGCGGCAAGGTCGAACTGCTGGTGGAGCGGGTCGTGGGCGAATTCGAGGCGCTGGCCTTCATCCGCGCCAGCCATGCGCCGAAGCCGGGTTCGCGCATTCATCTTTCCGAGGACACCCTCCTTGATGTGCTGGCGCGGCAGGACGACCTGACGCAGTTGCGCTTTCCGCGCCCGGTGCTGAACGTGCTGGAGCAATTCGGCCGATTGCCTTTGCCGCCCTACATCGAACATACGCCGACGGCGGACGACGAAGCGCGTTACCAGACCGTGTATGCCGACGCGCCCGGCGCGGTGGCGGCGCCGACGGCCGGCCTGCATTTCGACGACGCGATGCTGGATGCGCTAAAAGAAATGGGGATTCGCACGGCGCGGGTAACCCTGCACGTCGGCGCCGGCACCTTTCAGCCGGTGCGGGTGGACGACGTGGCCGAGCACAAGATGCACAGCGAGCGCTATACGATTCCGCAGCCGACAGTTGACGCCATCCGCGAGACGCGCGTGCGTGGCGGCCGCGTCGTGGCAGTCGGCACCACCAGCCTGCGCGCCCTGGAGGCCGCAGCCCAGCCGGGCGAATTGCACGCAGGTTCGAGCGAAACCGACATCTTCATCACGCCGGGCTATCGTTTTAAAGTGGTCGACGCGCTCATCACCAACTTCCATTTACCCAAGTCCACGCTGCTGATGCTGGTCTCCGCATTTGCCGGCGTGGACACCATCCGCGCCGCCTACACTCACGCCATCGCCGAGCGCTACCGCTTCTTCAGCTATGGCGATGCAATGTTTTTAGAAAAAACACACAACGATCTTTCCCCATAACATGGCAACGAATACGAGACCGTTCGGGCTGAGCCTGTCGAAGCGCTATATGCCCCGCGAGGGGGCTTCGACAGGCTCAGCCCGAACGGTTTGTTGTCGTGTCTTTTGGAAGACCCAACAGCGATCCCCTTCTCCATGAAATTCGACCTCCTCACCACCGACGGCGGCGCGCGCCGCGGCCAGCTCCAGCTTGCACACGGCACCGTGCAGACCCCCGTGTTCATGCCGGTGGGCACCTACGGCACGGTCAAGGCCATGTCGCCTGCCGAACTCACCGACATCGGCTTCGAGATGGTGCTGTCCAACACCTTCCACCTGTGGCTGCGCCCGGGGCTGGAGGTGATCGAAAAGTTCGACGGCCTGCACCGCTTCATGGGCTGGGACAAGCCCATCCTCACCGATTCGGGCGGCTTCCAGGTGTTCAGCCTCGGCAAACTGCGCAAGATCACCGAGGACGGCGTGAAGTTCGCCTCGCCGATCAACGGCGACAAGCTGTTTCTCACCCCCGAGATCTCGATGCAGATCCAGCGCACGCTGAATTCCGACATCGTGATGATCTTCGACGAGTGCACGCCCTACCCCGCCACCGAGCGCGAAGCCGCCGACTCGATGCGGCTGTCGCTACGCTGGGCGGCACGTTCCAAGGCCGCGCACGCCGGCAACCCCAACGCGCTGTATGGCATCGTCCAGGGCGGCATGTACGAAGCCCTGCGCGACGAATCGGCGCGCGAACTGATCGCGATGGACTTCGACGGTTACGCCATCGGCGGGCTTTCGGTGGGCGAACCGAAGGACGACATGACGCGCATCCTCGCCCACACCGCGCCGCAACTGCCGGCTCACAAGCCGCGCTACCTGATGGGCGTCGGCACGCCATCCGACCTGGTCGCCGCGGTCGCCCAGGGCATCGACCAGTTCGACTGCGTGCTGCCGACGCGCAATGCGCGCCACGGCATCCTGTTCACCCGGCGCGGCGAAATGCGCATCCGCAACGCGCGCTGGAAGACCGACACCGCGCCGATCGACGACGAGTGCGACTGCCACACCTGCCGCCACTTCAGCCGTGCCTACGTGCACCACCTGATCCGCGCTGGCGAAATCCTCGGCGCGCGGCTGGCGACGATCCACAATCTGCATTACTACCACCGCCTGATGGCCGGGATGCGTGCGGCAATCGAAGCGCATCGCTTTGCCGACTTCACGGCAGGGTTTCATGAGATGCAAGCGCGTGGATGGTAGAATCCCGTGGTTTTAACTGAACAGCCTTGATTCGGAGCGTTTACCCATGATTTCCCTTGCCCATGCACAAGCCGCCGCAGCGGCCAACCCGGGTTTTGAGCAATTCCTCCCGCTCATCATCATCTTCGTCCTGTTCTGGTTCATGCTGATCCGCCCGCAGATGAAGCGCGCCAAGGAACAGAAAAAGATGCTGACGGAACTGGCCAAGGGCGACGAAGTCGTCACCGCCAGCGGTCAGGTCGGCAAGGTTGTGAAACTCGGCGATCAGTATGTATCGCTGGAAATCGCTGACGGCGTCATCACCCACGTGCAGAAACAGTCGGTGCAGACGCTGCTGCCCAAGGGCACGATCAAGGGCCTGTAAGGTATCTGACGCGAGCAGCCGGTTTCGCCGTGCTGCCCAATCCATTCCGCTCACTGCTTTCGGCTAAAAAATGAACCGCTTCCCGCTCTGGAAATATGTGCTCATCGGCATCACGCTGGTGATCGCCTTCCTCTACACCCTGCCCAATTTCTTTGGCGAAGTGCCCGCGGTGCAGATTTCCCCCGTGCGCACCACCGAAAAGGTCGACGCGACCCTGCTGGGCCAGGTGGAATCCTCGCTGAAAGCGGCCAGCCTGGGCTATCAGGGCGTGGAACTCGCGGGGAACAGCATCAAGGTGCGCCTGGCCAGCACCGACCTGCAGATCAAGGCCAAGGACGTGCTGCAGAACAGCCTGGGCGAACGCTATACCGTCGCGCTCAACCTGGTGTCTGCCTCGCCGGCCTGGCTGTCGTCGATTCATGCACTGCCGATGTATCTCGGCCTGGACTTGCGCGGCGGGGTGCACTTCCTGCTCGAGGTCGACATGAAAGCCGCGCTGGAAAAGTCGGCCATCCGTTACCAGAACGATTTCCGTACCGAACTGCGTGGCGACAAGATCCGCTACGGCGCCATCACCCGCGCAGGCGACGCCGTGACCGTGCATTTCGCCACCCGCGACCAGCGGGATGCCGCCCTCAACAAGCTGGGGACTGCGTTCACCGACTTGGTGTTCACCCCCGAAGACCAGGCCGACGGCTTCACCCTGACCTCGCGCCTGAAGCCGCAAGCCGAAACCAAGGTGCAGGAATTTGCTCTGCAGCAGAACATCACCACGCTCAGAAACCGCGTCAACGAGCTCGGCGTGGCCGAACCCGTGATCCAGCAGCAGGGCACCAGCCGCGTCGTGGTGCAGTTGCCCGGCGTGCAGGACACCGCCAAGGCGAAGGACATCCTCGGGCGCACCGCCACGCTGGAAATCCGCATGGTCGACGAACAGGCCGACCCGACAGCCGTCCAGCAGGGCCAGCCCCCGTTCGGCGACGACATCGTGACCAGCCGCGATGGCGGAAAAATCGCGGTGAAGAAGGACGTGGTGCTGACCGGCGACTCGATCACCGACGCCTCGCCGGGTTTCGACAGCACCAGCGGTCAGGCCGCCGTCCACGTCAATCTGGACAGCAAGGGCGCACGCATCTTCAAGGACGTGACGCGCGAGAACGTCGGCAAGCGCATGGCCATCCTGCTGATCGAAAAGGGCGTGGCCGAAGCCATCACCGCACCGGTGATCCGCGAAGAAATCGGCGGCGGCCGGGTGCAGATCACCGGCATGGAATCCGCCCAGGAAGCCTCCGACATCGCCCTGCTGCTGCGCGCCGGCGCGCTGGCTGCGCCGATGCAGATCGTGGAGGAGCGCACCGTCGGCCCCAGCATGGGCGCTGAGAACATCCGCAAGGGCTTCCACTCCAACCTGTGGGGCTTCCTCGCCGTCTCGTTGTTCATGGCGATTTACTACCGCGTGTTCGGGCTGTTCTCGGCAATCGCACTCGCCATCAACGGCTTCTTCCTGATCGCGCTGCTGTCGATGCTGCAAGCCACGCTCACCCTGCCCGGCATGGCGGCCATCGCGCTCACCCTCGGCATGGCGATCGACGCCAACGTGCTGATCAACGAGCGGATCAGAGAAGAGTTGCGCAACGGCGCCACCCCGCAGGCAGCTATCCACGCCGGCTACGAACGCGCCTGGGCCACCATTCTCGACTCCAACCTCACCACGCTGATCGCAGGCGTCGCGCTGTTCTGGCTCGGCTCCGGCCCGGTGCGCGGCTTTGCGGTGGTGCTGTGTCTGGGCATCCTCACCTCCATGTTCAGCGCCGTCACCGTGTCGCGCGCCATGGTCAATCTCACCTATGGCCGCCAGGCGCGGCTGGCCAAAGTCTCGATCTAAGGGCACGCCATGCTGGAATTTTTCCCGTTCAAGAAGAACATCCCCTTCATGAGTTGGGGGAAGGTGACGACGGCGATTTCGCTGGTCACCTTTCTCTTTGCGATCTGGGCGCTGTGGGACAAGGGCCTGAATCTGGGCGTCGATTTCACCGGCGGCACGGTGATGGAAATCCACGCCGGCCAGCCCGCCGACCTGCAGGCCATGCGGGCAGTGCTTGAAAAAACCGGCCTGACCGAAGTGTCGGTGCAAAACTTCGGCACCAGCCGGGATGTCCTGATCCGCCTGCCCAACAAGGGCGAAAGCAATGCCGCGGAAACCAGCAACCGCGTGATGGCTGCCCTGACGGCCACCAACCCCGGACTTGAATTGAAGCGCGTCGATTTCGTCGGCCCGCAGGTCGGCAAGGAACTCTACGACAACGGCGCGCTGGCGCTGCTGGTGGTCGCCTTCGGCATCATGGCCTACTTGGCGATCCGCTTCGAATGGCGCTTTGCGCTGGCCGGCATGCTCGCCAACATGCACGACATCGTCATCATCCTCGGCGTGTTCGCATTCTTCCAGTGGGAATTCACCCTCACCGTGCTGGCCGGCGTGCTGGCGATCCTGGGCTACTCGGTCAACGAGTCGGTGGTGGTGTTCGACCGGATCCGCGAAAACATCCGCAAAATGCGCGGCGCGACCATTCCCGAGATCATCGACGATGCCATCACCCGCACCATGAGCCGCACCATCATCACCCACGGCTCGACGCAGATCATGGTGCTGTCGATGCTGTTCTTCGGTGGCGAGGCGCTGCACAACTTCGCGCTCGCGCTCACCATCGGCATCATGTTCGGCATCTATTCCTCGGTGCTGGTCGCCTCGCCGCTGCTGCTGATGTTCGGCGTCAAGCGCGAGCACTTCATCAAGCCGGTGGAAAAGAAGGAAGAAGCGGTGGTGTAAGCAGTGAGACGGTAAATCCGCTCTCCCTACCCGCTCCCCGCTTGCTACTTACCGTTCACCACGTACCCCATGCTCCAAGAATTCATCACCTGGCTCCTCGCCACCGTCCACACCTGGGGCTATACCGGCATCTTCATCCTGATGGCGCTGGAGTCGACGGTATTGCCGATTCCGAGCGAACTGGTGCTGATTCCGGCCGGCTATCTCGCGCACCAGGGACACATGGATTTCGGCCTGATCGTGCTGACATCCACCGTCGGCTGCCTGGCCGGCGCCTCGCTCAACTACGCGGTGGCGTTATGGGTGGGGCGGCCCTTCCTCGAACGCTGGGGCCGCTACTTCTTCGTGCGTCCCGAACTGTTGCACAAGACCGACGCCTTCTTCGTCCGGCATGGCGCCATCTCCACCTTCACCGGCCGCCTCATCCCCGGCATCCGCCACCTGATTTCCATCCCGGCCGGACTCGCCCGCATGAACCCCGGCACCTTCGCGCTCTACACCTGCCTTGGCGCGGGACTGTGGTCGCTCGTGCTGACCCTGTTCGGTTATTTCCTGGGCGGCAACGAAGCGCTCATCCGGGAATACCAGCACTTCATCACCGCCGGCGTCGTCGTTTTCGTGGCGCTGATCATCGGCGGGTATGTATGGTGGCAAAGGCGGCGTTAGACTTCCCGGATCGGCGGACAATCAAACCGCACGATTGCTCGAAAGGCTGTTTTCGGTGAAGTAGCTGACGCGTGTGCGCGGATCGAGATAAGCGAGCACAGCCCCATCCAGTTCCGCAGGCCGCAGGGTTTTTACCACGGAAACGTCGGGCGTTTCGCGCAGGTCCAGCCACAAGGCCTCTTCCTTGGGAACGTCCGGGTCGTAGATCAATAGCGAAGGGTGCAGGAGCCGGCCCGGATTGACGCTCATGATCAGGCCAATCTGCCCATTGCTCAACTGCACGACGCTCCCGGGCGGGTATATCCCCATGCAGCGCACGAATAATTGCAGCAGAACCGGATCGTATTTGCCCTGCTCCTTCCTGAACATGAAGGCGATGGCCTCGGCTGGCGTCATGGATTCCGCCGGGTTGGCACGATTGCAGTAGGTATCGAAAGTATTGGCAATACAAGCGATTCGAGCGAGCCGGCCGATCTGCTCGCCGGCAAGCTTACCCGGATACCCGCTCCCGTCGAGCAGCTCGTGGTGCATGGCGATGACGCCCAATGCGGCGGCGGGCATGCCAGGCAGGCGTTGCGCCATGTCGACACCATACGCTGCGTGCTGCTGGTAGAAACTGAGTTCGGCTTTCGTCCAGGGCGATTTGTTCAGAAGTATCTGGCTGGGTATCTTTTCCCTGCCGATATCGTGCAGCAGCGTGCCGAGCCCCAGTGCGCGCATTTCTTCGGCGCCCAGTTGCGCTTCCTTTGCCAGGATCAGCGACAACATCGTCACATTGAGGGCATGGTAATACGCGTTCTCGTCGCCCGCCTTGGTGTTCACCAGGTGCAGGACGACATCCTTGTCCGCCAGCATCGATTCCACCATGCCCGACACCAGCGTCCGCGCCTGCTCGATCGATTCGTCCGGACGGGAAAAAAGGTTGCGCAACAACGACTTGACGGTCGAGGCCCCGGCAGCAAACTCCCGTTCGCAGCGCCCCAGCGCCTCACGCTGGCGCGCGAGTCTTTCCCGCCGTTCCTTTTTCTCTGCCCACATCGCCTCGATTTCCGGATCTGGCGGCACGGGTGGAGGCGCAGGCGTATTTGCTCTGGGCGGGGGCAAGGGTGGTAAATCGCTCTTGCTGCTGTCGTAGAGCACATGCGAAATCCCGAGGGAACGCAATTGCTGCAACTGCTTTTCGCTGCGAATCTTGAAGCTGCTGAAAAGGAAAGGGTGATCCATCCAGGATTCAATCCGGATATGCAGCCCCACTCTTACCTGTTCAATGCTGATGCGTTGTTCCTGCTCGTTCATCGGTCAAACGATCCTATAGCCGGTTCGGCTTCCGCCCTCTACACGCACACTGCGGACGCTGGCATTTGCAAACCTGTAAAGGGCAAGCCTGGGGGAAAGCTACACATGTGGTGTGATCATCCCGCGAACTGGCAGCCCCTGAACTCATCAGCCTGCGGCCTCCACCATCAACCGTTTCATCCCGGCCACCGCCTCCTTCCATCCCACGAACAGCGCCTGTGCGACGATGGCGTGGCCGATGTTGAGTTCGTGGATGCCAGGCAGCGCAGCGATGGGTTGGACATTGTGGTAGGTGAGGCCGTGACCGGCGTTCACCGTCAAACCCAGGCTGCGGCCGTAGGCGACGGCCATGCGAATGCGCTCGAATTCGGCGATGCGCGCTTCGTCGGTCTCCGCATCGGCGTAATGTCCGGTGTGGATCTCGACCACTGGTGCACCGGCCGCATGCGCGGCGTCGAGTTGCGCGAAATCGGCGTCGACAAACAGCGACACACGGATGCCGGCGTCCGCGAGGCGTTTGCAGGCATCGGTCATTTTCTGCATCTGGCCCTTCACGTCGAGCCCGCCCTCGGTGGTGAGTTCCTCGCGCTTCTCCGGCACCAGGCAGACGTCCTGCGGACGCGTCGCGATGGCGATACCGAGCATTTCCCCGGTCACCGCCATTTCCAAATTCATCTTGGTTTTCAGCACCTGGCGCAGGATCGCCACGTCCGCATCCTGGATGTGGCGGCGGTCTTCGCGCAAATGCAGGGTGATCGAGTCGGCGCCGGCGGTTTCCGCAGCGAGTGCCGCCTCGACCGGGCTCGGATAGCGGGTCTTGCGTGCCTGGCGCAGGGTGGCGATATGGTCGATGTTGACGCCGAGGAAGATGCTCATTGTGTCAGTTCGGTGAGTTCGCGTAACAGCTGGCGAGTATAAAGCGGCTTGGCGCCCAGCGTATGGTTGATCAGGGTGCGCATCAGCATCTTGGCCTCGACCAGTGTCGACTGTCGCTCGAAGCGGTCGGTAGCCAGGTCGAGCAGGGTCTGGCCGGACACCGGGCAGCCCGGCTGCCCGCTCGCCTGCAGCGCGCCGCGTTCAGGCTGGAACACATAGCGCCCCTGCGCCTGGACCGGCGCACCGCTGTCGGCGTCGACGTCGAAGGTGGCGCCATAACCGATTTCACTCAGCAGGTTTTTCTCGAAGCGCCGCAATATCCGCTCAAAGTAAGTGGAACGTTCGTAATCGGTGGTGCCGCATTCGCCGGCCAGCTGCTCGAGGGTATCGACATAGCGGTCATACAGCGTCTCGTGGGCATCGCCACGCGCGAGCAGGCGCAGCAGCAATTCGTTGAGATAAAAGCCGCACATCAGCGCGCGCCCTTGCGGCGCCAGCAAACCGCCCTGCCATTCGGCGGCGTGCAGGGTTTTCAGTTCGGCCTTGCCGAACCATGACAGCAGAAGCGGGCTGAACGGCTGCATCAGCCCGCGCAGGGCCGAGGCCGGGCGCCGGGCACCGCGCGCGATCAGCGCCGCGCGCCCATGGCTGCGGGTGAATACCTCCACCACCACGCTGGTTTCCTTGAAGGGGTAGGTATGGAGGACGAAGCCGGGTTCGTTGTTGACGCGTGCGTCCGCGGACATTTCTCACTCAATCCAGGCCGAGCGATTTAAGCATCCGCACGTCGTCGGCCCAGCCGCCC
The DNA here is from genome assembly GCA_016195805.1 of Hydrogenophilales bacterium. GTDB lineage: Bacteria > Pseudomonadota > Gammaproteobacteria > Burkholderiales > Thiobacillaceae > Thiobacillus. The sequence continues at coordinate 110,370 of JACPYT010000005.1, forward strand.
TTGACCTTGACCCAGACCTCCAGATACACCTTGCCGTCGAACGCACGCTCCATGTCGAGCCGCGCCTGGGTGGAGATGGTCTTGAGCTTCTCGCCGCCCTTGCCGATGACGATGGCCTTGTGGCTGTCGCGGTCGACCAGGATGGTGGCGAAGATGCGGCGCAGGTTGCCCTCTTCCTCGAACTTGTCGATGGTGACGGCGACCGCGTAGGGGATTTCCTCGCCGCACAGGCGGAACACCTTCTCGCGGATGAGCTCGGCAGCAAGCTGGCGCTCGGTCTGGTCGGTGACGTCATCCTCGTCGAACAGCGGCGGATTTTCCGGCAGGTGGGCTTGCAGGGTTTTCAGCAGCTCGTCGAGGTTGCTGCCCTGCTTGGCCGACACCGGGACGATCTCGGTGAAGGCATGCGCAGCGGCGACTTCCTGCAGATAGGCCATCAGTGCAGCGCGGTCCTTGGCGTAATCGATCTTGTTCACCACCAGGATCAGCGGGCGATCCTTGGGCAGCAGATCCATCACCTGGCGGTCTTCGCGCGTCAGTCGCCCTGCCTCCACCAGCAGCATCACCACGTCGGTATCCGACAGGGTTTCGCGCACGCGCTTGTTCATCGCGCGGTTCATGGTGCTGGCGTGGCGGGTCTGGAACCCCGGGGTATCGACGAACACGAATTGCGCTTCGTCGGTGGTGTGGATGCCCATCACCCGGTGACGCGTGGTCTGCGCCTTCTTCGAAGTGATGCTGATTTTCTGTCCCACGATGCGGTTGAGCAGGGTCGACTTGCCGACGTTGGGCCGGCCGACGATGGCGATGAGGCCGCACTTGAATTCGCTCATTTCTGCAGCCTTTTCATTTCTGTAATGCGGCGCACGCCTGGCGTGCGGCCTCCTGTTCGGCGGCGCGGCGGCTCTTGCCGACGCCGCGTGTGCTGAGTGGGGGTTTGACGAGCACGCACTCGACGATGAAGCTCTGGTCGTGCGCCTCGCCCTGGGTGCCCATCAGCCGATAGTCCGGCAACGGAAGCCTGCGCGACTGGAGAATTTCCTGCAGCTCGGTCTTCGGATCCTTGCCCGAGGCCCGCGGGTCGATTCGAGCGACCAGCGGGTCGAACAGCCCGCGCACCACGCGCTGCGCGGCCTCGAATCCCGCCTCCAGGAAGACGGCGCCGAACAGGGATTCCAGCGCATCGGCCAGAATCGAGGGACGGCGAAATCCGCCGCTTTTGAGTTCGCCCTCGCCCAGGCGCAGGCTGTCGCCCAGCTTCAGGGCTGCGGCAATCTCGGCCAGCGTTTCCTGCCGCACCAGGTTGGCGCGCAGGCGCGACAGGCTGCCTTCCGGCAAATCGGGAAACGCGTCGTACAGGGCACGGGCGACGGTACAGTTCAATACCGAGTCGCCGAGGAATTCGAGCCGTTCGTTGTTGAGCGCGCCGTAGCTGCGGTGCGTCAGCGCCTGGGTCAAAAGCTCGGGGCGGACAAAGGTATAACCCAGCGCCTGTTGCAGGCGCCGGTTCAGCAGGGCGTTATTCAACCTCGACCGCTGCGGCGTTGGGATCGGAACTGGCACTGAAATCGACCACCAGGCTGACATTGCCGACGAGCTTGGTGCGATAAGTGTAATCGGTGGAAACGACCGGGACGGCGCCGTGACGGTCGACGACGATGTCTTCCGGCTTGACCACAGTGACATAGCCCACCTCGGCGCGTCGAGCGAAGTCACTGCGGATATCGGCATTGCTCTTGGACTTGAGATCGGACTCCTGCCCCATCGTGGAGAGAATTTTCTTTACCGAGAAATACTCGATGTAGGCCGGCACCAGCTTCATCGCCAGCATGGCAAGCATGACCAGCACGAAGGCGACAAACAGGAAGCTGAACATGGTCAGACCGCGTTGTCTGGATTTCAGGGTGCGCGCGAAATGCATGGTGTCTCCTTATCGAATGGTGGTGCCGATGCGATGGAATTCGTCAAAGTTCATCCAGATGAGGAAGGCCTTGCCGACGATGTTCTTGTCCGGGACAAATCCCCAGTAACGGCTGTCATTACTCTCGTCACGGTTGTCGCCCATCATGAAATATTGTCCTTCTGGAACCTTGCAGACGAAGCCTTCGCCCTCGGCATTGTAGGAGCAGTTGTCGCGCGAGGGGAAGTCCACCACCTGGGTCGGATAGACCGGGGGTTTGTCGGGTTCGGTCATCATGGTGTGGCTGACGCCGTTGAGCCGCTCCTTGTACACCATCGCAGTGATGTAGTTCAGGCCATTGCCCACATAGCTGTAGGTGCCTGTATTGACGGCAGGCACGGGTTTTCCGTTGATGGTCAGCTTCTTGTCGCGATATTCGACCACGTCGCCCGGCACGCCGATCACGCGCTTGATGTAATCGAGGCTGGGATCGCCCGGATAGCGGAACACCATGACGTCGCCCCGCTCGGGATTGTTCAGTTCGACCACTTTCGTGTTGATGACCGGCAGGCGGATACCGTAGGTGAATTTGTTGACCAGGATGAAGTCGCCGACCAGAAGCGTGGGCATCATCGAGCCGGACGGGATCTTGAACGGTTCGACCAGAAACGAACGCAGCGCAAACACGACGAGAATGACCGGGAAGAAGCTCTTGGCGTATTCGACCAGCAGCGGCTCCCTGGCGTCCCGGTCACGGCCGCGCCGGAGGATCAGCAGGTCGAGCAGCCAGATGCCGCCGGTGACGACGAGCGCAACAAAAAGAATAAGGGCAAAGTTCATGTTGAGGGGTCCACTGCTTATTTATCGGAGACCTGGAGGATCGCAAGGAAGGCTTCCTGCGGAATTTCGACGTTGCCGACCTGCTTCATGCGGCGTTTGCCGGCTTTCTGTTTCTCCAGTAGTTTCTTCTTGCGCGTGATGTCGCCGCCATAACACTTGGCCAGCACATTCTTGCGCAGCGCCTTGACGTTCTCGCGCGCGATGATGTTGGCGCCGATCGCCGCCTGTACCGCGACGTCGAACATCTGGCGCGGGATCAGCTCGCGCATCTTGGCAGCCAGCTCGCGGCCGCGGTACACGCTGGTGGCGCGGTGCACGATGAGCGACAAGGCATCGACCTTCTCATTGTTGACCAGGATATCGAGCTTGACCAGATCGCCCGCGCGGTATTCCTTGAACTCGTAGTCGAGTGAGGCATAACCACGACTGGTCGATTTCAGCTTGTCAAAAAAGTCCATCACCACTTCATTCATTGGCAGGTCGTACACCAGCATCACCTGGCGGCCGTGGTACTGCATGTTGACCTGCATGCCGCGCTTCTGGTTGCATAGGGTGATGACGTTGCCGACGAATTCCTCCGGCACGAAAATCGTCGCGGTGATGATGGGCTCGCGAATTTCCTCGATCTTCGACAGCTCGGGCAGTTTGAACGGGTTCTCGACGTTGATCGTGGTGCCGTCTTTCATCAGCACTTCGTACACCACCGTCGGCGCCGTGGTGATGAGGTCCATGCCGTACTCGCGCTCCAGCCGTTCCTGCACGATGTCCATGTGCAGCAGGCCGAGGAAGCCGCAACGGAAACCGAAACCCAGCGCCTGGCTGACTTCGGGCTCGAACTGCAGCGCCGCGTCGTTCAGCTGCAGCTTGGTCAGCGCGTCGCGCAGCGCCTCGAAGTCGTGCGACTCGACTGGGTACAGCCCAGCGAACACCTGCGACTGCACCTTCTTGAAGCCCGGCAGCGGCTCGCTGGCGGGCCGGTCGATCAAGGTGATGGTGTCGCCGACCTGGGCGGATTTGAGTTCCTTGATTCCGGCAATCACGAAACCCACCTCGCCGGCCGACAACTGCGGCCGGTCGACCGACTTCGGCGTAAACACGCCGACGTGCTCGGTCAGATGCTGCGCACCGCTGGCCATGAAGCGGATCTTGTCTTTCGGTTTCAGCACGCCGTCGACCACCCGCACCAGCATCACCACGCCGACGTAGTTGTCGAACCACGAGTCGATGATCAACGCTTTCAGCGGCGCATCCTCGTTGCCTCGCGGCGGCGGCACCTGCTTCACCACCACTTCAAGAATTTCCGTGATGCCGATACCGGTCTTGGCCGAAGCGCGTACCGCATCGCTTGCGTCCAGCCCGACGATGTCTTCGATCTCTTCCGCCACCCGGTCGGGGTCGGCGGCCGGCAGGTCGATCTTGTTCAGCACCGGGATCACCTCGACGCCGAGGTCGATCGCGGTGTAGCAGTTGGCCACGGTCTGCGCTTCGACGCCCTGCGAGGCATCGACCACCAGCAGCGCGCCTTCGCAGGCCGACAACGAACGCGACACCTCGTAGGAGAAGTCGACGTGTCCGGGGGTGTCGATCAGGTTGAGGCGATAGATCTGGCCATCCTGCGCCTTGTAGGTCAGCGCCGCGGTCTGCGCCTTGATGGTGATGCCGCGCTCCTTCTCCAGATCCATGGAATCGAGCACCTGCGCCTCCATCTCGCGTTCCGACAGCCCGCCGCAATGCTGGATCAGGCGGTCGGCCAGCGTGGACTTGCCGTGGTCGATGTGAGCGATGATGGAGAAATTGCGGATCAGGTTCTGGGACACAGCAAAACGGGCACGTTTCCGTGCCCGACAAGGGATGCGATAACTTGCAGAATTTTAACGGATTTCAGCGGTGGGCGCGCAGCCATTCCTGAATCGCAGGCAGATTCAGCCGATGTCGGCAAATCTCGGTGTCGCCGTCGAACAGCAAGGGGACCTCCCAGCCGTATTTCGCCTTGAGCGCGGGATCGGCATCCACGTCCACCGGCAGCAGGCCGTGCCCGGTTCCTGCGATCAGGGCGTGGACCTCGGCCGCCAACTCATCGCAGAGCGGACAGCCTGTCCGCGTATAGAGCGTCAGCGTTTTACCCACCTGAAATCTTCAGTGGGATATAGAGCGTTCCGTCGCCGCGACGCACCAGGATCGCCGCGCTTTTGCCGGCAGGTATCGCGGCGATGGCCTTACGGTAGTCCGCTACGCTGGCGATCCTGGTGTTGTTGACCGCCAGAATGATATCGCCCGTCCGAATACCGGCACGCGCCGCTTCGCCCGTGGCATCCGCGACCAGCACGCCATGGTCGAGGTCAAGCGCCCGCCGCTGATCCGCCCCCAGTTCCGACAGGGCCAGCCCGCCGCGCAACATGGCTTTGCCGTCCTTGCCGGCCTGCTGGTTCTCGGCAGGCAACTCGCCCAACACCACGTCGAGTTGCTGGAGTTTGCCCTTGCGCCAGATCTGCAGCGGGATCCTGGTGCCGGGTTTGGCCATGCCGACCATGCGCGGCAGGTCGCTGGAGTTTTCCACCGCCTTGCCATCGAATTCCAGGATGACATCGGCCGCCTGCAGTCCCGCCTTCTGCGCCGGGCTGTCCTCCTGCACCTGCGACACCAGCGCGCCGCGCGGGCGATCAAGGCCGAAGGAATCGGCCAGATCGGCAGTCACTTCCTGGATCACCACGCCGAGCCAGCCGCGCGATATCTTGCCGCCGCTCTCCAGTTGCTTCGCCACCTCCATCGCCACATCGATCGGAATCGCGAACGACACACCCATATAGCCGCCGCTGCGGCTGTAAATCTGCGAATTGATGCCGACCACTTCGCCCTTCATGTTGAACAACGGCCCGCCCGAATTGCCGGGATTGATCGGCACATCGGTCTGGATGAAGGGCACGTAGGTTTCCGACGGCAGCGAACGCCCCTTGGCGGAGACGATGCCCGCCGTGACCGAGTTCTCGAAGCCGAAGGGCGAGCCGATGGCCGCCACCGCCTCGCCGACCCGCAGCTTGGTGGGATCGCCCAGCTTGACGGCCGGCAGGTTGCTGGCGGTGATCTTGATGACGGCCACATCGGTGCGCGCATCCGCCCCCACCACCCTGGCGGTGAAGGTACGCTTGTCGGTGAGCTTGACCACCACCTCATCCGCGCCCTTGACCACGTGCGCATTGGTCAGGATATAGCCATCTTTGCTGACGATGAAACCGGAGCCTTCAGCACGGGCCGGGATTTCCTGCATGGGGCCCGCCCCCCCCGGTCCGCCCTGCACTCCCGGCGGCATGCCCGGAAAGAAGCGGCGGAAGAACTCCTGCATGCCCTCGTCGCCGAATGGCAGGCCTTCCTGGCCGCGCTTCACCAGCTTGGTCGTGCTGATGTTGACCACGGCCGGCCCCTGCTTTTCAACCAGATCGGCCACATCCATCACATCTTTTGCCAATGCCGGTACCGACACGGCAAACATCAGCGCAATTGCCGCCAGAGCGTTTCTCATCATGGCTGTCCTTTCATCACTTGAAACAGGATTCCGTCTTCGCGTCTGAGCACCACCGGGCGCGCCGCACGGCCGCCTCGAGCTGCCAGTACGCCTGCCGCGCCCCCGATCAGCATGCCGGCGAGCGCCGAGCCGTCACCGGGCAGGACGGCCTGCGCCAGCAACGCGCCGGCCAGCATCAGACCCAGCGGCAGGCCATAGGCACGCAATGCGCTTCTGAGCACGCTGCCATCGGCAATCCCGACCACGACACGATCACCGGGCGCCAGGGCCAGGTCGCAGTCGACCAGAAAATTCCGGGGCTTGCGCTGGAAGAGCTCGGCAATGCGGCGCGACGAACACCCCTGCCCGCCGCAGGTACCGCAACCCGAGGGCTCGACCGCCTGCACCCAGACGCCATCGGATGCAGTGCGGATGACTTCGGCCGTCTGTTCCAGCATGGCAGTCCTTATTTCCTGGTCGCCGAGTTGCCGGTTTCGATCAGCGCCATGTTTGGTACCTCGCCCAGGGTCGTCACGATATAGCCGTCGATCTCGCGGGCATAGATTCCGATCGCGCCTTCGGCCGACAGACCGTGCAGACTTTGCACCTGCGGATCCACCGGTTCGACGAACATCGACAGTACGCTCAGGCCGTCCGAAAACACCAGATGGGTAACCGGCGCCCGCTTGCCCGGCAGCGAACGCACCGCATCCTGTACCTGCTCGTATCCCGGCGGCGGCGTCACGCTCCAGGTACTCACGACAGGTTTGTCGGAATGGGTTTTCTGGATGATTTTCCCTGCCATGTCGTTGCGGATGTCCGGTGCCTTGCCAATCTGGATTTCGGAGAAAACGAACATCGAGATCACACTGCCATTGTCGTTGACGACACGCACCTTGAGCGGCAAACCCGTGCGCTTGTCCAGCCACAGATTGTAGGCATATCGATATCCATCGCGCGGCGCCAACGTCACCACCTGGCAGGAACGCCCTGCAACGCGTTCGATTCCACCCAGTTTCGCCTCGTAAAAATCGAGCAGACTGGCCGGCTGTGCCGGCAGCAGGTCGGGGAAGAAACGGCGCAGTGCGTTACGCTCCAGTTGCACATGCTTGCCGTCCGGCAATTGGCAGTACACGTCGTTATTGATACGCAGGAACTGACGCGACGTGCCATCCATGACTTCGATTTTTGCCTGCTCGCCATTCGCATCGGTGCGGTGCAGCACGCGCAGCACCTCGACGTGCTCGCCATGATGATAGACATAGACGCCGCTGTAATTCTGCTGTTTGGCCGCATTGGTTGCACGGTCGAGCCAGTCGGCCGCGGCATCGGCACGCGCTCCGCCGGAAAACAATACCAGTCCGGCAAATCCCGCAACCAGCCAACCCTGCCGCCAGACAGCCAGCGACCGCATCAGCGCGGCTCCACCGCAACGGCCACCGCGGGCTGATAGGGGGAAACCACCGTCATCGGAGCAAATTCCTGATGCGCCACCAGATAGGGCGTAAATCGGGCATCTTCACTCATCGGCACCGACGACAGCGAAGCCTGCTGAAAGCCCGGCGCCGTCGCCATGGGCAGCGTGGCAGGCTCATCCGACATCATTCGGGTGAGCGAGATTGCGCCCCATACCGCGAGCGAGGCAAACGACGCCACGGCAACCCGCTGCGGCCACACGCTCCGGCGCGGTGCAAGCACGGTCGGTTCGGCTGCCAGCTGCGCCGAAAAACGCGCCATGAAGCCCTCCTGCGCAGGAGCCTCGCCACGCATCAGATCGCCGATCAAATGATAGTCCGACCAGTTCTGACGCAAATCCCCATCGCGCTTCAGGGCCGTGAGGCAGTCCTCCGTTTCGGCACGTGCCGTTTCGCCGTCCAGCGCGACGGAGAGCAGCAGACGCAAACTGTCTTCGGCCTGCTCAGGCGGGGTAAGGGAATCGGTTTTAAGAAGTGCTGACATGGTTACCACCTTTTGTCCTGACTGGTGCCCAGCATCGGGCGTATCTTTTCGGCAATGGCCTCGCGCGCGCGGAATATCCGCGAGCGCACGGTACCGATCGGGCAGTCCATCATCTGCGCGATTTCCTCGTAACTCATGCCTTCGATCTCGCGCAGCGTGATGGCTGTCCTCAATTCCTCGGGCAGCGCATCGACTGCCTCATTGACTGCTTTGGCGATCTGCTTGGTCTGAAGTTCCGCTTCCGGCGTCGCAATATCGCGCAACAGGTCGCCGTCCTCGTAATTCTCCGCATCTTCCGCCTGAACATCGCTCGACACCGGCATACGCTTGTGCGCAACCAGGTAATTCTTGGCGGTATTCACGGCAATGCGGTACAGCCAGGTGTAAAAGGCGCTCTCGCCGCGGAATCCCGGCAGCGCGCGATAGGCCTTGATAAAAGCTTCCTGCGTAATATCTTCCACCTCTGCCGCATCCCGCACCATACGCGACAATAGCCGCCCGAGCTTGCGGTGATACTTGCTCACCAACAGCTCGAAAGCGCGCTTGTCGCCCTGCTGGGCGCGTTCGACCAACACCTGATCCAGTTCGCGGTCCGACATATCTCCCTACTGCTTTTTGTTTGTGTTGAAAGTATACGTGACCGCACCTTCCGGAACGTGTGAGCGGATCGGGGCGTAAAAGTTCACCCCGCCTGGTTCGATTCGGCTGGGTTATTCGGGCACGGCCCAAGCCTGCTATCATCGCCCAACCACCATGCACAGACACGACGTCCTCATCCTCGGCAGCGGCCTCGCCGCGCTGACCACTGCGCTCAAGCTCGCCGACCAGCGCCGCGTCGCCATTGTGACCAAGCGGCAAATGACCGACGGCGCCAGCGACTGGGCGCAGGGCGGGATCGCGGCGGCGGTCGACAGCGGCGACTCGGTCGAAGCGCACGTGCACGACACCCTGGTCGCCGGCGCCGGCCTGTGCGACGAGGCGGTCACCCGGCTGGTGGCCAGCCAGGCGCGCGACATGATCGCCTGGCTGACTGCCAACGGCGTCGCCTTCACCCCCGACCCGCAGGCGCCCGGCGGGCTACATCTGGCACGCGAAGGCGGCCATTCCAAGCGCCGCGTGGTGCACGCGGCCGACGCCACCGGCCATGCGGTGCAGGTGAGTCTGCTCGACCGCGTGCGCGCCCACCCCAATATCGAGACCTTCGAGCAGCACGTCGCCATCGACCTCATCACCGGCAAGCGCGCTGGCGGCCAGGAACGACAGATCCACGGCGCCTACGCCCTGAACAAGGGCACCGGCGAGGTCGAAACCTTCGCTGCCGGCCACACCGTGCTCGCGACCGGCGGCGCCGGCAAGGTCTACCTCTACACGACCAACCCCGACACCTCGACCGGCGACGGCATCGCGATGGCCTGGCGCGCCGGCTGCCGGGTGGCCAACCTCGAATTCGTGCAGTTCCACCCGACCTGCCTGTACCATCCGCACGCCAAGTCCTTCCTCATCACCGAGGCGGTGCGCGGCGAAGGCGGCCATCTGCTGCTGCCCGACGGCAGCCGCTTCATGCAGTTCCACGACGAGCGCGCCGAACTCGCGCCGCGCGACATCGTGGCGCGCGCGATCGACTTCGAGATGAAGAAACGCGGCCTCGATTGCGTTTATCTCGACATCAGCCACAAGCCGGCCGACTTCGTGCGCGAGCACTTCCCGACGATCTACGGCCGCTGTCTCGAACTCGGCATCGACATCACGCGCCAGCCGATTCCGGTGGTGCCAGCCGCGCACTACACCTGCGGCGGCGTCGTCACCGACATCAATGCCCGCACCGACCTGTGCAACCTGCATGCCGTCGGCGAAGTCACCTTCACCGGCCTGCACGGGGCCAACCGGCTTGCGTCGAATTCGCTGCTGGAGTGCCTGGTATTCGGCCACGCCGCCGCCGCCGACATTCTGGCCACCCCCTCTGCGCCCTCGCTCAGCTTGCCGCCGTGGGACGCGTCGCGCGTCACCGATCCCGACGAGGAGGTGGTGATCTCGCACAACTGGGACGAACTGCGCCGCTTCATGTGGGATTACGTCGGTATCGTGCGTACCAACAAGCGGCTGGCGCGCGCCTCGCACCGCATCCGCCTGCTGCGCGCAGAAATCGACGAGTTCTACCGCAATTTCCGCGTCAGCAACGACCTGATCGAGCTGCGCAACCTGGTGCAAAGCGCCGACCTCATCATCCGCTCGGCCCAGTTGCGGCAGGAAAGCCGCGGCCTGCACTTCAGCCGCGACTACCCCGAAACCCTGCCAATCGCCGGCAACACCGTGCTCAACCCGCGCCCGGGGACGATGTGTCCGAGCGTATGTGGCGTGCCCAGCGAAGCGACACCCTGAGCCGGCGCAAATCGCCGGCGTCCGCGCTGTCGGGCAGTAGCGTCAGGGTGCGCGCCTGACGATCCACCGTACGGTAGCGCACCACGATCAATACGGTCGACACAAAACTGTCGCCCAGCACCTCGGCATCGCGCCATTCGGCGGCGTCGTCCAGGCATTGCAGGCGGCCGTCCGCCGCAATGCGCAAGCCCATCGTCGGCGCTGCCCGCCGCCAGCCCCATACGCCCAGCCCGATCACAGCGCCCCCCAGTGCTAACGCCACGGCAGCCGACACCTCCGAAAGCTGGATGGCGGCCAGCGCCAGCACGGTCATCCCCAGCAGCAACAGCCCCAACAGGCGTGAGGGTTTGAGTTCAATCTCGCGCATCCGCGTGTACACTTTTGGCCTTCATCACATCACCTCTCTGACTGGAACGCATCGTGATCGATTCCTGGAAAACCCTTCTGCAATCCCAAGGCGCGGTAATCGAAGCCGGCACCGTGCTCCACTATGGCGACCCGGCTGCCGAACGCGCTGCCGCTGCAGACGGCACCATTGTGGCGGATTTGTCGCAACTCGGCGTGATCGCGTTCCGCGGCGACGAGACCGCCACGTTCCTGCAGGGCCAGCTTACCAACGACGTGCGCGCGCTGCACGCCGATGGTGCGCAATGGAACGGCTATTGCAGCCCCAAGGGGCGCCTGCTCGGCAATTTCCTGATGTGGCGGCAGGGCGAGGATTATTGCCTGCAGCTCTCGGGCGACATCCTGGCCGGCGTGTTGAAGCGTCTGTCCATGTTCATCCTGCGCGCCAAGGTGCAGGGGCGCGACGCCAGCGACGAGACCGTGCGGCTGGTCGTGGCCGGTCCGCAGGCACCGGCAGCGGTGACAGCTGCGATGGGCGTGGTGCCGGATGCCACCATGCATACAGCCTTCGGCGGGGCCGGCCAGGTGATCCGCGTCGGTGCCGACAAGTTCGTCCTGTCGGTCGCGCCCGAGCGCGCTGAAGCCGTGTGGCAGGTGCTGCGCCAGTCGGCGACCCCGGTCGGCGCCCCGGTATGGGACTGGCTGCGACTCAATGCCGGCATTCCGATGATCGTCGCCGCCACCCAGGAGCAGTTCGTGCCGCAGATGGTCAATCTCGAGGCGATCGGCGGGGTGAGTTTCCAGAAGGGCTGCTACCCCGGCCAGGAAATCGTCGCGCGCAGCCAGTATCTGGGCAAGCTCAAGCGCCGCATGTTCCTCGCGCACGTGGAAGCTACAGCCGCACCCGGCGACAGCCTGTACAGCGCCGACATCGAGGGCCAGGCCACCGGTACCGTGGTCAATGCAGCCCCGGCGCCGGCCGGCGGCTTCGATGTGCTGGCCGTCGCCCAGGTCGAAAGCGCAAACACCCAGACCCTGCACCTGAAGGCCGCCGACGGCGCTGTGCTGGCCTTGAAACCCCTGCCTTACGTGCTGCCCGAATAGGTGAAATACGCCTATATCTACTACCGCATCGATCCTGTACAGGAAGCCACGGCCGCCGACCGGATCGATGCCCTGCTAGGTTTGATGGCGCGGCATTGCGCCCGTCCTCCGCGTCGTCTTCGCCGCTGCGACGATCCGGCCGTATGGATGGAGGTTTACGAGGAAATTGCCGACCATGCCGCGTTTACGGCAGCCCTGAATGCAGCCATACGCAGCCTCGGCTGCACGGCATTCACCCTGGGAGAACGGCATCTCGAATGTTTTTCCCTCAGCAACATCTGGTCTCCCTGATCGGCCGATCCGGACGATTGAGTCGCCTCACCAGGGCCTTCGCCGTGGCCGGGAGGTTTGGTTTTCTGCGCGCGCATCCTATAAAAATAAATCCACCCTGTACTCAAGGAGATCGTCATGCTGGACATCAACAAAATGGTGGCGCAAGAACACGCGGATCCCGCAGTGCGCGGCCATCTCATCGAACTGGCCCCCTGGACGGAAGAGCAGGCCATTGAGATGGCGCGGCGGGACGGTCTGGAATTGACGGACGACCATCTGGCCATCATCCGCTACCTGCGCGACTGCTATGCCGACCATGGCGGCACGATCAATGCGCGCATGCTGGTGAACTCGCTGCAAGAGGAGTTTGCCGGGCTAGGCGGACACAAGTTTCTTTACAAGCTGTTTCCGTTGGGACCCATCGCCCAGGCCAGCCGCTATGCCGGGCTGCCGCTGCCGCCGGGCACGCACGATCCCTCGTTCGGCACGACGCACTAACCCAGGTGCCTTAGTTGGTCTCCGCCACCGGAACCCGCGCAGCCAGCGCACACAGCAGTTCATAACTGCTGGTGCCTGCAGCCGAGGCCACGGTATCTACCGGCAAGCCCTCGCCCCACAGCACGACTGGGCTCCCCACCCCGGCAGCGGGACAATCACTCAAGTCCACGCACAGCATGTCCATCGATACCCGCCCCAGGGTCCGGCTGGCGCGCCCATCGACAAGAACCGGCGTGCCGGTCAGCGCATGGCGCGGATAGCCGTCCGCATAGCCGCAGGCCACGATCCCCACCCGCATGGGACGGTCGGCACGAAACAGCTGGCCGTATCCCACCCCCTCGCCCGCCTGCAGTCTCTGCACGCCGATCACTTCCGATTGCAGCGTCATGGCTGGCCGCAGCCCCAGTTCGGCAGCCGTCACGTCGGCAAAAGGCGAAGCGCCATACAGCATCAGGCCTGGGCGCACCCAGGTCCCGCGGGTCTCCGGATAGCGCAGCAATGCCGCCGAGTTGGCGCTACTCCATGGCAGGTCGTGCCCGGCCAGTTCGTGCAGAAACGGCTGCAACTGCCAGTCCACGCCTGCAGGTTCGTCAGCCTGGGCAAAGTGGGTCATCAAGGTGATGCCTGCCACGCCGGCCAGGCTTTTCGTCCGCGCAACGATGGCGGCGTGCTCGACAAGCGGGAACCCCAGCCGGTGCATGCCGCTATCGAACTTGAGAAAGACCTGAATGGGCCGCGCGGGCGGTTGCTGCTGCAGCCAATCGAGTTGCGCGGCATGGTGCAGCACCGGCCACAGATCGAGTTCGGAACAGGTGGCGATTTCGTCCGCGCCGAACAGCCCCTCGAGCAACACGATGGGCTGGTCCACGCCCATCAATCGCAGGTTGGCGGCTTCTTCCAGGGTCAGCACGGCAAAGCCGTCGGCAGCCGCCAGCGCACGTCGTGCGCGCGACAGTCCATGACCGTAGGCATTGGCCTTGACCACCGCGAAGATGCGCGCGCCGCCCGCGTGGCTGCGCGCCACGCGCAGGTTGTGCGCCATCGCACCGATCGAGATCCGCGCCTGGATGGGCCGCATAGTCAGCCCTGATGTGCCCCAAATTCGCCTGATGATCGCGCCGAGTCTTGGCTGCCAGGGAAATTTTGAGAAGGAGCGGCGTAGTGATTCATACGCCCGACCGAACAAAGTCTTTCATGGCAGCCAAGAATCAAGCGAGGGCTGGTGAATTTGGGGCACATCAGGCTTATTAGTAGGAACCGGGCTGCGCCAGCGTTTCGAAGCGCGTGTATTCGCCGAGGAAGGCCAGCCGTACCGTTCCGATCGGGCCGTTGCGCTGCTTGCTGATGATGATTTCGGCGGTGCCCTTGTCCTGCGTGTCGGGGTTGTAGACCTCGTCGCGGTAGATGAACAGGATGACGTCGGCATCCTGTTCGATGGCGCCCGATTCGCGCAGGTCGGACATCACCGGGCGCTTGTTGGGGCGCTGCTCCAGACTCCGGTTCAGCTGCGACAGGGCGATCACCGGCACGTGCAGCTCTTTCGCCAGGCCTTTCAGCGCACGCGAGATTTCCGAGATTTCTGTCGCGCGGTTCTCGCCGCCGCCGCTACCCGCCATCAACTGCAGGTAGTCGATCACGATGAGGCCAAGCTTGCCGCACTGGCGCATCAGCCGCCGCGCACGCGCACGCAGTTCGAGCACATTGAGCCCCGGCGACTCGTCGATGAAGACCGGTGCCTCGTTGAGCTTGCCGAGCGCATAGGTCAGGCGCTGCCAATCGTCTTCGCCCAGCTTGCCGGTGCGCAGCCGATGCTGATCGAGCTTGCCGACCGAGCCGATCATCCGCATCACCAGCTGCGCCCCGCCCATTTCCATCGAGAACACCGCCACCGGGAGACCGGTGTCGAGCGCGACGTTCTCGGCAATGTTGATCGAGAAAGCGGTCTTGCCCATGGACGGCCGCCCAGCGACGATGACGAGGTCGCCCGGCTGCAGGCCCGAGGTTTTCTGGTCGAGATCGTGAAAGCCGGTGGGCACGCCGGTGACGCCGGAGTCGTTGTCGCGGTGATAGAGCTCGTCGATGCGCTCGACGACTTCCTTCAGCAAGGGCTTGATTTCGGTGAAGCCCGCCTGCCCGCGGCTGCCGGACTCGGCGATCTCGAACACCTTGGCTTCGGCCTCGTCGAGCAGTTGCGAAGCACTGCGCCCGGCCGGCGCGTAGGCGGTATCGGCAATCCCGGTCGCCACTTCGGCCAGCCGCCGCATCACCGAGCGCTCACGCACGATTTCGGCATAGCGGCGGATGTTGGCGGCCGACGGCGTGTTGCTCGCCAGCGCGACGATGTAGGCCAGCCCCCCCACGCTTTCAAGCTGCCCCATGGATTGCAATGCTTCGGACACCGTCACGGCGTCGGCCGGGCGGTTCTCGGCGATCTGCCGCACGATCGCGCGCAGGATCTGGCGATGATCCTGGCGGTAGAAATCGCTCTCCGACACCACATCGCCAATGCGGTCCCATGCGCTGTTGTCGAGCAGCAAGCCGCCCAGCACCGCCTGTTCGGCTTCCAGCGAGTGCGGCGGCAGGCGCATCTGCGCCAGCTGGGGATCGGAATTTGCAGTCAGCGAGTGGATGGCGGCCATGGCAGGATTCTAGTCCCCAGCCCCAGCCCCACCAAGGGATAAGGCTGTGGATAAAGCGTGGACAGCAGGGAATACCCTGGGGGCATAAATAAAAAAGGGAGCCGTTGGCTCCCTTTTGGGCGTAGCCGGCGGATTACTGCTCGCCGACCACCACCACCGTGATGTTGGCGGTGACATCGTGGTGCAAGCCCAGCACCACCGGGTATTCACCGATGGCCTTGAACGGGCCTTCGGGCAGGCGGATTTCCGCCTTGACCACATCGTGGCCTTGCGCTTTCAGGGCATCGGCGATGTCGGCGTTGGTCACGGAGCCGAACAGGCGTCCATCGACACCTGCTTTATGGCTGACCGTCACGCTGGCACCTTCCAGCTTTTCGCCACGACGCTGGGCATCGGCCAGTTTTTCGGCAGCGACGCGCTCCAGTTCGGCCTTCTGCGCGGCGAACGCTTCCATGTTGGCTTGCGTGGCGCGGCGCGCACGGCCGGTGGGGATCAGAAAGTTGCGGGCGTAGCCGTCCTTGACCTTGACCACGTCACCCAGGTTGCCCAGGTTGACGACTTTGTCCATCAGTATCACTTGCATGGTCGTCTCCTTAATGCAGGTCGGTGTAAGGCATGAGCGCCAGGAAGCGCGCGCGCTTGATCGCGGTGCCCAGCTGGCGCTGGTAGTGCGCCTTGGTACCGGTGATGCGGGCCGGGATGATGCGGCCGTTTTCGGCGATGAATTCCTTCAGCACCTCGATGTCCTTGTAATCCACCTCGACCACTTTTTCGGCGGTGAAGCGGCAGAACTTGCGACGCTTGAAGAGACCACGGTTGCCGCTGTCGCGGCGCTTGTTGGCGAACTTGCCGCCGGATTTTCCACCCATGGGACGTGCCATGATTTATTCCTTTTCGATTCGATTCAATATCAGGATCAGTTGCCGGCTGTTCACGCTGCGTCGGTTCAACGCGCCTTCCAGTTTCACCTGCGTTCCTGTGGCCAGTTGGGCCAGTTGGCTAGCCAGCGATCCGCTCGCCTGCACTGTCAACTCACACTCCACCTGCCGGGGCTGGGCTGCCACGCTCTGACTGCTGCGGTGATGAAGCACCGCTTCGGCAATCGGCACGCCAGCCGGGCTGAAACGCAAGGGGTCAACCTGGATAAGGGCTCCGCTGATGACCAGCCGGTTCACTCACTCAGGCTGCGGCGGGCTGTTCAGCCGCAGCCGCTTCCGGCTTGGCGCTGTCCAGCATGTCGCGCGATTTCTCTTCCTTCATCATCGGCGAAGCCGTGGTCACGGCATCGTCACGCTTGATGGTCAGATGGCGCAGCACGGCGTCGTTGAACTTGAAGCCGTGTTCGAGTTCTTCCAGGGTTTCCTGGTCGCACTCGATGTTCATCAGCACGTAGTGGGCCTTGTGGACTTTCTGGATCGGGTAGGCCATCTGGCGGCGGCCCCAGTCTTCCAGACGGTGGACGCTGCCGCCGCGCGTGGTGATGTTGCCTTTGTAGCGCTCGATCATGGCGGGCACCTGCTCGCTCTGATCGGGATGGACGATAAATACGATTTCGTAATGCCGCATCGAGTTTCCTTTCGGTTCAGCCCCCCGCTGCGGTGCGGTGGAGCAAGGTTAAAAAACAATCCCCGGCGAACCGGGGACTGCAAATCATACGCTTTTCGCCTGACAAATCAAGCTGAAACTGCCTCCAACGACAAGTTCAGCTCACGCAATCGACGTAGTAGCGGGGTTTGCCGTCGACCATGTCTTCGACCAGCCCGTGCACATCGGTTTCGAAGCCGGGGAATTTCTCGTTGAATTCACGGGTGAACTGCAGGTAGCGCACGATGGTGGCATTGAAGCGCTCGCCAGGAATCAGCAGCGGAATGCCCGGCGGATAAGGCGTGACCAGCATGGCAGTGATGCGGCCTTCGAGCTTGTCGATCTCGACCCGCTCGATCTCGCGGTGCGCCATCTTGGCGAAGGCGTCCGCCGGCTTCATCGCCGGCGCCATTTCCGACAGATACATCTCTGTGGTCAGGCGCGCCACATCCTTGGCCTTGTAGATGGCGTGGATCTGGTCGCACAGGTCCTTGAGCCCGGTTTTCTCGTAACACGGATGCTTCTCGATGAATTCGGGCAGCACGCGCCACAACGGCTGGTTTTCGTCGTAGTCGGCCTTGAACTGCTGCAGCGCGGTCACCAGGGTATTCCAGCGCCCCTTGGTGATGCCGATGGTGAACATGATGAAGAAGGAGTACAGCCCGGTCTTTTCCACGATGACGCCATGCTCGGCCAGGTACTTGGTGACGATCGCCGCCGGGATGCCCCAGTCAGCGAAGGCGCCATCCACATCCAACCCCGGCGTGATGACGGTGGCCTTGATCGGGTCGAGCATGTTGAAGCCGGGCGCAATCTTGCCGAATTCGTGCCAGCGCGCGCCGGTTTCGAGCATCCAGTCCTCGCGATCGCCCACGTCCTCTTCGGCCAGTTTCTGCGGCCCCCACACCTTGAACCACCAGGAGTCGCCGAATTCCTCGTCGACCTTGCGCATGGCACGGCGGAAATCCAGCGCTTCGCGGATCGACTCCTCCACCAGCGCGGGGCCACCGGGCGGCTCCATCATCGCTGCCGCCACGTCGCACGAGGCGATGATGGCGTATTGCGGCGAGGTCGAGGTGTGCATCAGATAGGCTTCATTGAAGCGGTGGAAATCGAGTTTGCGTGTCTCCGAATCCTGCACCAGGATCTGCGAAGCCTGGGAGAGGCCGGCCAGCAGCTTGTGGGTCGACTGGGTGGCGAACACCAGCGCTTCCTTGGCACGCGGGCGGTCGCGGCCGATGGCATGCATGCCGCGATAGAAATCGTGGAAGGTCGCGTGCGGCAACCAGGCTTCGTCGAAATGCAGAGTATCGATGTAGTCGCCGAGCAAGTCCTTGATCATGTCGACGTTGTAGAGGATGCCGTCGTAGGTCGACTGGGTGATCGTGAGGATGCGCGGCTTGCGCTTCACATCCTTGGCGAACGGGTGCGCGGCGATTTTCTTCTCGATGTTTTCCGGGCGGAATTCGTCCAGCGGGATCGGCCCGATGATGCCGTAGTGGTTGCGCGTCGGCGTCAGGAAAATCGGAATCGCGCCGCACATCATGATGGCGTGCAGAATGGACTTGTGGCAGTTGCGGTCGACCACGACGATGTCGCCCGGTGCAACCGTGGCATGCCACACCATCTTGTTGGACGACGAGGTGCCGTTGGTGACGAAGAACAGGTGGTCGCAGTTGAAGATGCGCGCCGCATTGCGCTCCGAGGCCCCCACCGGGCCAGTGTGATCAAGCAACTGGCCGAGTTCATCGACCGCGTTGCAGACGTCGGCACGCAGCAGGTTCTCGCCGAAGAACTGGTGGAACATCTGGCCGATCGGCGACTTCAGGAAGGCCACGCCGCCGGAGTGCCCGGGGCAGTGCCAGGAATACGAGCCGTCCGCCGCGTAATGGGTCAGCGCGCGGAAAAACGGCGGCACCAGCGAATCGAGATAGGCACGCGCCTCGCGC
Source organism: Hydrogenophilales bacterium (assembly GCA_016195805.1). GTDB lineage: Bacteria > Pseudomonadota > Gammaproteobacteria > Burkholderiales > Thiobacillaceae > Thiobacillus. Next base: position 129,339 of record JACPYT010000005.1, read on the forward strand.
CCGATATAGCGGGCGAGGAATTCCGGCGTGTCTTCCAGCATGTGGATGAAGCCGTTGAGCTCGCGCAGGATGTCGTTCGGTATATGGCGCGCAGTACGGGTTTCGCCGTGCAGGAAAATCGGGATCTCGGCGTTGCGAAAGCGCACTTCCTCGACGAAGGCGCGCAGCTTTTGCAGCGCCGCCTGGGCATCCTCGGCACTGCCCGCGAGTTCCTCGTCATCGATCGACAGCACGAACGCCGAGGCGCGCGCCTGCTGCTGGGCAAACGAAGTCAGGTCGCCATAGTTGGTGACGCCGAGCACTTCCATGCCTTCCTTCTCGATCGCCTCGGCGAGCGCACGGATGCCGAGCCCCGAGGCATTTTCGGAGCGGAAGTCTTCATCAATGATGACAACGGGAAAACGGAAGCGCATGGCCTGCTCCAGAGGGAAGCCGTCGGAATGAGCGGGATTGAAAAAAGCGGATTATACGAATCCCCGGGGTCCCGGGGATTAAATTTTCGGCAGGGTCACGCCGACCTGGCCCTGGTATTTGCCGCCGCGGTCCTTGTACGAGGTTTCGCACACCTCGTCGGATTCGAGGAACAGCATCTGCGCCACGCCTTCATTGGCATAGATGCGCGCCGGCAGCGGGGTGGTATTGGAAAACTCCAGCGTCACGTGGCCTTCCCACTCGGGCTCGAGCGGCGTCACGTTGACGATGATGCCGCAGCGCGCATAGGTGCTCTTGCCGAGGCAGATGGTCAGCACGCTACGGGGAATACGGAAGTATTCCACCGTACGCGCCAATGCAAACGAGTTGGGCGGAATGATGCAGGAGTCGCCCTTCACCTCGACGAAGGAGTTCGGGTCGAACGCCTTGGGATCGACGATCGTGGTGTTGATGTCGGTGAACAGCTTGAATTCGTTGGCGCAACGCACGTCGTAACCGTAGCTCGACGTGCCGTACGACACGATGGACTTGCCGCCGGCCTGTTTGATCTGCCCCGGTTCGAACGGTTCGATCATGCCATGCTCAGCCGCCATGCGGCGGATCCATCGGTCGGACTTGATGCTCATCAGGTATTGGAAATGACGATGTTGGGGAACTTGGCGGAATGATCCACCGCGGTTTCGCCAATCTTAACAGCAACCCGGCGCGCGATCTGTTTGTAGATCTCGGTCACGCGTCCGTTCGGGTCGGACACCACCGACGGCTTGCCGGAGTCGGTGTCGGCACGGATCGCGCCATCGAGCGGCAGCGCGCCGAGGAATTCCACGCTGTAGTCCTTGCACATGCGCTCGCCGCCGCCTTCGCCGAAGATGCGCTCTTCGTGGCCGCAGTTCGAGCAGATGTGCAGGCTCATGTTCTCGACCACGCCGATGATGGGGATGCCGACTTTCTCGAACATCTTCAGGCCCTTGCGCGCGTCGATCAGCGCGATGTCCTGCGGCGTGGTGACGATCACCGCGCCGGTCACCGGCACGCGCTGCGCCAGCGTCAGCTGGATGTCGCCGGTACCCGGCGGCAGGTCGACCACCAGGTAGTCGAGGTCGTTCCAGTTGGTGTTGTTCAGCAGCTGCTCCAGCGCCTGCGTCACCATCGGGCCGCGCCACACCATGGGCGTTTCGACGTCGATCAGGAAGCCGATGGACATCGCCTGGATGCCATGACCGATCAGCGGCTCGAGGTTCTTGCCGTCGGTCGATTCGGGCTTGTCGGTGATGCCCAGCATGGTCGGCTGCGACGGGCCGTAGATGTCGGCGTCCAGCATGCCGACGCGCGCGCCTTCGGCGGCCAGCGCCAGCGCCAGGTTGACGGCGGTGGTCGACTTGCCGACGCCGCCCTTGCCGGATGCCACGGCGATGATGTTCTTGACGTTGGGGATCAGCTTGACGCCGCGCTGCACGCTATGCGAAACGATCTTGAAACTGACGTTGGCGGTGGCGCCGGTGACGCCATCGATGCTCTTGAGCTTGTCTTCGATCTGCTGCTTGATGACGGGCAACTGGCTCTGCGCCGGGTAGCTCAGCAGGATGTCGACCGAGACGGCACCGCCGTCGATCTTGATGTTGCGGGCGGATTTGGTCGAGACGTAGTCCTTGTGGGTGTTGGGGTCGACCAACGCGTTCAGTGCGGTCTGCACCTGAAGTTCAGAAACGGCCATGCTTGCTCCAGCGGGTTAATTAGCAATCGCTCATTTTAACGAATTCTGCCGCTTTAGGTGAACGGGAACGCAGAAAGGACGCGGGATTCCATGCAATCCACAGGGATATTCGGGACGCGTCGGCAGGATCAAAAAAAGTGTGTCGGGCCGCCACCGCAAACCGCTAGCGCGGCTCGGCGTAATGCGCGACCAGCACCGCCTCCGGCACGCGCAGGCGAATGGCCGCCACCAGTTCGCTGATCGCCCCTGGACGCGGGCGCAAGGACACCCACAACAGGTTCAGTTTCAGGTTGAGGTCGGCAAATACGACATCCTGATGCAACGCCAGCACGGCCTGGATATCGCGCGATGCCTGCTCGATCTCAGCACGCGGGCGGCTGCGCAAACGCGGGATCAGCATCATGAAATCGGTCAGTCGCCGTCCGGCGCCATCCCGCGTGGGAGCTACCTGCCACAAGGGCAGCCCCGGCCCGGATCCGGCAAATGCCGTCAGCGTGGTTGAAGCATGGATTCGTATCTTCATCACGCCTCCGTCATTCCGGAATCAGGACTTCAGCAACAGGTCCTGTGCCGTGCCCCGCCGGTCGCACAGGCGGGGCGCACGCTGCCGCACATGACGGACATCCTTGTGCAGATAGCGTTCGAGCTCCTCAAGTGCCAGTCGGTAGACCTCACGCTTGAAGTCGACGACCGCCTCCATCGGCACCCAGTACTCGTTCCAGCGCCAGGCGTCGAATTCGGGGTGGCTGCTGGCACGCAGCGAAACATCGCAATCGCGCCCGGTCAGCCGCAGCAGAAACCATATCTGCTTCTGGCCACGATACAGGCCGCGGCTGTCACGCCGCGTCCAGTGGGGCGGCACGTCGTAGCGCAACCATTCTCGCGTGCGCCCCAGAATGCGCACATGCGCGGGCTGCAAACCCACTTCCTCTTCCAGTTCCCGGAACATGGCCTGTTCCGGCGTCTCCCCCGAGTTGATGCCGCCCTGGGGAAACTGCCAGGCGTGCTGATTGACGCGCTTGCCCCAGAAGACCTGGTTGTGCGCGTTGCACAATATGATGCCTACGTTCGGGCGGTACCCTTCTCGGTCAATCATGGCCGCCACCATTAATAAATACAATTACCTGCATTCTTTCACACCCGCCGGAAATTGCAAACCGGACGCGCCGGAAAATCAGGCGTTATGCATTGTTTTAATTAGGGTTTCAGGATCCAGAGCAGGCAGACGGGGCTGCCTGGGTGGGCGCGCTATTCCAGCAGCGGCGCAATCCCCGCTGCCCACTGGAAATCGCGTGCAAAGCCACGCAGGTCGAGGCCATAGCGCTTCGACAGATCGGCCAGCTGCGGTCGCGCCGCATCGAGCCGGGCCGGCGCACATGGCTCGGCAAATGCAAACACGATGACGTTGGTCTTGTCCTGCACCGAAATCCAGCCGACCTCGCCGTCGAATGCCCGGGTCAGCCGCGCGAAATACTCGGCAAATTCGCTATCGCGCCCCCACAGATTCACCACCAGGATGCCGCCCGGCTTCAATACGCGGCGGCAGGCGGCATAAAACGTCTGCGTCGCCAGCGCCTCGACCTGATTGCCGGCGTCGAAACCATCGAGCAGGATCACGTCAGCGCTGCCTGGGTGCTGGCGCACATACAAGGCCCCGTCGGCCTCTACCACGCTGAGCGTCGCGTCGTCCGGCGGCAACTCGAAATGCGTGCGTGCCGCGGCGATCACCCGTGGATCGATTTCCACCGCGGTGATGCGCGTCTGCGGCCGCTGCTTGCGGATGAACTTGGCCAGCGAACCGCCACCCAGTCCGATCATCAGCACGTCCTGCGGCATGGGATTGAACATCAGAAACCCCATCATCGCACGCGTATAGGCGAGTTCCAGGTCCCACGGCCGGCTCACCCGCATTGCGCTCTGGATCGCACGGCTGCCCAGATGCAGCGTGCGCGTGCCGCGTTCCTCGGTCACTTCCAGCCCGTCGTCGCCTGCCCGGCGTTTACCAAACTTCAAGCGCATGGCCATCCCGTCCCAAAATCGAGCGCGAAAGATTACTCGTCCGCACGTTAAAATGCGCGTTTCCGTCCTGATTATTCCACCATGCGCGCCACCCAGTTCTTCATTTCCACCACCAAGGAAGCCCCGTCCGAGGCCGAACTCGTCAGCCACAAGCTGATGCTGCGCGCCGGCCTCATCAAGCGCCTGGGGTCGGGGCTGTATACCTGGATGCCGCTGGGCCTGCGCGTGTTGCGCCGGGTGGAGGCCGTGGTGCGCGAGGAAATGAACCGCGCCGGCGCGATCGAACTGCTGATGCCGGCGGTGCAGCCGGCCGAACTGTGGGAGGAAACCGGACGCTGGGCGGTGTTCGGCCCGCAGATGCTGAAGATCAAGGACCGCCACCAGCGCGATTTCTGCTTCGGCCCCACCCACGAGGAAGTCATCACCGACGTCGCGCGCCGCGAGATCAAGAGCTACCGCCAGCTGCCGCTCAATTTCTACCAGATCCAGATGAAGTTCCGCGACGAGATCCGCCCGCGTTTCGGCGTCATGCGCGCGCGCGAGTTCCTGATGAAGGACGCGTATTCCTTCCACGCCAGCAAGGACAGCCTGGCCGCCACCTACCAGACCATGTACGACGCCTATACGCGCGTGTTCACCCGGTTGGGGCTGAGCTTCCGCCCCGTGGCGGCCGACACCGGCGCCATCGGCGGCTCGGCGTCGCACGAATTCCACGTGCTGGCCGATTCCGGCGAGGACCTGATCGCCTACTGCCCGGATTCCGGCTACGCCGCCAACGTCGAACTCGCCGAGGCGCTCGCGCCCACGACCCCGCGCGCCGCGCCGCAGGAAACGCTGCGCGAGGTGGATACGCCGAAACAGACCACCTGCGAGGACGTCGCCGCATTGCTCGATATCCCGCTGGCCCGCACCGTGAAGCTCATCGCCGGGATGGTCAACAACGGCGCCGGCGAGCAGATGATCGTCCTGCTGCTGCGTGGCGATCACATGCTGAACGAGGTCAAGCTCGGCAAGTTGGAAGGCATGGCGGATTTCCGGCTGGCGAACGAAGCCGAAATTCGCGCCGCCTTCGACTGCCCGCCCGGCTTCCTCGGGCCGGTCGGCGTCGATCGCGCCAAGATCAAGGTCATCGCCGACCGCACGGTCGCCGCGATGAGCGACTTCGTCTGCGGCGCGAACAAGCCTAAATTCCACCTCGCCGGCGTCAATTTCGGCCGCGACCTGCAGGAACCGGATGTTGTGGCCGATATACGGAATGTCGTTTCCGGAGACCCCAGTCCGGACGGCAAAGGCATGCTCGCGCTATGCCGCGGCATCGAGGTCGGCCACGTGTTCCAGCTCGGCAGCAAGTATTCACAGGCGATGAACGCGACCTACCTCGACGAGGCCGGCAAGGCGCAGGTGATGGAAATGGGCTGCTACGGCATCGGCGTGTCGCGCATCGTGGCCTCGGCCATCGAGCAGCACCACGACGAGCGCGGCATCATCTGGCCGAAGACGATGGCACCGTTCTTGCTGGTGATTGTGGCCATCGGCTACGGCAAGAGCGAAATGGTTAAAACTGCCGCCGATACGTTGTATGCTGAACTTTCGGCCGCCGGGTTCGACGTGCTGCTGGACGACCGCGACGAACGCCCCGGCGTGATGTTTGCCGATGCCGAACTGATCGGCATTCCTCACCGTATCACGGTGGGCGAGCGCGGACTGAAGGACGGCATGATCGAGTACCAGCCGCGCCGCGTCGCGCCGGACCAAAGCGACGAGGCACAAAAGATCGCGCTCGCCGATGCTAGGAATTTCTTGACGGGATTGCTGGAACGCTGACATGAACAAGACGACGCACATCAGCCTGCTGATTGCCGCCCTGCTGCTGGCCCAGCCTGCGCATGCGGGCGCCCAGCGCGAGGAAAAGCTGTCAGCCAGCATGCGTGCGTCTCTGCAGCGGTCTCTGGCCGACACTGCGGTGACCCGCACCGCATTCCGCAATCCGGCCGACGAAGCCGCCTGGCTGAAGGAGATGTCGCGCCGTCTCGCCAAGCGCATACCTGACGAGGCGGAACGGATCGAATTCCTGACCACCTTGCACTGGGAAGCCTCGCGCGCCGGCGTCGATCCCCAATTGATGCTGGGATTGATCCAGGTCGAAAGCGGGTTCCGCAAATACGCCGTATCGCCTGTGGGCGCACGCGGCTACACGCAGGTCATGCCCTTCTGGATCAAGTTGATCGGCAGCCCCGACCAGGACCTGTTTCAGCTTCGCACCAACTTGAGGTATGGCGCGGTGATCCTGCGCCACTATATCGATATCGAACGTGGCGACCTGTATCGCGCGCTGGGGCGTTATAACGGCAGCCTGGGCCAACCGGATTATCCCTATCTTGTCGTCAACGCGTGGAAACGCAACTGGGATTACACCCCCCGCACCCAGGCGGCCGACAACCGCGCCGGCCCCGATTCACGCAGCTGAAGTCGTCCCGGCCAAACCACCCCATTTCGGGGAAGCTGCAAACGAAAATTGCGTAACGCCTGCAGAGGCGTCGTTACGTAGCGCCACCCCGTCTCCGTCCGCTGACGAAATTTCAACCACCCGTCGCACAGTCGACATTTTTTTACCCTCCTCTTCCCCGCGCGCCCTCGGTCGACCACGCTGCAGGCCTTGCCCATCAAAGGGTTCCAGGTTCCGCCCCCTCCTGGCACAGGCTATGCACAATACTCGTGCATAGGCGAACCACCTATATCACAACAACGGAGGCGACCATGGACATGACAATGCAATTGTCCCGCACGGTTAAGGGACAAGAAGAAATCTTCAACCTCGGCCATACCTTGCGACCCAGACACCGACAGATCCTGTTCAGCGTGGGAAACGGAATCTCGTTTGGCGAACTCTGCAGGAAGATGCCCCACTGCGCCGAACTGGAAGCGATGGTGAACGACTTGCTGCAAAGCGGGTTCATCCAGGCCCTGCGCAACATGGCGGCGTCACAGGCAGCCCCGGTTGCCGCTGCCCGTCCGGCCGCGGCCACGGTGGCGACGCCTGCACAATCCGCGGCCAACCTTGAAAATGCCCGCAGCTATGCGCTGGAATTCCTGACCGCGCTGGTGGGAACCAAGTCCCCGGCCTACCGGAAGATGAGCGAAGTCCAGGACCTGGCCGCTTTCAACGCCGCCCTGCCGATGTGCTACAAGGTGATCGCCGCTGTCGCATCGCCGCATCAGGCTGCGGAAATGGAAGCCGAAGTCGCCAAACGCCTGGCCGCCTGACAACCTCGTGGGGGCCGTTTGCTGACGGCCCCCGTCTGAAACAGCCGGCCAGCGGGAATGCCCGGGCTGGCCGACTCAGCGCTGATCGGGGCTCAGGATGATCAGCGGTTTCGGTTGACAATCCGCGGCCACGACGGTGCCGGGCCCACCCGGCACCGCGCCGACCACCCCGCCGAACGGCGCCTTGAGTTCGGCGTCCGTCAGATTCTTTTGCGCGATCACACGGCGCGCCTGGGCTGCCGACAAGGCCGCCTTGGCACGTGCGTAGCGCAGTTGAGCCGCCTCCAGTTCGCTGGTCGATGAGACCGTGCGGTCGTATAGTTCCTGTGCCCGCCCCTGCTCGCGCCTGGCATCCGCTTCGTCGGCCTGCGCACGCAGCTGATCCGCCATGGCTTCATCGAGACGCGCCTGCAGCACGGTTCTGTCCAGACGCAGCAGAACGGTGCCCTTTTTGACGTGCTGGCCGGGTTTGACCAGCACTGTTTCCACCACGCCGGACACACGCGTGGTGAGCTCAAGCTTGTCTACCGCCCACAGCGGGCTCGCGCCCACCAGGCTCAATCCGGCCAGTGCAACGGCCGCCATGCGCTGATTCATTTCCGTGCTCCTTCAACGGGCGGCAGACTGCCGCCGGACAATGCCTGCAGGCGTGCCAGCGCCAGCGCCAGACGGTATTCCACCTGCTTGCGACGTATTTGCGCCATCTGGGTTTCGGCCATGCTGGTACCCAGGTTGGTTTTCATTTCCAGTTCGTATTCCGCACGTGCCCGCTCCAGCGCCCAGTCGCGGTATTCGATCTGCTTGTCGGCGGCTGCGCGGCTGCTGCCGCGCAGCCATTCGATTTCCTGCAGGGTCGCGAGCAAGGTGTCGGACAGGTCGAACCTGAGTTTTTCAAGCTCGGCGGCAGTCCGTTCCTTTTGGGCCCGTTCGCGCGCAACCCGCGCATCCACGCGCCCACCCTGGTAAAGCGGGATCGTGAACACCAGTCCGGCACTCGCCTCGTCGCGCGTGACCGACTCCCGGCTGTAGCCGCCGCCGACCACCTCGGCGTCGAGGGTCGGATTGCGCTCCGCGCGTATCGCCGCAAGACGCGCATCCGCTGCCGCCGATTGCGCCTGCAGTGCGAGGATGCGCGGGTTCTTCGCCATGACCCAGGGCAGCAGGGTTTCGTAGTCCGGCACCGGGCGGGCATTGTCCTTGAGCTGAGGCTCGGCCAGTTCTTCGGGCAGCCGGTCGGGCCGGTAAATGGCCTGGGCAAGCCGCTGTCGCGTGCTGCGCATGCGCTGCTCGCTGGCATTCCGGCGCTCGCGGATATCCTGGTACTCGGTTTCCAGTTTCAGCAGATCGGGCCGGCTGATCTGGCCCACCTTGAAACGATCCTTCGCGTTGTCCCACGCGACATAGGCGACTGCCATGAATTCGTTGTCGGCCGCGTACTGCCGGTCGGCCATCAGCACATCGAAGTAACGCGCCATGATGTCGATACGGCGCAGGCTTTCCACGGTGTAGAGCGCCTCCTGCCGGGCCGTGACCTCTTCATCCGCCGCCGCGATGGCCTGGCTGCTGCGGCCGAAATCGAACAGCGGCTTGCGCGCCACGATGCGGCCGATGTTGTCGGGCTTCCAGTCGCCACCCGGCTGGCGCCCCGTGCGCAGACTGCCATCCAGAAACAGACTGAAATCCTGGCGGCTGGTCGCCTCGTCGCGGTTGGCTCGCGCCAGCGCCAGATCGCTTTCGGCTATCCGTCGGTCGGGATGAGGCGCGGCCACGCTCGCCAGCGCCTCATCCAGCGTCAGCGGCTCGGCAGACGCTGGAGCGGACAGCGCGCACGCCAGCAGCGCGGCCCAGGTCGCGCGCCTCATTTGCCTTGCTTGTATCGGGTGAAGGGTTCGGTCGCGTAGCTGCCTTCAGCTACATACTTGCCGAGCAGCAGGAACTCGGCCTTGTCCTTGGTGGGGCCGACATAGCGCGTCACCAGCTTGCCATCGAGATCAAAGAACAGCATCGTGGGCGTGGCGCGCACCCGGTTGGCAAGCGCGAACGCCTTTTCGGTGGTTTGTCTGCCCTCGAAATCGGTCATCTGCGTATCGCCGTTGACATCGATCGGGTACAGCAGAAACTGCGCACGGTAGGCGCCCTGAACGTCGGACTGGTTGAGGATGGTGCTTTTCATGCGGGCGCAAAACGGGCAGTCGTCCATTTCAAAGAACAGGAAAATGCCTTTCTTGCCCTGCTCTCTTGCGGTCTGGAGTTCGGCCTTGAAATCGCCGAACTTGGGCTGGAAGAAATAGCTGAGCGGATCGCGCGTCTCGGCCTGTGCGGTGGCGGCGAACAACATGAAGAACGCGATGAACAGTTGACGCATGAGGTCTCCTCGGTCTGCAGACCGGCTTATTTCTTGGCGCGCACGCTTTTCTTGGCGATGAAGCTTTCCACCGATTCACGGGTGATTGCGCCCACTTGCTGGGCGACTATTTTGCCGTCCGGGTTGTACAGATAGGTGGTCGGCAGGCCCTGCACCGGCCCGATCTGGTTCGCCACCTGGGGCGTACCCAGCACGATCGGGTAATCGACCAGCAGACCGTCTGCAAAGTCGGTCACCTGCTTGGCATTCCGATAATCCATGGCGATACCGATGACGACGAGATTGTTTTTCTTGTTGTCGTGCAGCGCGATCAGATCGGGAATTTCCTCCTGGCAGGGCGGGCACCAGGTTGCCCAGAAATTCACCAGCACCCACTTTCCCTTGTAACCGTCGAGGGTATGCGTCTTGCCGTCGGTGTCGGTCAATTTGAATCCGCTCGCCTGGACCCATGAGCCGAACAGTGCCAACAACAGCCCGGCCAGCCATATCGGATAAAATCGACCACTTTGTAATGTCTGCATTGGTTTTACCATCATGAATGAATTCCGCACCGAGAAAGACTCGCTTGGAGAAGTCCGGGTTCCCATGGATGCGTGGTATGGCGCGCAAACTGCGCGCGCCGTGGCCAATTTTCCCATTTCGGGCCGCTTTCCGGATAAGGATTTCGTACTAGCTCACGTACGAATCAAACTCGCTGCCGCGCACGCCAACTGCCAGCCCGGCTGGCTCCCCGCAGAAAAGCGCGACGCCATCGCCGCCGCCTGCGAAAGAATCCTCGCTGGCGAATTCGGCGACCAGTTCGTCGTCGACCGCTTCCAGGCGGGCGCCGGCACCAGCCACAACATGAACAGCAACGAGGTCATCGCCAACCTCGCCAACGTCGCGCTGGGCGGCAAAAAAGGCACGTACAAGCCGGTCAACCCCAACGACGACGTCAACATGGGGCAGTCGACCAACGACACCATCCCCACCGCGATCCGCCTCGCCGTGCTGGCCAAGCTGCCGCGCTTGGTCGCGGCGGTGCACGCGATGGCCGCCGAGTTCTCGCGGCTCGCCGAGCGCGAGAAGGACACCGTGAAGTCCGGCCGCACCCACCTGCAGGACGCGGTGCCGACCACGCTGGGGCAGGAATTCGCCGGTTATGCCTGGACGCTCTCCCGCTGCGCCGCGGCGCTCGAAGCGGTGCGCCCCGCGCTGTGCGAAATAGGCCTGGGCGGTTCCGCCGCCGGCACCGGCCTCAACACCTCGCCCGACTACCCGGCGCGCGTCGCCGCCGAACTGGCCAAGCTCACCGGCGAGCCGATCAAGGTCGGTCAGCTGGTCGCGCAGATGCAGTCGATGCACGACCTCGCGCGGCTATCGGGCGAAATCCGTAACCTCGCGCTCGAGCTCACCCGCATCTCCAACGACCTGCGCCTGCTCGCTTCCGGCCCGCGCACCGGACTCGGCGAAATCCAGCTGCCACCGGTGCAGCCGGGTTCCTCGATCATGCCGGGCAAGGTCAACCCGGTGATGTTCGAGATGCTGAACCAGGTCTGCTTCCAGGTGCTGGGGCAGGATGCGGCGGTGAGCTACATGGTGCAGGCCGGGCAGATGGAGCTGAACGTGATGATGCCGGCCCTGGGCAGCGCGCTGTTCGACGCCATGGACTGGCTCACCAACGCGATGAACGCCGCCACCGAGAAGAACCTCAAGGGGATTGTTGTAAACAGGGAGCGCTGCGCCTTCTTCATCCACCAGAGCGTCGCGCTCGCCACCCTGCTCAACACGCAGATCGGCTACAACCAGGCCGCCGAAGTCGCTAAGGAATCGGAGAAGTCCGGCCGCCCGGTGCGCGACATCGTCGCCGAACGCGGCCTCATGAGCGCAGCCGACTTCGACGCGCTGGTGTTGCAGGCCGCGCACGGCGTGGGCAGCGGCGGCGGCGCGGGCTGATGCCGCGCTGATGCGATAATCACGCCCCTTTAGCAGAAACCCCACCCCATGGCGATCCAGTGGTTCCCCGGTCACATGACCACCGCGCGCAAGAAAGCCGCGGAGACGATGGCGCAGATCGACGTGGTGGTCGAGGTGCTCGACGCGCGCCTGCCCGAGGCCGGCAGCAACCCGATGATCCACGAGCTGCGCCACTTCCGGCAGCGGCCCTGCCTCAAGCTTCTGAACAAGGTCGACCTCGCCGACCCCGAGGCCACCCGCGCCTGGCTTGACTACTACAACAGGCAGCCCGGCGTGATGGCGGTGGCGATCTCGGCCAAGAAACCTGGCGACGTGGCGAAGCTCGCCGGCCTGGCGCAGAAGCTCGCGCCGCACCGCAATGATCCAATCAAACCGCTGCGGCTGATGATCATGGGCATCCCCAACGTCGGCAAATCCACGCTGATGAACACCTGGGTCAAGCGCCGCGTGGCCGCGGTCGGCGACGAGCCGGCGGTGACCAAATCGCAGCAGCGCATCAATCTCACCCCGCTCCTGACCCTGGTCGACACGCCCGGGATGACCTGGCCCAAGATCGAGCACGACGCCGACGGCTTCATGCTGGCGGCGAGCCACGCCATCGGCCGCAACGCGGTGATCGACGAAGAGGTGGCGATCTTCCTCGCCGGCATTCTGCTCGAACGCTATCCGGCGCTGCTGAAGGCGCGCTACGGCTTCAACCTGGTAGGACTCGACGCGACCGGCGTGCTGGAGGCCGTGGCGAAGAAACGCGGCTGCATCCTGAAGGGACGCGGTGGCGAACTCGATCTGGAAAAAGCTGCGATGATCCTGCTGACCGACTACCGCAGCGGCACGCTCGGCCGCATCAGCCTGGAAACGCCGGCGTCGCGGCAGGCGATGCTGGCCGCCGCCGCGCAGCAACCCAAACAAGCCCGCGCTGCCGAAGCCGACGCGGCCGAGTAATCACGCGCCCCGCCACGCGGCGGCGTCGAGCCAGACGACAGTTTCCACCTTGCCGTGTACGGCGCCGACCGGCAGACGCTCGCCCTGCCGCCAGCGCGCAAGCGCCGCATGCTTGACCGCCCCGGCGATCACGAACCAGAGCTTCCTGCTGCGATTCAACCGCTCCGCCGACAGGCTCACGCGCTCGGTCGGCGGCTTGGGCGCGCCCTGCACTGCGAGGACATCCGGGCTGCCGGAAACCTCTCCCCAGTCGTGGCCCGGGAACAGGCTCGCGGTGTGGCCATCCTCTCCCATGCCGAGCAGCACGACGTCGAATTCGCCCACACGCCCCAGCCAGTCCGCATAGACCGTTGCCCCCTCGCTGGCGCCATATTCCGCAGGAACGGGCCAGCGATGTTCTTCAGGAATATTCGACGACGCGAGCCAGGCGGCCTCCACCATGGCGCTGTTGCGTCCGGGATCGCTGGCCGGCAGGCAGCGCTCGTCGCCGTACCAGATGTACCAGCGCGCATCGCCCGCGCCGCGCCGTGCCAGCTCGGCATACAGTGCACGCGGCGTGTTGCCGCCTGCCAGCACCAGATGGAAAGCGCCACGCGCCGCGATGGCCGCATCAGCCTCGACGCACAGCGCGTCGGCGAGCGCCCGTACCAAGGAGGTAGCATCCGCGAAAATTCGCGACTGCACGCTCGTCACAGTTCGTTGCGCCAGGTCTGGTCGTCGCTGTCGAACAGGCGGTTTGCCTCGGCCGGCCCCCAGGAGCCGGCGGGATAGGTCGGGATGAACTCGCGCTCGACCGTCCAGTTCTTGAGGATGGGATCGACGACCTGCCAGGCCCATTCGACCTCGTCGAAACGGATGAACAGCGAGCGGTCGCCCTCGATCACGTCGAGCAGCAGCGTCTCGTAGGCATCGAGCGTCTGCTCGTCGGTTTTCAGGAAGCTCGCGTTCATCTGCATCACCCGCGTGTCCATGTCGAGGCCGGGCTGCTTGACGTGGATTTCCATGTGCATCGACTCTTCCGGCTGGATGGAGAGCAGCACCCAGTTCGGCGCGACCGATTCGAGCGGCGTCTCGCGGAACAGCTGCTGCGGCGGATGGCGGAAGCGGATTGCGATCATCGAGGTCTGGCGCGGCATGCGCTTGCCGGTGCGCAGATAGAACGGCACCCCGCGCCAGCGCCAGTTGTCGATATAGAACTTGGCCGCGACGAAGGTTTCGGTAATCGAGTTTGGCTCGACATTTTCTTCCTGCTGATAACCCTGCACCATCTCCCCGTCCACGCTGCCGCGCGCATACTGCGCACGCACGGCGTGGGCATGGACCGCGCGCTTGGCGATCGGCCGGATCGAGCGCAGCACCTTGACTTTCTCGTCGCGCAGCGCGTCGGCTTCGAGCGCAGGGGGCGGCTCCATCGCCACGACGGTGAGCAGCTGCATCAGATGGTTTTGCAGCATGTCGCGCAGCGCGCCCGCGTGATCGTAGTAATCGGCACGCTTCTCGATGCCGATCGACTCGGCCACCGTGATCTGCACGTGGTCGATGAAGTTGCGGTTCCACAGCGGTTCGATCAGCGTGTTGGCGAAACGGAAAACGAGCAGGTTCTGCACCGTTTCCTTGCCGAGAAAATGATCGATCCGATAGACCTGCTCCTCGTCGAAATGCTGGTGCAGCAGACGATTCAGCATCTGCGCCGACTCGAGATCCTCGCCGAAGGGTTTTTCGATCACCACCCGGTTCATTCCGCGCGGCTTGTTGAGCCCGACCGCTTCGAGGTTCTGGATCACCGCCCCGAATTCGGCCGGCTTGATCGCCAGGTAGAACACCGCGCTCGAACAGGTCGACTCCGGCGGCAAACGCTCCGCCAGCGTACGGAAGGATTCGACATCGTTGAGGTCGCCTTTGTGGTAGGCGAAGCGGGCGATGAAGCGCTCGAATACCGGGGTGTCGAGCGCGCCCTTGATCTTGCCCCGGAGGACTTCTCGCATGTGCTCGCGCCAGCTTTCAGTGGTCCAGTCGCGGCGCGAAAACGCGATGATGGTGAGCGATTCGGCCAGACGGGCTGCCGCTTCGAGGTGATACAGCGCGGGCAGCAGCTTGTTCGACGCCAGGTTGCCGGTCGCGCCGAAGATGACGAACGAACACGGCAGGTTGTCGGAACCCGCATTCTTGGCCAGATTCATCTCAAGCTCCCTTCACCGCATGGCCACCAAACCCCTGGCGCATTTTCGCCAGCATTTTCGCGGCGTAGTCGTTCCTGCCTTGGCTGGCGAAGCGCATCATCAGGGCGAGCGACATCACCGGCGTGGGAATGCCCTGTTCCACCGATTCCAGCGCAGTCCAGCGGCCCTCGCCGGAATCGGCGACGAAGGGTTCGATCGATTCCAGCGCCTGATCCTGCGCCAGAAAATCGGCCGACAGGTCCAGCAGCCAGGAACGCACCACACTGCCATGGCGCCACAGCTCGGCGATTTCGCCGATATCGAGATCGAAACCCGGTTTGTTCTTCATCAATGCGAAGCCTTCGGCGAAGGCCTGCATCATGCCGTACTCGATGCCGTTGTGGACCATCTTGACGAAATGGCCGGACCCGACCGGGCCGGTGTGCAGCCAGCCGGTGGTCGGCGTCGGCGCGAGCGCTTCCATATAGGGCTTGAGCCGCGCGGCGGCCGCGTCGCTGCCGCCGAACATGATGCAATAGCCGTTTTCCAGCCCCCACACACCACCGGATACGCCGGCATCGGCGAACTCGATCTTCTGCGTCGCCAACCGGTCGGCGCGGCGCTGATCGTCCTTGTAATAGGCATTGGCGCCGTCGACCACGAGATCGCCCGGCGAAAGCAGCGGTGCGAGGGTATCCAGCGCCGTCTCGGTGGCCTCGCCTGCGGGGAGCATCAGCCAGACGATGCGCGGCGTCTGCAGCGTGGCGACAAGTTCCTGCAGGCTGGCACAGGCGGTATGACCCGTCTCCTCTGCCAGCGCTACGCTGACATCGTGGCTACGGTTGTGCACGGCGATGGAGATGCCCTTGCGCGCCAGCCGCCGCGCCATGTTGCCGCCCATGCGGCCGAGTCCGACGATACCGAATTCCATGCTTGACTCCTTTGGTATGAAAACCTGCGTGGCGCAATCATCCTACCCTGAAGGGCATGGATCCCCGCTGCCAAACCCATGATAGGACGCGGGGATGGCAGGCAAGTTGCACAAAACACACACCCGGTGGGCAATGCGCCGGATCAGGCCAGCAGCCCCGGAAACAGCTTGCCCAGCCCGCTGGCGATCATCTCGACCGAAATCGCCGCGATGATGAGGCCCATCAGGCGCGTGACGACATGGATCCCGGTTTTCCCCAGCCGCCGTGAAATCACGGGCGCAGCGCGAAACGCCAGCCATACCGACAACGCAACCAGTGCCACCGGAATCAGCAGGGCGACCTGATGCAGCACCTCGCCCCTGGCCGCAGAAGCCGCCACGATCACATGGGTGATTGCCCCCGGCCCGGCCAGCAACGGGATCCCCAGCGGCACCACGCCCACCGCATCCCGTTCCTCGGCTTCTGCCGCCTCATCGCGGGTCTGCCGCTGCGGACTGACGTGCGCCTGCACCATCGACAGGGCCAGTAACAGCAGCAGCAAGCCGCCCGCCACCGAGAAAGCCGCCAGCCGGATGCCGAAAAACATGAGCAGGGGCTCGCCCACAAAGGTGAACAGCGTCAGCACCCCGAGCACCGTCAGTGCGGCAATCCGCGCCGCCGCGTGGCTCTGTGCAAGGGTATAGCCATGGGTGGCCAGGAGAAACATCGGGATGACGCCGACCGGGTCGACGATGGCAAACAGCGCGAGTGCTGCCTTGGCGAGTTCGAGGATGTCCATGCCGGCATCATAGCTGCATGGCGCAGCGAATTTCTAAGGCCGGCGGAACACCAGATCCCACACGCCGTGCCCGAGGCGAATGCCGCGCTGCTCGAACTTGGTCAGCGGCCGGGTGTCGGGACGCGGTGCGTAATCCGTCACAGTATTTTGGAGAAGCGGCTCGGCAGTCAGCACGGCGAGCATCTGCTCGGCGTAGTCCTGCCAGTCGGTCGCCAGATGGATATAGCCACCGGGCCGGATGCGGCTGGCAAGCCGTTGCACCAGCGGCGGCTGGATCAGACGCCGTTTGTGGTGGCGCTTCTTGTGCCAGGGGTCAGGAAAGAAAATGTGAATACCGGCGAGACTGGCTGGCGCCAGCATGTGAGTCAGCACCTCGACGGCGTCGTGCTGGACGACACGCACATTGGTGAGGCCGCGCTCGCCGATCTGCTTCAGCAACGCACCCACACCCGGCGTATGGACCTCGACGCCGAGGTAGTCATTCTCGGGATGGGCGGCTGCAATCTCGGCCAGCCCCTCGCCCATGCCGAAACCGATTTCCAGAATGCGGGGAACCGTGCGGCCGAACACGGCGTCGAGATCGAGCGCGATGGGCTGGTAGGGCAGCATGAACTGCGGCCCGATCTCGGCCAGCGCACGCGCCTGGCCGGAGCCGACGCGCCCGGCGCGCAGCACATAGGAACGGATGCGCGGGTGCGCGCCGGGGGTATCGGTCGGCATGCTTACTTGTTGCCGGTGATGAGACCGCTGGTCGGCGAGCTGGGGCTGGCCTGGTAGATCTTCTTCGGCATGCGGCCGGCGAGGAAAGCCTCGCGGCCCGCCTCCACCGCCTTCTTCATCGCCGAGGCCATCAGCACCGGATTGCCGGCGCCGGCGATCGCGGTATTCATCAGCACGGCGTCGCAGCCGAGCTCCATTGCGATGGTGGCGTCGCTGGCGGTGCCGACGCCGGCGTCGACGATCACCGGCACACTCAAGCGGTCGATGATGATCTGCAAATTCCATGGGTTGAGGATGCCCATGCCTGAGCCGATCAGGCTGGCCAGCGGCATCACCGCGACGCAGCCGATATCCTCGAGCTGCTTCGCGGCGATCGGGTCATCCGAGGTGTAGACCATCACCTGGAAGCCGTCCTTCACCAGCACCTCGGCGGCCTTGATCGTTTCCGCCACGTTGGGATACAGCGATTCGGCGTCGCCCAGCACTTCGAGCTTGACCAGCGCATGGCCGTCGAGCAGTTCGCGTGCCAGCCGCAGGGTGCGGATCGCGTCGTCCGCGGTATAGCAGCCGGCGGTATTGGGCAGGTAGGTATATTTCGACGGTGGCAGCGCGTCGAGCAGGCTGGGCTGGCCGGCGTCCTGGCCGATATTGGTGCGGCGGATGGCGACGGTGACGATTTCCGCGCCCGATGCCTCGACCGCGAGGCGGGTCTGTTCGAAATCCTTGTACTTGCCGGTGCCGACCAGCAGGCGGGAAGCGTAGGTTTTTCCGTCGATGACGAGAGGGTTCATAGATTCAGGTGCTTAAAAGGTGGGGAGCCGGATCAGCCGCCGCCGACCGCGACGACGATTTCCAGGCGATCGCCGCTGGCAAGCCGGGCGCCGGCATGCTGGCTGCGCGGGACGATTTCGCCGTTCTTCTCGATGGCGATGCGTTTACCCGTCAGGTCGAGCGACTCGACCAGCTGGGCGACGGTAAGCGGTGCGGGGAAGGTACGGGGTTCGCCGTTGATGACCAGTTCAATCACAACTTCTATCCGGCAGGACTATTCAGTAGAATTGCCAATTCTACCCTGAAGGCCGTAAGGACCCGAAGGGCACAAGCACAACGCGGGCGTCGTATAGTGGCATTACCTGAGCTTCCCAAGCTCATGAGGAGGGTTCGATTCCCTTCGCCCGCTCCAGATAGGGCTTACCGCCGATTGATTGGGTTGAACGCCCGGTCAATAACTTGTTCCCCTTGGCCGTTAATAGTAGTGTCAAGGCCATGAATATCCAGCCCGTCCAGCCCTCCCCTGCCGCATTGCTACGCGAAGCCGATGCACGCATGGCGCAGGCACTGGACAATTTCTTCCAGCGCAGCCGTGTCTCGATTCAGGACACCATCTTCCGCGCGCTGGCGATGCAGATGACGACTTCGGCCATCGCAACGGGGCAGACCTGCCTCGACTGGCTCAACGCCTATCCGGAGGCCTTGTCCACCGCGTTCGCCGATCAGTTCCGCCGCCATCTCGCCCAACCCGAGACGTTTCCCCGGCGCCTGGTCGATCATCCTTCCGAACTGCAACTGGTGGACGACGAAACGCTCAAACGGCAGCTTGCCGAAGAGAAGGCTGCGGCCTACATGACCGAAATCCTGCGTGCCGAGATGATGCTGCTGTTCGGCCGCATGGGAGCCGTGCAGCGGGCCGCACAGGAAAACACGGAGCGGAATCACGCCGATCTCTACAGCCCGCTGGCGGTCGTTCGCGCCCTGTCGCGCGCGCTCGATGCGCTGGGTATCGATCCGGCCTGTGGCACCTTTCTGCTTCAGAACGTCCATGCCCCGCTGCTCGACACGCTGAAACACACCTACACGGCGCTCAATCAGTTCCTGGGCACCGCCGACATTCCCGACCTGCCTGCCACGCGCGCGGCCTCTCCTTCGCCGCCCAGGCGGAGCGATCACGACGCAGGGCTGGACGTTCTGGCGCATATCCGGTCTGCCGCCACGCCTAGTGGGGGGTACGGCCCGGCAACCGGCGCGGCGTCGGCAGGCCTGTTTCATGCAGCCACCCCGCGCAGCCTGTTCGACAGCCTGGCAGACTGGCACGCACTCCCCGCCGGAATTCCGGATTCCCGCACCGGGACACCCGCCTTGGTGCTGCGGCAACTGCAACAGGATGCGCGCCATGCCGACGCGGGCGCCTTCGATCTCGCCATACTGGATGCCGTGGCAGGGCTGTTCGAGTGCATCCTCGACGACCCCGGGGTCTCGCCGCGCTACAAGGCCGAAATCGCGCACCTGCAAATTCCGGCCCTGAGGGTCGCGCTCGTGGCACCCGATTTCTTCAGCGACGACCAGCACCCGGCACGCCGGCTGATCGACCTGATGGGCCTGTTCTCCCGCCGCTTCCCGGAGGGCAATGCCACGCACCTCGGTGCGCTCGCGCAAATCCAGGCTGCCTGTACCACCATTCTCCGCGACGCCGATCACCCGGCCGAGGCATTTGCCCAGGCATACGACGCGCTCAGCGCCTGGCTGGCCGGGGAAAATGCACGCGCGGAAGCCGCCCTGACCGCTGAAGTGGCGAATCTGGAACACATCGAACGGCAGGAGCTGGGCACACTGCTGGCGCTGGAAAACCTGCACGACCTGACCGAACGCTACCCCGCCCCGGAATCCGTGTTGCGGCGGCTGGAAGCTGCCTGGGTTCCGTACATGGCCTCCTTATATGTGGCCGAATCCGGCGAAGGCCCCGACTGGCGCGCGGCCTGCCTCACCCTGCAGAACCTTTTCCTCAGCCTGCAGGCGCCCGACAGCGACGCCACCCGGGAAAATCGCCTGCTATCGATTCCAGCCATCAACACCGCACTGCGGCGCGGCCTCCTGGCCCAGGGAGCCGAGCCTGCACAGCTGAAAGACTTTTTCAGTGCCATCACCGCCACCCAGGAATGCTGGATCCGTCCCGCCGTGGGACAACGCGAAGCCATGGTCAGCAGCTTTACCCCCCTGCGCGTCTCGCAGGCGCAAATCGAATCGCTTGCCCGGCAACTGCCGGATACGCAGGAGGCCGATCCCGCCCTGCAACAGTCGCAGCAGTTGATCGAAGGCGACTGGGTGGATTTCGACCCACCCTACGAGGGCCTGGCGACCGCCCGCGTGGCCTGGGTTGGCGTACGCGGCTACCTGCTGTTTTGCGACAGCGAAGGCGAGCAACGCTTCTCTCTCGACCGCGAACATCTCGCAGATGAAATCCGTGCCGGACGGGCGCGCATTCCGGAGCAGTCGCTAACCCGCAATGCCATGCTGCGCCTCAAAACTCGGCTGACAGGCGACCCGGCGTAAATTTTCCTGCTCGACAACGCTCAAGTTTTTCCCGTGCTCGGCCGATAGACCAGTTATGCGGTTGTGTGTCGATCTTTCGGCGCAATCGCCGACCACCGAACAGGGCAAACCCGCCGCGAGGCGGGGACGCAAAGTTACCGGTCTCGCCTGTCGCAATGTGCGGACGAGACAGCGGGGCCGCCGGCAGTACGCCTGTCACGCGCATATCCCTCGTTCCTGGCCGGCCAACCGCCGATACCGCGAGGTGATCCCATGGAGCGCGAGATGCCAGACAATTCAGTCGTAGTTAACCTCAATCAATTCGAACGTTCACGCCGTGCGCAGGTCTCCGCCGAGACGCTGTCCATCCTGCACGGCTGCCGCGACCTGTTGATCGAGGGCGCGACCCGTGTGCTGACCCGGCAGACCGAGGCAATGGAAAACACCCTGCTGGCGATGGCCGATCGTTCGCCCTTGCTGGAAACGCGCAACACTTACTACGGCGCCCAGGGCATCCTAAGCAAGCGGGCCAATGAGCTGCTGAGCGCCTGCAAGGATGCCTACTGCCAGGATTTCAGCGATTTTGCACACAATCGCGAAAAAACCGCAGGCGGCGAATTGCTCGAGTTGTCCCTGGTGGACGATCACGATTTTGAGATCACGCTGGCGGTCGATAAGGCCACCTCACGACTGCGCTACAACTGCGCCGAAGAACTGGTCGCCCTGGATGCCCGGATCGCCCATCTGCTGGGCCGCACCGACCTGGCTGAGAACGACAACCCACTCGGCCCGCGCGCGTTGTGCGACGCAATGCTGGACGGCATCACCCACATGCAGCTGGAATAGGATGTCCGGATCGTTCTGTTGAACCAGTTCGATCTGGTGCTGACCACCGAGCTTGCCTCCATCTATCAAACCATCAACCGTCATCTGATCGATCGCGGCATCCTGCCCGATCTCAAGGTCGGCGCGAAAAGCCGGGCACAAAGTGCCGGCGCCGGGCAGCACGCCGCCGCGCCTGCCGGGGCGGCGCCCGTCATGTCGGGGCAGACAGGCGGCGACATGTTCAAGCTGTTCGAGCAACTCGCGCACGGCGGCAGCTCTGCAGCAGGCGGCCATGCCGGCGGTACAGGCAGCGCAGGAGGGCTAGCCGGGTTCAGCCTGCTCGATTCGCTCGGCCAGCTTCAGTCCGGCGGCATGATGCTGCCCGGAGGCGGGCGCTTCGAGCTCCCCCTTCTGGAAGCCGCCACCGTCAGCAATGTGTTGCGCAGCCTGCAGCAAAGTCCGGTGATGCAGGCGGCCAGCCCGCTCGATGCGGTGCTGGTGGACGCCGTGGCGATGCTGTTCGACGTGGTATTCGACGAAGCCTCCATCCCGGACCGCCTCAAGGCGCAGATCGCACGCCTGCAGATTCCGGTGCTGAAGGCAGCGATGCTGGACCGCAATTTCTTCTCGCTGTCGAATCATCCGGTACGCCGCATGCTGGATGCGATCGCCACGCTTTCCGTTCACCTGCCCGACAACGAGACGGGCAATGCTCGACTGGAAGCCATCTCGCAGGTGGTCAGCCGGGTGCTCGACAGTTTCGAGCAGGATATCGCCGTATTCGAATCCGCTGCCGCAGAATTGGAGACCCTGGGCTCCACGCTGGAAGAAAAGCTCGAGGAAACGGTCGACGTCAGCCTGCAACCGGATATCGCTCAGATCAAGCAGACCGAGCGTGCCGAACTCGCGCCAGTCATCGTGCACGATTTCATCAATCGTGCGCTCAAGGATCAGCCGGTCGTAGACACGGTACGCGAGTTCCTGCGCCGCGACTGGGCACAGCTGCTCACCCTGGATTACATCAACGAAGGCGAGCAGGGCGCGCATTTCAACAGCCATGTCGAAACCATGCGCGAACTGATCTGGAGCGTTCAGCCCAAAGCGGACATGGATGCACGCCTGATGTTGGTGCGGATTCTGCCCGGGCTGCTGAAACGCCTGCGCGAAGGCACGGCCGAGATCGAACTTTCGCAGAAACTCTCCGATCGCTTCTTCGCCACCCTGGTCATTCTGCACGCCAATGCAGTACGTCCCAATGCGCAGCCGGTTCCCCTGCCCGACATCACGCCCGATGAAATCGAGGAGCTGACGCCGGCTCCGGCCGTACCTGAGGCCGTCACCGTCGAGACGGTCGCCGAAGCCGAGCCTCCCGCACCCGAAGTGGAAGACGAATTCACCCAGCGCGCCCGCGCCCTCAACAAGGGCGACTGGGTGGAATTCCACTATGACGACGGCACCTTCCGCTGGGCCCGGCTGGGCTGGATCAGCAGCATCAGGAACACCTACCTGTTCTCGGATCAGGACGGCATGAACAGCTTCTCCATCAGCCTGCATCGCCTGGCCGACAAGCTGCGCCGCGGCGAAGCCGTGCTGGTCGAACGCAAATCGATCACCGATTCGGCCTTCGGCAAGCTGATGAACCTGTTCCGCCAGAAACTCGGTTACGCCTGAGCGTGGTTGTTGCCGATTTATCGGCCATACAGCCACGGCCTACTCCTTATGGGTAGCCCTGCTTCCCATTGATTCGCCCCGCCACCCCGGCTACCCTGCCGGGGTGAAACCGTTTGCTTCCCGTATCGTCAGCTGGCAACAGCGCCACGGCCGCCATAGCCTGCCGTGGCAGGCCACACGCGACCCTTACCGCATCTGGCTGTCGGAAATCATGCTGCAGCAGACCCAGGTCGCCACGGTCGTTCCCTATTTCGAGCGCTTCGTCGCACGCTTTCCCGATCTTCCGGTCCTGGCAACCGCGCACGAGGACGACGTGCTCGCATTGTGGAGCGGGCTCGGTTACTACAGCCGTGCGCGCAACCTTCACGCCGCTGCGCGCGTCGTCATGGCCGAGCATGCTGGAATATTTCCGGCTCTGCCGACCGCTATCGCGCAATTGCCGGGGGTCGGACGCTCGACCGCCGCAGCCATTGCCGCGCTGGCATTCGGCCAGCCGTGCGCCATTCTCGATGGCAACGTCAAACGCGTGCTGGCACGCCACGGCGGGATTGCCGGCTGGCCTGGCGAGAAAAAAACGGAAACCGCATTGTGGCAACTGGCGGAGTCGTTGCTGCCGGACACGGCCATCGAGCCTTACACCCAGGGCATGATGGATCTCGGCGCACTCGTCTGCACCCGCAGCCAGCCGGCCTGTCCAGCCTGTCCGGTCAACGTCGACTGCATCGCCCACACGCAGGGCCGCATCGACGAACTGCCTACGCCGCGCCCCAAAAAGACGCTGCCCGAAAAACAGGTGCAGATGCTGCTGCTGCTCGATCGCGGCGAACTGATGCTGGAAAAGCGCCCGTCGCAGGGCATATGGGGCGGCTTGTGGAGCCTGCCCGAACTGGTTCCCGATGCGGACGCCGTCGGCCACTGTCGCGACCGCTTCGGCTTCATCGCACTGACCCAGCAGGCGTTGCCCCCATTCACCCACAGTTTCACCCATTTCAGGTTGCACATCCGGCCGGTGGCGCTCCATCTTGCGCCGCGCCACAACACACCGCCCGGCCAGATCTGGGTGTCCCTCGCCGACGCGCTCGATGCGGCCTTGCCCGCCCCCGTACGGACACTGGTCAGACAACTAGGGCGGCAATAAGCGCCCGGCAGCTGTCCTGGTCGCATTTGGCGTGCTATAAAGCGGCAACTCAATAAAACGAATCCCTTACGCCCAGTGACCCATGTGCGTTTCCTCTTCCTGCGGCTAGTTTTGCTGACATGTCTGGCCAGCCCGATTCCCGCATCGGCAGGAATCATCGTCAACCCTGACGTCGAAGTCCGCAGCATCAGCATCAGCAGCCTGCGCAACATTTACACCCTGCGCCAGATACTTTGGCCAAACCACCATCCCATCGTGGTTTTTGTCCTGCCGGACGACAATCCGGTGCATGTGGCCTTCGCCAAGGAAGTTCTCGGGCTCTACCCCTACCGTCTGCGCGAGGTCTGGGACCGGATGAGCTTCAGCGGCATGGCCAGTGCGCCGATTCAGGTGAATGACGAGAACGAAATGCGCGCGCGCGTGCGCGCCACGCCGGGGGGTATCGGCTACACAAGCAAGGACATGGTCTATGACGGCATCAAGACTCTCAGGCTGGAGTAGCCTGCTGCTGAGCGGCCTGCTGGCAATATCGCCCGCTTGGGCGGACGAACTGGCCGGCCCCCGCTATCACATCCAGGGATTCGCGGCCCAGGGCCTGATCGGCAGTACCAACAACAATTTCTTCGGCAACAGCCGGGATGGGGTCAGCACCGAATTCACCGAAGCCGGCCTCCACGGGACCTGGCAGCCGCTGGATGCCATGCGCCTGTCAGGCCAGGTGCTGTACCGGCGTGCCGGCGCGAGCGACAAGGACGGCGTGCGCGTGGATTATGCCCAGGCCGACTGGCAGTTTTATCAAACCACAACCACCCAGCTGGGGCTCAAGTTCGGCAAGGTCAAGCTTCCCTATGGCCTGTATAACGAAACGCGCGACGTTCCCTTCACTCGCCCAGGCATCCTTCTGCCGCAGTCCGTCTATGTCGACAACAGCCGCGATTTGCTGCTTGCCGCGCCCGGCGCATTCCTGCACGGCGCCAGTGTGCAGAAATACGGGGCGACGGATTTCCTGCTGGGCTGGGTACGCCCCGATTTCGACAGCCCATCCGTCGATTACAGCTTTCTCGGCACCACACGACCAGGCAAGCTGAAAGGCAAAGGGGCTCTTGGCGCCCGCCTGCGCTGGGACCTGCCGACCGACACCACTCTGATGCTGACCTATGCCAACGCCACCGGCGATTACACGCCCGGCAATGCTGACGTCCTGAGGGCGGGCAACATTCATTTCCGCAATCTGCTGTTCTCCGCGCAACAACGACTCGACACCCTGACGTTGACCGCGGAATACGGCGAGCCACGCTTCGACACCGCCAATTTCGGCCCATTCTTGCCCAACAGCCACCGGGTGATCCAGGCAGCCTATCTCCAGGGCGAATGGCGCTTTCTTCCCGCTTGGGAGCTGATGTTGCGCCATGACATCTTCTACCGCGACAAACACGACAAGAGCGGCCGCCAGTTCGCGGCGGCCACCGGCCTGCCGGCGCACAGCATGTTTGCCCGCGACACGACGCTGGGCCTGCGCTGGGATACCACGCCCAATCTGATGCTGCGCGCGGAATTTCACCATGTCGACGGCACCGGCTGGTTGCCGGGTCCTGACAATCCCGTCTTCCTCAGCCGCGAACAGCGCTGGAACATGTGGCTCCTGCAGGCTGCCTACCGGTTCTAATGCAATGCGCCTGCCCGCATTTCTCAGCCTGAAATGGAAACTGTTGCTACCCCTCACCCTGGCCATGGCGATCGGCACGGTGGCGCTCACCTGGATCAACGACACCAACCTTCGGCGCGAAGTCCAGCAGACGCGGCTCGACAGTGCGGCGCGCAACGAGGCGTTGCTGCGCTTCCTGATCCAACAGAACGAACGGCAACTGGTGGACGCCGGGTCTGCGCTGGCCGATTTTCTGGTAGCCACTCGCACCCGGCCGCCCGACCTGGAATCCGGCTTTGCCCTACAACCCTACTGGGACCAGCTCAGTCTAAACCAGGGGTTTGAGAGCCTGCGCCTGTATGGTGCCGACCAGCGGCTGCTGACCGGCTTCGGCAGCACGCCTGCGCCCGACGCGTTGATAACGGCCGGACTCGTTGACGTACTCAAGAACGAACATCCTGCGAGCGGCCTGTACTGCAACGAACGCTGCCTGTTTTACGGCATGGCGCCCGTGCTTCGCCAGGGCCACACCGCCGGCGTGGTGGTGATCTCGATGGATCTGTCGAGCCTGCTGAGCACGTTTGGCCAGAGCAGCGGGCATGATCTAGCCATCGCCGTCGATCGCCAGCAGGAGATCCAGCTGATCGCCGCCACCCGCCCGGATCTAAGGACGATGGTGAACACGGCTAATTTCGCGCCCTATCCGCAACGGCCACAGCTCGAGTCCGCCCTGACCCATACTAACGGCAGGGTATACGAATGGCAGAAACTGAAGCCGCTCGCAGCCGCGCCCGACGCGCCATACTTCATCGCGCGCAAGGACGTGACCGATGCCGAGCGCGCCATCGAACGGTCATTCCTGACCAATCTGGCCACGGGCCTGACGGTTTTCATCCTGGCCGAGGGTGTTCTGCTGATCTCGCTCGCCTGGCTGATGCGGCGCATGAACCGGGTCAGCACCGGCCTGCCGCTGCTGGGCGAGGGCCGCTGGCGGGATGCGCGTCAGCATCTGCAGTTTCGCGACAAGGCTCCGCGCGACGAACTCTCCACTCTGGAAGACGCCGCGCTCACCCTTGCCGGCCAGCTCGAATCGCTCGACACGGCCGCACGCAACCAGCAAAACGATCTCGCCAAGCTGGTCGATACCCTGTCGCACGAACGCGACTTCATCTCGGGCTTGCTGGATACGGCGCAGGCGCTGATCCTGACGCAGGACCGGCATGGCGTGATCCGCATGGCCAACCATTACGTGGAAACGCTGACCGGTCTTACCGAACATCAGCTGATCGGCCAGGATTACTTCAGGCAGATGATCGCGCCGCAGGAAAGTCGCGACTGGCGCTCGCGACTGCTCGGCCACTTCATCAACGATCCGGCACCGTTGCGATTCGAAGCGCTGCTCGCCACCCCGGACGGCTTGCGCAACATTACCTGGGTCCATTCGCTGATCGGCCAGAAGGGCGATAGCGAACTGCAGATTCTTTCTGTAGGACTGGATCTGACCGAACTCAAGAGTGCGCAGGCACGCGCCAGCTATCTATCCGACTACGACACGCTGACCGGCCTCTACAATCGCCAGGGATTCCAGCGGCGGCTGGCGCATGCACTGACCGAGCAGAAGGGCGGTGCACTCCTGCTGATCGATCTCGACGACTTCAAGGCAGTCAACGACCTCGCCGGGCACAGTGCAGGCGACGCGATGATTCAGCGCATGGCCGACCGTCTGCGCGAACTCCGGCCGGCGCCCAAGCTGGCCGCGCGGCTGGGCGGCGATGAATTTTCCCTGTACTTCGAGCCCTTGCCGGATGCCCAGCTGCTGCAAACCGCGCGCTTCCTGTGCAAGGGCGATCGCGATCAGCACCTTGCCACCGCCTGCGTCGGCATCGCCATGGTTCAACCGAACTGCACCACGGAAAGCCTGCTGGGCCATGCCGATCTGGCGCTCTCGCAGGCGCGTGCCAAAGGGCGCTCCAACTGGCACCTGTACAACCCTGAAGACGGTACCCGCGAAAGCCTGCTCGACCGCACCGCGCAGCTTGCGCTGATCACCGATGCGCTGCACGACAACCGGCTGGCGTTGTTCCTGCAACCCATCATGGCGATCCAGGCCGGTAAGGCCATGCACTACGAAGCGTTACTGCGGGTACGGATGCCGGATGGCCAGATTCTGCCGCCCGCCCCGCTGATCGCCGCAGCCGAAGCCTCCGGGCTGATCCGGGAGATCGACCAGTGGGTACTGCAACATGCCATCGCGCTGATTGCCAGCCGGCCCGGCCTGCACCTTGCGGTCAATCTGTCCGCCCGCAGCCTGGACAATCCTGAGTTGCCCGCCCTGCTGCAGGGAATGCTGGAACAACAAGGCGTCCAGCCGCACCAGCTGATCCTGGAAATCACCGAAACGGCGACCCTGAACCAGATGACCCATGCCGAAATCCTGCTCACCGGCATTCGGGCGCTGGGCTGCAAGCTGGCGCTGGACGATTTCGGCGTCGGCTTCTCCACGTTCCAGTATCTGAAACATTTGCCCGTCGATTTTGTCAAAATCGACGGCTCGTTCATTCGCACGCTGGACCACAGCGAAGACGACCGTCTGTTCGTGAAAGCACTGGTCGAGGCGATCCACGGCTACGGCAAGCTGGCGATCGCGGAGTACGTCGAGACCGCAGCCATCCTTCAGTGGGTGAAGGAGCTGGGCGTGGATTATGCCCAGGGCTACCACTTCGGCCGGCCGCAACCGGCGGAATCGGTGCTCCCGCTCAAGCCTGGCTGATTGCGGACAGGATGCTATACCTAATGCTCATAGCGTCACTGCTACAGGAGGTTGCCATGAACTCTCGGCTCAATACGCCCAGCATCGCCGTCTTCGACCCCGACGGTTTCCTGATCGACCCTGCCATGTGGAGTGAAAGCCTGGCCGAGCGCATCGCCCAGACCGACGGCATCGGCCCCCTCAGCGAAGCGCAGTATGGCCTGCTGCATGCCTTGCGGAGCGAATTCTCCAGGCACGGCAGCGTCACCGCACTCAGCCATGTCTGCCACCTCGTCGGGCAAAGCGCCGATTGCATGCAGCACCTGCTCCCCAGTCCGCGCGAGGCTTGGCGGCTGGCGGGGCTGCCCAACCCCGGCGAGGAAGCCAAAGCCTACCTTTGAAGCCGCACGACAGTGCGGCCATGGCGCCCCCGAGATGCATCGTGCGGGCGTCGCCGACAGACACGCGAACACGCTCCCCCTCAGCGCCCGAGCGCTCTTGTGTGGCCACATCTTGCCACCAGCCGGGCGCTTCGTCGCGCCCGGAATCCGGTAAGATTGGGGTTTTCATTCGTTAAGAGACTTTCCACCATGTCCATGGCCGACCGCGACGGCGTCATCTGGTACGACGGCAAACTCGTTCCCTGGCGCGACGCCACCACCCACGTTCTGACCCACACCCTGCACTACGGCATGGGGGTCTTCGAAGGCGTGCGCGCTTACAAGGCCGAACAGGGCACCGCAATTTTCCGCCTGCAGGAACACACCGACCGCCTGTTCCGCTCCGCCCACATCCTCGGCATGAAGCTGCCGTTCGACAAGGCCACGATTTCCGAAGCGCAGCGCACCGTGGTGCGCGAAAACAAGCTCGAATCCGGTTATCTGCGCCCGATGGCCTTCCTGGGTTCCGAAGCCATGGGCATCTCGGCCAAGAACCTGTCGGTGCACGTCATCGTCGCCGCTTGGCCGTGGGGCGCCTACCTCGGCCAGGAGGCGCTGGAACGCGGCATCCGCGTGAAGACCAGTTCGTTCTCGCGCCACCATGTGAACATCACCATGTGCAAGGCCAAGGCCAACGGCAACTACATGAACTCCATCCTCGCGCACAAGGAAGCCGAGACGGATGGCTACGACGAAGCGCTGCTGCTCGACGTCGACGGCTTCGTTGCCGAAGGCTCGGGCGAGAATTTCTTCATGGTCCGCAACGGCAAACTCTACACGCCCGACCTCACGGCCGCGCTGGAAGGCATCACACGCGACACCATCGTACAGCTGGCCGGCGAAATCGGCCTGCAGGTGATCGAGAAACGCATCACACGCGACGAAGTCTACTGCGCCGACGAAGCCTTCTTCACCGGTACCGCCGCCGAGGTCACGCCGATCCGCGAACTCGACAACCGCACCATCGGCACGGGTACACGCGGCCCCATCACGGCGAAGCTGCAAGCGATGTATTTCGACTGCGTGCATGGCCGTGCCGCCGCCCACACCGACTGGCTCAGCCCGGTCTGAAGCGGGCACGACATGAGCGAGCGACACGACAACACCCAGCGCGTCATCGAGATTACCGAAAGCGACCTGCCGCTGCACTGCCCGACGCCGCAGCAGACCGACTGGAACGCCCACCCGCGCGTCTACCTGCCCGTCGAGACGCGCGGCGATGCACTGTGTCCATATTGCGGCACGCTCTATCGCCTGAAGGGCAAACCCAGCGGCGGCCACCCCTAGCGCCCATCGTCCCTGACCCGGGGACGACGGGCCTGTAACGCCCTGCCTTGGCCGCTGGCCCGACTACAATGCGGGCTGTCGCACGCCATCCGAGAACCATGTCCGAATCCATCTTCCCCACCCCTGAAGCTGCCGAGGCCGCGTTCTACGCTGCCTTCGAAG
This sequence comes from Hydrogenophilales bacterium, assembly GCA_016195805.1. Lineage (GTDB taxonomy): Bacteria > Pseudomonadota > Gammaproteobacteria > Burkholderiales > Thiobacillaceae > Thiobacillus. The sequence goes on from JACPYT010000005.1 coordinate 159,843, forward strand.
CGCGCTCGCTCGATGCCATGATGGCAGTCTGGGCCAGCGACGACAGCATTGCCTGCATCCACCCCATGGCCGCACCGTTGAATGGGCGCGCCGCCGTGGCAGCCGGATGGCACAGCATGTTCGAGGCGGCGGGACAGTTCCGCGTCCAGGTCGAACTCGCACAGGAAATACGCGCAGCCGCACAGGTCATCCGCATCGTGCGCGAGTATCTCGTCATCGGCCAGGAAACCGAGCCGCGTCCGCCCATCCTCGCCACCAACATCTACCGCAAGGAAGCCGGCGGCTGGCGCATGGTGCTGCACCATGCCTCGCCGCTCCAGGTGGGCGGGACACCGCCCTCGCGCACCCCGCCTGTCGTGCTGCATTAAGGGAAGCGCGGCGCCTTGGCCAGACTCCGCGCCATGCCGTTCCCGGAAGACACGACGGCGTATCGCGCCCCCGCCTGGCTGCCCGGCGGCCACCTGCAAACGATCTACACCAGCCTGTTCATCCGCGTTCCGCCGATGGCCTGCCGGCGCGAGCGGCTCGAACTGGAGGACGGCGATTTCCTCGATCTCGACTGGGTAGTCGGCCGACCCGGCGCCCCAAGGGATTCTATTCAATACCCCCTTGAGGGGTACTCCGATCCACTACGCACTGAAGTGCGTGTGGAGTCGTATGCCCCCGTGGTGGTGCTGTTCCACGGTCTGGAAGGCAGCGCCGACAGCCACTACGCGCGCAAGCTCATGGCTCACGTCCGGGCACGCGGCTGGCATGGGGTGGTGGCACATTTCCGCGGCTGCTCGGGCGAGGACAACCGGCTGCCGCGCGCCTACTTCGCCGGCGACAGCGCAGACATCGAACGCATCCTGCGCCACGTCAAATCGCAGCACCCCGTAGCGCCGGTTTACGCTGCCGGCGTCTCGCTCGGCGGCAATGCGCTGCTGAAATGGCTGGGCGAACGGGGCGAGTCGGCCCGCCTGCTGGTCGAACGCGCGGCCGGCATCTCGGCGCCGCTCGATCTCACCGCGGCCGGCCACACGCTCGACCGCGGTTTCAACCGCCGCGTCTACACCGCGCACTTTCTCCTCACTTTGAAAGCCAAGGCACTGCGCAAGGCCGCGCGCTTCCCCGGGGTGCTGGATGCCGAAGCGATCGCCGCCGCCACCACCTTCCGCGAATTCGACACGCTGGTCACCGCGCTGCTGCATGGCTTTCGCGATGCCGAGGATTACTGGATGCGCGTATCGTCCAAGCCGTTGCTGAAAAGCATCGCCGTCCCTACGCTCGTCATCAACGCGAAAAACGACCCGTTCCTGCCGGTCTCGGCATTGCCGACCCCAAGCGAGGTTTCGTCCGCGGTCACGCTCGATCAGCCCGACACCGGCGGCCATGTCGCCTTCCCGTCCGGCCCCTTCCCCGGCAACATCGACTGGCTGCCCAAGCGGCTGATGCAGCACTTCGACACACAGCCCGGTTAGAATCGCCCCATCCATTCATAGGGAGCGCGTTGTGGAATACCCCAAGGAAATCTTCAAGGCCTACGACATCCGCGGCATCGTCGGCAAGACCTTCACGCCCGAGATCGTCGAGGCCATCGGCCATGCCATCGGCTCCGAAGCGGTGGCGCGCGGCCAGAAGGATATCTGCATCGGGCGCGATGGCCGCCTGTCCGGACCCGACCTCGCCGCAGCCCTGGCACGCGGCATCCGCAAGGCCGGCATCGGCGTAGTCGACCTCGGCATGGTCGCCACCCCGATGACCTATTTCGCCGCCTACCAGCTCGGCACCAACAGTGCGGTGATGGTCACCGGCAGCCACAACCCGCCCGACTACAACGGCCTCAAGATGGTGCTCGGCGGCGAAACGCTGTCAGGCGACACCATCCAGAAGCTGCGCGAACGCCTGGTCAACAACGACCTGACGAATGGAAACGGCAGCTACCGCCAGCACGACATCGCCGACGAATACCTCACGCGCATCGTCTCCGACGTGAAACTCAAGCGCCCGATGAAGATCATCATCGACTGCGGCAATGGCGTGCCCGGCGCCTTCGCGCCCAAGCTCTACCGCGACATGGGCTGCCAGGTGGAAGAGCTGTTCTGCGAAGTCGACGGCAACTTCCCCAACCACCATCCCGATCCCTCGCAACCGAAGAACCTGCAGGATCTGATCGCCGCGCTGAAGACCAGCGACGCTGAAATCGGCCTGGCGTTCGACGGCGACGGCGACCGTCTCGGCGTGGTCACCAAGGACGGCAGCATCATCTTCCCCGACCGCCAGCTGATGCTGTTCGCCGACGACGTGCTGTCTCGCAACCCGGGCGCCGAAATCATTTTCGACGTGAAATCGACCCGCAAGCTGTTCGGCTGGATCCGCGAGCGCGGCGGCCGCCCCTTGCTGTGGAAAACCGGCCACAGCTTCATCAAGGCCAAGATGAAGGAAACCGGCGCGCTGCTGGCCGGCGAAATGTCCGGCCACGTGTTCTTCAAGGAACGCTGGTATGGCTTCGACGACGGCCTCTATGCCGGCGCGCGCCTGCTCGAATATCTCTCCAAGCAACCCGACATCAACGCCACCCTGCACGGCCTGCCCGACACGGTGAACACCCCCGAGCTCAACATCAAGATGGCCGAGGGCGAGCATTACGCGCTGATGGAACGGCTACAGAAAACCGCACGCTTCCCCGACGCCCAGGAAATCATCACGCTCGACGGCCTACGCGTGGAATATGCCGACGGCTTCGGCCTCGCACGCCCGTCCAATACCACGCCGGTGATCGTGCTGCGCTTCGAAGCCGACAACGCCGAGGCGCTGGAGCGGATCCAGGCCGACTTCCGTCGCGTGATCCACCAGGCCGCGCCCGAGCTCGCGCTGCCTTTTTGAGCGCGCCGTCTTGACCGGTGAGGGCAAACCGCCGCGCAGCCTGCACGTCATCGGCGGCAAGGCACTGGGCGGCGCGGAACGCTTCTTCATCCGGCTGGTGAATGCCCTGGCCCGTCACGGGCAGCCGGTGGCCGCCGTCACCGTGGCGGGCGGCGAAATCGCGCGCGCCATCGACCCGGCGGTACGGCAATATCACGCTCCGATGCTGGGCGTGTGGGACCTGTACTCGCGCTGGAAAATCAATCGCGCCATCGCCGATTTCCGACCCGACGTGGTGCAGACCTACATGGGTCGGGCGACGCGCATCGTGCGGCTGCCCAAGGGTTCGATGCCGGTGCATCTGGCGCGGCTGGGCGGCTACTACAACCTCAAAGGCTATCGCCACGCCCATGCCTGGGTGGGCAATACCCACGGCATCCACGACTACCTGACAGCGCATGGCCTGCCTGCAAACCGCGTGCACACCATCGGCAATTTCGTCGACACGCCGCCCCGTGTGCAGCCTGCCATGCTGGACGCCCTGCGGGTTCGGTTTGGTCTCGAAGACTGCCGCGTCATGCTCGGCCTCGGTCGGCTGCACCCCAACAAGGGCTGGGCCGATCTGCTCGATGCCTTTGCCCGCTTGTCCGCATCGTCCCGGGGAGCCCCCCTGCATTTACTGATGGTTGGCGATGGCCCGTTGCGCAAGGACCTGGAACAACTGTCCGGACAACTGGGGGTTGCATCACGCGTCCACTGGGCCGGCTGGCAGAACGACCCTGCTCCGTACTATCAGCTGGCCGATGTGTTCGTCTGCGCATCGGTGCACGAACCGCTCGGCAACGTCATCCTGGAAGCCTGGGCCAACCAGGCGTTGGTGGTATCCACGCGCGCGCAGGGACCACTGGAATTGATGGGGGATGGCGTCAACGGGCTGTTGGCGCCGCTGGCCGATGCGGCAGGGCTGGCCGAAGTATTGCGTACTGCACTGGCACTCGATGACGAACACAGGGCACGGATGATCGAGTCCGGATATGGCGAAGTGACGCGCCATTATTCGGAGGCGGCGATCGTGTCCGACTACACCGCGCTTTATGCGGATCTGCTGAATCAGTCTACCGGCAGCGGCGCCGGCCGATGCAGCAGGTAACCCTGCACGAAATCCACGCCCATGTTCTTCAGGCAGTCCAGCTCCGACTCGGTTTCGACCTGTTCGGCGATGGTCTGCTTGCCCAGTTCATGCCCCAGCGTGTGCATGGCCTTGACGATGGCGAGCTTTTCGCGGTCATGGTTCATCCCGTGCACGAAGTCACCGTCGATCTTGAGATAGGCCACCGGCAGCCGTTTCAGATAGCCGAACGATGACTGCCCCTTGCCAAAGTCGTCCAGTGCAAACTGGATGCCGCGCGACTTCAGCGCCAGAATCAGGCGCTCGCAGGCATCCAGACTGTCGATGGCGGCAGTTTCGGTCACCTCGAAACTGATCCGCGAAGGATCGAAGTGGTACTGGTCGATTTCCTCGAGAATGAATTCGGCCGTACCCGGATCGCTGAGGCTGCGTCCCGACAGATTCAGCGCATAACAGGCCTCATCGTCCGGATGGGTATCGAGATAGGCGAAGAAATTGCGGATCACCCAGCGGTCGAAACTGGGCGCCAATCCGTAACGCTCGGCGGCAGGCAGGAATTCCCCCGGTGAAATGATCGCGCCATCCTCGCCCCGCAGGCGCAGCAGGATTTCGTAATGCTGCGTCGTGTTATGCGGCGACAGGGCGACTTTCTGCTGACGATACAGGACGAACCGGTGTGCCTCGAACGCCTTGGTGATGGCACCTACCCACTGCATTTCGTCGTTTATTTTCTGGAGGGCGGGGTGGGTTTTTTCGTAGACCTGGATCGCGTTGCTGCCCAGCGACTTGGCGTGGTAGCACGCGGTGTCGGCCTGCGCCAGAATCTCGCCGATGTCGGTCATGCCATTGTGCAGTTCGGTCACCCCGAAGCTCACCCCGAGACGAAACACCTTGTCGTCCCACTCAAAACGGAAACGGCTGATCTCGTCACGCAGGCCCTGTATGTGATCCAGCGCTGCGGGCAGCGTGGAGTCGGCAAACAGCAGGCCGAACTCGTCCCCGCCCAGTCGCGCCAGGTAATGATTCTTGCCTTCCGCGCGGCGCGCCATGATGGCCGTCAGGCGTTGCAGCAGGGTGTCGCCGGCACGGTGACCGCAGGTGTCGTTGACCAGCTTGAATCGATCCAGGTCGATGTAGCAGAAAATGAAATGCCGCGCTTCCTGCTGCACGCCGCGCAGGGCCTCGGCCAGCTTGTTCTCCATCGTGCGGCGGTTCCACAGGCCGGTGAGATGGTCGCGCTCGGCCTGCCAGGCCAGCCGCTGCATCAGGCTGCGCCGCTCGCTCTCGTCCTGGAACACCAGCACGCCGCCCTGCACCTTGCCGTCGCCGGAACGGATCGGCGCGGCCGTATCGCTGATCGCAATCGTCGCACCATCCTGGCGCCGGATCACCGCATGGTTGCCCGGCTCGACCACCGTATTGCGCCGCAACGCCAGTTCGAGCGGATTGGCCACGGGCACGCCGCTTTGCTCGTCGACCAGCGGCAACACCTCGGACACCCGTCGCCCCAGCGCATCGGCGCTGCTGAAGCCGGTCAGTTCTTCCGCCTTGGGATTGAGAAACTCGATCCGTCCGTCCGCATCGGTGACCACCACGGCATCCGCAATGGACTCGATCGTCACCCGCAGGCGTTCCTTTTCGACCAGCAGCTCATCGTGTTCGCGCTCCAGCGCGGCCACCAGCCGGCCGACATGCTCGGCCATATGGTTGAACGCCAGCTTGGTTTCGCGCACTTCGGGCGGCGAACCGTAAGCCAGGCTGGCGCGTGCGCTGAAGTCGCCGCGCTCGATCGCCCGCGCGGCCGTGCGCAGGGCATACAGGCCGCGCAGGTTCACCTGCAGCAGCCAGCGCAGCAAGAACATGACAGCGAGCAGGCTGCCGATCACCAGCAGGGTGAAACGCACCGCCAGCGTCCACAGGCCCTGAATGGTGGGAGTGGCGTCCAGCGCAACCGCAACCGCGCCATAGGACGTCCCGCCCACGACCAGTTCGGATTGCGCATGGGGCGCATGGATATTCACGAGCGCGGCGAACCACGCCGGATAGTGCTGCGGATCCGGCGTAGTATCCGCCTGGAACACGAACCGGCGGAAGTTGAAACGCACATTCAGGATGGGGAAACGGTCCGCACGTGCCTGGATCGCCTGTTCGATTGCGGGATAATCGTGCAACAGCGCATGATCCTGGATCGCCGTCATGATCGCACCCAGTTCGCGTTGGACGCCCGCATCGAGATTCTGCTGTGCGCGCGCGGTCAGCGGCAGGCCCAGTACCGCCAGCGCCGCCCCATACATCACCAGCACCAGCACGAACACCGCACCCAGAATGCGCACATGCAGGCTGTAACGCGTGGCAAGCGTCACCTGCTGATCACTCATTCACCGGCACCCGAGTCTGTTTGAAGAAGTGCAGGTAGTTGGCGTAATCGTGGTCATCTGCCGTGACGAACCCGCGCGCCTTGGGCAATCCTATCGACTGTGCCGCACGTTGCAGCACGCGCTGTCCCTCCGGGTCGCGCGCCATGCCGACAAACGCCTGCCTGACCCTGTCGCCATTCGCCGCACTGACCCGTGGCGACACCATTACCGCCAGGTCGAAGTAGGGTTCCGACTCGGCCAGCACCCTATATTTCAATCGGCGGCGCTGGGCAAAATCGGCCATGACCTGATCGTTCACGCCCGCAGCGGCCACCTGGCCCGACTCGAGTTGCCCCATCGCCGCTTCCTGATTGCCGGAAAACAGCGGCGTGACCTTGACACCCGCACGCAGCAGCGCATCCATCGGCACGTAATAGCCGGAAAACCCATAGGGATTGGCAAATGCAACGGGCTTGCCGGCCAGATCGCGCAGCGTTCCGGCCGGTGAGCCGGCGAGCACCACCACCTGCCCGCGGATCCCACGTGAATCCTGTCTGGCCAGAACATGCCAGCCCAGCTGCTGCCGCTTCGGCGTGAATAGGTGGTTGGTATAGGCAAAATCCAGCTTGCCGGCCACCATGCGGTCGGTGGTTTCGTTGGCGGTGCGCCCGATATTCAGTTCCAGCGGCACCCCCGAACGTGCCGACACATAATTCAGGATGGGATTCCAGTACGCCGCGGTGGCCTGCAGGCTCCGCTGGTTAAGCACGCCGAAGGCGTAAGGTGCGGGCGGGGCGGCCTGACACACACTGCCCAGCAGCAAGGCCAGGCACATCCATATTTTCCTCATGTTGTCTCCGTTATCCTTATCTTGTCATTGACCGCCTATTTTTATCGGGCAGGCAGAAAGCGTTCGGGCAGCTCACCCCAGGCCAACAGGGTCGTTTTGCGGTCGTACCGCGATAACGGACAAAGGTCTCCAATATTGAATCCGCATGGGTCGCATGGACTAAAATCGCTACCCACTTCCCCTGCTGCAGCTGGAGACCATCATCAACTGCCTTCTGTTTACCGATTCCACAATCCAGCCGATCGCATTCGACGACATCAGCGACCATGTCGGACAACCGGACCGCTTCATCTGGGTTGAACTGAAATCTCCCGACAGCCAGACCATCACCCGCCTGGGGCAGGAACTCGGCCTGCACGCGCTGGCGCTGGAAGACGCGATTTCCACGCACCAGCGGCCCAAACTGGAAGAGTATGACGGACACATTTTCATTGCGGTGCGCACGGCGCAGCTATGGGAAGCGCGGCTGGAACTCGGCGAAACGCATCTGTTCGTGGGCGGCAATTACGTCATCGCCATCCGCCACGACAGCGGCAGCGGCTACCAGCGGGTGAGCAACCGTCTGCAACGCCTTCCCAACGGCATCAAGGCAGCCACGCCTTACGCGCTGTATCTGGTGCTCGACCTCATCGTCGACCAGTTCAGGCCGGTCATCGAAGGCATGCAGGAGCGGTTCCATTCGCTGGAAAGCCAGCTGATGAGCGGTGCCCCGCCGGGACGCGACATGCTGGAACAGCTCTACGAAATGAAGCGCGACCTGACCGCGCTGCGCGATGCGACCGAGCCGATGCAGGAAATCTCGCTGAACCTCGTTCGCCTGCACCCGGAACTGTCCACCAAGGAACTCAAGGCCTACTACCGCGACATCCACGACCACGCGGTGCGGGTGTCGGCCGCCATCGACCGCCTGCGCGCCTCGACGTCCGACGCCATGCAGTTCCACCTTGCCTCGCTGTCGGTGAAGTAGAACGAGTCGGTGCAGAAACTGGCCGGCTGGGGCGCGCTGCTTGCGCTGCCGACGGTGGTGTTCAGTCTCTACGGCATGAACTTCGTGAACATGCCCGAACTCAAGTGGCCGTGGGCCTACCCGGCCCTGCTGCTGCTGACCGGAACGGCCGTTCTGGTGCTGTACCGGCGGCTCAAGCAGCGCGGCTGGATCTAGGGTTTATCTCTGGCGTCACTTCCACTCGGCGTGCGCGTAGCGGACGCGCGTGCCGGCCTGTTCGTCCTGTTCCAGCCACACCACGTGCAGCATGCCTGAAGCATCCAGCGTCGCCGCGGGATCGGACTGCACGCCCGGGCCGGCCGCCGCCGGGACCGCCACGTTGTCGCCGAATGCCGTGCCGTCCCAGTCGGCCATCCACACGTCCGCGGTGCCGTCGCGCGCGTCGTCCCACAGCGCCAGCAGCCGCCCGTCGGCGTTGCCGACGATCTGCGCATGCCATTGCGCCATGTTGTCGCCGAAGCTGTCCTGTACCTTGAGGTTGGGACCGAAGCGGCGCGTACCCGGATCGAAGGCCGCGTAGACGTCGTAGCCCGAGAGGAAATCGCGCTTGTCGAGCCAGACGGCGACGACGCCCTGCGCGCCCCAGGCCGTCAGCGTAGGCCGCATGGCGCCGGTTCCCGCGCCCAGCCCCAGCGACCTGCCCAGGCCGCCGCCCTTGGGCAGGTCGTTCAGGCGGACCGGCGGCGCGAAACTGCGGCTATCCTCGCTGTGGCTGGTCAGCGGCACGGTATGGCGATCGCGGCGGTCTTCCCATGCCACCGTCACGCTGCCGTTCCCCGCCACGGCCAGCGCGGGCCAGCCCTGCTCGTCGGTGGGCTGGGCCGCCTCGATGGGCTGCGCCGGACCCACCTGCAACGTGTCGGCCGTCACCTCGAGCCGAGCCACGACGATGCGGCGGAACCGGCCAGCCTGTTCGGCCCAGGCTGCAACCAATTTCCCGGCCCCCGCCGCCAGCGTGACCTGGCCCGCTTCGGCATCCGACAGGGTCAGCGCCTTGCCGCCCGGCAACAGCCGCGCATGCACCTTGCCGGCCTCTTCCCATGCGGCGACGAAGCGCCCGCCGTCCAGGGCAGTCACCACCGGTTCATAGCATTCGGCCTGGCTGAGCCGGATTTCCGGCTGGAAGCTTGCTGCCGCGGCCGGCTTCGTCGCCAGATAACACTGCGTGCCGCCGCTGCGATTGTCTTCCCACACCACGCCGACGGTCGTGCCGGACACCGCGACGTTGCGGCGATTGGCCGATTCCATATGGGGAAAGATCTTCGCACCGCGCACCGAGTTGACGGTGAGCGGTTCACTCCATTGCCAGGCCGCATGCGCCGGCCACGCCAGCACAGCCAGCAGCAACGCCGCCGCCCTCACGACTTGCCGTCCAGAAACTGCAGCAGGGTCTTCTGCTTGTAATAGCCGCCACGCACGTAGCGGTCGAAATCGCGGAAATCCTGCACGGTCTTGAAACCGGGGATCTGCATGATCTTGTCGCCCTGCGGCGTCAGGTACACGAACAGCGGCGTGGCAAACGCCTGCAGCCGCGCCCCCAACTCGGCCTCGGTGATGCGCTCGCCGGAGGGCAGCGTCACCCGCTTGCCCGATTCGGCGTCGACGTACACCAGTTCGTAGTTGTCGCTGTACAGCTTCTTCAGCGCCGGGTCGGAGAAAGTGACCTTGTTGGTATGCTCGCACCAGGCGCAGCCATAGCGCCCGAAATAGAGAAAGATCGGCTTGCCGCTCGCGTGCGCCGCCTTGAGGCCGGCGTCGAAGCCGACGAACGGATAGCCCGGCGGCGGGTCGGCCAGCACCGCAGTCGCCCATAAACAGCCTGCCGCCAGCACCATCCTGATCAGCTTCATCCCGTTCTCCTTTATCTTCATGCTCTGCATTCTGATAAATTCGGGGGCTCGCGCAACCCTCTTTTATGACCACATGACCCACGATCCCGTCCGCATCGGCCTGATCTCCATCAGCGACCGCGCCAGCAGCGGCGTCTACGAAGACAAGGGCCTGCCTGCGCTGGAAGCCTGGTTCGGCGAGGTGCTGGCCAATCCCGCCGAGTTCGTCACCCGGCTGATTCCCGACGAGCAGGCGCAGATCGAGGCGACGCTGATCGAACTGGCCGACACGGAAAAATGTTCGCTCATCCTCACCACCGGCGGCACCGGTCCGGCGCCGCGCGACGTCACGCCGGAAGCCACGCTCGCCGTGGCGCACAAGGTGCTGCCCGGCTTCGGCGAGGCGATGCGCGCGGTGTCGCTGCGATACGTGCCGACCGCGATCCTGTCGCGCCAGGTCGGCGTCACGCGCGGGGGCAGCCTGATCCTCAACCTGCCGGGACAGCCCAAGGCAATCAAGGAAACGCTCGACGGCATCTTCGCCGCGGTGCCCTACTGCATCGACCTCATCGGCGGCCCGTATCTCGAGGCGCGCCCGGGCACGGTCGACGTATTCCGTCCCAAGTCGGCCTTGCGCATATCGGTATGACGGCCGTGCTCGATGCCCTGGCGCGCGCCCTGCGCGACCTGTTCCAGCCGCGCGTGCTGTGGGTGGTGATCTGGCCGATGCTGGCGGCCGGCCTGCTGTGGCTGGTACTTGCCGTGACGTTCTGGACCACCTTTTCCGGCTGGATCGCGCTGGGCCTCGACAAGCTCGGCATCGAAGCCTGGCTGAGCGGCCTCGAGCCAGTCTGGATCGCCAACGCCATCCAGGCGCTGCTGCATGTGCTGTTCTATGTGCCCCTGGTCTACCTCACCGCGCTCGTCATCACCGCGCTGTTCGGCACGACTGCGCTGATCCGCATCGTCGCCGAGCGCACTTACCCGGAACTCGTACGCGAGCATGGCGGCGGCCTCGTCGGCAGCCTGTGGAATGCGGCCATCGCCATCGTCCTGTTTCTTGCCTTGTGGGGGGTGACGTTGCCGTTGTGGCTGCTCGGCGTCGGCGTGATCGTGCCCTTCGTGGCCGCCGCCTACCTGAACCAGCGTCTGTTCCGCTACGACGCGATCGCCGAACACGCGAGCGCGGCCGAAATGGCGACGCTGTTCAGGAACGAACGCGGCGGCTGGTGGGGACTGGGGGTGCTGACCGGGCTGGTGCAGTTCGTTCCCCTGCTGAATCTGCTGGGCCCGGTATTCGCCGCGCTGGCGTTCATCCACTACGGTCTGGCCCGCCTGGAGCAACAGCGCAAGCGCTCAGCCGCCTGACGCAAAACGCCGCTCGAAGCCTGCGTCGAGATTGATCTCGTGCGCCGTCATGGGGCCGATCACGCATTGTTCGAGGCTGGGCGGCATCACCAGGCGGCCGGCCGCGTTCACCAGCCGGCCGGCCATGATCTCGGCTTCGTGGCGCGGCATCTGCGGCGGCAACTCCGGTTCGGCATAGCCCTGCGGATAAACCGGTCTGCCCTCGGCATCGTACTTGTCGGTCGCCCCCAGCGTGTGCAGCAGTTCGTGCGCAATGACGATATTGTTCTGGCTCGCCTGGCGGGCGTCGGCAAAGGCATGCACCACGCCGATCAGGCCCTTCTGAATGCCCAACGAATGCGCCAGCGCGACGCCGTCCTGCGGCGCGTGGTACAGCACGAACAGCTTGATCCTGCCGAGTTGCGGCAGCCATTCGCCCGACTGCCGATACACCCACCAGCGCAGATTCAGGCTCCACCACACAGTTTTCAGCACGCTGCCGTCACGCGGTGGCGCCGGCGGCGGCTCATGCAGTTCCGGCAGCAGGGTGAGCTGCACGGCCGGCGACAGCTTCACGCCGTAGCGCGCGGTCTCGCGTTCCAGGAAGGCGCCGATGTCGTCGAAGTCGCTGACTCGAAGTGCACGGATCGCCTCCGTCGCCTGCTCCGAGCCGTCGCCGTTGATCGGGATCACCGCCACGTCCAGGGGGGCGCCCCAGCTGCGCACCATGGTCTGCTCCAGCCAGGTCAGACCGATCGTCGCGGCCAGCATGCCCAGCAGGATGAGAATTCGTAATCGGCGAAACGTCATGGCAGCGCAAACGAGCAGGGATATCTACCCTTAACGACGGAGCGCCGGCCCGCTTGAATCGGAATCAAGGCGTGACAGCGGCAGGCGTGGCGGCAGGCGCGGCTTCGGGCGCCGGTTTTGTGCTGGCGCCCAGGCTCATCTTGCTGCCCACCAGTTTTTCCTTGGCCGTCTGCCTGGAGGGGGCAGAAACGCCGATGCGGCTGGCGTCGAGACCCAGCTTGACCAGCGCATCACGCATGACCTGGCCGCGCGTTTGCGCCAGCTTGACGAGGGCGTCGTCACTGACCTTCACCTGCCGGGTCAGCCGCTCCAGCAGTTCAGTGTGGAAAGCGGAGATGGGGCCGGTGTCGCGGGTCTTGAAGCGGCGCGCAAGACGCTCGACCATTTCGCTTTCCAGCACGCGCGCGGCGGCACCCGCGTTCTTGTCCTGGAAGCTGGCGCGCAGTTTCTGGTATTCGGCCTTGCCGGCGCTTTCGGCGTAGCGGTCTTCGAGCCAGGTCTGGATCCTGTAATTGTTGACGTCGACGGGGCCAGGCGCTTCGCCGGGGGCGAGCTTGATGCCGGCGACGGCCGCGGCTTCCGTGCGTATTGCCAACTCCTGCAGGGCGCGCCGGTCGGCTTCGGGATCGTAGCCGGGCTCCAGCGTAAGGGTCAGCGCGGGGCGCTTGGCCAGGGCCTCGACGAGGGTCTTGAGCTTCTCCTGCTCAGGCGGCAACAGCGTGCTGCTGCCGGGATCGAAATTGACGGCCTCCATCTTCTCGGCGCTGATCCCCAGGAGCTTGCCGAGGGCACGGAAGGGCGCCGTCGCAATCTTGGTCAGCACGTTGACGATGGCCTTCCAGATGATCCTGCCGTAGCTGAACTGCGGGTCGTCGAGGCTGCCCGACACCGGGAGATCGAGGTCGATGACACCGTTGCTGTCCTCCAGCAGCGCGATGGCAAGGTCGAGCGGCAGATGCAGCGCATCGGGGCTGTCGACGCGTTCGCCGAGCTTGAGCTTGTTGACGATGAACTTGTTCTCGCCGGCGAGCTGACGATCCTTGACCTTGTATTCGAGGTCCACCGAGAGCTTGCCGGAATCGATCTTGCGCCCGGCGAACTTGCCCGAATACGGCGTCATATTGGTCATTTCCAGGTTGCGGAAGGTGAGCTTCAGATCGGTGAAGTCGGTCGCCCGGAACGGCTGGATCGAGCCGCGTATGCGCGCCGACCCGAACTCGTCCACCTTGCCGTCGAGTTCGACCTGCGCGGTGGTCGCGGGGTCGGTGGAGAGGCCGGTGACGACGCCGCCGAGGTCGTGCATGCGCGTGCCGAACTGCGGCGTCAGCGAGAGGTCGGCGAACTCGGCATTCGCGCCCACGATGCGCAGGCGCCCGATGGACAGCGGAAATGCGTCAGCCTGACCCGCCGGTTTGGGCTTGCTTGCTGCTGCCACAGCCGGTTTTTCCGATTTCGAGGTTCGCAGGATGCGCTTCAGGTTGATCGACTTGTCCTCGAAAATGATCACCTTGCCGAACGGATGCAGCGCCACCAGTTCGTTCATGTGGAGGCGATTGGGGTTGAGCCTGAAATCGAGGCTGCTGGACGACAGTTTCTTCCAGCCGAGGAAGGCCTTCTCAGTTTCCTCCTCGGTGATGGCCAGATCGTCCACCGCAAAGCCGCCGCGGAAATCCAGCTTCATGCCCGACTTCGCCTGATCGAACGCCAGCTTGCCGCGCGTCGATGCCGTGCCCGAACGCAAGTTGAGCCGGGCGAACTGGTTGACGTAAGGCGCAAAGGGTTTCAGCGACAGGCTGGCGAGCTTGAGGTCGAGATTGCCCGACGCCTTGCCCGGGACGACCGTGCCGCTGGCATCGAGACGGCCGCCCTGCTTGAGCGCAAAACCCGCCTCCAGTGGCACCGCCTTGTCGAAGTCCAGGCTGAGGTCTTTCAGGGTGACGAAACCCTTGGCGACATCGAGCTTGACCGGCGTGGGGGTCGACTGGTCGACGATGTCGACTTCGAGGTCGTCGAGGCTGAGGCGCGCCAACCGCACGCCCATCGGCGAAGCGCTTGCGGATTCAGCCTGGGCAGGTGCAGCGGTGGGCGCGCCCGGGGCCTTCTTCAGGATGTCGGCCCAGTTGAGCATCTTGTGCTTGTCCATCACCACCGTGGTTTTCGCACCGCTCAGTTCCACCGCCTCGATGGCAAGCTGTCTGTCCGCCAGTTTCAGCCCTGCATTGACCAGCGCCGCGTGCTGCAACGCCGCCACCTGCTGCGACCCCGACTGCACCCGGACCGGGCCCAGCGCGGCGTTCACCGGACCGACGTCGATGGCGGTCCGGGTGCCCACTTCGCCTGTCAGCGCCGCGGTCAGGCCGAAGCCCTCGGCAGTCACGACCAGCGGCGTGGCAAAGCCCTGATCGGTGAAACGCGACGCCCAGTCGGCCAGTTTGATTTCGCGCACGCCGATTTTCCAGGGCGCCATCGGTTCGGCTGTCTTGGGTGGGGCCGGCTGGGTCGCGGCTGCCCCTTCCTCCGCGCCGAACAGCGTTTGCCAGTCCAGTATCCCCTTGACGTCGCGCGTCGCAGCCAGTTTGGCGCCGGTGAGACGCACGCTCGCAACATCGACCGCACGCGTGGCGAGATCGAAGTTCGCGTTGCCGACGCGCGCCTCGGTCAGTTCCAGCACAGGGGCGCCGCCGCCGCGCGGCGCCAGCGCCAGGTTCTGCACGATCAGGTTGGCGCCGTTGACCCGCACCCAGGGCACGTCCTCGCCGGCTTTGCCGCGCGCGTCCGCTTTGTTTTGAACCAGGGCGAAGCGGTAATGCAGGCCGGCCGCCAAGGTGCCGGACGGCAGCTCGAAATTGCGCGGGCTCTTGATCACCCGCAGCAGCTTGGCCAGCCGCACGCCTTCCAGCCCGAGTTCGCCGCTCGACGCGACGGGGTTCAGCCCGATGTCGCCTTTCCATTTGAGGGTGCCGCCCTGCTCCGGCAGTTTGGCCGCGACCAGATAATACCCGCGATCCTCGGGCAGGGTCGAGAGCCCGTCGAGCTCGATGCCGAGCGGTTCCAGCACGGCATTGAACGGCTTGCCCGCGCGATTGGCGTCGGTGTAGACGATGTGTCCGTCGGCGATCTTGATGTGGTCGATCAGCACCCGTGCGATCGTGTCGGACGGCGGCGTCTTGTCCTCATTGAGCCTGGCGATCAGCGCCGCCCAGTTGAGCGTGCCGCCACGGCGGATTTCAACGGTCGCGTGCGGCTGATCGAGCTCGATGTCGCGGATGCGCCAGGCCCAGCGGAAGAGCCCCGTCGTGTCGAGGTTGACGTAGAGCCGCGCAAAACTCGCCAGCGGCGCGCCGCTTTTCTCGGTCAGCTTGAGGCCGTCCACCGTGGCTTCCAGCGTGAGGGGATTGAACCTGACCTGCTGCACGCTCAGCTGGCTGGCGAGCTTGTTCTCGCCGATCCAGGGCAGCAGCTTCTGCGCCAGCGGGTTGACCAGAAAGAAGCCGAAGACCAGATACAGGCCGAACAGCCCGGCGACGATCAGGAACGGCAGGCTCAAGGCAATTTTGACGACGCGTCCCCACATGCGGCATCTCCCTGTTTATTTTGTTGCTTGCATCGCCTCGCGGATCACCTTGAATAGCTCACGGAAGGCTTTCGGCGGCTTGCTGCGTGCCGCTTCGTCGCGTGCATTGCGGATCAACTGCCGCAGGTGCGTGGCGTCGGTCTCGGGGTAGGTGTTGAGGAACAGCGTCAGCGCCTCGTTGTCGGCAATCAGCTTCTCGCGCCACTTCTCGGCCTGATGGAATCGGGCGTTTTCCGCCGCGGAGACGCCGTTGAAGGCGTCGATCTGCGCCTGGATCGGCGCCGGATCGACCGAGCGCATCAGCTTGCCGATGTACTGCTTCTGCCGGCGCAGCGCGCCGTTCTGGGTGATCTTGCGGCAGTCGGCGACGGCTGCACGCAGTTCTTCCGGCAGCTCGATGCGCTTGAACTGGGCGTCGGGGAGCTTGACCAGGATTTCGCCCAGCGCTTGCAGGGCTTCGACTTCGCGTTTCTTGTGGCTTTTGCTGGGCCCGTCGTAGACGTCGTCGGGGTCGAATTCCAGCTCGGCATCGGGGTCGATCAGGCGCACGGTGAGGCTTTCGGTTACTGTTATTATCGTCATTGTAGTTTCTGCCCGGATAAAACGTGCCGAATCAAACCAACAGCCGAACCGACCTGCGTCCCTCTTCCCTTTCATAATCGACATGTCCCGCTCCCAATTCAGCTATACCCGCGACCAGCTCATGGCCCTGTCCCGGATCGTCATCGAGCACGCTGCCAGACAGGGCGCCACCGCCGCCGACACCGAAATTTCCGAAGGCGTCGGCCAGAGCGTCAGCGTGCGCCAGGGCGAGATCGAGACCATCGAATACAACAAGGACAAGGGCGCCGGCGTCACCATCTACCTCGGCCAGCGGCGCGGCCATGCCTCGACCTCCGACCTGTCGGAAGCCGCGCTGAAAAGCGCGGTCGACAAGGCGCTGACCATTGCCCGCTACACCGCCGAGGACGAAGCGGCGGGGCTGCCCGACGCCGACCGGTTGGCGAAAAACGTGCCTGACCTCGACCTCTACCATCCTTGGGCGCTCAGCGTGGAAGAAGCGGCCGAGCGCGCCCAGGCCTGCGAAGCGGCAGCCCTGGCAGTCGACAAGCGGCTGACCAACTCGGAAGGCGCCGGCGTCAGCCTGCATACCTCGCAATTCGTCTACGCCAACAGCCTCGGCTTCTGCAACGGCTACGCCGGCTCGCGCCACGGCATGTCGGTCGCCGTCATCGGCGAGGACAAGGGCGGCATGCAGCGCGATTACTGGTACACCAGTGCCCGCAATGCAAACGATCTCGACTCCGCCGAAACCGTCGGCCGCATCGCCGGCACCCGCACGGTGCGCCGACTCAACGGCCGCAAGCTCGATACCCGCACCTGCCCGGTGCTGTTCGAGGCGCCGATCGCCACCGGCCTGATCGGCAACTTCGTCGCCGCCGTGTCGGGCGGCAGCCTCTACCGCAAGTCGTCGTTCCTGCTCGACAGCCTGGGCCAGCAGGTGTTCGCCCCGCTGGTCAACATCCGCGAGGCGCCCTTCCTGCCGTCCGGCCTCGGCAGCGCCCCATTCGACAGCGAAGGCGTCGCCTGTCTCGACCGCGACATCGTCAAGGATGGCGTGCTGCAGGGCTATTTCCTGTCGACCTATTCGGCGAAGAAGCTCGGCATGAAGACCACCGGCAACGCCGGCGGCAGCCACAACCTGATCGTCACGCCTGGCGAGCACGACCTCGACGGCCTGCTGAAACAGATGGGCACCGGCCTGCTGGTGACCGAACTGCTCGGCCACGGCGCCAACATGGTCACCGGCGACTACTCGCGCGGTGCCGCCGGCTTCTGGGTGGAACACGGCGAGATCCAGTACCCGGTCGAGGAAATCACCATCGCCGGCAACCTCGCCGAGATGTTCAAGGGCATCGTCGCCATCGGCCGCGACATCGAGCGGCGCAGCTCCAAGCAGGTCGGCTCCATCCTGATCGACCACATGACGGTGGCCGGCAACTGATGCTCGCTGCAAGCCGCTTTTTCATCGCGGTTTGTGTTGCCGTCCTGCTCGCCGCGTGCGACCGCGCGCCGACGCTGCCCCGGCTCAGCCCGCACGACGTCATCCTCGCCTTCGGCGACAGCCTCACCCACGGCACCGGCGCCAGCGAAGAGACGGCCTACCCCGCCGTGCTGGCTTCGCTGACCGGCCACACGGTCATCAACGCCGGGGTGCCCAGCGACACCACGGCCACCGGGTTGCAGCGCCTGCCTGCCGTGCTGGCCGAGTACAAGCCGCGCCTGGTGCTGCTGTGCCTGGGCGGCAACGACATGCTGCGCAAGCAGCCCGCTGCCACGACCGAGAGCAACCTGCGCCTGCTGGTGCAGACCATCCGCGCCAGCGGCGCCGAGGTCGTGCTGATCGGTGTGCCCGAGCCCAAACTGTTTGGCGGCGCGCCGGATTTCTACGCCCGCGTCGCCAAGGACATGCAGCTGCCGCTGGAAGACGACGCCTTCAACGAGGTACTGAAGGACGCCCGCCTCAAGTCCGACCCCATCCACGCTAATGCCGCCGGCTATCATCAGATCGCCGAACGGCTGGACGACTTCCTCAAGAAAACCGGCGCGCTGTGAAGCCCCTGCTCGCCCTGGCCCGCCTGATCGACGCACTGACCGAACAGGTCGGCCGCGTCGTCATCTGGCTGGTTCTCGTTGCCACCCTGATTTCGGCGGGCAATGCGCTGGCGCGCTATACGCTGGGCGAGAGCTCGAACGCCTGGCTGGAAATCCAGTGGTATTTGTTCGGCGCGATGTTCCTGCTGGCGGCGGGCTACACGCTGAAGCACAACGGCCACGTGCGCATCGACATTCTCTACAACCGTTTCGGCCCGCGCGGACAAGCGTGGATCGACCTCGCCGGCGGCCTGCTGTTCCTGCTGCCGATGGCGCTGCTGCTCATGTGGCTATCGTGGCCGATGTTCCATGAAGCCTGGGTGAGCCATGAAATGTCGCCCGACGCCGGCGGCCTGCTGCGCTGGCCGGTGAAGCTGCTGCTGCCGGTGGGCTTTGCCCTGCTCGTCCTGCAGGGGGTGGCCGAAGTCATCAAGCGCATCGGCGTGCTGAGCGGGCATCTCGTGCTGCCGCGCGAAGTGCCGGAAGAGGAAGTCTGAGCGTGGGAAACCTGGCGCCTTTGATGTTCCTTGGCCTGGTGGCCTTCCTGCTGCTGGGCTATCCGGTGGCGTTCGCGCTCGCCGCCAACGGCCTGCTGTTCGCCGCGATCGGCATCGCCGCCGGCCTGTTCGACATGTCGCTGCTGCATGCGCTGCCCGAGCGCGTCTATGGCATCGTCGCCAATCCCACGCTGCTGGCCATCCCTTTCTTCGCCTTCATGGGCTTGATCCTCGAACGCTCCGGCATGGCCGAGGACCTGCTCGACACCATCGGCCAGCTGTTCGGCTCGCTGCGCGGCGGCCTCGCCTACGCGGTGATCCTGGTCGGCGCGCTGCTCGCGGCCACCACCGGCGTCGTTGCTGCATCGGTGATCGCGATGGGCCTGATCTCGATGCCGGTGATGCTGCGCTACGGCTACGACAAGCGGCTGGCCGCCGGCGTCATCGCCGCCTCGGGCACGCTGGCACAGATCATTCCGCCTTCGCTGGTCCTGATCGTCCTGGCTGACCAGCTCGGCGCCCCGGTCGGCGACATGTACAAGGGCGCCCTGCTGCCCGGCCTGGCGCTGGTCGGCCTGTATCTGCTCTACGTGCTGGGCGTGACGCTGTTCAAGCCGCATGCCGCCCCCGCCCTGCCGGCCAGCGCGCGCACCCTGCACGGCACGGCCCTGCTGCTGCGCGTGCTCACCACGCTGCTGCCGCCGCTGGTGCTGATCTTCCTGGTGCTCGGCACCATCTTCCTCGGCGTGGCCACCCCCACCGAGGGCGGCGCAATGGGCGCGGCCGGCGCCCTGCTGCTGGCGCTGGCGCGCGGGCGGCTGTCCCGTCTGCAGCTAACGCAGGCGATGGACAGCACCACGCGGCTCACCACCTTCGTCATCTTCATCCTCATCGGCTCGACGATCTTCACCCTGGTATTCCGCGGGCTCGACGGCGACGTCTGGGTCGAACACCTGTTCACCCGGCTGCCCGGCGGCGTGCTCGGCTTCCTCGTTACCGTCAACCTGCTGGTGTTCGTGCTGGCGTTTTTCCTCGACTTCTTCGAGATCGCCTTCATCGTGGTACCGCTGGTCGGTCCGATCGCCTACAAGCTCGGCATCGACCCGATCTGGTTCGGCGTCATGCTGGCGGTCAACATGCAGACCGCCTTCATGCACCCGCCCTTCGGCTTCGCGCTGTTCTACCTCAAGAGCGTCGCGCCCAAATCCATCCGCACGGCCGACATCTACTGGGGCGCGATCCCTTTCCTCATCGTCCAGCTGTTCATGGTCGTCGTGGTGCTGGCCTTCCCACAGGTCGTGTTGCGCGATGCACCGGCCGACGCCAGCAGCGTCAAGGAAGTCCCCCTGAATGTCGATCCCGACACGGGCTTCCTGCCGGCCGAGTGGCGCTGACCCGGAAACGTGAGAAAATGATCGGCTCTGCGCATCGCCCGTCGCATGCGCACCCATCGCAACCTCACCTTCCAGGACTGAATCCATGAGCGAACTCATCATCGAAGACCTCGTCGTCGGCAGCGGCGACACCGCCAGCGCCGGCCAGTACGTGTCGGTGCACTACACCGGCTGGCTCACCAGCGGCCAGAAATTCGACTCCAGCGTCGACCGCAACGACCCGTTCGAATTCAAGCTCGGCATGGGCCAGGTCATCCCCGGCTGGGACCAGGGCGTGGCCGGCATGCAGGTCGGCGGCAAGCGCAAGCTCACCATCCCCCCGAACCTGGCCTACGGCGCGCGCGGCGCCGGCGGCGTGATTCCTCCGAACGCCACGCTGGTGTTCGAAGTAGAACTGCTGGGCGTCAACTAAGTCCTTCATTTATCCGCGCAGTCCGCGGATAAACACACACGCCATGACCCACGCCCTGTTCTCCCACCGCAAGCACTGGGCGGCACGCTTCGGCACCGCCCCCTTCCTGCCGATGTCGCGCGCCGAAATGACCGCGCTCGGCTGGGACGCGTGCGACGTCATCCTGGTCACGGGCGACGCCTACATCGACCACCCCAGCTTCGGCATGGCACTGGTCGGGCGCCTGCTGGAAGCGCAGGGCTACCGCGTCGGCATCATCAGCCAGCCCGACTGGCACTCGGCCGAGCCTTTTCGCGCGCTCGGCCAGCCGACGCTGTATTTCGGCGTCACCGCGGGCAACATGGACTCGATGGTCAACCGCTATACCTCTGATCGGAAAATCCGCTCGGACGACGCCTACACGGCCAACGCCGAACCCAACAAGCGCCCCGACCGCGCCGTCACCGTGTACGCGCAGCGCTGTCGCGAAGCCTTCCCCGGCACGCCGGTCATCATCGGCTCGATCGAGGCGTCCTTGCGCCGCATCGCGCACTACGACTACTGGTCCGACACCGTGCGCCGCTCGGTGCTACCGGATTCGAAAGCGGACCTGCTGATCTTTGGCAACGCCGAACGCGCGCTGCTCGACGTCACGCATCGCCTGGCGAAAGGCGAAAAGATCGGCGACATCCGCGACGTGCGCGGCACCGGTTTCATGGTGCCGCACGACTGGAAGCCTGAAGAAAACTGGATCGAGGTGCTCTCGACTGAGCTCGACACCCCGGGTGCCATCGACGCCCACGTCGACCCCTACGCGATGACGCCGGATGGCCCCACCGCGCAGACGCCCGAAGGCACCGCGCCGGTACGGCTCATCCCCAAGGCGGCTCGTCTCGCGGCGAAGCAGGAAGTGCGCGCGCGCACCGTGATCCGCCTGCCCGACTACGACCAGGTGAAGAACAACCCGGTGCTGTATGCGCATGTCTCGCGCGTGTTCCACCTCGAATCGAATCCCGGCAATGCGCGCGCCATGCGGCAGGCGCACGGCGAGCGCGACGTCTGGCTCAACCCGCCGCCGATCCCGCTTTCCACGCCGGAGATGGACGGCGTGTACGACCTGCCCTACGCGCGCGCGCCGCACCCGAGTTACGGCGACGCCAAAATCCCGGCGTGGGAGATGATCCGCTTCTCGGTCAACATCATGCGCGGCTGCTTCGGCGGCTGCACCTTCTGCTCGATCACCGAGCACGAGGGCCGCATCATCCAGAGCCGCAGCGAAGATTCGGTGATCAAGGAAATCGAGGCGATCCGCGACAAGACGCCGGGATTCACGGGCGTCATCTCCGACCTCGGCGGGCCGACGGCCAATATGTACCGCATGGCGTGCAAGTCGAAGAAAATCGAGCATGCCTGCCGCAAGCTGTCGTGCGTATTCCCCGACATCTGCGACAACCTCAACACCGACCACACGCCGCTGATTCACATGTACCGCCGTGCCCGCGCACTGCCCGGCATCAAGAAGATCCTCGTCAGTTCGGGCCTCCGGTACGACCTCGCGGTGCGTTCGCCGGAATACGTCAAGGAACTGGTGCAACACCACGTCGGCGGCTACCTGAAGATCGCGCCCGAGCACACCGAGGCCGGGCCGTTGTCGAAAATGATGAAGCCCGGCATGGGTGCCTACGACCGCTTCAAGGAGATGTTCGAGGCAGCGTCCAAAGCGGTCGGCAAGAGGCAGTACCTGATTCCCTACTTTATCGCCGCCCACCCCGGCACCACCGACGAGGACATGCTGAACCTGGCGCTGTGGCTGAAAAAACACGACTTCCGCCTCGACCAGGTGCAGACCTTCCTGCCGACGCCGATGGCGCTGGCGACCGCGATGTACCACACCGAGAAGAACCCGCTGAAGAAGGTGCTCGGCGGCAAGGCCGAGGCAGTATCCGTTGTCAAGCAAGGCCGCACGCGGCGCCTTCATAAAGCATTTTTGCGCTACCACGACGCGGACAACTGGCCGCTTCTGCGCGAAGCCCTGAAGGAGATGGGCCGCGAAGACCTCATCGGCAACAGCAAGAAACACCTGATCCCGTCCTACCAGCCCGCCGGCACCGGCAAGCAGCCGGAAGGCACGCGCACGCCGCGCGCCGAAGGCGGCCGCGCCAAGGCCGCATCAGGCAAGCCGGCTGCAGCCCAGCCCGCGGCCGAAAAACCCGCGGCAGGAAAACCTGCACCCGCCAAAGCCGGCCCGACGAAATCCGCTTCGGGCAAGCCCGCCCCTGCCAGCCGCGGCCGCCCACCGCAGGTACCCAAACATCCCCTCAGCCAGCGCCGCGGCGGCGGCAAGTCGCGCTGACGCTTTCCTTGCCACCCACTTTCTGTATCTGACTGAAATGGCCGCCCCCAGCGACATCCTCCGCGCCAAGCTCAACCTCGAAACCGCCCAGCTCGCCTGGCCCGAACTCGAACGCCACTTCGCGCGCGGCAGCGTTATCAAGGTCGCGCCCGGCATGGATCTGGTCGACACCGCCCTCCACGTCGCCGAGAACAACGCCGCCACCGTCCAGGCCTGGCTGGCCGACGGCCGCATCGCCCGTGCCGAATTGAGCGACGCCGAAGACTGGCATGCACGTCAGCCGATGTTCTGGGCAGTGGTGGTGGCGCCCTGGGTGCTGATCCAGGAAGTGCGGAAGGAACTGGATTCGGAATAAGACGTGCCCAATCGGGCAGCTGTCAGCCCCCCCGGGCGACCGACGTCATTTCCTGCCCCCATTCAGGCAGCAAAACCATTAAACGGGCGTTTGCCGACGACGCCAGTCCGCAGGCGGAAAGCCGAAATGGCGTTTGAAGGCACGGCTGAATGCCGCCTCGGATTCATAGCCGGCTTGGTCGGCGATCCCCTTCATCGGCATGTCCGTCGCTTTCAGGCGTTGTGCCGCCAGTTGCAGGCGCCAGCGGGTCAGGTAGTGCATGGGCGGCATATCGAGAAAATGCTTGAAGCGCGCAGCCAGTACCGTGCGCGACACACCGACACGACGAGCCAGCCGATCCACGCTCCAGTCCTCCAGCGGCGCCGTGTGCAGCCATTTCAGCGCCGAGCCGACCACCGGATCGTTGACCGCGGCGAACCAGCCCACTTCATCTGCCGAGAGGTCCAGCATGTGTTTGCGCAGGATTTCCACGAACATCAGCTCAGTCAGGCGGGGAAGCATGGAGCGCCCCCCGAATCGGCCCGGCTTGCTTCCTGGGCAGTGTGACGGATGGTGCTGGCGAGCCACTCGTCGTCCGGGACACGGCCGGGACTGACATGCATCAGCGCCGGCAGATGGCGCAGCAAAGGGTGAAACAGCAATTCATCGCATTGCACGAAGCCGCAGACGATGTGGGTCAGCCCGCCACCGCCTCCATGTTCGACCCGCAGGATGTCGGGCCAGGGCGGCGGCGGCAGCAAGCGCCCGGCAGGCACGTTGACGGCCTCCTCGCGGCCGTGCAGGACGTGGATGTCGCCGTAGGGCAGCAATACGGCATCCCCCGCTTCCAGCCAGACCGGCCCCTGATCCCCCAGTTCCAGCCAGCAGCCGCCTTCAGCGATGATGTGGAAAGGAATGATGTGCTCGGTGCGAAACGGCAGCATCTTCGACAGTTCGCAGGCCGCAGGCGAGACCAGGCCCCAGGGTTCGCGAAACACGGTGCTGAACAGCACCACGCCGGACAGGTGCATGCTGCCGAGCAGGTCCGACAACAGTTCCGTCGAGACCTGGTCCGGTGTTTCGGGCATGACTCTTTGCGTTTCGGTCATGGTTTAACCTCTCAGGATTGCTAGTCTGATAGCAAGGCCGGCCAGGGCGATGCCCTGCAACGCCTGAATTCGCGCATCACTGAAGCTTAGGAGAGAACACCATGAGCACAACCTTGAGCGAAGTCGTCGTACACCTCGACGAAAGCGTCGACGAAGCCACGCTGAATGATCTCGAACAAGGCATTCGCCTGGATCAGGGGATCATCTCGGTGGGGCATCGCCCCAACCAGAATCACCTGATGGTGGTGGTCTACGATTCGGCGCTGGCACGCGCATCCAGCATCCTGCACAATTTTCGGGAACGCGGCTTGCACGCGCAACTGATCGGGATGTGAGGACGCTTCCCGCGCCCTCTTTTCATGACGTTTGTCACGCCCTGGACCAGTCAGGCAGCCCTGCGCAATCGTCCCGGGCAATGGATGATTGTCGGGGTTGAAAGCAACCGCGAGGAGAAGAACCATGTCGATGACACCTGAAATGGAAGCGCTCAAGACCCGTCTGAAAGCGATGTGGATGGCGGGCGACTACGCTCATTTCTCAACGTATCTCGAGCCCGGGGCGATGAAATTCCTTCGCCGCCTTCAACTCGCCCCCGGCGAGCGGGTTCTGGATGTCGCGTGCGGAGCGGGCCAGCTCTCCTTGCCCGCTGCCCGTGGCGGCGCCACGGTAACGGGCATCGACATCGCCACGAACCTGATTGAACAGGCGCGGTCTCGCGCCAGTGCGGAGGGACTGGCAATACGTTTTGAGGAAGGCGACGCCGAGGATCTGCCCTATGACGACGCCGCATTCGATGTCGTCTTCAGCCTGATCGGCGCCATGTTTGCACCGAGACCCGAGCAGGTGGCGGATGAACTCCTGCGCGTATGCAGATCCGGCGGACGCATTCTCATGGGGAACTGGACGCCCGATGGATTCGTCGGACAGATGTTCAAGACCCACGGCAAGCATGTTCCACCGCCGGCGGGCATGCCGTCCCCCGTACTTTGGGGCGACGAGGCGACGGTGCGCGCGCGCCTTCAGGATGGCGCCGACGACCTCCACATGACGCGGAAGATGTATCCGATGAAATATCCGTTCCCGCCGTCCGAAGTCGTCGAATTCTTCCGCACCTACTATGGCCCGAGCAACCGTGCCTTTGCCGCGCTCGATCCCGACAGGCAAGCCGCCTTGCGAAGTGACCTGGAACAGTTATGGTCGGCGCACAACCAGGCAAGCGATGGCGAAAC
>JACPYT010000003.1 GCA_016195805.1 Hydrogenophilales bacterium
TATTAATCAAATTCGCATGAAGATCGGCGTCATGTTCGGCAACCCCGAGACCACCACCGGCGGCAACGCGCTCAAGTTCTACGCCTCGGTACGCCTCGACATCCGCCGCGTCGGCGCGATCAAGAAAGGCGACGAGATCATCGGCAACGAAACCAAGGTCAAGGTCGTCAAGAACAAGGTCTCGCCGCCGTTCAAGGAAGCCTTCTTCGACATCCTCTACGGCCAGGGCATCTCGCGCGAAGGCGAAATCATCGAACTCGGCGTCGCTCACAAGCTCGTCGACAAGTCGGGTGCCTGGTACGCGTACAACGGCGACAAGATCGGCCAGGGCAAAGACAACGCGCGCGAGTATCTGAAGGAACACCCGGAAATCGCGCATGAAATCGAGGCTAAGATCCGCGCCGCCGTCGGCGTCAACAACCCGACCGTGCTGGCCGAGGACGATGACGAAGCCTTCGAAGACGCCTGAAGCGGGCGACCTGCGCGAACGCGCGCTGCGCCTTCTGGCGCGGCGCGAGCACAGCCGCGCCGAACTTGTCCGCAAGCTCGGGCAGGCGGGCTTTGTGCAGCACGACATCGACGCGCTGCTGGATGAGTTCGAGGAAAAGAACTGGCTGTCCGACAGGCGGTTTGCCGAAAGCTATGTCGCCGACCATCGCGCGCGCGCGGGCAGTGTCAAGCTCGCTTACGAGCTGCGGCAACGGGGGGTGAGCGAGGCCGTCATCGAAGACGTGCTAAGTGAAAACCACGACAGCGAAATCGAACGGGCGCGGGAAGTATGGCAGAAGAAATTCGGTACACCGCCCACCGATGCGGCCGAGAGAGTCCGGCAGATGCGGTTTCTGCAGAGCCGCGGATTTACGCCAGAAACGATCCGATACGCAATAGGCAGTACAACCTACGGGGCGCAATCAAATTGATTTCTTTGATACACAGCTTCCCTGCACCTTGAATAACTAGGCTATCGCCCCCATTTGTGGGACTCGTAACCTCTTTTGTGTCTAAATGCCCAAATAAAAACGCCACCAGAGGTGGCGTTTTCTCGTAGGAAGGCGCAATCCTTATTGTGCCTTGCGTGATCAAATACCTGTCTTGCTCTTCGTGCAACCACTGCCAGAAGTGGCACCAGCCCAAGTAATGGCGTTTGTGCCCACAGTCGGCGTAAAAGTCACGACGCATGAACCTACGTTCGCTGTACCGGTCACCACGATAGCAGCTGTACCTGAGGTAACTGTCACCGAGGAAAGGTTGTTGTTGGCCGCTGGCAGACCGGGATAGCCCACGGAAGAAGTCAACAATGCTGCAGTATCACAGTTACCCGAGATCACTCCACTATTATTCTGCGAACATTCGGCGATCGCATTTTTCAAGGTTGCGACTTGGGAAATGTTATCAGTCCATTTAGCGCGAGTAACATAGTCTTGGTATTGCGGAATCGCAATCGCGGCCAGAATACCGATGATCGCCACGACGATCATCAGTTCGATGAGGGTGAAACCTTGTTGGACTTTACGCATTTCAAATCTCCTTTGGTTGGGCAAGATGAACACGAGCCTCCCGTGTCTGGAGCTATAACGAGCAGCTGCCGTGCCAACTTTAGGAGGCCTGGCCAGATTTTTCTGGAATGCCCCTGAAGAAGCCCGCCGGCTCTCGCTTGCAGCCGGGAAGCGATTTTTTCTCGCGGTCCTTCCGGGATGGATTTTGAGCGATTCACGCGGGCTATGCATGCCCCGCCGTGGCACGAGGTGACATTTTTCGTCACCCCCCGTTCCGCCCTGCACCGACAATAAAAAAGCCACGCTTGCGCGTGGCTTTTTGGATTTGGTGGGTCGGGCGAGATTCGAACTCGCGACCAACGGATTAAAAGTCCGCTGCTCTACCGGCTGAGCTACCGACCCGGGGATTTGACTTGAGCCTGGTGGCAGAAGCCCTATCCGCGAAAGCCCGAAATTATAGCCGAAGCTCTGCGGGCTGGTAAAGGGCTGTGACGGTTTTTTGAAACGCCCGGCGGTTACCCCTCTGCACGCATCATCATGGCGTACTGCACTTTCATGGTGGCCGCGCTGCCGAGCACGATGGCGACGAAGGTGAGGATGGAACCGAGCGCCAGGGTGGAGAAGCCGGTGACGCCCTGGCCGATGGTGCAGCCCATCGCCAGGACGCCGCCGAAGCCCATCAGGATCGCACCGACTAGATGGTTGGCGAAGTCACGGAAGGAGGCGAACCACTCGATGCGGAAACTGCGCGAAATCAGCGACCACAGCAGGGAGCCGGCCAGGACGCCCGCCAGTGCCATGATGCCGACGGTGAGCAGGGTATGGTTGAAGCCACTCGCCGCGTAGCCGAGGGATTGCCCCATGGGGTTGATGAAGGTGAAGGACTGCGAGGCGAGCGGACCGGCGGCAGCGGGCCTGACCGCCTCGGCCGGCGCATACAGATCCCAGTCCTGCACGTAGGCTTGCAGCGAAAGAATGTCGCCGCCTGCGTTCACTTTTACGTTGCTGGTGACATACCAGGCCGCGAGCACCGCGAGGCCGACGACGAGGCCGCCGAGGATGTTGTCGAAGCTGCCGCGAAAATCGGCCGATTTGAAAGCCCATGCCAGCAGCAGGGCGCCGATGACGCCCCCTGCCACCATCCGACCGGTGGCGACGCTGTCGCCGAAGAGCATTGCGCCGAGGTCCTGATTGGTGGGGAGCGCGACCGCAGCCGGGTGGGTCCACGGATAGAACAGGGTGGAATACAGGGTCTTGTCGCTGCCCGGGAAGGGGTTGACCATGAAATAGGCGATCAGGCCAATGACCCCCAGCACCATGACCGACTTGAGGTTGCCGCCGCCGATGCGGACCAGGGTCTTGTTGCCGCAGCCGGAGGCGAGCGTCATGCCGATGCCGAAGAGGACGCCACCCACAACGTTCTCGAGCCAGACGAGACTGTTCTGGCGGTAGGGCGGGAAGGTGCTGCCGACATTCACCAAGCCGGCCGCTTCCAGGGCCGTCACGCCCAGCACGCCGATCGCGATGGCCAGGATCCAGGCGCGCAGGCGTCCGGTATCGCCCATGTTGACCCAGTCGGACACCGCGCCCATGGTGCAGAAATTGGTCTTGTTGACCACGGCGCCCATGACCAGGGCGATCGCGAAGGTCGACCACAGTAAGAACGATTGCGCGCTGGCGAAATCTGGGTAGGTCATCAGTCCATTTCTCCTTGGATATTGGTAAAGCGGGCCCGACCGTGAGGCCCGGATAAACAGCCGAATCTTAATGCGTTTGCGCAGTAGCCAGACTGGATAATAAATACTAGAGGCGTGTAGCCGGGCCAATCAGGGCACGCGAAGATGGGCTTCTGTGCAATTGGTAGCGGGGAAGTGTTGGCGATGTCGCGCATCACCCCGGCCAAGCGGGCATCCGGCTCGCTCTGTCCCTTCCAGCCCTCTCGACAGCAGATCGTGCGGGCTCAACGGTGCGCGTAACCCGCGTTATCGCGCGTCCGGTTCAATCCGGTACGTGAGCATAGCGCGTCGTGTCGGGGAGGCCCGCAGCAAGAAATCCCTCGCGTCTGAGACGGCAGGCATCGCAACGTCCGCAGGCCAGGCCTTCTGCATCGGCCTGGTAGCAGCTTACGGTCTGGGCGTAGTCGACGCCGAGTTCGGCGCCACGCCGGATGATGTCGGCCTTTGACAGATATTGCAGCGGCGCGTGAATACGCAGCTCGGCACCCTCGACGCCGGACTTGGTCGCCAGGTTGGCCATGCGCTCGAAGGCTTCGATGAACTCGGGGCGGCAATCGGGATAGCCCGAATAGTCGACGGCATTGACGCCGATGAAGATGTCACGCGCGCCGAGCACCTCGGCCCAGGCGAGCGCCAGCGCCAGCATCACGGTGTTGCGCGCCGGCACGTAGGTGACCGGTATGCCTTCGGTCGGGCTTTCGGGTACGGCGATGGAATCGTCGGTCAGCGCCGAGCCGCCGATGTCGCCCAGCCCGAGACGGATCACCCGGTGTTCGACGGCACCCAGACTTTTGGCCACGCGCGCGGCGGCGCCGAGTTCGGCGGTATGGCGCTGGCCGTAATCCAGGCTCAACGCATGGCAGACGTAGCCCGCTTCGCGGGCGATCGCCAGCACGGTGGCGGAGTCCAGTCCGCCGGAAAGCAGGATGACTGCAGACTTCATTTGCCGGGCGCGTTGCCCCACAGGATCTTGTGCAACTGTACCTGCATCCGCACCGGCAGGCGGTCGGCGAGGATCCATTCGGCCAGGTGTGCGGGCGACAGTTCGCCCTGCACCGGCGAAAACAGGATGGGGCTGATCTGGTCGAGTTTCTGCGACCACAAGACCTCGCGCGCCCACTCGTAATCGGCGCGGTTGGCCAGCACGAACTTGATCTCGTCATGCGGCGTCAGGTGGGCGATATTCTCCCAGCGGTTGCGCGCCGCTTCCCCCGATTCCGGCGGCTTGATGTCGACGATGCGCGAGACCCGCGGGTCGACCTTGCTGACATCGAGCGCGCCGCTGGTCTCCAGCGACACCGAATAACCGGCGTCGCACAGTGCGGCCAGCAGCGGCAGGCTGTTCTTCTGCGCCAGCGGTTCGCCGCCGGTGACGCACACGGTGGGCACGCCGTAGTCGGCAATCCTCGCCAGCAACGAACTCAGGGTGACGGTCTCGCCGCCCTGGAAACTGTAGCTCGTATCGCACCAGCGGCAGCGCAGCGGGCAACCGGCCAGACGGACGAACACGGTCGGCAGGCCGGCGCGGCTGGTTTCGCCCTGCAAGGAAAGGAACACCTCCGTCAGGCGGAGCGTGGTTGTTGATGCTTTAGCATCATTACAACCACGGCCTACCCTTTGCGGGTGGAGCGTGGTTGTTGTCGATTCATCGGCTTTAGTGCGTGGTTGTTGCCGACTTGTCGGCTCTACAACCACGGCCTCCCCTTCATGCCCTTCAGGGTGCTCGCGGGGACAAGCACGGCCCGTTTCTGGCGGCTGCAGTGTCAGGGATTCAGACACAACGCTTATTTCTTGAGGGCAGCCAGCCGACGTGCGGCGAGTTGGGCCGCCGGGGTGCCGGGGTGCTTGGCCACCAGTTCCTTGAGCGTCTTGCGCGCACCGGTCAGATCATCCAGTTCGATCTGGTTAGTGGCGATATTGAGCAGCGCATCGGGCACCTTGGGACTGTTCGGATAGGTGGCCACGAGTTTTTTCTGATGCGCCAGCGAAGTCTTGTAATCCTTCTGCGCGTAATACGCATAGCCGATCCAGTACTGGGCGTTGGCTGCCAGCGTGCTGTCCGGATAGGCCTTGAGAAAATTCTGAAATCCGGTAATGGCGCCGGGGTACTTGGCGTCGCGGAACAGGGCGAGTGCGCTTTCGTAGCTGCGCGATTCGGTCAGCGGGTCCGGCTGCTGGGCACCACCTCCAGCCGGCGGCGTAACCGCCGCTGTGGACGCAGCCTGTGGACCGGATGCGGCAGGCTGCGCCGCATCGGTCGCCGGTGCCGGCTTGGCTACCTTGGCGAGGTCTGCGAGGCGTTGGTCGAGGTCGGCATACAGGTCGTTTTGCCGCTTGCCCAAGGTATCCAGCTGGTTCGCCTGAACCTCGAGCTGGCCGCGCAAACGGGCCACTTCGGCCTTCAGCGCCTCCAGCTCCTTCAACAGGTCCAGCATCGGCTGATTTTGCTGCATCGCCGATTCCGTCTTGCCGAGGCGCGCATCAAGCGCATCCACCCGCTGCTGCAGCGCCTGCTGCTGGCGGGTCAGCGCCTCGTCATTGCCGAACAGCGCCGCCTGCGCCGGCTGGGCCAGCGCAAGCAGGGACGCGACGAGCAAGCCGTAACGCCGGATCAGGCTCATTTCTCGTCGCTATACACCACGTCGGTGCGGCGATTCTCGGCGTATGCGGCTTCGGTATGACCTTCGTTGCGCGGCTTTTCCTCGCCGAAGCTGATCGCTTCCATCTGCGAATCTTTCACGCCCAGCACGGCCAGCGACTTGCGCACCGCTTCAGCACGCTTCTGTCCCAGCGCCAGGTTGTATTCACGACTGCCGCGCTCGTCGGCATTGCCCTGCAGGATCACGTGCGCATCGGGCTTCGACATCAGGTAGCCGGCGTGAGCTTCGAGCATCGGACGGTATTCGTCTTTCACCACAAAGCTGTCGAAATCGAAAAAGACGCTGCGCTTGGACAAGGGGCTGGCGGGGTTCTTGCGCGGATCACCGGCGTCGCCCATCGCATTGCCCGTCACGCCGCCGCTGCCCACGCCTGTGGTTTCGGTGCCGGAGGTTGCGGTTTTGCCGCTGCTGTGGTCCTCGACCGTTGCCTTCGTACCGCCGGTAGTACCGCACGCTGACAGGGCCATGGCGAGCAGGGCAGGCCAAAGAATCTTGTTCATCAATTTCTCCTAGATTTATTTGAGTTACGGGTTGTCATTAATTAGTGGATATTACCGGCCTGTTCCGACGCAAAAGGCCAGGAGGAAGTCAGCCAAACCGCAAAAAAGTTCCGCACGCGGCAAAAAAAAGTGCATGCCCACCTCAAGGCCCCCAGGCCGGCTCGCGCGCATCCACTCCGGATTCCGACAGGCGCGCATGCGTTTTGCCATCCAGGCTCACGGTGCCGAGTATTCCATGCTCGCCCAGCACCGTGGCATACAGCACGGCCTGGCCATTCGGTGCGAAGCTGGGCGACTCGTCGCGTGCGGTATCGGTCAGCACCCGGGTCTGCCCCGAGGCCAGTTCCTGCAACGTGACCCTGAAGCGGCCGTCTTCGCGACTGATATAGGTCAGATACCGCCCATCCGGGCTGATCGCGGGGGAAACATTATAGCTGCCATTGAAGGTCACCCGTCTGGCTTCGCCGCCGCTGGCCGCCATGCGGTAAATCTGCGGGCTGCCGCCACGGTCCGAGGTGAAATAAAGGGTTTGTCCGTCGGGGGTAAATACGGGCTCGGTGTCGATATTGCCGCCCCGGGTCAGCCGGGTCAGCCCGCTGCCGTCGGCGTTGATCAGATAGATCTGCGAAGCGCCGTCGCGCGTCAGGACGACAGCCAGCCGCCGGCCATCCGGCGTCCAGGCCGGCGCCGAGTTCGAGCCCTTGAATGCCGCGACCCTGCGGCGCTGGCCGTCCTGCAGCGATTGCACGTATACGATCGGCTTTCTGTCCTCGAACGACACATATGCGACGCGGGTGCCGTCCGGCGAGAACTTCGGCGAAATTACCGACTCGTTGGAACGCATCACCGTGCGCGGGTTTTGCCCATCCGCATCGGCCACCTCCAGCGCATAGCGACGGCCCTGCTTCTGCACGTAGGCGATACGGGTGCTGAATGCGCCGGGAATGCCGGTCAGCTTCGCGTATATGAGGTCTGCGATCTGGTGCGCCGTAGCACGCCACTGGCCGGGCGTAATGGTGTAGCTGTAGCCCGCAAGCTGGGTCTGCTTGAGTACGTCCAGCAGATAAAAACGGACAACGAAGCGCCCGCCGGGCTGCGCGGCCACCTGCCCTACCACCAGCGCGTCCGCGCCCTTCCCGCGCCAGACGCCGTAGTCGACCTGCGCAGGCATGACGGGCTGCTGCGCGCCCCCGGTATCGACCAGCCTGAACTGGCCGCTGCGGTTGAGGTCGTCCCCGGCAATCTGGGTCAGCGCAGGACTCGGCTGGCCGGGCGCCGCCTGGAACGGCACCATCGCCACGGCAATCTTGTTGGCCGCACCGCCGATCACCTGGATTTCCATCGCGGCATGCGCGGAAAACGGCGCGACGAGGACGGTCAGGCAAAGCAGGGGAAGCAGCAAAACGGCACGCAGCATGGGTACGGACATCTTTGTTCGCAAACGTTTCTTGGTTGATCAGTCTAGCATAGGCTGGATACGGGCCGCGCCGCGCGCAGCCCGATCCCTGCCCAATTCGGGCTCACTCTTTGGGGCGATGAACGAAGGAAAGTTCCGGTACAAAGGCGGCGCGCGCATCGCGATCGCTCGGCAGGGGCAGCGGGGACGACTTTTCGATGGCGCGCACCACTGCGTCGTCGTAGGCCGGATTCCCGCTCGACTGCGTCACCCGCACGCTCAGGACTTCGCCGGTCGGCAGCAGTTTCACCAGACAGCGCACCTGGGGATTGCCCTTCAGGTTGTCGGGCAGACGGGTGTTGCCGCGCACCTTGGCGCTGATCTGGTCACGATATTGCCCCACCACGCTTGCAACCTCGGCCTGGCGTTTGCTGGCGGCGCGCGCCTGGGTCAGCCGCGCCAGACGCGCCTCGTTCGCAGCCGTGTCGGCCGCCAGCTGCTGCTTCAACTCCTCTGCCTCCATCTGCCGCAGCAGCGCCTGTCGCTTCTGTTCGGCCACCTGCTTGTCGCGCGCCACCCGGGCCGCTTCGGCCCTGGCCTTTTCTTCGACCCGCGCTTTTTCTTCGGCCGCCTGCTCGGCCTGCAGTTTTTTCAGACGATCGGCCTCGGCCTTCTTTTTTTCCAGGGCAATGTCGGGCGCCTTGGGCGGCGGCGGCTCCTTCTCCACCGGCTTGGGAAGGGGCGCGGGCTTCGCCGGTTCGGGCGTTTTCACAGCCGCTTTCACGGGCTGGGGCGGGCGGGGCCTGGCCGGCGGGGGCGGGGTTTCCGGCAACGCCTGCCACAGATCGACCATCACCGCTTCAGGACGGTGGGTCTGCCATGACACGCCGAATACCAGCAGCAGGACAAACAGCGCATGTACGCCCAACGCCAGCGCACCGGCAAGAATTTTGGGGGCGGGACGGGAGGCGTGCGGTGCGTCTGCGGCGAGAATCATGGCGCCGGGCGGGCGAGCAGACCGATGCGCGTAATCCGGGCCTGTTGCAGGAGCGTCATCGTGTGCATCACCTCCTCGTAGCGGACGCGCTTGTCCGCCGCGATGACCACCGGCTGGTCCGGGGCATCGCGATGCAGTGCTGCAAATTCGTCCGCCAGCGCCGACTTGTCCACCACGCGCTCGTCGCCGCCGGCAGCGCGGTTGCGCAACCGGTACTCGCCCGATTCCCGGATGATGATTTCGAGCGGCTTCTGCGGCGCCTGCGACGTCTTACCGACGCTCGGCAGCTCGACCTGGGCCGGGTTGATGAACGGTGCCGTCACCATGAAGATCACCAGCAGCACCAGCATCACGTCGATCATCGGCACGACGTTGATCTGGGCGACCTGTTTGCGGGTCCGCGCCATGGGTCAATCCGCCTTCGAGGTCACCTGCCGCTGCAGGATGTTGGAAAACTCCTCCATGAAGCTTTCCATACGGTTGGCCAGGCGGTCGATATCGTGGGTGTAGCGGTTGTAGCCGACCACGGCCGGAATCGCGGCGAACAGGCCCATGGCGGTGGCGATCAGCGCTTCGGCGATGCCGGGCGCGACCTGCGCCAGCGTCGCCTGCGCCACGCTCGACAACCCCATGAACGCGATCATGATGCCCCACACCGTGCCGAACAGGCCGACGTAGGGCGACACCGATCCGACCGTGGCGAGAAACGACAGGTGCGACTCGAGGCCGTCGAGTTCGCGCTGGTAGGTCGCACGCATCGCACGGCGGGTGCCGTCGATGATGACGTTGAGCGACAGCCCCGCCTGGTGCCGCAGCTTCATGAATTCGCGAAAGCCGGCTTCGAAGATGCGTTCCATTTCGCCCGCGCCTTCGCGTTCACCGGCCACCCGCTGATAGATGGCGTTCATGTCGCCGCCGCCCCAGAATTCGCGCTCGAAACGGTCGGTCACGCGTATCGCGCGCTTGAGGGAAAACATCTTGATGAAGATGAACCACCACGACATCAACGAAGCGCCCAGCAACAGCGCCATGACGATCTGGACCGGCGTCGAGGCATGGAGGATGAGATGGAACAGCGAGAGGTCTTGACCGAGTTCAGGGTTCACGTTGCGGGGGCCAATGCTTGTAGAAGGGGCTCGGGTATTTTAACGGGTTTGAAACGCGCCGCATCGACGCAGGCGAGCGTCACCACGGCTACTGCCAGACGGTCGGACCCGCGCATAAGTTCCTGGCGTACGCTGAGGCTGGCGCGCCCGGCTTCGTGCAGCGTGACCGATACATCGAGCTGCTCGTTGAAGCGCGCCGGCGACAGGTAATCGATTTCCACCCGCCGCACCACGAAGACGACACCCCGCTCGTCGCGCAGGACATCCTGTTCGAACCCGAATGCACGCAGCCACTCGCTGCGCGCGCGTTCCATGAATTTGAGATAGTTGGCGTAATACACCACACCGCCCGCGTCGGTATCCTCCCAGTAGACGCGAACCGGCCAGACAAACGCCATCAAAACAGGTCCGCGTTCGGCTCGGTGGGCGTAGCCAGTCCGAGATGGCGATACGCCAGCGGGGTGGCGATGCGGCCGCGCGGGGTGCGCTGCAGATAGCCCTGCTGGATCAGGAAGGGCTCGAGCACGTCCTCGATGGTGTCGCGCTCCTCGCCGATGGCTGCAGCGAGGTTGTCCAGTCCGACCGGGCCGCCCATGAATTTCTCGACCACGGCCGACAGCAGCTTCCTGTCCATCACGTCGAGTCCGGCACGGTCGACGTCGAGCATCACCAGCGCGGCGTCGGCCACCGCACCGGTGGCCTGCCCTTCCGCCTTCACGTCGGCGTAATCGCGCACCCGGCGCAACAGACGGTTGGCGATACGCGGGGTGCCGCGCGAACGGCGGGCGATTTCCAGCGCGCCGGCTTCGTCCAGATTCATCTGCAGCAGGCCCGCCGAACGATGGACGATGAAGCCCAGTTCTTCCGCCGAGTAGAACTCCAGCCGGGCGACAATGCCGAAACGGTCGCGCAGCGGATTGGTCAGCATGCCCGCGCGCGTGGTGGCGCCGACCAGGGTGAACGGCGGCAGGTCGAGCTTGACCGAGCGCGCCGCCGGCCCTTCGCCGATCATGATGTCGATCTGGAAATCCTCCAGCGCCGGATACAGCACTTCCTCGACCACCGGCGAGAGACGATGAATCTCGTCGATGAACAGCACGTCGTGCGGCTCCAGGTTGGTCAACAGCGCCGCGAGGTCGCCTGCGCGCTCGAGCACCGGGCCGGAAGTCTGGCGCAGGTTGACCCCCATCTCGCGCGCGATGATGTGCGCCAGCGTGGTCTTGCCCAGTCCCGGCGGACCGAACAGCAGCACGTGGTCGAGCGCCTCGCTGCGCTTACGCGCCGCGTGGATGAAGATTTCGAGCTGTTCGCGTGCCTTGGCCTGACCGACGTATTCGGCCAGCGTGCGCGGCCGCAGCGCGCGTTCGATCTGCTCTTCCTGCGGGCTGACGGCGGCGGG
This sequence comes from Hydrogenophilales bacterium, assembly GCA_016195805.1. Taxonomy (GTDB): domain Bacteria; phylum Pseudomonadota; class Gammaproteobacteria; order Burkholderiales; family Thiobacillaceae; genus Thiobacillus. The sequence continues at coordinate 11,291 of JACPYT010000003.1, forward strand.
GGCAATGAGACGGTCGGTTTCGATCATGACGCCGGAGGCGGAGGAGCGGACAAGCGCGAATTCTACTCCGTGCCGTCCGCGCCCGGCGCAGCGTCCTGCACCAGCTGGCCACGCCCGCGCGCCTTGGCCTGATAGAGCGCACGATCTGCGCGCGCGAGGGCATCGTTGAGCGTGTCGCCGGATGCGCTGCCCAGCCAGGTCTGCCCCGCACTGAGTCCCGTATTCAACTCGAGGCCGAAGGCATTCAGCTCGCTTCTGAAATGGTCGCTCAGGCGTTGGTACCACGCGTCCACACCGGCGGCGTCAAGGTCTGACAACAGCACGGCAAATTCGTCGCCGGCCAGACGCGCGGCCAGATCGGCGCGCCGGGTCAGCGCTTTGAGCGACTGCGCCAGGGCGAGCAGGACCTGATCCCCCACCCCATGTCCGTAACGGTCGTTGACCCCCTTGAAATGATCGATGTCGAGCATGACCAGGGCGACAGGATGCTGCCGTTCTGCAAGCCCCTGCGCCTGGGGGAAACGGGTCTCGAATGCGCGCCGGTTGGGCAGCCCCGTAAGCGGATCGGTCAGACTCAGATGCGCCAGCCGCGCCCGCTGTTCCTGCAGATGCAGGGCAATCATGTTGATGTCAGCCGCCACCGTCTCGAACTCGACATAGCGCGGCACGATGGTGGGAACGGGTTCATCACGCGCCAATGCGGTCAGCGCGTCGACCGTGGACACGATGTCGCGCCGCATGGTGCGACGCAACCGCACCATGCCGACCACCAGCACCAGCAGCACGGCTCCCAGGGTCAGCAAGCCTGCCATCACCTGCCGCCAGCCGCTGCGTGTCAGCCATTGCACCGGAGTCTGCACGATGAGGGTCCAGCCCGTATCCGCCACAGGCAGGCGGAGTTCACGCATGGGCCCATTTATTTCGCCGCGGCTGACGATCGTTTGTCCGCTCTCATCCGCGAGCGCAATGGCATGGCCGGGCTGGATCGCAGCATCGATCACGCGCTGGAACTGGGTCAGGTGCATGCTCAGAAACACGCCGCCCAGCATGTCGCCCCTGACATCGCGCACGGGGGCGATCAGGTCGACATGTTCTGCGCCGGTCAGCTCGCGATGCATCAGCAAACGGCCATCCGTCAGCGCGCCCGGCCGCCGCAGATCCTGCCGGCACGCCGGGCCGATGCGCAATGCTTCAGCTTCGCCCTGCGGATCGACCAGCGCCAATCCGAGTATCTCGGGCAACAGTCGCTGGCGCGACAGAGCCCATTGCTGCTTCTCATCCGTCGAGCCGAACTGCATCACGTCCTGCAATTCCGGATCGCGCGCCAGATTGGCGAGCAGCATGCGGTAATAGTCCAGCCGCCGTATCAGGTTGGCATTCGTCTGCTCGGCCTCATGCTGGATGAACTGCTGCTGGTCCTCCCGGCTCGATTCGAGACTGAACCACAGGCTGAGTCCGATCCCTGAGCCGAACATGCCGACCACGCTCAGCAACAGCCACCCCAGATGGCGCTGCAGGGATGCCGAAGGTCGATGGGGCTGAGCGGGTTCCGGCATGGATAAGGGGATTCAGCTCTTCGACAAGGCCCGCAACGCCTGCCGGATCGCCTCGCCCACCGGCAGGTCGGGCGGCAGCTTGCGCACGGCATCGCTGGTTTCGCGCTCGTTGTAACCAAGCGCCAGCAAGGCCTGGCGCACGTCGTCCGATACGCCGGCCGTTTCCGGGCTGGCGATCGCACCAGCGAACACCGGCTTGCCCTTCAGTTCGAGCAGCAGGCGCTCGGCGGTTTTCTTGCCGATGCCGGGCACCTTGACGATGCGGCCGATTTCCTGCGTGGCAATCGCCGCCGACAGGTCATTGACCGACAGGCCGGACAACACCGACAGCGCGGTCTTGGCGCCGATGCCGGAGACTTTCAGCAATTCGCGAAATGCCGCGCGCTCGATCTCGCTGCCGAAGCCATATAGCAGGTGCGCATCCTCGCGGATGGCCAGGTGGGTGAGCAGGCTGATCTTTTCGCCGATCGCGGGCAGGTTGTAGAACGTGCTCATCGGCACGTCGATTTCGTAGCCGACACCATTCACGTCCACCAGCACTTGCGGCGGCTGCTTGGCGGCGAGCGTGCCGGTGATGCGCCCAATCATGGCGCGCATCCGTTAAGTAAGGCGCGCCCGATCACAGGGCGCATCCCTTCAAATACAGCATTGCCTATCATGTGGAATCCTCGTTCATACCAGTCGCCCACCTTTGACGCGATAGCCCGCCGTGGACTGCGTGCCCAGTCGGCTGCCGTGCGCATGGGTGATGGCGCAGGCAAGGGCATCGGCGGCATCGGCCGTCGGCGCGACGGGCAGGGCCAGCAGACGCTTGACCATTTCCTGAACCTGCTCCTTGGCGGCCTTGCCATGCCCGACCACCGCCTGCTTGATCTGCAGCGCGGTATATTCCGCCACCATCAGCTCATTCGACACCGCGGCGCAGATCGCGGCGCCGCGCGCCTGCCCCAGTAGCAGCGTCGATTGCGGGTTGACGTTGACGAAGACGATTTCCACCGCGCAGGTATCGGGCTGGTAGGTGGCGATCACCTCGTTGAGACCTGCAAACAGTACGCCGAGCCGCTGCGGCAGGCTGCCCTCGCCGCTCTTGATCACGCCACTGGCAATATAAGCCAGCTTCTGCCCGGTCTGTTCGATCACACCGAAGCCGGTGAGGCGCAGACCGGGATCGATGCCGAGGATGCGCAAAGGGAGGTTTACTCCGGCAACACGGCGTTGGTGTAGACATCCTGCACGTCGTCGAGCGAATCGAGCGCGTCGAGGATTTTCTGCATCTTCACCGCGTCGTCGCCGGTCAGTTCGGTCTCCGCTTCGGGGCGCATGGTGATCTCGGCGACCGCCGGCTTGAAGCCGGCTTTTTCAAGCGCCTCCTTCACCGCCTCGAAGGCCTTGGGATCGGGCGAGGTCAGCACCTCGATCGAACCGTCGTCATTGGGGATGATGTCGTCGGCGCCGGCCTCCAGCGCGGCGTCCATCACCGCCTCTTCGCTCGCGCCCGGCTCCAGGATGATCTGGCCGCAGTGCTTGAACTGGAACGCCACGCAGCCGTCGGTGCCCATGTTGCCGCCGTGCTTGGTGAAGGCGTGGCGGACGTCGGCGACGGTGCGCGTCTTGTTGTCGGTGAGGCAGTCGACCATCACCGCGACGCCGCCGATGCCGTAGCCTTCGTAGCGCGCTTCCTCATAGTTGACGCCTTCGAGCTGGCCGGTGCCGCGCTTGATCGCGTTTTCAATGTTGTCCTTCGGCAACGACTCGGCCTTGCCCTTCTCGATCGCCAGCCGCAGACGCGGGTTCATCGCGGGGTCGCCGCCGCCCATTTTGGCGGCCACGGTGATTTCCTTGATAAGCTTGGTAAAGATCTTGCCGCGCTTGGCATCCTGGCGCCCCTTGCGGTGCTGGATGTTGGCCCATTTCGAATGTCCTGCCATGTCGATTCCAACGCAAAATAATGCGCAATTCTAGCATTCCGGCCACTTCGCTCCGCCTCGGCATCGACCTCGGCGGCACCAAGATCGAACTCGTCGCCCTCGATGCCGAAGGCCGCGAAATCCTGCGCCGCCGCGTGCCGACCCCGCAGGACGACTATCTCGCGACCGTGGCCGCGGTCGCCGCGCTGGTGCACCAGGCCGAATTCGAGCTAGGGCAGCATGGCTCGGTCGGCATCGGCACCCCCGGCGCCATCTCGCCCGCGAGCGGCCTGATGAAGAACTGCAACTCGACCCGCCTCAATGGCCGCCCCCTGCAGGAAGACCTCGAACGCGCGCTGAACCGTGAAGTACGGCTGGCCAACGATGCCGACTGTTTTGCCCTGTCGGAGGCCATCGACGGCGCCGCTGCCGGCGCCGGCAGCGTATTCGGCGTGATCCTCGGCACCGGTGTCGGCGGCGGCGTGGTGGTGCATGGCAAGCTGCTGAAGGGGGCCAATGCCATCGCCGGCGAATGGGGACACTCGCCCCTGCCCTACTTCCAGTTCGCCCATGCGCAGGCCGACCGCGTCAGCACCGGGCAACATCCGGCCACCGGAGAAATCATCCTGCACCCATGGCCGAGCCCGCGCGAACTCGACGCCGCGCCCGCCTGCTATTGCGGCAAGAAAGGCTGCATCGAAACCTGGCTGTCGGGTCCCGCGCTGGCCGCCGACCACGTGCGCTACGGCGGCGAGGACCTGCCTGCGCACGAAATCGTGCAGTTGGCGAATGCCGGCTACGGCCCCTGCAGCGCGACGCTGGCACGCTATGAAGAAAGGCTGGCGCGTGCGTTGGCCGGCGTGATCAACCTGATCGATCCCGATGTCATCGTGCTGGGCGGCGGATTGTCCAACATCGCCCGGCTGTACGACACCGTGCCACGGCTATGGCCGCGCTATGTGTTCTCCGACCGCGTCGATACGAAACTGGTGCCGCCGAAGTACGGCGACTCCAGTGGCGTACGCGGCGCGGCATGGCTTTGGGACGGCGTTAGCTAAGGCACGGCAGAGCAAGCGTACGGAAGGCCGTCAGAGCCCGTCGATCCACGCCTTGAGCTGCTGTGCCTCGCGCACCAGCAGCTTCCTGTCCTGATAGACATGCGCAATCACGGCGACACCCTGCGCCCGGCCCAGCAGATGCAATGCGAGCGCCTCGGCCTGCCGCTTGTGCCCCAGTTCGACAAAACGCGCCGTCAGCCAGTCGCGGAACAGGTCGAACAGCACGCGCGCCGTGTGCTGGAGCACACGCCGGTCCTTGCCCAGTTCGGTATTGAGGCTGCCGATCGGGCAGCCGTATTCGACCAGTTCCATCTTGTGGCCGGTGATCATGTCGACGAATGCGCGCAGGCGCGCCCGCGGCGTGTCGTGTTCTGCCTCCCAGCGCGCCAGCAATGCACGGTAATCGTCGAGATAGCGTTCGACGACGGCCAAGAGGATCTCGTCCTTGGTCTTGAAATAATGATAGATGTTGCCGCGGAACAGACCGGAGGCTTCGACGATACGGGTGAAAGACGTGCCGTCGTAGCCGTGCTCGTAGAACAGCCTTCTCGCGCATTCGACGATGTCCGCGCGCGTCTTTTCACCCTTACTTGCCATGTGCGGCATTGTACGTCCTGCCTGCCGGCTCACCCCAACTGCCGCACGTGACGTTCAATCCGCTGCAGCGGGAGGTGATCGCCAATGTCGCGCCCGTAGTAGGCTTCGGCGATGAGTCCGTCCGGTGCGATCAGGAAGTCAGCGGGAATACGATGGATGCCCCCTTGCACACCGCCGGGCAGATAACCCTTGCCAACGACCGAGCGGGTGATTTCGGGCAGCCGGGTCAGCCAGGCTGCGGCAAAACCTGCCCAGCTGTGACCCACGCCGTACAGCGCATACAGGCGCTGCTCCGGGTCGGGAAGCAATGGGAACGGCGGCTCGCGGGCACCCACATACTTCAACAATGCGTCTGCGGGAGACTGGAATACCGCCAGCATGTCGAGTCCCTGCGTCTGCCAGGCGGCGTGCCGCTGCGCGAGATCGTGTACCCTGAGGTTGCACAGCGGACAGGAAGCGTAGCGGTAGAAGGACAGCAGTACGTGGCGCCCACGATATTGCTCGAGGCTGATGCCATGCTCACGCCCGAGCACCGCGGAGGAAAAGGCGGGGGCCACGTCCCCCGCCGCGAGCCTGGTTCCTGGTTCCATGGTTTCCCCTCAGGCCAGCGGGCGCGCCATCGACATCGGCCGCGTCTGCCGGACGGACATCTCCCCCATCTGCAGACGGAGTGCCTCGCGCCAATCGTGCCGGGGATGGTAGCCAAGCAACCGGGCGGCCTTGTCGTTGTCGACACCGACTTCTTCCATCAGATGGATGATGCTGCGCGTCACCAGCGGCTCCCATGGCACGATGGGATCGAGCTTTTCCATCAGCCATGCGAACGGATACGCCAGCGCGAACGGCACGCCGAAATGCGGCTGAGGCAGCCCATGGACCTTGTGCAGATGAGCGACGACGTCGCGCACCCTCGGCACGGTCGGGCCAACGATGTTGAAACCTTCGTAGGCGCTGAGCCCTTTCGCCTTGACCGCGTGCGCAAAGGCCTGGCCGATGTCGCGCCCGTCGACGATGGGCAGGCTGGTGCGGCCGCCAGCGACCCATGGCACCAGATGGGTCTTTAATCTTGGCACGAGGATGGGCAGCACGCCGAGCGCATAGCGGCGCCCTGCGAAGATGCCGAGGCGCAGGTTGACCACCTGAAAATTGGCGTTCGCCGCATCACGCAGCGCGTTTTCGATCCGTACGATATTGCACAGGTGCGGCCAGAAGGGTCGCATGATGCCCTCGCTTTGCGGGTCGCTCGAACGTTCGGGCGCAGCGGCGCTCGTCGTGCTGGTGTTGATGAAGCGCCTGACGCCTGCCGCGCGTGCCGCCTCGATCAAGGCGAGACTGGGTTCGAGAAAGAGCCGGCGGGAAGGATCGGCATGGCCCCACAGCGAACTCCATGCCATGGCGTTGCACAGGCAGTCCGCTCCGCCCACGGCCGCCTTTCTGAAGCCGGGGTCGCGCAGATCGCCCTCGCGCACTTCACCCTCGAATCCTGGAATCAGTTGCTTTCGGTCTCGACACACCGCAATGACGTGCACGTCATCGAACGCAGCCAGTGCCTCCAGAACATGGCTGCCGACAAACCCGGTCGCACCCGTGACCACGACACACTTCTTCATCTCTCTTCCTTTTATTGGACTATTGTCTTAATATATTAGGACAGTTGTCCTTTTATTTGAAGAAAAAAAACGGCCGGTTGCCGCGCATGCGACAACCGGCCCGCCGGGGGAACCACAAAGACCGCTAGTGCAGCTTGATGCGCGCGCGCGTCGGCGTGCTGATGAAATGGGCGTAGGTCGTGAGCGAAGTCTTGAACCAGCCGTGCAGCGCGATCTGGTGCATCTTGTGCAGCGACCAGTAGACGAAGCGCGCCATCACGCCCTCGATCATGATGCTGCCGCCGGTGAGCGCCCCCATCAGGTTGCCGACGGTTGAAAAGCGGCCCAGCGCGATCAGCGAGCCGTAATCGCGGTAGACATACTCCGGCAGGGATTTGCCGCGGAAGCGCCGGCAGATCGATTTCGCCAGCATCGAGGCCTGCTGGTGCGCGGCCTGCGCGCGCGGCGGGACGAAGCCCTTGCCGTCGGGCATCGCACAGGCGGCGCAATCGCCGAAGGCGAAGATGTTGTCGTCGCGCGTGGTCTGCAGCGTGGGACGCACGACCAGCTGGTTGTTGCGGCTGGTTTCCAGTCCGTCGATGTCCTTGAGGAAGTCCGGTGCCTTGATGCCGGCCGACCACACCATCATGCTGGCGGGAATGAACTTGCCGTCGGCGGTCAGCATGCCGTCGGCGCGCACCTCGACGATGCGCTCGCCGGTGTGCATCTCCACTCCGAGCTCGGCCAGACGTTCGGCCGCAGCGGCCGACAGGCGCGGCGGCAGTCCAGGCAGGATGCGGTCGGAGGCCTCGACGATCAGCAGCTTCAGGCTCTTTTCCGGCTCGATGTGATCCATGCCGTAGTACGACAGCTCGCGCGTGGTGTCGTGCAGTTCGGCGGCGAGTTCGACGCCGGTGGCGCCGGCGCCGACGATGCCGACGGTAAGCTGGCCAGGCGCGACGGCCTCGGTCTGGGTATTCGCGCGCAGGCAGGCGTTGATGTGGCGGCGGTGGAATTCGCGCGCCTGCTCGGGGGTGTCGAGCATGATGCAGTGCTCCTTCACGCCCGGCACGCCGAAGTCGTTGCCGACCGAGCCAACCGCGATGATCAGCGTGTCGTAACGAAAGCTGCGGCGGGGAATGATCTCGATGCCGCTCTCGTCCAGCGTGGGGGCGACACTGACTTCCTGGCGCTTGCGGTCGAGTCCGTCCATGCGCCCGAGGCGGAAGGTGAAATGGTGCCAGTGCCCCTGCGCCAGGTATTCCAGCCGCTCGGCGTAGGAGTCGAGGCTGCCCGCCGCAACTTCGTACAGCAGCGGCTTCCACAGGTGCGAGGGCGAGGCGTCGATCAGCGTGATGTTCGCGCGCTTCTTTCCAATCTTGTCGCCCAGGCGGGTCGCCAGTTCCAGTCCGCCCGCGCCGCCACCCACGATGACGATTTCATGCACCTGCCGTTCCATTGCCACAAATAGCCTCCCGTTTTCGTCGTAGCGCGATGATACTCGGAACATTAGCATTTACTTCTATTCTTTGTATGGCACGCGACGCGATTGAACTCGCTAGAATCCGTGCATCCCCGACAAGGGGACTCCGACTTTCTACGGGCTAAAGCCCGTGAAAGATCGTATGTCCCTACCCCAGGAACAACCATGACCGAACCGCTGCTCGTCGCCCGCAACGCCGCCACCGACCTCTTCCTGCTGCCGCAGATGGCCAACCGCCATGGTCTCGTCACCGGCGCCACCGGCACCGGCAAGACCGTGACCCTGCAGACGCTGGCCGAGCACTTCTCCAGCATAGGCGTTCCCTGCTTCATGTCCGACGTGAAAGGCGACCTGTCGGGCGTGTCGCAGCCCGGCGGCGGCAGCGCCAAGGTGGCCGAGCGGGTCGAGTCGCTGAAACTCGAAGGCTTCGCCTACCAGGGCTATCCGGTCACCTTGTGGGATCCGTTCGGCGAAGCCGGCCATCCGGTGCGCGCCACCGTATCCGACATGGGGCCGCTGCTGCTGGGGCGCATGCTGGACCTCAACGAGACCCAGAGCGGGGTGCTCAACCTGGTGTTCAAGGTGGCGGACGACAACGGCCTGCTGCTGCTCGATCTGAAAGACCTGCGTGCGATGCTCGCCCACGTCGGCGACAACGCCAAGGAATTCACCACCGAATACGGTAACGTCTCCTCCGCCTCGATCGGCGCGATCCAGCGCGGCCTGCTGGCGCTGGAATCGCAGGGGGGCGAACAGATCTTCGGCGAACCGATGCTGAACATCGCCGATCTGATCCAGACCGACCGCGGCCGCGGCGTCATCAACATCCTCTCGGCCGACCGCCTGATGCAGTCGCCGAAAATGTACGCCACGCTGCTGCTGTGGCTGTTGTCCGAACTGTTCGAGAACCTGCCCGAGGCCGGCGACCTCGACAAGCCGAAGCTGGTGTTCTTCTTCGACGAGGCACACCTGCTGTTCACCGACGCCCCCGCTGCGCTGGTGGAAAAAATCGAGCAGGTGGTGCGGCTGATTCGTTCCAAGGGCGTCGGCGTGTACTTCGTCACACAGAATCCGGCCGACGTGCCCGACAAGGTGCTGTCGCAGCTCGGCAACCGCGTGCAGCACGCGCTGCGCGCCTTCTCGCCGCGCGACCAGAAAGCGGTCAAGGCGGCGGCCGAAACCATGCGCGACAACCCGGCGCTGGACGAAGCCACCGTCATCACCGAACTCGGCGTGGGCGAGGCGCTGGTCTCACTGCTCGACGAGAAGGGCCGCCCCGGCGTGGTCGAGCGCGCCTTCATCGTGCCACCGCGGGGCCAGATCGGTCCGATCACCGATGCCCAGCGCAAGCAGTTGATGCAGACTTCACTGGTGGCAGGGGTCTATGACAAACCGGTCGACCGCGAATCCGCCTATGAAACGCTGAAGGCGCGCGCGGAACAATCGGCACAGGCAGCGCAGCAGGCCAAAACCGCAGCCCAGACTCCAGCGGACAGCGGACTGGGCGGGGTGCTGGGCGGTATCCTGACAGGGGGCGGCCGCCGCGAAAGCGCCGCCGAAGCGCTGGCCAAATCCGCCGCCCGCGCCATCGGAAGCCAGATCGGCCGCTCGATCATCCGCGGCGTGCTGGGCAGCCTGTTCGGCAAGCGCTGACGCGCGGCAGCGCCTTTCAAGCGAAGAGGCGTGCGAGTTCGGCGCCCGGATCGGCAGCGCGCATGAAGGCCTCGCCGACCAGAAACCCATTGACCCGATGGCTGCGCATGCGGGCGACATCGGACGGCGCGAGGATGCCGGATTCGGTGATGACGATGCGGTCGCTGCCGATCTTCGGTAGTAAATCCAGCGTGGTGTCGAGGCTGACCTCGAAGGTGCGCAGGTTGCGGTTGTTGATCCCCTGCAGCGGTGTTTTCAATTGCAGTGCGGCATCGAGCTCATCGGCGTTGTGCGACTCGACCAGCACCGCCATCCCCAACTCGAACGCCAGCGCTTCGAGCGCCTGCATCGCCGGCAGGTCCAGCGCGGCGACGATCAGCAGGATGCAGTCCGCCCCCATCGCCCGCGCTTCGTAGACCTGGTAGGGGTCGATGATGAAATCCTTGCGCAGCACCGGCAGCGCACACGCGGCGCGCGCTTCACGCAAATATTCGGCGCTGCCCTGGAAATACTCGCGGTCGGTCAGCACCGACAGGCACACGGCGCCGCCTGCCTGGTAGCTCGCCGCGATCTCGGCCGGACGGAAGTCGGGGCGGATCACGCCCTTCGACGGGCTCGCCTTCTTGATTTCGGCGATCACCGCCGGCAAGCCGGCCGCGATCTTCGCGCGCAGTGCGCCGACGAAATCGCGTGGCGGCAATGCGGCGGCAGAACGCGCCTGCATCTCGGCCAGCGGCACCGTCGCGAGCCCGGCGGCGATTTCCTCGCGCTTGGTGGCGAGGATCTTTTCGAGGATATCGGACATCGTGCTCAAGCCCCCGTGGCGCGCTGGGAGAACGCCACCAGCTGCTTCAACTTCTCGCGCGCCGCGCCGCTCGCAATCGCCGCGCGCGCCAGTTCGATACCCTCGCCCAGGGTGTCGGCCCGGTCGGCCACGTAGATGGCGGCGCCGGCGTTGAGCAGCACGATGTCGCAGGCCGGCCCGGGCAGGCCGTCGAGCACGGACAGCAGCATGTCCTTGGCCTGCGTGGCGTCCCACACCTTAAGCGCTTCGCTGCCGCAGGGCTCCAGCCCGAATTCGCGCGGGTGGATCGTGTATTCGCTGACCTCGCCGTCCTTCAGTTCGCCGACCAGCGTCTCGCCGGCGAGCGTGATCTCGTCCATGCCGTCGGATCCATGCACAACCATGACATGGCGACTACCGAGGCGCTGCAGCACGCGTACCAGAATGCCGACCAGGTCGGGATGGAACACGCCCAGCAGCTGATGCGGCGCGCCGGCCGGGTTGGTGAGCGGACCAAGGATGTTGAAAATCGTGCGCACGCCGAGTTCGCGGCGCACCGGCGCGGCGTGCTTCATCGCGCCGTGGAATTTCGGCGCGAACATGAAGCCGATGCCGATGGCGTCGATACTCTCCGCCACCTGCCCGGGCGTGAGGTCGAGATTCACGCCCAGCGCCTCGAGCACGTCGGCACTGCCGCTGGTCGACGACACCGAACGCCCGCCGTGCTTGGCGACGCGCGCCCCGGCCGCGGCGGCGACGAAGGCGGCCGTGGTCGAAATATTGAAGGTATGCGCGGCGTCGCCGCCGGTGCCGCAGGTGTCGACCAGGTTCGCGCTGTTCCGCGCCGGCACCTGGGCGGCGAATTCGCGCATCACCTGCGCCGCGGCGGCGATCTCGCCGACGGTCTCCTTCTTCACGCGCAGGCCAGTGATGATGCCGGCGATCTGCACCGGCGTGAGCTCGCCGCGCATGATCTGGCGCATCAGAGACAGCATCTCGTCGTGGAAGATTTCGCGCTGCTCGACCAGCCGGGCGAGCGCCTGCTGCGGCGTGATCATCGCGTGCCCTTCAGGAAATTCGCCAGCATGGCGTGGCCGTGCTCGGTAAGGATGGATTCGGGATGGAACTGCACACCCTCGACCGCCAGCGTCTTGTGGCGCACCCCCATGATCTCGCCGTCATCGGTCCACGCGGTGATTTCCAGGCAGTCCGGCAGCGTCTCGCGCTCGATCACCAGCGAATGGTAGCGGGTGGCGCGGAAGGGATTGGGCAGCCCCTTGAACACGCCGACGTCGAGGTGATGGATCATTGAGGTCTTGCCGTGCATCAGCTCCTTCGCCCGCACGATTTTTCCGCCGAACGCCTGGCCGATGCTCTGGTGGCCGAGGCAGACGCCGAGGATGGGAATCCTGCCGGCGAATTCCGTGATCAGCGGCACCGAGACGCCCGCTTCGTTGGGCGTGCAGGGGCCGGGCGAGACCACGATATGGTCGGGCTTCAGCGCGGCAATGCCGGCGAGGTCGATCTCATCGTTGCGGATGACCTTGACGTCTTCGCCCAGCTCGCCGAAATACTGCACGAGGTTGTAGGTGAAGCTGTCGTAATTGTCGATCATTAAAAGCATGGCGCATGTATCCTTTTGTTTTTCATCGTGAATGGCCAAGGACCTCATTCAACACCCGCCTGGATACCCGCTTTTGCTTCTGATACCCCGAGCCTTATGTCTGGAACCGACAGCACGAAAGCTGCCATTGTCGCCCAGATCAGCCTCCATATAAACCCTTGCCCTGCCCCCGTATTGGCTGCCCTTGCCCTCGCCAAAACCCGTTTTCCGACCCAGTCGGCCGATACACCGTGTTGGCCTAACCCACGGGGCAAAACAATAGAGAAGAAGTGTGCCGCCTCCCTCGGTTCAAATCCCTATCGGCAGGGAGTAGACTTTTTCTCCAGGCATCGCCTCGCTGAATGCCAGAGACCTTGTCGAACCCGGGCAAACATAACAAGCAAGGAGCAGGTCCAAATGGAGACATCCCGCGTCATCCTCGCTCTGGTTGCAGGACTGGGCCTGCCCGGCGTTGTCCAGGCCACCCTGGTCGATCGGGGCGGCGGGCTCATATACGACACCGACCTCAATGTCACCTGGCTGGCGGACGCCAACTACGCCAGGACCAGCGGTTATGCCGCCACGTTGCATGGCTCCGGAAGCGATGGCCGGATGACCTGGAGTCAGGCCGAAACCTGGGTTGCCCATCTCGTGTACCACGATCCCGTGCGCAATGTCGATCTGAGGGGCTGGCGGTTGCCCACGACGCTGCAGCCAGACCCGACCTGCAGCGTCCAGTCCGGCGGGGATTCCTTTGGCTACCACTGCACCGGCAGCGAACTGGGGCACCTGTTCTACGAAGGGCTGGGCGGGAAAACGGCCACCCCGATCGGCACGGCGCACAACGGCAGCTACAGCCTGTTTTCGCATGGCCCGGACAGCCTGTACTGGTCCGGTACGGAATATGCCCCCGATGCAAGCCGGGCCTGGGGATTCATGTTCGACAGCGGCAGCTCGCTCGCCGGCGGCAAGGGCAATCGCATGTACGTCCTGCCGGTTCGCCCCGGCGATGTCGGCATCGCCGCTCGCTAACGGGCAGCGGGGGCCGCTTCCACGTTGGCGCACCGGACCACTCGCCTGTTTGAGCCATGCAAAAGGCCAACCGACGGGTTGGCCTTTTGCATGGGGACAACTTGCCCCGATTTGCGGCGCTGCAACCTACTGCGGCGAAATCCCCTGCAGATACGTCGTCACGGCAATCATGTCTGAAGGCGTCAGGCCATGGACCAGCGGCTTCATCATCGCGCCGGCGGGGCGCTGGTCGGTCTGCGACAGAATGTGCAGCTGTTTGATCATGTAGTCCTTATGCTGGCCCGCCAGGCGGGGAAAGGTGCCATTGCCCATGCCTTGCGCGCCGTGGCAGCCCGCACAGGCGGCGACTTCCTCTTTGGGATTGCCGTTCTCGAACAGCGCCTTTCCTTCGGCAACCAATGCCGGGTCGCCGGTGACATTGGGCGCGTCCTTCTGCTGCGAGAAATAGGTGGCCAGTCCCTTGATCTGTTCATCCGTCAGTTTCCGGGCGATCCCCCACATGTACTCGGAGCCTTCCGGATCGGAGCGGTTATGGCTGCGGAAGTAGGTCAGTTGGGCAACCAGGTAGTCCTCCTGCTGCCCGGCCAGCTTGGGGAAATTGGGATTGATCGAGTTGCCGTCCACGCTATGGCAATTCGAACACACCTGCATGGCAAGCGTTTTGCCCTGAACCTGCGGATTGCCGAGATCCCGCGAACGCTCCAGGTTGGAGCACCCCCCGATCGCAAGGCTCGCAATGGCCAATGTCAGGGTCGTATACAAAGCTGTCTTCATGTTGAGTCCCTTTAAGTCAGTATAAAGTGCGCTGTCGGGCTAACCGGCCTCGTCAGTAGGCACCCCACACATAGAAGAACAACGTGTCGTTGGCGCTGGCACTGCGACCCAAGCCATCGTAATTGCTGCTGGCACCGTTGAATTTCGTGTAATGCCAATATTGCGCACCGACGCGAAGATACTGCACGGGGGTCCAGAACACCTCTGGGACCCACACTGTCGTGTCCGGACTTCCGGCCATGTTGCCGGAAATATCGGTCGGTACGGGCGGGTTGGATCCCGCATAAAACGTGGCATCGGTGGAACCAGTGAGCTGCTGGTAGGCCAGACTGCCGCCATATTTGGCGTTGTAGACATAGGCCACCTTCATTTTCAGTTCCTTCAGGGTCTCGTTTGCATTATCAGCACCGGCTGTACCGACCAACGCAGGGTTGCCCCACCTCACGTTTTCGTGGATGTAGCTGATGTGGGCCGTGACCGTGTGCGGATCGAGAATGTACTGGTATTGCGCATCCAGCCCGTAGTCCTTGTAATGATCGGTGGGCAGCGTAACGTCATTCCCCTCGTGAATATCCGCCACGAGTCCGGACGTTCCGATCATGAGGTTATGCGGGCCAAACTCCTTCGTGTAGGCAAGGCGCCAGTACGGTGCCCCGTCCTTGATTCGAGCGATGCCGGCGTTGCCTCCCGGATGCAAAAATCCAAAAGGTCCGTTGGCTGTCTTGTACATGGAGAGTTCGCCATACACGCTCTTGTTCCAGTAAGCATAGACGCCGGCGCCCACCGCGTTCTGTGCAAGACCGCCATCCAGCAGGGGCGATGCGGGCGCGCCCAGGGCAAATTTCGGCCCGATATAGGGGTAGCCCCATGCCGGGGTGCTGTTCCAGACGTCCTGCATGCTCGGATTGTTGTTGGCGAAGGCGCCGACGATCAGATCGTTGCCAGGTGAAATAAAACGGTCGGCATAGCGTAGTTCCGTATTGTCCGGAGTTAGGTAGCCCTCATAGGGCCCCACCCCGGGCGTTTTCTGATGGTCGTAGTTCGCGTAGGTCGCCTGAGCGAACACCCCGAGGTTGTCGGTGATCTTGCCGGCAAGGAACACGCTGGCGAAATCGAACATTGGCTGGCCGTTCTTGTAGAAATCCGTGGTGTCCTTCACCCCCGCGGAATCCTTGGGGTTGCGGACGTTCGTGTAGTCGATCACCGCCATCACCGAGAGGGGGATGGAGCGGCTGCCCAGCGTATAGCCGGTGAGCTTGAACAGTCGCCCATATTGGGTCAGTTCAGGGAACTGGCCGCCCGCGTGACAGGCCAGACAGTTTTGTCCCGTCTGCCGGGCAAAGGCGGGGAGAGCGTAGCTGGGGAAAGACCACACCCCCAACAAAACAAGCGTAGCCAGTGCTGGGAGTATCTCCCGCACCTTCAGGATGTGGCGCCATACAAATTTGGTAATCAAGAGAGTCTCCCCAAGCTGTCGACATTGAAAACAGGTTGCCTAGTCCACCCCAGCCACGACGCGGCCACCGCAAGTGTTGCAAAACACAACTACGTTACAAAACGAACCATGCACAGATAAGCGGTGTTGCAAAACTGAACAGTCCAAATAATAGGATATTGATATCCTTTATTCAATACATTGACCGAAAAAATACATTGACCGGAAAAAACTGTCGGCCACTCCATCCCGGCCTCAACCCAGCATGCATTTAGCCTAGTACACAACACCCACGGTTAAGCATTAGTTGCATCAAAACCACACACATGAAAAAAGCGCCCGCAGGCGCTTTAGGTCAGATGTTGCGAGGAGGCGTTATTTGAGCTTCTTGATGCCCATCAGGCCGAGCACGTATTTCTCGTACAGCGGCTCGGTCGAGCCTTTTTTCATCTTGCGCATGAAGTACTTCTCGAACGCGACCTTGGCCAGATGCACCCACTTGCCTTCCTTGAACCAGTTGACGTTGCGCGGCGGGATCTGCGGCAGCGCGACGAAGGCGGCGCCGGTGTCGCCGAAGTCGGCCAGGCAGATGGCGTTCCAGGTCGCCTTCTCGACCGGCTCGCCGCCGTCTAGCACGGCACGGATGTTGTGCGCGGTGGCGGTGACCATGGACTCGATCATGTAGCCGGTCTTGGGGGTGCCGGTCGGCACCGGCGTGGCCTCGACCGGGGGAATGGCGACGCACACGCCGACCGAGTAGATGTTCTGGAACTTGGGATTGCGCTGATAGGGATCGATGGTGATGAAGCCGCGTGGATTGGTCAGGCCCTCGACGCCGAACACCGCGTCGATGCCCTTGAACGCCGGCAGCATCATGGAATAGGCGAACGGCAGCTCGTGCTCCTTGATCACCTCGCCCTTGTCGTTGTGCTCGGCGACGAACATCTTGCCGGCCTCGACCTTGGTGACCTTGGCGTTGCAGATCCACTTGATGTGGCGGTCACGCATCGCCGACTCGAGCAGGCCCTTCGAATCGCCCACCCCGCCCAGCCCGAGATGCCCGATATAGGGCTCGGCGGTGACGAAGGTCATCGGCACCTTGTCGCGGATCTTGCGCTTCCTCAGGTCGGTATCCATGATCATGGCGAATTCGTACGCCGGGCCGTAGCACGAGGCGCCCTGCACCGCGCCCACCACGATGGGGCCCGGCTTCTGCACGAAATCGTCCCACACCCGCCCCGCGGACACGGCGTGTTCGACCTGGCAGATCGACTGGGTATGGCCTTCCGGCCCCAGCCCCGGCACCTCGTCGAAGGCCAGCTTGGGCCCGGTCGCGATGATGAGGAAGTCGTAGTTCACGATCTGGCCGTCAGTGAGCTCGACCTGATTTTTCTCGGGGTGCACGCGCGCGGCGCCAACCGGGATGAAGTCGATATTCTTCTTGTTCAGATACGGAGCGGCCTCGAGGGTGACATCGTCGCGCTTGCGCCAGTTCACGGCCACCCAGGGATTGGACGGGGTGAACTGGAAATATGAATTGTTGGAAATGACGGTGACCTTGTCTTCCGCCCGCGCCGATTCGCGCATTTCATAGGCCATGGTCATGCCCCCCACGCCCGCGCCCAGAATAACGATATGTGCCATGCTGTCCTCCTTGGTTGATATTGGTTAATGTTGCGGCCAACACCATTGCAACAGGCATGCCACCGGGGAAGCCCCCTGTCCACGCGGGTTTCCGCGGGCCCTCCGGATTGACATGATGGATTTGTCATGTCATTTTTCATGTCCGTCATGACAAATCCGCCCGCCATGGACCTCGAACTCCAGAGCCTGATCGATACGCACGAACAGCCGTTCGTCGTGATCGACCGCGCCTACCGCATCGTCGCCGCCAACCAGCGCTACTGCGATGCCTACGGCATGACACCCGACGCCATCGTCGGCCAGCACTGCCACGCGGTGTCGCATCACTCGCCGCGTCCCTGCCACGAAAACGGCGAGCACTGTCCGCACCAGGCGCTGTTCTCGCGGGGCGAGGCGGTCGAGGTGCTGCACACGCATTTCCACGCCGACAACCAGCCCGAGCGCACCCGCATCCGTGGGCACCGACTGCGCGGCGCGAACGGCGAACTGTATCTGGGCGAGCAGCTGTTTCCGCTGGAAGCCGAGGCCGGCAGCGAGTGCGATGCCATGCAGATGATCGGACAATCGCCCGCCTTTCTCGCCTGCGTCGACAACCTGGCGCGCGTAGCCGAAAGCGAGGCGTCGATCCTGCTGTACGGCGAGAGCGGCGTCGGCAAGGAGCTCGCCGCGCGCTTCATCCATGCGCGCTCGAGCCGCGCGGGCACGGCGTTCATCGTCATCAATTGCGCGGCGGTGCCGGAAAGCCTGTTCGAAAGCGAACTCTTCGGCCACGAGCGCGGCGCGTTTTCCGGCAGCAGCGGACAGAAAAAGGGCCTGTTCGAACTCGCCAACGGCGGCACCCTGTTCCTCGATGAAATCGGCGAGATCCCGCTGGCCATGCAGGCCAAGCTGCTGCGCGTACTGGAGACCGGCGAATTCCGCCGCGTCGGCGGTACGCAGACGCTGACTGCCGACGTGCGCGTGGTCTCCGCCACCAACCGCCGGCTGCTCGACGAAGTCGATGCCAAGCGCTTCCGGCTCGACCTGTATTACCGCCTGGCCGGCATCGACGTCACCCTGCCGCCGCTACGTGAGCGCGCCGCCGACCTCCCCGAGCTGGCGAACTTCCTGCTCAAGCGGCTGACCGGCGGACAAAGCCCCTGCCGGCTCGCGCCGGACGCCGTCTCGGCATTGCAGGCCTACGACTTCCCCGGCAACGTGCGCGAACTGCGCAACCTCCTGCAGCATGCCGTCCTCAGTTGCCGCGACGGCACCATCCGCGCGAGCGACCTGCGGCTGTCGCCGCGCGTCGCGCAGGCTCTGCCGGACACGGCGAACGCCTCGCTGCGCAACATGGAACGCGCGCACCTGCAAAGCCTGCTCGACGCGCACGACGGCCACCGCGCCCGCGTCGCCGCCGCGCTCGGCGTCACCGAACGCACGCTGTATCGCAAGCTTAAGCAGCACGGCTTGGGGAAGATCTGAACCCCGTTCCGGCCTCCTTCAGGAAGCGGCGCAAAATGCGAAGTCGCGTTGGCGACGGTCGGAGCAAAGTTGAAACCGGCGACCTGATGCGACGAAGCGTGTGGTAGGTGGCGAACGACGGTGGCGGGGAAAGCCACTGGAATTCCGTCTTTGCGTGGCTGCTACTCGGCCCTTGCTGCCGGTGGCGTCGGACGAGTTGAATGGCCGGTGTCGCGCAGGTTGCTGACGTTGACGCGGCAGGCTGCTTTAACGGCCGCTTTCGTCAGTGGCGAGGGACAGCACCCGACCCATTGCCGCCGGTCGCGCCATCGAAG
Organism: Hydrogenophilales bacterium; assembly: GCA_016195805.1. Taxonomy (GTDB): domain Bacteria; phylum Pseudomonadota; class Gammaproteobacteria; order Burkholderiales; family Thiobacillaceae; genus Thiobacillus. Next base: position 30,184 of record JACPYT010000003.1, read on the forward strand.
CTTCAGCGGCAGGTATCAAAGTGGAGCTGCCGCCCGGAACGGTTCCTTACAGACAGAGGCTCGGCCTTTTCTTACTTTCGGACTAACGTGGTTCGACGTCAGCAATGTGTCGGACTGCTGACCTTGTGGGGGCAAGTCGCCGCCCGCCCGCTTCCGATCATGGAAGTCGAACCGGTGGTCAATATGGCGCGGGTATGCAAGGAACGCAAGATGCGTTTCCAGACGGAGGTGCTGAAATTGTGATCTCCGATTTCCACACTCAAAATCGGAACCGTTTTGATTTTAGCTTCCGGGCCAGTCCATAAACTGGCCCGGATACGCGATGTAACTAACTGGCTTGCGTTTTAGAAGGACGCACGATAGCTGATGGTTCCACCGTAGCTGGGATCGCCGCCCTGTGTGCCTGCATTCAAACCAACTGAGATCAGGCTCTTGTCGGTCAGGCGATGGTCAACATCCGCCATCAGGCGTGCCCAGGTCTGGCGCACGTTTTGTCCAGGCAATGCAAAACCGCTGACACCGATGATCTGCCCGCTGGTGCCTGGCATATTGTCTTCGAAACCATGAACAACTTCAGTATTCAAGACCAGATCGGTCGAACCGCTCAATGCTTTCTTGGCCCCCAGTCCAACTCGCACGTTATTGCCGGTGGAGTTATTGGCGTTATAAGAAACAGGGAAACTACCGCCGAATTCGGTATACGCCCCGACGTCGGCGCGCGACCATGTGTAAGCCGCATAGGGGGACAGCGCAAACTTGGCTATTGTGGCCACGTTCAGCAGGTCGAGTCGAATCCGAACGGAAGAACTGGTCGTATCCGTGTTGCCGGTGGAAGTGTCGATACTGGCGCCATTCTGGTAATTGCGGCTGACTTTGGTATTGAAGCTGCCGTAATACCCAGTAATGCTGCCTTCGACATTGGGAGTAAACAGCTTGTCCACTTCAGCGAGAAAATATTGCCCGCTATTCGTTGCGTGACCGCCCAGGCTCAGACCCTGACGATCCCATACCTGGCCGGTACCGATTCCTAAACGTGCCGTGCCGATATCCTTGTAAACTCCCACCTCGGCAATCTGCATGTCGCTATCGCTGCTATTGAAATGCGCGGCGTCAGCGGTTGCCCAGACCCCTACCCCATTTCCGGCCGACCGAGTCAGGCCGGAATCGAGCAAGGTACGATGATGCGCGCCTTCCATCGACAAGGCAGGCATCCCAACCCCGGTCATGGAAACCGTGCTGCTTGCATTGGTAAGACTCTGGTTGAAAGCGGCCAGATTCGTGATGCTGGGAGCCGGGCCAACCATGCTGATGAGATACATCGTCCAGTAACTAGCATTGGTGGAGTATGAAACCAACTGGGTCCCGCTGCCATTATTGTAGAGGGAGGTCACATTGCCGCCAGACAAACCATAGGCGAAATAGGGTGCCTGCGTGTAAAAATTGGGGGTACCCAACTGGCTCCCGACCAACCCTGCCAGACTTGTCGCCAATGACTGATTGCCCCACCAGGGTTGAGCGGAATAATTTAGACTGGGTGTGCTGTAAATCGACACAACAGATCCGATGGTATATGTAGTGCCGCCTGATGTAACCGTAACGCTTGCCGGCGCAGCGTTTGCATCTATGGCAAACAGGCTAACCGTAGCTAGTGCCAAAGACAGGCACAAGTTGACAGGGGTTTTCGTAGTAAAAATCTGATTCTTATCCATTCTTTGTGTGTCTCACTTTATAAAATCTTATAAAAAGTTATTGATTGTCCTCGCCGGCGTCCCATAATGCTGGGCGCAGTAGATTTACGGCAGGCGATGACTCTACTTAAGTTATTCGCTGGTGCTAGTTCTATGGGTGCAGGAGCACGGCGGCAAGTACGCTATAGGACCGGTTTCTGAGTGAAGCTGCCAGTCGAACGGCAGCAGTGCCGCTTGGACGAGCGGCTGCTTGTGGCCGATAGCACGTATACGGCATCTTGCCAGAAAGCCGCCCTCCGCGACTCGGTAACACAATCAGACTCCCATCAACCACGAAGGAGTCTGACATGGAAACCAATCAAACTTGGCAACCCTGGAATAAAGGCAAGCTGGTCGGCCAAAAGCCGCCACTCAAGCCCAAGGACATCTGGGCCATCCGAATCCACCTGCAAAACGAACACCAGGTTCGCGACTTGGCCATGTTCAACTTGGCGATCGACAACAAGCTGCGTGGCTGCGATCTGGTGAACCTGCATGTACGGGACGTGACACACGGCAACCAGGTACTGCCCCGTGCGATGGTCGTGCAGCGAAAGACCCAGCGTCCGGTGCAGTTCGAACTGACCGAGCCGACCAGGGCTGCCGTATCGGCATGGGTCGAAACTGCGAATTTGAGGCCGGAGCACTATCTGTTTCCCAGTCGCCTGGCGAAATCGCCCCATGTTTCTACTCGCCAATACGCCCGGATCGTGCACCAGTGGGTTGCCGCCATCGGGCTCGATTCGACGGTCTATGGCACGCACACCATGCGACGGACCAAGGCGACTCTGATCTACAAGCGAACCAAGAACCTACGAGCCGTCCAACTCCTGCTCGGTCATAGCAAGCTGGAAAGCACTGTTCGGTATCTTGGGATTGAAGTGGATGACGCTCTGGAGATCTCCGAGCAGACCGAGATTTAGTGGCTGGAGAGACGGTCGCACGCTACGCGCCTTGATGAGTATCGTGCGACCGCTTTCTGGCATGATGCTGTATTCGTTACGGTCGTACAGCCTGGATGCTTGCGTCCAAAACATACTTGCAGCCAACCGCGAAAGATCAAAATGGAATGCGCACGACGAAACCACCGCACTCCTCTCATCCTCAGCTTGATGGCCCTGATGTCGATGACAGGGTGCTCCACGCTCGGATTTCTCCAATCGAAGCATCAATACGCTTATGTAGCGAACTCAAGCAACGTCTCGGCCTACCGCATCAATTCCTCCACCGGCAAGCTCACACCCCTACCTGGCAGTCCGTTCGCTGCAGGAATCCTCCCCAGTTCCGTTATGGCCAACCCGGCAGGCACCTTCGTCTATGTAGCAAACAGTGGAAGTAGCAACGTCTCGGCCTACCGCATCAATGCCTCCAACGGCACGCTTACGCCTGTGCCGGGCAGTCCGTTCAATTCAGGACCGTTCCCCGCATCCATCACGTTCAACCCGGCAGGTACATTCGTTTATGTGGCGACTGGAGCCCCAGACGAGATGACGCTTGGAGGCGGAATCGTGCGCGAGGGCCGCATCTGGGCCTACTGCATCGATGCCAGCTCTGGGGCGCTCACACCCGTGCCGGGTAATCCGTTCGCTGCAGGAGTCCTCCCCAGTTCCTTAATGGTTAACCCGGCAGGCACCTTCGCCTATGCAACAAACGGTTTCAGCGACGACGTCTCGGCCTACCGCATCAATTCCTCCACCGGCGAACTCACACCCGTACCTGGCAGTCCGTTCTCTGCAGGAATCCTCCCCAGTTCCGTCACGGTCAACCCGGCAGGCACCTTCGTCTATGTAGCAAACAGTTACAGTAGCAACGTCTCGGCCTACCGCATCAATGCCTCCACCGGAGCTTTGGCTGAAATTCCCGGTAGCCCATTCCATACTGGAAAATCTCCGAGCTCAATCGCCGTCAACTCCACAGGCACCTTCGTCTATGTGGTAAACCAGTTCACAGGATATGCGGGCCAAAATGGAACCATCTCGACCTACCGCATTAACGCCACCAACGGGGCATTGACCGAAATACCTGGCAGCCCGTTTACGGCTGGCATCGAACCCGCATCCATCACAATCAACCCTGCTGGCACGCTCGCTTACGTGGCAAACCAGGGCAATTCTGGCCACGATGGCTCTATCTCGGCTTACCGCATCAATGCCACCACCGGGGTGCTCACACCCGTGCCGGGAAGTCCGTTCACGTTTGGAACCAAGCCCGCATCCATCACAATCGTGCAACCTTGATGTGTGCATCCCGAACACACCCTTTCAGCCAACCACGAAAGATCAAAATGGAACGCAGGCGACAAAGCATTCGCATTCCTTCAACGTTATGGTCCCGAACGTCTGCTATGGGTTGCAGATTCAACAATAAGTAGTCATGCCGGGCGACTGCTTCAGTCTCAGAAACCTGCCGTTTGAACCTCTGATAATCGACCGGCAGGTGCGGGTCGATAGTTCGCGTTCGCCAGACCGAGAAGCTGACGTTCACCACGGCTTGCGGCTGAGCGGCAGGTATTCGGTGCATTGCTGACCGAGTCTGACCCGAGATTCAAGGTCGGCTTAGGCCGAGAACCGGTCGCACTGCAAGTCGGCACATAGAACCGAAACAAGCGAATAAAACTTTGTCACGTGTCTGTTGTGCCAAACTACCGCCCACCTCCCAACAAGACATCCCCATGACCGCCCCCCGCCCCCGCTGCACCTGGTGCGGCACCGATCCGCTCTACTGCGCCTACCACGACGAGGAATGGGGCGTGCCGCTGCACGACGAGCGCGCGCTGTTCGAATTCCTGATCCTGGAAGGCGCGCAGGCGGGCTTGTCGTGGTTCACCATCCTGAAGAAGCGCGAAGGCTACCGGCGCGCGTTCGACCATTTCGACGTCGAGCGCATCGCGCGCTACGGCGAGGCGGACGTGGCGCGGCTGGTGGCGGACGCGGGTATCGTGCGCAACCGGCTGAAGATCGAATCGACGATCACCAATGCGCGCGCGACGCTGGCGCTGCGCGAGACGGCGGGCGGGCTGGACGCCTACTTCTGGAATTTCGTGGACGGCCGCCCCATCGACAATGCGTGGAAAGGCATCGGACAGGTGCCGGCCAGCACGCCGCTGTCGGATGCGATCAGCAAGGACCTGAAAAAACGCGGCTTCAAATTCGTCGGCTCGACCATCGTGTACGCGCACATGCAGGCCACGGGCATGGTCAACGACCATACGGTGGATTGCTTCCGCCATCGCGAGGTGGCCGGCGCGGCTCAGCGGAAGTAGCCGCTGGGCGAGGCGCCGAACTGGCGCTTGAACATGGTGGCGAAGGCGCTCGGGCTGTTGTAGCCCAGGTTGAGCGCAACGTCGACGACCTTCACGCCCGCGGCCAGTTGTTCCAGGGCGGTGATCAGGCGCGCCTGCTGGCGCCATTGGCCGAAGGTCATGCCGGTCTGGCGGGCGAAGCGGCGCTGGATGGTCCTGGCGTCGACGCCCAGACGGCCCGCCCAGTCGCCCAGCGTGGAGGCATCGTCGGGTGCGTCGGTCAGGACGCGGCAGATGGCCAGCAAATCCGGATCGGTGGGCTGCGGCAGATGCAGCGGCAGGCTGGGCAGCACCGCCACTTCGTCGAGCAGCAACTGCATAAGGCGGCCGTCGCGCGCAGCCGCATCGTAAGGCTGCGCCACCTCGATGGCCGCCAGGATCAGTTCGCGCAGCAGCGGCGAGATGCCGACCACCCGGCAGTCGGCCGGCAGGTTCGGGCTGGCGTCGGGGCGGATGTAGACGGTGCGGACCTTCACGTCGCCGACCATGCGGATGCCGTGCGGCTCGCGGGCCGGCACCCAGAGTCCGCGCGTGGGCGGCACCACCCACTGGTCGCCCCGGGCGGCGACCACCATGACGCCCTGCACCGCGTGGATGAGCTGGGCGGTGGGGTGGCTGTGGCTGGGGACCACGTGGCCGGTGGGGTAGTCGATGGCCTTGCCGGTCACGGGCATGCGGCCCTGATCCAGATCCTGGCCGCTGTGCAGGTGAATGTCCATTTCGAAAAGGTCAATGCCTCAATTCAGCGAGACGGACAAGCATCTTAGCCCTAAATTGGTGCCTCGTATCCTTTCGAGCCTGCCGCCATGACGACTGCGCATTCCGCCGCCGACCGCACCGCCTTCAAGGTGCTGGGCGCGATCAGCTTCTCGCATTTTCTCAACGACACCATGCAGTCGCTGCTGATCGCGAGCTACCCGCTGTTCAAGAGCGAGCTCCATCTCAGCTTCGCGCAGATCGGCCTGATCACGCTGGCCTTCCAGTTCACCGCCTCGCTGCTGCAGCCGCTGGTGGGTGCCTATACCGACCGCCATCCGAAGCCGTTCTCGCTGGCGCTGGGCATGGGCTTCAGCCTGGCCGGACTGCTATTGCTGTCGCAGGCGGCCACGTTTCCGCTGCTGCTGGCCGCGGCCGCGCTGATCGGCAGCGGTTCGTCGATCTTCCACCCGGAAGCGTCGCGGGTGGCGCGCATGGCCTCGGGCGGGCGGCACGGCCTGGCGCAATCGATCTTCCAGGTCGGCGGCAACGCGGGGGCGGCCTTCGGCCCCTTGCTCGCGGCCTGGGTCGTGCTGCCGCACGGCCAGAAAAGCCTGGCCGCGTTTTCGCTATTCGCGCTGCTGGCCATGATCGTGCTGGCGGGCGTCGGCGTCTGGTACCGCGACCAGCACCGCAAGCCGAAACAGGCCGCGCCCGCCGCTGGCCACCATCTGCCGCGCGGCCGCGTGCTGCGCACGCTGGCGGTGCTGATGGCGCTGATGTTCTCCAAGTTCTTCTACCTGGCCAGCATCAGCAGTTATCTGATCTTCTATCTGATGCAGCACTACGGCATCGGCGCGCAGCAAGCGCAGTACCACCTGTTCTATTTCCTGTTCGCGGTGGCGGCGGGCACGCTGCTGGGCGGGCCGATCGGCGACCGCATCGGCCGCAAGCGGGTGATCTGGCTGTCCATCCTGGGCGTGGCGCCGTTCACGCTGGCGCTGCCCTACGTGGGGCTAGCCGCGTCGGCGGGGCTGACGCTGGTCATCGGCTTCATGCTGGCCTCGGCCTTTCCGGCCATGGTGGTCTACGCGCAGGAGCTGATGCCGGGCAAGGTCGGCACCGTGTCGGGCCTGTTCTTCGGATTGGCCTTCGGGCTGGCCGGCATCGGCGCCGCTGTGCTGGGCGGGCTGGCCGACCGCTGGGGCATCGAAACGGTCTACCTACTGTGTTCGTTCCTGCCGCTGATCGGCCTCCTGGCGGTGTTCCTGCCGGATCTGCGCAGCCAGGTCGGTGCCGTGCGGGCGACGCCCATGCCGTCGGCCACGATTCCGGTCAAATGACGCGCGTCGGACTTCCGCTCATGCACGGAAATGACCGCTACGACTGACGGTCCTGGCCGGCGCTAGGCAGCGCGCGCCAAGTCCCCAAGTTTGCGCACGGTGTTCCAGTTGCGGCTGGTCATCGGCACGCCCAGCAGACGTTCCAGGGCGGCAGCGAGTTTGGACCGGCCGATGCCGTCCGGCGCGTGTAGATAGAGCACGTCGCCCGCCAGCTGAAAACGTTCGCTCGCGGCCCGGAGCTTTTCCAGGCCGTCGAGATTGGGCCGGGGCGGAACGGTTGCGAGGAAATTCACGTGCAGGGTGCTGGGCGCGACCTCCGCTTCGGGATAGGGATTGCCTCTGATCACCTGTTCCAGCATCGGCATCTCGAGCAGACGCAGCCAGGGTTCGAAGCCATGGCTTTTACCGATGGCGGCGGCGATCTTTTTCGACAGCAGCGCGGTATCGACTGCCTTGCCCTGGAACACCACGTTGCCGCTCTGAATGTAGGTCTCGACACCTCGCAGGCCGAGCCCTTCCAGCACCGCCGTCAGTTCTTTCATCGGCAGCGTGTTGTTCCCGCCAACGTTGATTCCGCGAAAGAGTGCGATATACGTTTTCACCGCATTGTCTCCGGCGAGCGCGCGGCCGAGCGGGCCGGGTTCGCCTTAGTCGACCGTTCCGCCGCCGAAGCGCGCCTGGGCAAGCTCGGCGGCACGCACGACAGCACGGGCCTTGTTGAGCGTTTCCATCCATTCGCTCGCAGGCACCGAATCGGCGACGATGCCGGCGCCGGCCTGCGCGTACAGCATGCCGTCCTTGACCACCGCGGTGCGGATGGCGATGGCCAGATCCATGTCGCCGTTGAAGCCGAGGTAACCCACCGCGCCGGCGTAGATGCCGCGCTTGCTCGGTTCCAGTTCGTCGATGATTTCCATCGCCCGCACCTTGGGCGCACCAGATACCGTGCCGGCCGGGAAGCTGGCACGCAGCACGTCGAGCGCGGTGAGGCCAGGCTTCAGCGTGCCTTCGACGTTGGAAACGATGTGCATGACGTGCGAGTAGCGCTCGATCTGCATGTTCTCGGTGACCTTGACGCTGCCGGTGACGGCGACGCGCCCGGTGTCGTTGCGACCGAGGTCGAGCAGTTGCAAATGCTCGGCGCATTCCTTGGGGTCGGCCAGCAGTTCCTCGGCCAGACGCTGGTCGTCCTCGCGCGTCAACCCGCGCGGGCGCGTGCCGGCAATGGGGCGCAGGGTGACGAGATCGCCTTCCAGCCGCACCAGGATTTCGGGCGACGAACCGACGATGTGAAAACCGCCGAGGTCGTAGAAGAACATGTAAGGCGAGGGGTTCAGACTGCGCAGCGCGCGGTACAGCGACAGCGGCGAGGCGGCGAACGGCCGCACCATGCGTTGGGAGAGCACCACCTGCATGACGTCGCCCGCGGCGATGTAGTCCTTGGCCTTCTGCACTGCCGCCTTGAACTCGGCCTCGCCGAATTCGGAGGCCGGCTCGTCCTCCGCCACCGCCGGCTCAGCCGGCAGATGCACCGGTGCATGCAGCTGGTCGGCCAGTTCGGCGAGACGCAGATGCCCCTGCGCATAGGCATCCGGCTGCATCGGATCGGCGTGGGTGATGAGGTAGAGCTTGCCGGCGAGGTTGTCGAACACCGCCAGTTCCTCGGTCAGCATCAGCAGGATGTCCGGCGTGTGCAGCACGTCGTCCTTGTGCTGCCGTTTTTTATTGAACTCCGGCGCCAGGCGTTTCTCGATATAACGGATGGTGTCGTAGCCGAAGTAGCCGGCCAGGCCGCCGGTGAAGCGCGGCAGCCCCGCCACCGGCGCGGCCTGGAAACGCGCCTGGAAGTCGGCGATGAAATCCAGCGGATCGGGCAGCGTGTACTCTTCCATCACTTGGCCGTCGGTTTCCACCGTCAGCAGATGGCCGCGCACCCGGAGCACCGTACGTGCCGGCAGGCCGATGAACGAGTAGCGCCCGAAGCGCTCGCCGCCCACCACCGATTCGAGCAGGTAGGCATAGGGCGCGTTGGCCAGCTTGAGATACACCGACAGCGGCGTTTCCAGGTCGCCGGGCAGTTCGCGCACCAGCGGGATGCGGTTGTAGCCCTGGCGGGCGAGATCGAAAAATTCCTGTTCAGTCATGGCGAGTCCGTGAAAAAGTGAATGGCAAAAGGTGAAACGTGCGGATGCGTTCCCCTGTCACCATCGCTTGTCGTTCACGGCTATCCCCATGATCAGGCAGTCTTCGCAATCATCTTCGCCGCCTCGGCGAGACTCGGCACCACGGCATCCAGATCGAGCTCGGCGACCGGACGTCCGCGGTTGTAGCCGTAGGGCACGCAGAATACCGGGCTGCCCGCGGCGCGCGCGGCCTGGGTGTCGTTGAGCGAGTCGCCGATCAGCAGCAGCTCGGCCGGCTGGATCTTGAACACCTCGCAGGCATGCAGCAGCGGCAGCGGGTCGGGCTTGCGCTTGGGCAGCGTGTCGCCTGAAAGGATCAGCTCGAAGTAATCGAACAGGCCGGTGTCCTTCAGCAGCGGATGGGTGAACGCTTCGGCCTTGTTGGTGATGCAGGCCACATGCAGCCCCATCGCCTTGAAGGCCTGCAGGCCTTCGACGACGCCGGGAAACGGCCGCGAATGCAGCGACACGTTTGCGCTGTAGTGCTTGTTGTAGGAGGCGATGGCCTGCTCGAACAGCGCCGCATCCGGCTCGGCGTCCATGTCGCCGGTGAGCACGCGCTTGACCAGGCGCGACACGCCATTGCCGATGTAGGTGGAAATCGTTTCCAGCGACGGGCAGGGACGGCCCAGCTCGGCCATCATCAGTTCGGCGGCGTAGGCCAGGTCGGGGGCGGTATTGAGCAGGGTGCCGTCGAGATCGATGACGACGGCCTTGATCGGAAGAGGGAAGCTTTTCATATTTGCGTGAGACGTCAGGCGTGAGGAGTGGGCACGTGGTGTTGCGCCTAACGCCTCCCTCCTCACGCCTTACTTTCTAATCAGACCTTGGCGAGTTCCGCGCGCATCGCGGCGATGATGGAGTTGTAGCGCTGCGGATCGCCGTCCTTGGCGGCGCCGAAGACAGCCGAGCCGGCGACGAAGGTGTCGACCCCGGCGCGCGCCACTTCGGCGATGTTGGCCGGGCCGACACCGCCGTCGATCTCGATGTTCACGTTCAGGCCGCGGTCGTCGATCATCTTGCGTACCTTGCGGGCTTTGTCGAGCACGTAGGGGATGAACTTCTGGCCGCCGAAGCCCGGGTTCACCGACATCAGCAGCACCATGTCGAGCTTGTCGAGCGTGTATTCCAGCACGTCGAGCGGGGTCGCCGGGTTGAACACCAGGCCGGCCTTGCAGCCGTTTTCCTTGATCAGACCAATCGTGCGGTCGATGTGCTCGGACGCTTCCGGGTGGAAGGTGATGTAGGTGGCTCCGGCTTTCGCGAAGTCGGGAATGATGCGGTCGACCGGCTTCACCATCAGATGCACGTCGATCGGCGCGGTGACGCCGTGCTTGCGCAGCGCCTCGCACACCAACGGGCCGATGGTGAGGTTGGGTACGTAGTGGTTGTCCATCACGTCGAAGTGGACGATGTCGGCGCCGGAGGCGAGCACGTTGTCGACTTCCTCGCCCAGCTTGGCAAAATTGGCGGACAGGATGGACGGGGCGATGCGGTACGTCATGGGAAGGGCTCCTGGGATTTCTGCGGATTTTCGGGAAACCCGGTCATTTTACCAGCCCGTCACGTCATTGCGTTACACTCGGCGCATTCCATTCCGTCGAGCGAACCCGTGGCAGAAGGCAAGAAATACCAGATCAGCGTCAGCGTCAACACGGCGTACCTGGCCGAGCAGAGCGATCCCTCGGCGGATCGCTACGTGTTCGCCTACACCATCACCATCGCCAACAGCGGCACCGTGTCCGCACAACTGATCTCGCGCCACTGGATCATCACCGACGCCGAGAACGTCACCCAGGAAGTCAAGGGCCTCGGCGTGGTGGGCGAACAGCCGCTGCTGCGGCCGGGCGAGAGCTTCGAGTACACCAGCGGCACCGCGATGGCGACGCCGGTCGGCACCATGCGCGGCACCTATCAGATGGTGGCGGAAGACGGCAACAAGTTCGAAGCCGAAATTCCCCCGTTCACGCTGTCGATGCCGCGGGTATTGCATTAGGGCGGGCGGCAAGCGGGGCGCAGCAAGCCGTCCATCCCGCTCACTGCTCACCCCATTCTCACTTCTTCATCGTCCACCACACGATAAACAGCAGCAGCCCCAGCGCAATCCCGGCTTCCATCGCCAGCCAGCCCAGTCCAGTGGTCTCCATAAAGCCGTTTCTCCATTGTTATACTCAGCGGGTGTTTCTGCTGTGAGCGATCTTCACCCGTGATGTTGTTACGCGCAAGTCCGTGGCTGTTCGCGCTGCTGTTGTCGGCCTGTGCGACACGCCCGCCCGTGGCGCCGCCCGCGCCCTTGCCCTCGCCGGCGCCCGTACCTGCACCCGTCCCGTCTCCGGCACCGCCCGCCCCCGCCCCCATCCCCACGCCGGCTGCCAGCTACCCCACGCTCAAACCAGTGGACTGGTCGTCGGTAGGCCTATGGAAGGACGGCCAGATCGGCGAAGCCTGGACCGCCTTCCTGCGCAGCTGCGCCACACTGGGCAAGCAAACTGCATGGTCGACGGTTTGCGGTGAAGCGATGAGCATGCCCCCGCCCGACGACAAGGCAGCGCGCGCCTTTTTCGAACAGCGTTTCCAGCCCTATCAGGCCACCCAGGAAGACGGCAGCCCCGACGGCCTGATCACCGGCTATTACGAACCCCTGCTGAAAGGCGACCGCGTGCGCACTGCGCGTGCGCGCTACCCGCTCTATGCCGCCCCCGACGATCTCATCACGGTCGACCTGGCGAGCGTCTATCCCGAACTGAAAAGCCTGCGCCTGCGCGGACGGCTGGTCGGCAACAAGCTGGTGCCCTACCCCACCCGCAAGGAAATCGAGATGTCCGCCAACGGCCAGGGCAACAGCTTCAAGGGCAAACCCATTGCCTGGGCCGAGGACCCGGTCGACCTGTTCTTCCTGCAGGTCCAGGGTTCCGGGCGCATCGAACTTCCCAACGGTTCATCCATGCGGGTCGGCTATGCGGACCAGAACGGCTATCCCTACCAGTCGATCGGCAAGCTGCTGGTCGAACGCGGCGAACTCAAGCTCGAACAGGCCTCGATGCAGGGTATCAAGGAGTGGGGTGCGAAACATCCGGACAAGCTGCCCGAGCTGCTTGCCAGCAATCCGAGCTTCGTCTTCTTTCGCGAACTGCCCGACGGCCTGCCCGGCCCGCTGGGTTCGCTCGGCGTCCCGCTGACCGGCGGCCGCTCGATCGCCGTCGACCCGAGATTCATTCCGCTCGGCGCACCGGTTTTCCTCGCCACCACCCAGCCCAATTCGGCGCAGCCGCTGAACCGGCTGGTGATGGCGCAGGACAGCGGCGGGGCGATCAAGGGCGGCGTGCGCGCCGACTTCTTCTGGGGCTTCGGCGACAAGGCAGGCGAACTCGCCGGCCGCATGAAACAGCGCGGCCGCATGTGGGTGCTGTTGCCCAAGACCCTGTCCGCCATCGTCTCGGGCTATCACACACAAGACAAGAACTGAGGAGCCGGCCGGACGCCTCGCGCGTCAGTGCAGCAGATCCGACAATTCTTCGGCGTGTTCTTCTTCCTTCGCCAGAATGCCTTCCAGCATGACACGCGTCGTCGGGTCATGCTTGGCGAAATACCGCACCATTTCCCGGTAGCTCTCGATAGCGATCCTCTCGGCGACGAGATTTTCGCGGATCATCGCTTCCAGCGTGTTACAGGTTCTGTATTCGGCATGTGACAACTGCGCAAGCCTGTCGGGATCGAACTCGGGCGTACCGCCCAACTGCACGATCCGCTTGGCGATCAGGTCGGCATGGGCCAGCTCCTCGTTGGAGTGCACCAGGAATTCCTGTGCGATCGGCTCGGAGTTGATCCCCTTCGCAACGAAGGAATGCTGGCGATACCGCAGGGTGCAGACAAGCTCGGTGGCCAGCGCATCATTCAACACCTTGACCGCTGCCTTCGCATTCAGGCCGTAGTCATCGGTCACCGCGCCTTCCTCGATATGCTTGCGGGCTCTCGCCCTGAGCGTCTTCACATCGGACAGGAAACCGGCGGGATCCGAGGTTTCATCACGCTGGATCTGGCGCCCCGCTTGAGAGGTAACGTTGCTCATGGAAAGACTCCTGTATGAAAGACTGCGAAACGCGTTTTCATGGTGTTCTCCCGAAATCAAGAAAAAGGGGGGGGGGCGATTTCCGCCGCGTTCCGGCCCTGCCATTTTTCTCCGGAATGCAAGGACATCCTAGGGCCTGCGGCAAGGACATTCTGTCGGAGGCGTCGGATTGACCTGTCGGAAGATTCCTGCAATAAACAGGAGTACACCAAGACTGCGAGCGAAGCCCTACCATGCCGAATACGCTCCTCCCCACCCCATCGCATGAAATGCCGCAGCAGAAGAGCGGATTGCCGATTAGCACCCACCTCTATCTCGCCGTCGGCATGGCTCTTCTGCTCGGCATACTGGTGGCGAGCTACATGCAGGCCTCGGCCGGGCTCGACGCCTTGAAACAGTTCGGAACGATGAGCCAGCGCGCCGACCATCTGGACCGCTTAAACCAGCTGCTATCGGACGCGCAATCCTCGGTTCGCGGCTATGCGCTCACGCACGACCAGGCCTATTTCGACACCTATCGCGCAACTCGCCGAGAAATCCAGCAAAGCCTGGAGATCATCAAACGAGACGAGAAGGATGGTCCACAGGCTGCGGCCGTCGACAAGCTCGCCACCCTGGCGGAAAAACTGGCTGCCGGCCTGGAATTCACCACCCAGCATGTGAAAGAGGGCACAGCAATGGAGAAAATCTGGTTTGACCAGAGCACTGCGGCCATGGATACCTACCGGCGCCAGCACGCTGCGATTAAAGCCGAGCTGGTCACAGAAAGCATGCAAAACGTCAAACAATCGGTACGCAGTTTCGAAACGTCCCGCCTCACCGCCGCGATACTTGCCGGCTCATCGCTGACACTGCTGGTGCTGGTCATCTCGCAGCAGCAAAAGAAACAGGACCTGCGGGAAAGGATCCAGGGCATGCTGGAGGCGGAAAACGAACGCCTCGAAAACGAAGTGCGTACCCGTACCGCAGAACTGACCAACCTTGCCACCTACCTGACCCGGGTGCGTGAGAAGGAAAAACTGGACCTGGCGCGCGAGATGCACGATGAACTCGGCGCGCTGCTGACCGCAGCCAAGCTCGACGCAGACTGGATCGAGCGCAAACTGCCTCCCGATGCGCGGGCATCGGTTGCACAACGTCTCGCGCGCCTGCGCGAGAACCTGATCAGCGGGATCACACTCAAGCGCCGCATCACCAACAATCTGCGGCCCGCGCTGTTATACGATCTTGGGCTGATCGAAGCGCTGAAGGCCCTTGTCGATGAATTCCGGCAGGGCGAGGAGATCGACGTCGTCGCGGAGTTGCCGGAGTCCGAGCCCGAATTGTCGGATGACCTCTCGTTGAGCCTGTTCCGCATCATCCAAGAGGCGCTCACCAACATCCGCAGGTATGCCCAGGCCCGTCGTGTACGGGTATCGCTGCGCACGACTCCGAAGGCCATCGAACTGGAGGTCGAGGATGACGGCATCGGGTTCGACCTGGGGTCGCCCAAGCTCGCCCGTCACGGGCTGGCAGGCATCAAGCACCGCGTCTTCACACACGGCGGACGGCTCGAGATCCTTACCGCTCCGGGCAAGGGCGTCACGATCCAAGCGACCCTCCCCCTCTGAATGCCGGTTGATCGCCTCAGGACGGGGGGGAGGTCTGCGCCGCGGCGTCGTTGACGTAATCGATCAACTGGTTGATCTGCATGGATTTGTCGAAGAAGGCATCCATGCCGAATCGTTCGCAGCGTTGGCGCATGGTGGCGTGCGCATAATTGGTCAGCACCGCCTTGCGCGGGCTGCCGTACAAGCCCGAATCCGTCTGCAGCGCATCGAGCACGCCGATGCCGCTGCCCTGCTTGAGTTCGATATCGATAATCACCAGATCGACATGCAACTCGGCCAGCCGGCGCAATGCTTCGGTTTCGCCATCCGCCGAGCCGCAATACTCCACTCCATCGAGTTCGCTCAACATGCCGCCGAGCAGTTCCTGCAACAGGAGCGAATCCTCGATCAGGAAAACTTTCAACATGGTAGAAAAGGGGTGCGGTTGGCGCACCCCTCGGTGACTGTTTCCTTATTGGGTGATGAGTCCGTGTCGTAATGCATAGGTTGCCAGTTCGGCATTGCTGGTGACATTGAGTTTTTCTGTCAGTCGCGAACGGTAAGTACTGATGGTCTTGACGCTGAGATGCAGGTGTCCGGCAATGTCCGAGACCGATTCGCCGCGCGCCAGCCGCAAGAAAACCTGCAGTTCGCGATCCGACAGGGCTTCGTGCGGCTCGCCGCTGCGTTCGCCGCTCATCTCATCGGCAAGCAACTCTGCGGTGCGGGGCGACACATAGCGGCGCCCGAGCGATACGGCGTGAATCGCCTTCAACAACTCCGCCTGCTCGCAGTCCTTGCACAAATAGCCGTTGGCACCGTTCTTGATCATCGCCAGCGCATAGCTTTCTTCGGGGAAGCCGCTCAGGATCAGCACCTTGAGGTCAGGATGGCGCTGGCGCACTGTGCGCAGTACGTCCACCCCACTTTTGCCCGGCAGGGAAATGTCGAGCAGCAGCACGTCGCACGGCGTGGTACGCAATTGGTCGAGTGCGTCGTCACCACTCGCCGCCTCGAAACTGATGCTGATTGCGGAGTCTTCGCTCAGCAGTTCGCGAAAACCGGTTCGGACAATCTGGTGATCGTCAACGATGGCGACCTGGATCATGCCATGCTCCCGCTCGGTAGGTTTCCGGGCGGCTCGTGTCCAACCACGTCAACGGCCGCGCACCAGATTAACCACGAAGGTGGCGAGTGCCATCACCAGGAACACGATGAACAGAATCTTGGCGATGCCCGCCGCACCGGCCGCCAGTCCAGTAAATCCGAATACGGCGGCAATGATGGCAATGATAAAAAACACCAGGGCGTAATACAACATGATCGTTCTCCTGAGATTTATCGGAAGGGATCGGGAAGGGCGTAGTAATGGACGGGTTCCCGCAGTGACTACCTACAAGCTTACGGTTGGCCCTTGCTCGTGCCGTCGGCACCTGCTGAAAGCGTTGTCAGACAATGCCGACAATGGGCGCGGGTCCTCAGCCGGCTTACCTGACCGCCCGTGCGGCCAGCAGCCCCAGCAGCAGGAACAGCACAAAAAGAACGGCTGCGACATAAAACAGAATTTTGGCGACTGCAGCGGCGCCAGCGGCGATACCGGTGAAACCAAACAGGCCGGCAACCAGCGATACGACGAAAAAGACCAAGGCCCATTTAAGCATGTGACTTCTCCTTGCAGGGTTGCAGAAAAAATGTACGGGTACACGTCCACGCGACGAGTGCATTTCATCGTGGACCGTGCGCCAGGCAGGTTCTGCCGGAATGCACCGGGAATCATTTCGGCCAATGGTGCATCTTGGTGTAGGCCACGTCCGACATGACACGCGCTATGCCATCACGTCAGATGGCGCCTACTACCCGACCAAGCTTTGACGGACAAACGGCTGCGGCCTTATCCCATTCATCCCGGCAGCCCCGACCCCTACCATGGTGTCCAGGCCTGCAGACCGACACAGCCCCATTCGTCCGAACCAAGCACAACAGGAGCACCTCATGGAACCGATATCCCCGAACACCCAGACTACCCATTCCCCGAACGACACTGGCGCCAACGCCGCTGCGGAGCATGCCCGCCGCTCGCTCGACGAAGCGCGGGCAAGCGCGGCAGAACTCGCGGCACGCAGCAGCGACACCCTTCGCGTCGGTGCGGCACGGGCTCGCGAAGCGATCAGCCAGACCACCGACCAGGCCGCTCAGTATGTGCGGGCACAACCCCTGAAGTCCCTGCTGATGGCAGCAGCCGCGGGCGCAGCCATCGCGCTGCTGGCCGGCGCAGTCAACAAACGCCACGGCCATTCCACATGATGCGCGCACGCGAGGGAGCCGGGAGCTGAGCGGTGTGGCCGCCCCTGTTCCGCATACTGCTCGGCGAGCCCAGCCTGCTGGCCGAGCACGTCACCGCCTATGCCGCACTGATCAAACAGGACGCCGCCGGCTGGCAGGCAAGACTGGCTCGACGGCTCGGCTATGTGTTCATGCTGGTGGCGGGCATGTCGCTGGCGCTGCTCCTTGCAGGCGTTGCGCTGATGTTGCACGCGGTCACCCATGCCTCGCACTGGCTCCTGTGGGTCGTGCCTGCGATGCCGCTGGGGATCGCGGCGATTGCGTTGTGTTGCCTGCGGTGCGAAGCACCGGCACACCGCGCGTTCGCCCATGTGCGGACACAAGTGGCTGAGGATTTGCAGTTGTTCGGCTGGAAGGAAACAGAACGATGAATGCTGAGCATGACGTGGGCGCAGAAGCCGGCGCCGCCGCGCCTGCCGACGCCGAAGCCCGGCTGGCACGCAACCGCGAAGCCCTGCGACGCCGGCTCGCTCAGACGCAGGCCGACCAGCGATCCGGCATGCCCGGCGCACTCAACGAACTCGCAAGCGCGTCTGTCCCGATCGTGCGCCAGGCGGTTCGCCAGCACCCCTACGCAAGCCTCACCGGCGCAGCGCTGGCAGGGGCGCTTCTGGTGCGGTGGAAACCCTGGCGCCGGCTGGGTGGATCGGTCCTAATCGGTTGGCTGGCCCGTCAGGCACTGGATCTATCGGCCCCGGACCACGGCCACGCGCTCAGCTGGCTGCTGGCCGCGGCCCGGGACAAACAAAAATCGAACCCTCCCCGTTGACACGACAAGACTGGGGACATGAAAAATGCGGAACGCTTCTCTGCCTGCAGACGTCGACCCGGCAGGCAACCCGACACCGACCGTTGCGCGCTTGCCGAGATGCCTTGCGGCAAGCGGAATGCTTTTCCTTTCTGCTTGCGTCACCTTGCATGAGACGC
Organism: Hydrogenophilales bacterium; assembly: GCA_016195805.1. Taxonomy (GTDB): domain Bacteria; phylum Pseudomonadota; class Gammaproteobacteria; order Burkholderiales; family Thiobacillaceae; genus Thiobacillus. The sequence continues at coordinate 48,362 of JACPYT010000003.1, forward strand.
CCCCTGCCAACATGCCGCCCGCGCCGCTGGCCAGGCCGGTTGAATTCGACACGGCGAATGGGCCGATTTCCGCGCAAAAAAGCGGCCAGATCATCCGGTCTCTCAAAAGCGAATCCGGCGACACCGATATCCTGAAAAAGCATTTGGCACTCGAAGAGGCCATCAATCGGGACAGCCCGCTGGTTCTTGGCAACAAACTCGCCCTGCTCCAGGATGGTCCTGCCACGTACAAAGCCATGTTTGCGGCAATCCGCGCCGCGAAGGACACCATCAACCTGGAAACCTACATCTTCGAAGACGGCGAGATCGGTACCGAATTCGCCGATCTGCTGCTGGCCAAACAGGCATCCGGGGTTCAAGTCAACGTCATCTACGACAGCGTCGGCTGCCTGGACACGCCCAGGGAATTCTTCGATCGCTTGCGCAACAGCGGCATGCAGGTGCTCGAGTTCAATCCGATCAATCCGGCGAACGTCCACAAGAAGAAGTGGTTGCTGAACAATCGCGACCACCGCAAGCTGCTGGTGGTGGATGGCCGTACCGCCTTTCTGGGTGGCATCAATATCAGCGAGGCCTATTCGAGCGGCTCGAGCGCCAAGACCGTCAGTAAGAAGGATGGAAAGACCGAGACCGGATGGCGGGATACGCAGCTGCAAATCGAAGGTCCGGTGGTCGCCGAATTGCAGAAGGATTTCATGGACACCTGGGCACGGCAAAAGGGACCCGCGCTGCCCCGGCGGAACTACTTCCCCAGGCTCGTCACTCGGGGCGACGAAATCGTGCGTGCCATTGCCAGCGAATCGGACAAGCCCGCCAGCCCGATCTATCTGACCTTGCTCTCGGCCATCGATCACGCCGAGCGCTCCGTCCACCTGACCAATGCCTATTTCGTGCCCGACCCGCAGCTGATCGATGCCTTGACCGGCGCAGCACGCCGCGGAGTGGACGTGCAGCTCATCCTGCCCGGGAAAACCGATTCCTGGGCGGTGTTTCATGCCGGGCGCTCGCATTATGCCGAACTGCTGCGCGCAGGCGTCCGGATCTTTGAGCGGCGCAACACGGTATTGCACGCCAAGACCGCGACGATAGACGGCGTGTGGTCGACCATTGGTTCGACCAATCTCGACTGGCGCAGCTATTTGCACAACGACGAGATCAATGCCGTGATACTCGGTCCGGAATTCTCGCGCCAGATGGAAGCCATGTTCGCCAAGGATCGCGCGGCAGCCAAGGCAATCAGTGCCGACCAATGGCGACGCCGCTCCCCTCTGCTGCACATACAGGAGTGGCTGGCGCGGCGTTTCGAATACTGGCTATAGCGGGGAAGGCTACGCCCCATGACGAAGAACAGAAGAACAGCGCACACCGGCTGGGCGAGCGGAAGAGACCTGAACGCTCCCCACCGGGAGGTACAGAACGATTCGGCACAGCCTGTGACGCATCTGTTTCCATTACCGCAACCAGACAAAGGAGCTTGGAATGAATACGCTGATAGTCGGTCGCTTCCATCAGTTGTCCGATGCACAAAGCAGTTGGCGGGAATTGTGGCGCGCCGGTTTTCTGCCGCAGGAGATGAGTCTGTTTTATCTCAATCCACACGGCCAGCACGACATCCATCCAGCAGGAGGCGACGAAGATGAATCCCCGGGCACGCACGAAGCCGGTCCCGGCGCAGTACGCGGCGCCGTCGGCGGTGTCGGAGCCGGCGCGCTGGTCGGGGTGGCGACGCTACCTGCACTCGGCCCTGCAGGTCCTTTGCTGGGAGCGGCCGTGGGCGCCTATACCGGTGCACTGGTGGGCGCGCTGAAAAACATGGAAAAACCGGACGAGCATCCGGGCCAGACCGATATGCCGGACGATCCGATCGCCGAGGGAGAACCCCGCAAGCCGGGGGTCCTGCTGGCTGTTGCGGCCGAGACGCCTGCCAAGCGGGACCGTGCGATCGAGATCCTGGGTAAATTCTCACAGGAAGTGGAAGAGGCCCAAGGCACGTTGCGTGATGGCGACTGGGTGGATTTCGATCCGCTCATACCGGGCACCGTGATCAGGTGAGATGACGGCGTCGCATTCGCGTTGCTATCGCACGGAGCATCCTGATGGCCTGGATTCGGATATTTCCTACACCCAGCCTGACAGCCGGCCGACTGCCGATCCCGGTGATTTCGTCTAGCCTTTTCAAAACACACTGCACCGGAAACCACCCTGCCATGGCTGTTCAAACTCGATGGGTTGTCATGATGAGGTACCGTTCAATTCGCCTCTGCGCATTCCCCTCAGCTTGCGGGGCGAATGCCCTGCGCACCCTCGCGACTGTCGTTTTGATCGCCTGGGCCACGACGAGCGCGTCTATGGTGCACGCCGACCGGCTTGCCGGCGCTGCGCTCGCGCAGAAGGGATCCAAAGGAGTCCCCGCCTGCATGGCCTGTCATGGCGCAAACGGCGAGGGTCAGACGGCATCCGGCTTTCCTCGCCTGGCAGGCCAGCCTGAGGCCTATCTTCTGAAACAGCTGCAGGCGTTTGCCGGAGGGCAACGCAAGAACTCCCAGATGGCACCGATCGCCAGCGCGCTCGATGCCCAGCAGATGCGCGATGCAGCCGACTACTACGCCAGCCTCCCGGGCTGGCGACCGCAGGGGCAAACGCGTGCCCCGTCGCCCCAGTATGCGTTGGGCCTCAGGCTGGCCACCTCGGGGAACTGGAGCAAGGACGTACCTGCGTGCTTTGCCTGTCATGGCCCGGGAGGCGCAGGTGTTGCCCCCCATTTCCCCGCACTCGCGGGCCAACCGAGTGTCTATACCCGCAGCCAGATGAAGGCCTGGCAAACAGCCACGCGCACCAACGACCCGCAAGGCCTGATGCAGTCCGTTGCCGAAAAGATGACCGACGCGGAATTCGACGCCGTCAGCCTGTATCTCGAACACCCTTCGCTGGACGAAAAGGGGAAATGAACATGTCGCACCCGCTGAAACACTGGTTCGAGAGCCAGAAACAAACCCGAAAATTCCACCCTGCATGGATCGCGCTGGCGGTTTCCGCCACGCTGGGCGTCGCCGGCATCATATGGGTCCCCGCCGAGCTGGTTTCCAGGGCCGAAGCTCCGACCGCACACCCGCCGCCGCCTCCTGCGGCGGATAATAAGGAAATGCACCCTGCGGACATGCCGACGGTGATCGAGCAAACCCCCGGTCCGGCCAGACTGCGCGGGGCAAAAACAATCAGGGTCGATTTCTCCCCGCCGGCCGACGCAGCCATGCCCACCGATGAGTTCGGCGAAGCGGTCCGGCTCGGGAAAAACATTTTCACCGACACCCAGACCTATGCGCGTGGATACGTCGGCAACAAGCTCAACTGCGTGAACTGTCACCTCGATGCCGGCCGCAAGCGGGACTCGGCACCCCTGTGGGCCGCATATGTCATGTTCCCTGCCTACCGCGACAAGAACAAGCACGTGAACAGCTACGAAGAACGGCTGGCGGGCTGCTTTCGCTTCAGCATGAACGGCAAGGCTCCGGCACCGGACAGCAAGGAAATGATTGCGCTGATCAGCTACAGCTATTGGCTGGCCAAGGGGGCGCCGACCGGCATCGCGCTCAAGGGACGCGGCTATCCCAAGCTGGCCGACCCGCAGCAGCCCCCGGACGAGGGGCGCGGCAAACTCGTATTCGAAGCCAACTGCGCGCTCTGCCACGGGGCCGACGGGCAGGGAACGCAGGTAAGCGGACGCTATGTGTTCCCGCCCTTGTGGGGCCAGAACTCGTTCAACGGAGGCGCCGGCATGTCGCAGATCAAGAACGCCGCCGCGTTCATTCATGCCAACATGCCGCTCGGCAAAGGCAATACGCTGAGCGAGCAGCAGGCCTGGGATGTCGCCAAATACATGAACAGCCACGCGCGCCCACCCGATCCCCGGCTCGCCAAATCCTCCTAACACACCGCCACTTGGATAGGCATTGTCCGACACGAAGTTGGGCGAAACACGATTGTAGGAACACCCGACGCGTCGTGAAATACAAGATACCTCGACAGGCTGGCGCCTGCGGGTCGGCGCTTTTTCAATGTTCAGTGCATGTTTCCCTATCGGAAGGAAAAATCGTGGCTACAGCCAAGCAGAAAGACGCGTGCGATTTCCTTGATGCCGACCACAAGGCCGTCAAGAAGATGTTTATCGAATATGAGGAACTGGCCAAAACGCGCGGCAGTTCCAGGGAAAAGGAACGTCAGCTGGCGGAGAGAATCTGCCGCGAGATCACGGTGCACGCGCAGCTGGAGGAAGAGATCTTCTATCCAGCGGTGCGCAAGGCGATCAAGGAAGATCTCATGATGGACGAAGCCGGCGTCGAGCACGCCAGCGCCAGGGGACTGATCGCCCAGATACAGGAAATGACCCCGGGCGACCCCCTCTATGACGCCTGACACCGGGTCCGTTGTGCTTCTGTCGCGGAAAGCAAGATGAGCACTCGCAACAACGGCAGCCGGTTTTCGCGGTTCGCCCAAGCTGCATCCCGTATCATGGGAGGGCCCCGGGCTTTCATGCTGGCTCTGTGCGTCGTCATTGTCTGGGGCCTGAGCGGGCCCTTGTTCGACTTCAACGACACCTGGCAACTTGTCATCAATACCGGCACCACCATCATCACGTTCCTGATGGTGTTCCTCATCCAGAACACGCAGAACCGTGACGCCGAAGCGATGCAGATCAAGCTCGACGAACTGATTCGCACGGCGCACGAAGCGCAAAACTCTCTGCTCGATCTGGAAGAGCTCGATCCAGAGGATTTGGAACGCATCCGGGCCCGTTACACGGACCTGGCGAAGCAGGCCCGGCATAAATTGCGCAGCAAGCCGTATCCCGATCCGCATCACGACGAGCCGTGACAGCAGCCATGCGGAATATGAAAATCAGAAGGCCCTCGTTGCCACGCATTCGGGAGCAGCAAAAGCAGGCCCAGGTAGACCGCCGTGCCGCGGAGAACGATCTCGCCGAGCGGCAGCATGGGAACGAAGATTGAATCCCTGTCCAGAGCGTATTCCGTCGGGGCATCGCGCGTCCGCGGCACTCAAAGGCTGCGCACCACCTGATCGCTGCGGCGGCGGAGTACGCTCATGGCCAGGTCGATCTGGGCCTGGGTCACCGGGTGGATCACCACCGCCCAGCGCCCCTTCCGGATCGCCCGGCGCACGGTGGAGATCACCCGGTAATGGTCCGGTCTCAGCGTCAGCAGCCCACCCACCAGCAGCCCGAACACACCACCGAAGAAAACGAAGACCACCAGACCCATCGCAGGTGTGCTGGTGACTGCGGCACTGCCCGCCACGACAAAGCCCAGATACAGCAGGATGCCGAGCACGACGCCTGTAGTGCCGGCAACGAGGTGCGCTCTCACGAGCGTGTGCCAGATGCCCGCCTGTTCGGGTTCGAGCTTGCTGGAGAACGCGCGGCTGTTGGGGGTGCTCCCATCGGAGGGACCCACCAGGAACAGCTGACCATCCGCCAGGGCGGCCGCCTGCTTCAAATGCTGCGCGGCGTCTTCCGCCCCGTCGCGGCTCATGAAGACACCGGCCACTTTCGTCAATGAACGTTCACCGAATATCACGCGTTTGATCTTCATCACACCTCCTTTTCCCGCCATTGCGGGTATGCACTCAGAGCCGGCGGTGGAGCGGCCAGGTTGGTGCCGGCCCGACTCATTTCGGGCGGGGATTGCGCCCTGCCTGCCTGCCCGTTTGGAGCGTCCCGGCGCGCAGTGCGGTCACCGCCTGCAGGACCGCGCGGCCGACGTTGCGGGCTTCCTCCTGCACTGCCTCGTCCCGGTCCAGCGTGTCATGGCTGTTGGCATAGGGCTCGTAATACCCGATGTAGCGATCGAGGCGTGCCTGCGGCCCGGCGTCGACCAGCCCCATCCAGTCGAGCCAGTCCGACAGCATGCGGCGCGCGTTTTCGACCCCCGCGACGTCGCCGTGCACCATGACCCCGTACACGCGCCCCGCCAGGTGCTTTGGGAAGTCCCATCCGGCCATTTCCAGGGCCTTGGCCTTGCCCGGATCCTTGCCGGACGTACGGGTTGGATCGGGATTGCCGCCGTCCGCACACACCAGGCGATCGATCATCAACTTCAGCGGGCTCGGGCTCTGGTACCAGTAAACCGGCGTGACGATGACGACCGCATGGGCGGCCGTCCACCGTTCGTAAATCTCGGCCATCCAGTCGTTCGTCTGATTGAGCCCGTAGTTGGGGTAGCACGAGCATGGCCAATGGCATAGCGGCATGGCCGTCGACACGCAGCCCTTGCATGGGTGAATGCGGCGTCCATATTCGGATGCCAGCAAGCTGAGGTCGAGCACGTCGGCCTCGATCGCGGTCGGTGCGAATACGTCGCGGATCAGGTTGAGCAGGCGAAAGGTTTTCGACATCTCGCCGGGGCAGGTTCCGTCATTGCGGGCGGCACCGCAGATGAGCAGGACCCGCGTCGGCGTATCGCGATGGCTCCACTGCGCCTGCAGTTCGGCCAGGCGCCGATGGTTCGCCAGCCACTCGCTCGAAAGCTCGAAATCAGGATCGGCGAAGCCGGCGCCAGCCGGCGCGGTGAGCGGCGATTTGCGGCCCGCGGCATACGCCTGCCAGGCGATTTCCTCGATTCGTGCGATGGCATCGGCCGCGACATCGAACAAAGGATCGGCGTACTGCATCCGAAAACGCTGCCCGAACGCTTCGCGCGTCAGCATCGCCGGCGCCTGGCCGGTACGGATTCTTGTCATGGCAGCGTGATGGCCTCATGGCTCAGGGCCGACGCGCCCGCGCCCGCCCCCCGCCAAACTGGACCTCCCGGCGCGGGGCGCGCTCCACTCGGTCGTCGCCATACGTCGGAGCGGTCCCGCTCGGATCAATGAAACCAGTCGTCCCGGGCCTTGTCCTGCCAGTCCTTGATCTGCTTTTCAGCATCATCCTTCGACACGCCATAGCGCTCCTGGATTTTCCCAGTGAGCTGTTCGCGACGGCCCTTGATCGTATTGAAGTCGTCATCCGTGAGCTTGCCCCACTGTTCCTTGAACCTGCCTTTGATTTGCTTCCAGTTGCCTTCGATGATGTCCCAGTTCATGTTTCTCTCCTTTTCCATTAACAATATGGACCGCTGCGCACGCACCGGATCCGGCTCGCCCGCCTGGACTTACGGCTTGACCACGATGTCGTTCTTGACGGCTTTCACATGCGGTACGTCACGGGCGATCGATTCGGCCGTGGTCCGCTCCGTCGCGTTCTTGGCAAACCCGGACAGCTGGACCACGCCATTGAGGGTTTCAACGCTGATCGCCATGGCACTGACCACCGGACTTTCCGCAAAACGGGCTTTCACCTGGGTCGTGATGGCCGAATCGTCCACATACTGGCCGACGGTGGATTGTTCCCGCGTGACCGCGCAACCACCCATCGTCAGGGTGCTGGCTGCGAGCATTGCTGCAAAGAGTTTACCGGCATCCATGATGGTCTCCTTCTTGTCTGGTTAAGGGATGAAAAGGGGCAAACCTGGCAGGCCCGCCCCACGATGGCCGACACCAAACCGGCCATGTTCCTGCTTCTTCTTCCAGCATTCAGATCAGCTGCGGCGACGCCTGACCTGCCAGCCGATCAATCCAAGCCCCGCAAGCATCATGGCGCTGGATGTCGCCTCCGGAACCGGCGCCGCAGCGGTGGTCGCGGTCAAGCCGCTGTACTTCTTGTCCACGTAGGCCAGTGACGATGATCCGTTCGTCGACGCGACGAGAAGATTCTGGAAACTCACATTGACCGACTTGGTGCCGTTCCAGGCGGACAAGTCGGTCGAGTTGGCGGCTGTCCACGGATGGGTGCTGATTCCAGTCTGGTCCATCGCTGCGCTCGGCCCGATGCTGGTGGTCGTGTCCTTCATGGGATCGCTCACGTCGAAGACCCGGACCTGGCCCGCCACGTTCGCCGTACTGCCACCGCCTTGCAGCAGGTAATCGCCTCGTTCCGCAAGATCGACGCTTGAGAACGAATAGCCGTTATGCGCCGTCATCTGGACGTTGACGGTGTTGTCGGTGAGCTTATAACCCTCCCCGTTGGACGACGTGGCGTTGAAATTCACCGGAGTGAAGGACAGCGTATCGCCGCTCAGGATGGGCTGCCCGAAGAGGCCCATGAGCGCATTGTCGAACGTGAAATCGACTGTCGTTCCCGTGAGGGTGACCGGGGTTGCGAAAGCGGCCCCGGAAAATGCCTGCGCCAGCAAGAATGCACCTGCCGCCATTTGGTTCATTCGGTTCATGTGTTACTCCTTCTCATTGCCATGGGATAGAAATAAAGGTCCGATCCCCCGCTACGCGTTCGGGTAAAGCTTCGGGTGGACCCTGTGCACAACCCTTCCGCCTTCGCGTAGCTGTCTGTCCACACTGTGGAAATTCCTGCCGTGGCCGAAGAGACCCCAATGATGGGAGGCCGGATCCATTCGCTGGCGCATACGCATACATGCACTGGCTGCAGCAAACATCTACGCGTCAACTCTAGGTTGAGCACGGTGCCGCCGGTATAAGAAGGGAGCGCTTCTGTATGTAGGACTTGATGAAGGCTGCCGATGCTGCGCTCCCCGCGCGCGCTCCGGCTTGCATAGCAGGCCGGCACGCCGGATCGAGCGGCTGCAAATCCAAGTCGGGCCGTCAGTCGCCCATGAATTCGCCGACGGGCCTGAACTCCTCGACGAGATCGCAGACCGACTTGATGGCCATCATGATCGGCATGCCTAGCAGGAGTCCCCACGCACCCCACAACCATCCCCAGAACAACACGCCGACAAAAACCACCACCGCATTCATGCGGCTGGCCCTGCCGGTGAGCCAGGGTGTCAGCAAATTTCCTTCCAGGCCGTGGATGACCAGCGAAATTGCAGCGACCGCCAGCGCCATGCCCATGCTCTCGAATTGAAGAAAACCCACCAGGGCTGTGCCCCCGGTGATGATGATCGCGCCCAGGTAAGGAACGAGGTTGAGGATGGCGGCTGCAAGGCCCCACACGGCGGCGTGCTCCAGACCGATCCAGAGAAGGGCCAGCCAGCTTGTGATCCCGACCAGAATACTGGTGAAGACCTGAACCAGAAGATAACGCTGAATCTGGACGCTGATCTCGTTCAGCATCTGGACGGTGATCTTCTTCTTGCTGAGGGTCGGGCCAGAGAGTTTGACGAGCTTGCGCCGGAACGTGTCACCCGAAACCATCAGGAAATAGGCCAGAAACAACACCAGCACGGCGAGGCTGATGAAGGACAGCGCGCCGCGCGTACCATTCCATAAATAGTCCCGCATATTGAGTTTGGGCTGTTCGATCTGGACGCGGGTCACCCCGCGCGGCGCCGGCGGCGATACCGCAGCCGTCTCGTTTGCAGCATGCTCGATCTGATCCGCCGCTTTCTGCACATTTTCAATTGCCCCTTTGGACATTCCCCATTCCCTGCGCAGGGTCTGGCGAAACTTCTGGGCTGCCTCGGGCAGGGTTTCGATCATGCTTGCAGCTTGGTCTTGGAGAGAATAGGCCAGATAGCCGATCCCGCCCACGATCATCAGCAGCAGCAACGCTGCGCCGATCGCGCGCGGCATGTGCCATTTATGCAACTGATTGACCAGAGGAGATAGCGCATAGCTGGTGATCACTCCCAGGACCAGTGGAATGAAGACGGTCTGGGCCCAGTCGAGAATAAAAACGACCGCGAATACAGTCAGCAGGATCAGCGGAACGCTATGGGCCTCGGTGGGAATCCTGGGCTCGGGAACGTCGGGGATGCTGGCGTCGCCAGCATGCATCTCGTTGGATTTGTCCATCATCCCGCCCTTTCCGACTAGTTACATAAATTTGTCATACACCATTCGGGACCGGATTGCCGACGTGCATATCCTATGCCGGGCCGTGGCAGGCTGCCCGCAGCCGCGGCAGATCATTTGGGCGATACGCGACCTTGCAGTTTTGCCTCCCCGATCAGTCGCCTGCATTCGCTCCCGGCACCGGCACCGGCACCGGCGTCGACCAGAGGAATGAGCGCCAGTGCAGGATTGACGGCACCCAGCGCAACCGAGCTCAGGCCTCGAATGGCCAGCCTGCCCTTATCCAGGCTCGCCTGCGGATGGGCGAAGCTGCCTTGCACGTGAATGGGCGTACGCAATGCCACCAGACTGAGCTTTCGGGTTTTCGGACGAACGGTGAGGTCGAGCGTTTCCTGTCTGAGATCGATCCGACCGACTCCGTCGATCCGTGTGATATCGGTATCGAGCACCAGCATGTCGGGCCGCATGACGCCCTGTGTCACGTCGAAATCCGCAATCCCGCAACGTATCCTGACGGGGTGGTCGCCGGCAATTTTCAGTTGCAGCATTTCCAGCAGGTGCAGACTGACGGTTTCCATCATCAGTTTGCTGATCTCGCCGCTGTCGATCAGCATCGACACCTGGCCGTCTGCACTGCCCAGCATCGCCGCTACGGTATTGCCCCGCCCCTTCAGATCGAAGGTGCCATTGAGTTCGCCGAGACTGGTCCTGCTGCGGTCGAGCGTGGGAAACAGTTGGGCAAGCTCGAGCTTGCGTGCATTGAGGGCCGCTGCCGCCTTGATCGGCGACCGCCGTCCGTCCAGCCTGACCGAACCTGCCAGCGTCCCGCCCGCCACGTCAAACCGGAGGGGATCCAGCGTCAGGTCGCCGTCACGCAATTGCAGATGCGTGGACAGCCTGCTGAGGGGGAGCGCTTCGGGGCGGACGATCGACTCTGCATTGAGGGTGACGTTCGCGTCCATGCGCGTCCAGCGTTCGATCCGGAAAGCCGTGTCAGGCAGCACACGGCCGGATGCAGGCCGCGCGGATGGCGCAGCCGCACGCGGCTCGTGCCGGGTGCCGACCAGCGGACCCAGGTCGGCGAAATTCAGGCTTCTGGAATTGAGCTCGGCCACCAGGTAGGGACGGGCAGTTCCCGTATCGACGCGCAGGGTGCCGGCGATATCGCTCTTGCCCACCTGGCCCGAAAATTTCACATACTGCCACTGGTGGTCGCTGTGAATCAGACGTCCCCGGGTGGCATACGGCGGCGTATCCGGGAAAACCACACCCAGCAGCGGATAAAGCTGTGCAAGGCTGCCGCCGCGCAGCGCAATCTGGAGATCGACGGCAGACAGCTTCAGCAGATTGGTGATCCGGCCGTCTGCGCGCACATGGGTCGGCCCGATCTGCCCTGCCACGTCCACGTGGTAGGGCGTTCTCGCGTCGCGCAGCGCCAGCACGCTGTCGCCGGTCCCCTGAGCGACGAGGGCTTGCCCCCTGTAGCGCCCCTGCACGCTGAACGTCAATGCGCCGGCCGTCTTGTCCGGCAAGCCCTGCTGCGTCGCAACCCGGGCGTTCAACCGCGTTCCGCCCGCGGGGTCGTCGTACGCGACGCGGCCGTCGCTGACCGCGAGATGCCGGACGACGATCCGTGCCTTGTCGTCGCGCTGATTGCGATCGAGCAGCCAGTTCTTCCTGCCGTCGGGGCTCGTCTCGAAGGCAAGCTCGGCATGGTGGAGACGCACGTCGTCAATGACGATCTCGCGCCGGAACAGCGGCAGGAGGGCGACGTCAAGCGCCACCTTCTCGACGTCGATCATGTTGTTTCGCGTGGCCCACGGCGGGTTCGAAAACGTCACGTCGGCCGCACGGATATGCACTTTCCCCCATCCGAATGCAAGGTCGAGAGCGCCCCCGATCTTCAAGGTGCGGCCGGTCTTGACGCTGACCGCGCGGGCAATCGGCCCGCGCAGCCAGTTCCAGTTGGGCACGGCTGCCACCCCCATGAACAGGGCAGCAACGACGACCAGCATCGCAACCAACCATATCGGCGCACGCTGCACCATCGGGATGACGGAATCGGCTCATGAAACGGCGCGCCGGAAGTCCGGCACGCCCGCGTTCAGAAGGCCGTTCCGAAGCCCTCGTCTTTTTCCAGCCTCAAGGTGGGCAAGCCGGCGAGTTCATGAATGGGCATGAGTACGCCGCGCGTATCGGGCACGGCGTCGAACAGCATGTACAGATACTTGCCGCCGCCCTTGAACTCGTAGGCTTCCTCGAGAAAGCGCATGTGTTCGTGTGCGGCGAGGCAGTCGCGCGTCTTGCAGTCCTGTCTGTAATGCTCGATCAGCGAATGGATCACGTCCATGTGTTCGTCGGTCAGGCCGAAGTGCCGGGCGGCCGCATTTTTCCTCACCGTTTGCTCAATCTCGTCTTTGGTCAAGTATTTGACCGCGTCGTAAATCGGGATTTCCCCATCTTGCGTAACGCTTTCGGCATTGTTCATCGTGGCTCCTCGTGGAATGGAAGGGGATTTCAAACGAGATTGGCAGCTGCGAAATTCCAGTCGAGTAGCGTGCCGATCATCCGCGACCACATGGTCCTGCACAGGTTCTGGTACCTGCGCGATCGGTCGACCTGCTGGGATTTTCATTCTGCTTGAACGTGCGCTTTTGCCCGGCCATGAGCTCTCTCCTGCACGCGAACGGATGTGTCACCGGAATTGAATGCCGGCAGCCGGGAGCAGCAAGGCCGTGCTGCGGGCGGAGCCGCCGCACGGGGTCCTGGCCCGGTGGGTCTCACGCCGCAGATCAATCACGACGCGCAAGACTCACGCAGGTATTACTGCTTGTACTTCAGCTTGGCTTCGCTGACGCAGGCATCCTTGGCGCTGCCCGACATGCTGTCGCAGCGTTCCTTGGCTGCCTTGTAGTCGGCTTTCATCTTGTCTTCGGTGGCCTCGGCCTGGTTCTTGGCGGATTTCTCGTCAGCCTTCGCTTGCGATTTCGCACTGACATAGGCAGCCTTGGCGTCCTTCATGCACACGTCCTTCGCGTTGCCGGACATTTTCTTGCAGTTCTCCTTGGCCACCTCATAGTTATGCTTGGCGGTGTCCTTGGCAGCGTCATAGCGGGCTTCGGCCCGATCTTCCGTGACATCCTTCATGTCGGCAGCATAGAGCGGGGGCATGATCGCGAGACCCAGGGCAATAAACATCGCGTTACGTAATTTCATTTCAAACTCCTTGTAGTGGTTGGAACAACGCGGAAATCGAGCGGCCGCATCCTGCGCGAGGCGGAAGCCCCTGACGCACGATTCGGCGTGATCACACTCTAGGTTCCCGCCCCTTCGCCCACCATCCGCTCCCACTGAGAAAGTTGTCAGCATTCGCGGGTGCCGATGTAGGCGAAAGCTGACGCAGCGGGCGGGGAACCGTGGCGGGACACGTTATCCGGCTCAGGCCCTGCACCACAGGCCGCCAGGCCTCTTTCAAGCGCCCGCCTTCCTCGCCGCGGCATTGCGGGCGCGTGTTTGTGCAGCCTTTTTCGCCGACGCGCTGCGTTCGGCCGCGGTGCGCGAGGCCGAGGCCGCGCCGCCCGCTCGCCCGCCCTTGCGGGCCGGTGACGTATCGACCGCCTTGCCGCGGCCAGAGCCGCTCTTCTTGCCGCCCCCCGTCATTTTGTTGACGGTGGCCCACGCACGTGCCTCGGCCTCGTCCCGGGATACGCCTTGCTGGCGATAGCCTTCCTCGATATGTACGGCCTGGCGCTTTTGCTTGTCGGTGTACTTCGATTTATCCCCTCTCGGCATGATGATGTCCCTCCGAGAATGGTTGATGAAATGATCGTGCGCCGCGTCATGGCGCCGCGGCGGTGCGGCCGCGCACCGGTGCCGGAATAACGCGGACCATCCGACCGACTTTTCATGATGTGCCCGCGAAGGCAGCCGGATCGGGGTCAGCGAACCGGTTCGGCGGTGGGCGGACACGCCCCGGACCCCACCGCGCGTGCAGGCTCTCCCTGCACGTAGCGATTGCACCCGCTGCGTGCCGACACGCGAAGCAGATACGGTTGAAGATTCTGATCGATGCACACGCCGTGCGTAGCGTTCTCCAGGAGGGCGCCGGGTTCGAGCTGCCACCACTTGCAAGCAATGCAGACACCCCATTGGGTCGTATCGTTCATTGAAGCGCCTAAACCGAAAATCCTGCGAGGATCTGGCCGGGGGACCTAATTGGCCCCGGCAACCGAGAAGGGATCGCATCACACCAGCGGCAGGAAAAATGAGTGCCAGATCCGCCCCGACACGTCATGGCGATCGTGGTCATTCCCAATACGGCCGGACGCCATAATGCGCATGGACGTCCGAGCCCCAGTCGCGGTCGGAGAAATTCGGCCAATGATTCTTGTCGAAGCCGGGCGCGTTCTCGAGCGCTTCCTTGCTCTGGTCGAAGATGAAGCGATGGTTCTCGGGATCGAGCTCCATGGCTGACAGCGGTACGGCGAACAGCTTGCTGCCGAGGCCGAGAAGGCCGCCGAACTCGAGGACGGCATAGGCGACACGACCGTTGTCCACGTCGATCATCAGATCCTTGATGTCGCCCAGGTCTTCTCCCTGGCGGTTGACGACCTTGTCGCCGGAGATCGTGCTGGATGAAAGGATGGGGCTGGTGGAAAGCATGTTCATGGAAATCTCCTGATTTGATTAAGCACGTTGAACGAGAGAAAAGCGGGCACAGAATGCTTCAACCGGTTCAGCGCCCCGGAAGCTTCTCCGGGGTGGGATTGCGTCCCTGGGGATGCTTGCCGGGCGCTTCCTTGGCAGGCCTGGGACGACCCGGTGAACCCTCGTCCTGCCCGGCATGAGGCTGGCCTTTGGCGTGCGCACGTCCTTCGGCCTCGGCCTTGCGCATTTCGTCCTTCTCCTGCGCATTGCGCGGGGCGGCTTGCCTGGCCGCTTGCTCGACCTTGCCGGACGCGGCAAAGGCGTGAGCCTGCTCGTCGTATTTTCTGGCCGAGTCATAATCCCCCTCGCCCTGGATCCTGGATTTGGATTTGCTTGTGCTGGATTTCATGTCGCGTCTCCTGTCTGTCTACGATGCACGCGCGGCGGATGCCAGGCGTGTCAAGCCCGCGTTCCCCTCATTCGCGCCTGCGGCACAGGTAAAAATCCAGGGGGACCGAGCCTGTGGGAGAAGTGTGGGGGACGGGCAGGACCGATACAGTCGGAAGCTGATTGAGGCCTGCGTAGGAATAGGCCGAAAAAATGTCGGAGGGACCTTACAGGCGCTGGCCTTTCGCTGGCGAACCGCCGCACGCCCTGAAACGTTTGCATGTGACGGGATTCCAAAGTCTAGAACGGGTATTGCCGTGGAGCGCACCCCCTGATCCGAATCCGGTGCGGGGACCGCTTGACCTTGCCATGATGGCAAGGTTTATGGTGCACTCAACCATATCCTCAGGAGTTTGCATATGACCAGCCCCTTATCTGTCGGCATCGAGGGCATGACCTGCGCGAGCTGCGCAGCGCGGGTGGAGAAGGTGCTCAGGCAATTGCCCGGTGTGACCGAGGCGACGGTGAACCTGGCCACCGAAACCGCCACGGTTTCCGGCGATACGGACATGGCGTCGGTGCAGCGTGCCATCGAGAAGGCCGGCTTCAGCGTGCCGGCCGAATCCTGCACCCTCGACATCAGCGGCATGACCTGCGCAAGCTGTTCGGCGCGGGTGGAAAAAGCCCTGAGCAAGGTGCCAGGCGTGCTCGACGCCAGCGTCAACCTGGCGACCGAGCAGGCGACCGTGAAACTGACACAGGGCGCCTCGGCCGCGGCGCTGATCGCCGCAGTGGAACGCGCCGGCTACGGCGCGCAGCTGCCGCAATCCGCCAGTGCAGCCCCGGCCGCGCCAGCCCGCTCGCTGCCCGACTGGTGGCCGGTCGCACTGGCGATCGGATTGTCGCTGCCGCTGATCGCGCCGATGCTCGGCAGCCTGGCCGGCGCGCACTGGATGCTGCCGGGCTGGCTGCAACTGGCGCTCGCCACCCCGGTGCAGTTCTGGCTCGGCGCGCGCTTTTACCGCGCGGGCTGGAAGGCGCTGCGCGCCGGCAGCGGCAATATGGACCTCCTGGTGGCGGTCGGCACCAGCGCAGCCTACGGCCTGAGCCTATACCTGCTGCTGGCGCATGCCGACGCCATGCACCTGTATTTCGAGGCCTCGGCAGTAGTCATCAGCCTGGTGCTGCTCGGTAAATGGTTGGAGGCACGTGCCAAGCGCCAGACCACCGAAGCCATCCGCGCCCTGCAGGCCCTGCGCCCGACGACCGCCCGTGTGCGTCTCGATGGCGTCGATCGCGATATGCCGATCGACGCGATCCGCGTCGGCGACGTGGTGGTGATCCGCCCCGGCGAGCGGGTGCCGGTGGACGGCGAGGTGGTTGAGGGAAATAGTCAGGTCGACGAATCCCTGCTCACCGGCGAATCGCTGCCGGTCGACAAGCAGCCGGGCGACGCGCTGACCGGCGGCGCCATCAACGCGCAGGGCGTGCTGGTCGCGCGCACCACGGCGGTGGGGACCGAGACCACGCTGGCGCGCATCATCCGTCTGGTGGAGAACGCGCAGGCCGCCAAGGCGCCGATTCAAAGACTGGTCGACAAGGTGAGCGCGGTGTTCGTGCCGGTGGTGATGGGCATCGCCCTCGTCACCTTCGTCGCCTGGTGGGCGTGGGGCGGCAATGCCGAACAGGCCATCCTCAATGCGGTGGCGGTGCTGGTGATCGCCTGTCCGTGCGCGCTGGGGCTCGCCACCCCAACTGCGATCATGGCGGGTACCGGCGTCGCCGCGCGCCACGGCATCCTGATCAAGGACGCCGAAGCGCTGGAACTGGCGCACCGGATCAGCACGGTGGTGTTCGACAAGACCGGCACCCTCACCGACGGCACGCCGCACGTCGCCGCCTGCGTGGCCCTGAAGGACTCCGATCCGCCAGGGGCTGAAGCCCCTGTGGAGTCGTATGCGGCGAACGGCAGCAACCGAAATGCAGTATTGGCCATCGCTGCCGGGCTGCAGGCGGGCAGCGAGCACCCGCTCGCGCGAGCAGTGCTGGCCGAGGCCGCGGCGGCTTCCGTTACGCCGGTGCCCGCGCGGGCACAACAGGCGCTGCCGGGGCGCGGCATCGCCGGCGAAGTGAACGGCGAAACGCTGTGGCTGGGCAATCGCCGGCTGATGGACGAGAACGGCGTCGATACCGCAGCGTTCGATGCCGCGGCAGCCGAGCTGGAAGCAGCCGGCCGCAGCGTGTCGTGGCTGGCACGTGCCAGCGATCGCCGCGCGCTCGGGCTGCTGGCCTTCGGCGACGCGGTCAAGGCCGGCGCCGCTGCAGGCGTGGCCAGCCTGAAAGCGCAAGGCATCCGCACCGTCATGCTCACCGGCGACAACCGCGGCGCCGCGCAAACGGCTGCAACCGCACTCGGTATCGACAGCGTACTGGCCGAAGTCCTGCCGGCCGACAAGGCCGCGCACGTGGGCCAGTTGAAAACGCCGGGCGTCACGGTGGCGATGGTGGGCGACGGCATCAACGACGCCCCGGCGCTCGCCGCCGCCGACGTCGGCATCGCCATGTCTTCCGGCAGCGACGTCGCCATGCACACCGCCGGCATCACACTGATGCGCGGCGACCCGGCGCTGGTCGCCGACGCCATCGACATTTCCAAACGCACCTACGCCAAGATCCGGCAGAACCTGTTCTGGGCCTTCGTCTACAACGTGGTCGGCATCCCGCTCGCGGCGCTCGGCTTTCTGAATCCGGTGATCGCCGGCGCGGCGATGGCGTTTTCCAGCGTCAGCGTGGTGACGAACGCGCTGACGCTCAAGCGCTGGCGGCCCTCCAAATGAATATCGGCGAAGCAGCTCGCAGCAGTGGCGTGTCGGCCAAGATGATCCGCCACTACGAGAGTATCGGTCTGTTCCACACCAGCCCGCGCACCCTGGCGGGCTACCGGCAATATCACGAACGCGACGTTCACCTGCTGCGCTTCATCCGCCGTGCGCGCGACCTCGGGTTTCCGCTCGAACAGATCCGGCAACTGCTGTCGCTGTGGGACGATCCCGAGCGCGCCAGCGCCGACGTCAAGCATCTGGCCGAAGCCCACATCGTCGACCTCGACGCCCGCATCGCCGCGCTGACCGAGATGCGCACCACCCTCGTCGCGCTGGCACAGGCCTGTCACGGCGACCGCCGCCCCGACTGCCCCATCCTGCAAGGCCTCGCCGCACCGCACGCATCTTGAATCCTGCGGCCTGCCGCGGTTCTAGCGGGGTTGACCGGCCCAGTCGTACACCACCTCGATCACCACCAGCGCGCGTACCGGGTGGCCGTTCTTCTGCGCCGGGGCAAAACGCGCATCGCGAAACGCCTTGATCGCCGATTCCTCGAACAGCCCGGGCGGGGTCGCGCTCACGACTTCGATGTCGCTGACGCGGCCATCGGCTTCCAGCTTCAACTGCAGGCGCAGCGTGCCGGACAGCTTCCGGCGGTCGGCCGTATCCGGGTATTCCGGCCGGATGACGCGCAGGGCGCGCGGCTGCACATCGAGATCGCGCGCCCTGTAATAGGTGAGATCGACCGAACTGGCGAGGGCCGCCGGAGGCGCCGGCGCTGGCGCGGCCGACGGTGCCGACGCAGCTGCGGGAGCGACGGGGGCAGCAGGCTGCGGCACGTCATGCGGGGTCTCGACGGGCGGCGAAGGCGGCGGTGCAGCAGGCTTGGCCACGGGCAGCGCTTCCGGCGCCGCATTCGGTGCGAGCGTTGTCACCGGCGCCGCATCCGGCTGCCGGACGGCAGGCGATGAAGGCGGCGTTTCAGCAGCGGGCGGTGCGGCATGCGTCGACACCAGGCGCACCTCGATCACAGGCGCCTCCACGCTGATCCCCGCGGGCGGCGCCACCTGCACCAGCGCAATCACCGCCGCGTGCAGACCCAGCGAAATCCACACGGCTGCCAGCGGTCGCCGCAGTCGTGGCGGAATCGTCGGCTCGTCGAAGGAAGCGCTCACGGGTGCTTGTGCCCTTCAGGGTGCTTGTGCCCTTCAGGGTATTTATGCCCTTGAGGGCGCTTATGTTTTTCAGGGAAACCATACCCTGAAGAGTACGTTTGGACTGCACAGGAAATCGGGTGCGCTGGCCTAGAATGAAGGCCAGAAAAACGACAGGAGAAGACCATGAAAAGACGTGTCATCGCGGCCGCCATCTTAGCATCGGCGCTGGCTGCACCGACCTTCGTCCAGGCGGTCGAACTGAGCAAGACCACGATCAAGTCCGCCGACGGCACCGAAGTGCCGGTCGAAGTCGCCACGCCCGAGGGCAAGGGCCCTTTCCCGCCGGTGCTGTTCATCCATGCCAAACGCGGCTACGAAGGCGACGAGCGCGCCCACGTGCGCGAACTCGCCGAACAGGGCTTCCTCGTCGTCGCCCCGGACTGGCAGAGCGGCCGCTTCATCGAACGCTGGCCCTCGGCACACAACCCCGACACCGAAATGGACGTGGAGGCCGGACTGGACTACCTGAAGTCGCTGCCCAATGCCTGCAAGCAGCCGGTCGGCATCGTCGGCCTGTCGCGCGGTCCCTACTACGCCATCCGGCTGGCAGCCAAACGCGGTCCGGACATCGCCGCCATCGTCAGCTACTACGGCCACATGCAGAACCCCAATGCACCGGAGCCCGACCAGTTGTTCCGCATTGCGCCCGAGATCATGCAGATCACCACGCCGATCCTGTATCTCATCGGCGATGCCGATTACGAACTGCGCCGCATGAATGGCGGCCGCGCGTTCTATGCGCTGTGGGAGCGCGGCGTGCCGGTGGAATGGCAGGAATACCCAATGGCGCGACGCGCGTTCGACTTCCGTCCCGACCAGACCCCGGAGGAGAAGATTGCCGCGCGGCATGCGCGCGCACGGTCGAAAGCCTGGCTGATGAAATGGATGAAGCTGACGCCGGAGATGCGCTGCGCATAAAAAATGGCGAGCGGGATCAGGCGCCGGACGCCCATCGCCTAAAATGAACAAGGCAAAGATGCCCTTTCGTCGATGCGACATGATTCCGGCCACCCCACACGCGAGCCGGGCTGATTGGGGCCACGATGATTTCACGCTATGCCTTTCCCCTGCTGCTTGCCGGGCTCGCCACGCAAGCAGCCTGTGCCGCCCCGCTCTACCAATGGATGGACACTGCGGGGCATGTGACCTATTCCTCCTTCCCGCCCCCTGCGGGGACCAGGGCACGGACAGTCGAGATCCCGCCGCAACCCTCCGCCGAAGAAACCCGGCAGGCCGCGGGGCGGGCGAAAAGAATGCAGGAACAGGCCAGCGAACTGGAAGCCCGGCGCCGCGAGCAGGAAGCCCGTGAGGCCGAGGAAGCCCGGCTCCGCGCAATGCAGTTCCCACCGGCGCCCATCGTGATCGAAAAGCCGGTTTATGTACCCCAGCCGATCTATTACCGGCCTGTCAGGATGCCGCACCGGCGGCACCCTGACAGGCCGCCACGCCACCGGCCGCGCTGAATGCGCAGGCGACAGGCGACAACCCATCGGTTTGAAGCGCTGCGAAGGCCCGAAATGTGCCCCGTTTTGAACCCGTTTTCCTTGTTCATGCACCACAACCGTTCAGCGCGATCCGCATCCTGCACGTCCAAAAAACACATAAGCATTTGATAATTAACCACTCTAAAAGCTGGCACGCCCCCTGCTACATTCTGATTGAGTATCCAAACCGCAAGGCCAGGTTGCTCAGGCAGTCTCCTCCGATTTTGCGGCCTCTCCGGAGGCCGCCTTTTTTTGGAGCCCCCAAGACATGAAGCAGACATGCGCGTACTGATTGTTGAAAACCAGCCCGAGCGGCTGGCGATGCTGGTACCGGCACTGGAAGCGGCGGGCTGCGTAGTGACAGCCACGCTGAATTCGGCGCGCAGCCTGGACGTGCAGATCCAGGCGCTGCGGCCGGACGTAGTGATCATCGCTCAGGACTCGCCCGACCGCGACACGCTGGAGCACATCTGCGTGGTGAACCAGGATTGTCCGCGCCCGATCGTGATGTTCACCGGCGACGGCAGCCCGGATTCGATCCGCGCGGCCACGCAGGCGGGGGTGACGTCGTATGTGGTCGACGGACTCGACCCGGCGCGCATCCGTCCGATCCTCGATGTCGCGGTGTCGCGCTTCGAGGCCTTCCAGGCGCTGCACGACCAGCTGGAACAGACGCGCCTCGAATTGTCGGAACGCAAACTGATCGACCAGGCCAAGGCACTCCTCATCAAGCAGACCGGCGCATCGGAACCCGAGGTCTATCGCGAGATGCGGCGCGCGGCGATGGATCGCGGCCTGAAACTGGCCGACATCGCGCGGCAGATTTTGCAGAAGCCGCTGGCGTGATGCGAGCAACCCCGATTGGTGCACAGCACTGAAAACATGCCCCGCATGGGTGCACGAATTTCCGTTATACAACGGCCCGCGACCAAGCCGATTTTCTGAAAACCCCATGCAATACAAGGATTTTTGGTAGCTGGCACGGCGGTTGCTAAACCTGGACTGAACAGTCGCAACGATGTGGCTTTCAGCGTGACCGTCAAATCATTCATCACTGGACAAAGGCGTCCGCCCTGAAGGCGACGCCTTTTTTTATTTATGCCCGCTGGGCATTGGGAGAACACACCGTGAGCGACATCCAGGACAAACCCCTCGTACAAAACCAGAGCAAGCGTGATTTCATGAAAAAGACCACCGGACTTTCCGTCGCCGCCGCCCTCATGGCCATGGTGCCGCCCGGCGTGCGCCAGGGTGCCTGGGCCGCCGGTTCCGACGCGCCCGAGAAACCCAACCTCAACATCGGCTTCATTCCGCTGACCGACTGCGCGTCGGTGGTGATCTCGTCGGTGAAGGGCTTCGACAAGAAATACGGCCTCACCATCACGCCCTCGAAGGAAGCCTCGTGGGCGGCGGTGCGCGACAAGCTGGTGAACGGCGAACTCGACGCCGCACACGTGCTGTACGGCCTGATCTACGGTGTACAAATGGGAATCGGCGGGCCAAAGAAGGACATGGCGGTGCTCGCCACGATCAACAACAACGGTCAGGCGATTTCGCTGTCGAACCAGCTGAAGGCCAAGGGCGTGACCGACGGCGCCACGCTCGCCAAGCTCATCGCCGCCGAACCGAAGGAATACACCTTCGCCCAGACCTTCCCCACCGGCACCCACGCGATGTGGCTGTACTACTGGCTGGCGGCGTATGGCATCAACCCCTTCACCCAGACCAAGGTCATCACCGTGCCGCCCCCGCAGATGATCGCCAACATGCGCGTCGACAACATGGACGGCTTCTGCGTGGGCGAGCCGTGGAACGCGCGCGCGATCCGCGACAACATCGGTTTCACCGCCGTGACCTCGCAGGATATCTGGAAGGACCACCCGGAGAAGGTGCTCGGCACCACCGCCGAATTCGTCGCGAAATATCCGAACACCGCACGTGCGATGACGGCCGCGATCCTCGATGCAGCCAAGTACATCGACACCATGAGCAATCGTTCGGAGGTGGCGAAGATCATCTCGGCCAAGTCCTACGTCAACACCGACTTCGATTCGCTCGAGGACCGCATGCTCGGCCAGTACGACAACGGCATCGGCAGGAAGTGGACGGATCCCAACTACATGAAGTTCTACAACAATGGCGCGGTAGGCTTCCCCTACCTGTCGGACGGCATGTGGTTCCTCACCCAGCACAAGCGCTGGGGGCTGTTGAAGGAGCACCCCGACTATCTGGCGGTGGCGAAAAAGGTCAACCGCATCGACATCTACAAGCAGGCCGCCGCAATGACGAAGACGCCGTTGCCGAAGTCCGACATGCGCAGCAGCAAGCTGATCGACGGCGTGGTGTGGGACGGCAAGAATCCCAAGGCCTACGCCGACAGTTTCAAGATCAAGGCCTGATTGAAGAAAGGAATGGCCATGACCCCCGACAAAATCGCACTGGTGCGCAGCAGCTGGCAGCAGGTCCTGCCGATCAAGGACACCGCAGCCCAGCTGTTCTATGGCCAGCTGTTCGAACTGGACCCGTCGCTACGCAGCCTGTTCAGGGGCGACATGGTCGAACAGGGCCGCAAGCTCATGGCAATGATCAACACGGCCGTCGTCAGCCTGGACCAGTTGGGCCCCATTCTCGGCGCAGTCCAGGATCTGGGGCGTCGGCACGTCGCGTACGGCGTGACCGAAGCGCACTACGACACCGTCGGCAGCGCGCTGATCTGGACCCTGGGCGAAGGGTTGGGCGAGCAGTTCACCCCGGCCGTCCAGGCGGCGTGGGCGGAAGCCTATGACACGCTGGCATCCGCCATGAAGCAGGCCGCCACCGCCGCCGCGTAAACACTCAGGAGTGCGATATGAGCGCAGTCAATGCAACCACCGAAAATCTGAACGACATCCTGTCGGGCGAGGATATCGCCCCGACGCCCCCGGTACCGGCGGCGGCCGCCCCCACCCGCCGGACACCCTATTTCGAAACCGAATCGGGCAAGCGTCTCGTCGAGGGCACGCTGACCCTGTTCAGGAACGCCATCCCGCCCTTGCTCGGCATGCTGCTGTTCATCGGCCTGTGGGGGCTGATCTCCCATAGCGTCAAGAACATCCCCGGACCATTGGAAACCTGGCATTCGGCGGTGGAACTGTTTTCCGATCCGTTCTACAACAAGGGGCCCAACGACCAGGGCATCGGCTGGAACATCCTCAACTCGCTGTACCGTGTCGGCATGGGCTTCGGCGCCGCCGCCGTGGTGGGGATTCCGCTCGGCTTCATGGTCGGCCGCTTCGACTTCCTCAACCGCATGCTGTCGCCCATCATCAGCATCCTGCGCCCGGTGTCGCCGCTGGCCTGGCTGCCGATCGGCCTGCTGGTGCTGCAGAAGGCCGAGCCGGCGTCGATCTGGGTGATCTTCATCTCCAGCATCTGGCCGATGGTGCTGAACACCGCCGCCGGCGTGCAGCGCATCCCGCAGGACTACATGAACGTCGCGCGCGTACTCAACCTGTCGGAGTTCAAGGTCTTCACCAAGATCCTGTTCCCGGCCGTCCTGCCCTACGTGCTGACCGGTGTGCGCCTGTCGATCGGCGTGGCCTGGCTGGTCATCGTCGCCGCAGAGATGCTCACCGGCGGCGTCGGCATCGGCTTCTGGGTATGGGACGAGTGGAACAACCTCAACGTCGCCCACATCATCATCGCCATCTTCATCGTCGGCATCGTCGGGCTGCTGCTCGAACAGGCGCTGATGCTGCTGGCCAAGCGGTTTTCCTACGAGTAAGGCGTAAGGAGTGAGGCGTGAGGCGAACCCGCACGCACGCCCCTCCTCACGCCTAACGCCTCACCCCTCACGGAGAAAGACATGCAATCCTACGTCCAGATCGAAAACGCCGGCATGGTGTTCAACACCAAAAAAGGCAAGTTCACCGCGCTCACCGACATCGACCTCAATGTCGATCAGGGCGAGTTCATCGCG
Source organism: Hydrogenophilales bacterium (assembly GCA_016195805.1). GTDB lineage: Bacteria > Pseudomonadota > Gammaproteobacteria > Burkholderiales > Thiobacillaceae > Thiobacillus. The sequence goes on from JACPYT010000003.1 coordinate 72,699, forward strand.
CTGATCGGCCACTCCGGCTGCGGCAAGTCCACCCTGCTCAACCTGGTGGCGGGCCTGCTCGACGCCACCGAAGGCGTGCTGCTGCTCGCCAACAAGGAGATCAAGGGGCCGGGGCCGGAGCGTTCGGTGGTGTTCCAGAACCACTCGCTGCTGCCCTGGCTCACCGCATTCGAGAACGTTTATCTCGCGGTGGAAAAAGTGTTCGGTGCCAGCGAATCGAAAGCGCAGCTGAAGGCGCGCACCACGGCCGCGCTGGAGCTCGTCGGCTTGACCCACGCTGCGACCAAGCTGCCGGGCGAAATCTCCGGCGGCATGAAGCAGCGCGTCGGCATTGCCCGCGCGCTGGCGATGGAGCCCAAGGTGCTGCTGATGGACGAACCCTTCGGCGCGCTCGATGCGCTGACCCGCGCCCACCTGCAGGACGAGTTGATGAAGATCGTCGCCGCGACCCAAAGCACGGTCATCATGGTGACCCACGACGTCGACGAGGCAGTGCTGCTGTCAGACCGCATCGTGATGATGACCAACGGCCCGGCCGCCACCATCGGCGAAGTCCTCAGCGTCGACCTGCCGCGCCCGCGCGACCGCCTGCAGCTGGCGCACGACCCGCGCTATCATGCGCTGCGCAGCAAGGTGCTGGAATTCCTTTACAGCCGCCAGATGCGGCCCAAGGAAGCGGCCTGAACACAGGTCCGGGGCAACGCGCCTTGCCCCGCGTGGCCGGTGCGGCTAGACTCTCGGGGTTGCTTTCGAACCGTCCGTTTTGTGAATTTCCATCCCCCTGCCCGCCATGCCGCGCCGACGTGAGCCCCGCCCCGCGCCCGCGCTGGAACTGAAGACCACGCGGCTCGCCGGGATCCAGGTCATCCTCAACAGCGCCGAGCACGCCGCGCTGGACACCCACATTTCCACGCTGTTCGCCGCGACGCCGGATTTTTTCGGCGGCGAGGCCGCGGTGTTCGAATGCGGGCGCCTGCCGGCCGACGCGCCTTCGCCCGACTGGGCGTGGCTGGCGCAGGAACTAAAAAGCCGCGGCCTGAATCCGTTCGCGGTGCAGAACGCGTCGGCCGAACTGGCCGCCGCCGCCCAACAGGCCGGACTGTTGGTGCTGAACGATGCTGCACCGGCGCCGGCCGTCGTCGCTGCCGAACCTGCGCCCGAGCCGGTTCCCGAACCCGCGCCTGAACCTGCCGCAGCGGCCGCAGCCCCCACCCGCATCATCGACAAGCCGCTCCGCTCCGGCCAGCGCGTCTATGCGGCGGGCGGCGACATCGTGGTGCTGGCCGCAGTCAATCCCGGCGCAGAAGTGATCGCCGACGGCAGCATCCACGTCTACGCGCCGCTCAAGGGCCGCGCGCTCGCCGGCGCGCGCGGCGATACCTCGGCGCGCATCTTCACCACGCAGCTCGAGGCCGAACTGGTGTCGATCGCCGGCGTGTACCGCACCTTCGAATCCGCACCGGATGCCGCCGTGGCGAAGAAACCGGCGCAAATCCGCCTGGCCGACGCCAGCCAGATCGTCATCGAACCTCTCTAACCTCACGTAAAAAAGGAAGCTCCGTGACCACCATTATCACTGTCACCTCCGGCAAGGGCGGCGTCGGCAAGACCACCACCAGCGCCTCGATCGCCAGCGGCCTGGCGCTGCGCGGCTTCAAAACGGCGGTGATCGACTTCGACGTCGGCCTGCGCAACCTCGACCTCATCATGGGCTGCGAGCGCCGCGTGGTGTACGACTTCGTCAACGTGATCCAGGGCGACGCCAACCTGCACCAAGCGCTGATCAAGGACAAGCACTGCGAGAATCTCTTCGTGCTGCCCGCCTCGCAGACGCGCGACAAGGACGCGCTCACCGAGGAAGGCGTGGAGAAGGTGCTGAAGGAACTGGAACACCAGGGCTTCGACTACATCGTCTGCGACTCGCCCGCCGGCATCGAGCACGGCGCAGTGATGGCGCTGACCTTCGCCGACCAGGCCATCGTGGTCACCAACCCGGAAGTCTCGTCGGTGCGCGACTCCGACCGCATCCTCGGCATCATCCAATCGAAGAGCCGCCGCGCCATCGAAGGCCGCGAACCGGTCAAGGAGCACCTGCTCGTCACTCGCTATTCGCCGAAGCGCGCAGCCGAAGGCGAGATGCTGACCTACACCGACATCCAGGAACTGCTGCGGATTCCGCTGCTCGGCGTCATCCCAGAATCCGAAGTCGTGCTGCAGGCGTCCAACCAGGGCATCCCGGCGATCCACCAGAAAGGCACCCCGGTGGCCGATGCCTACCAAGATGCGATCGGCCGTTTCCTCGGCGAGACACACCCGCTGCGTTTCGTCGACTACGAAAAACCGGGCCTGATCAAGCGTCTGTTCGGAGGCAAGTGACATGTCCTGGCTCTCCCTCATTTTCGGCGAAAAGAAATCCACCGCCTCGGTCGCCAAAGAGCGCCTGCAGCTCATCATCGCGCACGAACGCACCTGCGCGTCCGGCCCGGAATTCCTGCCCGACCTGCAGAAGGATCTGGTCGCGGTGATTTCCAAGTATTTCCCGGTCAACCCCGACGACATCAAGGTGGGACTCGAGAAACAGGGCAATTACGAAGTGCTCGAAGTCAACATCGTGCTGCCCGAGGGACGCTGACCGGCCTGACTGGGCGCCCGCGCGGGGCGCCACTTCCGGCAAACGCTTGAGTCGGAGCCGGAATGCAGGCAGGATGAAGACCGGCTCACTGAATTCCCCCTGCCATGACTTACTGCGTCGCCATCAAGACCGACAGCGGACTGGTTTTCGCGTCCGACTCGCTCACCAACGCCGGCATCGACCACGTCAGCACCTATTCCAAGATGCACACCTTCGTGCAGCCGGGCGATCGCATGTTCGTGCTGCTGGCGGCGGGCAATCTCGCCACCACGCAGAGCGTGGTGAAACGTCTGCGCGACGATTGCCGGCTGGGCAACCAGCCCTGCCTGTCCAGCATGTACTCGATGAGCGATGCTGTCGATTACGTCGGCACCGTCTCCACCGAAGTGCAGCGCACCCAGGCGGCGCGCGACACCGCCAATACCAATTTCGAGGCCACCTTCATCTTCGGCGGCCAGATCGCCGACCAGGCGCCCGAGATCTACATGGTCTATCCGCAAGGCAACCACATCCACGAATCGAATGCCCATCCCTTCCTGCAGATCGGCGAAACCAAGTACGGCAAACCCATCCTCGACCGCGTCATCCGCCCCGACACGCCGCTGGAACAGGCTGCACGCTGCGCCCTGGTGTCGATCAACTCGACCATCCGCTCCAATCTCACCGTCGGCCCGCCGGTCGAACTGCTGATCTACAACGCCGACGCCCTCGATGGCGGCCGCCGCCTGCTGCTCGCCGAAGACCACACCTATTACCGCGCGCTGGGCGATGCCTGGAACGAAGGCCTGCGGCAAGCGCTGAACAACCTGCCTCCCTTCGAATGGGAAGGACAGCCGCAGCCGCTGCAGGTGGTGGCGTCGAACAAGGGCGGGCAGATGCAGGGGTGAGCTGTGAGCTGTGAAAGCAGAGCCTTTCATCGTTCCGGTTCAGCGGCGGGCCGCGTAGCGCGCTGCAACCGGTTGTTAGGCCGCCCTCACTGACGCACATAGCGCAAGTGCGTGGCGGCTGGACCATCAAGAACCCTGTCAATGCGAAACTGCGGCCCGGGCTCGCGCAGGTTCTCGAAGAGACGCCGCCCGCCGCCGAACAACACGGGTGCCAAGGCGATTTCCAGCTCGTCGACGACGCCCAGGTTCAGGTACTGCTGGATCACATCCGCCCCACCCGCGATACGAATATCACAACTGCCTGCGGATTCCCGAGCCAGCTCCAGGGCACGCTCCGGCCCGTCATTGATGAAGTAGAAGGTCGTCCCACCTGGGCGCACCCAGGGTTCGCGTTTCTCATGGGTAAGAACGTATACCGGTGTGTGAAACGGGGCCTCCTCTGGCCAGGCGACCTCGCCTTGGTCGAACATTCGCTTGCCCATGACGTTGGCACCGATGCGCTCCGTGGTGCTGCGAAGCAGGTCATTGACCGGGCCGGTCTCTCCCCCTGGTCCGAGCTTGAGGTTCTCGCGGAAGTACTGCTGATTGAGGATCCAGGCCATCAGCGCACCCCACTTGGCTCCCCAGTTCTTATACTCAGGCGTGTCCCAATGCTCCATGGTCATTCCTTCCGGTGCCATGTAGCCATCGAGACTAAGTCCAATGTTGACGAACACTTTGCTCATGATTCTCCTCTCGCATGTTCGGATGTCGGCCTAACTACTGCTTACCGCTTGCCACTCACTGCTTACCATTACCCCCTGCCGCCCGCGCCAGCAGCAAAGCGCGCTCCCGCGCGTTCTGCGCCAGCTGCGCGGCACGCGCGAATTCGGCACGCGCCTCTTCGATCCGATCCAGCTTAGCCAGCAAATCGCCGCGCACCGCCGGCAAGAGGTGGTAGTCCTTGAGCGCGGGTTCGCCAACCAGCGTCTCGACCAGCTCCAGCCCCGCCGCCGGACCGAAAGCCATGCCGACGGCGACGGCGCGGTTGAGCGCCACCACCGGCGAAGGCGCGACCTGCGCCAGGGCGTCGTAAAGCGCAGCGATGCGCGCCCAGTCGGTATCGGCAGCGGTGGCGGCCTGGGCATGGCAGGCAGCGATGGCGGCCTGCAGAGTGTGTGCGCCCAGCGGCCCCGGCAAGGACCGTGCGTGATCCAGCGCCGCCAGCCCGCGCCGGATCAGCAGGTGATCCCAGCGGCTGCGATCCTGCTCCAGCAGCAGGACAGGATCGCCGTTGGCGTCGATGCGCGCGGCGAGCCGCGAGGCCTGGATTTCCATCAGCGCGAGCAGACCATGCACCTCGGCGACCTCGGGCAGCCGGCTCGCGAGTGCGCGCGCCAGACGCTGCGCTTCCTCGCACAGCGCGGGGCGCGTCCAGTCGTCGCCGGCCGTGGCGGCGTAGCCCTCGTTGAAGATCAGGTAGAGCACTTCCAGCACCGATGGCAGCCGCGTGTGCAGTTCCGCGCCGCGCGGCGTCTCGAAGGGCACGCGTGCTTCGGCCAGCGTGCGCTTGGCGCGCACGATGCGCTGCGCGATGGTGGCAGGCGGCTTGAGATAGGCGCGCGCGATCTCTTCCACCGCGAGGCCGCCGACCACCTTCAGGGTCAGCGCCGCGCGCGCCTCGGGCGACAGCAGCGGGTGGCAGGCGGTGAAGACGAGTGCCAGCAGGTCGTCGCCGATGTCGTCGTCGAGCGCAGCGTCCACCATCTCGGCGAAGTCGGCTTCGCGGATCGCATGCTGCGTGTCGATCTCGACGGCAAGTTCGGCGTGCTTGGGCGCCGCCTGCGCGCGATGGCGCAGCATGTCGAGGGCGCGCCGTTTCGCCGCCGCAGTCAGCCAGGCGGCGGGATTGTCCGGCAGGCCCTCGGCGGGCCAGTGTTCCAGCGCCGCCACCAGCGCGTCCTGCGCGCACTCCTCCGCCACGCCCAGGTCGCGCGTAAGCCGCGCGACGGCAGCGACGACCCTGGCCGATTCGATGTGCCAGATCGCCGCGAGCGTGTCGCCGACCGCGCTGCGAGGTGCGCTCATCGTGCCAGGCTCGCCATGGGCTCAACGGCTCCTCGAAGCATACGCTGGGAATCTGTTCGTCCTGAGACGAGAGGTGTCATCGCCATCGCTCCAGGACATCTCAGCCTTCCGGCGGGGGATTCATCTGAAACACTTCCCAAACGTGTCCGTCCCGGTCCTGGAAGCCATGCTGGTACATGAAGCCGTGATCCTGCGGCGCGCTGTAGGTGTTGCCGCCGGCGGCCACGGCTTCCTTGACCATCGCATCCACCGCCGCGCGCGACTCCAGTTGCAGGGCCAGCAGCACCTCGGTCGCGGCGTGCGCATCGACGGGCGGATGCGGCGCGAAGCCGGCGAAACGCTCGCGCATGAGCAGCATGGCGAAGATGTTCTCGCCGACGATCATGCAGGTGGCGGTATCGTCGGTGAACTCGGGGTTGAAGGTGAAGCCCAGCCGGGCAAAGAAGGCGATGGATGCTTTCAGATCGGCAACGGGCAAATTGACGAAAATCTTCTTGACCATGATGTGCGCGCCTCGGTGTTCAGCCTGCCGCCGCGCGCTCGAGCGCGGCGATGTCGAGTTTCTTCATGCCCAGCATAGCCTGCATCGCGCGACCGGCCCTGTCTGGATCGGGGTGGGTCAGCAGTTCGATCAACCGATCCGGCACGATCTGCCACGACAGGCCGTAGCGGTCGGCAAGCCAGCCGCACTGTTGCGCTTCCGCCGGCCCGCCTGCGCCGAGTTTGTCCCAATAATGATCGACCTCGGCCTGCGTCTTGCAATGCACGACGAAAGATACCGCCGGGCTGAACGTGAAATGCGGCCCGCCGTTGAGCGCGGTGAAACGCTGACCGTCGAGTTCGAATTCGACCGTCATCGCCGTCCCGGGGGTTTGACCGTGCTGTTCCCGACCCGCTTCGCTGTAGCGCGTGATCTGGACGATGCGCGAGTTGGGGAAGATCGAGACGTAGTGCTCAGCGGCTGCCTCGGCCGCGCCGTCGAACCAGAGAAAGGGCGTGATGGTTTGCATGAGGGCTCCTGAAGGGGGCGACGGAACAGCCCGTCGACTATACGACGGCTGGCGGACCCGCAGATCGACATTGCGCGCCCGGCCCGGCCCGGAATATTTCCGACCCGCCGCCGGCCGTCAGGTCTCCAGCCCCAGCGACCGCGTCTGCGGATCCTCCGCGACGGGGCGGATCTCGACGCAGCCGCGCTGCGCACCCGGGATGCGCACGGCGATGGCGAGCGCGGCGTCCATGTCGGGCGCGTCGATCAGGTAGTAGCCGCCCAGCAATTCGCGGGTTTCTGCGAAAGGGCCGTCGGTCACGCTCACGCGGCCTTCGCGCACGCGCACGGTTTTCGCGGTCGCGGCGGGCAGCAGGCGGTTGCCGGAAACGAAATGGCCCTCACGTTTGATTGCCTCGGTGAAAGCCAGGTAATCGCCGAAATGCGCTGCCCGGTCGGCGGGTTCCAGGTCTTCCATCATCTGCTCGGCGCAGATCAGGCAAATGAATTTCATCCTCGCTCCTTGGGTTGGGACATCAATAACGTCCGGCGGGTGCGCACAACAGACGCGTAAGAGATGAAGGTCTGCATGTCTCACCCGCCCGCAATGGCGCCGACGACGACCAGCGGCTCGCGGCCGGTGGCAACGGCATCGGGCAGGGGTGCATCCATCGCCAGATTCGAGCAATCGTCCTGACAGGCATAGAAACGTATCAGCGGACGGCGCTGTCCGGTGGCACGGTCGCGCACGGCGCCAGCGAGCGGGGGGTAGGCCGCTTCGAGCGTATCGAGCACCGTGCGAAGCGTAACCGGCCCGGCGATGTCGAGCGCAAGCTCGGCCTCGCATCGCGCGAGCGTATACAGGTGATACGGCAACACGACGCGTACGGTAGCCATGTTCAGGGCAGCGTCTGCACCGACACCGACAGCACCGCCGGCAGGTCACGCACGATCGCCTGCCAGTGATCACCCGCGTCGGCCGAGACGTAGACCTGGCCGCCGGTGGTGCCGAAGTAGACGCCGCAGGGGTCGAGCGCGTCGACCGCCATCGCATCGCGCAGCACGTTCACGTAGCAGTGCTGCTGCGGCAGGCCGTCGGTCAGCGCGTCCCAGTCGTTGCCGCCTTTCTTGCTTCGATAGACGCGCAGCCGGCCCTCGGGCGGGTAGTGCTCGGAATCGCTCTGGATCGGTACGACGTACACCGTGTCCGGGTCGTGCGCATGCACGGCCATGGCGAAGCCGAAGTCGCTCGGCAGATTGCCGCTCACCTCGAACCACGACTCGCCGGCGTCGTCGCTGCGCATCACGTCCCAGTGCTTCTGCATGAAGAGCGTCTCGGGGCGCGCCGGGTGTTGCGCGATGCGATGGACGCAGTGGCCGATTTCGGCTTCCGGGTCGGGGATGTACTGCGAGTGCAGGCCGCGGTTGATCGGTTTCCAGCTCGCGCCGCCGTCGTCGCTTCGGAACGCGCCCGCCGCCGAGATTGCCACGTACAGTCGCGCCGGGTTCACGGGGTCGAGCAGGATGGTGTGCAGGCACATGCCGCCGGCGCCCGGCATCCACTTCGCGCCCTGTTGTTCGCGCAGGCCCGGCAGTTCCTGCCAGCTCTGGCCGCCGTCGGTCGAGCGGAACAGCGCGGCGTCCTCGACCCCGGCGTAGACCGTGTCCGGATCGCTCGGCGAGGGTTCCAGATGCCACACGCGTTTGAACGCCCACGGCCGCGAGGTGCCGTCGTAATGCAGATGCGTGCCGGGGTCGCCGACGTAGGAAAAATCGTTGCCGACCGGGTTCCAGGTGATCCCGCCGTCGTCGGAGCGCTGGATCACCTGGCCGAACCAGCTGCTGCTCTGCGAGGCATAGAGCCGGTCCGGGTTGGCCGGCGAGCCAGCGATGTGAAATATTTCCCAACCGCCGAAGTGCGGCCCGCTCACCTGCCAGTCGCGGCGATGGGCATCGGAAGTCAGGATGAACGCACCCTTGCGCGTTCCCACCAGGACACGAATACGAGGCATGGGTCTCTCTCCTTGGTTGCAGATCAGATGTCTACAGCTTGGCCTTCATTGCACGTAGCACGGCGCGCACTCGCGCACCTCGACGCTGGCGAAACGCGCGGCCGGACAGGCCTGCGCGATCTCCAGCGCCTCGTCGCGGCCGGCACACTCGATCAGATAAAAGCCGCCGACCATTTCGCGCGCTTCGGCGAAAGGACCGTCGACCAGCCTGGGCGACTCGCCGCGCCGCTGCACGCGCACGCCGTGGCTGTCCGGGCGCAGCGATTCGCTGGCGACGAGCTGGCCCCGCGCGGCCAGCCCCTGGCCGAATTCGACCATCTCGGCGTAGAGCGCGCGGCCTTCGTCCTCGCTGCGGGTGTCGCGCTGGCCGCGCGGCTCGACGATCATCAGCATGTAACGCATCGGGTTTTCCTTGTTTCGATTGGATAGGGCATGCCACCACATGGGTTCATTGCATGGAATGCAGGCCGAACATATTGCCTTCGGTGTCCACCGCAAGTGCGATGAAACCGTATTGGCCGATGGACATTTTCTCGCGATGGATGTGTCCGCCAGCCGGTGCGACGCGCGCCGCCTCGACCGCGCAGTCGTCGCAACCGAAGTACACCAGGGTGCTGCCGCCGGAGGGCACGCCGGGCCTTTTCACCAGCGCGCCGCCGACGCCGGGGTGATCCTGCTCCGTGGCGAAGGCCCAGTATTCCATGTCGGGCGTGTCGAGCTTGTCCAGTTTGCGCCGCAAAACGGCTTCGTAAAAGGCGCGCGCACGCGCCATGTCCTGGACATAGATTTCAAACCAGCGGACGGGGTTTTCCTGCATGACAGTCTCCTTGAGCGTTGAAAGGGCGGAACGCATGTGTGCCTCCGATCACCACGACGTGCGAGCCACTGCGGAATCGACACCGCTACCGAAAAAAATCAGCCGAGATCGATGGCGCGCAGCCGTTCGACTTCCGGCGACGGCCCGAAGTCGTCAAGCTCGTACAGCGGCCGCACCTCGATTTCGGCCGGCTTGCCGCGCCCGGCCGGATTGGGAAAGCGGCGCGCCCATTCCATCGCCTCCGCGCGCGATTTCACCTGGATCAGGGTATAGCCGGCGATCAGCTCTTTTGTTTCGGCGAAGGGACCGTCGATGACGGTGCGCGTATCGCCGTCGTAGCGGATGCGCCAGCCCTGCGAGCTCGGCTTGAGGCCGGAGCCGTCGAGCAGCACGCCGGCCTTCATCAATTGCTCATGGTAGTCGGCCATCTCGGCCAGCAATGCCGGATCGGCTTTGACCGGGATGGTTTCGGCCTCCGTTTCCGGCGTGGCCTTGACGATGATCATGTAGCGCATGGGTTTCTCCTGAAAAATAGCCACAGGCAAACGGCCTGCTTACCCTCACGACGCGTAAGCCCAGCCGGAATAGACAATGCCGCAAAAAAATTCCTGGCGTAACCCTTGCTTGTCACGGACAGGCTTCACATTGTGTCCACCATGAGCATCCACGTCGCGATCCGCCACACCACGCACTACCAATTCGACCGCCGCGTCACGCTCTCCCCGCACGTGGTGCGGCTGCGTCCGGCGCCGCATTCGCGCACCCCCATCCTCGCCTATACGCTGAAGATCACGCCGGAGAAGCACTTCATCAACTGGCAGCAAGATCCGTTCGGCAATTACCTGGCGCGGCTGGTGTTCCCCGAGGCGACGCGCGAGTTCTCGGTCGACGTCGAGGTGATCGCCGACCTGACGGTGATCAACCCCTTCGACTACTTCATCGAGGACAGCGCCGAGCACTGGCCGTTCGACTACGACGCGGCGCTGAAACGCGAGCTCGCCCCCTATCTCGAAACCGAGCCGGCGGGCGTGCGGCTCGCCGCGTGGCTGGCCGCGGTCCCGCGCGAACGCGTGCACAGCAACGATTTCCTGGTCTCGCTCAATCAGCGCCTGCAGCGCGACATTGCCTACACCGTGCGCATGGAGCCCGGCATCCAGCGCTGCGAGGAGACGCTGGAGAAGGCGCTCGGCTCGTGCCGCGACTCGGCCTGGCTGCTGGTGCAGATCCTGCGCCATCTGGGGCTGGCAGCGCGCTTCGTATCGGGCTATCTGGTGCAGCTCGCCGCCGACGAAAAACCCCTCGACGGCCCCTCCGGTCCTGAAGCCGACTTCACCGACCTGCACGCCTGGGCCGAAGTCTATCTGCCGGGTGCCGGATGGATCGGGCTCGACCCCACCTCGGGCCTGTTCGCCGGCGAAGGCCACATTCCGCTCGCCTGCACGCCGCAGCCGTCGTCCGCCGCACCGATCGACGGCCTGACCGACCCGTGCGAGGTCGAATTCGGCTTTTCCAACACCGTCACCCGCATCCGCGAAGACCCGCGCGTGACCCTGCCCTATGCCGACGGCGACTGGGCGGCCATTCTGGCGCTCGGCCATGCGGTCGATGAAAAGCTCGCGCAGCAGGACGTGCGCCTGACCCACGGCGGCGAGCCCACCTTCGTCTCCATCGACGACATGGACGCACCGGAATGGAACACCGACGCACTGGGAACGCACAAGCGCGCGCGCGCCGAGGTGCTGGCGCGGCGGCTGAAGCAGCGTCTGGCGCCCAATTCCCTGCTGCATACCGGCCAGGGCAAGTGGTATCCGGGCGAACCGCTGCCGCGCTGGGCGCTGGGGATTTACTGGCGTCGCGACGGCGTCCCGGTATGGAAGAACGATGCGCTGCTGGCCGAATCCGGCCGGGATTACGGCCACGGCATCGCCGACGCCGAGCGTTTTGCCGCCACCCTGACGCAGCACCTCGGGCTCGCTTCGCGCTATGCGCAGCCCGCTTATGAAGACGCGCTCGCCGCGCTGCAGCAGGAAGCCGAGCTTCCGCCCAATCTCGATCCGGCGCGTGCCGATCTCGACGATCCCGCGCTGCGCGGCGACCTTGCCAACAAGCTGTCGCGCGGCCTCGCTACGCCAACGGGTTATGTGCTGCCGCTGTCCTGGCGCGCGCACGAACAACGCTGGCACAGCGCGCCCTGGGAATTCCGCCGCGACCGGCTCTATCTGGCCCCGGGCGATTCGCCGATGGGGCTGCGCCTGCCGCTGGCCTCGCTGCCCTGGGTGGCCGAGGACGCGCGCGAACCATGGGTGGAGGTCGACCCGTTCGCGGCACAGCTGCCGCTGGCCGATTATCACGGCGAGGTCGCGGCGCGCTACAGCAGCCACATCGACCCGCAGCCGGCCCACCCGGAGGTGCATCCGCAAACGCCCACCGCGAAGGACGCGGTCGAGGTGCCACATACCGCCCTGTGCGTGGAAGCACGCACAGGCGGCCTGTACGTATTCATGCCGCCCGTCGCCACGCTGGAGCAGTATCTTGACCTGCTGGCCGGGGTGGAAGCCACCGCGGCCCACTTGAAATTGCCGGTGACGATCGAAGGCTACACGCCCCCCAGCGACAGCCGCATCGAGAAGCTCATGGTCACGCCCGACCCCGGCGTGATCGAGGTCAACATCCATCCGGCCCGCAGCTGGCAGCAGCTGGTGGACACCACCTCGATGATTTACGACGAAGCGCGGCTGTCGCGGCTGGCCGCCGAGAAGTTCATGCTCGACGGCCGCCACGCCGGCACCGGTGGCGGCAACCACGTCACGCTCGGCGGCGCCACGCCCGCCGACAGCCCCTTCCTGCGCCGCCCCGACCTGCTCGCCAGCCTCATCACTTACTGGCAGCACCATCCGGCGCTGTCGTATCTGTTTTCGGGACTCTTCATCGGCCCCACCAGCCAGGCGCCGCGCGTCGACGAAGGCCGCCCGGAGCGGCTGTACGAACTCGAAATCGCCTTCCAGCAGATGCCGGCCGGCGAGACGCCGCAGCCCTGGCTGGTCGACCGCCTGCTGCGCAACCTGCTGACCGACCTCACCGGCAACACGCATCGCTCGGAGTTCTGCATCGACAAGCTGTATTCGCCCGACTCGGCCTCGGGGCGGCTGGGGCTGCTCGAGTTCCGCGGCTTCGAAATGCCGCCGCACGCGCGCATGAGCCTGGCGCAGATGCTGCTGCTGCGCGCGCTGGTGGCGCGCTTCTGGGCGCAGCCCTACAAGAAGCCGCTGGTGCGCTGGGGCACGCTGCTGCACGACCGCCCCATGCTGCCGCATTACCTGTGGGTGGACCTGAAGGACGTGATCGACGATCTCAACGCGGCCGGTTTTCCGTTCCAGCTCGACTGGTACCAGCCCTTCCTGGAATTCCGCTTCCCGCGCTACGGCACGCTGCAGCTCAACGACATCCGGATCGAACTGCGCACTGCGATCGAACCGTGGCACGTGCTCGGCGAGGAATCGACCAGCCTAGGCACCGCGCGCTACGTCGACTCCTCGGTCGAACGCCTGCAGGTGAAGGCGAGCGGGCTCACCGACAGCCGCTACGTGCTGACCTGCAACGGACGCCGGGTGCCGCTCGCCGCCACCGGCGTCCAGGGCGAACAGGTGGCCGGCGTGCGCTACCGCGCCTGGCAGCCGCCGTCGGCGCTGCATCCCACCATCGGCATCCATTCGCCGCTGGTGTTCGATCTGATCGACACCTGGAACGGCCGTGCCATCGGCGGCTGCACCTACCGCATCGTCCATCCCGGCGGGCGCAGCTACGACCGCTTTCCGGTCAACGCGATGGAAGCCGAGGCGCGTCGCCATATCCGTTTCCAGGACTGGGGCCATACCGCCGGCAGCTTCACGCCGCCGCCGTGGACCGCGTCGATCGCACGCTTCTTTCCCGGCGGCAACCCGCCCGGACCGATGGTGCCGCCGCCGGAAGAGCCGGCAGGCGAATTCCCGCATACGCTCGATCTGCGTCAACGCTGACGCAACGCCGACCGATCGGCAGGGTGCGGTGCAAGCGCCGAGGATCCGCACCATTCCGGCGCTTCCCTGTGCCGTCTTTTTCGTTGCCCATTTAACAAACGGCCGCAAAACCGTCCGGCGGATGTCACGGCATTCCTTTGGGTCGCCCGCTGGATTTCTTTGTAATCTTCAACCGTCATTTCTGCTTACAAATGTCATGATTCACGCATAGTGCAGGCTGCCATGGCGTGGTGCACGCCCAAGAGGCCATTATCGGAAACGCGCACGCACCAAATAAAATAATCGTTATTGAACATGATCTTAAATTGTTTATGTTGGCTGGCACATGGCTTGCTAATTGATCTCCGGCGCTGTCGATCAAACCGTATCAATTGTTAGGAGAAAAGCATGTCTGAACAGTCTCACAAGGACAAACTGGCCGAAGCCCTGGCCGCCAGGATGAACCGCCGCGGTTTCATGAAGTTGATGGGAAGCGGCGCGGGCCTCGCCGCAGGCAGCACGCTCATGGGCAGCGCGCTGGTCCAGAATGCCATGGCCGCCGCACCCAAGCGGGGCGGCACCATCAAGCTGGCCTGGGTCGATGCGGTCGATACCCTGGATCCCCACTTCACCTCCTCGCTGGGCTCGGTGAAAATCCTCAACAACGTCTTCAACGGCCTGCTCAAGGTGGCCTACGACGGCAAAAAGGTTTCCTTCGTGCCGGACCTGGCCGAAAAATGGGAGATGCCGGACGACAAGACCCACGTCTTCAAGCTGCGTAAAGGCGTGAAATTCCACAACGGCGATCCGTGCGACGCCGAGGCCGTGAAATGGAGCCTGGAGCGGGTCAAGAACCCGGCCAACGGTTCGCCCCATGCCTGGAAGTTCGACCAGCTTGCGGGGGTCGATGTCATCGACGACCACACCGTCCGCATGCGCTTCAACAAGCCCTATGCCTTCCTGCCGGTGGCACTGACCGGCAGCACCGGCCGTGCCGGCACCATCGTCAGCAAGCGCGCCGTCGAGCAATACGGCAAGGCCTTCGGACGCAACCCCGTGGGCACCGGGCCGTTCAAATTCGCCGGCTGGCGGGAAAACGAGTCCATCACCCTGGAACGCAATCCGGATTATTTCGAGCCGGGCCTGCCTTATCTCGACGGCGTGCAGATCCTGCTGATCAAGGAGCCGACCGCGGCGGTGGCAGCCATGATGGCCGGCCAGGTCGACGGCATGAGCCTGTCGCCGTTCCAGTTCATTCCGCAGCTGAAGGCCAACCCCAATCTCAAGGTCTACGGCGAGGTCGAGGGCAACTACAGTTACGTCGGCATGAACAACCGCCGCGCCCCCTTCGACGATCCGATGCTGCGCAAGGCGGTGGCCTTCGCCATCGACCGTAGCGCCATCATCAAGCAGGGCTACTTCGGCGAGGCCATTCCGGCCTACACCCCGATCTCCCCGCCCATGACCGATTTCTACGACAAGAACATCGCCAGGAGCGGCCGCGGCCAATACTTCGATCTGAAGAAAGCCATGGAGTACCGCAAGAAATCGAAGGTCCAGGGCGAGGTGAACCCGGTCTACATCGTGGCCCAGGGCTTCACCGGCTCGGGCGGCAGCGGCACGCGCAATTCCCAGCTGCTGCTGCCGATGCTGGAGAAGATCGGCATCAAGCCGAAGATCGAACTTTTGGACCGGGCGGTGTGGACCAAGCGGCGCAACAGCGGCGACTTCGACATGTACGACGAGGCCTGGATCGCCGACCTCGATCCGGACGAGACGCTCTATCCGGAATGGCACAGCGGCCAGTCCTGGGACTTCGTCGGCTACAACAGCCCGGAATTCGACAAGCTCGTCTCCGACGCCGAGGACACGCTCAACCAGGCGGTACGCAAGAAGCTCTATTACAAGGCGGAGGACATCCTGATGGCGGACGCGCCCCTGGCGGTGCTGGCCCACATGAAGGTGTTCAAGATCCTGCACAAGCGGGTCCAGGGCTTCCAGTACATCCCGGTCGACCTGTTGAACCTGCACTCGGTCTGGCTCAGCTGATGTTTCAGGCCGTATCCGCCAGACTGGCGCAGACCCTGCTGGTGCTGCTCATCGTCTCGGCAGCCAGCTTCGCTTTCCTGAAGCTGGCGCCGGGCGATCCGGTGAGCATCATGCTGGGGTCGGACTACTCGCAGGCGTCCTACGACAAGCTGACCCATGAACTCGGCCTCGACCAGCCCATCGTGCTGCAGTATGGGCGCTGGCTGGCCGATTTCGTGCGGGGCGACTGGGGCACTTCCTACATCACTAACCAGGACATCTTCGAACTGGCGGTGCTGCAGGCGCTGCCCGTGACCCTGACGCTGGCCGCGCTGTCGCTGCTGATCGCACTGGTGGTCGGCATCCCGACCGGGGTGCTGGCCGCGCTCTACCGCAACAGCTGGATCGATGTGCTGGCCACCACGCTGGCCATCGGCGGCAACGCCTTTCCCAGTTTCTATCTGGGCATCATCCTGATCTGGCTGTTCGGGGTGGACCTGGGCTGGTTCCCCGTGCTGGGATTCGTCGCGCCCTGGGAAGACTTCTGGCAGGGGCTGTGGCACCTGGTCCTGCCAGCCGTCACGCTGGGCGCCTGGTATGTCGGCCTCATCGCGCGCATCACGCGCTCCAGTCTGCTGGAAGTGTTGGGACAGCCGTACATCCTGGCCGCCAAGGCGCGCGGCGAGCCGGGCTGGCGCGTGGTGTGGGTGCACGGCATGCGCAACGTGCTGATGCCGCTGGTCACCGTCATCGGCCTGCAGCTCGGCGGCATGCTGCGCGGCGCGGTGATGACCGAAGTGGTGTTCGCGCTGCCCGGTCTCGGGATGATGGTCACCACCGCGGTGCTCAACCGCGAATACATCGTGGTCCAGGCCGGCATCATGCTGACCGGCCTGCTGTTCGTGGCGGTCAATCTTGCCGTCGACCAGACCTACCAATTCCTCGATCCACGCCTCCGGAGACGCTGACGATGAGTGAAGCAATGAATATCGCCCCGCTGGCCCGGGGTTCGCAATGGAAGCAACGCTTTCTGCAGCCGCTGCTGCGGCAGCGCAGCGCCATGGCTGGCCTCGCCATTCTGGCGATCTATGTCGTCGCGGCCGTGTGCGCCCCCTGGCTGGCCACCCACGACCCGACTGCCCAGGATCTGATGGCCGCGCTGCAGGGGCCGAGCGCCGCGCACTGGCTGGGCACGGATTCCTACGGGCAGGACCTCTATTCGCGGCTGCTCTACGGCGCGCAGCTGGCGCTCATCATCGGCTTCGCCTCGGTCGCCCTCGGTCTGGTCGTGGGCGTGGCCATCGGCCTGGCAGCCGGACTGATGGGCGGGCGCACCGAGTGGGTGCTGATGCGCATCGTCGACGGCCTGCTCGCCTTCCCGGAACTGATCCTGGCGATGGCCTTCATGGCGGTGCTCGGCCTCGGCACGGAAAACGTCGTCTATGCCCTGGCGCTGTCCTTCGTCGGGCCCTTCGCGCGGATGACGCGCGGCGACGTGCTGCAGGTGAAGAACCAGCCCTACATCGAAGCCGCCCGGCTGATGGGCGTGGGTACCGCGGCCGTCATCTGGCGCCACGTGTTGCCCAATGTGGTGTCGCCCATCCTGGTCCAGGCCGGCATGCGCATCAGCATCGCCATCCTGCTGGAATCGGGCCTGTCCTTCCTCGGCATCGGCGTGGTGCCGCCGACGCCGGACTGGGGCCTGATGATCGCCGAGGGCCGCGCCTTCATCACCATGGCACCGTGGATCTCGGGGGTGCCGGGCGTGGCCCTGGCGATCCTGCTGGTGGCGCTCAATCTGCTGGGTGACGGCCTGCGTGATGCCTTCGATCCCACCACCCAAAAGGACGCCTAGATGGACTGCGCTGTCGCTTTAACCCCTCAGGCTGCCGACATGCCGGCGAGCCCGCCCCCGCTGCTCGAAGTGCGCGATTTCAGCTTGCGGCGCGGCCAGGCCGTCGTGCTGGATGGCGTCAACCTGGCGCTGCATCCCGGCGAAACCTTGGGCCTGATCGGCGAATCGGGCGCCGGAAAATCCACCCTCGCCCTCGCCCTCATCGGCCTGCTGCGCGCACCCGAGGTCCAGCTGCAAGGCAGCCTGCGCTTCCGCGGCACCGAGCTCACCCAACTTCGGGAAGCGGACTATCGCCGCCTGCGCGGCAACAAGATCGGCCTGATCTTCCAGGACGCGACCGCGGCGCTCAACCCGTGCTTCACGGTGGGCGAACAGATTGCCGAGCCGCTCAAACGGCATCTGGGATTGTCGAAATGGGACCGCCGCGACCGGGCGGCGGCGTTGATGCAGAGCGTCGGCATTCCCGAACCCCGTTTGCGCCTCGACGCCTACCCGCACGAGCTGTCCGGCGGCATGCAGCAACGTGTCATGATTGCGGTGGCATTGGCCTGCAACCCCGAACTGCTGCTCGCCGACGAACCCACCAGCGCACTCGACGTCACCATCCAGGCGCAGATCATGGAACTCATCCTGGATCGGGTGCGGGCGTTGAATTCGAGCGCTGTCTTCGTGCTTCACGACCTCGCCCTGGGCGCGCAGGTGTGCGATCGCATCGCGGTCATGTATGCCGGGCAGATCGTCGAGGAAGGTCCCAGCGACCGCGTGCTCGCCGCGCCCTTGCATCCGTATACCCGCGGGCTCAAGTCGTGCGTCGTCGAACTGGGATCGCGAATGCTCGAACCCATTCCCGGCCAGGTTCCGCCGCTGAACGCCATGCCCGCCGGATGCCGCTTTGCGCCGCGCTGCCCCAAGGCGAAGGCGATTTGCAGCGAGCAGCGCCCGCTCGCCGAAATACACGACGGCCGCCAGGTCGCCTGCTGGTTCATTGACTAGGTACACCATGCAACAGCCCATCTTTTCCCTGCTGGATGTCGAACGCACCTACGAGCTGCGAGCGAGCGGCTGGCTGAACCGTACACCGCGACAGCTCAAGGCACTCGACGGCGTGCGCCTGGACCTGCAGCGGGGCGACACCCTCGCCCTGGTCGGCGAAAGCGGCTCCGGCAAATCCACGCTGATCCGCCTCATGCTCGGCCTCGAACCTGCCAGCGACGGCCGCGTGCTGTACGGGCAGCGCGACCTCGCCCAACTCGACGCGGAAGAACGAAAGCGCTTTGCGCGCGAGGTGGCGTTCATCTACCAGAATGCCCGCGGCTCGATGAACCCGCGGATGCGCATCGCGGACATCCTGGCGGAACCGATCCGCCTGCATCGGCTGTGCGAGGAAAGTGCCATCGCCCCCCGTGTCGTGGCGCTGCTCGATCGCGTCGGACTGCCCGCCGGCCTGCTGCAGCGTTTTCCCAGCGAGCTGTCGGGCGGGCAGATCCGCCGCGTCGCCATCGCCCGTGCGCTGGCCGCCGAACCCCAGGTCATCATGGCTGACGAATCGGTGGCCGGGCTCGACGTGTCGGTGCAGGCTCAGGTGCTCAATCTCCTGCGCGACCTGTGCCGCGAATCCGGCATCACGCTGGTGTTCATCACGCACGACCTCGGCGTGGCGAGCTACCTGTGCGAAAAAATCGCCGTGCTCTATCTGGGCCGCATCGTCGAGCAGGGGCCGACCGACGCCATCCTCAACACGCCGCGCCACCCCTATACGCGTGCGCTGCTGCAGGCCTTCCCCCGTTTCGACGCCCCGCTCAAGGCCTCGTTGAGTGGCGAAATTCCCAGCCCGGTCGACCTGCCGAAAGGCTGCCGCTTCGCCGGACGCTGCGCGCAGGTGCAGGCCGCCTGCCGCGAGACCGATCCGGCGCTCACCGCGCTGGATGCCGATCGTCAGGTAGCCTGTCTGTTTCCGGTGGCAGCAATATGACGAGCCGTTATGCGATGTCCTCGCGCGGCGTGGTGACCTCGCCGCACTTTCTTGCCACCGCTGCCGGCCAGGCGGTGCTCGAAGCGGGCGGCAACGCCATCGAAGCCGCGCTCGCCGTCGGCGCCACCCTGTGCGTGGTCTACCCGCACATGAACAGCCTGGGCGGCGACGGCTTCTGGCTGCTGTGCGACGAGGCGGGACACCTTACCGGACTCGACGGGGCCGGCCCCGCCGGGCAGGCCTACACCCCGGCGTTCTATACCGGGCAGGGCCTGGGTGCGATTCCCGCGCGGGGTCCGCATGCCGCCAATACGGTAGCCGGTCTGGTATCGGTGTGGGGCGCCGCCCATGCGCTCAGCCGGGCGCACTGGGGGGGGCGCCTCTCCTGGCAGGAGGTGCTCGATCCTGCCCATGATCATGCCGAACGGGGCTTCGCGTGCAGCGCCAGCCAGGGCGATTTCCTCACGCAGAAGTGGGCGGAGCTCGGCGGGTTCCCGGCGCTGACCAACCTCTATGCGCCCGATGGAAAACCGACGCCGGCCGGGGCCACCTTCCAGCAACCGCATCTCGCCGAGTCGCTACGACTGTTGCAGCGGGACGGCGCGGAAGGCTTCTACCGCGGCGAACTCGGACGGCGTATCGCACAGGGTCTGGCCGATGCCGGCAGCCTGCTGTCTGCCGACGATCTGGCGACCTTCCACTGCCGCCAGGTGGAACCGATCAGCGTGCCCTACCGGAACGGACGGGCGGTCAACATGCCGCCACCGACCCAGGGACTCGCTTCCCTGCTGATTCTGGGCCAGCTGGACCATTTCGACCTCACCCGCCACCCGCATCGCTCCGCCGACTATGTGCATCTCGTCGTCGAGGCAACCAAGCAGGCTTTCCGCCTGCGCGACCGCCATGTGGCCGACCCGGACCATGTCGACGTTGCGGTCGCCGAGCTGCTTTCGCCTGAGCGCATCGCCGGTCTCGCCGCCGAAATCGACATGGCCCGCGCCGCGCCCTGGGGACAGGGCGTGGGCCCGGCAGACACGGTCTGGTTCGGCGTGGTGGACGCGAAGGGCCGCGCCGTCAGCGCGATCCAGAGCCTTTATCACGAATACGGCAGCGGCGTGGTGGCGGGCGAAACCGGCATCATCTGGCAGAACCGCGGCACGTCCTTCTCGCTCGATCCACGCCACGTCAATGTGCTGAAGCCGGGCAAGCGCCCCTTCCACACCCTCAACCCGGCGATGTATCTGGAGAACGGCCGGCCCCGGCTGGTCTACGGCACCATGGGCGGCGACGGCCAGCCGCAGACGCAGGCGGCCGTCGCCACGCGCGCGCTGGACTATCACCTGCCGCTGCCCGAGGTACTCGACAGCCCGCGCTGGCTGCTCGGCCGCACCTGGGGGCAAAGCACCGACAGCCTGAAACTGGAAGGCCGCTTCGCGCCGGCGGTGTTCGAGGAACTCGCGCGGCGCGGGCACATGGTGGAACGGGTGGAGGACTACGCACAGATGATGGGGCACGCGGGCGTCATTCGCGTGCTGGACGACGGCACGTTCGAAGCGGCCTCCGACCCGCGCAGCGACGGCGCCGCCGCCGGCGCCTGATCCACACAACACGCAAGGCCGCTTACGGCCACATGAGGACATTCAATTGCTGGCACTCGCTTCTTTTATCGCCCTGGGTCTGATTGCCGGCTTGCTTGCCGGCATGCTCGGGATTGGCGGCGGGGTCGTGATCGTTCCGGCCCTGATCTGGATTTTCCAGCGCCACAATCTGCCGCCGGAGATCATCCCCCACCTGGCCATCGGCACCTCGCTGGCCGCCATCGTGTTCACCTCGATGTCGGCCATCTGGGCGCAGCATCGACGCCGCGCCATCGACTGGCCGGTGGTGCGCCTGCTTGCCCCGGCCACGCTGCTGGGCGGCTTCGTCAGCGGCTACCTGGCGGGGTTCATTCCGGCATCCATCCTCAAGGGATTCTTTGCCGTCTTCCTGCTGCTGGTCGGCATCCAGTTCATCCTGGACTGGAAGCCCGCCGCGCACTGGCGGCTGCCCGGCCGCGGCGGCCTGTGGGGGGTCGGCCTGGGCGTCGGTTCGCTCTCGGCGCTGCTCGGCATCGGCGGCGGCAACATCACCGTCCCCTTCCTGCATGCCTGCAACCTCGACCTCAAACGCGCCATCGCCATCTCCACCGCGCTGGGTTTCCCGATCGCGCTGTTCGGCACGGCGGGCTTCGTGCTGTCCGGTTGGGGGCATGCGCTGCTGCCGCCCGGAACCGTGGGCTATGTGTCGCTGCCCGCATTGGCGGCGATCGCCGGCGCAGCCATTCCGACGGCGCCGCTGGGCGTGCGGCTGGCGCACGACCTGCCGGTCAAACGGCTCAAGCGGATTTTTGGCGCGATTGTCCTGGCGATCTCGCTGCGCATGCTGTGGACTGTATTGATGTGAAGGACATCGCAATGGCCATGAACGATCTGGATCAGAAAATCCTCGCCATGCTGGTTGACGACGGACGCAAGAGCTTTGCCGACATCGCCCGCGAACTGGGCATTTCCCGGGTGCATGCCCGCGACCGGGTGCAGCGCCTGATCGAGGACGGCATCATCGAAAAATTCACGGTCATCGTGAACCCCGAGAAGGTCGGCACCACCGTATCGGCGTTCTTCGACGTCGAGGTCGATCCGCAGGGGATCGAAATGGTCGCCGAAGATCTGGCCCGGCAACCCGAGGTCAGAAGCCTCTACATCATGAGCGACATGACCAGCCTGCATATCCACACCCTGACCGCAGACAACACGGCGCTCGAAGACTTCGTCCGCCGCAACCTGTTTTCGCGCCGCCATGTCGTCAAGGTCAACTGCAAGATGCTGCTCAGCCGGGTGAAGAACCGGCGCGGGGGCTCACGTATCTAGCACGGTCTCATCCTCCCATGCCACCGGACGTACGGGCCATGTAGCCGACGGTTCGATCAGCGGTTGCGTAATTCGGCCAGCTCAATAGCGAGCCGGCGCCGTACCGGGGGGATCCGGCCGATCATGCTGATCACGCCGTTGCGCACCGACCGGGCGCGCTTGCCGCGAAGCGTCGCCGCCCGCGTCACCCGGTCGGTAAAGGCCACCACTCGCTCCGCGACCGGCCGGCGGGTACGCTCGTACTCATCGAGCCTGCTCTCGTCAGCCCGTCCTGCCAGCACTGCCGCCAGCGCGTGGCCGAGCGTCACCGCGTCCTTGATTCCGGTATTCATGCCCTGTCCGCCAGCGGCGGCTGTGCACGTGAGCGGCATCTCCCGCTATCAGGATGCGGCCGGCCCGGTAACGATCGGCCATCCGGTGATGCACCCGGAATCGGGAACTCCACACGATTTCCTCGACTCGGGCCGCAGCAGAAACCGGTCCGCGTTCGTCCAGCAGATGCTGCACGTCGGCGATGTCGGGATGTTCGGGTGCTTCGTCCACCGTGGCCACTATCCGGTGACGGCCACCGGGCAAGGGCGTGACGACGAGTCCCTGCGGAGAGAAGAACAACATCACCTCGTCCTCGCGCAGCGGCCACGACATCCGGACGTTGGCGAGCACGAAGGCGTGCTCATAGGCATCACCGGTGAATCCGATACCGGCGCACTCGCGCACAGTGCTGTGCATGCCATCGGCGCCGACCACGTACCGGGCGCGCACCCTGCGAGGTTCTTGCCCGTCGGCACCCACGGTGACCGTGACGCCCTCGGTGTCCTGCAGCAGGTTGGTCACGGCGTACGGCCGGTGCACGTCGCCGCCCATCTCGCGGAGGCGCTGCAGCAGTAGCTGCCTCGGTAACATTCTGTGGAATCATCAGCGTAAAAGGATAACAGGTCGGCAAGCGATCGAAGCGCACGGTGGCGAGCACATGGTCGCGGTCGCGAATTGTGAATCGGGGCACCACGTGTCCTTCGGCGCGCAAGCGCTCGGTCATGCCCAGTTCCTCCAGCACATCGAGCGTGCGGGCGTGGACGACGGCGGCGTGGGACGTGGTGCCTCCCTCGACCAGCTTGTCCACCAGCAGGAGCGGAATTCCCTCCTTGGCTAGTATGTTGGCAAGGACCAAGCCCGTCGGCCCGGCTCCGGCGATCAGCACGTCAATGCTGGTAGGCAGCGTTCTCCTGCCACGCTCCGTCGGTGAATTCGAGACTCTGGGTTTGATCGAACTTGCAGGTAGCCCGGTATTGCGGGTTGCGGTCGTCATGGGGTGTACTCCCTTGATGGTCGACATAATGCATGTCGCCATGAGGCATAGGCAGACAACGAGGCCTAAACGGGTATTCGTTCAGGCCAAGCCAGTCGGGTCTTTGCATGTCCGGCATGCTCGATGGCCCCTATTCTTGGGCATCGATGCGCTGGTAGTTCGCAAGGTCGGCCTTGATCCCCAGCCGGGCAAACACGTCTTGGGGGTTGAAGTTCATTTTCTTGTGCAAGGCCAGAACGGCAGCCCTGGCATTCTCGATACATTCCGGGTTTTCCCACTCGGCGATGGTGACGAAATTGAATTCACCGGGACCTGCCGACTGCTCCAATACGAAATCCTGCAAAAAGCCAGGCAGGGTTCTGAGCAGCTCGTGCGTGGTTCGAACCTTGCCGATGAACTCCTCGCGCGCATGGGGTGGAACGATGAACTTGTCTACGCGGTAGATCCGCCTTGACCTGTCTATGGATGGAGTCTCAGTCATTTGAATTTCCTCACGACATGGAGCGTTTCGTTTCGTGGCGGCGTTGTGACAGCGGCGATCAGTCGCCGCAGGGTTGCGACAACGCCCCCGTCAGTTTGTCGGGATTGAGCACGGCGTAGACCGCCAGGATGCGCACGGCGCGGTATTGATCGAATCACCGACATGGGCCGGCCATCGACACACAAGAGCAGCCCCGGCTCGCCGTTGATCGACACCACACGCAGCGCCCCGCGCCATCTTGCGCGCCGCCTTGGCCTTGCCGCCGGCGACCGCAAAAGCCCGGGCCATTCAGCGGCCGGTTCCGGAAGGAACGGGTTGTGCGTGGGGAACATCCGGGGCGGCTTCCGCCTCGCGCAGCGCCTTGGCGCGGGCCTCGTGGCTATGGTCGGCACCCAGCATCATGTACATGGCAGGCACCACGAACAGGGTGAAAAGCGTGCCGATGAACAGCCCGGCGGCAATGACCAGGCCCAGGTCGAAGCGACTGACCGCCCCGGCGCCGCTAGCGGTGATGAGGGGAACGGCACCCAGCACCATGGCCGCGGTGGTCATCAGGATGGGGCGCAGGCGCAGGCCGGCGGCGTGCTCGATGGCTTCGCGCTTGCTCCGCCCTTCCCGCTGCAGGTTGTTGGCGAACTCCACGATCAGGATGCCGTGCTTGGAAATCAGCCCGATCAGGGTCACCAGTCCCACTTCGGTGTAGATATTGAGCGCGGCGCCGCCGATGCCCAGATTGATGAACAGGAGCGCGCCGGAAATGGCCATGGGCACCGATACCAGGATGATGACGGGGTCACGGAAGCTCTCGAACTGCGCGGCCAGCGCCAGGAAGATGATGACCAGGGCGAAGAAGAAGGTCAGCACCAGCCCGCCCGATTCCTGCTCGAACTGGCGCGAAGGCCCGGCGTAGTCGAAGCTGTAGCCGGGTGGCAGGGTGCGCTGCGCGAGTTGCTTGAGGCTGTCGAGGGCCACCCCCTGCGCGATAAAGGGCATGGGCACGCCCTGGAGGGTGGCGGCGTTGAGCTGCTGGAAGCGGTTGAGGGTCTCGGGTTGTACCGTGGGGGTGAGATGCACCACCGTGGACAGCGGCACCATCTGTCCGCTCGCGGTGCGCACGTCGTAGTTCCTGAGTTGGTCGGCGTTGAGTCGGAAACTCTGCTGAACCTGCGGGATGACCTTGTACGAGCGGCCACCGAGCTCGAAAAAGTTCACGTAGCCGCCGCCCAGCATGGCCGACAGCGCCGAGCCGATGTCCTGCATGGTGAGACCGAGCTGCGCGGCCATGTTGCGGTCGATGTCGATGCGGGTCTGCGGCAGGTCGATGCGCAGGTCGGACTGCAGGAAGATGAACTGTCCGCTCTTCAGCGCCTCCTGCAGAAAGTGCTGCGACACGTCGTACAGCTTGCTGAACGGCTCGGTCGTGGTGATCACGAACTGCACCGGCAGGCCGCGCGCGCCAGGCAGCGGCGGTGGCTGGAACACCGCGATCTGCGATCCGGCAATGTGGTTGAGCTTCTGCTGCAGAACCGGCTGCAGCTGCATGGTGGTCTTCTTGCGCTCGTCCCAGGGCTTGAGTACTGTCCCGCCGATCGCCTGCCCCGGGCTGTTGATCTGGAACACGTGGTCGTTTTCCGGGAAGGTCTTGAACACGTCAAAGACCTGTTTGGCATACAACTGCCGCTGGCCGAGCGTGGCCGTTGGATTGTTGAAGGAAGCTGAAATCAGCACCCCCTGGTCTTCCTGCGGGGCCAGCTCCGACATCGAGGTGGCATACAGGTAGTAGATGCTGCCGAGGATGATGACGGCCATCACCGCAGTTACCGGCAGGAAGTTGAGCGAACCGTGCAAGGTGCGCTCGTAGCGCTTGTGCAGGCGCTCGAAACCATGGTCCAGGAACAGCACAAGCCGGTCCTGCCAGCTGCGGCTCTGCGGGTCGGGAGCCTGGAGCAGGCGCGAGCACATCATCGGCGACAAGGTGAGCGCGATGATCGCCGACATGGTGACCGTGCCGACCAGGGTGAAGGCGAATTCCGTGAACAGCGCGCCGGTCAATCCGCCCATGAAGCCGATGGGAACATAAACCGCCACCAGCACGATGGTCATGGCAATGATGGGGTTGGCCAATTCGCGCGCGGCGCGGACGGCCGCATCCATGCGGCTCATGCCTGCTTCGAGGTGGCGGCTGACGTTCTCCACCACGATGATGGCGTCGTCCACCACCAGGCCGATGGCCAGCACGATGGCCAGCAGGGTGAGCAGGTTGATCGAGTAGCCCAGCGCCAGCATCACGCTGAAGGTGCCGACGATGGACAGCGGAATCGCCAACAGCGGAATGATCACCGAGCGCAACGAACCGAGGAAGATGAACACCACCACGGTGACGATGAGGATGGCTTCGAGCAGGGTCTTGACCACCTCGTCGATGGAGGCGTTCACGAACTTGGTCGAGTCGTAGGGGATGGCGGCCTTGAGCCCTGCCGGGAGTTGCGCCTGGATTTCGGGCAAGACCTTTCTCACACGAGCGATGACGTCGAGCAGGTTGGCGCCGGGCGCCACCTGGATGCCGATGTACACCGATGTCTTGCCGTCGAACGCCACCGAGGTGTCGTAGTCGTCCGAGCCCAGGGTGACGTTCGCAACATCGTCGAGCCGCACCACCTGGCCTTTCACGCTTTTCACCACCATATCCCTGAAGCCGGCGAGCGACTTCAGGTCGGTATTGGCGGACAGGTTGATCTGCACCATCTGGCCCTTGGCGTTGCCGGTGGCGGCCAGAAAATTGTTCTGCGCGAGCGCCGCATACACATCAGCGGCGGTCAGGCCGTAGGCGGCGAGTTTTTGCGGGTCGAGCCAGGCGCGCAGGGCGAAGTTCTTCGCCCCCAGAATCTCGGCGGTCTGCACCCCGTTGATGCCCTGCAGCTTAGGCTGGACCGAGCGTATCAGGTAGTCGGTGATCTGGTTGGGCTTGAGCACATCGCTGTAAAAACCGATGTACATGGCATCGATGGTCTGGCCGACGGACACCGTCAACACCGGCTTTTGCGCTTGCGGCGGCAACTGGTTGAGCACCGAGTTCACCTTGGTATTGATCTCGGTGAGCGCCTGGTCGGGCGCGTAGTTCAGCCGCAGGTTGGCGGTGATGGTGCTGACCCCCTGCACGCTGGAGGAGGTCATGTAGTCGATGCCGCTGGCCTGGGCGATGGCATTTTCCAGCGGGGTGCTGATGAAGCTGGCCACCAGATTGGCGTCGGCGCCTGGATACGCGGTCGTCACCGTAACCACGGCGTTCTGCGTGTACGGATATTGCAGTACCGGCAGCAGGCCCGCAGAGCGCAGTCCGAGCACCAGGATCACCATACTGACCACGGTGGCCAGCACGGGACGCGCGATGAAAATGTCGGTGAACTTCTTGTTGAGATTCATGGGAGTCTTCCAGCCTGGGCAGCGATCAGGAGTTCGGCACGTGCGGGTTCGGGCTGTCCGACGGCTGCACGCTGTTGTTGATCAGGATGGGCGAGCCGTTGTGCAGCTTGAGCTGGCCGGCGGTCACCACGGTTTCCCCCGCCTTCACCCCCTCGACCACGGCCACCTGATCGCCGCGCGTCGGACCGGTTGCGATGAAGCGCTGTTCGGCGATCAGCTTGGGTTTGCCGTCCGGCGTCTTACCCGCGCCTTTCGCGATGAACACCGTCGCGCCGTAGGGGTTATAGGACACCGCCGCGTTGGGCAGGGCGATATACTGGTGCGGCCGCCCTTCGGTGACATGCACTGTGGCAAACACACCGGGCAGCAGTTCACCCCCGGGGTTGGGTACGCGGGCGCGCACCGTGAGGTTGCGTGTCGCGGTATCGACCTGCGGCTCGACCGCCGTGACCGTGGCCTCGAAAGTCTTGCCCGGAGCCGCACTGGTGTTTACCTCCACCTTCATGCCGATATGGACAAGATCAATCTGGTTTTGCGGAACGGTGAAGTCGACTTCCATCGGGTCCAGCTTCTGCACGGTGACGACAGCCGCGCCCGGCGCCAGGTACTGGCCCAGATTCGCCTGGCGGATGCCGAGCCGGCCGCTGAAGGGGGCGACGATGGTCTTCTGCGCGATCAGCGCCTTTTGCGCCGCAACCTGCGCCAGCGCGCTCTTGAGCGAGGCCGCGTCGGTGTCGACCACGGCCTGGCTGACGGCCTGTATCGCGAGCTGGGCTTCATCGCGCTTGAGGTTGAGCGCGGCCAGCGCGGCCTGCGCTTCGAGTTGCGCCAGCTGCGCCTTCAAGGGCGAGGCGTTGAGTTCCACCAGCGGCTGTCCGGCGCGCACCCGGGCGCCCGAATCGAAGCGGATCGCCGTGACCAGACCGCCGACTTCGGCGCTGAGCGAGGCCTGCTCGCTTGCCCGCAGATTGCCCAGCGTCTCGATTGTCGGCTGCCAGTTCGACTCCGTCGCCACCGTGGTGGACACGGTCTGCGGCGGATTGGACTGGCCTCCAATCGCCTTGGCGATCATGCTGTTCCTGAAGCCCTGAAACCACGCCACTCCGCCGATAAGCACGGTGGCGATGGTGAGCATGATGAGCATACGCTTGGTGGTGCCTTGGGTCATTGTGAAGCTCCAATACGTGTTTAACGCGCTCGCGTCGGATGGGGTGCACTCAATGGGACAAGCTGGAGACGGACATCGGGGCGCTACTCCCGGCGGGATTCGTGCCGATCACGCCGCCGCCCATGGCCTGGTATAGCGCGGCGCTGTCGGCCAGACGCTGGGCCTGCGCCGCGATCAGGCCGATGCGGGTCTGCTGCGCCTGCTGTTGGGCGATGAGCAGTTGAAGATAGCTGGCCGCACCGAGCCCATATTGATCCTCGACGAGTTGGAGCGACTGCTGTGCCGAGCTGTCGGCTGCCGCCTGCGCCGCCAGCGTCTGCGCGTCGTTGTCGAGCGCGCGCAGGGCATCGGCCACATTGCGCAACGCCTGCAACACGGTCTGCTGGTAGTTGGCGCCGGCGGACTCCAGGCTGGCGTGTGCGGCGTTGGCGCCGGCCTTCAGGCCGGCGTTGAACAGCGGTTGCGCGAGCTGTCCGGCAAGGTTCCAGACGAGGGAACCGGGTCCGAACAACGCCCCGGTGGTCAGCGCCTGCGTGCCGAGGCCGGCGCTGAGGTTGATCTGCGGGTAGAGATTGGACACCGCCACGCCGTATTGCGCGGTGGCCGCGTGCAATAGCGCGGTCGAGGCCTGGATGTCCGGTCGCTGGCGCACCAGTTCCGACGGCACGACCATGGGCAGGCGGGCCGGCAGGGTGAATTCGGCCAGGTCGAAGCGCGGAATGTCCGCGGCTCCGGGCGCCTGCCCCAGCAGCACGGCCAACAGGTGGTCGGTCTGCTGCAACTGGTTGCGTAAGGGCGGCAGAGTGGCACGGGTCTGCTCCACCTGGGTTTGCAGCGTCAGCACGTCGGCGCGGGCGGCGGCGCCGAGTGCGAAGCGCTTGCGAGCTATGTCGAGCTGGTTCCGCTGCGCCTGCAGAATGGCCTCGGTCGCCTGGATCTGCGCGCCGCGTTGCGCTTGGGCAAACGCAGCCGTGACGATGTTGCCCGCCAGGGTGAGGCGGGCGCCGTCGAACTGGTAGCGCTGAAAATCCACTTGTGCGGCCAACGCCTCGAGCGCGCGACGGTTGCTGCCGAACAGGTCGAGGTTGTAATTCACCGCGACACTGGCGTTGTACAGGTTGTAGGTGTTGGTCGCGCTGCCGCTCTGGCCGAAACTGGAGGAATTGGTCTGGTTACGGCTGGCGCCCAGCTTGCTGGTCACGGTGGGATAGAGGGTCGATCCGGCCTGCGCTGCATAGGTCTGTTCCGCCTGTCGCAGGCTGGCCTGGGCTGCCGCGAGCGACGGGCTGTTCCGCAGTCCCTGGGCAATCAGCGTATCCAGCTTGGCCGAGCCGAACTGCGCCCACCAGTCCCCAGGCACGGCGGCAGCGCTGAAGGACTGCGCGCCGCCCATTGCCCCCGGTGCGGAAGCGGTACGCGCCGGCAGGCTTTGCCGCGTGTAGCCTGGCACCGTCGGTGCTGCCGGGGCGCTGAAGTCCGGCCCGACCGTGGTGCAGCCAGCCAGCAGGGCGGTGCTTAGGGCGATCCACAAGGCGCGCCGTGGCGCGATCAATGGGTACATGGCGATCAAGTCCTGTTTATGAGGCGTCGTACTGACGACGATTGGGGCAGTATGGAATCGACACCGGGGCGGAAGCGATGCCGGCCTCCACGATCCCGGTAACATCTGCCGCCCCCCCGGCCGGGGCGCTGCGGAGGACGGGGCCGCAGGGGCAAGTCAGCGCTGAGCGCACTCGGGGCCAGACGGGTTTTGCAGTGCATCGCAAATCTCCATATAAGGTCAACAGATGTTTGCCAACGTTTGTTGACATGCACCATAGCGCAGCGACCCTGGAGTGTCAACACGCGTTGACCTATTATAATTCGCCCATGATCGACGACTCCCCCCAAAAAACCCGGCGTTGCGACCTCACTCGGGCTAGCATCCTCAGCGCCGCGCGCGAACGTTTTGCCACGGATGGTTACGAACGCGCGACCATTCGCGCTATCGCCGCCGATGCCGGCATCGACCCCTCGCTCGTCATGCGCTATTACGGCAACAAGGAGGGCTTGTTCGCGGCTGCGGCCGAGTTCGACCTGTGCATCCCGGACCTCAGCGCGTTGCCGCGCCCGGAGGTCGGTGCTTCGATGGTCGATTACTTCCTTACACGCTGGGAGAATGACGAATCCCTGCAGGCGCTGCTGCGCGCCGCCGCCACCAACGCGGGTGCGTTAGAGCAGATGCGTTCGATCTTCACCCGGCAGGTCACCCCTATGGTCGCCGCCCTGTGCGGCGATCCGGAGTCGGCACCAACCCGTGCCGGCCTCATCAGCAGCCAGTTGCTGGGCTTCGCCTTGTGCCGTTATGTGCTGCAGTTGCCACCCGTGGTGGCGATGCCGCGTGACGAGATCGTCAAGTGGCTGGGGCCGACCGTGCAGCGCTATGCCTTGGGAACGAAATAGAAAGCTTTAGTTCACATGACCGCGGCCGCTCGCGCAGACGGCACGACGCTCGGAGTGATGCCTGACCCGTCGCGCGATCGGGAGATGGCATGGTGCCTTGGCCGTGCGGTGCAGGATAAGCCGGGGCACCCTGCAGCCAGGCGCGACGTTAGCACGCTAGCTGCGCGCGCCTCGCATATAGCGCTGAGTGGGGGACGTCACGGCATCTTCCTCGGCGCGTGCGGATGGGGTGGCGGGCGCCGCAGGGATGCCTGACAGCAGGCCGAACTTGTCGCGCAAGGTCATCGCCAGCAGCACCAGCGATTTGTCCGGCAGGTTTTCGATGGCACGGAACATTGCGTCGGCATAGGGGGCATCCGCCACCAGCTTCACCAGATCGATCTCCGGGCCGCCTGCTTTGCGTGCGCCGAATTTCAGTTTCACTATCTCGTTCAGGGTTTCGCGATCCATCGTTTCTCCGCATTATGCGTATTTAACCAACTACAGTTTTATTGATCACACGCACACCGGCTTGAGCGTGTCTGCGCATAAAGTTTTTGGGTCTGACTACGCCTGTGCGGCTTGCTGCAAGGCTTTCAGGCTTTCTTCCACGCCTGCGGCGTGGGTCAGTTCGGCGACGTTGTCCCTGGTGAAGAAGCCCTGGAAGCCGCCGAAGCGCTGGACGTATTCGACGATGAGCGAGGAGTATTCCGACGCGCTGGAGAAGATCTGCTTGAGCCCCGCTTCCTTCGAGCCGATGACGTCGAGCAGGAATTTCTGCCCGCAGTCGCGCAGCGAGGCGACGACGAAATCGATGTTGGCCAGGCCGGCCGTCTCGCCGTCCTTCACCGCGACCGCGACGTGGTGCAGGCGCGGGCCGAAATTGCGCACGAAGGCTTCGGTGGGCGACTCGGTCAGCAGGTGGTTCATGAAATACGGGTGGTTGGCGGCGGTGAAGACCTTGGCCGGGCATTCGAGCTCGTTCTCGATATGCACGCTCTTGGTGACGTTGGTCGAGGAGTTCTGGTCGGCGATGTCGTAG
Source organism: Hydrogenophilales bacterium (assembly GCA_016195805.1). GTDB lineage: Bacteria > Pseudomonadota > Gammaproteobacteria > Burkholderiales > Thiobacillaceae > Thiobacillus. The sequence continues at coordinate 104,699 of JACPYT010000003.1, forward strand.
GAGCCCCAGTAGTAGTAGCTCGACAGGGTGAGATATTCGAGAATCGCGGCTTCGCGGTTCTGGCTGTAGATGCGGGTGGCCAGATGGTCGATCGGCAGCAGCAGCGCGTCGATGCCGAGTTTCTTCTGCGTCGCCTTGGCGGCTTCGTAGGCGGCTTGCATGTCCTCGCGGATGCTGCTCCAGCCCAGCGCATAGACGCGGATGTCGGCCTCGGGGCGTTCCCAGTAGGCGACGATGTTGTGGGTGTAAGGGCTGGGCTTGACCACCGCCAGGTTGCCCGGCAATTCCAGCTTGCGGATCTGCTCCTGGTTGAAGAAACGGATGTCGCGCGCCTTCTGCATGTCGACCACCGCGTGCGGGTCGGTGACGCGCAGCACCTCGCCCATGTAGCGCGAATTCGGCTTCACCGCGCCGATGGGATAGACCTCGTTGAGGCTGCGGAAGATGCCGCGCACGTTGGGATCCTTGACCTCGCGCACCAGGATGTCCGGCGCGCTCATGTCGATGCGCAGGATGTGGGTGAAGTGCGACTCGGATTCGAGTGTGACGAGATAGTGGTACGGCGTCATCACGCACAGCTCGGCGACGTAGGCGAGCGAATGCGCGGGCTCGACGGTGATCATCAGCGCGTCGATCTGGCGGATGCAATCGGTGAGCCCGATGCGGTCGCGCTCTTCCAGCAACCGGCCGAGATAGTCCTCGAAGGCGGGCGAGTTACGTTTGTCGCCGGCGCGGGCAAAACCCAGTGATGCGGTCATGGGTTCACACGAGGCTGAACAGGGTCTGCGTCATCTTCTGCGGGTGCGCGGCACGGAAATAGGTACGGCTGATGACCTCGTTGAGGTCGGCGAGCCGGGCCTGGATGTCATCGCAGAATTCATGCAGTCCTCTGCCTGCAAGCGTGCGGAAATCGGCGCCCTCCACCAGGCTGAGCATGCCCTGCAGGCAGCGCATCGGCTCGGCGCCGGGCAGCTCGTCGAGGGCGGACTGGATTTCATGCAGGCAGTGGCGAACGCTGCGCGGGAACTGCACATCGTTGAGCAAAAAGGCCAACACCTTGTGGCCGGTGGCGCGTACGCCGACGTGGCGGCGGTACATCTGGTGCGCCGACAGCGCGTGCAGCACGCTCATCCAGACGATGTCGTAGTACTGGCTGTTCTGATACGGCAGGTTGATCGCGTAGCTGACGTCGAGCACGCGGGTGGTCATATCGGCACGCTCCACGTTGCGCCCCAGCCGCATGAACTGGAAGGCTTCGTCGCGGCTCATGGTGCCGGCGAGCAGGCCGACCACGGCCTGGCGGCGGCGGATGATCTCGGTCAGCACCTCGAGCCGCTTGCGGCGGTCGAGCGCGTGCGCCATGTGCGTGCTGGCGTACAGATAGAGCTCGTTGACCCACTCCCACGACTCGCGCGGCAGCACTTCGCGGAAGGTGCGGGTGTTCTCGCGTGCGTGGCGAACGCAGGTGAAGATCGACGACGGATTGCGCTCGTCCTGGATGAGAAAGCTCATCACCGCCGTTTCGCTCGCCTCGTCGTAGAGCCGATGAAAGGCTTCATCGAGGCCCACCACCTTGAGCAGGCCTTCCCAGCCGAAGCTGGCGCCGCGCGGCATGTCCATCAGCATCAGCGTGGTGGCGTTGACCAGCCGCGCCGTGTCTTCGGCGCGTTCGAGATAGCGCGCCATCCAGTAGAGGTTCTCGGCGACGCGGGCTAGCATGGCGTGCTTCCCTGCACGATCCACGTATCCTTGCTGCCGCCGCCCTGCGACGAATTCACCACCAGCGAACCGCGCCGCAAGGCCACCCGTGTGAGCCCGCCGTGCGTCACGTAAAAATCCTTCGACTGCAGGACGAACGGCCGCAGGTCGACGTGACGCGGCTCGATCGCGTCCTCGCACAGGGTCGGCACGGTGGACAGCGACAGGGTCGGCTGCGCCATGTAGTTGCGCGGATTGGCGCGGATCAGTTCGGCGAACTGCGCCCGCTCTTCCGCGGTGGACTTCGGGCCCACCAGCATGCCGTAGCCACCCGATTCGTTGGCCGGCTTCACCACCAGCTTGTCGAGGTTGGCCAGCACGTACTCGCATTCGGCCTCGTTCATGCAGAGGTAGCTCGGCACGTTGGGCAGGATCGCCTCCTCTCCGAGGTAGTAGCGGATCATGTCGGGCACATAGGCATACACCACCTTGTCGTCGGCCACGCCGGAACCGGGTGCATTGGCGATGCCGACCTTGCCCTGCTTCCAGGCGCGCATCAGACCCGGCACGCCCAGCGCGGAATCGGCACGGAACACCTCGGGGTCGATGAATTCGTCGTCGACACGGCGGTAGATCACGTCGAGCCGCGTCAGGCCCTCGATCGTCTTCATGTAGACGCAGTCATCGTCGAGCACCACCAGGTCGGAGCCTTCGACCAGGTGCGCCCCCATCTGCTGCGCCAGATAGGAATGCTCGAAATAGGCCGAGTTGTAGATGCCGGGCGTGAGCACCGCGATTTCCGGCCGTTCGCCTGCGCGTGGCGACAGGGCCGCCAGCATGTCGTGGAGCTGCGCGGTGTAATCGTCCACCGGCAACACGTCGTAGCGCGCGAACAGCTCGGGAAACAGCCGCTTCATCAGCTGGCGGTTCTCCAGCATGTAGGAAACTCCGGAAGGGACGCGCAGGTTGTCCTCCAGCACGTAGACCGTGCCGTCACCGTCGCGTACCAGGTCGGTCCCGCAGATGTGCGCCCACACGTCGAACGGCGGATTGGCGCCGATGCAGGCCTCACGGAAATTCTTCGAATCGGCCAGCACCTCGGCGGGGAACACGCCGTCCCGGATGATGTTCCGCTCGTGATAGATGTCGTCGATGAAGCGGTTCAGCGCGGCGAGCCGCTGCTTCAACCCGGCTTCGATGCGGTCCCACTCGGCCTTCGGGAGGATGCGCGGCACCACGTCGAAGGGCCAGGTGCGGTCGATGTTGCCCGCTTCGGAATACACGGTGAAGGTGATGCCCGCCGCCATGATGGCGGCGTCGACGGCGCGATGGCGCGCCTCGAGTTCGTCGGCGGGCAGTTCGGCAAAGAAGTCGCACAGCCCGCCTGCGCCGTCGCGCGGCTTGCCCGGCGCTTCGAGCAGCTCGTCGAACCCGCCCATCAGCGGATAGTGTCCGCAATCGATCTTCATCTTCAGCCTCCGAACCGCGCGCACCGCTTCGTTGCGAAGCGTGCCCACGCCTTTCCACCAGCATCCTTTGTGCCAGCCTTGCAGAGACCAATGGAATCAATGCGTTGAATGCCATCAGGCCGCGTGACAGCGCGTCTGCTGCGCCAGCAATGGGCAGCTTTACCCTTGCCGCCACTTTTTAGGGCGTGTTAACGCCCTAGTGCTTCAGCTCGCCAGCAACAGGAACAGCAGCAGCAGGTTGAGGGAGAGGGAGACGAACGCGAGCAGCGGCCAGGCCCCGGCCGGCGAGCGCTCGACCAGCGGCCGGCGGCGACGCAGCAGCGGATTGGCTTCGCCGCGTTCCAGCGCCAGCAGCATTTCCTCGGCGGTCTCGAAACGCTGGGTCGGCTCGCGCGCGACCGCCTTCAGCAGGACGTTTTCCAGCCACGGCGGGATGTCGGGGCGATAGCGCGCAGGCGGCACCGCTTCGCCGAATCTGGGATGCTGGAAGGGTTCGATTTCGCCGTAGGGATAGCGGCGGGTGAGCAGGTGGTAAGCGGTGGCGCCGACGGCGTAGAGGTCGGTCTGCACGCTGGCCTCGGCGCCGCTGAACAGCTCGGGCGCCATGAAGCTGGGCGTGCCAGGCTGGGCATGGTCCTCGCGCACGTCCAGCGTGGGACAGCGCGCCACGCCGAGGTCGAGGATGCGCAGCTTGCCGTCGGCGTCGACGTGCAGGTTGGCCGGCTTGATATCGCGGTGGACGATGTCGAGCCGGTGCAGCGCAGCCAGCCCCTTAAGCGCACGGATCGTCAGCGTGACCGCCTCGACCGGGGAAAAATGCTGGCCGGCGTCGAGCTTGTCCTGCAGGCTCGCGCCGTCGAAGTAGCGCACCGCGAAATAGAGGAAGTGCCGTCCCGGCAAGGCCAGCACCTCGGGAAAATAATGCGAATGCACGCGCTTCAGGAACCACTCTTCGGCAAGCAGGCGGTTGGCGGCATCGGCGTCGCCCGCCAGCACCGGCTGCAGCGTCTTCAGCGCCCAACGCTGGCCGCTCGTGGCGTGGCGCGCCCGATAGATCAGGGTATCGCGCCCGCTGTGCAGTTCGCCCTCGATCACGAAATCGTCGAGCCGCGCACCGGGCTGCAGCCTGCCCGGCAGCGGCAGCGTGCCGGCATCGGTGAGCGACGCGTCCGTATCGCCGACCTCGACCACCCGCGCCACCAGGGCAGTGGCGTTGTCCTGACCGCCGCGCGCATGGGCCGCCTCCACCAGGGACTCGGCGGCGCGCTGGCTGCTGTCGTGCAGCCGCAGCAGCCGATGCAGTTCGAGCTGGCCGAGCGGCTCCCACACGCCGTCGCAGACGATGAGGAAGACGTCGCCCGCGGCCAGCTCGCCGTCGCCGAAGTCGGGCAGCACATGGGTATCGAGCCCGAGCGCGCGCTTCAGCACATGCGACATGCCGGGCATTTCCCAGACGTGATCGGTCGTCAGCTGCTCCAGGAATTCCCCGCGCAGCCGGTAGATCCGGCTGTCGCCGACGTGGGCATAGTGGAAGCGGCGGCCGCGCAGGGCCAGCGCGCTGAGCGTCGTCGATCGGCCGGCTCGACGAAGCCGCCGTAGTCTTCGTTGTTCTCGCGTGGGCCGTTCGCTGTCGCGTAGCCGAATTCGAGGGTGAGGGGCATGGGGATGGGCAGGGTGAGGGGTGAGGCGAGTATAGGTGGGCAACCGCCTCACGCCTTTCTACACCCGCGCCCCGGAAATCGCCACCGCGCCCCAGGTGGTGCGCCAGCGGGTCTTCACCGCGGTGAGGCCGACCAGCGCGACGAAGCACAGCCCAGCAAAGATCAGCAGCCCGATCTGGTAATCGCCGGTCACCCCTTTGAGGTAGCCGAGGCTGGCCGCCAGATAAAAACCGCCGACGCCGCCCGCCATGCCGACCAGCCCGGTCATCACGCCGATTTCCTTGCGGAAGCGCTGCGGCACCAGCTGGAATACCGCGCCGTTTCCGAATCCCAGCGTGCCCATGGCGAGCATGAAGCCGACCAGCGCCACCCCGGCGCTCGACGCGCCGAAGCTGACGATGACCAGGAACAGCCCGGCCAGGGAATAGACCACCAGCAAAGTGCGAATGCCGCCGATGCGGTCGGCCAGCATCCCGCCCATGGGACGCACCAGCGAGCCGGCGAACACGCAGGCCGCGGTGAAGTAGCCCGCATGCACCGGGCTCATGCCGTACTGGTCGTTGAAGTAGATGGTGAGGCTGGACGCCAGCCCGACGAAGCCGCCGAAGGTGACGAAGTAGAAGAACATGAACCACCAGGCATCGCGGTCGCGCAGCACACCGAGATACTGCGCCAGCGACTTGGGCGCCGGGCAGTCGGGCGCGTCCTTGGCGAACACGAGATACACCAGGAATGCGATGCCCACCGGGATCAGTGCGATGCCGAACACGTTGCCCCAGCCGAACGCCACCGCCAGCCCCGGCGCAAATACGGCGGCGAATACGGTGCCGGAATTGCCCGCCCCGGCAATGCCGAGCGCGGTGCCCTGATGCTGCGGCGGATACCAGCGCGAGGCCAGCGGCAGCGCGACGGCGAAGGCCGCGCCGGCGAACCCGAGCATCACGCCGAGGATGAGAATCTCGCGGTAGCTGTGGATGCCCGCAAGCCAGGCCCAGGCCAACCCCGCGATCACGATGAGCTGGCCGATCAGCCCGGCCAGCTTCGGCTTGAGATGGTCGACCAGCACGCCCATGACGATGCGCAGCAGCGCGCCGGCCAGCACCGGCGTGGCCACCATCATGCCCTTCTGCGCGGGCGCCAGATCGAGCGTGGCGGCGATCTGCACGCCGAGCGGCCCCAGCATCACCCACACCATGAAGGCGATGTCGAAATACAAAAATGCGGAAAGCAGCGTAGGCGTATGCCCCGACTTCCAGAAGTCGCGTGTCATGTCTTACTCCATCCGATCAGGCAGGACGTGCGCCCTGCCGGGTTGTTTTAGGGGCGGATCAATCAGGCTGCCGCGCGGTCGATCGCGGCAAGGTCCAGCCATACTCGACCGCCCTCGACCTTGATCGGGAATTCGCGCGCGCAGCCTTCGTCGGGCGCGACCGCACAGCCGGAATCGAGCTCGACGTTCCAGTTGTGCAGCGGGCAGGTCACCCGCTTGCCGTGCACGATGCCCTGCGACAGCGGCCCGCCCTTGTGCGGGCAGCGGTCTTCGAGCGCGAACACCTCATCGTCGGCGTTACGGAACACGGCGATGTCGAAGTCGCCGTGACGCAGCACGCGTGCACCGAGTTTTGGGATGTCGGCCATCGCACACACGTCGAGCCATTTGTTCATGATGCTTCCTTTCGATTGGTCATAACTAGGGTGCAGCCGGGAACAGCAGGCCGCGTACAAACCCGGCGGCCAGCAGCACGCCATTCACCTGATTCCGGTAGTCGTCGCGCACGCCACGCGCCAGGATCACCAGCGACACCGCGAGCGCCGGAATCAATAGCAACAGGTAGGCCAGCGCGTGCACCTGCCCGCTGTAAAAAGCCGCCAGTCCCAACACGTAGGCCGGCCAGCTGAAGAGCAATCCCCGCAGCGTGTGTTTGATGCCGAGCAGCGCGATGGCGAGCGCGCGACGGCGGCGCTGCACGGACGAGCCGTAGGCGGCGAAGAAAATCCCCTGCTCCAGTTCGCTGGGGCACGCAGGCAGCCGCGTTCCGGTCGTCATCACGAATCAATGCGTGCATGGCAGCACACCCACTTGCGGCAGCTCGGCGAGACCCGTGGCGCGCGCGTGCTCCTCGAAGCCCTTGTTGCGCCAGAAGAAGGCGCCCGGCATCGTGGTGGGGATCACCAGCACGTAGAACAACGCGCGTCCCACCAGTGCGCTGGCGACGACGAGTGCGGCCAAAGCGCTCCAGACGGCCATGCCGTCAACGTCGGTGGCGGCAAGCGCGAGTGCGCCGGTGAGACTCACGGCCATGCCGAGATTGCGCGTGATCCAGGTGTAGCCGAAGTCGGTGCGCTGCAGATAGTGCGCCGCCGCGCCCTCGCCGCCGATCCGGTTCAGATGGCGCACGTGGAATACCAGGCCCACGCCTTCGAGCAGCACGCCCAGCGCGACGACGCCGGCCAGCGGGGCGAGCAGCGCTGTGGGCGCTTCGCCCTGCGCCCACAGCGTCCAGCCGTAGGGCAGCGCCACCGCCAGCGCGCCGAGCGCCAGCATGCTGCCGTAGAAGCTCGTCAGCACCTGCCAGTGGTTCCAGAATGGGCGCGACGCAATGCGGTAAATGCGCGACATGAAGTAGAGCGCCGCCGGACCCGCGACCACCGCGCCCCAGCCGCAGGCCTGGCCGATGCCCGCAACCCAGGATGCCGGCAGCCAGGCGAACGCGCCGGACAAAGCGGTGAAGAGCGTGTAGCCACCGAGCAGGTTGTAGAACACCGCGATCGCCGCGACTTCGCGCGACACCGGCGAATAGCGCAGGTTGTTGAACGCGCGGTAGAAGCGGTGCGGCCGCCCGAGGTGCAGGGTGGAGAGCACCAGCGCGATCGTCTCGAAGCCGAGCAGCGCGATCAGCAGCGTGGCGTGCAGCGCCGGATGGGCGGCGGGCGAAAGTGCGGCGAGGCCGAATTTCCCACCGAGGAAGAGCAGCAGGAAGGCGCCGACCACGAGCTGCGAGACCAGGGTGAATATCACCAGCGGGTCTTCGCGCGAGCGCAGCTTCTTCAAATTCCACGCACGCGGGCGGCCGTCCTCCGCCACCTTGGGACGGTAGGTCTTGGTCGCGTCGTCGCGCTCATAGCGGATCGGCGCGGAATCGGTGCGGCGCATTTCGCGCGGCAGGCTCTTCGCCTGCTGGAAGCGGATGTTGGGGTGGGTGATCTCGGGCGAGGGGAAACCGGGGATCTGCGCGTCGAGCATTTCGCGGTGTTGCGGCTTGGTCTCGATGACGCCGAAGTCGAGCGCGCCCGCGAGGCACGCCGAGGCGCACGCCGGTTTCAGGCCGAGTTCGAGGCGGTCGACGCACATGTTGCACTTCGACACGTGCCCCGCCTGAGTGTCGAGCTGCGGCGCGTTGTAGGGGCAGACCCAGGTGCAATAGCCACAGCCGAAGCAGATGTCAGGGTCCTGCAGCACCGCGCCGTATTCGGCGAACTTGGTGTAGGCGCGCGTCGGGCAGCCCTTGAGGCAGACCGGGTCGTCGCAGTGGTTGCACGCCATCGAGATGTTCATGCGCGTGGATGCCGGGTAGCTGCCGCCTTCCAGATAGCCGACCGAACGGAAGGCGATGTGCGCGGGCAGGTCGTTCTTCTCCGAGCACGCCGCCTCGCAGGCGTGGCATGAAATGCAGTTGTCGGCGTTGAAGTAGAAGCCGTGCTGCTTGTAGCGGTCGGGATTGTCGGAGACGCCGTGGTTGCCGTTGATGCGCAGCGATTTTCCGGCGAGCGGATCGTCGACCGGGACCAGTTCGATCGGCTTGCCGTAGCGGTTGGTCTCGGGATGAGCAGTTGCAGGCAGCTTCGCGTAGTCGCGTTCCTGGGGACGGATCAGGGGGCTCATTTCATCCCCCTCAGTAAGCGCGCGCGGCGACGTTGCGCACGGCGGCGGCGTGCTGATCGGGCGCCGGCTCGATGCGCACCGCGCACTGCTTGTACGCCGGCTGGCGCGAGTGCGGATCGAGCAGGCCTAGGCTCAACCGGTTGACGCACTCGTGGAAGTGGAAGGGGATGAACACCATGTCGCGCGGCACGCGCTGGGTCAGCTGCACCATCACCACCGCGTCGCCGCGCCGGGTGGTGAGCCGCGCGTAGCTGCCGTGCGCGATCCCGAGCGGCTTGGCGGCGTCGGGATTCATCTCCATGTAGGGCGTCGGGCTGAACTTGTTGAGATTGCCCATTTTTCCGGTTCGCGTGCGGGTGTGGAAATGCTCGACCACGCGGCCCGAGTTGAGCCAGAACGGATAGTCGTCACACGGCACTTCATTGTTCTCGACGTAGGGCAGCGGAATCAGCTTCGCGCGGCCGTCCTCGTGCTGGAACTTGCCATCCGTATATAACCGCGGCGAACCCGTCGCGGCGCCCTCCGTGCACGGCCACTGCACGCCTTTCTGCGCCTCCAGCATGGCGTAGCTCATGCCGGAATAGTCGAGCATGCGGCCCTTGGAAAGCTGCTTCATTTCCTCGAACGCGCCCTCGGTCGTCTCGGGAAATGGGGGAATCTTGCGCTCGGTTGAAAACCGTTTGGCGATCTGGTTGAAGATCCAGAAATCGGGCTTGCTGTCGCCGTGCGGTTTCTGCACGTTGCGCACCAGGTTGACGCGCCGCTCGGTGTTGGTGAACACGCCCTCCTTTTCCGCCCAGACCGCGGCGGGCAGGTAGACGTGGCTGTACTCGTTGGTTTCCACATCCCGGAAGGCGTCCTGCACCACCAGGAATTCGAGCTTCTCCAGCGTTTTCCTGATGCGTGCGGTGTTCGGCATCGAGGTCATCGGGTTGGTCGCCACCAGCCACAGGCCCTTGATCTGCCCGGTCTCGATTGCCGGCAGGATGTCGGTCATCGCGAGGCCGCGATGCCTGGGAAAGAATTCGGCGTCGATGCCCCAGAAGTCGGCGACTTCCTTGCGGTCGGTGTCCTTCTCCAGATAGCGATAGCCGGGCAGCCCGGTGGTCGAGCCCCACTCGCGCGTGCCCATCGCGTTGGCCTGGCCGGTGATCGACAGCGAGGTCGAGCCGGGCTTGCCGATGTTGCCGGTGAGGAGGTTGAGGTTGTTTATCGCCACCACGCCGTCGGAGCCGTGCGTGCTCTGGTTGATCCCCATGGTCCAGATCGACATCGCGTGGCCCGCTTTCGCATACAGGCGCGCGACGTTGCGGATGGTGTCCTCGTCGATGCCGCAGATCCTCGACGCGGAGACCGGATCGTATTGCTCGACCAGCGCCGCGAACTCGGCGTGGCCGCTGGTGTGAGCGTCGATGTAGGCCTGGTCGGCGAGACCTTCCTTGAGGATGACGTGGGCCAGACTGTTCAACAGCACCACGTCGGTGCCGGGCGTGATCGCCAGATGCATGTCGGCCATCTGCGCGAACATGGTGACGCGCGGATCGACCACGATGACCGGGAACCTGCGCTGCTCCAGCGCCATCTTCAGACGCCAGAAAATGATCGGGTGCTGCTCCGGCAGGTTGGAACCGAACGCCATCAGGCAGTCGGTGTGCTCGAAGTCCTCGTAGCAGCCGGGCGGACCGTCGGAGCCGAACGAGCGCTTGTAGCCCGACACCGCGGAGGCCATGCACAGCGTGGTGTTGCCGCAGTAGTTGTTGGTGCCGATCGCGCCGCGTGCGAGCTTGCCGAGGGTGTAGAACTCCTCGGTCATGATCTGCCCGGTCGAGACGATGGCAAAAGCATCGCGGCCGTGATTCGCCTGGATGCGTTTGATCTCGCCGGCGACGCGGTCGAGCGCGCCGTCCCAGTCGGTCTCGGAAAAGGCGTCGAGGCGTGAGTTGCGCACCAGCGGCACGCGGCCGCGGCCGGCACTCTCGAACAGTTCGTGCTCGAAGATGCCCTTGATGCAGAGCTTGCCGCGGTTGACGTCGGCGCCGGCGACGCCGCGCGAGGCGACTGCCGACCCGCTGCGGTCGAGGCCGACCTCGATCGAGCAGCCGGTCGAGCAGTAGCCGCAGGTGGTGTACTTCCATTCGACCACGCCCTTGTCGGCGAGCTTGATCGGGTTCTTGTGCTTGCGTCCGAACAGCATGTCCGTCTCCCGCTCAGACCGCCAGCGCTTCGAACTCGTGCTTCGCCTTGCCCTCCTTGGCGCGTTCGAGCCACGGATCGCGTTCGACCGACAGCGCGAACAAGAGACGCTCGTACAGCGCGCGTCGGCCCTCGGCGTCGTCGAGGATTTTCTTCTTCACGTAGTCGAGGCCGACGCGTTCGAGGTAATGCACGGTGCGGTCGAGGTAGCGCGCCTCCTCCCGATAAAGCTGCAGGAAGGCTCCGGAATATTCGAGCACCTCGTCGGGCGTCTTCACCTTGACCAGGAACTGCGCGACCTCGGTCTTGATGCCGCCGTTGCCGCCGACGTAGATCTCCCAGCCGGAGTCGACGCCGATGATGCCGACGTCCTTGATCGCGACTTCGGCGCAGTTGCGTGGGCAGCCTGACACCGCCAGCTTGACCTTGTGTGGCGCCCACATCTTGAAGAAGGTCTTCTCCAGATCGATGCCCATCTGCGTCGAGTTCTGCGTACCGAAGCGGCACCATTCGCTGCCGACACAGGTCTTCACCGTGCGTAGCGCCTTGCCGTAGGCGTGTCCCGACGGCATGTCGAGGTCGGCCCACACCTTCGGCAGGTCTTCCTTCTTCACGCCGAGCAGGTCGATGCGCTGGCCGCCGGTGACGTGCACCGTGGGGATGTTGTACTTCTCGGCCACGGTGGCAATGCGGCGCAATTCGGAGGGCGTCGTATTGCCGCCCCACATGCGCGGAATCACCGAATAGGTACCATCCTTCTGGATGTTGGCGTGGGCGCGTTCGTTGATGAAGCGCGACTGCGGATCGTCCTCGGCCTCGCCCGGCCAGGTCGAGATCAGGTAGTAGTTGAGCGCGGTGCGGCAGCTTGCGCAGCCGTTGGGGGTGCGCCATTCCATGAATTCCTGCACCTGCGGAATCGTCAGGAGCTTGTTCTCGCGGATTGCCGCGCGCACCTCCTCGTGGGTGTGGTCGGTGCAGCCGCACATCGACTTGGTCTTCGGCGTGGCGGAATAATCGCCGCCGGCGGTGACCGCCAGAATCTGCTCGACCAGGCCGGTACACGAGCCGCACGACGACGAGGCCTTGGTGTGTTTCCGCACGTCTTCCAGGGCGAACAGGCCCTTTTCGCGGATCGCCTTGACGATGTCGCCCTTGCACACGCCGTTGCAGCCGCACACTTCCATGTCGTCGGTCATCGCCGCGGCCTTGTTGATGCCCGAATGGCCGAGGTTGCCGCAGTGGTCCTGACCGAACATCAGGTGGTCGCGCAACTCGGACACGTTCTTGCCGTCGCGCAACAGCGAGAAATACCAGGCGCCGTCGACGGTGTCGCCGTACATCACGCCGCCGACCAGCTTGTTGTCCTTGATGACGAGCTTCTTGTAGACGCCGCCGATGGGGTCGGAATAGAGGATGGATTCGGTGCCCTCGCCGCCGATGAAATCGCCGGCCGAGAACAGGTCGATGCCGGTGACCTTGAGCTTGGTCGAGGTCACCGAGCCCTGGTAGCGGCCGATGCCGTAGTGCGCCAGATGGTTGGCGGCGACCTTGGCCTGCTCGAACAGTGGCGCGACCAGGCCGTAGGCGACGCCGCGGTGGGCGGCGCACTCGCCGATGGAATACACGCGCGGGTCGAAGGTCTGCATGGTGTCGTTCACCACGATGCCGCGGTTGCAATGCAGGCCGGCCGACTCGGCGAGTTCGGTGTTGGGGCGGATGCCGACCGCCATGACGACGAGGTCAGCGGGGATTTCATCGCCGTCACCTTCGGCGTTGCTCAGGTCAGGCTTGAATTTGATCGCGGCGACGCGGCCGTTTTCTCCTTTGACCAGTTCCGCCGTCTGCTTCTGCAGCAGGAATTTCATGCCTTTCTCTTCCAGGCTCTTCTGCAACAAGCGCGCCGCAGGCTCGTCCAACTGGCGTTCCATCAGCCATGGACCGATGTGCACCACGCTCACGTCCATGCCGCGCTTCATCAGGCCGTTGGCGGCTTCCAGGCCCAGCAGGCCGCCGCCGATGACGACGGCATGTTTGTACTGGCTGGAGGCGCGGATCATCGCGTCGACGTCGGCGATGTCGCGGAAGCTGATCACGCCCGGCAGCTCGGCACCCGGCACCGGCAGCATGAAGGGATTGGAACCGGTCGCGAGCAACAGGCGGTCATAGTCGGCGCGGGTGCCGTCCTCGGCTTCGACGAATCGGGCGGAGCGGTCGATCTTCACCACCTTTTTGCCCATGTGCAGCGTGATGTTGTTTTCCGCGTACCAGTCGAGCGGATTCAGCACGATGTCGTCGACCGTCTGCTCGCCGGCGAGCACCGGCGACAAGAGGATGCGGTTGTAGTTGGGGTGCGGCTCGGCGCCGAACACGGTGATGTCGTAGAGGTCGGGCGCCAGCTTCAGCAGTTCTTCGAGGGTGCGCACCCCCGCCATGCCGTTACCGACCATGACAAGCTTCATCTTGGGACCACGTCCCATGGGCGTACTCATATCCATATCACCACTCCAAACGGAAGACCAAAAGTGATGACCGAGATACGCCGTTGCATTCGGTCTGCTTGCTACAACACCTAGCAATCGTCATGCCATGGTGCAGGCGCCTTGCAAGCACCTTGTTTTTAAACGACTTCAGAAACGTGCATCGATAATCCGTTCATGCCATGCGCACCATCCCGGTGCCGGATCATTCGCCATGCACCACAACTACGCCGCCACCCGGCCAAAGCCATTGATCGCGGTGATGGCGCGTGCCTGGTTGAGGTCTTCGGTGTAGCCCGCCGCGAACAGGCACACCGCCAGCTGGTTGCGGATCGGCAACGGCAGCGGCAGATGGTCGCGCATGACCTGATCGGTCCACGCGCCAGTGGCCCGCGTATCCATTTCCGGCAGGTTTGCCAGCACCGACGAGGTCGATTGCGCCTCGTACACCGACTGCCCCAGCCCGTCCTGCACCAGCACCATGTCCGGCCGCTGCAGCGGGTCGGCAAACGCCTCGCCCTCGCAACCCTGCAACAGCAGGGCGTGCCCGCCGAGGGCTTCCAGCACGGCACGCGTCGGCGCCATCTCCACGCCGGAGATCACCGGCGTCACCCGCACCGAGCGTTCGCCCAGCACGTCAGCCAGCGCCGCCAGCCGCGTCACCCAGCCGTCGATGCCCAGCCGTCCGCGCAAGGCCAGCAGCGCGGCCAGCCCGGGGCTCAGCAGCGCCACCGGCGCAAAGGCGATGCCTTCGTCCTGCAGGGCCGCATTGACCTGGGCCGCCGTGCTGCACGGCATGACGCCCAACTCGCGCAGCACGTACGCGGCCGCCGTGCCGCCGCCGCCTTCGAGCACGCCATGGATCAGCACCGGAATGCCGAAGCTCTTCAGCAGCAGCGCCAACAGCGGGGTGAGATGCGGATGCGTGCGTACGCCGTGATAGGTGGGCAGCACCACGGTGCGGAACGGACCGGCCGGTGCCACGAAATCCGGCAGCCGTTCGGCCAGCGCGGCGTGCAGGCCGAGCCAGGCATCGAGCCCCGGATCGTGCTGGTTGAAGGCGACCAGGAAGGCCGCGGTTTCCAGCTCCGGCACGCCGCCGTCGAGCAGGGCCGCACCGAGCGCGCGCGCCTCGACGAAGCCCAGGCCTTCGCCGGCTTCGATCTGGCGGATGAGGGTGGCGTAGCTCATGCTGCCGCCCGATTCCCGGCCAGCAGCCGTTTCAGTTCCGGCACGCATGAACCGCACTCGGTACCGCATTTCAGCGTGGCCTGCAGCACCGCTAGGTCGGCCCCTGCGGTGATCGCGGCGACGATGTCGGGCTCGGCCACATTCAGACAGTTGCACACGATGTGGCCGCGGCCGGTTCCGCCTGCGGGCGGACGCGCCACCGGCGCCAACATCCAGGCGCGCAGCGAGGCGGCATCGGTGTCCTCGACGATGGTATCGCGCAGCCACTCGAAGGCCGCCGTCTCGCCGGTGAGCCGCGCGGCAACGACCTTGCCGGACTCGACGCGCACGCGCTTGGAAATGCCGCGCGGGCTGTCCTGGTAATGCATCACCGCGAGCGGATCGTCCAGACCCAGCGCAGCATCGAGCGCCACCAGCAGGGATTCCGGCGGCGCCTGCGTGTGCGCCAGGCGCACGGTCAGCACGTCGCGGTCGCGCCCCGCCAGCCCGGCGGCAGCGTAGTCGCAGGCCCGCAGCAGCGGCTGCACGGCGTCGAGCAGCGCAGCGCCGTCGCCCACCGCCAGCGCGGCCATGCGCCAGGGCAGCTCGGCCTTCGCCACCTGCACGGCGGCATGCTTGAGTTCGGGCTGCTTCGACACCGCATCGAACACCGGCTGGGTCAGTGCGTTGATGCCCCGGCCGCCCATGAAGCGCGCGCCCCAGTGCATCGGCAGGAAACATTGGCCGGGGCGCAGGCTGTCGCTGGCCTCGACCGCCACCACCACCTCGCCGCGGCGGCTTTTCACGCGCACCAGGTCGCCGGACTTCAGTCTGCGCAATTCCAGATCGCGCTGCGCCATCGACAGCAGCGGCGTGTCGGCGTGCGCGAACAGGCGCGCCACTTTTCCGGTGCGGCTCATCGCATGCCACTGGTCGCGCAGGCGGCCGGTGTTGAGGTGCAGCGGATAGCGCGCGTCGATGGGCTCCGCGACCGGCTTGTACTGCACGGCGTGAAACTGCGCGCGGCCGCTGGCGGTCGGATAGATGCCGTCGGCATACAGGCGCGCGGCGCCCGCCGTTGCACCTTCGGGAAACGGCCATTGCTGCGGCGCCTGATCGAGCAGCGCATAGCTCAGGCCGGTGATGTCGAGATCGCGCCCGCGCGTGGTCTCGCGATGTTCGTCGAATACCGCTTCGGCGCTGCCATAGGGGAACAGCCGCGTACCCTTCTGCGGATCGAGGCGCCGCGCGAAATCACAGGCAATCTCCCAGTCGGCGCGCGCCTCACCCGGCGGCGGCACGGCAGCGCGCACGCGCGAAATGCGGCGCTCGGAGTTGGTCATCGTGCCCTCGGTCTCGCCCCAGGTCGAAGCCGGCAGCAGCACGTCGGCGAACGGCACGGTCTCGGTGTCGGCAAAGGCCTCCTGCAGCACCACGCATTCGGCGACCTGCAGCGCCGCGTGCACAAGATTCTGGTCGGGCAGCGACTGTGCGGGGTTGGTGCAGGCGATCCAGATCGCCTTGATCTCGCCCCGACGTACCGCCTCGAACATTTCCACTGCGCTCTTGCCCGGCGTCGCCGGCACGTCGTCCACCCCCCACAGCCGCGCGACCTCGGCGCGGTGCGCGGGGTCGGCGAGATCGCGGTGCGCGGAAAGCAGATTGGCCAGCCCGCCGACCTCGCGCCCGCCCATCGCGTTGGGCTGGCCGGTGAGCGACAGCGGCGCGGCGCCGGGCTTGCCGATCTGCCCGGTGGCCAGATGCAGGTTGATCAGCGCGGCATTCTTGTCGAGGCCGCAACTGGACTGGTTGAGTCCCTGGCAATACAGCGACAGCGTCGGCCCACGAGCGAACCAGCGCGCCGCCTGCACGATGTCGGCCGCCGCCACGCCGCAGATCGGCGCGACCTTTTCCGGGGTGTAGTCGCGCACCTGGTCGCGCAGCGCCTCCCAGCCTTCGGTATGTGCGGCGATGGCGCCCCGGTCGATCAGTTCTTCCCACAGCATCACGTTGAGCATGGCGTGATACAGCGCGACGTCGGTGCCGGGCAGGATGGCGAGATGCAGGTCGGCCTCGTCGGCGGTGTCGGTGCGGCGCGGGTCGACCACGACCAGCTTGAGCTCGGGGTTGGTCTTGCGCGCCGCCTCGATGCGGCGGAACAGGATCGGATGCGCGTAGGCCGTGTTCGACCCGGCGATGAAGATCGTGCCGGCGTGGTCGATGTCCTCGTAGCAGCCCGGCGGCGAATCGGCCCCCAATGTGGCCTTGTAGCCCGCCACCGCGGACGACATGCAGAGGCGCGAATTGGTGTCGACGTTGTTGGTGCCGATCAGGCCCTTGGCGAGCTTGTTGAAGACGTAGTAGGCCTCGGTGGTGAGCTGGCCGGAAATGTAGAATGCCACCGCGTCGGGGCCGTGTTCCCGGATGACGGCACGGAATTTCCCGGCCACATGATCGAGCGCCGCGTCCCAGCCCACGCGCTGGCGCGGCGAGGCCCTGTCGGCCCGCAGCTCGGGATAAAGCGCACGCCCGCTCGCGGCGGCCGACAGCGCGAGCGTCGCCCCCTTGGTGCATAGCTTGCCGAGGTTGGCCGGATGCGCCGGATCGCCGCGCACGCCGGTGATCTTCCCGGCGTCGGCCTCGATCAGCACCCCGCAGCCGGTGCCGCAATAACAGCAGACAGATGAAACGACAGACATGATGACTCCTCGCCCTGCCTGTCAGCAGGGTCTGTGCCAAAGTGGCGCAGTGCAATGAATTCAAGGGCTTGATGAAATCCTGCCGGCTGCGACCGGGGGAGTGCGCTCAACCGCAGTGCATGGCCAGGATGGCGTGCTGCAAATTGGTGCAGCGGCGGAAGCCCTGAACGGGAGGCCAGAAAAATTGAACGGGAAGTCCTTGCTCGGCCTTGGGCGCCCCCTCAACTTCCTTCCCATTTCATGGTCCGTCTTGAATGCGGCCGCGCCGCGAGCGCCAGCCTGGAACTGGCGACATCGAGTAATTTTTGCGCGCCGGTCGTATGATGGCGTCAGCACTACGGCATAAGGAGTTGTTAGACGATGCTGCCGAAAACGTTGTCACTCATCCGTTGCACCGCGCTGGCGGGCCTGGCCTTGCTCGCGGGTTGCCAGTCGCTCGGCAGACCGGCTGCCACGCCACCCCCGGTTGCGTTGCCGGCTTTGCCGGCCCCGGTCGCGATGTACGAATTCACCCTCAACCCCATGGACGATGTGGTCGGCACCGTGCAGGTCATCAAGGCACGCGATCAGGACACGCTGTCGGATATCGCGCGCCGTTTCAATGTCGGGTACGAGGAAATCGTCGCCGCCAATCCCGGCGTTGATCCCTGGTTGCCCGGGGCGGGCACCGAGGTCGTCATCCCCACCGAGTTCGTGCTGCCGGACGCGAAGCGCCAGGGCATCGTGATCAATCTGGCGGCGATGCGCCTGTTTTATTTCCCGCAAACAAAAGCCGGCGAGCCGCAACGGGTCATCACGCATCCCATCGGCATTGGCCGCGTCGGCTGGAGAACGCCGGAAGGCAGCACCAAAGTCGTTTCCAAAACCGCGGCGCCAGCCTGGACGCCGACGCCGGCGATCCGCAAGGAGCATGCGGCCGACGGCGACCCGTTGCCGAAAGTGGTGCCGCCGGGCCCGGACAACCCGATGGGCACGCATGTGCTCAGGCTGGGCTGGCCAGAGTATGCGATCCACGGCACCGACAAGCCGCCGAGCATTGGCCTGCGCGGCACGCACGGCTGCCTTCGGCTGTACCCGGAGGATATCGTCGGCTTATACGACGCCGTGCCGGTGGGCACGCCGGTCACCGTCGTCAATCAACCGGTTCTGGTTGGCTGGCGCGGCGACACGCTGGTGATGCAGACCTACCCGGTGCTTGAAGACGACAAACGCAGCCCCCGTCAGCGTCCGGACACGCTCATCGACCGTGTGCGCAAATCGATGCAGGGCGGGCAAGGCGCGCATGCGAAGGTCGTCGTCAACGAGGCGCTTGCAGCGGAAATCACGCACCATCCACGGGCAGTTGCCGTGCCCATTTCAACTGCCAATCTCACGCTGCAGCAGTATCTGGCTGCAGCGCTTCGGGTCGAAAACAAGCTGCCGCTGAACTCGACCTGGGATGGCGACACAGGCCGGCAAGTCACGGCCGCCCATGCGATGAAGGGTACCGAGGCGCCCTGACAGCGGAGCCGGCGCCTGGTCAGCTACAGGGAACGGCCGTTTAACCAATGGTGGCTTCCAGGTCGGGCGGAACACGCGCAAGCGATGGACGCGGGGCACCGGCATCGGGGTCGGGAATCGCAGCGAAGGGACAGCGATTTCCCAAGTCGTCCGCATTCATAGCATAATGATCAAAGGAGATGGCATGCCTCCTTATAACCGTCGGGATATCCCGACTGATGATGCCTACACGAACCCGGCACGGGCGGTGTAGGCATTGCTGTCCGTGAAGAATGATCGCTTTTCAAGGACAGACGCATGTGGAAATCCGTCTTCGCCATTGCCATCGGTGCCGCCTTCGGCGCCTTGCTTCGCTGGCAATTGGGTCTCAAGCTCAACGCTCTCTTTCCCACGGTTCCCCCCGGAACGCTGGCGGCCAATTTGATTGGCGGCTACGTCATCGGCCTGGGCCTCGCTGTTTTCTCCGCCTTGCCTGGCCTCGCTCCGGAATGGCGCCTGCTGGTCGTTACCGGTTTCTGCGGCGGGCTAACCACCTTTTCCACCTTCTCCGCCGAGATCGCCACGCTCCTGCAACAGGGACGGCCTTCCTGGGCATTGGCTTCAGTGGCGTCGCACGTCATCGGCTCGGTGCTGATGACCCTGGCGGGCATCGCTACCGTGGCCTGGGCGAGGAGCGCGGCATGAGTGCCGACTGTCCGTTCTGCCGGCCAACCGGCATGTTGCTGGAGAACGACCTCGCCTATGCGATCCGCGACACCTCGCCCGCCACCCCCGGCCATCTGCTCGTTCTTCCCCGCCGGCACGTGGCCGACTGGTTCGACACCTCGGCACCGGAACGGCAGGCGATATTCGAACTGGCCGACGCAGCCAGGGCGCGGCTCGACGCCGAGTTCCACCCTGATGGCTATAACTTGGGTATCAACGTGGGCGAGACGGCAGGACAGACCATTTTTCATGTTCACCTGCACCTCATTCCCCGCTACCGGGGCGACGTGGCAAATCCACGCGGCGGCGTGCGGGGCGTGATTCCAGGCAAACAGGGCTATTGACAAGGAGATTCCATGGAAGGCTGTTTTCTGCGTTTCTACCTGCACGAGAACCAGCGCTGCCACGGCAAGCTGGCCTGGGAATGGCTGCTCGAGCAGGCCAACGGACTCGGCATCCGGGGCGGCTCGACGTTCCGCGCCATGGCCGGTTTCGGCCACCACCATCACTTGATGGAAGACCATTTCTTCGAGCTGGCGGGCAACCTCGCCGTGGAGGTCGAGTTCGTCGTTACCGAACTGGAGTCCGCCAGGTTGCTGGAACTGTTGCATCGGGAAAATATCCGGGTGTTCTATGCCCACATCCCCGCCAGGTTCGGCGTAGTGAACCCCGAAGTCGACGATCTCCCCGAAAACAACAGGTGACGCCTTGACCGCGATCTGGGCGCAGGCGGCACTCTGGCTGGGGCTGGCCCTGATGGCCACCCTCGTCATGAGGGTGCGCGTGGCACGCCGAGACCTGCTCATCGGCCTCGAAGCCTGGCCGGTCCCTTATTCCATCGCACTGGAGATTCACTATGGTCGAGAAACTGCTCGTCGTCTTCGATGGTTCGGAATCGGCCCAGGCTGCCTTCGATTTCGCCCTTGACCTGGCCGGCACGTATGGTGCCGAACTGTTCGTTCTGGCCGCGGCGAGGCCGCCCGAGTTTGGCGAAGAGGTGGAGACCGAGGCCGTGATCGAACAGTCACGACGCCACCACGAGCGCGTATTGCAGCCCCTCAAATCCCTCGCGCGGGATCGCAAGGCCCGGTTCGAGGTCAAGGTGGGCCATCCGGCCGAGGCCATCGTGCTCTACGCCGAAGACCCTGGCATCGACCACATCGTGGTCGGCCATCGCGGCCACGGCCTGTTCGAGCTCTGGCTGATCGGCTCGGTGGCACACCAGGTCATCGCCTACGCGCCTTGCGCGGTGACGGTGGTACGGCCGCGTGCTTAAAGCGCTTTTCTCCCTGCCACGCACCGTCTGGTTGCTGGGCTTCGTCAGCCTGTTCAACGACAGCACCAGCGAGCTGGTGTATCCGCTGGTGCCGCTGTTCCTGACCTCCGTGCTCATGGCGGGACCGAGGGCGCTGGGCCTGATCGAGGGCATCGCCGAAGCCACGGCCAGCCTGCTGAAGCTCTTCTCCGGGATCATCGTCGACCGCCACGGCCGCGCCAAGGGCTGGGTGCTCGCAGGCTACGGACTGGCGGCGTTGTCGCGGCCGCTGTTCTACGTCGCAGGCAGCTGGCCGGTGGTGCTTGCGCTGCGCTTCGCCGACCGCGTCGGCAAGGGTCTGCGCACCTCGCCGCGCGATGCCATGCTGGCCGGCGCGGTCGACGAAACGCGGCGGGGCCTGGCCTTCGGCGTGCACCGCGCGATGGACAACGCCGGCGCAGTCGTCGGCCCGCTGCTGGCAGCGTGGCTGCTGGCCGAGGGCATGGCCCTGCGCGAGGTGTTCCTGTGGGCGATCGTGCCGGGCATCGTGACCGTCGTGCTGGCGCTCACGATCAAGGAGCCGCCCGCCGCCGTCCGGCACACATCCAGGCCGTTCTCCTGGCGGCTCGCCGGCTTCCCGCCGGCATTCAGACGCTATCTCGTGGTGCTGGCGCTGTTCACCCTGGGGAACTCGTCCAACATGTTCCTGCTGTTGCGGGCGAAGGAGCTGGGCCTGCCCGATTACCAGGTGCCGCTGCTGTGGGCACTGACCTCGGGCGTGGCGATGGTCTTCTCGACGCCGCTCTCGGCCCTGTCCGACCGCCTCGGCCGCACAAGGCTGATCCTCGCCGGCTGGGCGGTCTACGGCCTGTTCTACCTCGGACTGGGCCTGAACGGATTCCATGCCCTCCTGCTGTGGCCGCTGTTCGCCTTCTATGGCTTTTTCCTCGCCGCCACGGAAGGGGCCGAAAAGGCGCTGGTCGCCGACCTTGCGCCACCAGACCAGCTCGGCACCGCCTACGGCTGGTTCAACCTCACCGCCGGCGCGATGCTGCTGCCCGCCTCGCTGATCTTCGGCTTGATCTATCAATCTTCTGGCGCACTCGCGGCCTTCGCGTTCTCCGCGGCCTGCGCCCTTGCGGCTGCGATCCTGTTGCCGCTGTGGGCGCTGCGCGGTGGGCACCTCTTGTTTTCCCCAACGGAATGAAATGCCTCCATGAGGCCCCATGGGGGTTACCAAGAAAAATGACGAACGGAATCGAAACGCCTGCGTCGTCCCTCATGTGAAACTCAACGATGCCTTCAGCATCCGCGGCCATGCCGTGCCGAAAACAGTGAGCCGAACGGATCAGTCAAGCGCCTTTCGGCCTACAACGGATTTCACATTCGACTCCTAATCTCTGCGCCTGTTCACGGTGTCCGGCCTGCCCCGCGTGCCCTCTCGGCAGCGTTGTTCCAGGCCTTCCTCAAGCAAGAGACTGATAGGAGTCAGAGCATGTCCAGTATCGATCGTCGCACCTTTCTTAAATTGGCCAGTTCCGGGGCGTTGGCAGCTGCCCTCCCCGCCAGCATACAACGGGCCCTGGCCATCCCTGCCAACAACCGGACCGGGACCATTGCGGATGTCGAGCACATCATCATTCTGACTCAGGAGAATCGGTCGTTCGATCACTACTTCGGCACCCTGCGCGGCGTACGCGGGTTTTCCGATCCGCGTGCGGTGAAGCTGCCGTCCGGCCTGTCCGTGTGGAACCAGCCCAACGGGGCGGACTCCCTGCTGCCTTTCCGCCCGCCGCTTGCCAATCTTGGCATGCAGTTCCTGCCAGACCCGCCCCATGGCTGGAACGATTCCCATGCCGCATGGAACGCGGGCAAGTACGATCAGTGGGTGCCCAGCAAAGGCGTGGTCGCCATGACGTATTACACCCGGCAGGACATTCCCTACCATTTTGCACTGGCGGATGCCTTCACCGTCTGCGATGCCTACCACTGCTCGTTGATGGGCCCGACCGATCCCAACCGCTACCACATGTGGACCGGCTGGTGCGGCAATGACGGCAATGGCGGCGGCCCGGTCATCACCAACGCCGAGGCCGGCTACGACTGGTCGACCTACCCCGAGCGCCTGCAGAACGCAGGCATTTCGTGGAAGATCTACCAGGACATCGGCGACGGCCTGGATGCAGCCGGCTACTGGGGCTGGACCAGCGATCCGTACATCGGCAACTACGGCGACAACTCGCTGCTCTATTTCCATCAATACCAGAATGCGCAGCCCGGCGATCCGCTTGCCGATTTCGCCAAGACCGGCACCAACATCCTGGCGCAGAACCGCGATCCGTCGAGACTGCTCGACCGCTTCCGCGAGGACGTGAGCACCGGCAATCTGCCGCAGGTGTCCTGGATCAATGCCCCCGAGGCCTTCAGCGAACATCCGAATTTCCCGCCCAACTACGGGGCGTGGTACATCGCCCAGTTCATCGACATCCTGGCCTCCAACCCGGAGGTGTGGAGCAAGACGGTGCTGTTCGTCAACTACGATGAAAACGGCGGCTTCTTCGATCACCAGGTTCCGCCCACCCCGCCGCAATCGGCCGACCAGGGCGCCTCGACGGTCGATGCGATGGACGAGATCTTCCCCGGCGATGCCAGCCACCCGAGCGCGCCCTACGGGCTGGGCAACCGCGTGCCGATGATTGTGGTGTCGCCGTGGAGCAAGGGCGGCTGGGTCAACTCGCAGGTGTTCGACCATACCTCGCTCATCCGCTTCATCGAGGCGCGCTTCGCCGAGGATCATCCGGAACTGGTCGAGAGCAACATCACCGCGTGGCGCCGTGCGGTGGCGGGAGACCTTACCTCGGCATTCAATTTCGCCACGCCCAATGCCGCGCCCGTGCCGCTGCCGGACACCGCGTCCTATCTGCCGACCGACCTGGTCCGTCACCCGAGCTACGTGCCCGTTGCCCCGGCGGCACAGGCGCTCCCGGGCCAGGAGAAAGGCGTGCGCCCGGCACGTGCACTGCCGTACGAACTGCATGCCCATGGGGCGGTCGACGCCGGCGACGGCGCGTTCCGCATCGACTTCGGCAATACGGGCGAGGCAACGGCAGTCTTTCACGTGCGCGCCGGCAATGGCGATGAGGCCCCTCGCAGCTACACGGTTGAGCCCGGCAAACAGCTTGCCGGCGTTTGGGAAGTCACCTCGGCCGGCGCGTCCGATTACGATCTTTCGGTCTACGGACCCAACGGCTTTCTGCGCGCCTTCAAGGGCGGCATCTCGGGGGCGCACCGGGCAAGGCTCGATGTCCGGGTCCGCTACGATGAAAGCGGCCGGGGCATCGTGCTGGCGATCACCAATAAAGCCTTGCACACGGCGAAGGTTCACGTCCTCGACCAGTACACCGGACGGCACATCGAAGCCGAACTCAAGCCCGGTGCGGACGTCGCGAAGCACTGGTCGCTGCAGCGCGCCTTCGGCTGGTACGACCTGGTCGTCACGGTCGAAGGGGATGCCGGCTTCGCATACCAGTTTGCCGGCCACGTTGAAACCGGGAAAGGCAGCATCAGCGATCCGGCGATGGGCGGGCTTGCCCTGGACGACCTCTCCGGCCTTGAGGGCCGCGATG
This sequence comes from Hydrogenophilales bacterium, assembly GCA_016195805.1. Classification (GTDB taxonomy): domain Bacteria; phylum Pseudomonadota; class Gammaproteobacteria; order Burkholderiales; family Thiobacillaceae; genus Thiobacillus. The sequence continues at coordinate 129,035 of JACPYT010000003.1, forward strand.
CCGATCACGACGCAACCCCGGCCATGGCGCGTTCCGACCGGGAGCGTTGACATCCCCGTGCGAGGGCAGAGGCGCCACGCCCCTGCCCTCGCGGGTGACCGGTTTTTATGGGCCCGATCCGGCCGCTGTTTGAACGTTGCGGCTACTTTTGCATGCCGGGCCGGGAGGTGATCTGGTAGCGGTTTCCGCCGCACTTCTTGGCCTCGTACATCGCTTCGTCGGCATAGCGGATCAGCTGCTTGTAATCGTCGCTGTGGTCGGGATACAGCGCGACCCCAATGCTCGGAAAGACCTGCACCCGGTGGCCGGCCAAGTCAAAGGGCCGGGCGAGGGCAGCACGGATTTTTTCGGCAACCAGCAGGGCCTGCTCCGGCTGGGGAATGCCGTGGAGCAGCACGAGAAACTCGTCGCCGCCGACGCGCCCGACCGTATCCGATTCGCGTACGCACTGCTTGAGGCGGTGGGCCACTTCCTGCAGCAGGAGGTCGCCGACGGGGTGCCCCAGGGTGTCGTTCACCTGCTTGAACTTGTCGAGATCGAGATAGAGCAGGGCCAGCGGGGTCTGGTTGCGTGCAGCCCAGTTCAGCGAAGTCTGCAGGCGATCGTGGAACAGTTCGCGGTTGGGTAGATCGGTCAGCGGGTCGTGGCGCGCGATGTGCTGCAGCCAGCTCTCCATCTGTTTGCGTTCGATCACGGGTGCGATCTGGGTGGCGACGAACTGCAGCAGCTCGATATCCTCTTTGGTATATCGAATCTCGGCGGAATAGCTCTGCACCACCAGGGCACCGACGACGCCTTTTTTTGCGTTGAGCGGAACACCCAGCCAGTTCATGACCCCCTTGCCCATATCGGGCCGGGCATACCCGATTGGCGCTCCGCCGGCATCATGCGCCAGGAGCATGACGTGTCCGGCGCGGATGATCTCCGCGCAGAGTGCCGTCGAATCCAGCTTTTGCGGTGCGGGTGCCTGGTCGTATTCGTCGACGTAGTAAGGAAAGCTCAGTTCGTCCTTGTGCTCGTCGTAAAGCGCCACGAAGAAATTGACCGCCGGCAACAACCCGCCAAGGATCTGGTGGATTTGCTGAAACAGGGTGACCAGGTCCTCACCCCAGTGCGCGGCTTCTGAAATGGCATAGAGTGCGGCCTGCATGGAGTCGGCGCGCTTGCGTTCGGTCACGTCACGTGCCACGGCCACCCTCACCTGGTCCGCCTCCGACCACCGTGCCGACCACATGATATGAACGACCTTGCCGTCCTTGCGCACATAGCGGTTCTCGAAATATGGCTGGGGACGTCCGGCGACGATGTCGTCGACCTGCTGCAGCGTCCGCGGCCGATCCTCGGGAAACACAAAATCGATCATCGGCTTGCCAAGCATTTCCTCCGGAGGGTAGCCAAAAATCCGTTCGCTCGCAGCACTGACAAAAATAAAACGTCCCTCTGTGTCCACGACGCAGACGGCGTCGAGCAGCAGATCCATGACGTTGCTCAGGGGGACGGGATGACTGGTCTTCATGTGACGGTGTTAATTTCGCTGACAGCCGGCCGGGGACGGATGCAGGTATTCAAGGCCAGTATAGATGTTTGTCAGCGTCCACGTCTGTCTCGATCGCCGTTACGCGCCCCAACGTCCTGTCACCTGATTGGCCTATTCTAGCCCTTGACGCCACGAATCCTGCGCAACCTTCAAACCGACGGGCTGTCGGCCCGGGCAAACCGGCGCGCCGACAGTCTTTCGCTCGCACCTCGTGCGCCAGGCGTGTATGGTCAAGCCTCAGGCAAATCTTGGAACACCTTGCCTCAACACACCGGCACGCTGGAATGGCACGAAAGCACCTTAGCGCAGATCAGGTTCATGAACGATGAGTGACATAGCAAAAGACGGAGAAATCGACAGCGCGGTCTACAAGACCCTGCTGGAATCCACCCAGGCCATCCCCTGGAAAATCGACTGGCAAACCATGCGCTTCGCCTACATCGGACCGCAGATCGAGGGCCTGCTCGGCTGGTCGCCGGCAAGCTGGGTGAGCGTGGAGGACTGGGCGACACGCATCCACCCCGAGGACCGGGAACGGGTGGTGAATTTCTGCGTCGCGCAGTCCAAGGCAGGAACCGACCACGAGGCAGACTACCGTGCGCTGACGCGGGGCGGCGATCACGTATGGATTCGCGATGTGATGCATGTGGTGCGCAACGAAAACGGCGAGGTCGATTCGCTGGTCGGATTCATGTTCGACATCAGCGAGCGCAAAAAAACCGAAGAACAGCTGATCGTCCTGCAGAATGAACTGGAAGCCCTGTCGTTCAAGGACGGGCTGACCGGCGTCGCCAACCGGCGCAGGTTCGATTCCATCCTGGAAGTGGAATGGGCCAATGCGCGGCGCAACAACCAGCCGCTCTCGGTCATCATGCTCGACATCGATCATTTCAAGCAATACAACGACCACTATGGGCACCTCCAGGGAGACGCCTGCCTGAAACAGGTCGCGCAAGTTCTGAATTCGGCCGCCACCCGGGCACGCGATCTCTTTGCCCGTTTTGGCGGGGAGGAATTCGTGCTGGTGCTGCCCGAGACGGACGAGAAAGCGGCAGCCAAGATCGCCGAGCGATGCCGCAATCTGGTTTTCAAGGAACAGATCGCCCACGCAGCCTCGCCGGCCGGCCAGATCCTGACGGTGAGCATCGGGGTGAGTTCCATTACGCCCTCACACCAGGATGACCCTTTCAGATTCATCGAAGAAGCGGACAGACGGCTTTATCAGGCGAAGCAGCACGGCCGCAACTGCATCGTCAAAAGCAGTTAGGCCCGCCTGGCGGGACGCCCCGCGTGCGGCCGGTGGCGCCGTCTGGCCAGAGGCAACATAAGGAGAGGCTCGGGTCTTGATTTGGCCGGATGCGGGTCTAAATTAAGTGTGTAGTCGCAATGGCGACTAAAACCCGTGTCCCAAACCTGTTTTAAAGGAGAAGAAGTCATGGCCAACCTCTCGCGTTACGATCCCTTGAGTCTCGCCCGCATTGATCCCTTCGGCGATATCGACGATCTGTTCAAGGGCTTTTTCGTGCGCCCCGCGCTTCTCGAAGGCCAGCCGCAGATGCAGATCAAGATGGACGTGAAGGAAAACGACGACGCCTATACCGTACACGCCGACATTCCGGGCGTGAAGAAGGAAGACATCCAGGTCAGCATCGAAGGCAACCAGGTTTCGATCAGTGCCGAAACCAAGACGGAAAAGGAAGAGAAAAAAGGTGAAAAAGTGCTGCGTTCCGAACGTTACTTCGGCAAGGTCGCGCGCAGTTTCACGCTAGCGCACGATGTCGATGAAGCCAAGGCCCAGGCCAAGTACAGCGACGGCGTGCTGGAACTGACGCTGCCGAAAAAGGCCACCACAGCGTCTAGGAAACTGGCGGTCCAGTAATTCCCCGGAAACGCGACGAAGGGCGACGCGATTGGGCGTCGCCTTTTTTGTCGGCACGCCCGCAATCACCCCGTGGAAATCCTGCTCCTCAGCGCGCTGATCATCCTGAATGGCGCGTTCGCCATGTCCGAAATCGCGCTGGTGACGGCGCGCCGAGCGCGGCTGGCGAAGCTGGCCGAGCAGGGCGACAACGCGGCAAGCCTTGCCCTGAAACTGCACGACAACCCGACGCACTTCCTGTCGACGGTGCAGGTCGGCATCACTTCGATCGGCATCCTCAACGGCATCGTCGGCGAGGCCGTGCTGGCCGAACCGCTGTCGCACTGGCTGCAGTCGTTCGGGGCGGAAGCCTGCGCCAGCCGCATCGCTGCGACCGCGCTGGTGGTGGTCGCCATCACCTACGTGTCGATCGTCATCGGCGAGCTGGTACCCAAGCGCATCGGCCAGTTCAATCCCGAGGGCATCGCGCGGCGGGTAGCGCACCCGATGTATTGGCTGGCGCTGGCGGCACGGCCGTTCGTGCGCCTGCTGGCCGGGTCGACCGACGCGATCCTGCGGCGGCTGGGCAAGCAGCCCTCCAGCCAGGAAGGCGTGATCGAGGAGGAAATCCACGCGCTGCTGGAAGAAGGCTCGGAGAGCGGCGCGATCGAACGGCAGGAGCACGACATGGTGCGCAACGTGTTCCGGCTGGACGAGCGGCCGATCAACTCGCTGATGGTTCCGCGCGCCGACATCGTCTACCTCGACACGACCCTGCCGCTGGAGGACAACCTGCGGCGCGTCGCCGAATCCGAGCACTCGCGCTTCCCGGTCTGCCGCGACGGGCTCGCTGAGGTGCTCGGCATCCTCAGCGCCAAGCAGCTGCTCAACCAGACGCTGAAAGGCGGCCCCGCCGACCTGACCGCGCAGCTGCTGCCGGCGGTGTTGTTCCGGAAAGCCTCAGCGGGATGGATCTGCTGGAGCAGTTCCGCGCGTCAGACGCCCACATGGTGCTGATCATCGACGAATACGGCGAGATCAACGGGCTGGTGACGCTGCAGGATGTGCTGGAAGCAGTGACCGGAGAGTTCAAGCCGCGCAGCCAGGAGGACGCCTGGGCGGTGCAGCGCGAGGATGGCTCCTGGCTGCTCGACGGCCTGATCCCCCTTCCCGAACTCAAGGACAAGCTGGAACTGAAGAGCGTGCCGGAAGAAGGCAAGGGACGCTATCACACGCTGAGCGGGCTGGTGATGTGGCTATCCGGACGGCTGCCGCAGACCGGCGACGTAATGACCTGGGAAAACTGGTGGCTGGAAGTCGTCGACCTCGACGGCAAGCGCATCGACAAGGTGCTCGCCACGCCGGTCGCGCCTGCCGAAATCCCGCCCCCCGGCACGCCTGCCGGGCCAGCCTGATCCCGGCTACGGGGCGGGCGCCACCGGCCTGTCGCGATAGGGGTAGTTCTTCAGGCGCGTGTCGGTGCGCACATGGGGCTGGGCGAGGGCCTTGGCCGGATCGATCCAGTCTTCCCATTTGAAGTTCTCGATGACCCTGGCCTGATAGCTTTCCTCCAGCGGGTGTTCGAGGACGTCGTTGATGTGCGCCCATTGCTGGTAGCGCATGAGGTCCACCTGGTAGGGCGTCGGGTTGCCGCCGGCCTTCTTCACCACGGCCTTGAGCGCCTCGACGTCCTTCATGGTGATCTTCGGCTGCCAGGTCACCTTGCCGGGCAGCATGACCGGCTCGCCGGGAATGTTGTTGATGCCCTCCTTCCACGTCGCCAGCACGGCCACCTTGGTGTCTTCCCGGTACAGGACGATGGCATGGCTGTAGCGCTTGTCCTTAAAGAAGCCCAGGTTGCCGTATTGCAGCCGCGCGCCGGTGAGGAAGGCCACGGCATCCGACCAGCACGGCGATTCGCCACTGATGCCCCAGAGCACGCTGCGATCGATGATGCCGTCCGGAAACAGGATCCTGAACGCGACCCACGCCGCGTTGGCTGCGGACGTCGTGCCCTCGCAATCGTGGCCGTGGAAGCGCACCAGGTCTTTCAGCGTGACCGGATAGGTGTAAGGGTAGTAACGGCCCTGCGTGCCTTGCGTGGCCAGCATCTCGAAAACGGGTGCATAGGGCTTGGCGACCATCGAGGCGTACCAGGTCGGGTTGCGGTCCGGCGCTTCCACCCCGGTCTCGACGAAGATCGTTTCGCCCTCCTTGTAGGTGGGCTCCGCAGCCTTGACCCCGGCCGCGCAAAGAAACATGCTCAGGGCCCACATGGCTGGCTGGAAAAATGTGCGCATGATTTTTCACCCCTTCCTGGTTGCGGATGACGATTTCGATCGCCGTCTGCGTTTGAATTCCGGTCAGGCCTTTTCGCCCTGCACCACGAGCAGACCACCCCACGGCAGTACAGCGGGCACGCCCTGTTCCAGCAGTCTGGCCCAGATTGTTCCGGAAGGCAGGAAAACAGCCGAACGCAGCTTCAGGTTACGCACAGGCAGTCCCGAAAACAGCACACGTACTTCACGGACGGTATGCCAGCGCGCACCCTGATAGGCGCCACGTCCGCCTTCTTTTCCCTTCTCTTTGTATAGCAGGCTGGTCCGGTTGAGCCAGCCGATGGCGAAGCGGCGGCGCGCCACCCGCACGATCTCGGCCACGGCCTGGCGTTCGTCGTCGACGAAGCAGAGCGCGGCGATGGACAGCACATGGTCGAAGCTGGCACTGGCGAACGGCAGGTCGCGCGCATCGCCTTGCACCCAGCCCAGTGCCGGACTGCTGTGGGCGCGCGCGTAGTCCAGCCACACGGGATCGGGGTCGAGTCCGGTCGCGACCAGACCATCGGCCGCGGCGCGGCGGGTGAACCAGCCGGTGCCGCAGCCGACGTCGAGCAGGCTGTCGCCCGCCTGCAGCGCGAGCAGACGCGCGGCCAGCGCGTATTCGGTTTCGCCGATCCAGCGGCCGCGCGGGGTGGCGTACCAGGCGTCGTAGTCGGCAGGCTGCATGCGCTAGGTTCCTAGCATGCGCTCGAGCGGCGCCTCGAGGGCCTCGGCCAGGCCGGCCAGCGCCGCCGCATCCTGCCCTGCCGCCGCAAGCGCCGCGCACAGATCGGCTGGCATCAGGATCACGCCGTCAGCCGGCTGGACCGGATTGCCGTTCAGCCGCAGCGAAGGAAAGCCCGCGCCGTGTGCATCGCGTTCGGCGCTGAACACCACCTCGCTTGCGACGCCCAGATGCACGGCAACCACTTCCGCATAGGCGGCGTAGAGACCGCACCGCCCGCCGGGCGGCTTCTGCGAGATGACCTGAATGTGCAATCCCATCGTCTGCCCGGTAATGTGATCAGTGCCCCGCCGGCTGGCTGGCGCGCGCGTAGGCGTCGAAGCCGCCCTTCTTCTTCCAGCCCTCGATGCCGTCCTGCAGGACCTTGACGTTGTCGTAGCCGAGCAGGCGCAGGGCGAACACCGCCTGCGCCGACAGCGAGCCGGAATTGCAGTACATCACCACCATGCGGTCGCGCGGGATTTCGGCGCGGCGCGCCACCGCCTGCCGCCAGTCGATGTTGACCGCGCCCGGAATGTGTTCCTTTTCATATTGCGCAGCGTCGCGCGCATCGACGATGAATACCTTGCTCCAGTCCTCTTTCGGGATCTGCTCCGGCCAGATCAGGCTGCTGCCGTATTCGGCGAAGTCCATGTAGCCGGACAGCGCATCGACGATGACGGGGTTCTCTTCCGCACGGACGGGCGTCGCCAGCAAGGCGAGGCTGACGAACACGCCAAGCAGGGACTGCTTCATGATGGAATCCTTGCGAGCCGATCAATCGTCATCCGGGTTGAGGCGTGGATGGGTCTCCTCGCACGCCATCAGGACGATGAGACCCGATACGAACATGGCAGCGGCGGTGAACCAGAATCCCGCCTCGATGCCGCCGAACAGCGCGGCCACCGCGCCCAGCAGCAGCGCGCCGATGCCGTAGCCGAGGTCGCGCCAGAAGCGATAGATGCCGATGGCCGAGCCGCGCCAGTTGGGGTGCGCGATGTCGGACACCGCGGCGGACAGCGTGGGATACAGCAGCGCCATGCCGAATCCCATGACCGCGGCGGCGAACGACCACCACAATTCGCCGTCACCCAGCATCACCAGGGCGACGCCGGCGCCGCACAGCCACATGCCCCAGACGATGGGCTGCTTGCGGCCGACGCGGTCGGACAGATGGCCGGTGAAGAACTGCGACATCCCCCAGACGAAGCCGTACACGCCGACCACCCAGCCAATGCCGGGCAGGGACAGCCCGCGCTGATGCAGGTAGACCGGGAAGAACACCCATACCAGCGCATCGACGAATTTCTCCACCAGGCCGGCCTGGCTGACCGACGCCATGCGCGCATCGCGCCAGGACATCAGGGTGAACACGTCCCAAGTGCCGGGCGTGTCCGCGATGTTGGTCGGGTAGCGCGGCTTCGGGCCGGTCATTTGCCCAGCCGCGTGCTTCTTGCCTTCCGCCTGTGCCCACGGCAGCGTGTCCTTGACCCACAGCAGGGTCAGCAGCCCGGCCAGCAGGATGACGGTGAGGCCGAACAGCATCAGCCCTTCGCGCGCGCCGAAGGCGGCCGCCATGTAGCCGGTGACGATGCCCGCCACCGCCACGCCGAAGTAGCCGGAGAACTCGTTGAGGCCGATGGTGAGACCGCGCTGGCTGGCGCTGGTGAGATCAAGCTTGGAGGTCTGCGTCATCGACCAGGTGAGCCCCTGATTCACCCCCAGCAGCACCGTCGCCGCGACGATCCAGTTCCAGTTCGGCGCGTAGAGGATCATGAAGGGCATCGGCACCGCGGCGAGCCAGCCGATGAACAGCACCTTCTTGCGGCCCATGCGCTCGGACATCCGGCCGGCGACGAAGTTGAGCGTACCCTTGACGAAGCCGAAGGCGGTGACGAAGGCCATCAGCATCATGAACGAGCCCTTGGCCACGCCGAACTCGGTCTCGGCCAGCGCCGGCACCACGGTACGGAACATGCCGATGGTGAGGCCGACCAGAAATACCTGTACCAGTTGATGCGAGAACTGCGCGAAGTTGTGGCGGATGCCGTAGCGGTACTCCGTCACGTCCTGTGTGATCGACATGGACATCTCAGTTCCCGAGGTTGAAGGCGACCATGCGGTCCATTTCCGCCGGACGCGGCGGGATGGACTCGGTCAGCGTGGCGACGAATTCGTCGCGGCTCATCGCCAGCATCGGATTCCAGCGCTTCTCGAAGCCGATCGTCGACATCGGCTTGCCCGACATGCCGGCGCCGCAGGCGCTGCCCGAGGTGTGGCCGGGATAGAGCTCGACCTCGGCCGGCAGCGTCATCAGGCGCTGGTGCAGGGTGTCGTAGATCTGCCCCGCCATCTCGGTTTCCTTGCCGGCGAGGTCGGGGCGGCCGGCGCTGCCGACGAACAGGGTGTCGCCGGTGAGCACGAACCAGGGGGCTTCGGCGCGGCGCTTGTCGGTCACCAGCAGACAGATCGAATCCGGCGTATGGCCGGGGGTATGAATCACGTCGACGAAGACGTTGCCGACGTCGATACGCTGCTTGTCCTTCAGTGCTTCGAACGGATAGTTCACGCGGCCGGCATTGGCCTCGTGCAGGCAGTAGGCCGCGCCGGTCAGCTCGGCCAGCTTGCGGCCGCCGGTGTAGTGGTCGGCGTGCACGTGCGTGTCGATCACGTGGGTGATCTTCACGTCCTGCTTCGCGGCTTCGTCGATGAACCACTGCTCGTCGCCGAGCACCGGGTCGACGGCGACGCCGACATGGCAGGAGCCGCAGCCGAAGAAATAGGACAGGGTGGCATCCTTGGCCAGCAATTGACGGAAAAACATGGAAGTCTCCTTGGTTTTAATTCAGGACAGGCAGGGTGATCAGGGCCAGACACATCAAGGTCATGCCAGCGGCAGGCCAGCGGCCTGCCATTCGGCCGTGCCGTCGGCGATCTTCTGCGCGCGATAGCCGTGCTCCTTCAGCAGCGCCACCGCTTCGGCGGACATCATGCAGAACGGCCCGCGGCAGTAGGCGACGATGTCCTTGTCGGCGGGCAATTCCTTGATGCGCCGGCGGATCTCGTCGAGCGGCAGCGAGCGCGCAAACGGCAGGTGGCCATTGGCGAATTCCGCGGACGGGCGCACGTCGATCACCACCACGTCGCCGCGCCGTGCTTTTTCCATGAGCGAGCGCCGGGTTTCGGCGTCGAGCTTTTCCGGCGCGGCGAATATCCGGTCCATCGCCACTTTCAGTTCGACCAGGTGTTCTTCCGCCACGGTTCGCAGGTTCACCCACAGCGCGCTGACGTCCTCGCCCGACAGGCGATAGGCGATGAAGCGTCCGTCGCGCTGCGCCTCGACCAGCCGCGCCTCGCGCAGCACCTTGAGGTGAGCGCTCGCCAGCTTGATGTCGATGCTCGCCTCGGCCGCCAGCGCGTCGACGGTCTTCTCGCCCTGCGCCAGGATTTCCAGCAGCTCCAGCCGCTTGGGGCTGGAGACCGCCTTGCCGATGCGGGCGACCTGTTCGTAGAGCAGGTCTTTGGTTTGTCGTTTGTTCATGGAGCGAACATTCGCACGATTATTAGATTATTGCAAGCCCCCCTCTCTGCCAGGCTCAGCCTCCACCCTCGATACCTGTGCAGATTGATATATCGCAATGGCGATTGACCTATATTGTGGACAATACGTGCCGCCCATCGGGCGTCCGGCCGCAGGCCACACCCTGCAACGCCCGATGACGCACCGTGTTCAAAACAACCAAGAATGGAATTCGATGTACCCAGACAGCCGCCCCCATGATGTCGTTCTCCGCGGCGAGGGCTCCCTCCCATGAAACCGAATTGCACCAATCCCGAGTGGGTCGGCCGCGCGGAATGCGCGGTGTGCGACGTGCGCAATTTCGTCCTGTTCTCGGGACTGTCCGCGCACGAACTGGATGCCCTCCTGCAGCCCATCGACAACCTGCACGTGCCGCAACATGCCGTGCTGTACGAGCAAGGGGCCACGGCACCCAGTGTCTATACCCTGCGCCATGGCCTCATCAAGCTCAAGGTCGATCTGCCCAACGGCGGACAGCGCATCGTGCGGCTGTTGCGCCCCGGCGATGTGGCGGGCATGGAAACGCTGGTGGGCGAGCGCTATCACCACACCGCCGTTGCCCTGCAGGAGGCGGATGTCTGCCGCATCCCGCGCGAGGTCGTGATACAGCTCGACAAGACCAATCCGAGCGTGCACCAGGCCCTGCAACAACGCTGGCAGCGGTCGGTCGACCAGGCCGATCATTTCATCGTGGCGCTCTCCACCGGGCCGGCGGAAGCGCGCATGGCTCGCCTCCTGATCACACTCGGCTGCACCGGCCCCCTGTCGGAGACGCTGATGCCGAGCCGTGAGGACATGGGCGCCCTGCTCGGCATCACCACCGAGACGGCCAGCCGCATCATGGCCGAGTTCAAGCGCCGCGGCCTGATCCATATCGAAAAGGGCGGCTGCGTCGATTACGACCACAATGGGCTGACACACCTGGCGCTGGGCTAGTGCCTGTTGCCAAATTGATACATTTGTCGCATTGACAATTATCAATCCATTCAAACGGAGCAAATTCACCCTTTAGAATCCGTCCTGTTTTTTCATTTTTTTCATCATCCGTCGAACGGTCTGCCCGCCCCGGAGAACACCAATGAAATATGCTTTGAACCCCTTGGCCGCGTGCATGGCCACCCTGTTTGGCGCCGCATCGCTCAACGTGTGGGGCGCGCCCCCCGCCACGCCGCCGGTCCAGAATCAGAACGCGACCGGCACCCAGACGGGCGTGCCCGGCACCACGGTTCCCCCCGTGCTGGCGACCCGCCCGACGCCTCCGATCTTCCCGACCCAGCCGACCCAGCCGACCGAGTTTCCCGGCATCCCTTGGGGCTCGTTCCTGGTTTTCCCGGAGGTGTCGCTGGCAGCCACCTACGACGACAACATCTACGCCGAGCGCCCCTACACTTCACCGCGTACCTACGTGACCCATGACGTGGTCTACACCCTGTCGCCGTCGCTCGCGCTGAAATCCAATTGGAGGCAGCACGCACTGAACTTCGAGGCGGGCGGCGACTTCGACCGCTACCGCAACCACGACGCGGAAAACGTCAACGACTACTGGCTCGGTTTCGACGGCCGCTACGACTTGAGCCCGACGACCAACGTATTCGGCGGTGCCCGCCACACGCGCGACCACGAGGACCGCTCCACCCCGGGCAGCAATATCGGGCAACTCGAGCCCACCCTGTACGACCACGAGGAAGCGCACCTGGGCCTCGCCCATGCGTTCGGCGCGTTCCGCCTGCGCCTCGGCGGCACCTATGACCAGTACGACTACATGAACGGCACGCTCGCCTCCGGCCTGCCGACCAACAACGACTACCGCGACCACAACCTGAGTTCGCTGGGCGTACGCCTGGGCTATGTGCTGTCACCCCGCTACGAATTTTTTGGCCAGGTTGCGACCGACAATCGTCGCTACGACAACCTGATCCCCGGCCAGAGCTTCAATCGCGATTCGGACGGCTACCGCGCCGCGGCCGGCGTGAAATTCACCCTGCAGCCGCAGCGCCTCACCGGCGAGGCCTTCGCCGGCGTGATGGGCCAGAATTTCGACTACAGCGGGTTCTCCGACATCACCAAGCCATATTTCGGCGCGCTGGCCGTGTGGAAGCCGACTTCGCTGACGACCACGACCCTCTTCATCGACCGCTCACTCGAAGAAACCGTCGTCAACGATGGCACCACGTATGCCTCCAGCTCGCTCGACACCACCTACGGCTTCGAGGTGGAGCGTCGCCTGACCAGCAAGCTGTCGGTCAATGGCCGCGCCGCCTACACGCGCAGCGATTTCAACAACTTCGACCGCCTCGACAAGATCATCGACGCCGGCGCCGGACTGCGCTACTACGTGATGCCCAACGTGTACCTGGGCGCCGACCTCCGCATCATCGATCGCGCCTCCACCGACATCGCCGCGCAATACAGCCGCAACCAGATGATGATCAGCGTCGGCTACACTCCGGCGCGCAACCGCGATTACGCCATCATCCCCGAACGTGAGGCCGGCGCACCCGAAGCGCCGCGCGCGCAGGGTCTGTATTCCGGCTTCTATCTGGGCGCCCAGATAGGCCATGGCGGATTGACCACGTCGACCTGGGGTCCGCGCGGCGGCGGCGGCACCGACACCGCCGGCATGGGCGGCTTCGGCGCCAGCTATGCACTGTTCGGCGGCTGGGGCACCGAGGTCGCCGACAACTGGTACCTCGGCGTCGAACTCGACGGCGGCGACAGCAACGCCAACTGGAAACACCGCAAGATCAAGGACGACGCCCCCACCGCATTTGTGGACAAGGACAGCAACTATGGCCTGAGCCTGCGCGCCGGCTACCTGCTCGACGGCGGCATGTTGTACGGCAAGCTGGGCAAGGTACGCACCGACTTCCATACCTACTACACCGAGAACCAGTTCGCCTCGGGGGCCTACAACCAGAATCAAACCCTGACCGGCAACCGCATCGGACTGGGCCTGGAAATTCCGGCCTCGCGCAATCTGTTCGTGCGCACCGACTACAGCGTCACCCGCTATGGCAGCTATGACGTGCCCTATCAGTCCTCCGGCGGCGGCGCGATCACGACGGAAAACTTCAAGACCAGCGACGCCGTCTTCAGCCTCGGCCTCGGCTGGCGCTTCGGCGGCCAGCGGCCGGCAGTCGCCACGCGCCCGGCCGCCGAACTGCGCGGCCTGTATATGGGCGCCAATCTCGGCCACGGCACGCTGGGTAGCCGTCTGACGGGCACGCAGTACGACAGCGGTGTCGGCCCCTATGACTTCACCGGCGACTTCGCCCGTACGGGCTTCACCGGCGGCTTCTTCGCCGGCTACGGCCACACCTTCAACCAGATCTATGTCGGCCTGGAGCTGGAGGCCGAGGCGGCCAACTTCGGCTGGGAACACGAACGGGATACCGCTGGCGCGGGCGGCCGCGACTTTGCCTCCGAGAAGCGCGGCGGCTACGGCGGCAGCGTGCGGGTCGGCTACGTGCTACCCAACGGCAGCCTGCTCTACGGCCGCATCGGCCAGGTGCAGACCCGTTTCAACACGTTCTACGGCCGTGGCGCCGGCACGCCGGTCAACCAGAGCGACGATCTCGTCGGCACGCGCGTCGGCCTCGGTGCCGAAATTCCGGCCTCGCAGAACACCTTCGTTCGAATGGACTACAGCTATACCCGTTACAACGATCCCGTGACGGTCAGTCCCCAGCAACCCACGCCGGACATCATGCGTTTCGATAATACGGAAACCCTGGCCCGCCTTGGCCTCGGGTACCGCTTCTAAGCCACTGAGTCCGATACGGATTTAATGAGGGGGGCTTGCGAAAAATCAATGGCGCCATTAAAGAGACCTGCTAGTCTTGAATTGTAGGAGAGGTAGTTTTGATCCGGTTGCGAGACCGGAAGCAAAAGGTCGAAATCATCAACATGGAGAGATACATGACACACCCCACATACCGTTTCAAGAAACTGATTCTGGCCGGCGGCACGATGTTTGCCATGCTGGCGGTGCCGCTGGCTGTCAACTCGGTAACAGGACTGAATCTGGGCGTGATTGCGGCAGCCCATGCTGCGGACGATGGCGGCTCCTCCAAGAAGAGCGGCGGCCATAAAGGCAAGGCCGGCAGCCAGAAGGGTGCTCAGGGCAAGGGCGGCGAAGCGAGCAAGAAGATTTTCCGCATTCCGGCCGCTGAAGAAGACAGCGACCGTCCGGTCTGGGCGGGCGTGAAGGGCGGCAAGTCCGGTGGCGGCGGCAAGCCGGCCGGTGCAGGCAGCAAGAAAGGTGATCTGTTCGGCGACATGGTCGTCGTGCTGCGCGATGCCAACGGCGTGCCCATCCTGAACGCTGCCGGTCTGGTGCAGGTCATCGCCTACGTCTACGATGCGAACGGCAATCTGGTTCCGCTGAAGGACGCCTCCGGCAATCTGGTGACCATTCCCTACAATGCGGAAGGCGATCTGGAGACCACAATTGACGGTGTGCCGGTCTATTCGGCCGAAGTCGATCTGGGCCGCCTGAGCGTTGGACGGGCACCGACCAAGGTGCTGGATCATTCGCTGACCGAAGCATTGGCCAAACTCACGGCCACGGGTGCCATTGTGACGCTGGATTCAACCGGACGCCTGGCAGTCAATGGCGTGACCATCGACTCGCCGCTGGAGAATCTGGCGCTGTACGAGACCTACATGAAGACCGGCACGCTGCCTGGCGTGACGCTGCCGGCCAACTTCAATCCTGCTTCGTTACTGGCCGGCGCCGCGGACAAGACGGGCAGCATCAGCGTCGACACCGTGGTCTACATGAACTCCATTCTGGGGGTCAACAGCGGCACGACCTACTATAACTTCTCCACCGTTCAGTACGATCGCTACACGACCTGGAAGAACGCAACTGCACAGATTCTGGTCCTGCAGCCGGACGGCGTGACGTACAAAGTGGAAACGGTGAACCTGTACGACGCGGTGTTCAACAGCACCAACTGGACCGACCCGACGCCCACTGGCGGCGCGGACGACTTCGCGACCGCTGCGGACGACTACCTGAAGGTGATCGAGTTCGTCCACGACAACGGCGTTCGTACCGAGTAATCGCTCGGCCGGGCGGTTCGCCGCCCGGTGCATTACACGCAACAGGAGTTTTTCGTTATGCATGCTTACGGTAAATGGGCAACCGTTGTGTTGCTGGCCGCAGGCCTGACGATGGGCACGGCAGCCAGCTACGCAGCCGAAAGCCACAGCGACGGCCATTCCTCCGGCGAGTCAGGCGGCAAGAAGGGGCCGAAGTACATGGGCGGCGGCAGCAAGGGAAGCAGCCACAGCAGCGAGTCCCACAAAGGTGGCAGCGCGCACCATGACAGTACGGAAGGGGGCAGCAAGTCGGTGGAAAGCAAGATTTTCCACGGCAAGGGTGGCGAAAAGGGTGGCGAAACCGGGGATGCCGGTACCGAGCACACCCATTAATCAGTAGTACGTTGCAGCAAAAAAAGGGGGCGCACGGAATCTCGTGTGCTCCCTTTTCTTTTTGTGCGCGCCGGGCATTGCCGCCCTCTGAAACACTCTGCCACACACTGCCATCGGCCGAACACGCCCCGGACACCTGCGCTTTTTATGATGCCTCACATCGGCAGACGCAATCGCTTGATGAAGCGAACGTGGCCGATACGCCGCATGCCGATCTGGTTTTCGACGACATGGGAAATTAAGCGGCAGCCGTCAGGCAAACCGGGCTAGCCGCGGTAGGTGCAGCCCGAGTCATGGGTTTCCATGACCGTAACGGCGCTCAAACCGGGTAGCGCAGGCTTGAGCTGCTGCCACAACCACACGGCGAGGTTTTCGCTGGTGGGATTGTCCAGCCCGGCGATGTCATTGAGGCAACGATGATCCAGTGCAGCGTGGATGGGCTGCCAGACCGCATCGATGTCGGCGAAATCGAGCACCCAGCCCAGCGCGGGATCGATGTCGCCGCTGACGACGAGTTCGACCCTGAACGAATGGCCGTGCAGGCGGGAGCAGGGATGGGATTCGGGCAAGGCCGGCAGACGGCGCGCGCATTGCAGATGGAAGATGCGGAAAATGTCCATATGCGACATTTTCGCGCATGTCGCCAGCGCTGGCTATGCGGCGGCTATCAGACACCGTTCACCGCAGATACACTATGCGCCAGTCCAGTCCTGCTGCGGAGCGATCATGTCGGTATCTCGTCTGTCGGGTGCGGCGCTTGCCGCGCTCATGCTGCTGTCGCTCCTTGCCTGCTCCCGCGATAACGGGCCCACACTCAGCGCGCCGGAGGCCTATGCGCAGGCCCAGGCAGGCAAACTCACCCTGATCGACATTCGCCATTCCGACGAGTGGCGGCAGACCGGCGTCGCCCCGGGCGCACTGCGCATCGACATGACGGATGCGCAGGGTGAGGCCGGGTTCATCAAGCAGGTGGCCGGCCAGCTGGGCGGCAGAAAGAGCACCCCGATCGCCCTTCTCAGCATTGCCGGCAACCGCGGCGCTAACGCCCAGCGGGTGCTGCGCGAGGCGGGTTTCACCCATGTCTATAACATCAAGGAAGGCATGATGGGAAGCGGCGCCGGACCGGGCTGGATTGCACGCCGGCTACCGGTTGAGCCCTGCCCGCGCTGCTGAAGCCGGTTGGCAGCTCAACCCTGACAGCATCCGCCCGGCTTGCCGCCGGCCAACTGGATGGGCGGACAGGGCACCGTACCGTAGGAACAAAATACGCAGCAGTCCCCCGGCTTCGGTCTCAGCACCGTGTGGCATGCCGCGCATTCATAGAACCATTGGCAGGCATCGCTCGGCATGGTCTCGGTTTCGACATGGCCACAGACGGGGCAGGTCAGGGTGGATTCGAGGATGACCGCGCTCACTGCGCGCCGCCTTTGACCGAAGCAGGATAGCCTGCATCTTCCGTGGCGCGGGTCAGCTTGGCCACATCGGCCTTGGCGTCGTCGAAAGTGACGGTGGCCTGCCGTTTGTCGTAGTCGACCTCCGCACGGGACACGCCGTCTACCCGCGTCAGCGCCTTCTTCACCGTAATCGGACACGCGGCGCAGCTCATGCCCGGCACGGCCAGCGTGACGGTCTTCTGCGCGGCCAGGGCGGGGGTGACGATGGCGGCCAGCAAGGCCGCCAGAATGATGGATTGCTTCATGTGATCTCCTCAATAGAACAGGGCTGCATACCAAGGGAAGGCCAGCAGGAGCAGAAGTGGGACGCTCACCAGCCAGAAAATCAGGCGCTGGCGCCGCTGTACCGCACCCTCCGCACAGGGCTTGCCCGGCTCGCACGCGGCGGGCGCGCGATACAGCCTGCGCCATGCCAGCGCCAACAGGCCAAGCGTGAGCACGACAAAAACAGGACGCGCGGGCTCGAACCGGGTCAGCGTGGTGACCCACGCCCCCCCGATGCCCAGCGTAACCAACACGAGCGGCGCCACGCAGCAGAGCGAGGCGCCGATTGCGGCCAGTGCGCTCGCCCACAGGGTCTGTCGGGTATCCATCGGCCTTTCCTGATTGCATCGATGGACGTAGCATAAAGTCCGTACCCACGTACGGAGTCAAGATGCAGGCCCTCACCATTTCCAAGCTCGCGCAGGCAGCGGGCGTCAACGTCGAAACGATCCGCTTCTATCAGCGCCGAGGTCTGCTGGCGGAACCGGACAAACCGCTGGGCGGTATCCGCCGCTATGCCCCCACAGATGTAGCGCGTGTGCAATTCATCAAGGCGGCGCAGCGCATCGGGTTCACGCTGGACGAGGTTGCGCAGCTATTGCTGCTGGATGACGGCACCCAGTGTTCGGAGGCCCGCGCCATCGCCGAGCGCAAGCTCGCCGATGTGCGCAGGCGTCTGGCCGACCTGCAACGCATCGAAGACGTATTGACGCAACTCGTCGGCCGCTGCGCCGCCAAGCGGGGCAAAGTGCGTTGCCCGTTGATCGACGCGCTGCAACCGCCGCTTGCGCAGGAGGGCGCGTAGCGCGCCGGTGGCAGTCTCAGGCTGCCAGTTCCTTCATCAGCGTGTTGCGCCGACCGGTTTCGCTGCCGGTGAGCGCGAAGCCCTGCAGGCGGCCGCTGTCGTCCACATGCAAGGCGCAGATGCCGGTATCGCCGCACGCCACTTTCCAGCCGCCTGCCGCGCCGAGTTTGGGCGGCAGCACGGCAACCGGATGGGCGGGCGTCTTCACCATCACCGGCATCGCCGGGTACGCCACCGGGGTCGACGTACCGGTGAGCGTGGCGGCGAGCGCACGCGCCTGCACCATCAGCGGCTGCACATAGGGCAGGCTGAGCCCCTCGACTTCGGCGCAGTCGCCCATCGCGTACACGTTCGACACACTGGTCTCGAGCAGGCGGCCGGTCTGGATGCCGCGCCCGACCCGAATGCCGGCGGCCTGCGCCAGCTGGGTGCGCGGCCTGAGGCCGATCGCGGAGAGCACGACATCGGCCGCGATGATTTCGCCGTTGTCCAGTTCGATCCGGTAGCCGTCTGCAGTCCGCTCGACGCTTTTGCCGGTGCGTCCGAAATGCCAGGCGACCCCCAGCGCGGCAAGGCTGTCGGCCAGGCGCTGCCCGGCCTCGACCGGCAGCAGGCGCTCCAGCGGCCACTCTCCCAGATGCACTACATCCACCGCGAATCCGGCGTGCGCCAAATCGTTGGCGAATTCACAGCCGATCAAGCCGCCGCCGAGCACGGTGATGCGCCGCTTGCCGTCGATGGCACCGCGGAAGGCGGCGTAATCGGACAGATCGTTCACCGCCAGCACGCTCGCCGCACCTTCGCCAGCCAACCCGTGCGGAATCGGGTCGGCACCGAGGGCCAGTACCAGCTTGCCGTATTCCAGCTCGCCGGTGCTGGTGCAGATGCGCTGCCCCTGCGTGTCGATCGCCGTCACGCGGACGTGCGTCAGGATCGTCGCATTCAGATCGGCCGCCATGTTCTCCGCGCTGGCGCCCGCCAGCGCGGCCGCCGTCTTGCCCGCGGTGAGCGCATTCGACAGGTTGGGCTTGGAATAGAACGCGCCGTCGTCCGCCGTAACCAGCATGACCGGCGTGGCCGTGTCGCGCTTGCGGATTTCCTTCAGCAGGGTGTAGCCGGCGAGGCCGGAACCGACGATGACGATGGGGGACATGAGTGACTCCTGTGTATCTTGAAGAGGCGCGCATCCCGCGCGCCCCACGGTTTGAGCTTATCGGGCTGCTTCGATTTCGACCATCTCGAAATCAGCCTTGGACACGCCGCAGTCCGGGCATTCCCAGCTGTCGGGCACGTCCTCCCAGCGAGTGCCGGGGACGATGCCATGCTCCGGGTCGCCGTTGGATTCGTCGTAGAGGTAACCGCAAACGATGCATTGCCAAGCCTTCATGATATTTCCTTTCGATTGATCGAGTCGTTTTCAAAAATCCGTTCAGGCGGAAATCGCGTCTTTTTGCGCCTGGTAGTGCTTCGCATGCTTCTCTTCCACCTTGGCCAGCGCGGCGAAGCGCTTGGCGGCTTTTTCCAGCACGGCCTTGAACATTTCGGCGTGTTCCTTCGATTCGGCGATCTGCTCGTCCATCTCGGCCACCGCAGCTGTGTTGCCCTCGATCATCGCCTCGTGGCGGAACCTGGGATACATCTCGGTGTACTCGTGGGTTTCGCCGTCGATCGCATACTGCAGGCACCTGGCCGGCGTCATCGTTTCATCGGAAAACAGCAGTTCGGCGTGGCCGAAGGCGTGCAGCATTTCCTGTGCGGCGGTGTCCTCGAACACCCTGGCGGTCGCTTCGTCGCCCACCTTGCGGCACTGGCGCGCGAACCACATGTACTTGATGTGGGCCATGGACTCGCCGGCGAAGGCGGCTTCGAGGTTCTGGATGGTGGGGGACTTCGTGTTCTGCATGATTTTGCTCCTGTCGGGGTGATTTACGATGTCAATCAAGACAGGAGCGATAGTAGAGATTACAAATACAACGATCCAACGGATAATCTTCATGAACACGATTGAGAAACTCAATCGCCAATGCCTCCCTCATGCCAGCCCGGGCGCTCGATTATGCAATGGATTGCACGCGTGGCCCGTCAGGCTTTGACAGATCAACCGTGATATTCAACCCGGACCATCCGTTGGCCCAGCCATCTCCCTGTGAAAAACTGTTGAGCGAATACACCGCCGTCAAATCGCTTCGATGGTGGACTTGATGGTTGCGGCTTCAACCGTGTCGATTCCAAGTGCGTAGTGCACAGGAATAAGCGCTTCGACACCGCCGTGATAGGTCTCGCCCACGCTCATTCATACCGAATCGGGTTTTGTGCCAGACTCTGCTTGACCAGCGTGACGACGCGCGCCAGGCCGCCGTGCGACCCATACACCACTTGAACGTTCTTGATCACCGTGTCCAGCGCAGCGGTGAGATGGGCATGCAGATCGTTGTTCTCGATAAACGTCAGCGTGGTTGCTTCGGCCTGCGTAAGCGAGGCCGTCACGGTGGTCAGCGCAAATACAGCGGGGATCAGCCTGGGGCGGTACATGTCGTACGCCTGGGTTGAGTGATTGGAGTGTGTCTTAACGCTGGCCGAACGGGCGGCTGCCCATACGCCCCTGCATCCTGCCCTGCATCGATTCGCGGTAAGGCTGCATCTTCTCCCGCGCGGCGGCTTGCTTGGCAGCCTGCTGTTCGGGCGTCAGCGCGCCCCAGGCAGCCTGCTTCTGCAGTGCTTCGTTCCTGGCCATGGACTTGGCGGCTGCCTGCTGTTCGGGCGTCATCGACTGCCAGGTTGCGCGGGCCTGTTCGGGCGTCGGAAGCGTCGTCGAGGTCGTGTCGTCGGCGTGGGCAAGGTTCATTCCGGCAATCAGCAGCAGGGGGATCATTACGGTTTTCATGGCGGTCTCCAGACAGATTGATGAAGTGCCGGCAACGGCGCCGACGGAATCCAGTATCCCTGCCAGCGATTGCGCGCCCGTGCCCGGAACATGACCGTTCGCGACGATGTATGACAATCTGTGACAGGGCATCGCGCCGCTACGGGTGCAGTGGTAGGCTTGCCGCATGGAAAACGCACGCCTGCTGATCGTCGATGATGACCTCGAGCTGTCGTCGATGCTGTCCACCTATCTCACGGGTCAGGGCTACCAGGTGACGGCGCTGGGTCACGGCGGCGGACTCGACGCGGCGCTGGCACAGACCGCACCCGACCTGCTGATTCTCGACGTGATGCTGCCGGGCGAGGACGGCCTGTCGATCGCCCGCCGGCTGGCGGGGACGCTGCCCATCCTGATGCTGTCGGCCAGGGGCGAGGACATCGACCGCATCCTCGGGCTGGAATTCGGTGCCGATGACTACCTCGCCAAGCCTTTCAACCCGCGCGAACTGCTGGCACGCATCAAGGCGCTGCTGCGCCGGGCGCGCACCCCGCCGCAGGCCGGCACGCTGCGTTTCGGCGAACACATCCTCGACCTGACGCGCCGCACCCTGCACAGGAACGGCGCGCCGGTTGCGCTCACCAGCGCCGAATTTGCGCTGCTCAAGGTGCTCGCCAGTCACCCCGGGCGGGTGTTCTCGCGCGACGACCTGGTCGCCGCCGCGAGCGGCAGTCCCGATCGCCTGCCGTTCGACCGCTCCATCGACGCGCGCGTGGCGCGCCTGCGCAAGAAGCTCGACGACGCCCCCGACGCGCCGCGCTACATCCGCACCGTGTGGGGGGCCGGCTACGTCTTCGTCGGACACGAGGCATGAAGGCCCCCTCGCTCAGGCGCAGCGTGGCACTGACCTTCGCTGCCTGGATCGTGATCTTCCAGATCGTGGTGTTCTGCCTGTCGGCCTGGTGGGTCGCGTGGCCCCTGCTGCGCATGGCGTCGAACGACTTCGCCGCGCTGATCGTGCTGTCCGCACAAACCTGGGTCGAACTGCCGCCCGGGCGCCGCGGTGCCCTGGAAGCAGCCCTGTCCGCCGAACACGGCCTGCAGCGGGTCGAAGCGCGCCCCCCTCTCGGCGAGGGCATGAGTTATCTCCCCTTCGTCCGCCTGCTGCAGGACCGGCTCGGCACGCTGACCGGCCATCCCGCCCGCGTGGCATGGGATTCGTCACGACAGCGTTATCTGGCCGACATCGAACTGGACAGCGGGCACCTGCGCTTTGCCTTCTCGCGCGAACGCATCGGCACCAATCCGCCGCTGGCGATTCTTGCCACCCTGCTCGCCAGCCTCGCGCTCGCATTGCTGGTCTCCCAACGGGTATCGCGCCGGCTGGCGCGGCCGCTGATCCGGCTGGAGAACGCCGTTCAGGCCGTGGGGCGCGGCGAAACGCCGGCCCTTCCGGTCGCCAATGGCGTGCGCGAACTGGACGGCCTGAGCCGCGAATTCAACGACATGGCGCGGCAGGTGCAGGCCCATGCGCAGACCCGCACCACCCTGTTGGCAGGTGTATCGCATGACCTGCGCAGCCCGATCACGCGACTGCGCATGGCGCTGGAACTGGCACGCGCGCAACCCGATCCGACGCTGTTCGACAACATGGAACGCTATCTGGCGCAGATGGATCGCCTGATCGGCGATTTCATCGACTATGGCCGCGGCACCAGCCTGCGCCCGCCGCAAGCGCTGGAACTGGTTCCCTGGCTCTCGCGCTTGGCCAGCGAGCACCAGGCCGGGTTCACGCCGTACGACGAGATCGTCGTCCCGACCGAGCCGGCGGCGCTCGAGCGCGTCCTCGTCAATCTGCTGGAAAATGCGCGCCGCCATGCGCCTGATTGCCCGCCGCAACTCGCATGTAACCGCGACCGGGACGGCGTGCACATCGACGTGCTGGATCGCGGCCCCGGCATCCCGCCGGATCACCTCGACAAGATTTTTGATCCGTTCTACCGCGTCGATCCTGCGCGCCAGACGCCAGGCAGCGGACTAGGGCTCGCCATCGTGCGCGAGATCTGCCGTTCGCATGCGTGGCGCATCCAGCTCGGCAATCGCCCCGGCGGCGGACTTCAGGCACGGCTCACCCTGCCCGCCTCGCCTGCCTAGCGCACCGCTCAGGCAAGGCAGGTGCGCGACCGCAAGACCCTCGCCGCCGCCACCATGTTGGCGAGTGCCGTTTCGGTCTCCGCCCATCCGCGCGTTTTCAGTCCGCAGTCGGGGTTGACCCAGAGCTGGTCAGGCGCGATCACCTGAGAAGCCTTTTCCAGCAGGCGCGTCATGTCTGCCGTATCGGGAATGCGCGGGCTGTGGATGTCATACACCCCGGGGCCGATCTCGTTGGGATAGCTGAAATCCCCAAAGCCGCGCAACAGCTCCATGTCCGAGCGGCTGGTCTCGATGGTGATGACGTCGGCGTCCATCGCCGCAATCGCGGACAGGATGTCGTTGAACTCCGAATAGCACATGTGGGTGTGGATTTGCGTCGCGTCGTTCACCCCCGATGCGCTGATGCGGAAGGCGCGGCTCGCCCAGTCGAGATAGGCCGGCCAGTCGGTTTTCCTGAGCGGCAGGCCTTCACGGTAGGCCGGCTCGTCGATCTGGATGATGCCGATGCCGGCCGCCTCGAGATCGACCACTTCGTCGCGGATCGCCAGCGCAATCTGCAGGGCGGTGGTGGCGCGGGGCTGATCGTCGCGCACGAACGACCACTGCAGCATCGTCATGGGACCGGTCAGCATGCCCTTCATCGGTTTACGGGTCAGCGACTGCGCATAGCGCGTCCATCCCACCGTCATCGGCAGCGGGCGCGACACGTCGCCGTAGATGATCGGCGGCTTCACGCAGCGGCTGCCGTAGGACTGTACCCATCCGTTCTGCGAGAACGCGAAGCCGGCCAGCTGTTCGCCGAAGTATTCGACCATGTCGTTGCGCTCGGCTTCTCCGTGCACCAGGACGTCGAGCCCCAGCGCTTCCTGTCTTTCGACGGCATGGCCGATCTCGCGCTGCATGGCGGCGGTGTAATCGGCTTCGCTGAGTTCCCCCTTCCGGAAACGGGCGCGGGCACTGCGGATATCCGATGTCTGCGGGAACGAACCGATGGTCGTGGTGGGGAAGGCCGGCAGCCTGAAACGTGCACGCTGCGTGGCCTGGCGAATCGTGAACGGGCTGTTGCGCGCATCGTGCAGGGACGTGAGGGCGGCCAGCCGCGCAGCGATCGCCGCATCGTGCACCCGTTTCGACTGGCGGCGCGAGGCCAGCGCCTGCGCATTGCCGGCCAGCCCGGCTGCCACCGCCTGGCGGCCGGCGTTGAATGCGGCCTTGAGCGTGGCGAGTGCGGCGATCTTTTCCTCGGCGTACGCCAGCCAGCTCTTGATTTCCGCGTCGAGCTTGGTTTCGTTCGCGAGGCTCACCGGCACGTGCAGCAGCGAGCACGATGGCGCGAGCCACAGGCGGTCTCCCAGGCGCTGATGCAGGCCTTCGAAGCGGTCGAACACGGCGGCCAGATCGGTCTTCCAGATGTTGCGGCCGTCGATCACGCCCGCCGAGAGTATCTTGGTCGCGGGCAGCCAGTCGATTACCTGCGACAGCTCGTCGCCGCCGCGCACGCAGTCGACGTGCACTCCGGCCACCGGCAGCTTCAGCGCCACCAGCAGGTTCTCGCGCAACGGCCCGAAATAGCTGGCAAGCAGGAGCTTGACGCCAGCGCCGTTGAGGGCGTGGTAGGCGCGCTCGAACGCCGACCGCCACGCGGCGGGCAGATCGAGCGCGAGAATCGGCTCGTCGACCTGCACCCATTGCACCCCCTGCGCTTTCAGGCGCGCCAGAATCTGCGCATAGACCGGCAGCAGCCGGTCGAGCAGATCGAGGCGGTCGAAGCCCGCCGTTTTTTCCTTGCCCAGCCACAGGAAGGTGAGCGGACCGATCAGCACCGGCTTGGCTTCGAAGCCGGCCGTCTGCGCCTCGGCCACCTCGTCGAACAGCCAGCCCGTGCCGAGCGAAAACTGCGTGTCCGGTTTGAATTCGGGCACCAGATAATGGTAGTTGGTATCGAACCACTTGGTCATTTCCATCGCATGGCACGCATCATTGCCGCGCGCCAGCTGGAAATATTCCGGCAGGCCGATCGCCGCGCCAAAGCCGAAGCGTTCGGGCGCACAGCCCAACAGCGCGACGTGGTTCAGCATCTGGTCGTAGAACGCGAAATCCCCCACCGTCACAAAGTCGAGCCCGGCCGCATGCTGCCGCCGCCAATTGGCCTGGCGAATGCCACTGGCCACATCCCTCACTGCGGCTTCGTCGATTTCGCCGCGCCAGTAGGATTCCTGCGCAAATTTCAGTTCGCGATTCGGGCCGATGCGCGGAACGCCCAATACGTGTGCCAGTGCCATGTGCGTGCTCCCAATGAATGATGGACGCCATGATGCCGATGCGGATAACATGAAGCAAACGCATATTTCTAATTAACTTAATGAACGTTTCTCATGTTGAACTGCGCCACCTGCGGCTGCTGCAGGCCGTGACGGAGGCGGGCGCGCTGACTGCCGCCGCCGAACGCCTGCATCTCACGCAGTCGGCGGTGTCGCATCAGTTGAAAGCGCTGGAGGACGCGTTGGGGCTGCCGCTGGTCGAGCGTACTGCGCGCCCACTGCAGCTCACTGTCGGCGGCCGGCGCCTGTTGGCGCTGGCGCACGCTGCGCTGCCACAGGTGGACGCCGCATTGCGTGATCTGGCCAAGCTGAAGGACGGCGACGCCGGCGAGTTGCGCATCGCGGTGGAATGCCACACCTGCTATGACTGGCTAATGCCAGCGATGGACAGTTACCGCGACGTGTGGCCGGGAGTGGAGCTCGACCTGCTGGGTGGGTTCCACGCCGACCCGGTGGGGCTGCTGCTGGATGCGCGCGCCGACCTCGTCATCACCTCCGAGGCCGCGCCGCGCGCGGGCATCGTGCATGCGCCGCTGTTCGGCTTCGAGATGCTGGCCCTGCTGCCGCCAGGCCATCCGCTCGCCGCCAAAAAATGGCTGCTCCCGGCCGACTTTTCCGAGCACACGCTGATCACCTACCCGGTACCGGAAGACCGCCTCGACCTGATCCGCCGCGTGCTCGCCCCGGCCGGGATCAGGCCGGTGCGCCGCGAAGCGCAATTGACGGTGGCCATCCTGCAGCTCGTCGCCAGCCGCCGTGGGCTGGCCGCGCTGCCCGCGTGGGCGGTCGCCCCCTATCTCGAACGCGGCTACGTCGTCGCAAGCAGCATCGGCAAACACGGCCTGTGGGCCGAACTGTATGCCGCGGTACGCGAAACCGATGCCGCGCGCGCCTACGTGGCCGACTTCATCGAAACCGTGAAGCGCGACAGCTTTGCCCGGCTGCCCGGCATCCGGCCGGCCATTACTCCACCCTGAAGCCGCGCGGCTGGCGATACGGGATCAGAGCTCGGAAAACAGGTAGGCCAGCAGCGCAAAACCGAGCACCACCACCGACAGGTTCATCGCAATCCCCGACCAAGTGCAGTAGCGTTCGGGAATTTCGATCGGCTTCAGTGTTCGCAGCACACGCCGGAACTGCACGATGGAAAATCCGATGACCCACAGGGCCAGCATGATGAACGCGATGCCGATCCAGAACGACGTGTCGCGTCCGACATGCCCCGGCGTCTGCCGCAGCACGTGCAGAAACAGGCCGAAGCGTTCGAGCACGAAGCCGAAGGCCATCAGGGTGAGGCCGGTGCGGTTCCACGCCATCAGCGTGCGTTCGGCGGCGAAAAAGACGCGCGGGTCATTGAGATCGGACATCAGGCTGGCTCCACTTCGGTGGGTAATGTGGCCTTGAGCGTGGCGGCGAGGCGCTCGAAGGTTTCTGGAAACGGTGCACGTTTGCGCCACACCAGGCCGATGGTTCGCCCGGGCGCAGGTTTTTTGAATGGGCGGATTTCCACGCTTTTCTTGCTGACACGTGGCGCTGCATCCACCGCCAACGCCGGCAGCAGCGTCAGCCCCAGTCCCATGCCCACCATCTGCCGCAGGGTTTCCAGGCTGGTTGCACGCACTTCCTCGCGGCCCGCAGTGCCTGCACCGCACACATCGAGCGCCTGGTCACGCAGGCAGTGTCCCTCGTCGAGCAGCAGGAGTTTCTCGTCCATGATATCGGACACTTTCAGCGTATCGCGTTTTGCAAGCGCATGCCCGGCGGGCAGCGCGGCATAGAACGGCTCGTAGAACAGTGGTTCGACGCGCAGGGCCTCGTCGGTAACGGGCAGCGCCAGCAGGCCGGCGTCGAGCCTGCCGTCGACCAGATGCTCCAGGATTTGCGGCGTCATCTCCTCGCGCAGCAAGAGGCGCAGGCCGGGATGTTTCTTGTGCACCAGGGTCAGGGCGTGCGGCAGGTAGTAGGGCCCCAGCGTGGGGATGACGCCAAGGTGCAGCGTGCGCGCCATCGGATCCTGCGCGTGCTTGGCGAGCTCGCGGATGCGATCGGACTCCTCGACGATGTTGCGCGCTGCCTGCAGGATCTCACGGCCGATCGGTGTGGGGGTGACGCGCTTGAGGCTGCGATCGAACAGCGTTACGCCGAGGAAGTCTTCCAGCTTCTTGATCTGCGTCGACAGCGTCGACTGGGTGATGAAGCAGGCTTCGGCGGCACGGCCGAAGTGGCCGTGGTCGGCCAGCGCGACGAGATATTTCAGCTCCTGCAGGGTCATGCCAACTCGTTCGATTTCATCAATGAAACCATTCTAGACTATTCATGAGACAGATTTACATTCGTGGCCTTAAATGCAGTTACTCCGCTGTTGGAGCGAGACATCGATAGGAGAGCACCATGTCAGAAAGCAAGTGTCCATTTGTACACAAAGCCGGGAGCGGTACGTCGAACCACGACTGGTGGCCGAACCAGCTGCATCTCGAAATCCTGCACCAGCATTCCCCGGAGTCCAGTCCGATGGGGAAAGACTACAACTACGCCGAAGAATTCAACAGCCTCGATCTCGCGGCCGTGAAGGAAGACCTCACCGCACTGATGACCGACTCGCAGGACTGGTGGCCGGCGGACTACGGACACTACGGGCCCTTCTTCATCCGCATGGCCTGGCACAGCGCAGGCACCTACCGCACCGGCGACGGCCGCGGCGGCGCAGGGCACGGCAACCAGCGTTTCGCCCCCCTCAACAGCTGGCCTGACAACGTCAATCTCGACAAGGCACGCCGGCTGCTGTGGCCGATCAAGCAGAAGTACGGCAGAAAAATCTCGTGGGCCGACCTCATCATCCTCGCGGGCAACGTCGCCATGGAATCGATGGGCTTCAAGACCTTCGGTTTCGCCGGCGGACGCGAGGACATCTGGGCGCCGGAAATCGACGTCTACTGGGGCAACGAGGAAAAATGGCTGGACGACAAGGCACGCTATTCCGGCGAACGCGACCTCGAAAACCCGCTCGCCGCCGTGCAGATGGGCCTGATCTACGTCAACCCGGAAGGCCCGGGCGGCAACCCGGATCCGGTTGCATCCGGCCGCGACGTGCGCGAAACCTTCGCGCGCATGGCGATGAACGACGAAGAGACGGTGGCGCTCACCTGCGGCGGGCACACCTTCGGCAAATGCCACGGTGCCGGCGACGCCAAGCTGGTCGGGCCCGAACCCGAGGCCGCCGGCATCGCCGAGCAGGGTCTGGGCTGGAAGAGCAGATACGGCTCTGGCCGCGGCGGCGACCAGATCGGCAGCGGTCTGGAAGGCTCGTGGACGCCGACCCCGACGAAATGGGACATGAGCTATCTCGACATGCTGTTCGGCAACGAGTGGGAGCTGAGCAAGAGCCCGGCGGGCGCCCATCAGTGGACGCCGAAACAGGCGACCGACAGCAACATGGCGCCGGCCGCGCACGACGCGTCGAAGAAAGTACCGATCATCATGACCGCTGCGGACATGGCGATGCGCATGGACCCGATCTACGAACCGATCGCACGACGCTTCCACCAGAACCCGGAAGCATTCGCCGACGCCTTCGCCCGCGCCTGGTTCAAGCTGACCCACCGCGACATGGGCCCGCGTTCGCGCTACCTCGGCCCCGACGTGCCCAAGGAAGAACTGCTCTGGCAAGACCCCATTCCTGCCGTCGACCATGCCCTGATCGACGACCAGGACGTCGCCGCGCTCAAGGCTAAGATTCTGGCGTCCGGGCTATCGGTGTCGGAGCTGGTCTCGACCGCCTGGGCCTCGGCGTCGACGTTCCGCGGTTCCGACATGCGCGGCGGCGCCAACGGCGCGCGCATTCGTCTCGCGCCGCAGAAGGACTGGGAAGCCAACCAGCCGGCGCAACTGGCGAAGGTGCTCCAAACGCTCGAGGGCATCCAGACCGCGTTCAATGGCACGCAATCCAGCGGCAAGAAAGTCTCGCTGGCCGATTTGATTGTTCTCGCAGGCTGCGCCGGCGTCGAAGCGGCCGCCAGGAAGGCCGGCCACGCCGTGACGGTACCCTTCGCGCCGGGCCGCATGGACGCCTCGCAGACGCAGACCGACGTGGATTCCTTCGCCGTGCTCGAACCGATCGCCGACGGCTTCCGCAATTACCAGAAAGCCAAATACGCCGTCCCGGCCGAGGAGTTGCTGCTCGACAAGGCGCAGCTGCTGACGCTCACCGCGCCCGAGATGACGGTGCTGGTAGGCGGCATGCGCGTGCTGAATGCGAATGTCGGACAGTCCCGGAACGGCGTTTTCACCCAGCGGCCTGGGGCGCTCAGCAACGACTTCTTCGTCAACCTGCTCGACATGGGCACGGAGTGGAAGGCCGTTTCGGATGCCGGGGATACGTTCGAAGGACGCGACCGCAAGACCGGCGAAAAGAGGTGGACCGGCACCCGCGTCGATCTGGTCTTTGGTTCGAATTCCCAGCTCCGGGCTCTGGCGGAAGCCTATGCCTGTTCGGACGCGCAGGAGAAGTTCGTCCGCGACTTCGTGGCGGCCTGGACCAAGGTGATGAACCTGGATCGCTTCGATCTCGCCTGATCACAAGCGAAGCTTCCGCAGGCCGATTTCAACGGCCTGCCGTGGTGCCCGGATGTGCCCTACGTCTTGGCAGCGAATGCCGCTCAGCGCAGTTTTTCCCGGAATGTCTCCTCCTCGATCAAGCTGCGATTGGGCTTGAGCAAGTCTCGGAGCGATACGGTGCCGACCAGACGCAAGCTGGCCAGGTCTTTGACCACGGGCAGACATCCTATTTCGAGCTGGGCCATGCGCCCTGCGGCAAGGCGCGCGGTCGCTCCGGGCAGGAGCATGTGTTCGGGATGAAGCGGGCTGAGCACATCAATGCACCGTGCCGCAGAGCATTCGTATTTGCGCAGCGTCGGGTAATCGAGCATCCCCAGCACGCGTCCTTCGCTGGTCACGGGATAGGCCCGATACGGGTCGTGGTCGCCGTAGTAGCGTGACAGGGCGTCCGCTACCGGCATGGCTCCGTCGATGGCGATCACATCCGGGCTCATCAGGTCGCTCACGTGTTGCCGTTCCAACGGGTCGACGCCATATTCGCGGAAGATGTGCAGGCCCCGACGGGCGATCTTCTCGGTCATGATCGAACGCTTCATCGTCAGCGTGGTCAAGCCGTAGGCTACGGCGGTGGTCAGCATCACGGGCAGCAGCGCCTCGCTGTCGTGCGTCAGGCCGAATGCGAAAATGATGGCGGTGAGCGGCGTACCGAGCGTGCTGCCCAATACGCCTGCCATGCACACCAGCGCCCACAGGCCGGGCGACCCGCCCGGCAGATAGGGCGCCAGCAGGGTACCCAGGCCGGCACCCAGCATCAGCAATGGCGCGAGCACGCCGCCCGAAGTGCCCGAGCCGAGCGCAATGACCCAGATCATTGCCTTCACCGTGAGCAGCGCGATGGCGGCCGTGACGAGCAAATGGCCGTTGAGCAGATCGCCGATGACGTCATAACCCATGCCCAGCGCGCGGGGTTCGAGATAGCCCCCTATCCCTACGATCAGACCGCCGATCGCGGGCCACCACATCCAGTGCACGGGGAGCGTGTGGAAATAATCTTCGGCCTTGTAGAGCGACAGGGTCAGCAGCGCGGCCAGCGCGCCGCACAACACCCCCGCAACCACGCACGAGACGAATGCAACCGCCGTAACAGGCTCGGTGTGCAAGGGAAAAAGCGGGCCCGGCTCAAATGCGAGGTTGCGCAGGAAACCGGCCACGGCGCAGGCAAGCGCCACCGGCAGCAAGCTGCGCGGACGCAATTCGAACAGCAGGAGCTCGACAGCCAGAAGGAGCGCCGCGACAGGCGTTGCGAAGATGGCCGTCATGCCTGCGCATGCGCCGGCGACCAGCAGGGTTTTGCGTTCGGCGGCAGTGAGATGCAGGTATTGCGCGAGGAGGGATCCCAGCGACCCGCCTGTCATGATGATCGGCCCCTCGGCTCCGAACGGGCCGCCGCTGCCGATGACGATTCCCGACGAGACCGGTTTGAGTATGGCCACCCGCGCAGACATCCGGCTCTTGCCGAACAGAATGGATTCCATGGCCTCCGGAATACCGTGCCCGCGGATCTTTTCGCTACCGTAGCGTGCCATGAGGCCTACCAGCATCCCCCCTATCGCCGGCACCAGAACAACCCCCATCCCCAGCGCATTCTGCGCGGGCGAGGCAGCGGTCAGAGAGAAGCGCTGGTAAAAGAACACGTTGGTAAAAAAATGGATCAGCGCCAGCAAGGCCGCGGCAGCAAGCGTGCTGACGACGCCGACGAGTAATGCAACGCCCGACACCGCCAGCAAGCGCCGGTCCACCGAATAGTCTCTCTTGGTGTGCGTCACAAGTTTTTCCTAAGCTTCATATGGCCTTGCCCTGAGGCCGCGATTGGTTTGAACGGGAATAAAAATAAACGCCGGTTGTGAGCCTCATCCGCACTGGCGGAGGCACGACACACGGACGCTGACCGGCCAGCCAGAACACCCCAGGTAGGCGCCTCGCGTCAGCGCCTCCCGATGAAGATGAAATCGAACCCGGCGAAATCAGCCGGGTCGGGTCGCCAGTTCTGCCTGCTCCAGACAGGGGGATTGATGCTGGCGCCCTGTTATCTGCCGGGACAAGTCGGTGAGGAAAGCCGACTAGCCGGGCAGAATCGAAGGGACCACCGCACTAGCCCGCAGATTGGCTCACTGGCGCACCGGCCGGCACTGCCGCTTCGCGAGCAGGATGCTGATGATGGCCCAGCGCCAGCGCATAAATCCGCTGCAGATCGTCCTCGCTGATGTCGACGAAGGTATCGATCTGGCTCAACGCGTACACCAGGTCGCTATGCGGGATCATGGCTTTCTCTTGCGCACCCTGATGCGCCGGGTCAGGCGCCACGGCGACCGTCTTGCGGTGCCAGATCTGCGGATAGCGGCGCCAGGCGAACGGGTAGTTGAACACCACCGCCACCACCAATATGACCAATGTATTGATGAGGATGGGCGCGACTACAAACCCATAACCCAGCGCATGCACGGTTTCGCCGCCGACTACGGCTGTCAGCGCGGTGGCGCCGCCGGGCGGATGCAGGCAGCGCAGGCTGTACATCGCGGCAATCGACAATGCGACAGCTACCGATGCCGCCAGCATCGGTTCGTTGCCAAGCCAGTGCTGGCTGGCGACGCCGGCCAGCGCCGACACCACATGCCCGCCCAACACCGACCAGGGCTGCGACATCGCACCATGGGGAGCGGCAAACAACAGCACGGCCGAGGATCCCATCGAGCTTGCGACCAGTACGGCGACCTGACTGCCTAGCAGGAGATGGCTGACCCACCACACTGCGAGGATGCCGAGCAGCCCACCCGCAGCCGAGAGCCAGTGTTCACGTTCCGAAACGGTATATGCAATTTTCATTGTCTCAGGGTCCCCGGTTCAAACGTCGAGCATCAGTTTCAGCGGCTTGCGCATGCCGGCTATGCGGCAGGCCTGTTGGCCGTACCCATGCGGAAACAGGTCGTACAGCGCCTGCTTGGCAGCGCGCTTGTCTCCGTCCTGCTCAGCTAGATGCTGAATCACCCGGCGTGCCTCCGGCACGCTCTCGGTATCGCTGTACCAGACCCGAATGAAGTCGATCACCTGCCAGTGGGCCGGGGAAAGCACCAGGCCGTCTTCGTGTGCCAGCAGCGGTGCAAGCGCGTGACTCCAGTCGCCGGGATCGAGCAGATAGCCTTCGTTGTCACGCTCGGGCATCAGACTGTTCAGTTCGGCTCGGCAGTTCATGGCAGGCTCCTTTTTTATGATGAGCCTAGTTTAGGGATCCCTTATATATCCATCAAACGATAAATTTTGGTGTTTAATATCGAAAAACTCGATACAAGATCATGGACACCGAACTCGCCCGCACTTTCCTGATGGTGGCCGCCACCGGCAATTTCGTCGCCGCCGCCAGCCGCCTGCACGTCACGCAATCGACCGTGAGTGCACGCATCCACACGCTCGAGACCACGCTGGGCGCGCGCCTGTTCCAACGCGGACGCAACGGCGCCGAACTGACTGCATCGGGCAAACGCTTCCTGCGTCACGCCAAGAATCTGGTGCGGACCGTCGAACAGGCACACCACGATGTCGGCCTGCCGCAAGGCTTTCACGATGTGCTGACGCTGTCGGGCCGGATCGCCCTGTGGGAAGGTTTCCTGCCGCACTGGGTGGCCTGGATGCACGAGGCTGCGCCGGATGTGTCGCTGCGCCTGGAAATCGGCTTTGAACCCGACATCATGCAGGGCCTGATCGAAGGCACGGTGGACATCGGCGTGATGTACACGCCGACCTCGCGTCCCGGTCTGGTCGTGGAGCTGCTGTTCGATGAAACCCTGCTGCTGGTGACCAGCGACCTTGCGCGCGGCTGGCCCGACGCAGGCTACATCCACGTCGACTGGGGGCCGGAATTCCATGCCCAGTTCAGCGACCACCATCCCGACGCGCCGCCGCCCACGCTGGTTGCCAACATCGGCTGGCTGGGCGTGCAGCAACTCCTGACCTACGGCGGCAGCGGCTATTTTCCGCATCGTCTGGTGCGGCGCTATCTCGATGCCGGCCAGTTGTGGCACGTGCCGGACAGCCCGCAGTTCAGGCTGCCCGCCTACATGGTGTTCCCGCGCGACAGCGACAGCGGCACGCTCAAGAGCGCGCTTGATGGCTTGCGCACGCTGGCGGCGGAAGAGCAAACGCGCGCCTGAGCGGCGCGGTGCCCGGTTTCAGGGCTTGCGCGCCACCAGGTCGATCAGCGCCGACATGCCGTGATGGTGGCTGCCCTCGCGGATGACCGATTCGTGTTCCGCCAGATGCAGGATGTCCCAGTCGCCGAACCAGTCGCGCAGTAATTCTGGCGTGTACATGTTGGCGGCATGGGGCGGCCCGCCGGTGCCGAATTCGACCTGCTTCGGCGTGTAGCCCTGCAACACCAGCAGCCCGCCCGGCTTCAGACAGCGGCGGATGCCTGCAGTGATGCGGTCGCGCTCGGGCGGCGGCGCGAACTGGATGAAAATGGCGGCCACCAGATCGTAGGCCGCTTCCGGCCAGTTCCAGTTCAGCACATCGGCCTGTTCGATTTCCAGCGCCACGCCACGCGATGCCGCCAGCTTGCGCGCCTTCTCCAGCGCCACCAACGACACGTCAACCGCATGCACGCTTGCGCCCTGCTCGGCCAGCCACACGCCATTGCGGCCTTCGCCGTCGGCGAGCGACAGCGCGCGCATGCCGGGGCGGATCAGTGCCGACTGGCTGGCCAGGAACACGTTCGGCGCTGTGCCGAAAATGTAGTCGTCAGTGGAATACCGCGCGTTCCAGAAGTCGGACATGATTACTTGGCATTGGTGGCGAGCAGTTTTTCGAGCTGCGCGGCCGGCACCATGCCGGGGACGCGCTGGCCGTTAGCGAAGAACAGGGTCGGCGTGCCGGACAC
This sequence comes from Hydrogenophilales bacterium, assembly GCA_016195805.1. Taxonomy (GTDB): domain Bacteria; phylum Pseudomonadota; class Gammaproteobacteria; order Burkholderiales; family Thiobacillaceae; genus Thiobacillus. Next base: position 163,836 of record JACPYT010000003.1, read on the forward strand.
TTTCAGCTTGTTGCCCAGCGCGATGTTGGAATCCACCGGGTTGGCGCACTTGCCGTCGTTTTTCGGCACGCTGCCGCTGCTGATGTAGTCGTTCCACGCCTTGTTGCGGTCGGGCGCGCACCAGATCTGTTTCGAAGTCTGCGGCGCATTGGGGTGTAGGCCTTCGATCGGGTAAAGGAAAGTGTAGACGGTGATGTTGTCGACCTTGGCGAGCTCGGCCTCGAACTTGCGGCAGAAGGGGCAATCGACGTCGGAGAACAGGATCAGCTTGCGGGCGCCGTTACCCTTGACGGTCTTCAGCGCATTGTTCAGCGGGAACGTGTCCCACTTCACCGCCTGCAATTGATTCAGCCGCGCCTGGGTCAGGTTGGTGCGGGTTTTCAGGTCGATCACGTCGCCAGCGAACACGTATTGCGCCTTGGCATCCACATAGACCAGCTGCCCGTCGAGATAGACCTCGAACAGGCCGCTGTAGGGCGTTTTCTGCACCGAGCTGATGGTGGCGCCCGGAAACTGCTGGGTCAGCGCCTTGCGGATGACCGATTCGTTGGCCTGCGCGGTCGCGGCGAACAGCAGGGTTGCGGCCAGCGCCAGGGGGGTGAATTTCATTCGAGACTCCAGAAAAAACATCAAAAAAACCTCAGGACATCGCCTCGCGCACCAGCGCGGCCTTCAGCGGCGGCACATGATCCACGATCCGCATCCCGGCATTGCGCAGCCACCCGGCACGTTCGTCGGCGAACAGATGATGCAGGCCATGGGTGAGCGCCTGCATCCGCCGCACCGGTTCGGCACGCTCGCGGGCATAGTGTTGTAACACACGGACGTCACCGCAGTAAGAACGCGTTTGGCGATAGCGGGTCAGCACATCGACCAGAACCTCGGCATCGCCGAAGCCGAGGTTCACCCCCTGGCCCGCCAGCGGGTGCACGCCGTGGGCGGCGTCGCCGACCAGCGCCACGCCGGGCGCTACCGCGGACTCGACCCGGATCAGCCGCAGCGGGAACGCGGCAGCCGGGGTCAGCAGATGCAGGTCGCCCAGCCGTTCGTGGCCCGCCGCCTGCACCCTGGCAGTCAGTGCCGCCGCATCCAGTGCGACCAGCTCGTCCGCGTGCGCTGTCTGGGTTGACCAGACCATCGACAGCCGGTTCCCCCCTGTCGGGGGGCTCCGATCCACTATGGGCTCAAGCCCATGTGGAGTCGTATGCCCATTCAATGGCAGCCAAGCGAGGATGTCGCCGTCGAAAAACCACTGGAACGCGGTGCCGCGATGCGGACGCTCGCATTCGAAATTGGCCACCACGCCGCTCTGGCCATAGGGTGTCAGCGTCGAGGCCAGACCGGCCCATTCGCGGATGCGCGAGGCGGCGCCATCGGCGCCGACGACGAGCTCGGCCTCCAGCGCCGTGCCGTCGGCCAGCGTGACCCGCGTGAGCAATTCTTCCCTGACGATCGATGCAATCGCTGCCGGACAGTGCACCGCCACGTTGCCGTCGGCCTCGATCGCCTGCCACAGCGCATGCTGCAGCCGTCCACTTTCAAGAATGGACGCCAGATGCGACACGCCCGATTCGTAAGCATCCAGACGGATCGCGCCGCTGGCGTCGCCCGCCACGTCCATGCGATATACCGGCTGGATGCGGCCGGCATCCATGCGCTGCCAGGCGCCGATGTGCTCGAGAAAACGCTGCGGCGCCGGGCTGATGGCGTAGATACGGGTGTCCCAGGTATCCGCCGGAGCCGGCGGCAGCTGGCGCTCGATCAATGCGACCCGCAAGCCCCGGCGGCCGAGCGCCAGCGCGGCCGCCGCGCCAACCAGCCCGGCGCCGACGACGACGACCTGATAGCGTGCGCCGCTCATCCGCGCGCCCCGAACATCATCCGCCGCGCCACGAATCGCTTCAGTGGCGGCAAGGCCTCCAGCGCCAGCAGGCCCAGGCCGCGCGCGTAGCGCAGCGGCGGGATGTCATTGGAGAACGTGCGCACCAGGAAATCGGTGAAACCGAGGCCACCGAGCACGTCGCCGCGCCGGCTGCGTGCGTAGGCCGCGAGCATGGCCGCACTACCCATCTCGCTCGCGGACGTATCGCCGCACAGGCTCGCCAGTTCCCAGGCGTCGCGCAGACCGATGTTGAAGCCCTGCCCTGCCACCGGATGCAGGGTCTGCGCGGCATTGCCGATGCGCACCACGCGGTTTGCCGCTTCGCTGCCGGTCCAGGCGAGTCGCAACGGGAAGGTCTTGCGCGGACCGGCATGCAGGAACAGTCCCTGACGGCCGCCGAAATGGCGGTAGAGCGCGGCGAGGAATTCGCCGTCCGGCAGCGCGGCGATACGCCCAGCGGCTTCAACGCTGGCGGTCCAGACGAGGGCGTAGCCGGCACCCTTGGGCAGCAACGCTGCCGGCCCTTCGGGCGTGAAACGCTCGAACGCCTGGCTGGCGTGCGGCAATTCGGTTTGCACATCGCACACCACCGCCATCTGGTCGTAGTCGCGCTCGAATCTGGGTTTGGGCGCTTCCTCGCCGCGTCCGCCGTCGGCCACTGCCACCAGCGGCGCGGTGAGCGTGCGCCCGTCGGCGGTATGCAGCGTCGCGGTGTCGGCAGTGGATTGGATGCGATCGACCGCGACGCCGTATTCGACTGCGATGTTGGCCTCGCGCAGCGCCTGTTTCAGCGCGGCAGTGAGCGCGGCGTAGGGCAGCACGTAGCCCAGTGCCGGCACGTCGAGTTCCGCCGCGCTCAAACGCGTCACACCGAGCGCGCCACGCTGGGAGACATGGATACGGGTGATCGGGGTGACGTCGGCGAGCTTCTCCCATACGCCCAGTCGGTCGAGGATCAGGCGCGATCCATGCGACAGCGCCAGGGTGCGGGTATCGGCGCGCGCATCGGCCGGCTGCGCCTCGAGCACGCGCGCGGCGACGCCCTGCTGCTGCAGCGCCAGCGCGCATACCGCGCCGACCGGGCCGGCGCCGACGATGAGCACGCCGCTCACGGATTCATCCATGTCTCGATCTCCGTCACCGTCTTCGGCGGGTTGGTCAGCACCTCGCAGCCCGATTCGGTCACTGCCACGTCGTCCTCGATGCGGATGCCGATGTTCCAGAATGCCTCGGGCACGTCGTTCGCCGGGCGGATGTACAGGCCCGGCTCGACCGTCAGCGTCATGCCGGGAACGAGTGGACGCCATTCGCCCTTGAGCTTGTATTCGCCGGCGTCGTGCACGTCCATGCCCAGCCAGTGGCCGGTGCGGTGCATGTAGAAGCGGCTGTAGGCGTTCGACTCGACGAGGCCGTCGACTTCGCCGTGGAGCAGGCCGAGGTCGACCATGCCCTGCGTCAGCACCCGAACCGCCGCCTCGTGCGGGGCGTTCCAGTGGCTGCCCGGACGCACCGTACCGATCGCCGCCGCCTGCGCGGCCAGCACCAGTTCGTAGGCATCCTTCTGCGCCGCCGAGAAGCGGCCGTTGACCGGAAAGGTGCGGGTGATGTCGGCCGCGTAGCTGCCGAATTCGGCGGCGGCATCGATGAGCAGCAGGTCGCCGTCGCGCATCGGCTGGTTGTTGAACACGTAGTGCAGCACGCAGGCATTGGCGCCGCTGGCGACGATGGAAGTGTAGGCCGGCGCCTCGGCACCGCCGCGGCGGAAGGCGGAGAGCAGCTCCGCCTCGATCTCGTATTCGTGGCGGCCCGGGCGGGTCGCGCGCATGGCGTCCCGATGCGCGCCGGTGGAGATCTCGGCGGCGCGGCGCATCAGGGCGAGTTCGTGGGCATCCTTGACGAGGCGCATCTCGTCGAGCCAGATGCGGGCGTCGATCATTTTGTTCGGTGCGTGCACGCCGCTACGCGCCTTGCCACGCACCGCATTGAGCCAGCCCATCACCTGCGTGTCCCAGGCCATGTCGCGGCCGATGAGGTAGGCGAGTTGGGGCTGATTCTCCAGCAGCTTCGGCAATTCCGCATCCAGCACGTCGTAGGCGAAGGCTTCGTCAAAGGCGAAGGTCTCGCGCGCCGCCGCCGGACCGTAACGGAAGCCGTCCCAGATCTCCCGTTCCTCGTTCTTCTCGCGGCAGAACAGGATGTGGCGCGGCGCCTTGCCGCCCACCAGCACCACCACCGCCTCCGGTTCGTTGAAACCGGTCAGCCAGTAGAAATAGCTGTCGTGCCGGTAGGGATAGTGGGTGTCGCGGTTGCGCGGCACTTCGGGAGCGGTGGCGATGACCATCACCCCCTCGCCCATCTCGTCCAGGACCCGCTGGCGGCGGGCGCGGTAAATCGCGGATTCAGGCTGCATGGTGCTGTTTAAGTTCCTCGTCCAGTGCGGCCAGACGGGCCGGCGTGCCGACGTCTTCCCAGCGGCCCGCGTAGTGTTCGCCGGAAACGCGCCCGGCATCGATCGCCAGCCGCAACAACGGCGCCAGCGGCGCCTTCGCGCCCGCCGGCGTGCGGGCGAACAGCGCACGATGGTAGACGCCGATGCCGGAAAAGGTGAGCCGCGCAGGATGCGGCGTCAGCGGCGTATCCGCGTCCTTCATGCGTCCGCCGTCGAGCACGAAATCCCCGTTCGGATGATGCGGCGGATTGTCGACCAGCACCAGGTGCGCCTGGTCGTGGCCGGCCGCAAGCCGCGCCATCGGCTCCGCCAGCCGACTGAAATCGTATTCGCAGTAGATGTCGCCGTTCACCACAGGGAAGACGTCCTCCTTGATCAGCGGCAGCGCGGTGGCGATGCCGCCCGCGGTTTCCAGCGCGCTGGCCTCGCGCGAATACTCGATCGACACGCCGAACATCGAGCCGTTCCCCAGCGCATCCTCGATCTGCTGGCCGAGATGCGCGTGATTGATGACGATGTGACTGAAGCCCGCCGCGTGCAGACGCTCGATGTGCCAGATCAGCAGCGGTTTGCCGCCGACCGGCAGCAAAGGCTTGGGCGTATGGTCGGTAAGCGGACGCATGCGTTCGCCGCGGCCGGCGGCGAGGATCATCGCGGTGATGCTCAAAACGTATACCCCACCTGCGGCTGCCTGTCCTGCAGCCCATCCAGCAAAAACAGCAGCGGCTTCAGCTCGTCATAGCGCTCGCACACCTTGCGCAAATAATGCATCACCAGCGGCATGTCCTTGAGATAGCCGTCCTTGCCGTCGCGGTGATACAGCCGCGCGAAGATGCCGAGCACCTTGATGTGGCGCTGTGCACCCATCCATTCGAAGTCGCGCCAGAATTCGCCGAAGTCCTCGCGTACCGGCAGGCGGACGGCGCGCGCCTTTTCCCAGTAGCGGATCACCCAGTCGAGCTGCATCTCCTCGTCCCACTGGATGTAGGCGTCGCGGTAGATCGACGCGAGGTCGTAGGTGATGGGGCCGTGGACGGCGTCCTGGAAGTCGAGGATGCCGGGGTTGGGGTCGGACACCATGAGGTTGCGCGAATGCCAGTCGCGGTGCACGTAGACCTGCGGCTGCGCGAGGTTGTTGGCGAGGATGCGCTCGAACACCGTGTCGAGAATGGCCTTCTGCTCGTCCTTCATGGCAACGCCGAGGTGCTTCGCCACGTACCACTCGGGGAACAGCATCAATTCGCGTGTGAGCAGCGCGCGATCGTATTCCGGCAGCACGCCGGGGCGGCTCGCCTGCTGGATGGAGATCAGTGCATCGTTCGACGCCAGGTACAGCTCGCGCGCGGTGCTTTCATTGAGCGCCGACAGATAAGTGGTATTGCCGAGATCGGTCAGCAGCAGGAAGCCCTGCTCCAGGTCCTGCGCCAGCACCTGCGGCACGTGCACACCGGCGTCGCCGAACAGCCGGGCGACCGCGATGAACGGCCGGCAATCCTCATGCGCCGGCGGCGCGTCCATCACGATATAATCGCGGCCTTTGGCAGTGACGCGAAAATAACGGCGAAAGCTGGCGTCGGCCGACGCCGGGGCGATATCCAGGGAATCGCCCCCCAGCTGTCGGGCGGCCCAGGCCTGTAATGCTTGCAAACGTTCCACTGCGAACCTGCTCCGAATAACGAACTTCCGGATTTTACAACGCTTGTCCACCTTGCCCGGCTTTACGCTCGTTGCGCTGTTGCTGACCGCCGGTTCCGCCGCCGCGGACGGACTCGTGCTGAAAAAGGACCTCGAGCTGCAAGGGTCGTCGGTGGCGGGCAAGGAAGGACCGCTGTTCCTGACCGCGGACCGCATCGAATCGACCGCCCCCGACGTCATCGTGGCGACCGGCAACGTGGAAGCCCGCCAGGCCGGGCAGAATTTCTTCGCCGACTGGCTGCTCTACGACACCACGCAGGACCAGGTGCAGGCTCACGGCCACGTGCGACTGGAGCAGCCCGCAATGGTCGTGACAGGCGACTCGCTCAAATTCAACCTGGGCGATTACAGCGGCGAACTCATCCAGCCGGTGTACCGGTTCACATCGCAGAGGGGACGAGGGCGCGGCAGCCACGCCGATGCAAGCCCTGCAAACGACACATCGGTGGTGTTGGCGCAGCCGGGCCGGGGCAAGGCCGATCGCATCGACTTCCTCAACGAAAACCAGTGCAAACTGCAGAACGCCATTTACACCACCTGCCCGGTTGGCGACGACGACTGGTTCCTCAAAGTGGGCGACCTTGATCTCGACAGGAGCCGCAACGTGGGAACGGCGCGCAACGCCTCGCTCCACTTCCTCGGCGTGCCGATCCTGTATACGCCGTGGCTGGATTTCCCGCTCAACAATGCGCGCAAGAGCGGCGTGCTGGCGCCCACCTTCGGCACCACCCAGCGCAGCGGCATCGACTTCATGGTGCCGTACTACCTCAATCTCGCGCCCAACTACGATGCCACGCTATATCCGCGCCTGATGTCCAAGCGCGGCACGCAGCTGGGCGGCGAATTCCGCTATCTGCTGAATGACGTCCATGGCGTGAACCGTCTGGAATACCTGCCCAACGACAGCGTAGCCGAACGCTCGCGCTGGAGTATGGCGCTCAACAACATCTATCGCCTGAATGCCACCACCGAGGCCGGGATGCTGTTCAATCGCGTGTCCGACAACGATTATTTCCGCGACCTGTCCAACCTGCTCGCCGTCACGTCCCTCTCCAACCTGGACCAGGAAGCCTGGCTGAGCACACAACACCCCAACTGGTACGCCGAACTGCGCGCGCAGCAGTTCCAGACCCTGCAGGACTCCACTTCTGCCACCCCCATAGTCGAGCCTTACGCCCGCCTGCCCCAGGCCCGCTTCGGCGTCACAAAGACCTTCGAAAACGGGCTCGAGTTCAAGCTGGACAGCGAAGCCACCCGCTTTGCCCACCCCACCCTGGTCGAAGGCACGCGGGTGCTAGCCTATCCCACGCTGCGCCTGCCGCTCACCAATTCGTTCGGCTTCCTCACGCCGCAGATCGGCTGGCATAGCACCTATTACACCTTGGACAACCGCGCGCCTGTGCAGCACATCAGCCGCAGCCTGCCCATTTTCAGCCTCGACAGCGGCGTGACCTTCGACCGCCCGTTCCATTTTTCCGGCCGGGATTACGAGCAGACGCTGGAGCCCCGCGCCTACTACGTCTACGCACCCTATCGGGACCAGTCGGCGATTCCGGTATTCGATACCGCGCAGCTGGACTTCAGCTACGCGCAGATGTTCACCGAGAACCAGTTCATCGGCGGCGACCGCGTCAACGACGCCAATCAGCTGACGGTTGCCGTCACCAGCCGCTTCACTGAGGCCGCCAGCGGACTGGAGCGGCTGCAGGTCACCCTCGGCCAGCGCTATTACTTCAGTGCGCAGCAGGTCACGCTGCCCGGCATCACGCCCCGTACCAGCAATACCACCGACCTGCTTGCCGCCGTCAGCGGACAGATCACGCGCGACTGGCGCATCGACACCGCGTGGCAGTTCGATGCCCAGAACGGCACCACCATCCGCCAGAACCTCGGCGCCTCCTACCGGCCCGGTCCGGGCCGCGTGGTGAATCTGGGTTACCGTTTCATTGATCAAACCACGGAACAGGTCGACCTGTCCGCGCAGTGGCCGCTTGCCCAGCGCTGGTACGGCATGTTCCGCTACAACTACTCCTTCAAGGACAGCAAACTGGTCGAAGGCCTGGCAGGACTTGAATACAATGGGGGGTGCTGGGCGCTGCGCGGGGTACTGCAACGTCTCGCCACCAAGACAGACCAGTCCACCGACACGCTGTTCTTCCAATTGGTGTTGAACGGAATGGGTGGCATCGGCTCCAACCCGCTCGACGTTTTGAAACATAGTGTTCCCGGATACAGGCCTAGCAATGAAATTATTCAAACGCCCTGAATGGCACCGCCCGCACTGGGTGATGGCGCTGCTGATCGCCTTGTCGACCCTGTTGCCGGCCCACGCTGCCGTGCAGGAGCTCGACCACATCGTCGCCGTCGTCAACGACCAGGTCATCACACGCCAGGAACTCGCCAGACGTTACGATGAAGTCGTGCGCAACCTCGAGCGGCAGAACACGCCGCTGCCGCCGCGCGAAGTGCTGGAGAAACAGCTGCTCGAACGCATGATCACCGAACTCGCCTTGCAACAGCATGCCCGCGCCACCGGCATCCGCGTCGACCCGACGCAGGTCGAGCGCGCCTTGGAGCGCATCGCTGCACAGAACAAGCTCGATATGGCCGGTCTGCAGGCTGCGCTGGAGAAGGACGGACAAAGCCTCGACAGCATGCGCAACACCATCCGCAACGAGCTCCTGATTGCTCGCGCCCGTGAACGCGACGTCGACAACCGCATTTCCGTCAGCGACGCCGAAATCGAAGGCTATCTGCAGACGCAGGCACAGCAAGGCGTGGAGACGGAATACAACTTCGCCCACATTCTGGTGACCGTCCCGGAAAACGCCTCGCCCGAGCAAATCCAGGCGCGCCGCGCCCGCGCCGAGGATATCCTCGCCCAGCTCAACAAGGGCGCCGACTTCGCCCAGCTGTCGGCCAGCTATTCCGATGCGCCCAACGCGCTGCAGGGCGGCGCCATCGGCTGGCGCGCCAGCGGCAAGATCCCGACGCTGTTTTCCGATGCCCTGAAACAGTTGCAGCCGGGCCAGGTCAGTCCGATCCTGAAGAGCGGCAACGGCTTCCACATCCTCAAGCTCATCGACAAGCGCGGGCTTGATGCCACGCTCAACGTGACGCAGACGCACGCGCGCCACATTCTCATCAAGACCAACGAGTTGACTTCGGAAACCGACGCACGCAACCGCCTGTTGCAACTCAAGGAGCGCATCGAAAACGGCGCCAAGTTCGAGGACATGGCGCGTTTGCAATCCGAAGACGCCAGCGCGTCCAAAGGCGGCGACCTCGGCTGGATCAACCCCGGCGACACCGTACCTGAATTCGAAAAGGCGATGAATGCCCTCAAGCCCGGCGAGATCAGCGATCCCGTGCAGACGCCCTTCGGCTGGCATCTGATCCAGGTGCTGGCGCGCCGCACCCAGGACGTCACGCAGGAACGCCAGAAGCTGCTGGCGCGCCAGGCGATCCGCGAACGCAAGGCCGACGAAGCCTTCCAGGACTGGGTGCGCCAGATCCGCGATGCGGCCTATGTCGAAATCCGCCCGATCGACTGATCCGGACGCCCCCGGGGTGAGTGAAGCCGTGAATTTACCCCTCCTCGCCCTGACCGCCGGCGAACCTGCGGGGATCGGACCCGATCTGTGCGTCGCCCTGTCGCAACAGGCGCTGCCCTGCCGGCTGTCGGTCCTCGGCGATATCGATGCCTTGCGCGCCCGCGCAGCCCAACTCGGCATCGTGGCCGACTTCATCACCGGCGACGCCGTGCCTGCACATCAGATCGGCGCGCTGCACGTGCGGCATATTCCGGCTGCCGTTCCCGTCACCGCAGGCATGCTCGACACCGACAATAGCGCCCACGTGCTCGCCCTGCTCGACGCCGCGATCGAGGGCTGCATGAACGGGGCATACCACGCCATCGTCACCGCGCCCGTGCACAAGGGCGTCATCAACGATGCCGGGTTCCCCTTCACCGGCCATACCGAATACCTGGCCGACCACAGCGGTACGGAACGGGTCGTGATGATGCTCGCCGGCGGCGGCCTGCGCGTCGCGCTCGCCACCACCCATTTGCCCTTGCGCGCCGTGGCCGACGCCATCACGCCCGCCCTGCTCATCGAAGTGATCCGCATCCTGCATACCGACCTGCAGCGCAAATTCGGCATCGCCGCGCCGCGCATCGCCGTTGCCGGGCTCAATCCGCACGCGGGCGAATCCGGCCATCTAGGCCGCGAGGAAATCGACATCATCGAACCGGTACTCGACCGCCTGCGCGGGGAAGGCATGGATCTGGTCGGCCCGCAACCCGCCGACACCCTCTTCTCGCGCATCCGTCACGAGCCCTGCGACGCCGTGCTGACGATGTATCACGACCAGGGCCTGCCGGTGCTCAAGTACGCCAGCTTCGGCGCCGGCGTGAACGTCACGCTGGGCCTGCCGTTCATCCGCACCTCGGTCGACCACGGCACCGCGCTCGATCTCGCCGGCAGCGGACGCGCGGAAGTGGGCAGCCTGCTCGCCGCCATCGACATGGCACTGGAGATGGTGCGCAGCACGCGGTAAGCCGTGAGCGGATAACACCACACTGCCACTCACTGCTTACCGCTTACGCTTACCCAATGCACACCCCCCGCAAGCGCTTCGGCCAGAACTTCCTCATCGACGACGGCATCATCCACGCCATCGTTAACGCGATTCATCCGCAGGCGACCGATACCGTCGTCGAGATCGGCCCCGGCCTCGGCGCGCTTACCCGGCCCCTGCTCGAACGCCTGCCGCATCTGCACGCCGTCGAGCTCGACCGTGACATCGTCGCGCGCCTGCAGAGAGCCTGGCCGGCCGAGCGCCTCACGGTGCACAGCTGCGACGCGCTGAAATTCGATTTCGGTTCGCTGGGCCACGACCTGCGCATCGTCGGCAACCTGCCCTACAACATCTCCACGCCGCTGCTATTCCATCTGATGGATTTCGCCGCGCACATCCGCGACATGACCTTCATGCTGCAGAAGGAAGTCGTCGAACGCATGGTTGCAGAGCCCTCCACACCCGACTTCGGCCGGCTGTCGATCATGCTGCAGCGCCGTTTCCATCTCGAATGGCTGCTCGACGTCCCGCCCACCGCCTTCGACCCACCGCCCAAGGTCGATTCCGCGGTGGTCCGTCTGATCCCCAAGACCCCGGCCGAGATCGCCCCGCTCGACGAAACACTGTTCTCGCGCGTCGTTGCCGCCGCGTTTTCGCAACGCCGCAAGACGCTCAGAAACACGCTCGGCAGCTTGATGACACCCGACGATTTCGGTGCGCTCGGCATCGATTCGGGATTGCGCGCGGAAGCGCTTGCCGTGACCGACTACGAAGCCATCGCCCAGCGTCTGGCCCGCCGAGGCAGCCCACCCTAAGCCTTTCTTTTGTAGGGGAAAGGGCGGCCGGAACCCGCTCAAGAGTTGTCTCCGGTAGCCGTTAGAATTGCAATGCCCTACCTGAGCCTTTCATGAATAACATCCCGTCCAAGCCAGGTACGACCGCTACCCCGTACCTGGAGCCCGAAATCGAGCGGGAACTGCTGCGCGCCTATATCGACAGCGCCAGCGACGGCATATTCGTCGTATGCGACGAGATGAAATTTCACGTGGCCAACCCCCTCCTGGCCACGTGGCTCGGGGTCGACGAAGCCGAATTGACCGCGCATGGCGAACGGCTACCGATTACCGAACTGTTTGGCGTGGACGAGACCAGAGCCGCGTTCTGCCAACACTTCGACTCGGCCCTGAATGGCCAGACGGCGCGTTTCGAAGCGGAGATCCGGCCGCCGCGCGGCGAGCCGCGCTGGGTCGAAATCAGCATGAATCGCGTGCACCTGGAAGCCGGCGAACTGGTGATCGGCATCCTGCGCGACGTCACCGAACGCATGGTGCTGCAAACTGCGCTGCGGCACCATGCCAGCCATGACGATCTGACCGGGCTGGTCAACCGGCGTGAATTCCAGCAGCGTCTGCACACACTGGTCGATACGCTTCCGGCCGATCGCGGACCGCACGCCCTGGTCTATGTCGATCTCGACCAGTTCAAGGTGGTCAACGATACCTGCGGCCACCTGGCCGGCGATGAGTTATTGCGCCAACTGGGGCTACGCCTGAAGCGGCTGGCGAATCCGCGCGATGTGGTCGCGCGCCTGGGAGGAGATGAATTCGGCCTGCTGCTGCACGACCGCGGCATTGAAGATGCGATGCAGCTGGCGGAGTCCCTGTGCGAAACCGTGTCCCGCTATCGCTTCGCCTGGGACGGGCGCGGTTTCGAGATCACCGCGAGCGTCGGCGTGTGCCCGATCGACGGCGACACCGTCTCCGCGGAAGACGTGCTGAGCGCAGCCGACGCCGCGTGCTATGTCGCCAAGGATCAGGGACGCAATCGCACCCAACTGTATTTCGGCGGCGAAACCTGCAAGGGCAAGCGCCAGGAAATGCAATGGGTGACACGCTTGCAGAAGGCGCTGGAGGAAAATCGCTTCCAGATGTGGCAGCAGCATATTCTCGACCTCAAAGGCGGGGCCGACACGCGCAACGGCCACGCCGAGCTGCTGCTTCGCCTGATCGACGAAGAGCGTACGGTCGTTGCACCGGGCGTGTTCTTCCCGGCGGCCGAACGCTACGGCCTGATGCCGGCGATCGACCGCTGGGTCATCCAGCACCTGCTGCTGGACAGCCCGTGCAGCGCCCTGCTGGCAGACACGGCGCTCCGCACTGAAATGAAATATGCGATCAATCTGTCCGGTGCCAGCCTCAACGACGACAGGTTTCTCGTCTTCCTGGAAGATGCCCTGCGCCGTACCCGCATGGCCACCCCGGCGCTGTGCTTCGAAATTACCGAGACCGTGGCAGTGGCCAATTTCGGACGTGTTCGCGAGGTGATGCAGCACCTCAGGCAATTCGGCTGCCGGTTTGCGCTGGACGATTTCGGCAGCGGCATGTCGTCGTTCAGTTATCTGAAGAACCTGCCCGTGGACTCCCTCAAGATCGACGGGGCGCTGGTGCGGAATATCGTTGATGACGCCGCCGACCTGGCCATGGTCGAGGCCATCGCCCGTGTCGGCAGCGTGCTCGGTCTGAAGACCGTCGCCGAATTCGTCGAGACCGATGCCACCCTGCAGCGCCTGCGCGAGATCGGTGTCGACTATGCACAGGGTTACGCCATCCACCGTCCCGAGCCCTTGCAAGCGAACTGAATAGCGCCCGGCATTCAGTCCTGCAGGAAGGGATAGTCGGTGTAGCCTTTCGCTTCGCCCGTGTAGAACGTTGCGTAGTCGGGCTGATTGAGTGGCGCACCGCGGCGGAAGCGCTCGACCAGATCCGGATTGGCCAATAGCAGACGGCCGAAGGCGATCGCATCGGCAGCCCCCGAGTTCAGCGCAGCCTGCGCTGTCGCAAAGTCATAGCCGTTGTTGCGAATCAGGTTGCCTTCATACAGCGCGCGCAGCCTGTCGTAATCGAACGGGAGCCACTGCTCCCTGGGTGCGCCGCCGGTTCCCTGCAGCACGTCCAGGAAAGCCAGCCGCAGCGGATTCAGCTGGGCGACGACATGGTCGAAGGTCTCCTGCGGGTGGTCGTCGCGGAGGTCGTTGAACGGCGTCACCGGCGACAGCCGCACCCCCACGCGTTCGTTGCCGATCTCCCGGCAGACCGCATCCAGCACGTCCAGAAGCAGGCGCGCACGGTTTTCCTTGCTGCCGCCATAGGCATCGGTGCGCCGGTTGGTCGACGAACGCAGGAACTGGTCCAGCAGGTAGCCATTGCCGGCATGCACTTCCACGCCGTCGAACCCCGCATCCATCGCATTGCGCGCAGCCCGGGCATAGGTGGCGACCAGCGTGGGCAGCTCGTCGGTCCGTAGCGCGCGCGGCGTGACGAAATCCTTCATCGCCGCCCCGGTATAGACCTGCCCTGCCGGGCGGATCGCCGAAGGCGCGACCGGCAAGGCGCCGCCCGGCTGCAGGTCGGGATGCGATATCCGTCCCACATGCCACAGTTGCAGCGCGATCTTGCCGCCAGCGCCATGCACTGCATCGGTCACCTGTTTCCAGCCGGCGATCTGTTCGGGCGTATGGATGCCGGGCGTGCGAGGGTAGCCATGGCCCTCCGCGCAGATCGGGGTGGCCTCGGTCAGGATCAGGCCGGCGGATGCACGTTGCCGGTAATATTCGGCGGCGAGCGGCATCGGCACATTGCCGGCGCCGGCCCGGTTGCGCGTCAGCGACGACATCACCACGCGGTTGGCAAGCTCGATGGCGCCGAAGCGGGCGGGCGAAAAAAGATCGGCCATTCTGGATTCCCCGGATCGTTCCCTGCGGGCGATGGTAGGTGAAGGGTAGGTTGAGGCCAGATTCGCGAATACAAGTTCCTGCTATTCAAGTGCCAGGATTTACTCGCGGCCTCGATGCTTGCGACAATTGAACCTGCAACCACTTATGCGCCCCAGCCGGGGAACCAAAAGATGATCGAGAATCAAGCCCGTTTCAATCAAGCCATGGCGCTGTTCGACGCCGCCAATGCGGAAGACCCCAACCAGGACGAAGGCCAGCCGAAGGAACTGCTCTACGGCCACCGCATGTCGGAGATGATCGGCCGCTTTGCACCGGATGCCTCCGAAGCCGCGCAGCTGGCAGTGCGCGCCCAGCACATCCGGCGCTGGACGGTGCCGCGCAGCAGCTACCCGATGACCAAGGAAGGCTATCACGCGTGGCGCACCGGCCTGTATACCTTCCACGCCAATACGGCCGGCGAGCTGATGCGCCAGGCCGGCTACGGCGACGCCATGATCGAGCGCGTGAAGAAGGCGGTGGGCAAGCGCGGCATCAAGGTCAATCCGGACTCGCAGTTGCTGGAGGATATCGCCAACCTCGTGTTCATCGAGCACTACATGCTGGCGTTTGCCCAGAGCAAGCCCGATTACGACGAGGCGAAATGGCTGGAGATCATCCGCCGCACCTGGGGCAAGATGTCAAAGAACGCGCAGGCCTTTGCCCTGTCCGGCAAAATCAGGCTGCCGGAGCCGTTGGTGCCGCTGATCACCAAAGCCATCAGCCCGTAAGCGCGGAATCTACTCCGCCCATTCCTTCACCCAGCCCGCCGTTCCCTTCTGGATGAATTCGATCGGGTAGCCGTCGGGATCCTCGATGAAGGCGATCACCGTGCTGCCATGCGACATCGGCCCAGCCGGACGCAGGATCTTCCCACCCTTGGCTGCGGCGGCGTCGCACGCGGCATAGGCGTCATCGACCTCGATGGCGATATGCCCATAGCCGCTGCCGACCTCGTACTTGTCGACGCCCCAGTTATAGGTGAGTTCGAGCACCGCAGCCTTGTCCTCGCTGTCGTAGCCGACGAAGGCCAGGGTGAATTTTCCGCCGGGGTAATCCTTGCGGCGCAGCAGCTGCATGCCGAGGACGTGGGTATAGAAATCGATCGAGCGATCGAGATCCCCGACCCGCAACATGGTATGAAGGATTCGCATGATGGTTACACCCGGCTGGTGTTATACAAGAAACAGGGAGTTACCCATTGTGCGCAACTCGGCGCGTCGCGCAAGTGCGTCGGGGCACAGCGCGGCGACCTGCGCCCAGAAGCGCGGCGAATGGTCGAGGTGGACGAGATGCGCGAGCTCGTGCGCGGCGACATAGTCGATGAGCGCGAGCGGCGCCTGCACCAGGCGCCAGTTGAGGCGGATGTGGCCGCGCCGGGTACAGCTGCCCCACTGGGTTTGCGCGTCGGACAGGGCGAAGCGGCTGGGCGCGCGTCCCAGCCTGCGTGCGATGCGCGCAAGCCGCCACGCCAGCAAACGTTCGGCGCGGGCAAACAGCCAATCACGCACTAGCTCCCCGGCATCCGCGTCCAGCGGTACATACACCCGCAGGGTGTTGCCGTGCCGGCGTATCTCGTGGAACAGCGAGTGCCGGATATCGAGCCTCAGTCTGCGCCCCAGATAGTGCAGTTCATTCGCGGCCGCCGATTCGGCCCGCAGCGTGCCCGCCTGCATGCGGGCCCAGGTGCGATGCAGCCAGTCGTGCTGTTGCCGCACATAGCTTTCGATTTCGGCACGCGGGGTCCAGCTCGGCGCGTGGATGCGTACTTCGCGTGCCGTGACGGTCAGACCGAGCGTGCGGCGGCGGCGCGAACGCCGCAGCTGATACGGGACGGCAGCGTCGCCGATCTGCAGGACGCCGCTATTGGCGCGCGGCAGCAGGGGGCAGCCTCGTCATTTCGGTTTCGATCCAGGCCTCGACCGCGCGCGTGAGCTCGGCCGCGCTCTTGCCCTCGGCAGCAATCGCCGGCCCGATGCGCACCGTCACCGTGCCGGGACGCTTGATAAAGGCATTCTTCGGCCACACTTCGCCGGCGTTGTGCGCCACCGGCACGATGGGCGCGCCGGTTTCCGCCGCCAGCCAGCCGCCGCCGATACCGTACTTGCCCTTCTCGCCCGGGGCGACACGCGTGCCTTCTGGAAACACCAGCACCCAGAATCCCTGTGCGAGCTTCTGCCTGCCCTGGCTGACGATCTGTTTCAGCGCCTCGCGTCCGGCGCTGCGGTCGATGGCGATGGGAGAGAGCATGCGGAATGCCCAGCCGAAAAATGGCAGCGTCAGCAATTCCTGCTTGATCACCGGCGAGACCGGCGGGAACAGAAACAGGAATGCCACGGTCTCCCAAGCCGACTGATGCTTGGCGAGGATGATGGCAGGTTGCGCGGGCAGGTTATCCCTGCCTTCCACCACATAGCGAATCCCCAGCACCCAACGCGCCAGCCAGATCACGGTGTGGTTGTAGCCGGTGATCAGCCGGTAGCGCACGTGCGCCGAAAACGGAAAGCTGAGGAACGCCACCAAGCTGAAAAAGATCGTCAATGCGGTCTGCAGGGCCGCAAAAATCAGCGAGCGGACCAGACTCATGCCGCAGCCTTGAGCAGGTATTCGACGGCCTCGCTCAAGTCGGCATACACCGGCGTGTTCTCAGGCAAGCCACCCGCCACCAGGGTTTTTTCGCCCTTGCCGGTCCTCACCAGCAGCGGGCGGGCGCCCACGCTGGCCGCCGCCACCAGGTCACGCAGCGAATCGCCAATGGCCGGAACATCCTTCAGGTCGTGGCCATAGCGCGCAGCGATCTCCTCGAACAGCCCCGGCTTGGGCTTGCGGCAATCGCAGTTCATGTCGGCCGCATGCGGGCAGTAGAACACCGCCTCGATGCGTCCGCCCGCCTGCGCCACCGCCTTGTGCATCTTGGCGTGGATGGCATTGAGCGTCGCCATCTCGAACAGCCCGCGCGCCAGCCCGGACTGGTTGGTCGCCACCACCACGCGCCAGCCCTCGCGCGTCAGCCGCGCGATCGCTTCCAGGCTGCCGGGAATGGGCTTCCATTCGTCGGGAGACTTGATGAACTGGTCGGAGTCGAAATTGATGACGCCGTCGCGGTCGAGAATGATGAGCTTCATGAACGAAATATTACGCCGCCAGACGCGACAAGTCCGCAACCTGGTTCATGGTCCGGTGCAGCTGGTTCAGCAGTGCCAGGCGGTTGGCTTTCAGGGCGGGATCGTCGGCGTTGACCATGACGTTGTCGAAGAAGGCATCCACCGGGGCCTTGAGGGCGGCCAGCGCCTGCAAGGAAGCCGTGTAATCGCCACTTTCGAAGGCGGTGTCAGCACGCGGAGCAATCTCGCCGAGAGCGGCAAAGAGTGCCTTTTCTGCATCTTCGACACAGCGCGCGGGGTCCGCCGTGCTACCCACTTCGCCTTCGGCCTTTTTCAGGATGTTGCCGACGCGCTTGTTGGCAGCGGCCAGGCTTTCCGATTCGGTTAATGCAGCAAAGGAGCGCACTGCGTTGAGCCGTTTTGGAACCTCTGCCAGCACGGATGGGCGCAGCGACAACACGGCATCGACTTCGTTGGCACGATAGCCCTGGTCGCGCAGCATGCCCGCAAGGCGCTCATAGATAAACAGATAGAGCGCCTCCTGCAGCGCCTCAACATCGACGCTCGCAAAAGGCTTTGCACCAATTTCCAGCAAGCGGTTGACATCCAGTGGCAGATTTTTCTCCATCAACATCCGGATAATGCCCAGCGCATGACGGCGCAATGCAAACGGATCCTTGTCTCCGGTCGGCTTCTCGCCGATGCTGAATAGACCAACCAGTGTCTCCAGCTTGTCGGCCAGCGCCACACACACGCCGACGTCGCTACGCGGCAACTCGTCGCCGGCGAAGCGCGGTTTGTAGTGATCTTCAATGGCTTCGGCCACGAGTTCATCCTCACCATCGTGCGCAGCGTAATAACGCCCCATGATGCCCTGCAATTCGGGGAACTCGCCGACCATGTCGGTGAGCAGATCGCCCTTGGCCAGCAGCGCCGCTCGGTCTGCCAAGCCCGCGCCCGGCAAATCTCTCAGTTCATGCGCTATGGCAAACGCGATGGCGCGCACCCGTTCGACCCGCTCGCCCTGGCTGCCGAGCTTGTTGTGGTACACCACCTTGGCTAGCCCCAGAACGCGAGATTCGAGCGTCCTCTTGCGATCCTGATCGAAGAAGAACTTGGCATCGGCCAGCCGCGGGCGCACCACGCGCTCGTTGCCCTGGATCACGGCAGATGCATCGGCGGGCGAGATGTTGGAGACGATGAGGAACCGGTTGGTCAGCTTGCCCGCCGCATCGAGCAGCGGGAAGTATTTCTGGTTCGCCTTCATGGTCAGGATCAGGCATTCCTGCGGCACCTCGAGGAAGGCTTCCTCGAATTTGCCGACCAGCACGTTGGGACGCTCGACCAGCGCGGTGACTTCGTCCAGCAGGGCGTCATCCTCGATCGGCCTGAGGCCGAGCGGTGCGGCGGCGTCCTGCAACTGGCGCACGATTTCGGCGCGGCGCTCGGCGAAGCTCGCGATCACCGCACCCTCGTCAGCCATTTGCAGGGCATAGCAGTCGGCGTTGGTAATCGCCACCGGGTCCACGCGCGCTTCGAAGCGGTGCCCCTGCGTCATGCGGCCCGCCTGCAGCCCAAGCACGGACACCGGCACGACGTCGGCGCCGTGCAGCGCAATCAGGCCGTGTGCGGGACGCACGAAATTGACGGTTTCCCAGCCCTCGCCTGACGGGTTGGGATAGGTCATCACCTTGGGAATCGGCAGCTTGCCCAAGGTCTCCTCGATAGCTTTTTTCAGACCGCCTTCTAAGCCCATACCGGGCACAAGAATGTCCAAGAATAACGCTTCGGCCTTGCCATCCGATGCGTGTTTAAGCGTCGGTATATTGTCAGCGTCGTATCCAAGCGGAGCTAGTTTCTTAAGCAATGCTGCTGTGGGTTTGCCATTGGCGTCGTAACCGACACTAACAGGCATCAGCTTTTGTGACTGTCGTTTGTCGTCGGCCTGGGCAGCCACAGCTGTGATGTGCACTGCTAGGCGGCGAGGCGAAGCATAGGGTGTGACAACACTATCGGTGCCTGTCAGCCCCTGAGCCTTAAGGGACTCGAACAATGCAAAGGAGAAAGCCTCGCCCAGCTTTTTCAATGCCTTGGGAGGCAGTTCTTCGACAAAGAGTTCAACCAGCAAATTCTGTGCGCTCATGCCGCCGCCTTCTTTTCAATCTGTTCCAGCACGTCGTCCGCCCAAGCCTTGGGCGCCATCGGGAAACCGAGCCGGGCGCGGCTGTCGAGGTAGCTCTTCGCCACCGCACGCGCCAGGTTGCGGATGCGCCCGATGTAGGCGGCGCGCTCGGTCACCGAAATGGCGCCGCGCGCGTCGAGCAGGTTGAAGGTGTGCGCGGCCTTCAGCACCTGTTCGTACGCCGGCAGCGCCAGCTGCGCGGCCATCAGTTCCTGCGCCGTCTTCTCGTGCGCGCCGAACGCGGTGAGCAGGAAGTCGACGTCGCTGTGCTCGAAGTTGTAGGTCGACTGCTCGACTTCGTTCTGGTGGTAGACGTCGCGGTAGGTCAGGCCCTCGGTCCAGACGAGGTCGTACACGCTTTCGACGCCCTGCAGGTACATGGCGAGACGCTCCAGGCCGTAGGTGATCTCGCCGGTGATCGGCTTGCAGTCGATGCCGCCGACCTGCTGGAAGTAGGTGAACTGGGTCACTTCCATGCCGTTCAGCCACACTTCCCAGCCCAAGCCCCAGGCACCGAGGGTGGGATTTTCCCAGTCGTCCTCGACGAAGCGCACGTCGTTCTTCTTCAGATCGAAGCCCAGCGCTTCCAGCGAGCCGAGATACAGCTCCAGGATGTCGGCCGGCGCCGGCTTCAGCACCACCTGGAACTGGTAGTAATGCTGCAGCCGGTTGGGATTGTCGCCGTAGCGACCATCCTTGGGGCGGCGGCTGGGCTGCACATAGGCGGCCTTCCACGGCTCGGGGCCGAGCGCGCGTAGAAAAGTCGCGGTGTGCGAGGTGCCGGCACCGACCTCCATGTCGTAGGGCTGCAGGAGCGCGCAGCCGCGCTCGCCCCAGTAACGTTGCAGGGTGAGGATGATGTCCTGAAAGGTGGGTTTCACGGCGAATCAGCGGCAATCGGGGAAAGCCGCATTTTAACGTGCTTAACCCGGGTTTCCAGGGAAGTACCGAAAATCCGGGGCGCAATGGCGTGCCGTGCGGGTCAGATGCCCGCGTACCACTCGTAACCCTGGTCTTCCCAGTAGCCGCCCTTGCCGCCTGCGATGTGATCCAGTCGCTCGACCAGCTCGATCCGCATGACGTATTTGGCCATCTTGTAGCCCAGCTGGCGCTCGACGCGCACGCGTATCGGTGCGCCGTTTTCGATGGGCAGCGGTTCGTCGTTCAGTTCGTAGGCGAGCAGGGTTTGCGGGTGCCAGGCATCGTCCATGTCGATGCTCTCGTAGTAACGCGTTCCCAGTTCGTCCATCGGATCCGCACAGTAGAACACCACGTAGCGTGCCGACGGCTGCGGCTTGACCTGCTCCAGTACACGGCTTAGCTGCACGCCCTTCCATTTGCCGATCGCGCTCCAGCCTTCCACGCAATCGTGCCGCGTGATTTGCGTACGGCCGGGCATGGCCTTCAGTTCAGCGAGCGAATAGGCGCGCGGCTGCGCCACCAGGCCGCCGACCTGCAACCGGTAACCGGAAAAATGACTGGCCGCCAGGGCCTGGTATTCCGGGTTGTCCGGGTTGTCGGTGCCGTTGCTGCGAAAGTCCGGCGACAGGTCGGCCTCGGTAAATTCCTGCGCCATGGCCTTGCGCGGTTGCAGCAGGCGTTGCGCACCGAGCGTCAGTTTTTCTGCGCTGTCCAGGATGCTCGTGAACCACTCGCTGCGCGATAGCCGGTCGCATCCTGACAACAGCAGTGCACTGCTGGCAGCCAGCGCACGCAGCAAAAATCGTCTGCGGCTATTCATGGGTGCGCTCTTCGTCTGCAATCCTGTAGCGGCCCGATATCATCGAACGCAGGTTGTTCCAGAAACCGCTGACGATGACCTCGAACACATGGATGAAGACGAACCCCACCAGCAGCCACGCCACGACAAAGTGGATCGTGCGCGCCGACTGCCGGCCGCCGAACGCATCGATCCAGCCGGGGGAAAGTGCATCCAGCCCTGGTGACATGCCCCATCCCATCAGAATCAGCAGGGGAAACAGCCCGAATATCACGCCGAGATACGCAAGCTTTTGCAGGATGTTGTAGCGCCGGGCGGCTTCGCCCTGCGCATGCCGCAACAGCAGGTGATCCTTGATGGATTGCCCGATCGAACGCCAATCGGCTTGGGTCGGCATGAGGTCGCGCGACAGATGGCGGCTTGCCAGCGTGTAGCTGAGGTAGGCGAGGCCATTGATGACCAGCACCCAGGCAAAAAAGAAATGCCAGCGCCGCGCCATCGCCAGCCATTGCTGGCTGGGGAGGGTGATCCACGCAGGAAATCCGCGTTCGGTCGGCTGGCCGTCCGTGTCGGCCGACCAGCCCAGCACACCGGTGGTGTTGAATTCATGGCCGAAAACGCGCGTGACGCCCATGGGATTTCCATGTGGGCCCATGCGTGCGTCCATTTGCAGAATCGGCGGACGGCCAGTGTAGGAAGACTTTCCCCAGTACAGGGCAGGGTGCGCGTTGAATATCTGCAACCCACTCAGCAGCAGCAGCAGGAAGAAAGCGAGCACGTTGATCCAGTGCATGAGGCGAACAGGCCAGGTATGCCGCTGGTACCCGCCAGCCTGGGCACGTGCAGCAGCCGCGTCGTATGGTGGCATAGTGCCTCCCCTGCTTAGGGTGAGCCGACTTGGTAACTTCTATACCTTAGATGACACCTCGACAAATCCCAAGTTCAACGGAACGTGCCGCGCGTCGCCCTAGGCACCCGCTGCTTCCAGCGACTCGATCTGCTCCGATAATTCCAGCCACTTCTCCTCCTCGCGCGCCAGCTCGTCATTGACATGCTGAAGCTGATTGCCGGCCTGTGTGATGTCCTCGACCGACAGGGTTCCGGCCAATCGCGCTTCGAGCGCAGCCTTTTCCGCGTGCAGCACGGCCAGGCTCTTGTCGAGTTTCCCCAGTGACTGCTTGAGCGGCTTGAGTTTGCCATTCGGCACCGCACGTTTGGCCGCCACGGGCACCGGTGCCGGCTTTGGCGGCTCGGTCGCCTTGCCCGCCTCTTTCAGGCTTTCGCGCAGGCGCTTGCCCTCGTCCAGCAGATAGCGCTGGTAGTCGTCCAGGTCGCCGTCGAATGGCTCGACGCCGCCGCGGCTGACCAGCCAGAACTCGTCGCACACCGACCGCAGCAGGGCACGGTCGTGGCTCACCAGCATCACCGTGCCCTCGAATTCGTTCAAGGCCATCGCCAGCGCCTCGCGCGTGGCCAGATCGAGGTGGTTGGTCGGTTCGTCCAGCAGCAGCAGGTTCGGCCGCTGCCAGACGATCATGCACAGCACCAGCCGTGCCTTCTCGCCGCCGCTCATGGTTCCGACCGCCTGCTTGACCATGTCGCCACTGAAGTTGAAGGTGCCGAGGAAGTTACGCAGGTCCTGCTCGCGACTGCTGAACTGGCCGGCGCCGCCGTTGGCAATCGTGTCGCGCGCGAGGCGGATCATGTGTTCCAGCGGGGTGTCCAGCGGACGCAGGACGTCGAGTTCCTGCTGCGCGAAGTAGCCGATGTTGAGGCCCTTGCCCTCGGTGACGGCGCCGGCCACCACCGGCAGCGTACGCGCGACGGTCTTCACCAGCGTCGATTTGCCCTGGCCGTTGGCGCCGAGGATGCCGATGCGCTGGCCGGCGAACACCGACTTGCTGACGTGCTGCACGATCACCGTCGGCGGGGTAGCGACCGGCGCGTCGGCTGGCGGCGGGTAGCCGAAGCTGGCGTCGTCGATCGTCAGCATCGGGTTGGGCAGGCTGAGCGGCTCCTTGAATTCGAAGGTGAAATCCGCCGTGGCCAACAAGGGGGCCAGCTTTTCCATGCGGTCCAGCGCCTTGACCCGGCTTTGCGCCTGCTTGGCCTTGCTGGCCTTGGCTTTGAAGCGGTTGATGAAGGCCTGCAGGTGGGCGATCTTGTCCTGCTGGCGGGCGAACGCCGCCTGCTGCAGCGCCATCTGCTCGGCGCGCATGTCCTCGAAGGTGCTGTAGTTGCCGCCGTAGCGGGTGAGCTGGCCATTTTCGATATGCACGGTGACATTGGTCACCGCATCGAGAAACTCGCGGTCGTGGCTGATCACCAGCAGGGTGCCGGGGTATTTCTTAAGCCAGGCCTCCAGCCACACCAGCGCGTCGAGATCCAGGTGGTTGGTGGGCTCGTCGAGCAGCAGCAGGTCGGACGGACACATCAGCGCGCGCGCCAACTGTAATCTCATGCGCCAGCCGCCGGAAAAGCTGTTCACCGGCCGATCCAGCTCCCGCACCTGGAAGCCCAGGCCGAGGATCAGGGCTTGCGCACGCGCCTGTGCGTCGTGGGCACCGGCGTCATGCAGCGCCATGTAGGCGTGCGCCATGCGCTCGCCGTCGTCGCTCGCCTCGGCGGCTTCCACCTCGGCTTGCGCCGCGGCCAGCTGGGTGTCGCCGGCGATGACGAAGTCGGTCGCGCTCTCGCTCGTCTCCGGCATGTCCTGCGCGACCTGCGCCATGCGCCACTGCGACGGCATGGAAAAGTCGCCCTTGTCCTCGTGCAGGGTGCCGTTCAAGAGCGCGAACAGGCTGGACTTGCCGGCGCCGTTGCGGCCGACCAAGCCGACCTTTTCGCCGGGATTGATCGACACCGAGGCGTTGTCGAGCAGGACCTTGGCGCTACGCCGCAGGCTGAGATTCTTGAGGATGATCATGCAGAAAATGCGCCGCGCAGAACACGCGTCGCCCAAATCGAAAGCCGGATTCTACCCTGTCGCGCCTATCCGCCTCGCCGGCGTGTCGACTGTTTAACGCTTCGACACGGGATGACGGTTTTCCGTCAACCCAAGCCGCGGCCCATGCCCGCAGCCCCGGAACACAAAACACAACTAATTGTTTTATAAACAATTTTTGCGATCGAGCTTGCAGGCATTCAGATGGCACAGGCATTGCAAGTATTCGGGCAAGCAAGCCAACCAAGGAGCACATCATGAAACTGCAATTCGGCAAAAACCAACTGGTCCTCGAACTCAGCTCCTCGCCTTTCGCCTGGTTTCACGGCCAGACCGAACGTATGAGCCTCACCAGCCTGTCGCTGCTGTTCGTGCAGTTCTCCCTGTTTGCCCGTCAGCCTGTCCTCTGATGCAAGTAGGTCGAGCCACCAGCGTGAGCATCAACCTGTCTCGCTCGCCGCTGGGATTCTTCAGCGGCAGTACCTGTCGCATGTCGATGTTCAGCCTGACGCTGCTGTTCGTCGAATTCCGGGTGCTGCGACGTACGACCGCGCATTGCGCGTGACCGCCTAACGGCGGATTTCCAGTACCGCCTCCAGCCCGCCTTGCGGGCGATTGCGGAGCGCCACTTTCAAGCCGTTTGTTTCTGCCAGCTGGCGCACGATCGCCAGCCCCAGCCCGGTTCCCCCGGTTGCCTGCGAACGTGACGTTTCCAGGCGATAGAACGGCCTGAACACTTTTTCCAGCTGATCCTCCGGAATCCCCGCGCCGGTATCGCGCACGATCACCCGCGCCAGCTTGTCGGTGCATTCCAGAACCAGTTCGGCTGGCATGCCGCCGCCATAACGCTGTGCGTTCTGGATCAGGTTCGACACGATCTGCCGCACCGCCAGCCGGCCGGCCTCGATCATGCACGGTGCCGCGCCCGGCCACGCCAGGTCCGCATCGGCAGCCGCCTCTTCCAGCAAGCCTGCAAGGTCGAAGCGCACCCGGTTTTCCGCCTGGGTGGTACGCGCCAGTTCCAGATAGCCGGTAATCAGCTTGTTCATGTCGGCCAGATCGGCCATCGCGCGGTCGATGCGCGCCGGGCTGGGGGCATCACGCAGCATTTCCAGGTTGAGTTGCAGGCGCGTCATGGGCGTGCGCAAGTCGTGCGAGACGCCCGCCAGGAGGGTGGTGCGGTTGTCCAGCAATGCACGCACCTCGGCCGCCATGGTATTGAAGCGGCGCGCCAGCTCGGCCAGCTCGGCGGGGCCGGTTTCCGGCAGAGGATCGGGCAGCTCGCCCGCCCCGACCAGGCTGGCCGCGCCCGCCGCGCGCGCCAGCGGCACGGTGATGCGGCGTACCAGGAACACGGCGGTCAGCAGACTAAGAAACGTGCCCAGGGCGATGACGGCGATCGCCGCCAGCGGCGGCTTGACGGCGTAGCGGCGCGGGAAGAAACCGACGTGCAGGTCATGGCCGCCCAGCGGAATGTCCAGCCAGGCGGCCGCCGTGCCCGGCACGCCGCGCAGGATCACATCGTCGCCTACGCGATGGCTCAGCGCGGCTTCGATCTGGGTACGGAAGGCGAAATGCGGCGCAGCTGTCGTCGCACCGAGGTTCGCGGTGGTCAGGCGCAGCCCGTGGCGGCGCGCCAGTTCGCGCTCGAACGCGGCGCGCGTCTGCGGCGGCAGTTCCACCCAGGTTTGCGCCGACAGCACGATCAGGCCGGCCAGGTCGTCGGCCGAGCGCTCCGCCACCGGCACGATCAGCGTGCGATACACCACCCAGAACGCAGCCGCCTGGAACACGACGAAGGCCAGCGCCAGCGTCAGCGCGGTACGGGCGAACAACGAGCGGGTGAGGCGCTTCACCCTTTGCCCTGCGGAACGAACAGGTAGCCCTGCCCGCGCTGGGTGCGGATATAGGCCGGATTGGCCGGATCGTCCTCGATCTTCTTGCGCAGACGATTCACCCGCACGTCGATGCTGCGGTCGAACGGGTCGCGTTCGAAGCCGCGCAGCTGGTCCATCAGCCAGTCGCGCGACAGCGCACGGTTGGCGTGGGTGACGAAAATTTCAAGCAATTCGTATTCCCCGCTGGTCAGCGGGATTTCGGCGGCGGCGCGGCTGAGGGTGCGGGCGTCGAGATTGACGCTGAACGGGCCGAAATGCACGAGCCGGGCAGTCTCCGCCGCAGCCGGTGCTGCGCCGCCTTGCCGTCGCAGTACCGCCCGGATGCGGGCCAGCAGTTCGCGTGGATTGAACGGCTTGGGCAGGTAATCGTCGGCGCCGACCTCGAGGCCGATGATGCGATCGATGTCTTCGCCCTTGGCCGACAACATGATGATGGGGGGAAAGCCCGGCTGCGCGCGCAAGCGCCGCGCGATCGACAGGCCGTCCTCGCCCGGCATCATCCAGTCGAGCACCAGCAGGTCCGGCAGGCGGACGGCCAGCAGGCGATCGAGCGAGACCGCGTCTTCCGCCGTCTCGACGCGATAGCCCTGGCTTGTCAGGTACTCGGCCACCAGCTCGCGGATGCCCGGGTCGTCGTCGGTCACATAAATGCTGTCTTTTTCCATGCGGCAAATATATCAGCAGGGATGACCCGCTATCCGCCGGTTACACACTGTTACAAAATCCCCCTTGCGTGAAACAGTACGCTTACTTTCCTCAACCAGACTGCGAAGCGTGGAAGCGACCTATCGCAACCACGGAAATGGAGACCACGATGACGACACGACACAACTGGATTTTTGCACTGGCAGGATTGGGACTGGCGATCGCCGCTCCGGTTCAGGCAGCGCCGAATTTCATGGGCGACGTGATCATCGTGGCCAAGCGCGATCGCGCCGACGAGGTTCGCCAGGATCCGCGCGACGCCCGTCGGGACGAGCGACGCGACGAGCGGCGCGATGCCAGGCGCGACCGCGGCGACGAACCGCAAGGCTACGGCTACGGCTATGAACGTCGCCAGCAGCAACGATTTGAAGAAGACAACCGCACCCGCGGTCGTCGCTGAACCCTCTGCAGGGCATAAGCCCGCACCGAATTCACTGTAGCAAGGAGAGTAAACATGAAAACACGCACCCTGACGGGCATGAACCTTTTGAACACGACCCTGGTCGCCACCCTGCTTGCCGCCAGCGGCGCCGCGCAAGCCGGCCCCGGCCGTTACGACCCGGATGGCTTCGTCACCCGCGCCCGCGTGATCTCAAGCACGCCGATCTACGACACGGTCAACGAACCGCACCGCGAATGCTGGACCGAAACCGCCGGCTATGAAAGCCGCAGCTACCGCGACGGCAACGGCAGCGGCAGCGGCGGGGCGATTCTCGGCGCCATCGCCGGCGGCCTGCTCGGCTCCACCGTCGGCAAGGGCGACGGCAGGGTCGCCGCCGCCGCCGTGGGCGCAGCCACCGGCGCGGTGGTGGGAGATCGCTGGAATGGCGGCGGCACGCGCTACGAAGAAACGCGCCCGCGCCAGGTCGAGCGTTGCCGCGTCCAGGACAATTATCGCCAGGTGGTCAGCGGCTACGACGTGCGTTACCGCTTCCAGGGCCGCGTGTACGCCACCCAGCTGCCGTACAACCCCGGCAAATGGCTGACCCTCAACGGGAATTTTTCGGTAAACGACGATCCGCGCGATGCGCACTGGAGCGCCCCCGACGACAACGGGGACGATTGACCACCCGCGCGCCCATCTCAAGGCTGAAAGGAGCATCACCATGTTACGCAAACTGCTATTGGCAACCGCCCAGCTCGCCGCCTCCGGCGCCAGCTTCGCCCATGATGGCGATTATGGCTACGGCCGCGTGGTGTCGGTCGAGCCGCATTTCATCATTTCGTTCGGCACGCGCGAGCGGGACGGGTTCCGGGTCCTGTACGAATCCGGCGGCGCACGTTACTGGACGACCACCTCGTACTACCCCGGCCCCACCATCGTGCTGCCGCCGCCCTACCGGGTCGAGCGGGTCTATTACCGCGATTATGGACGCGGCTGGGATGATAGGGGCTGGGACCGCCGCGACGGATGGGGCGGCTGGCGACACGAGCGGTGGGAACATGGCCGCGAGCACCGCCATCACGACGATGACGATGACTGAGTTCCGGTCCCTGCGCTGGCCTACCCCCTGAAACGGGACGGGCCGGCTAGATTTCCACCCGCGAGCCGAGTTCGATCACCCGGTTTGCCGGCAGGTTGAAATATTCCACCGCACTGCCAGCATTGCGCGACAACCAGCGAAACAGCTGTTCGCGCCAGTTGGCCAGCCCGCTGTCGACAGCCGGACTGGGCACGATGGTCTCGCGACTCAGGAAATACGAAGTCTGCATGGGCTCGAACGTCAGACCGAACTGCGGCCCCAGCCCCTGGAGCGCAGCAGGCACATCGGGACGGTTCTTGAAGCCGAACGTGAGGGTCACGGCATAGGCTTCGTTGCCGAGCGGCTCGACCCGCATGCGGTCGTCGAACGGCACCCACGGTTCGGTCTCGATCCGGACGGTGAGAAACACCAGCCGCTCGTGCAGCACCCGGTTGTGGTTCAGGTTGTGCAACAGCGCGTGCGGCACGGTATGCGCGCTGGCATTGAGGAACACCGCGGTTCCCGGCACCCGCGTCGGCGGATGCGCCATCAGGCCGGCGAGAAAATCGGCCAGCGGAATATCCGCCACGCCGACCCGCGCCAGCAGGCTGCGCCGCCCGCGCACCCAGGTCCGCATGACGATGAAGACCAGGCTGCCCAGGGCCAAGGGAAACCAGCCACCTTCGGCGATTTTCAACAAACTGGAAGAAAAAAATGCCGCGTCGATCAGCAGGAACACGCCGGTCGCCGCGAGACTGGCGGACAGACCATATCCCCACCCGTAATGGATGACGAAGAAGGTGAGCAGCGTCGTCACCAGCATGGTGCCGGTCACGGCAAGACCGTACGCGGCGGCGAGATGGTCCGACTTGCCAAAACCGGCGACCACCGCCACGACGAGCACGAACAAGAGCCAGTTGACGACCGGAATGTAAATTTGTCCGAACGCCCTGGACGACGTTTGCACCACCTGCATGCGCGGCAAATAGCCCAGTTGGATGGCCTGGCGCGTGAGCGAGAACGCGCCGGTGATCGTGGCCTGGGAAGCGATCACGGTGGCGGCGGTGGCCAGCAGCACCATGGGATAGAGCACCCATTTCGGGTAAAGCAGGAAAAACGGGTTGCTCAAGGCAGTAGGCACGCGCGACAGCAACGCGCCCTGCCCCAGATAATTCAGCACCAGCGCGGGAAACACCAGGCCGTACCAGGCCAGCCGGATCGGCGCGCGGCCGAAATGGCCCATGTCGGCATACAACGCCTCGGCACCGGTAAAAGCCAGCAGCACGGCCCCCAGCACCACGAACGACGCAAAGCCGTGCTGGGTGACGAACCACCACGCATGATCCGGATAGAGCGCAGCGAGCACTTGCGGATGCTGGGCGATCTGGTACACGCCGCCGGCTGCCAGCGCGGCAAACCAAAGCACCGCGATCGGGCCGAACCAGGCGCCCACGCTGGCCGTGCCATGCTGCTGCATGAAAAACAGCCCGGCGAGCACGCCGATCGCAAGCGGCATCACATAAGGTTCGAATACATGGGTGCCGACCGACAGACCCTCGACCGCCGACAGCACCGAAATCGCGGGGGTCAGCACGGCATCGCCGTAGAACAGCGCAGCACCCGCCATGCCGGCCAGCGCCACGATGCGCAATACGCGCGGCGGCCGCTGCGCCACGGCCTGCCGCGCCAGCGCGAGCAGGGCCATGATGCCGCCTTCGCCGTGGTTGTCGGCACGCAACACCAGCAACACGTATTTCAGGGAGACCACCAGCATCAATGCCCAGAAAATCGCCGACGCGGCGCCCAGCACGGTTTCGGGTCCGGCCGGAATGCCGTGGGCCGGACTCAGGGTTTCCTTCAGGGCATAGAGCGGGCTGGTTCCGATATCGCCGTAGACGACACCGAGCGCAGCGAGGGTCAGTGCCGCGCGGCTATGCGAGTTTGCTTCCATGAAGCGGGCGATGTCGGCTCGGGAAGATGAAAGCCGGCAGACTATTCGTGATGCACGACAAAAGCAATTTCGGTGGTGAAATTGCCGATGCCGCGATGGTTGGTCAGCGTCCAGCCCGCGTCCTTGAGGTGATGCGTCAGTTCGCGCGTCATCTCCGGATTGCCGCAGATCATCACGCGGTCGTGCTCCGGATCCGGCGCGGGCAGGCCGAGACGCTGCGACAGCGCGCCCGAGCGGAACAGGTCGCCCCCGCGTTCGGGCGTGGGGAACGGCTCGCGCGTCACCGTCGGCACGTAATGCAGCCGGTCGTTGTGCATGGCCTCGATTTCGGCGCGATAGGCCAATTCGGCCACTGTGCGCACCGAATGCACCAGCACCACGTTCTCATAGCGGGCATAGAGTTCGGGGTCGCGAATCAGGCTCATGAACGGGGCAAGGCCCGTGCCGGTAGCCAGCATGTACAGCGTACGCCCGGGCAGCACATGATTGAGCGTGAGCGAGCCGGTGGCCTTGCTGTTGACCCACACGCTGTCGCCCGGGCGGATGTGGACCAGCTGGCTGGTCAGAGGGCCGTCCGGCACGTGGATGCTGAGAAACTCGAGATGGTCGCGGTCGGCGGTGGAGACGATGGAATAGGCGCGCGCCACCAGCTTGCCTTCGCGCTTCAAACCGATGGTGACGAATTCACCGTTCTCGAATGAGAAATCCTGCGGGCGGCTGAGGGTAAAGCTGAACGTTTTGTCCGACCACGGACGCACCGACTGCACGGTCTGTTCACTGTAAGGCATGGTCGATTCCAAGTTTTCCGGGTTGATTAGTGAATTTATATATTCTACTCAACAACCTCCGGGTGCAACACGGGCGGCGCCGGATAACGAAGGTACCGATTCGGCCGCTCAACCCTTGATGCAGACCAGCGGCTTCAGTCTGGCCACCTTGCACGCCAGCCCGGCACGGTCGGCCGCCTCCACCACGGCGCCGACGTCCTTGTAGGCGCCCGGCGCTTCTTCCGCCACGCCGCGCAGCGAGGGACTGCGGATCAGCACGCCCTGGCCGGCGAGTTCGTCCATCAACGTGCGGCCATGCCACTGGCGGGTCGCCTGGTGGCGGCTCATGGCCCGCCCGGCACCGTGGCAGGCGGAGCTGAAGGCGCGCGTCATGCCCGTCTCGGTACCGACCAGGATGTAGGACGCGGTACCCATGCTGCCGCCGATCAGCACCGGCTGGCCGATGTCGCGCAGCTCATTGGGCAGCGCCGGATAGCCGGGCCCGAAGGCGCGCGTCGCCCCCTTGCGGTGTACATAGAGGCGGCGCGACTGGCCGTCGACCGTGTGCGATTCCAGCTTGCAGGTATTGTGCGAAACGTCGTAGATCAGGGTGAGATGCGTCCCCGGAAGCAGGTCGGCGAACACTTGGCGGGTGAGATGGGTGATCACCTGACGGTTGGCCAGCGCACAGTTGATGGCAGCACGCATGGCGCCGAGATAGGCCTGTCCCAGCGAAGAGTTGATGGGCGCGCAGGCGAGCTCGCGGTCGGGCAGTTCAATGCCGTAACCCGGCGCGGCGATCACCATCTGCTTGAGGAATTCGGTGCCGATCTGGTGCCCCAGCCCGCGCGAGCCGCAGTGGATGCTGACCACCACTTCGCCCACGCGCAGGCGGAAGCGGTCGGCCGCTTTCGTATCGTGGATCTCGACGATTTCCTGCAGTTCGAGGTAATGATTGCCGGACCCCAGGGTGCCGATCTCGTCGCGCTGGCGACGCTTGGCCTGGTCGGACACCTGATCCGGTTCGGCGCCGGCCATGTAGCCATGTTCCTCGATGCGGTCCAGGTCGGCCGCGCTGCCGTAGCCGTGTTCGACCGCCCAGCGCGCACCGCCGCGCAGCATGGCGTCCATCTCGTTCGCATTCAGTCGCAACGGGCCGGTGCTGCCGACCCCGGCCGGAATGCGGGCGAACAGGCGGTCGGCCAGCCGCTGCTTGAGCGGCGCAACCTCGTCAGCCCTGAGCCCAGTATGCAAGGTGCGTACGCCGCAGGAAATGTCGAACCCCACCCCTCCTGCCGATACCACCCCGCCTGCGTCGGCATCGAACGCCGCCACCCCGCCGATCGGAAAGCCGTAGCCCCAGTGCGCGTCGGGCATGGCGTAGGCCGCCTGCACGATGCCCGGCAGGGTGGCGACGTTGGTGAGCTGCTCGAAGACCTTGTCGTCCATGTCCCGGATCAGCGCCTGATCGGCAAAAATCACCGCCGGTACGCGCATCTTGCCGAACGGCGCGATCTTCCATTCGACCTCCGACACCTGCTTGAACTGGGCGAGATTCATCCTGGAATCCTCAGTCGACTGCCAAGGGTTTTGTGGAATTCAGACGTCCACCACGCACTGGGCCAACCATTGCCCCGCGTCATTCTTCCTTACACGCAATTCAGTATAGGTGGCGCCCTTGATTTCGACGGCCGGCCGGTGTTTGTCCAGGTCGACCGGCTCGCCCCATGCGGTGGCATGCAGGTGGTGGCCGTCCAGCCTGACCTCGAAGCGGCCGAACAGCATGCGGCGCGCGGCCATCTCCAGGATCAGCGCGTTCAGCCAGTCGACCAGCAGCAGTTCGTCGTCCGGCGCCTCGCAGCGGATGTCCACCGCCTCGTTCGCCGCCACCCCGGACGGATCGGTCACCACGGCGGTCATGGCCAGCGCGGTCTGCTCGAATGCGGCCGCCAGGGTAGGCCCGATGCCGCGCACGCCCATGTCCGCCTGATGCGGGAAATGTTCCCAGTGCGCGCCCTGGCTGCGCGACGCGGCCACCGCTCGCGTCCGCGCCTGGAAGATCGCTTCCCGGATACGCGCCGGCTCGACGCTGCGCGCCACCTCGGCGGCATCGATGGTCTGCGCTGCCTGCAGCGCCTGCCGCAGGTAATCGGGCTCGGGAAAAGGTTTGTCCTCGTAGCCGGGGCGGCCACGGAAATCGCATTCGCAAGCCTGCAGAAAGGCCTCGAAGCGTTCGGGACGGCGGAAGGCGTCGACCCGTTCCAGCAGTTCGACGACCGTTCCGGGGCGCAATTCCAGCGCGCGATGGGCGTTGCCGTGGTCGCGCGCCACCGCAACGGCGAGGTCGCGGCAGTCGGCCGGCACCCGGATGCGCTCGCTCAGCGCACGCACCAGTTCGACGCTCCTGGCTTCGTGGCCGTGATGTCTGGGCCACAGTTCGGGCGGGGTGACGCCCTTGCCGAGGTCGTGCGTCAAGGCGGCGAAGCGCACCGGCAGGCTCATGCCCTGCCGCGCCGCCCAGTCGACCACGAGCATGACATGAACGCCGGCATCGATTTCGGGATGATGCTGCGGCGGCTGCGGTACGCCGAACAGGCGATCGATTTCGGGAAACAGCCGCGCCAGCGCGCCGCAGTCGCGCAGCACCTGGAACATGCGCGAGGGTTGCGCTTCCATCAGGCCGCGTGCGATTTCCTGCCACACGCGCTCGGGCACCAGCGCGTCGATTTCGCCGTTGTCGACCATCTGCCGCATCAGCGCGTTGGTTTCCGGCGCCACGACAAAGTCGGTGAAGCGTGCGGCAAAGCGCGCCAAGCGCAGAATCCGCACCGGATCCTCGGCAAAGGCTTCGCTCACATGGCGGAAAATTTTCGCCGCCAGATCGCGCTGGCCGCCGTAGGGGTCAACCAGCGCGCCGGCCGCGTCTTCGGCCATCGCATTGATGGTGAGGTCGCGTCGGCGCAGGTCCTCCTCCAGCGTGACCTCCGGTGCGGCATAGACCTTGAAGCCCTTGTAGCCATGCCCGGACTTGCGCTCGGTACGCGCGAGCGCGTATTCCTCGTGGGTTTTAGGGTGCAGGAAGACCGGAAAATCCTTGCCGACCGGCTGGTAGCCCAGCGCCACCATGGCATCGGGGGTCGCGCCGACGACGACGTGATCGCGGTCGGCCACCGGCAGGCCCAGCAACCGGTCACGCACTGCGCCGCCAACGATGTAGGTTTTCATGGCGGCGCGGCGGCTTTAGCGGTGGGCGTTTTCCCGATAATCCTCATATCGCGCACGTGGGGTATCGGCACGCAGGTATTCGGGGGCGATGGCTTCGAGCGATGCCGGCTGGAAATCGAACACCGAAGGCCAGCCGCCATGGCATACGTTGTCCGTGCTCATGGCATAGAAGTTGTCGCGCGTCATCAGCTTCTTGCCCGGCTTGAATTCCAGTGCCCAGGCCTGGAAATACGACATCCATTTGCCCAGTGGGATGATGCTGCGCTTCTTGCCGATCACCTCGCCGACGTAGGCCACCAATTCACCCAAGGTATAGGCCCTGGGGCCGCATAGCTCGTAGGTCTGGCCGAAGGTGACGGTGTTGTCCAGGCTGTTGGCAAAGGCGCGTGCGACGTCCTCGACATAGACGGGCGCAAAGCGGCTGTCGGCCGCTGCGAGCGGCAGCACCGGGAATGTTTTCAGCAGACGGGCGAACATCGAGAGAAAGGAATCGCCGCGGCCAAAGATCACCGATGGCCGGAAGATGGTGACATTGAGGCCGTACCCGTGGATGAACTTGGGACCGTTCAGGTACCAGTTCTCATGTTCGACGTGGTGTCTCCCGGCTTCGCGCACCAGCGCTTCGGCAATGCCCTTGGAGCGCTGGTAGGCCGAACGCGAGTTCGGGTGGGCACCCAGTGCGCTCATGTGCAGCAGGCGATGCACGCCCGATTCGCCGCAGGCATGGATGACCTTGCGCGGCAATTCGATGTGGACCTTCTGGAAATCGCCGCGGCGGGCGCTCGGCAAGTCGACACGCCCGACCTTGCCTTCGTGCAGGATGCCGACCAGATTGATGACGGCGTCCATGCCGCGGAAATGCTGGATGAGCTCCTGCTGGTCGTGCACGTCGGCCTCGATCACTTCCACCGTGGGCAGCAGGATCAGTTCCTTGGCCATTTCGCGGCGGTGGGACAGCACGCGAACCTGGAGGCCTCGCGCGGCGAGCTGGCTGACGAGCTGGGTGCCGACAAAGCCGGACCCGCCGAGGATGCAGATGCGTTGAATCTTCATGGTGTAGTTCGTTTCGGTATATAAGGCGACGCTGATTTTAGCCCGGAAGTTTCATAAATTCGCGCGATGATCGCGCAGGATTTTGATTGAGAAGGAAGTTTTGAGAAGGAGTGTCGTAGTTATTCATACGACCGACTGAACAAAATCTTTCATATCAAGCAAAAGACAAACGAGGGCGCGCGCATTTATGAAACTTCCGGGCTAATCGTCCGGCCGCCCGACTTCCAGCGACGTGTCCGAATCGGGTGACGCAGAGGCAGGCGTTTTGCGCGGGGGGATCATGCCCAGCCGGTCCTTCAGCAGGACCGAGGGCTGGCCGAAACGCACCGCGTAATGCATGGCATTGCTCATCACCTTCTTCACATAGTCGCGCGTTTCGGCGAATGGGATCGACTCGATGTAGACCGCCGCCTCCATAGGCCGGATATCGCGCCAGCGCTGCGCGCGGCTCGGGCCGGCATTGTAGGCAGCGGTAGCCAGCACCGGCGAACCGTCCAGCGAGGACTGGATGTGCTTCAGGTAATACGCGCCGAACTCGATGTTCCGCGCAGGATCGCGCATCTCGTCCACCTGGAATCGCCTGATGCCGAGGCGCTGCGCGATCCAGCGCGCGGTGGCCGGCATGATCTGCATCAGACCGGCGGCGCCGACGCTCGAGCGCGCGACGTTGACGAAGCGGCTTTCCTGCCGCATCAGGCCGTACACCCAGGCTTCGTCGATGTCGTTCTCGCGCGCGGCCTGGTGCGCCTGTTCGCGGTAAGGCGCCAGAAAGCGCAGTTCGAAATCGTGCAGTTCGCGGGTGCGCTCGGCCGTGTTGATGGCGCTGTCATACCATTCCATGCGCCGGGCGAGCTCGGCCGCCGCCAGCAACTGCGCATCGGAGAAATCCCGGACCGTCCAGTTCCATTCCTGGGTGGCGTCGCCACGCAAGCCAAGTTCATACAGGGCCACTGCGCGGGCGATACCGGGCTGGCGGGCGACGGCCTCCACGTCATCGCCACCCACCTTGATGTTGATGGCGGGGGCCTGCACGACCGGTCCGAGTTCTTCCTCGGCCAGCTGGCTGTAGTAATCGTGCTCGCGCGACAAAGCCAGAAAAATGGCATTGGCCGCGACGCGCTTGCCGCTTTCCTGCAGGGCGCGTGCGCGCCAGTAGCGCCAGACAGGCTGGCCGCGGGTGGTATCGCCCATGCTTTCGATCGCGCGCTGCGCCGTCTTCCAGTCGCCGGCACGGAGCGCGGCGCGCGCCCACCATTCGCGCTGAAAATCGCTGAGCGCCACGTCTCCCGCCTGCTGGAACCAATCCAGTGCGACCGTTTCGTGACGGCGGGCGGCCCAGGTTGCGAGGCGTGCCCAGGCCGTGCGCAGCTCCAGCGGATTGAGTTGCGGCGCCCATTTGCGCAGGGCCTGTTCCGCCTGGCCGGAGTCGCGCCTGGCCAACTGGTCGAGCGCATAGAGCGCGATTTCGCGGTCGCCGCGACGGGCCAGATCGAGGGTGCCCGCGTTCAGCAAGCGGGCCGGGTCGCGGCCGGCCCGATCCAGCAACGCGGCGTTCGGACGTTGCGCTTCGGTCAGGGCGTTCGACACCACCCTGGCCACGTTGAGATTGCCCGCTTCCAACGCCAGACGGAAACGCCGCCAGACGTCTTCCTGGCCGATCAGTCCGGCTTCCATCAACTGCGCGAACAGAGGCGTACAAACCGTCGGCATGTCGCGTCCGGTAAACCACAGGGAAATCGCCTCGCGCTCATGGCTGCGATTGCCCAGCGCCCATTCCGCACGGTAGGCATAGCACTGAAGCGCCGCATCGGGCTTGACGAGACGCGGGTACTCGGCCAGGTATGCCGGCCAGGCTTCCCGCGCGCCGAGCGATTTCAGCCAGTCGGCGCGCAGGGATTCGGCCAGACGGCTACCGGGGTAACGTGCCAGAAAATCGGCGATGCGGCCATCGTCGGTGCGGCTCGCCAGCATCAGGCGCCAGTATTCGACATAGGGGGCCAATACATGATCGGCCGGCACGTCGCGCGCTGCACGCTCCAGATCCGCAAGCCTGCGCGCCGCGTAGGCCTGCTGCGCCTGCTTCACAGCCGCATCGCCCGGCGCCGCCCACGTGGACACGGCCAACGCACTCAGCAGAAAAAACGTGATTATTCGAAGCATGGTGCGAGGGTAACATGCTGCCTCCTGGCGTTTGCCGAGCAAAATCCGCCATGGGCGCCACCGCATCCATTCGTCGTCGCGGACATTGCGAACGCCCAGCAACGGGGGGCGCTCAACGCGGCACCGCTCAATTTCCGGGGTGTCCGCCTCGAGGCATCCGCGCCTGAAGCACGAGCTTGTACGCGTCAAGCCAGGAACAGCTTGTAAGCCGGATTGCGGGACTCGTCCCAGTAGCGGTAGCCCAGCTCGTCCAGAAACTTCTGGAAGCCGGGTTTTTCCTTCTCCGGCACCTGGATGCCGACCAGTACGCGACCGTAGTCCGCCCCGTGGTTGCGATAGTGGAACAGGCTGATGTTCCAGCCGCGGCTCATGCTCTGCAGGAACTGCATCAGGGCGCCCGGACGTTCCGGGAATTCGAAACGGTACAGCACTTCGTTGACTGCTTCAGGCGCGCGCCCGCCGACCAGATGGCGCACATGCAGCTTGGCCATCTCGTTGTCGGTGAGGTCGATCGCTTCCAGGCCGTGACGCTGCAACAGGTCGACCACGCGCGCGCTCTCCCCCGCCCCCGGCACCGACAGGCCGACGAACACGCGCGCCTGCCTGGGGTCGGAATAGCGGTAGTTGAACTCGGTGATGCTGCGCGCCCCCAGCAGGCCGCAAAAGGTCTTGAAGCTGCCCGGCGTCTCGGGAATAGTCACGGCCAGCACGGCTTCGCGCTTTTCCCCCAGTTCGGCACGTTCGGCAATGTAGCGCAGACGGTCGAAGTTCATGTTGGCGCCCGAGGCCACCGCGACCAGCGTCTTACCCTTGAGCTTGTCGCCGGCGATGGCCGCTTTCAGCCCGGCGACCGACAAGGCACCCGCCGGCTCCAGGATCGAGCGCGTATCCTCGAACACGTCCTTGATCGCCGCGCAGATGGCGTCGTTGTTGACGCGGATAATTTCGTCCACGTACAGCTGCGCCAGCCGGAAGGTTTCCTTGCCCACTTTCTTCACCGCCACGCCGTCGGCGAAGATGCCCACGCGCGGCAGCGTGATGCGTTCGCCCTTGCACAGCGAGCGCGCCATGGCGTCGGCATCCTCGGGCTCGACGCCGACAATCTTGATTTCCGGCCGCAGCCGCTTGATGTAGGCGGCCATGCCGGCGATCAGCCCGCCACCGCCGACCGGGATGTAGACCGAGTGGATCGGGCCAGGATGCTGACGCAGCAATTCCATTGCCACGGTGCCCTGGCCGGCGATCACATCGGGATCGTCGTAAGGATGGACGAAGGTCGCCTTGGCTTCCTTGGTCAGCTGGGTTGCGTGCGCCCAGGCGTCGTCGTAGCTATCTCCATGCAAGATCACTTGCGCACCGCGCGCGGCCACCGCATCGACCTTGATTTTCGGCGTGGTCACCGGCATCACGATGATGGCGGTCGCGCCAAGTTTCTGCGCCGCCAGCGCCACCCCCTGCGCATGGTTGCCGGCCGACGCCGCCACTACGCCACGCGCCAGCTGGGCCGCCGTCAGCTTCGCCATCTTGTTGTAGGCGCCGCGGCACTTGAAGGAGAACACCGGCTGCAGGTCTTCACGCTTCAACAGGATCTGGTTGTTGAGACGGCGCGACAGATTGTGGGCCACGTCGAGCGGCGACTCGATCGCCACATCGTAGACGCGCGAGGTGAGGATGCGTTCGAGGTAATCGTCAGGTTGGCTCATGGCGGCAGGTGCAAGGTTTGTAAAAAGGGGGCGATGCCGCTATCTTAGCGGGCTGCATCCAAATCGACGAAAACATCATGACTCAGGACGAAATGAAGCAAGCCGTGGCGCGTGCTGCGGTGGATTATGCCAAGGGCGGAATCATCGGGGTAGGCACAGGCTCGACCGCCAACTATTTCATCGATGCGTTGGCCGACGTGAAAGGCCGCATCGACGGCGCCGTCGCCAGTTCGGAAGCCACGGCCGCCCGCCTGAAGCGCCACGGCATCCAGGTACTGGATCTCAACAACGTGGGCGAGCTCGAAATCTATGTCGACGGCGCCGACGAGATCACCGAACATTTCGCCATGGTGAAAGGCGGCGGCGGCGCGCTGACGCGCGAGAAAATTGTTGCCGCGTGCAGCAAGCAGTTCATCTGCATCGCCGATGAAAGCAAGCTGGTCGGGGTGCTCGGCAAGTTTCCGCTGCCGGTGGAAGTGATCCCAATGGCCCGCTCCTACGTCGCGCGCGAACTGGTGAAACTGGGTGGCCAGCCGCGGCTGCGCGAAGGCTTCACCACTGACAACGGCAACCTCATTCTCGACGTCCATGGAATGTCGATCGTCGATCCGGTGTCGTTGGAAACCGCGATCAATCACATCGTAGGCGTGGTCACCAACGGCCTGTTTGCCCGGCGCGGCGCGGACGTGCTGCTGCTCGGCACGCCAAACGGCGTCAAGACCTACACAAAGTAAGCCTTACTGCGACTGCGCGGACTCGTCGTCGGGTTCCTGCTCTTCGGCCGGCACGCGATATTTCTCGGTGGCCCACTGGCCCAGATCGATCATCTTGCAGCGCTCGCTGCAGAATGGCTTCCACTTGCTTTCAGCCGTCCACGAAACCGCCACGCCGCAGGTCGGGCAGGTCACGACAGGAGGCTTGGTGGGTTTCACAGTGTGCAGAAGGTCAGGTCGAAGTCGATCGACTGGCCGGTACAGGTGCGTAGCGCGCCCGAACCCGCGTGTACG
This sequence comes from Hydrogenophilales bacterium, assembly GCA_016195805.1. Lineage (GTDB taxonomy): Bacteria > Pseudomonadota > Gammaproteobacteria > Burkholderiales > Thiobacillaceae > Thiobacillus. The sequence goes on from JACPYT010000003.1 coordinate 204,094, forward strand.
AAACGGATATTGAGCATGTATTTGTTGGCCGAAATTTCGGGCACGCACGGCAGGTCGTCAACCAGGGTGACCCGGATCAGCTGAGGATTGCGCGATTCGAGCATGCGCTGATAGCTGCCATTGTTCGCGTGCTGCAGGTCGGGCCGACCGCTGTCGCGCAGCAAACCGAGCACGATTTCGACCGCGGCGCGAATCGATGAGAACGGCGCCAGCCACTTGTGCAACTGGCTTACACGCAAATCCGCCGCCTGGTGCAGCCAGTAATGATAGGAGGGCAGATCGAATTCGCACATGCCGCCCGGGATGGCCGCGCGCTGCTTGATGGCCATCAGCCACTCGTCTTCGCGCAGGTGATGGCCCACTTTCCCGGGCAGCTGATAGATGCCCTGATGGGCCGCCTCGATCGCGGCCAGAACCTGCTCCAGCGTGGCGTCCTGCACATGCGGATTGCCGCGCAGCGCGGTCAGCACCGCTTTCTGCCGGTCCAGTTCCTGCAACAGATCGGATTTAAGATCGGCACGCGCGGCGACTTCGGCCATCTCGAACAAGGTCAACAGGGCGGCATGATGCGCGTGCGGGTCGGGCGATGCGGCGTAGGCATCGAAGCGGTCGAACAGATCTTCCAGCCGCAACAGCGTGCGGATGCGTTCGCTCAGGGGGTATTCGTAGTGGATCACGCCGCAACGCGTTGGTTTGGTTTAGCCGATTGTCGCCTATCCATGCGGAAAATCAAGACGATGGCGTAGTAGAAAGCGCCAGGTAACGCCGGTGCAGCGTCGCGACCTGGGTGCGCAATGCCTCGGGAGAAGCCGTGTTCAGGATCACATCGTCTGCTGCCGCAAGCCGCTCGGGACGCCCGGCCTGCGCTGCGAGTATGGCTTCCACCTCGCCCTGCGCGAGTCCGTTGCGCGCCATCACCCGCGCGACCTGCAGATCTTCGGGACAATCGACCACCAGCACGCGGTTCAGCACACCCCGGTAGCCGCCTGTTTCCACCAGCAGGGGAATCACGATCAGCGCATAGGGTCCGGTCAGCGTCGCCAGTGTCTGCGCCACGGCCTGCCGGATACGCGGATGCAGGATGGCTTCGAGCTGGTGCCGGGCGCTGGCATCCGAGAATACGCGTCGGCGCAAGGCGGCACGATCCAGGGTGCCATCCACCTGCATAACCGATTCGCCGAACGACGCGCGGATCGCACCCAGCGCTGCGCCCGCAGGCGCAGTCAACTCGTGCGCGATGGCGTCGGTGTCGATCACCGGCGTGCCAAGTTCGGCAAACAGGTCGGCAACGGTCGACTTGCCCGAGCCGATCCCGCCGGTGAGTCCTACCGTGAACATCAGAATTGTGCGAGGTAGGCCTGAGTCAGGTCCGCGCCGAAGAACAGCGCCACCAGGCCGCCGCCCGCCAGATAGGGGCCGAACGGAATCGGCACGCGGCGATCATGTTTCACCAGCACGACCATCGAAACGCCAATCGCCGCACCAACCACGGACGACAGCAGCAGGGTAACAGGCAGCATCTGCCAGCCGAGCCAGGCGCCGATGGCAGACAGCAGCTTGAAATCGCCGAATCCCATGCCCTCCTTGCCAGTCGCGAGCTTGAACAGCCAGTACACCGACCACAGTATCCCGTAGCCTGCCATGGCGCCGATCACCGCATCCGGCAAGCTGGCGAAATGCCCACCAAGATTGAACAGCAGTCCCAGCCACACAAGCGGCAGGGTGAGACTGTCGGGCAGCAGGGTGGTATCGAGGTCGATGAAGGCCAGTGCGACCAGCGCCCAAACCAGCAGCAGCGCGCCCCCAGTTTGCACGCTCGCACCCCACTTCCAGGCCGCCGCCGCCGACAGCAGCGCGGTGAGCAGCTCCACCAACGGATAGCGGGCGCTGATCGACGTGCTGCAGGCCGAGCAGCGCCCGCGCAGCCACAGCCACGACAGCAGCGGGATATTTTCCAGCGCGGTGATCTGATGTCCGCACTGGGTACAGGCCGAGCGCGGCAGCCACAGGTTGTAGCGCTTGCGCCCTTCAGGGTGTGGGGCCTCAACCAGGGTTTCGCCGCTCAACTCGGCACACTGCGCCCGCCATTCGGCCTCCATCATTTTTGGGAGTCGATGGATGACGACATTCAGAAAACTGCCCACCAGCAGGCCGAATAAAAAAACCAGCCCGGTGAAGAGGGCTGGTTCGGTGTTCAGCAGATCCATCACCCTACGACCGAGCCCATCTTGAAGATCGGCAAGTACATCGCGATCACCATGCCGCCGATGAGCGTGCCCAGCACGACCATGATGAGCGGCTCCATCAGGCTGGACAGCGCCTCGACCGCATCATCGACTTCCGCCTCGTAGAAATCGGCCACCTTGCCCAGCATGGCGTCGAGCGAACCGGATTCTTCGCCAATGGCTGCCATCTGCAGCACCATGTTGGGAAACCGCCCGGTGTTCTGCATCGCCACGGTCAACGCCGTGCCGGTCGCCACTTCGCCGCGGATCTTGTTGGTGGCCTCGACGAATACCTGGTTTCCCGACGCGCCGCCCACCGATTCGAGCGCCTCGACCAGCGGCACACCGGCGGCGAACATGGTGGCCAGCGTGCGCGTCCAGCGTGCGATGGTAGCCTTCTCGATCACCGGGCCGAAAATCGGCAGCTTGAGCATGAGGCGATCCATGGACATCTGCACCTTGCGCGAGCGCTTCCACGCCTGGAAAAAGGCATACAGCCCCCCGCCTATTGCGCCGAAGATCGCCCACCACCATTTGACGAAGAAATCCGACATCGTCATGACCACGAGGGTTGGCCCCGGCAGATCCGCGCCGAAACTGCTGAACAGGCTCTTGAATGCCGGAATCACGAAAATCATGATGATGGCGGTGATGACGAACGCCACCACGATGATGGATACCGGGTAGAACAGGGCCGACTTGATCTTGCTCTTGATGGCGAGAATTTTTTCCTTGTAGACCGCGAGCCGGTCGAGCACGCCTTCGAGAATACCGGCCGACTCGCCTGCCCCGACCAGGTTGCAGAACAGCGCGTCAAAATACAGCGGATGACGACTGAATGACTGGGTCAAGCTGCTGCCCTTCTCGATATCCGCCTTGATCTCCAGCAGCAAACGCTGCATCGAAGGATTGGAATGCCCGCGCGCCACGATTTCGAAAGATTGCAGCAAGGGCACCCCCGCTTTCATCATGGTAGCCAGCTGGCGGGTGAACAGCGCGACATCCTTGTCGGTGATTTTCTTCGCACCGCTGAACAGGGTACTTTGCTTCTTGACCTTGGTGACCGTGATGCCCTGCTTGCGCAGCTGGGAATTGACCACGGCCTCGCCGCCAGCCTGCATCTGCCCCTTGACCTTCTTGCCGCGCTTGTCCATGCCTTCCCACAGAAAGGTGGCGTCCTTGACTGCTTTTGCCGCTGTAGCCATAGAGGTAATTCCTTAAATGTTGGTAACGGCCTCGACCTCTTCCAGCGAAGTGAGACCGGATTTCACTTTCAACAAACCTGCCTGCCGCAGGTCGAGCACGCCTTCGCGTCGCGCCTGGTCGGCAATATCGGATTCGTTCCCGCCCGTAAGGATGATGCGGGTCATGGCATCGGTGATCGGCATGACCTGGTAGATGCCTACGCGCCCCTTGTAGCCGGTACCGCCGCAGATATCGCAGCCCACCGGCTTGTAGGGTTTCCAGGTGCCGTCCAGCTGCTCCTCGGTAAAGCCAGCAGCCAGCAGGGCTTCCTGCGGGATATCGGCAGACTGCTTGCAACTGCACAGCTTCCGCCCTAGGCGTTGCGCAGTAATCAGAATGACCGAAGAGGCCACGTTGAACGGTGCCACCCCCATGTTCAGCAGACGGGTCAGCGTGCCGGGCGCATCGTTGGTGTGCAGGGTGGACATCACCATGTGGCCGGTTTGCGCGGCCTTGATGGCGATGTCGGCAGTTTCCAGATCACGGATTTCGCCGACCATGATGACGTCGGGATCCTGCCGCAGGAAGGATTTCAACGCCGCCGAGAACGTCAGCCCGGCCTTGTCGTTGACGTTGACCTGGTTGATCCCGGGCAATTGGATTTCCGCCGGATCTTCCGCCGTGGAGATGTTGACGTCGGGCTTGTTGAGGATGTTGAGGCAGGTATAGAGCGATACCGTCTTGCCGGAGCCGGTGGGGCCTGTCACCAACACCATGCCGTAGGGGCGCTGCACCGCATTCAGCAGCAGCTCCTTCTGGAATGGCTCGTAGCCAAGCGCCTCGATCCCCAGCTGCGCGCTGGTAGGGTCGAGAATACGCATGACGATCTTTTCGCCATACAGCGTGGGCAAGGTGCTGACCCGGAAATCGATGGCGCGGTTCTTCGACAGCACCATTTTCATGCGGCCGTCCTGCGGCACCCGCTTTTCCGAAATGTCCAGCCGCGACAACACCTTGATGCGCGAAGCCACCTTGTCCTTGATCGCCATCGGCGGCTGGGCGATTTCGGACAAGATGCCGTCACGCCGGTAGCGGATGCGGTAAAACTTCTCGTACGGCTCAAAGTGAATATCGGATGCGCCGATATTGATGGCATCGAGCATGATCTTTTGCAGATAGCGCACCACCGGCGCATCGTCGATTTCGATGCCGCCGGTATCCTGCTGGGCCGCGGTACTTTCCTCATCGGCAAAATCCAGATTGAGGTCTTCCGCGTTCAACACGGCCATCGTGTTGTCGTTCGCCTCGCCTGCCTTCTCGATCAGCTTGCCGAGCTTGTCGTCTTCCACCACCACGGGTTCGACCGTCTGCCCGGTCTGGAACTTCACTTCGTCCAGCGCCTGCAGATGCGTGGGGTCGGACGTCGCCACATACAGCTTGTTGCCCCGCAGGTACAGGGCAAGCACGCGGCGCTTCTGCACCAGTTTCGGATCGAGCAACCCCTGCGGCAGGCTCTCGTGATCCATGGCATTCAGATCCAGGTAGGGGAACCCGAACGAGACGGCTGCAAATTCGGCAACCTGGTCTGCCTTGAATCGCCGCCCCTTGATCAATTCGGTCACGAACGAGTCGCCCGACTGGCTGGCACGTTTCCAGACCCCTTCGGCGTCGTCCTCGGACAGCCAGCCATGGTTGACCATGGCACGCGCCAGTCCGGTTAAATTGTTGGTGTTTGTCACAGCTGCCATAGCTCGGTCCAGACAAGTCCAGCGTCAAATTATCGCCCACACGCCCGTCCGGAAAACAGCGGACATGGGGAATCACAGGCCTTAACGGCGATTTTTCGACTAAATTGAGGTGTTTTCGGTGAGGACCTCATCCGCTGCCGGCAGATAGATGCGCGCCATTTTGACCGCGCGATCCTGCGTCTGCACGATTTCCACCGGCACGTCGCCCAGCTTGAGACTCACGCCCGCCTCGGGGATGTCCTCGAATTGCTCCAGCAACAGGCCGTTCAGCGTCTTCGGGCCGTCCAGCGGCAGCGACAGGCCCAGCTTGCGGTTGAGATGGCGCAGCAGGACACTGCCCTCGACCAGCCAGCTGCCATCTTCCTCGCGCCGCAGATACCCCGTATCCGACGGCGCCTGCGTGGTGAACTCGCCGACCATTTCTTCCAGCAGGTCTTCCAGCGTCACCAGGCCCTGAAGTTCGCCGTATTCATCGACCACCAGCGCCAGCCGCCGCCGGCTGGACTGGAAATTACGCAGCTGGGTAAACAGCGGCGTCCCCGCCGGAACAAAATAGGGCGCCTCAAGATTGGCTTTCAATGTCTCCGGATCCAGTTCCGCGCCGGTCAGCGCATGCAGCACCCTGCGCACATGCAACACGCCCAACAGATTGTCGGACGACCCGGCATGCACCACCAACCGGGTATGGTGGCTGGTGGAAATCTGCTGCCGCATCCGTTCGGAATCGTCCTCGATATCGATCGCCTCGATCTGGTTGCGTGGCGTCATCACGTCATCGACCGTGATGTCCTCCAGTTCCAGCAGGTTCATCAGAATCCGGTGGTGTTCGCGCGGCAGCCGACCCGATGATTCCAGCACGATGGTGCGCAACTCTTCCAGCCCCAGGCTGTTGCCCTGCCCCTGCTCGGGAGGCTTGATCCGCAGCAGTCGCAAAATGCCCTGTACAAACAGGTTCACGAACCACACCACGGGATAGGCCAGTTTCAGCAGCGGCGTGAGCAGCAGCGTCGCCGGGTAGGCGACGCGTTCGGGGAAGGCGGCCCCCACCACCTTGGGCGTGACTTCGCTGAACACCAGAATCAGGAAGGTGAGCAGCAGCGTCGCCACGAACAGCACGACTTCGCCCGAGCCGAACAGGCGAATCGCCAGCACGGCCGACAGCGTAGCCGAGGCGGAATTGACCAGGTTGTTGCCGAGCAGGATCACGCCCAGCAGCTTGTCAGTCTTGTCCAGCAGCGCCTGCGCACGCATTGCACCCCGCACACCGGATTCGGCGGCATGGCGCAGCCGATAGCGGTTGATCGCCATCATCGCAGTCTCGGACGCGGAAAAAAAAGCCGACGTCAGCAGCAAGACGGCGAGTGCCGCAAAAAGCGTGCTGGTGGAAATGCTGTCCAATCAGAATCGCCTCAACGCCGGAGCACGATTTCCAGCACGAACTGGGTGCCCAGATAAGCCAGCAGCAACAGGGTGAAACCGGTGATCGTCCAGACCAGCGCCGTGCGGCCGCGCCAGCCGCGGAAATGGCGGCCCAGCAGCAGCCCGCCGAATACCAGCCAAGACAGGATGGCGAACACGATCTTGTGGGTAAACTGCAGGGGCGTACCGAACAGTTCCTCCGAAAAGAACACCCCGCTGAACACCGCCAGGGTCAACAGCGCAAACCCCACGCCGATGGTCTTGAACAACATCGCTTCCAGCGTCAGCAAAGGCGGCGTCTCACCCTGCAGAAAAGCGCCGCGATGCAGCTGCTTTTCCAGCATGGTCATCATCACCGCATGCAAGGCGGCCACCGCCAGCAAGCCATAGGCGAGGAAAGACACCACCAGATGCGCGCGCAAGGCCAGCGCCTGCGAATCGGGAATCGCGTGGGTCTCGGTAAAAACCGCCATGAGCAGCACGGACAGCCCCGCCAGGCCGCTGACCCACGACTGCAGGCGCGCCAGCGGCGCGCCCTGGCTGGCCAGCCAGTACGTCAGCGCGGTCAGCCATAGAATCGTCGACAGGGAGTTGCCGAATCCCAGCCGGATATCGCCCTGCCCGAGCGCCGAATTGAAGATCAACGCACCGTGCGCCAGCAAGGCCAGTGGCGTCAGCACACGTACCGAGGCATCGGACGGCGCGCGCTGCAGGCGCCAGGCAACCCAGCCATACAGCGCGCTTACACACAAAGTAACCAGCAATAGCGGGGACATTCGTTAAAATGGATATTGGATTCAGCCAGCCTCATTATCCATGCCGCCCATAGCGGCAACAAGGAAGCCATGTTAGAAAATCTCAGCGGACGCCTTGCCGGCGTCGTCAAATCCCTGCGCGGGCAGGCACGCATCACCGAAGCCAACGTGCAGGACACCTTGCGCCAGGTACGCCTCGCCCTGCTCGAAGCCGACGTCGCCTTGCCCGTGGTCAAGGACTTCATCGAAGCGGTCAAGACCCGCGCGCTGGGCCAGGAAGTCCTCACCAGCCTGTCGCCGGGCCAGGCGCTGATCGGCATCGTCCACGAGGAGCTCACTCGCCTGATGGGTGGCGAAAACGCCGAACTGAATCTGGCCGCCACACCGCCTGCCGTGATTCTGATGGCCGGCCTGCAGGGCTCGGGCAAGACCACGACCAGCGGCAAGCTTGCGCTGCTGTTGAAAAACCGCAAGAAGAAAGTCCTGCTCGCCTCCGCCGACGTCTACCGACCCGCCGCCATCGACCAGTTGCGCCAGCTCGGCAAGCAGCTCGATGTCGCTTTCTTCGAGGCCGGCGACGAACGCGATCCACTGAAGATCGCGCAGGCCGCCCAGGACCATGCGCGCAAGCAGTTCTACGACGTGCTGATCGTCGACACGGCCGGCCGCCTGGCGATCGACGAGGCGATGATGAACGAGATCAAGGCGCTGCACGCCGCAGTCAAGCCGATCGAGACCCTGTTCGTCGTCGATGCCATGCAGGGCCAGGACGCCATCAACGTCGCCAAGGCCTTCAACGAGGCGCTGCCGCTCACCGGCGTGGTGTTGACCAAGCTCGACGGCGACGCGCGCGGCGGCGCGGCGCTGTCGGTGCGCCACATCACCGGCAAGCCGCTCAAGTTCATCGGCGTCGGCGAAAAACCCACCGGGCTGGAGGCCTTCCACCCCGAGCGCATGGCGCAGCGCATCCTCGGCATGGGCGACGTGCTCTCGCTGATCGAGCAGGCGCAGAGCTCGGTCGACCTGGCCGAAGCCAGGAAACTCGCCGACAAGGTGAAGAAGGGCAAGGATTTCGACCTCGAGGACTTCAAGGCGCAGATCCAGCAGATGCGCAAAATGGGCGGACTCTCCGCGCTGATGGACAAGCTCCCTGGCGCAGGGCAGATGCCAGTCCCCGGGGGGGCCGATGACAAAGCCATCAACCGGGTCGAAGGCATCATCAACAGCATGACCCCGCTGGAACGCCGCAAGCCTGAAATCATCAAGGCCAGCCGCAAGCGCCGCATCGCCGCCGGCGCCGGCGTACAGGTGCAGGAGGTCAACAAGCTGCTGAACCAGTTCGAGCAGGCGCAGAAGATGATGAAAATGATGGGCAAGGGCGGTCTCGGCAAGATGATGCGCGGCATGAAAGGGATGCTGCCCGGGATGCGATAATCCTTCCCCACTGGCAAGCCGGAGGATTTTGGGTATAATTCGCGGTTTTCTCCGTTTACCGGTGGGTTGAATCATGGTCGTTATTCGTCTTTCGCGCGGCGGCGCCAAAAACCGTCCTTTCTACAACGTGGTGGTGGCCGATTCGCGCTGCCGTCGTGATGGCCGCTTCATCGAGCGCGTCGGTTTCTACAATCCGGTCGCTGCCGAAGGCGCCGAAGCCGTGCGCCTGGATCAGGACCGCATCGGCTACTGGGTGAGCAACGGTGCGCAGATGTCCGACACCGTCGCCCGTCTGGTCAAGCAGAACAAGCCCGCTGCTGCCTGATTTGGCTGAACAAGAAGCCTGGGTCGTGATGGGGCGCATCGCCGCCCCGTTCGGCATCAAGGGCTGGGTCAAGGTCCAGCCCTACAGCGAAGACCCGGGCACGCTGATGGATTTCGAATCCTGGCGTGTCGGGCGCGGCGAGCAGCAGACGAATTACACCGTCGAGACCATCCAGGACCACGGCAAAGCCCTGGTCGCCAAACTGGCGGGCATCGATGACCGCGACGCGGCGTATGCCCTGCGCGGACAGGAAATCTCGGTGGCGAAAAGCGATCTGCCGCCGCCGGAAGAAAACGAGTTTTACTGGTCCGACCTGATCGGCCTGACCGTGGTCAACCGTGAAGGCATCGAGTTGGGCAAGGTCGACAGCCTGATGGAAAGCGGGGCGAACGATCTGCTCGTCGTCAAAGGCGCGCGCGAGCGCCTGATTCCGTTCGTTGCGGCGTTCGTCGGCAAGGTGGACCTGGCAGGCGGAACGATCGAGGTAGACTGGGGCGAAGACTACTGATGCGCTTCGATGCGGTCACGCTCTTCCCCGAGATGTTCGATGCCGTACTGGATTACGGCATCACGCGGCGGGCGCTGGATCGCGGGCTGTACCGGTTCAAGGCGTGGAATCCGCGCGATTTTACCGATGATCCGCACCGCACGGTGGATGACCGGCCCTACGGCGGCGGCCCCGGCATGCTGATGCTGGCGGAACCGCTGGATCGCACATTGAATGCGGTGCAGCAGGACTTGGCCAACGAGAATTTGACGCCGTGGGTGGTGCATTTTTCACCCCGGGGTCATCCGCTGACGCACCAGCGGGTAATGGAACTGAAGGAAAGGCCTGCACTGGTATTGCTGTGCGGACGCTATGAAGGCATCGACGAGCGGCTGCTGCAGCGCCGCGTGGACGAGGAACTCTCGCTCGGCGACTTCGTGCTGTCGGGTGGCGAACTCCCTGCGCTGGCGCTGATGGATGCCCTCATCCGGCAGTTGCCGGGCGCGCTGAACGACGCCGAATCGGCCGCGCAGGATTCGTTCAGTCACGTGCTGCTGGACTGTCCGCACTACACCCGGCCTGATGTGTGGCAGGGCATGGCGGTGCCGGAAGTGCTGAAAAGCGGCAACCATGCGGCGATTGCCAAGTGGCGGCACGAAGAAAGCCTGCGGCTCACCGCCGCGCTGCGGCCCGACCTGCTGGAGCAGGCGCAGAAGTAAACGGATTGACCGGTCTGCTTAGGCAGGCCGGAAATGAGCGGCGCTGTGGTTAAAACAAACCCCTGGGCCAATGTGAAACGGCGTGACGTCCACCCGCCAGGGTGCACCTCTCCCGCCAGATGTAAGGAAACATCATGAACATCATCGAGCAACTCGAACAGGAAGAAATCGCCCGCCTGGGCAAAACCCTCCCCGACTTCGCCCCCGGCGACACCGTCGTCGTTCAGGTGAAAGTGAAGGAAGGCAACCGCGAGCGTCTGCAGGCCTACGAAGGCGTCGTCATCGCCAAGCGCAATCGCGGCCTCAACTCCGCCTTCACCGTGCGCAAGATCTCCGCCGGCGAAGGCGTTGAGCGTACCTTCCAGACCTACTCGCCGCTGGTCGCCAGTGTCGAAGTCAAGCGCCGTGGCGACGTGCGACGCGCCAAGCTGTACTACCTGCGCGAGCGTTCCGGCAAGTCCGCACGCATCAAGGAAAAGCTGCCCGCCCGCAAGGCCGCAGCAACGGCTGCCGAATAAGCAACTTCCTGCCGCAACAAAGCGCCCGCTTCATGCGGGCGTTTTGTTTTGGCCGGGAGGTAAAATCCCGGCATGCACGATTACGATGCCATTCTGGACGCTCCTCCCTGCCGCCTCGGTGCGATCTTCACCGGTGACGCATTGACGCGGCTGGATTTCCTGCCTGCCGACACGCCTGTCTCCTCGCATTGGGACGCGCGCGTGCGACATCTGGCCCGCGAACTCGATGCCTACTGGCAGAATCCGGCCCATGCCTTCGATCTGCTTTTCGTACCGCTGGGTACGCCGTTCCAGCTGCGTGTATGGCATGCCCTGATGAGCATTCCCGCCGGCCAGCCGACGACCTACGGTGGCTTAGCGAAACAGCTCGGCACAGCCGCCCGTGCAGTGGGTCAGGCGTGTGGCTCGAATCCTTTGCCGTTACTTATCCCCTGCCACCGCGTGGTGGCGGCACGTGGACTGGGCGGCTTCATGCATTCGGCAGTGGGCGCGCCGCTGGATGTGAAGACCTGGCTCCTGGCGCATGAACGACGCGCTGATTGACCGGTTTTGCGATCATCTGTGGCTGGAAGACGGGCTGGCCGACCTGACGCTGGCCGCCTATCGGCGCGACCTGAAGGCCTTTGCCGTCTGGCTGGAGAAGGAACGCACCCGGGGTCTGGATGCGGTCGTGTCGGGCGACATCGAGGCCTACCTGGGATGGCGCTTCGCGCGCCGCAGCCAGCCGCGCAGCGCGGCGCGCTACACGTCAGCGCTGAAGCGCTTTTACCGCTACCTGCTGCGCGAAAACCTGATCGCCGCCGATCCCACGCTCAACCTCGACCGCCCCAAACTGCCGCGCGCGCTGCCCAAGACGCTGACCGAGACGGATGTCGAACGCCTGCTCGACAATGCCGACGCCACCACGCCCCTAGGCCTGCGCGACCGCGCGATGCTGGAAACGTTGTATGCCACTGGCTTGCGCGTATCGGAACTGGTGGGGCTGAGATTGACTGCAGTCAATCTCAGCGACGGCGTGCTGCGCGTCACCGGCAAGGGCAACAAGGATCGGCTGGTGCCGCTGGGCGAGGAAGCGGTGCAGTGGCTCAAGCGCTACATAACGGAGGCGCGCCCGCTGCTGCTGGAGAAGAAGCTTTCCGACGCGGTGTTCGTGACCGCGCGCGGCGACGGCATGACGCGCCAGGCGTTCTGGTATCTCATCAAGCGGCGCGCCCACGCAGCCGGCATCGAGCGCCCGCTGTCGCCGCACACGCTGCGTCACGCCTTCGCCACCCACCTGCTGAACCATGGCGCCGACCTGCGTGTGGTGCAGATGCTGCTCGGGCACAGCGACATTTCCACCACGCAGATCTATACCCACGTGGCGCGCGAACGGCTGAAGCAGCTGCACGCGCAACATCACCCGCGCGGCTGAGCACCTATACCCGCGCACTCTGCTTCGCCAGATAAAACCACTCCTGCCCCGGCTGTGCCCCGGGATTGGGAAATACGATATAGCCGTCCCGGCCAGCCGCCACCGATGTGCCATCGTGGCGCATGCCGATGATTTCGCCCGCACGCACGCGATCGAAGCTGGCCCAGTCGCGGGAAAACCGGTCGTCCGCGTGGGCGCGGTCGACGACCTGGTACAGACGCAGCGCTTCGGTGTCGGCCACGGCCGCCGGCCTCGCTGCAGCCGTCAGGCCCAGGTGCGCCAGCGTATTGTGTATGGCCAGATAGGCCACCTGCGGAGCGGCCGAATCGTCGTGCTGGCCGCATTCCAGCGTGAGCGCGATACCTCCTTGCGCTCGCATGTATTCGGTGGTGCCCACGCCGTAATGCACATCGGCCTCGCGTGCCGACACGCCCGCCGCCAGTCGGCGCGCTACACCGGCGGCATAGGTATCGAGCCAGCCGTCGACGAAGCGGTGCACGCCCAGGCGCAACGCCAGTGCGGTTTCCTCGGCCGAGCGCGCAAACGGCTCCAACGGACCCTGGTTGTCTTCCGGTCCCAGCATGACGAATGGCTCGCCTGCGGTGTGGAACGAATGCAGGTCGAGTAAAGCGTCGTGCTGCGCCAGCAGCGGGCACAGCCAGTTGGCGATGCGGTCCTCGAATTCGACCGGCTTATCGGTGGGGACGAGATTGCGGTTGAGGTTGCGGTCGCCCATGCGCTGGTGGCGGGCATAAGCCAGCGGATTGGTGACCGGGACGAAGGTGACGCTGCCGGCAACGATGCCCAGTTGTCCGGATTCGATTTCCGCGATCACCCGCCGGATCGCCTGTGTCCCGCAGGTTTCGTTGCCGTGCACCGCGCCCAGCACGATGAGGCGCGCGCCAGATGCCAAGCCGCTGAACGACACGGACTGGAAATGCAGCGATTCGGGTTCGTTCATATGTGCAAGGCCTTGAACAGCAGCGACACGCTCGACACCAGCAACAGCACGCCGACCAGCCGCGTCATCTGTACTTGGCTCAAGCCCACATGCGCCCGCCCGCCCAGATAGAGGGCGCCCAGCATGAGCGGCAACGCGGCAAAATACGCGATCCACACCTTCGTGCTCAGCAGCAGTCCGGCCACCAGGAAGCTGACGATGCGCGTCAATCCATCGGTGAAGAACAGTGCCGAAAAGGTCGCGCGCAGATCGCTTTTATCGTGGATGCGATGAGTCAGGTAAATCACATAAGGCGGCCCGCCGGTGCCGAACAACGCGCCCACCGTGCCGCCGGTGAGCGCGGCCGGCACGGCCCAGCCGCGCGAGATCGGCTTGTCGCCGCGGATATTGAACACGCTACGCACCGCAAAGACAAACACGAACCCGGCCAGCGCAAGCAGCATGGGTCCGGAGGGCAATTTGATCAGCAGGCTGGTGCCCAGCACTACGCCAACCATGCCGAGCGGAATCAGTATCCCGATCTCGCCCCAGTTCACGCGCTTGAAATGCAGTCCGCCGATCACGACCGAGGCGGTGAAATCCAGCAGCAGAATCAGTGGCACCACAAATTTGAGCGGCAGAAACAGTGCCAGCAGGGGCACCGCAATCAGCCCCGAGCCGAAGCCGGCGATGCCGCGGATGAAATACGCCGTCAGCAGGATGGCCGCCGTCGCGGCGATCTGTTCGACCGTCACAGCCGCGCGCCGCGCTCGATGGTGATGCCGAGCTCCTTGATACCCGGCACGATGGCGAACTTGGTCACCGACACCTTCACCCACGGCGCGCCGAATTCGTCGCGCACGATCGCGGCCACGTGCTCGGCGACCGATTCGACCAGGGTGATCGGCTGCGGCGCGTTGTGCAGGTATTCCTTCACCCGCTTGGCCACCGCGCCGTAGTCGATGGTGTCGGCCACGTTATCGGTGCCGCCCGCCTTGTTGTCGGGCAGTCCGATCTCCAGATCGAGCCGCACCGGTTGCGGCACTTTGCGTTCCCACTCGTATATGCCGATAATCAACTCGAGCCGGAAGTCCCGCAAAAATAGAATATCCATCGCGCAGCCCCCAGGGGCTCAATCAAAACCCGCCATTTTACTGACTTATGACCACGCTGTTGTTTATTGCTGTTGCCTACCTGCTGGGCTCCCTGTCGTTTGCCGTGATCGTCAGCCGGGCCATGGGGCTGCCCGACCCGCGCAGCTTCGGTTCGGGCAATCCCGGCGCCACCAACGTGCTGCGTACCGGACGCAAGGCAGCGGCTGCGCTGACCCTGCTCGGCGATGCCTTGAAGGGCTGGGTGGCGGTGGCACTGGCGCGCATGCTGGCCCCGCAATTCGGCCTCACTGAAGAGATTGCCCTGCTGTGCGCGCTGGCAGTGTTCATCGGCCATCTGTTCCCGCTGTTTTTCCGCTTTCAGGGCGGTAAGGGCGTGGCCACCGCGCTCGGCGTGCTGCTCGGCCTCAATCCCTGGATTGGACTGGCGTGCCTGGCGACCTGGCTGCTCATGGCCAAGGCGTTCCGAATTTCCTCGCTCGCCGCGCTGACCACCGCCGCGCTCGCCCCGCTTTATACGGGGCTACTGATGGGCTGGGGCAATACGGCCATCACCGTATTGGTGATCGCGCTGCTGCTGGTCTATCGTCACAAGAGCAATCTCATCAAGCTGGTAACCGGTCAGGAAGGACGCATCGGTAGCCGCTCCTGACCCTCGCTCCCTGAATATGGCCTTCTTCGACAAAACCATTGAACACGCGAAAGACAGCCTCGCCGAGGTGTCGCGCGAAGCGATCGACCACGCCGGCGAGCGCCTGTCGGGAGTGGTCAGGGAGGGTGTGTCGCAAGCCGGCACCGAACTGAAGGACGTCATCTGGCGGGCCAGCCAGGAAATCGACGCCAAGCTCGACAAGATTTCCGACGAACTGCATGAGCAAAGGCAGTTCACCAAGGACGACGTGCGCGAACTGGTCGACTATGCCGGCGAAAAGCTCGGCACGCTGATGGACGCACGCATCGCCCACGCCAAGGCAGAGTTTTCGTCGCTGGTGCAGGAAAAGGTCGAATACTTCAAGCGCGAAGTCGACAGCTTTTTCATCGAACGGCAGCGCGACCTCGCCCGCGAACGGCGGCGGCTGTTCATCAACGTCGCCGTTGCCATCCTGGCATCGCTGTCGCTGGGATTCGTGTCCTGGCTGTATCACCAGTATCTCGGCGGGGAACTGGACGTATTCTCGGTCTTCCGCATCGTGTTCGCCTCGCTGGCCGGCGGCTATGCGGCGTACCTCGCGATCAAACTGCTGCGGCGCTGGCTGTCGATGTCGGAGCACAGGAAGGACACACTGTTCCTGGTCAGCCGCTACTGGGGCGTGCTGCGCCCGGAAAGCATTTTCGGCACCGTGGTTCTGGTCTGCCTGATGGCGATTCTGGTGGGATTCCTGCTGTTTCCGGACCAGATCGCGCACTTCACCGGCGGGGAAAAATGGCTCAAGGCCTTGCGCGAGGCCTACCCGATGTTACGCAAGTAGGGGCCTACACGGCGTCGAGCGTCGCCAGTTCCCAGCGCGGCTTGACGGCAAACGTCAGATCTCCGCCCTGCGCGTGAGCCAGCCGCTGCGCGCCGGCGTAGGCGATCATCGCGCCGTTGTCGGTGCAGAACTCCAGCCGCGGATAGAACACGCTGATGCCGCGAGCCGCCGCCTCGCGGGTAAGCCGTTCGCGCAAATGGGTGTTCGCGCCCACGCCGCCGGCGACCACCAGCCGCGTTGCACTGCTGTGCGCGCAGGCCGCCAGGCTTTTTCTCACCAGCACCTCCACTGCTGCCGCCTGGAACGCCGCTGCGATATCCGCCGCCTGTTCCAACCCCTGCTTGCGCACCAGCGTCAGCACCGCGGTCTTCAAGCCGCTGAAGCTGAAATCGAAATCGCCTGAATTGAGCATCGGCCGCGGCAGGGTAAAGCGGCTGGCGTCGCCCGTCGCCGCCAGTTTCGACAGCGCCGGCCCGCCCGGATAGCCCAGGCCCAACAATTGTGCGGTCTTGTCGAAGGCCTCACCGGCCGCGTCGTCGAGCGTCTCGCCCAACAGCGTGTAGCGGCCCACGCCCGACACCAGCATCAATTGTGTGTGCCCGCCCGACACCAGCAGCGCGACGAAGGGGAACTCCGGCGGCGTATCGGAAATTAGCGGCGACAGCATATGGCCCTCCAGATGGTGCACGCCGACCGCCGGGATATTCAGCGCAAACGCCAGCGCGCGCGCCATCCCGGCCCCCACCAGCAAGGCGCCGGCGAGCCCCGGCCCCTGCGTATAGGCAATCCCGTCGATGTCGGCCAGCGTGCGCCCACTCTCGGCCAGCACTTGGCGCGTTAAAGGCAGCACCCGCCTGATGTGGTCGCGCGACGCCAGCTCGGGCACTACGCCGCCATAGTCGTTATGCATGGCGATCTGCGAATACAGGGCATGCGCCAGCAGGCCTGTCCTGAGCGACGACGAAGGGCCGTGCGCACTGTCATACAGCGCGACACCGGTTTCATCGCAGGAGGATTCGACGCCAAGTACCAGCATGGAGGATAAACGGGGGGGACTGGAAAAAAGCTCGGGGGCTTGTTATTATTCTTGTTTTTCCCGTTCTCCGGAAGCCATCTTCATATGCCTCACGTCAAAGTCAAAGAAAACGAGCCGTTTGATGTCGCCCTGCGTCGCTTCAAGCGTTCCATCGAAAAAGTCGGCCTCCTGACCGAGCTGCGCGCCCGCGAGTTCTACGAGAAGCCCACCGCCGAGCGCAAGCGCAAGCTCGCCGCCGCGGTCAAGCGCCAGAGCAAGCGTCTGCGCGGCCAGCAACTCCCCCCCAAGATGTATTGATTCTGCCGTTCGGCAGAATTCCACACCCACGCCCGGCATGTCGCTCAAGCTCCGCATCACGGACGACATGAAGGCGGCGATGCGCGCCAAGGAAACAGCGCGCCTCGGTACGATTCGCCTGCTGCTGGCTGCGGTCAAACAGAAAGAAGTCGACGAGCGCATCGAGCTGGACGATGCCGCAGTCAGCAGCATCGTCGAAAAACTCATCAAGCAACGCAAGGATTCGATCAGCCAGTTCCAGGCTGCCGGGCGTGACGACCTGGTGGCCGCCGAACAGGCCGAACTCGCCGTGCTGCAGGCTTACCTGCCCGAGCAGCTTTCCGCCGCCGAAGTCGAAGCCGCGGTTGTCGCGGCCATTGCCGAATCCGGCGCGTCCAGCGCCAAGGATATGGGCAAGGTCATGGGCCTGCTGAAACCCCGCCTTGCCGGCCGTGCCGACATGGGGCAGGTCTCCGCGCTGATCAAGGCCCGCCTCGCGGGCTAATCCCACCCGGCGCAGTGCGCCCGGGTTTATCATGCGGTCATCATGATCCCGCGCGATTTCATCGACACCCTGCTCGCCCGCGTCGACATCGTCGACGTCATCGACCGGCGTGTACCGCTGAAGAAAGCCGGACAGAACTACCAGGCCTGCTGCCCCTTCCACAGCGAGAAAACCCCCTCGTTCACCGTCAGCCCGACCAAGCAGTTCTATCATTGCTTCGGCTGCGGTGCGCACGGCACCGCGCTCGGCTTCCTGATGGAATATGAGCACATGGGCTTTCCCGACGCGGTGGCAGCGCTGGCCCAGGATGTCGGCCTGCCGGTTCCGGAATCCGGTGAACCCGACCGCCCCAAACCGCCGCCCGCGCTGTGGGACGCGCTGGAACTGGCGGCGCAGTTCTACAAGAAGCAACTCAAGCAGACACCCCGCGCGATCGATTATCTGAAGCGGCGCGGGCTGACCGGGGCCATCGCCGCCCGCTACGGCATCGGCTATGCGCCCGACGGTTCGCCGCTGAAGCAGGTCTTCAAGGATTACGCCGCCGACGCCCTCGCCGCCTCCGGCCTGGTCGTCGACGGCGATCGCGGACGCTACGACCGCTTCCGCGACCGCATCATGTTCCCCATCCGCAACGTCAAGGGCCAGATCGTCGGCTTCGGCGGGCGCGTGCTCGACCAGGGCGAGCCGAAATACCTCAATTCGCCGGAAACCCCGTTGTTCCACAAGGGATCGGAAATCTACGGCCTGTTCGAGGCACGTTCCGCGATCAAGGCAGCCGGACGCGCCATCGTGGTCGAAGGCTACATGGACGTGGTTGCGCTGGCGCAGCACGGCGTGGAGTTCGCCGTCGCCACCCTCGGCACCGCCACCACGCCGATCCACGCACGCACCCTGCTGCGCCACACTGACCGCCTGATCTACGCCTTCGACGGCGACAACGCCGGGCGCAAAGCCGCCTGGCGCGCGCTGGAAAACACCCTGGAAGCGCTGCAGGACGGCAAGGAAGTCAGCTTCCTGTTTCTGCCCGAAGGCGAAGACCCCGACAGTTACATCCGCACCCACGGTCACGATGCTTTTCTGCACCTGCTGGATACCGACACGCTGCCGCTGTCGGCCTTTCTGGTGCGCGAACTGGCGCGCGGCCGCAAGCTCGACAGCCAGGAAGGCCGGGCCGCCCTGATCAAGGACGCCAAGCCGCTGCTGGAAAAAATTGCCGCCCCCCTGCTGGCCAGCTTGATCCAGCGGCAAATTGCGGAACTTGCGCATCTGCAGGCTGACGAACTCGGCCACATGGGCGTGAAAGGTCATGTCGCCCGGCGGGCGCCCCCCCGTCCGCAGCGCCGGCCGGCGCCCTCTCGCCTGCGTAGTTTGGCGCGTACGCTGCTGATGAACCCGCAGCGCGCCGCCGCAATCGATCCCTGCTGGCTCGACGCCAATGACCCGTTGAGCAGCCACATGAGCGAACTGATGGACTGGCTGCGCGACATCGGGCAGCTCAGCCTGCCCGCCCTCGCCGAAGCGGCGCGGGGCAGCGCACTGGAACCCCTGATCGATGAACTCATGACGGATTTGCTCGACAAAGACGAGACCTGGGACTGGAACGCGGAGTTCGATGGCGCCGTCAAACAACTACGGGACGACTGGCGACGACGACGGCAACAGGAATTGGCCACGCGCCCGCTCGCCAGTTTGAGCGCCGGCGAACGCCAGGAACTGACCGAACTGGCACGTTCCTAGCTTGCCAGAAACGGCGAGACAAAGCCCCGGTTTGCGGTATAATTGCCGGTTTTTGAACGATTTTTTCTCCCTGCCCGCGTGGCCCGGGAGAACCTGAGCGGAGAAAACCCTGTGGCTGTACGTGGAAGAAAACCAGGTGGTAGCGCCAAAAAACCCGAGGCGCTGCTCCCCCTGAAGGAGCTGACGCCGGTGGAGGCCGAAGCACGCCGCACCCAGCTGAAAAACCTCATCATCCTGGGCAAGGAACGAGGTTTCCTGACTTACGCCGAAATCAACGACCATCTGCCCGACGAGGTGCTGGACGCCGACCAGATCGAAGGCGTGATCAGCATGATCAACGACATGGGCATCCAGGTCTACGACGAAGCGCCGGACGCCGAAACCCTGCTGATGCAGGAAGCCACCCCGGCCGTCGCTGACGAAGACGTCGTTGCCGAAGCCGAACAGGCGCTGACCACGGTGGACTCGGAATTCGGCCGCACCACCGATCCGGTGCGCATGTACATGCGCGAAATGGGCTCGGTCGATCTGCTCACCCGCGAAGGCGAAATCGAAATCGCCAAGCGCATCGAGGAAGGCCTGCGCCACATGGTGCAGGCGATTTCCTCGTGCCCGCTCACCATCCAGCAAATTCTGGACATGGCAACGCAGGTCGAGAAGGACGAGATGCGCATCGACGAGCTGATCGATGGCTTTGTCGAAGCGGAAACCGAAGCCGCGGCCGCCGAGGAAGACACGTCTGCCGACGAAGAAGAAGCCGACGAGGACGACGACGAGGAGGCCAGCGCCAAGCTCGCCGCCGCCAACCTGGCGCAACTGAAGGCCGAGGCGCTGGCGCAGTTCGAGTTCATCCGCAAAGCCTACAAGAAAGCGCAAACCGCCCATGCCAAATATGGCCTCGGCAGCCCGCAGCACATGAAGGCGCAGTCCGAAGTCACCGAACTGCTGATGGCGATCCGCTTCTCGGTACGCCAGGTGGACAACCTGTGCGAACAGATCCGCAATGCCGTGGAAGAAGTGCGTTCGCACGAGCGCAAGATCATGGAGTTCTGCGTCACCCGTTCGGGCATGCCGCGCCCGCACTTCATCAAGGCCTTCCCCGGCAACGAAACCAACCTGGCCTGGCTGGACAAGGAAATCGCCGCGAAGAAAGCGTACTGCTCGACGCTTTCCAAGGTGCAGTACGAAGTCAAGGCGCATCAGGAAGCGCTGATCGCCATGCAGGAACGCGTCGGCCTGCCGATCAAGAACCTGAAGGACATCAACAAGCAGATGTCCACCGGCGAAGCCAAGGCGCGCCGCGCCAAGCGCGAGATGATCGAGGCCAACCTGCGCCTGGTGATTTCGATCGCCAAGAAGTACACCAACCGCGGCCTGCAGTTCCTCGACCTGATCCAGGAAGGCAACATCGGCCTGATGAAGGCGGTCGACAAATTCGAATACCGCCGCGGCTACAAGTTCTCGACCTATGCGACGTGGTGGATCCGCCAGGCGATCACGCGTTCGATCGCCGACCAGGCGCGCACCATCCGCATCCCGGTGCACATGATCGAGACCATCAACAAGATGAACCGCATCAGCCGCCAGATCCTGCAGGAAACCGGCATCGAGCCCGATCCCGCAACGCTGGCGATCAAGATGGAAATGCCGGAAGACAAGATCCGCAAGATCATGAAGATCGCCAAGGAACCGATTTCCATGGAAACGCCGATCGGCGACGACGAGGATTCGCACCTCGGCGACTTCATCGAGGACTCGAGCACGCTGTCGCCCGACGATTCCGCGATCTACGCCAACCTGCGCGACGCCACCCGCGAAGTGCTGGACAGTCTGACCTCGCGCGAAGCCAAGGTGCTGCGCATGCGCTTCGGCATCGAAATGAACACCGACCACACGCTGGAAGAAGTCGGCAAGCAGTTCGACGTGACGCGCGAGCGGATTCGCCAGATCGAGGCCAAGGCCCTGCGCAAGCTGCGCCATCCGACCCGTTCCGAGAAGCTGAAGAGCTTCGTCGGCAGCGGCGAACAGTAAGCGCCCTGCCCCGCCCACGCGGGGCAGTTCCGGTTTCGGGTCTGTAGCTCAGCTGGTTAGAGCAGGGGACTCATAATCCCTTGGTCCACGGTTCAAGTCCGTGCAGACCCACCATTTACCCCAACATCAGCGATAATCATCCCGAATAAAACGGGGAGTGTCTGATGCAAGGGGAAGCCAGAAAGCCCGGCGAGCGCCGTTTGCAGATTCTGCAAACGCTCGCCGCCATGCTGCAGGAACCGCAGCCGGAGAAAATCACCACGGCAGCGCTGGCAGCGCGCATCGGGGTATCCGAAGCGGCGCTGTACCGCCATTTTTCCAGCAAGGCGCAAATGTACGAGGGGCTGATCGAGTTCATCGAGCAGACCCTGTTCGGACTGATTGCGCGCATCACCGCCGACACGCCTTCGCCAGCTGCCCAGATCGAGGCCATCCTCAGCATGCTACTGAATTTTGCAGCGAAGAATCCCGGGATGACACGCGTGCTGATCGGCGATGCGCTGGTGCATGAAAACGAGCGCCTGCAAAAACGCATCAATCAGCTGCACGACCGCATCGAAGCCCAGTTGCGGCAATGCCTGCGTTTTTGCGGCGAAAAACAGTCCGAACTGAGCGGGCCGCTGGCCAATCTGCTGCAATGCGTGGTGGTGGGACGCTGGCACCAGTTCGCCAAGAGCGGCTTTACCCGCCCCCCCGGCGGCGACCTCGACCTGCTGCTGTCGCGCCTACTCGACGTTCATCCCGCCTGACGCGCAGCCGGTCCGCACACCGGGCAAGCTGGGTCACGCGGCACTTTCATCACGCGGGCGTCGGCGCGCAGGCCATCCCATAGCAGCAGCCGGCCGACAAGCAACTCGCCCACCCGGGCCAGGTATTTCAGCGCCTCCATCGCCTGCATCGCCCCGATGACGCCGACCAAGGGTGAAAACACGCCGTTCTCGGCACAACGCACCTCCGCTTCATTGGCTTCGTCCGGGAACAGGCAGTGGTAGCAGGGACCGTCAGCGCGGCGAGTATCGAAAACGGCCAGTTGCCCCGAAAACCCGATCGCCGCACCCGACACGAGAGGTTTTCCAAGCTGCACGCAGGCCCGGTTGACCGCATGCCGGGTGGCAAAGTTGTCCGAGGCATCGACCACCAGATCGACCGCCGCCACCGCTTCATGCAGTGCGCTGCCGCTCAGCGCTTCGCGAATGGGCTGCACCTCGATTTCAGGGTTGATGGCGCGCACGCTGCGTGCCAGCGAATCGGCCTTGTTTTCGCCGATGGCCGCAGTGGCGTGGCCGATCTGACGTTGCAGGTTGGTGAGGTCGACCGTGTCGCCGTCCGCCAGCCGCAGCAGACCCACGCCCGAGGCTCCCAGATAAAGCGCCACCGGGCACCCCAGCCCGCCGGCGCCGACGATCAGCACCGACGCAGCGGAGATCCTCGCCTGGCCGGCCACGCCGACATCAGGCAGCAGAATGTGGCGGCTGTAGCGCAGCAACTGGTCGTCGTTCAACTCCATCGGCAATACGGGCCTATTTATAGCTGCGCCATTCTTCCGGCGTCTCGTCGCTATCGCCGTGCAGATGGCGCTCGTAGACTTTCATGAATGCCTGCTGGGATTTGATGTCCGGTTCGTTGGCCGCGACGTTGCGCCGCTGCACGCTCTCGCAAAAATACGCCAGCGCACGCCTGAGTTTGCTCAGCAGACTGTTGTCAAGATGGAATCCCTGGCTCGCCAAGGCCGTTTCGAGGCCCTCCAGGGTGTACTCGCAGATGTGATAACGCACCTGCAGGCGATAGATGTCCGCTCCGGCAGTCACGTCCAGCCCCTCCAGACCGGCCAATAGCGACAAGGCACGCTCCGCCTGGCCGGCGGGCAGGGAATGAAAGACGATTTCGCGGTTTTTTTCGAGGTCGCACGGACGCATGGCAGGCACCTCCCGGCAGACTAGATCGATTCAGTATACCGCGCCGCGGATGCTGTGGCAGCCCTGCAGCCGCCACAGCATATCCGCTCAACGTCCCTGCATAATCTGCAGCCCTTTCAGCAGATTCAGCGCCTGATTCACCTGGAAGTCGTTCTTCGACACGATTTCGCCGGGCTTCAGCGGAGCCGGCGTCTTCTCTACACCGCCCGGCGCGGCGCGGTCTGCAGGCGGCGCCTTGATGACATCGCTCGGCTTGCTCGCGGGAGTCGAATCCCCACCATTCGGATTGCTCAGATGATTCTCGAGATCCGCCTCGCGGATTCCCAGGCCCTGATCGTCGGACGGCAGGGATGGGTCCTCCACCACGATATCCGGCTCGATGCCCTTGTTCTGGATGGAACGCCCGCTCGGCGTAAAGTAGCGTGCCGTGGTGAGTTTGACCGCCGTGCCGTTGCCGAGCGGCAGGATGGTCTGCACCGACCCCTTGCCGAAGGTGCGGGTACCCATGATGACGGCGCGCTTGTCATCCTGCAAGGCGCCCGCCACGATTTCGGAGGCCGAAGCGGAGCCGCCGTTGACCAGCACCACCATCGGCACCTGCTTGACGCCTTCCGGCAGGTTCTTCAGGTAATCCGCCTGCATCGGGCGCAGATAATTCTCGCGGCTGGCGGTCAGCCGCATCTTCGCGTCCTCGGTGCGGCCGTCGGTGTACACCACCAGGCTGTCCGGCTTGACGAAGGCCGCCGCCACCGCCACCGCACCATTCAGCAGGCCGCCCGGGTCATTGCGCAGATCCATGATCAGGCCCTTGAGCGGCGCCTTGTTGTCCTTGTAGAGTGTTTTCAATGCTTCGGCCAGCAGTTCGCCAGTGTGCTCCTGGAACTGCGTCACGCGCACGTACCCGTAGCCGTTTTCCAGCAGCTTGAATTTGACGCTGCGGACCTTGATGACCGCACGGGTCAGGGTCAGCACGAGGGGCTTGTCGGCGCCCTTGCGTACGATGGTAAGTTTGATGGTCGAACCCGGCTTGCCGCGCATGCGCTTCACTGCGTCGTTCAGCGTCATGCCCTTCACCGGAGCGTCATCGAGCTTGATGATCAGGTCGCCGGGCTTGACCCCGGCCTTGAAGGCAGGCGTATCCTCGATCGGCGAGACCACCTTGACGAAGCCGTCTTCCATGCCGACTTCGATCCCGAGACCACCGAACTCGCCCTGGGTTCCCACCTGCAGATCCTTGAAACCTTCGGCGTCGAGATAGGCCGAATGCGGGTCCAGCCCGCTCACCATGCCGTTGATCGCAGACTCGATCAGTTTCTTGTCGTCGACCGGCTCGACGTAGTCGCTCTTGATGCGGGCAAACACATCGGTAAAGGCACGCAACTCCTCGACCGGCAGCGCCGTCTGCGCATCCTTGTCTGCGATGGCCGGCAGGTTGAGCGTCAATGCAGCGCCAGCCAATACCCCTGCCAGACCGACCAGTACGAATTTTGCCTTTTGTGTCATCTCACTTCACCCAATCGAGGGGGTTTACAGGACGGCTTTGATGCCGCAATTCAAAATACAGACCGCTGTCGGGCTGGCCGCCGCTGTTGCCGACCGCGGCGATCGTGTCGCCGGGCTGGACCCGTTCGCCCACCTGCTTATACAGACTTTCATTATTGCTGTACAGGCTCATATAGCCGTCGCCGTGGTCGACAATAATGAGGTTGCCGAAGCCGCGTAGCCACTCGGCAAACACCACCTGCCCGGCCGCGATCGCCTTCACTGCCGTGCCTTGGGCGGCCCGGATGAACAAGCCTTTCCAGCTCAGCCCGCCGCCTTCTCTCGGAGCGCCGAAACGGTTCATCAGTTCCCCGGCGACCGGCAAATGCAGGGAACCTTTCAGGCGTGAAAAAGGCTGGCTCGAACGAAATGCCACCGGCGTGTCGGTATTCACTCCCACGGGGCGGGACGGCTGGCTTGCTGTGCCGCGCCCCGCTTCCCGCTTCCGCTGCGCCTGCTGGGCTGCGCGCGCGCGTGCGGCCTCACGCTCCGCCTGCTGCGCCATCAGGCGGTTGAGGCGCTCCACCAGCTGCGTCAGGCTGCGCTCGTTGCGCTTCAGGTTGGAAATCTCGCGCCGCTGCTGCTGGATTTTCACGGAGAGTTTCTGCAGCACCTGCTCGCGGGCCTGCTTGTCGGCCACCAGCTTTTTCTGCTCGGCCTCGTGTGCCGCCTGCAATTGCGTCAGCTCGGTCGTTTTTTGTGTAGCCTGCTGCTGCAGGGCGGACAGTTGCGCGAGGTCGGCGCGCAACGATTCGATCATGGTCTGCTGGGCGCGCGACAATTGCGCCAGATAGCGCAAATCGCGCGCGGTCTGGTTGGGATCCGCGCCATTGAGGATGAGCTTGAGCGCATCGCCCTGCCCGCGCAGGTAGGCGCCCTTGAGCGTCTGCGCCAGATGAGCCTGCTGCGTGCGAATACGCGCCGAGGTGGCTTCGGACTGCTGCGTCAGCGATTGCAGATCACTCTGGGTCCGCTGGCGTTCGCCATCCAGCTGGCGCAACTGGCGCACGGAACTGCTGATGGCGCGTTCGGACTGCCGCAGTTCGTCGGCCGCTTCCTGCTGATGCGTCTGCGTGGTGTGGAAATCCTGCTGCAGGGTTTGCAGCCGCTGCTTGAGGGCATCGAGCTCGGATTGTTTGCGATCGGCCTGATTGGCGCTGACGCACAGCGGCCCGCACAGGGCCAGCATGACGAAGAAATGTTTGAAGTTCACCCTGTCGAGCTTACCCGAAGCGGGCGGGCTTACTCAAACCGCACCAGGGCTTCGCCGGTCATTTCGGAAGGTTGCGCCAGCCCCATCATTTTCAGCAGGGTCGGACTGATGTCTTCGAGCGCACCGGTCTCCGCCAGCGTGGCGTGGCGTCGGCCGACGTAGATCAGCGGCACCAGGTTCAGGGTATGCGCGGTATGCGGCTGGCCGGTTGCGGCGTCGCGCATCAACTCGGCGTTGCCGTGGTCGGCGGTCACCAGCACGTCGCCGCCGCGCGCCAGCTGGGCTTCCACCACCCGGCCCAGGCAGGTGTCGACGGTTTCGATCGCCTTGGTCGCCGCCTGCAGGTCGCCGGTATGCCCCACCATGTCCGGGTTGGCGTAATTGCAGACGATCAGGTCGTATTGTTTGCTGCCGATCGCCGCGACCAGTTTGTCGGTCACCTCGGCGGCACTCATCTCGGGCTTGAGATCATAGGTCGCGACGTCGGGCGACGGCACCAGCACGCGGTCCTCGCCGGGGAAGGAGATCTCCTCGCCGCCGTTGAAGAAAAAGGTGACGTGCGGGTATTTCTCGGTTTCGGCGATGCGCAACTGGCGCAACCCGAGGTTGGCAACGTATTCGCCCAGGCCATTCTTGATGCGCTCGGGTGGAAACGCGACCGACACCTGGAAGTCGTCGCTGTAGCCGGTCAGGGTGCAATAGGTAGCCAGACGCGGGGTCACCTCGCGTTCGAATTCGCCGAAATCGGACTCGATGAAGGGCCGCGACAGCTGGCGCGCACGGTCGGAACGGAAGTTGAGAAAGATGACCGAATCGCCGTCTTCCATTTTCACCGGCTTGCCGTCGGCCGGCAGGATGGCCGTGGCCTTGACGAATTCGTCGGTCTCGCCCCGCGCATAGGCCGCCTCCAACCCGGTCAGCGCATTCTCCGCCATGTATTCGGCGCGCCCCTGGGTCAGCAGATCGTAGGCCGATTTGACGCGCTGCCAGCGGCGGTCACGGTCCATCGCGTAATAGCGGCCGATCATCGACGCGATGTGGCCGACGCCGGTCTGCTCGATTTTCTCGGAGAGGCGGCGCAAATAGATTTCGGCGCTTTTCGGCGGCGTGTCACGTCCGTCCAGGAACACGTGCAGGCACACCTTGTGCAGGCCCTCGCGGCGCGCCAGTTCGAGCAGCGCGTGGAAATGCGCTTCGTGGCTGTGCACGCCGCCGTCCGACAGCAGACCAAGCACGTGCAAGGTCTTCTGGTTGTCGCGCGCCAGGTGAACCGCGTTCAGCAGCGCCGGATTGGTATAGAAATAGCCGGATTCGATGGCGCGATCGATGCGGGTGAATTCCTGGTACACCACCCGCCCCGCGCCGATGTTCAGATGTCCCACCTCGGAATTGCCCATTTGCCCCTTGGGCAACCCCACCTCGGATTCCGAGGCATGGATGAGGGTATGGGGATGGTGCTTCCAGAGCCGATCCCAATTGGGCTTGTCGGCCTGGGCAATCGCGTTGTCTGCGCGCTCCGCGCGGCAACCGAAACCGTCGAGGATGATGAGGAGAACCGGCACGGTTTTCATGAAAAAGTTTATATAACCTGACTCGTTTTCGTGGAAATATTTTAATATATGCGTGATTGCTAATCTATACGCAATCCGCAAAGCGGGATTAAAAGTGGCGCGTGCGGGGTGTTTTGCGAAAAGCTGACCGCGCCGTTGCGCACCTGAAGGATCGAGGAATGAATATGGCGGCTGATTGGGACGAAGTGGACCTCATGGACAAGGACGAGCACATCGAGCAGGCCTCGCGTGCGATGAAGGCCATGTCGCATCCGCTGCGCCTGAAAATTCTCTGCGTGCTGGGCGACAAGGAAGTCAGCGTTCAAGACATCGTCGACCATGTCGGCACCTCCCAGAGCAATATCTCGCAGCACCTCGCCATTCTTCGCGACAAAGGCGTGCTGCGTACCCGCAAGGATGCCAACCGCGTGTTCTATCGCGTCGGCGACACCCGCACGTTGAAGCTTCTGGGCATGATGCGCGACGTCTTTTGCGGTTTTACCAAGTAAGCTGACTGCCTACCGCGGAGCCCGGCGACGCGCAAGCGGGCCGGGCCTTTGTTTTTGAGGCGGTACTGGCGATCATTTCCAACCAGGGTTCGCCCGACCAGGCATCTTGGCAGATATATATAATAATTGAACGCCAATCGGGACATCCACACACAACGCCACATGGCAAGACGGAAGGAGATGCCATGCGCCTGACCAAATTCACGGATTATTCCTTGCGCGTGGCAATCTATCTGGCGCGCCATCCCGAGGGCCTGGCGACCATTGCCGACATCGCGCACGCGTACGACATCCCCGCCACCCATCTGATGAAGGTGGTCCATCGGCTGGCGCAATGCGGGTACATCGTGACCGTGCGCGGGAAAGGCGGCGGGATGCGCCTCGCCCGCACGCCCGACAAGATCAACATCGGGGATCTGGTGCGGGATACCGAGGACAATATGGATATCGCGGAATGCTTCAGCGCCGCGCACCAGGATTGTCCGATGCTGCCCGCATGCGGCCTGAAATCGGTGCTGGTCGAGGCACGCCAGAGCTTTTTGGCTACCCTGGATTTTTACCGTTTGTCCGACATCATGGGGGACGCCCTGCCGGCCGGTGAATCCTTGCACCCGGCAATTGGCTCATTTTCCCCTACAAGCCCGCGCACAAAACAGGGGCGCGGCTGAGCGAACCGGACCACAGCGGAAACATCCCCGTAATAAGGAGCGGTTTATGATTCGGCTGGCGCCTTGCCACACCCTATCAAGCTTGTGGCAACATCGCGCATGCCCAAGCCGTTGTACATCGATCAACAGTTGAGAAATCCCGACCGGAATCCAGTTCATTGTGGCTACATGTACATAAGGTGTACTCATGGCCGGATTAATTATTAATATATAATTAATTTCTAATGCACACCCCGCGCGCCTATTGCGGGCCACTAAGATGAGGGGAATTGATGCCGCTTACGAAAAAAAATCCAGCCCGGCTGAGAGCGCTGACGTTCTTCTCGTTATTGGCCATTGCCACCGGGACATCAGCGGAAACGCTGGATTTCGGACAGGCCGTGCAGCGTGCACTGGCGCAAAACCCGGACATCCTCGTCGCGGGGGCGCAAATAGGCCAGGCGCAAGCTGCCGTCAAGCAGAGCGAAGGGGCACGACTGCCCAAGCTGACGGCCTCGGTCAATGTCACCCGCACCAACGACGCGCTCAATGCCTTTGGACTCAAGTTGTCGCAGCGCGACGCCACCTTCAACGACTTTGGCGCGGGTGAATTCAATCCGGCCAATCCCAATGTCCTGAATGTCGCGCCGTACAACCTCAATCACCCCGACCCCGTCAACAATTTCAACACCCGCCTGGAAGCGCAACTGCCGCTGTATACCGGCGGCATGATCAAGGGCTACAACGAGCAGGCCAACGCCTATTTGCGGGCCGCCCGCCAGGGCGATGTACTGGCACGCCAGAAGGTGATTTTCGACGTGCTGCGCGCCTACGAGGGCGTGCATGCGGCACGCGCCTATGCGGATGTCGCCAAGCAGGGACGCAGCGCTGCCGAGTCCTATGTCAAGACCATCGACAACCTGTACAGGGGGGGCGTGGTGGTTAAAAGTGACCTGCTGTCCGCCAAGGTACACCTGGAGGACGTCAAGGTGCAGCAGGCGCAAGCGGAAAATGCCGTGCAGCAGGCCCTCGATCAACTCCACCTGGTGCTGGGCATGCCGCTGGCGGAGCCGCTGGACGTGGCAGGTGAGATAGAAGTGCGGCCGCTGGAGGGCAAGCTGGCCGATTATCAGGACGAAGCGCTCAAATCCAATCCCGGTCTGGCCGCCTTGCGCAACCAGCTGGACGCCGCGCAGGCTGCCGTCAAGGTGGCGCGTGCCGGCAAATATCCGCAAGCAGGCCTGCTGGCCCGCTTCGATACCAACGACAACGCCGTCGGGTTCGATGCCCATTCCTATACGCTGGGTGGGCAGGTGTCGTGGCAGCTATTTGACGGCGGCGTCACCAACGGCGCCATCCAGCGAGCCCAGGCCAGCCGCGACGAACTGGCAGCCAAGCTCGGTCAGGCCGAAAACGGTATTCGCTATCAGGTGGCCGATGCGTGGCGTCGAGCCGATGAAGCGCAGCGGCGGGTCGCCGCACGGGAACTGGCGGTGAGCCAGGCCGAGGAAGCCCTGCGCATCGTGGAAAAACGCTATGCCAGCGGCGTGACGACCATCACCGAGCTGCTGGGCGCCCAGGCCCAGCTGGACAAGACCCGGGCGGATCGGGTGGCAGCGCGCTATGAACTCAAGGTGCAACGCGCCAGCGCCCGTCTGGCGGTCGGCCGCCTGCAACCGGACCAACTGTGAGCAATCCGAAATGAACCCCATGGCTAAATCCCACTTTTTGCGTGTTGCCTTGCTTGGCCTGACAGTCAGTCTGGTCAACGGTTGTGGCAAACACGAATCTCCAGAACAACAGGCTGCCGCCGTCGGCCGCACGGTGGCAGCCGAGGTGCAGACGGTGATGCAGGCCCCGTTGAGCGTGCGTGTGGAAACGCCAGGCGCGGTGGTTTCGGAAGACCAGGTCCAGGTGGCCTCGCGGCTGATGGGCTATATCCGCGAGATCAAGGTCGGGGAGGGACAAGCGGTCAAGGCCGGTCAATTGCTGTTCGTGGTCGACCCCTCCGATATACAAGGGCAGATGAACCAGGCCCGCGCCGGGCTGGCGCAGGCCGAGGCTGCGCTGGCGGACGCCAAGCTCGACTATGAGCGTTTCGGCACGCTTTACAAGGAAGAGGCCATCCCCAAATTGCAGTGGGACAAGATCCGTCTGCAATATCAGGTCGCGCAGCAACAGGTCGCAGCCGCCCGCGCCGGCCTGGGACAGGCATCCAGCCAGATGCGCTATGCCTCGGTGGTGGCGCCGATCAGCGGCGTCGTCACGCAGAAGATGGCCAATGTCGGCGACCTCGCCGCACCTGGGCGGCCGGTGCTGGCGATCGAAGGCCTGAAGAAACTCCAGGTGCGGACCAGCGTGAGCGGCGATGTGTTCGCCCGCATCAAGACGGGCGAGAAAGTCAGCATCGTGCCCGATGGCGATGCGACGCAGGCGCCGATCGAAGGCGTGATCGCCCAGGCGGTGCCGGCGGCCGATCCGGCCAGCCACACCCACCTGGTAAAGATCGACTTGCCCGCGGGCAGCGGCCTCTCGAGCGGCAATTTCGTGCGCGTGGGATTTGCCGTCGGCAGCCGTCAGGGCATCCGCGTGCCGGTTGCGGCCCTGGCCGAACGCGCGGGCATTACCGGCGTGTTCGTGGTCGACGCCCAGGGCATCGCGCGTTATCGCATGGTGCGCACCGGCGCGACCGCGCAGGACGGGGTGGAAATCGTGTCCGGCCTGAACCCGGGCGACAAGGTGGCCGTCTCCCAGGTCGAACGACTGGAGAACGGCGACAGGGTGAGCGGGGCTGCCCATGACTGAGCGCGCCGCTCCGCTCAATATCGCCGGCAAACTGGCCGGCGTTTTCATCGAATCCAAGATCACCGCCATGATCATGCTGGCGGTGGCGCTGGCGGGCATGATGGCGCTGTTCGTCACCCCGCGCGAATACAACCCGCAGATTGTGGTG
Organism: Hydrogenophilales bacterium; assembly: GCA_016195805.1. GTDB lineage: Bacteria > Pseudomonadota > Gammaproteobacteria > Burkholderiales > Thiobacillaceae > Thiobacillus. Next base: position 235,759 of record JACPYT010000003.1, read on the forward strand.
CCGGCCGCCAACATCATCGTCGCCAAGCCGGGCGCCTCGTCCGAGGAAATCCAGAACCTGGTGGTCAAGCCGCTGGAAGCCATCATGAACGCCCAGTCCGGCGTCGATCACACCTTCGGCTATGCCGCCCCGGATTTCGGCCTGGTGACCGTGCAGTTCAAGGTGGGGGAAGACCAGGAAAAGAGCCTGGTCAAGCTCTACAACCAGCTGATGCAGAACATGGACCGCATGCCGCCCGGGGCCATGCAGCCGGTGGTCAAGCCGGTCAACGTCGACGACGTGCCGATCATGACGCTGACGTTGTCCTCCGCCCGGCTTGACGATCAGCAGATCCGCCAGGTGGCGAGCCGCGTTCTGGAGCAGCTGCGCAATGTGCCCGGGGTGTCGTTCACCCAGCTCCTGGGCGGCGCGCCGCGCGCGGTCAACGTGTGGATTTCGCCTGCCAAGCTGGCGGCCGCCGGCATCGCGCTCGACCAGGTCGACCAGATGCTGCAGGGGCAGAACGTCGCCGTGCCGGCCGGTACGCTGGTGGACAACAACCGGGCCTCGCCCTTGCGGGTGCAGGGTTTCCTCGGCAGCGCCCGCGAAGTGGGCGACATCGTCATCGGCGTGCCCAACGGGCGTCCGGTATTCCTGAAGGACGTCGCCACCATCGTCGACGGCCCGCAGGAGGTGGACCAGAGCACGCGCTTTGCCTTTGGCCCCGCGGCCGGCAAGGGCGCGGGGCGCGGCGAGGCGCCGGCCGTAACGCTGGCCATCGCGAAGAAAGCCGGCACCAATGCGGTGGTGGTCGCCGATGCCGTGCTGAAGAAACTCGACCAGCTCAAACGCCAGGCCATCCCCGCCGACATCACGGTGGCGGTGACCCGCGACGACGGCGCCCGTGCCAACGATGCGGTCAACACCCTGGTCGAGCACCTCGGCATCGCCATCGGTTCGGTAGTGGTGATCCTGATGTTCTTTCTCGGCTGGCGCGAAGCCGGCATCGTCACCCTGACCGTGCCGCTGATCCTGTTCGTGGTGCTGACCATCGGCCTGTTCGCCGGCCAGACCATCAACCGCATCACGCTGTTCGCGCTGATCCTGTCGCTGGGCCTGCTGGTCGACGCCGCCATCGTGGTGGTGGAGAACATCCACCGCCACCTGCATCACGGCATCGGCGACCGCGATTTCAAGGCCGTGGTCATCCAGGCCACCAACGAAATCGGCAACCCCACCAACATCGCCACCATCGCGGTGATCTTGGCCTTCATCCCCATGGCCTTCGTCACCGGCATGATGGGCCCCTTCATGCTGCCCATCCCGTTCAACGTGCCGGTGGCCATGATCGCCTCGCTGCTGATCGCCTACATCGTGGTGCCGTGGGCGACCAATCTGTGGCTCAGGAAAAAGGCCGCACTGAGCGAACTGGCGCGCAAGGAGAGTCTGGAAGAAGCCGGCGCGCACAAGACCGACCGGCTGCATCGCGCCTACGTCAAAACCGTCACGCCCTTCATCGAGCACAGCGGCCGCCGCAATCTGATGTTTCTGGCGGTGCTGGGCCTGCTGGTGGCGGCCATGCTGATGCCGGCATGGCAGTTCATCCGCCCTTCCGGCATCAACGGGCCGCTGTCGGCGCTGGGGGTGGAACTCAAGATGCTACCCAACGACAACACCAATACCTTCCTGGTGGAAATCGACACCCCGGCCGGCACCACGCTGGAAGAGACCGACCGCGCCGCGCGTGCGGTGGGCGAGGTGCTGGCGCACAACCGCTTCGTCACCGATTACCAGACCTTCCTCGGCATGACCGCACCCATCGACTTCGCCGCCCTGGTGCGGGGCGATCCGATCAAGCGCGGCGACAATCTGGCGCAGATCCGAGTCAACCTGGTGGACAAGCATCGGCGTTCGACCTCGTCGCACCAGATCGTGCAGGCGCTCAACGACAGCCTCAAGCCGCTGCACCAGGCGTTCCCGCAGGCCCGCATCAAGCTCTACGAAACCCCGCCCGGCCCGCCGGTGCAGGCGCAGGTGCTGGCCGAGCTGTACGGGCCCGACTATGAAAAACTGCGCAGCGCCTCGCCCGAGGTGCGGCGCGCGTTCGAGTCGGTCTACGGCATGATCAATACCGACGATTCGGTGACCGCCACCCTGCAATCCTTCTCGGTCCAGGTGGACCGCGAGAAGGCCGCGCTGGCGGGCATCGTCGCCGGCCAGGTGGGCAAGCTGCTGCGCGACTACGTGACGGGCCTGTCGATCGGCTCGGTGCACGTCGATTCCGCGCGCGACCCCGTCAACATCGTGGTGCGCCTGCCGCGCGCGGAACGCCAGTCGCCCGCGTCGCTGATGGCGATCCGCCTGACCAACATGATGGGCAAGCAGGTGCCGCTGGGCGCGATCGCCAAGGTGGAAACCATTCCCTACGGCAAACCCATTTACGACCGCGACCAGCATCCCATGGTCATGGTGGGCGGTGAAATGATCACCTCCAGCCCGGTCTATGCCGTGCTGGCGCTGGACAAGATGCTGGACGGCACCCTGCTGCCCAATGGCGTACGCTTCAAGACCGGTAATCTGGGCTTCACCCAGGCGACGCCGGACGACGTCACCGGTTACCACCTGCTGTGGGGCGGGGAAATGCGCCTGACCCTGGACGTGTTCCGCGACCTCGGCTCGGCCTTCATCATCGCCCTGGTGTTCATCTACCTGCTGCTGGTCGGCTACTACAAGTCCTTCGTCATGCCGATGATCGTGATGGGCGCCATTCCGCTGACCCTGATTGGCGTCTTCCCCGGCCACTGGGCGACCAGCCAGGCGTTCACCGCCACCTCGATGATCGGCGTCATCGCGCTGGCCGGCATCGTGGTGCGCAACTCGCTGCTGCTGATCGACTTCATCGTCGATTACCGCGCCCAGGGCTACGGCCTCAAGGAAGCGGTGATCGAGGCCGGCGCGGTGCGGCTGCGGCCCATCCTGCTGACTGCGCTCGCCATCATCCTGGGATCGGCGATCATGATCACCGACCCGGTGTTCGGCGGTTTGGCGGTATCGCTGATTTTCGGCACCTTCGCCTCCACCGCGCTCACCCTGATCGTCATCCCGCTGCTGTATTACATCTGGCAGAAACGCAGCGAGCCCCCGGCTTGATAAAACATGAGCCGCCCTTATCTTTGTTATTGTTTTTCTCGAGGAAACCATCATGACCGTTGAACGTATGGTCCGCATCATCGCCGGCTTTTTCATCATGCTTTCGCTGGCGCTGGCGCACTTTTCCGGCAGCATCGACATGACCCATGTGTCGTGGCTGTGGTTCACCGCCTTCGTCGGCTTCAACCTGTTCCAGTCCGGCATCACCCGCTTCTGCCCGATGGACATCATGCTGAAGAAGGCCGGGGTCCAACAAGGCTGCGGCCTGTAAGGGGGAAACATGGACATTCAATTCCTGCAGCAGAACTGGATGCTGGTGGCGGTGGCGGTGGTGTCCGGCGCGATGCTGGTGTGGTCCTTCATCGGCGGCAAGCTGTCCGGCATCGAGGAGGCCGACACGCTCAAGGCCACCCGCCTCTACAACGACGACGCCCTGGTGCTCGACGTGCGCGAGGACAAGGAATACGCCGCCGGCCACATCCCCAAGGCCAGGCACATTCCGCTCGGACAGCTGGCCGGCCGCCTCCAGGAACTCGAGAAATTCAAGGGCAAACCCATCCTCGTCACCTGCCGCAGCGGCCAGCGCTCGGCGCGCGCCTGCGGCATGCTGAAAAAGGCCGGTTTCGAGACCGTATACAACCAGGCGGGCGGCATCGTCGCGTGGGAACGCGCCAACCTGCCCGTCGCCAAGTAATAAGCAACAAGGAAACTCTCATGGCCAAAGTCGTAATGTATTGCACCGCCATCTGCCCCTACTGCGTCGCCGCCGAGCGCCTGCTCAAGAGCCGCGGCGTTGCCGAGATCGAGAAAATCCGCATCGATCTCGACCCGGCGAAGCAGGAGGAAATGATCGCCCGCTCCGGCGGCCGCCGCACCGTCCCGCAGGTGTTCATCGGCGACACCCACGTCGGCGGCTTCGACGACACCTCGGCGCTCGACGCCGCCGGCGAACTGGTGCCGCTGCTCGCCCGCACCTGAGCCCCCGCTGGCGTGCGCTTGAATTCCCGGCGCACGCCACCACCTTGAAGCAGTCATCCACCGTTTCGAGGATCGCCCCATGGAACTCGCCTGCCCCCATTGCCTCGCCGTCAACCGCGTGCCGGACGACCGGCTGGCGAATGCGCCCAAATGCGGCAAATGCGGCACGCCGCTGCTGCCCGGCAAACCGGTGGACCTCACTGCCGACACGTTCGACCGCTTCATCGCCCGCGCCGGCCTGCCGGTGCTGGTCGATTTCTGGGCCGGCTGGTGTGGCCCCTGCAAGATGATGGCACCGGTGTTCCAGCAGATGGCCGCCGAGATGGGCACCCGCGTGCGCTTTGCCAAGGTCGATACCGAAGCGCATCCGCAGGTGTCGATGCGCCACCACATCAAGGGCATCCCCAGCCTGATCCTGTTCCGGGATGGCGCCGAAGTAGCGCGCATCTCGGGCGCCATGGAAGCCCATGCGCTGAAGCGCTGGCTGGCGTCGCAGGGCATTCAGTAAGGGGCATGGCCGATTCATGGAAGTGCCTTAAAGCCCGTGTAAAATAAACCCATCCCCGGAGCGCACGCTCCGGTTTTCTTATTCAGGGAGACGAGACATCATGGCCGACGCACAACAACCCGTATTCAATATCGAAAAGCTCTACGTCAAGGATCTGTCGGTGGAAGTGCCCAACGCGCCCGGCATCTACCTGGAACGCGAAGCCCCGCAGATCGACGTCAACATGTCGACCGAAAGCCGCGCGCTGGGCGAAGACCTGTACCACGCCAGCATCACCGTCACCGTCACCGCCAAGACCGGCGACAAGACCATGTTCCTGGTCGAATGCACCCAGGCCGGCATCTTCCGCATCGAACACGTGCCGCAGGACCAGCTGCCCATGGTGCTGGGCATCGGCTGCCCCAACATCGTCTTCCCGTATCTGCGCGAGACCGTCTCCGACGTGGTGATCCGCGCCGGCTTCCCGCCGCTGCTGCTGAACCCGGTCAACTTCGAGTCGCTGTTCGTGCAGCAACAGCAGGCGCAACAGCAACAGGCTGCGCCTGCACAAACCCATTGAACCGGGCGTGCTGACACTGCGACGGCCCCGCGCCGCCCTGCTCCTCACGGGCGGCCTGCTGCTCGCGCTGGCGCATCCTGCCAGTGCGCTGGAATACCGCAGCACCGGACGCGCCGCCCTGCTGTATGACGCGCCGTCGACCGCAGCCGGCAAGCTGGCGGTTGCGGGGAGCGGCCTGCCGCTCGAAGTCGTCGTCGACACCGAGGCCTGGGCCAAGGTGCGCGACTACACCGGCCGTCTGGCATGGATCGAGAAGTCCGCCCTCGGCGGCCCCCGGAGTGTCATGGTCAAGGCCGACACCAGCACCATCCGGCAGCAACCGCGGGCCGATGCCGACGTCGTGTTTCGCGCCGCACGCGGCGTCCTGCTCGACGTCACCGGCAAGCCCGACGCGTACGGCTGGCTGCCGGTGAAGCATGCCGACGGCCTCGCCGGCTGGGTGCCTATGCGCGAGGTATGGGGCCAATGAAACTGGCAGTGCTCGGTGCCGGTGCATGGGGCACTGCGCTGGCGGCCAGCTGGGCCCCCCACCACGGCGTCACCCTGTGGGGACGCAACGCAGCCGAACTCGACGCCATGCGCGTGACCCGCGTCAACGCGCGCTATCTGCCTGATTGCGGGCTGCCGGACGCGCTGCATTTCAGCGCCGACCTGAATGCCGCCGTCGACGGCGCCGATCTGGTCGTCGTCGCCGTTCCCAGCAGCGGCTTGCGCGCCACCCTGGCAGCGCTGGCGAGCCGCCCGGCGCTGCCGCCGCTGATCTGGGTATGCAAGGGCTTCGAGCCCGGCAGCCGAAAATTGCCGCACCAGCTCGTCGCCGAACTGCTGCCCTCACACAGCCAGACCGGCGTGCTGTCGGGGCCCAGCTTTGCCTTGGAAGTCGCACAGGGTTACCCCACTGCGCTGACGCTAGCGTCCCACGACACCATGCTGGCACAACGCTTGGCTGAAACCCTGTCCGGCCAACGCCTGCGCATCTATGCGCACGACGACGTCATCGGCGTGGAAATCGGCGGCGCGCTGAAAAACGTCATGGCGATCGCCGCCGGCATCTGCGACGGCCTGCAGCTCGGCCACAACGCACGCGCCGCCCTCATCACCCGCGGGCTCGCCGAAATGACCCGCCTCGGGGTCCGGCTCGGCGGCCACTTCGAGACCTTCATGGGACTGTCCGGCCTCGGCGACCTCATCCTCACCACCACCGGCGATCTTTCGCGCAACCGCCAGGTCGGCCTGCGCCTCGCGCGTGGCCAGGCGCTCGACGCCATCCTCGCCGAACTCGGCCACGTCGCCGAAGGCGTCACCACCGCGCGCGAAGTCGCCGCGCTCGCCACCGGGCTTGGCGTCGACATGCCGATCGCCCGCGCCGTCTGCCAGATGCTGTTTGAAGGCCTGCCCGCCGCGCAGGCGGTCGATGCCCTGCTGAACCGGGAAATCAAGGCCGAATTCTAAAAACCGGCTCCCCATCCCGTTCCTGAAGAGCGCATTGCCCGTTCCGCGGCAGATCTGCATTCGGGCATCCGCCCAGGTCGTGCTTGTTGTCGCGCAAGCGCCCAGCTACAGTCCATATTAGCAATGCCCGTCACACCGACCTGAAGTGTGCCGAAGGAACGCCAGGACGCCCGGCACAAAACTGGCTGCATTCGACAACACAACAACATCATTTACCAGGGAAAAGCTGCCTACAAGGCCTCGCCGCCAGCATGAGCCGCCCCAACAATCCGTCCTCCCGGAACGACTCCAGGCCGCTGCGTGGCCTTTTTTATGCCTTGATCGGATTCTTCGTGCTGGCCTATTTCTTGGCCATCGCCCGGCACTGGATTGACGTGAAACAGGATGCCGAAACGCAATTGCGTTATTTCAACGGCATCCTGGTGCAGAACACGCGCACCACATTGAAGAACTACGAACTGGTCCTGCAGGGCCTGGGCAGCGAACTGGTTGCGGAGGGTGCGTTGCAGTCGCCGGCACGCGGGCGCGAACTCATCGAACGGATGAAGTCGATCGATCCCGGCATGGCAGGATTGGGACTGGCAAGACCCGATGGACAACTCGTCCTGGTCAGCGGCATCCGGGACGGCCAGCCTTTACCCAATCTGCTGAGCCAACCCGAAACCCGCGACAGCTTCCGCGCCAGCATCACCTCCGGCCATCTTGAGCTCGGCAGGCCGTATTACATGAAGGCGCTGAAACTTTGGGTGAACCCCGTACGCGTACCCATCCTTGATCCACAGGGCCGCACCGTGGCGGTCATGACGGCGGGGTATTCCCTCAATGGCGGCACCACCTTGGCGGCTCACGTCGCGCTGCCACCGGAAATCCAGATGGCGCTGCTGCGCGACGACAATTACCTCCAGTATTTCCATCCGCTGCCAGCGGGTCCGGAACCGACCATCGTACACAATACGTATGGCCAGCCGATTCACCCCGGAACCATCCAACAGCTTGCTGCGGTCAGGCAGGGACGCGGGGCCATGACGATCGACCTGCCGCGCGACCGGGGGCTTCATTATGCGGTCTATGAGCGCATTGACGAGTATGGGCTGCTGGCGGCGTCTCTCATTCCCCGGCGCTCTATCGTGCATACCTGGTTGCAAGGGCTGCTGTTGCCCAGCCTGCTGCTATGTGCCTTCCTGTTTGGCGGCCTGTGGGTCTATCGGCGTTCACTGGCACGCCAGATCAAATCCGATGCGGCGGTCGCCCACCTTTCTGCCTGGCAACAGGCCATTCTGGATGGTGTCGACTACAGCATCATCTCCACCAACACCGCCGGTATTATCGTCAGCTTCAACTCAGCGGCCCAGCGCATGCTCGGCTATACCGCGGAAGAAGTGATCGGTGAACGCACCCCGGCCCTCTTCCACGACGAGGACGAGGTGCGTCAACACGCGATCGAACTCGGCGAGGAACTGGGCGAACCCATCCAGCCTGGCTTCGACGTCTTCGTCGCCAAAGCCAGGCGCGGCCAATCCGAGGAACGCGAGTGGACTTACCTGCGTAAGGATGGCAGCCGTTTCCCGGTCCGGCTGTCGGTCACCCCGTTGCTCGGTCCGGATGGCAGGATCGAGGGGTTCATCGGGATCGCCGCCGACCTGTCCGCGCACAAACAGGCCCAGGCCAATCTGCGCGACAGCCAGGCGCGCTATCGCACCCTGTTCGAACGTGCAGGCGACAGCATCTTCCTGATGAAGGGCGAGCAATTCGTGGATTGCAACCCGGCAACACTGGAGATGTTCGGCTGCACGCGCGATCAGATTGTCGGCGCCACGCCTTATCGATACTCCCCCGAGTACCAGCCGGATGGCCGCCCGTCCAAGGCCAAGGCGCTAGAAAGAATCGCGGCCGCCTTCGATGGCGAGACCCAGTTCTTCGAGTGGCGCCATCAACGCCACGATGGCACGCCCTTCGACGCGGAAGTGACGCTAAACATGGTGATGATCGGGGACGAGGCCCACATCCTTGCCACCGTTCGCGACATCAGCCAACGTAAAAAAGCCGAGGCAGAACTGCTGCAATCCCGCCAGGCCCTGATCGAGCGCAACGAGAACCTGCGCCTCATCAACCAGCTGGCCAACCGGCTGCACGCCTCGCTTGCACTGGACGACATCCTGAAAGAAACCATGGATGCCCTGCTCGGCCTGAGTCATGCGCCGAATATTGCAATCTACCTGCTGGATCCGGACGCAGCCCGCCTGAACCTGGTGGCCAATCGCGGGTTCAAGGCGGGATTGCCTCAACTGGGCGCCAACCTTCCCGTGGAGGGCAGCCTGAGCGGCCTGGCGCTGACCAGCAGACATTTGCTGGTCAGCAATGACTTTGCCCATGACATGCGCCTGTACCCCGAGGTAAGGGAGGGCCTGGTGGCTGCGGGCTTGCATTCGGGCGTCGTCATTCCGATGATCTATCACGAGCGCCCGCTGGGCAGCATCAATCTGATCTACGGCGAACACAGGGTGTTCAGCGAGGTGGAACTGGAAACGCTCAGTGCTTTCAGCAATACGGTTGCCCTGGCAATCGCCAATGCGCGCCATATCGTCAGCCTGGCATTCCAGGCCAAGCACGACAGTCTCACCGCCCTGCCCAACCGTTCCGTCCTGCACGAGGAATTTGCAGATCGTGTCGGACGAACCCCGGACGGAAAGGTCGCGCTCCTGCTGCTGGATCTGGACCGTTTCAAGGAAATCAACGACACCCTCGGCCACCATGTGGGCGATCACCTGCTGACCCACATCGGCCCGCGTCTGCAGGAAGCGCTCACGGAATACGACGCGCTGATCTGCCGCCTGGGGGGCGACGAATTCTCCGTATTGCTGACCGGCCTGGCCGACCAGGCCGATGCTGTTGCATTGGCAAGACGCATGATCGAGGTACTGCGCCGGCCTTTCATGGTGGAAGGCATGGCCTTGCAACTAGGGGTGAGCGTAGGCGTGGCGTATTACCCGGAGCATGGCGGTACCAGCCATGCTTTGCTGCGGGCAGCGGATGTGGCGATGTACCGGGCGAAGAAACTGACGACGGGCGTCGTGGTCTACGATCGCGGATTCGACGACTACAGCCCGGACCGTCTCGCACTCGCCAGCGAACTGGTTCAGGCGCTCCGCAATGGCGAACTGATCCTGCATTACCAGCCCAAGCTGGACATCGCCAGCGGGCAGGTCACGGGATTCGAGGCCTTGGTACGCTGGCAGAATCCCCGACTGGGCATCCTGTACCCGGACACTTTCCTCCACCTGGTGGAAATGAACGAAGTCATTCATCCCTTTACGCGCGCCGTCATGGATATCGCGCTGGCAGACAAGCGCCAGCTGCATGACCTCGGATACACGCAGCCGGTGGCGATCAATCTTTCCGTACGCAATCTGGTGGATGCCCACTGCGTATCCCGGCTCGCGGATGCCATCGCCAAGCACGGCATTCCCCAGCAAGAGGTTGAGCTGGAGTTGACCGAGACCGCCCTGATGTACGATCCGGACAGTGCAGTCGTCCTGTTGCAGGAGATCACGGCCATGGGGGTGAACATCGCGATCGACGATTTCGGCACCGGCTATTCCTCCCTGGCCTACCTGCGGCGTCTCCCTCTCAAAGCCCTGAAGATCGACCGTTCATTCGTCATGGGCATGAACGACAATGCCCAGGACGCGATCATCGTGCGCTCCACGGTCGCCCTTGCCCACAGCCTGGGGCTCAGCGTCATCGCCGAGGGCGTGGAAAACGCCGAGACCCTGGCCCTCCTGGCAGGCATGGGTTGCGAACAGGCCCAGGGCTACCACCTCAGCCGGCCGCTGCCCTTGAACAAGCTGATCGACTGGCTGCAGACGCACTGAGGCACTGAGGCACTGAGGCACAACAGAAACCCGATTGGCTGGGGGTATCCGGGCGCCGGCAGGCATTGCCGAGACCGGCCGCGGGAAAAGGGAACAGCTTCAGAAGAGCTCGATCGAACCGCTTTGATGTGTCTCCGGCGCGAGCTTGCCGCTACACACCAGCGCGCGGTAGTCGCAGACTTGGTTGCGGCCGTTCTCCTTGGCGTAATACAGCGCCTTGTCGGCTTCCTCGAATACGTAGGGCGGCAGCTTCTGGTCGCCGATCGCCGTGTAGCCGATGCTCGCCGTCACCTGTCCAACCTGCGGAAAGCAATGGTTCTGCACCTTGATGCGGATGCGGTCGAGGATGGCCACGATGGTCTCGGGTGAAACATCCTTGATCAACACGACGAATTCCTCGCCGCCGTAGCGAAACACCCAGTCCACATCGCGCAGGGCGTTGCGCATCAGACCGGCGAACACGAGCAGCACCTCGTCGCCGATCAGATGGCCATGGCTATCGTTGATGCGCTTGAAATGATCGAGATCGATCACGGCCAGGTAATCGGCCGTGCCCTGATCGCGCTTGCGGTTGCGTCCATTGAGCCGGCCGGTGAGCAGTTCGCCCAGTTTCTGCTCCAGCTTCTTGCGGTTGTACAGCCCGGTCAGCGTGTCGCGTTCGCTGTCGAACAGCATTTTCGCGTAGTTGGCGTAAATCTTGAGCATCCCCTGGGCGATGCGCAGGTCGGCTTGAACCCATTCGGGTTGCCTGAGCACGATCGCCTTGCGCCGCTCTTCCAGCAGGCCCAGGCTGCTGATGAGATAGCTCTGACCGTCCTGAACCAGCTGTCTGGCCGGCGCATCGGCACTCAGGCTGGCCGCCTCCGCCATCAGGGCATCGGTCACGGGGAACATGGGCTTCGGCAGGGGACAGGCCGCGTCTTGGAGCCACTGGTCGCGCTGCGGGCCCGGCACCAGACAGACCATGGCCGTCTGCACGCCCGGCAGCATCTCCTGGATCGACGCCTGCAGACTGCGCAGCAGGGTCAGCTCGTCCCGCTGCTCGGTCAGATGCACCACGGACTCGATCACTTCATGGGCGATTTCGGACTGTCTGGACGGCTGCATGGCGACGGACAACGAGACCCCGGAAAAAACAGGTTCAACGATTTTACGCCTTCGCGCCGCATAAAAGGCGGGTTCACGCGGACAGCTCATTGCCTGCGGCCCATTTCGTGCCGTTTCCCCCCGGCCAGGGCAACAATCGCTTATCCCGCTGCGCTCGCAGTCGTCTCGGCAATCCGCCGGATCGTTGCCACAAACCCCGGATCTTCTCCATGCAGCAACGGCGGCAAGGCGGCGCGGAAATCCTGGCGCGCGCACCATTCATGCATGTAGTCCTCCCACGACTGCCACAGCCGCGCCTGCTGGCGGCTCATCCTTTCTTCGTAGACCAGCACATAGGCGCGCTCGAACAGGCTGACCAGGATGGCGAACAGGGCGTGCTTGCGTTCCCGCTGCTCTTCGCTGAGTTCGCCTTTTACGGCGGGCGACAGCAGATGCAGGTCGGCGTTGTCGATGACCAGCCGCATGAAATCGGCATACTCGTCGGACAGCCGCAGGAAGATTTCCTCCTCGTCGGCCTGCCGGTCGCGGCGGCGATCGTAGACGTACACGCCGATGGCGAACGGCAGGCCGACGATGGTGACGAGATAGCTGGCCGCTTCCAGCCATTCGAGTCCGCTCATGCCCGCTCCCTCATTAGGCGCCTCCGGCAAAACCGTTCTGCCGCCACGCCTCGAACACGACCACGCTGACCGCATTGGACAGATTCATGCTGCGCGAACCGGGCAACATCGGCAAGCGCAGACGATGGTCAACGTCGAACTGCGTCAGGATGTCGGGTGGCAGGCCGCGCGACTCGGGGCCGAACAGCAGCACGTCGCCGGCCCGAAAGGCGATATCGGCATAGCGGGCGCTCCCCTTGGTGGTGAGCGCAAACCAGCGCCTGCCGGGCAAGGCCGCCTGCACCGCTTCCCAGTCCGCATGCACGGTCACGCAGGCCATGTCGTGGTAATCCAGCCCGGCGCGCGCCACCTGCTTGTCGGACAGGTCGAAGCCCAGCGGCTCGACCAGATGCAGGCGGCATCCGGTGTTGGCCGCGAGGCGGATGAGGTTGCCGGTGTTGGGCGGGATCTCGGGCTGAAACAAAACGATGTCAAACATCCGGCTTGGCCTAAAATAAAACCTTCTTTGAAAGCCCTATTCTATGGTCCCTTACCTCACCACCGCACTTACCGGCCCGCTGCTGGAACTGGAAAAGCGCCTGCTCGATGCCCAGCCGACCATCGAGCACTGGTTTCGCCAGCAATGGAAGGAGCAGTCGGCACCGTTCTACACCTCGGTCGATATCCGCAACGCGGGCTTCAAGCTGGCGCCGGTCGACACCAACCTGTTTCCGGGCGGCTTCAACAATCTCAACCCGTCGTTCATGTCGCTGTCGATCCACGCGGCGATGGGCGCGGTGGAAAAGATCTGCCCCGACGCACAACGTTTATTGCTGATCCCCGAGAACCACACGCGCAACACCTTCTACCTGCAGAACGTCGCGGTGCTGGCGCACATCCTGCGCCAGACCGGCCTCATCGTGCGCATCGGCACGCTGATTCCCGAGATCACCCAGCCGACCACGCTGGAACTGCCCGCCGGCGGCCGCCTCACGCTGGAGCCGCTGATCCGCAAGGGTGACCGGATCGGGCTGGAAGGCTTCGACCCCTGTGCGGTGCTGCTCAACAACGATCTCTCGGCGGGCGTGCCGGATATTCTGAAAGGCATTGAGCAGACCATCATGCCGCCGCTGCACGCCGGCTGGGCGACGCGCCGCAAGTCGCGCCACTTCGCCGCCTACCAAAACGTCGCCATCGAATTCGCGCGGCTGGTCGGCATCGACCCCTGGCTGATCGATCCCTATTTCAACCACTGCGGCCGGATCGACTTCCAGGCACGCCAGGGCGAGGACTGCCTGGCCGAGAAAGTCAGCGATATGCTGGCCAAGATCCGCGTCAAGTATGACGAATACGGCATCGACCAACCGCCCTTCGTCATCGTCAAGGCCGACGCCGGCACCTACGGCATGGGCATCATGACGGTGAAATCGCCCGACGACGTGCGCGAACTCAATCGCAAGCAGCGCAACAAGATGGCCGTGATCAAGGAAGGCATGGAGGTCACCGAGGTGCTGATCCAGGAAGGCGTCTACACCTTCGAGAGCATCAACGACGCGGTCGCCGAACCGGTGGTCTACATGCTCGACCACTTCGTCGTCGGCGGCTTCTACCGCGTGCACACCGGGCGCGGATCGGACGAGAACCTCAACAGCCCCGGCATGCATTTCGTGCCGCTGGCGTTCGACGAGACCTGCCTGACGCCCGATCGCAGCGCCAACCCGGACGCCACGCCCAACCGCTTCTATGCCTACGGGGTGATCGCGCGGCTGGCGATGCTGGCCGCCAGCATCGAGCTCGACGAGGTGCTCAACGAGACCGAGAACGCGGTTGCCGCATGAAGCTGCTGTTCGTCGTCGATCCGCTCACGGGCCTCAAATCCTACAAGGACAGTTCGGTAGCCATGATGCGCGCGGCGGTGGCGCGCGGCCATGCCGTGTTCGCCACCGAGGCGCGCCAGCTCTATGTAAAGGACGGCATCGCCCGCGCCGCCTGCGCCGGACTCGATGTGCGCAGCGACGACGACTGGTATCGCGAAACGCAAACGGATGACCGTGCATTGAAGGATTTCGATGCCGTGGTGATGCGCACCGACCCGCCGGTAGACACCGACTACCTGCTCGCCACCCACCTGCTCGGCATCGCCGAAGCCAACGGCGCGCGCGTGCTGAACCGGCCGGCGAGCCTGCGCGACTTCAACGAGAAGCTGGCGATCCTCAACTTTCCGGCTTTCGTCGCCCCCACGCTGGTTTCCGCCGAGGCCGCGGACATCGGACGCTTCCTCGCCGAACACCACGACATCATCGTCAAGCCGCTCACCGAAATGGGCGGCAGCGGCATCTTCCGCCTGACGACCACCGACCTCAACCGCAACGCGATCCTGGAAACGCTGACCCGGCGCGGCCGCCGCGCCATCATGGCGCAACGCTATCTACCCGCAATCAAGGACGGCGACAAACGGATATTGTTGATCGACGGCGACGTGGTGCCGTGGGCGCTGGCACGTATTCCCCTGGCAGGCGAGACGCGCGGCAACCTCGCCGCCGGCGGCACCGCCCGCGCGCAGCCCCTGTCGGCGCGCGACCGCGAGATCGCCGAAACGATTGCACCGTGGGCCAAGGCGCACGGCATCTTCCTCGCCGGGCTCGACGTGATCGGCGACTGCCTCACCGAAATCAACGTCACCAGCCCCACCGGCTTCCAGGAAATCGCCGCGCAGACCGGGCACGACGTCGCGGCGCAGTTCGTCGCCGCACTTGAGCGTACCCAGTCCGCCGAAGATTCGCCGCGATGACCGCCGACATCGTTATTCAGAGAGCGCATGCCGACGATGCGCCCGCGGTTGCCGTCCTGGCCGGCGAACTGCTGGCAGAGATCATGAATACGACCGGCGTCCAGGCATTCAACTTCAATCTTCAGGAAACGACTGAAAGGCTTGCCCTCTACCTGGCCGACGAGACCTATTTCGTCTTTGTCGCCCGGCCTGATGGCGGGAATCCGGTCGGATTCGTGGCGCTCAGCGAATGCCATGCTTTGTATGCCGAAGGCGCCTTCGGCACGATTCCGGAACTGTACGTTCGGCCGAACTACCGCACCCGGAAGCTGGGGAGGCAGCTTGTCAGCGAGGCCAAGGCATTCGGCGCGGCGCGGGGGTGGAAACGGCTGGAAGTCACCACTCCGCCGCTTCCGCAATTCGACCGGACCCTGGCGTTTTACGAGCGGGAAGGTTTTTCCGTTGCAGGTGGGCGCAAATTGAAAACCTTGTTGTGAGCCGCGGCATGTCTGACGTTCGTACCCTTTCCATGCGCATCGCACGGTTCGGCCTGTGGCTCGCGCTCCTGCCCGTGCTGTTCGCGTGCAGCCCGCCGCCGCTGGTTCAGCAGCAGTCCTACGTATTCGGAACCCTGGTCGAAGTCAGCGTCTACGGTGCGCCGGAGGCCCAGGCCCGGCAGGCGATCGCCGCGGTGCTGGCGCGCTTCGACGAACTTCACCACCGGCTGCACGCCTGGCAGCCAAGCGAGTTGTCGCGGCTCAACGCTGCGCTGGCCAAAGGGGAACGCACCCCGGCCAGCCCCGAACTCGCGGCCATGTTGCGCGATGCGCAAACGCTTTCGGCTGCGTCAAACGACCTGTTCAACCCCGCCATCGGCGGGCTGATCGCGTTGTGGGGCTTCCATGCCGACACCCCGCAGGGGAAGGTGCCGGATGCCGCCGCCATCGTGCACTGGGTGAAGGCGGCCCCGCGCATGCGCGATCTGCATATCGAGAACGGCATGATATGGAGCGACAACCCGGCCGTGCAGCTGGACCTGGGCGGCTACGCCAAGGGGCGCGCGCTCGACGACGCGGTGGCCATCCTGAAAGCGCACGGCATCGCAAACGCGCTGGTCAACATCGGCGGCAACGTGATCGCGCTGGGCCGGCACGGCGACCGCCCATGGCGCGTCGGTATCCAGCACCCGCGCAAGCCGGGCACCCTGGCGACGCTGGATCTGCAGGACGGCGAGGCGATCGGCACCTCGGGCGACTACCAGCGCTACTTCGAGGCGGGCGGCCATCGCTACTGCCACCTGATCGACCCGCGCAGCGGCTGGCCCGCGTCCGGCATGCAGTCGGTGACGATCCTGGTATCGGGCGAGCATGCCGGCACGCGCTCGGACGCCCTGTCGAAGCCCTTGTTCATCGATGGTGCCGCGCGGCTGGCGGAGCATGCCGCCCGCCTGGGCATCGCCGACTATCTCGCGGTGGACGCCGCGGGCAAAACCCACATATCGCCTGCGCTGGCGGCGCGGCTTCGCTAGAATGTCGTTTTTGGCCTGACGCACCCCCCATGATAGGCATCCTCATCGTCGCTCACGGCTCGCTCGCCGACAGTCTGGTCGAGTGTGCAACCCACGTGCTGGGACAAAGCCCGCGCGGCCTCGCCACGCTGGATTTCATCGGCCATGCCGACCCCGACGAGCGGCAGAAGGCTTTGCAGTCCCGACTGGCCGAACTCGACGAAGGCGACGGCATCCTGGTACTGACCGACGTCTACGGCGCCACGCCCAGCAATACGCTGTGCCGCCTGCTCGAGCCCGCCCACATCGAGGGCGTCTCCGGCGTCAACCTGCCGATGCTGCTGAAGGCGCTGAACTACCGCGAGACGCTGGCCCTGCCGCAACTCATCGAGCGCATCGTCGAAGGCGGGCGCAACAGCATCAACCATATTTCCGAGACCATGTGCCATGCAGCAACGGGACGTTGAAATCGTCAACAAGCTGGGGCTGCACGCGCGGCCGTCGGCCCGACTGACGCAGCTGGCATCCAGCTTCAAGAGCAATGTGCACATGTCGCGCAACGGCCGCCGCGTCAACGCCAAGAGCATCATGGGCGTGATGATGCTGGCTGCCGCCAAGGGCAGCACCATCACGCTGGAAACCGACGGCGACGACGAGGCGGAAGCCATCGACGCGCTGGCCAGCCTGATTTCCAGCGGCTTCGGAGAAGAACTGTGAGCTTCTCGCTGCACGGCATCGGCGTCTCCGGCGGCATCGCCATCGGCTATGCGCATCTTGCTTCCAGCGCGCGCGTCGAAGTGCCGCAGTACATGCTCGACCGCAAGTACATCAAGGACGAGCTGGCGCGCTTCGACGAAGCCATCTTCGCTACCCGCGCCGAGCTCGAAGTCCTGCGCCACCATATCCCGCCCAATGCGCCGGCCGAGCTGTCGGCCTTCCTCGACATGCACCTGATGTTCCTCGGCGATTCGATGATCGCCGAGGCGCCCAAGCGCCTGATCCGCGAAACCCAGTGCAACGCCGAATGGGCGCTGGCGCAGCAGATGGAAGCGCTGGTGGCGCGCTTCGACGAGATCGACGACGCCTACCTGCGCAGCCGCCAGGAAGACGTGGTGCAGGTGGTGCAGCGCGTGCTGAAGGCCTTGATGGGCCACCCCAGCCACCTGCCGCTGGACGTCGACTTCGACAGCGAACGCATCCTGGTCGCGCACGAGTTGTCGCCGGCCGACATGGTCATCTTCAAGAACGTGCATTTCGCCGCCTTCATCACCGATCTCGGCGGCACCACCTCGCATACCGCGATCCTCGCACGCAGCATGGGCATGCCGTCGGTGATGGCGCTGCACAATGCGCGCGGCCTGATCCGCGACCACGATCTGCTGATCGTCGACGGCCGCGACGGCGTGGTGATCGTCAATCCCGACGAATCGGTGCTGGCCGAATATCGGTTGCGGCAGAACCAGTGGCGTATCGACACCGACAAGCTGAAGCGGCTGAAGACCAGCAAATCGGCCACGCTCGACGGCACGCCCGTCGAACTGATGGCGAACATCGAGCTGCTCTCCGACATCGATGCGGTGAAGGCCGCGGGTGCGCACGGCATCGGCCTGTTCCGCAGCGAATTCCTGTTCCTCAACCGCAGCGACCTGCCGAGCGAGGAGGAACAATACGAATCCTACAAGGCGGTAGCCGAGGCGCTGGACGGCAAGCCGGTCACCATCCGCACACTCGATCTGGGCGCCGACAAGCAAGCGCCCTGGGGCCACACGGTGGCCGACAATCCGGCGCTGGGACTGCGCGCGATCCGTCTGTGTCTCGCCGAACCGGGCCTATTCCATGCCCAGTTGCGCGCCATCCTGCGGGCCTCGGTCCATGGCCGGGTGCACATCCTCATTCCCATGCTGGCGAGTTTCATGGAGCTGCGGCAGACCCTGCAGCGCATCGACGAAGCCAAGGCTTCGCTACGCAAGGACGGGCTGAAATTCGACGAAGGCATCCCGCTCGGCGGCATGATCGAGGTGCCCGCCGCCGCGCTTGCCGCCGGATTCTTTGCCGAACAGCTGGACTTCCTGTCGATCGGCACCAACGACCTGATCCAGTACACGCTGGCAATCGACCGCGCCGACGACAGCGTTGCGCACCTGTACGACCCGCTGCATCCGGCGGTGCTCAACCTCATCCAGCAGACCATCCGGGCAGGCGACAAGGCCGGTAAACCGGTCTCCGTCTGCGGCGAGATGGCGGGCGATCCGCTGCTGACACGGCTGTTGCTGGGGCTGGGACTGCGGACATTTTCGATGCAGCCGGCGAGCCTGCTGCAGGTCAAGCAGCAGGTGCTGAAATCCCACCTGGACGAGCTGACCTCCCCCACGCAGCGGCTGCTGAAGAACACCGATCCGGACAAGACCCTGGTGCTGTTGAACCGCCTGAACGGCTAGGGAACCTGGCGAACGCCTAGGCTGTGAGCTGCGCGGCCATGCGGACGAGTTCCGCCTTGTCGTGGCGCAGCGCGCTGATTTCCTGCTTGATCTGCGCCATGCGACTGTGCAGCGTACCCATGTTTTCCAGAATCCGCTGCAGGCTGGCCAGCCGCGTGTCGAGATACTGCTTGTGCTCGCGAATGCGCGTCATGACGGGATCGAGCGCGATGCGCAGCCAGCGTTCGGCTTCCAGCCGCGCAAGCTTGAAGGCCTTGCGTGCCTCCTCGGCCAGTCCGGCATAAAAACGCCTGATCATGAAACGCTTTTCCAGCATCAGGTTGGCGGGATCCTTGCAAAAGGCTTCCGTCTCGCGAGTCAGCGCATCCAGCCGGTTGCGGTAGGCGCCCAGGTCCAGCCGCGGCACCTGCATTTTCGGCAAATTGTGATTGCGGTGGAACCGCAGATAGGCCTGGTCGAGCGCATCCAGCATGTTGTCGGCCAACTGGGTCGCCTGCTGGAAACGCTTGCCCATCTGCTCGCTCAGGTGGCGGATGCCGCCGGTCAGTCCGCGTGTGGTCCAGCTGTTTTCCATGGCATCGCGGCCCGCCTTCAGGATCGTGTCCAGCGTTTCCTCCGACAAATGCGACAGCAGGTGCTCGCCCTGGCCCTGCACCATCTTGCGGGTGGTGCGGAACTGGTCGGCGGTGGCATCGTAGCTATCCTTCTCCTGCTGCAGGCCGGCACGCGTCTGCTCGATCAGCTCGCGGTTCTTGCCCGACAGCTGGGTAAGCTGGATCAGTTCGTCGCTGCTGCGCTTGAGCCGTGCGGCCAGATCCATCCGACTCTCGTCGAGCAGCGCCGCCACCTCGCGGCTGACCGCGTGGTAGAGCATGTCGCGCCGCGCCGGGATCACCTGATGCGCCAGCAGATATTCCAGCGACTCGATGCCCGAGCGCACGCGCAAGGCGGAATCGCCACGGATCGTGGCCGCCAGCGCTTTCTGTGCCGACACCGTGAACACGCGGCTGCGCGGCAGCTTCAGCACACGCGCGGTTTCCTCGGCCTGGCGCTCGATGGTCGCCAGCACCTCGGTATCGCTCTTGAGCTCGTCCCACAGCATGTCGATCTTGTTCAGTACCGCCACATGGTAGTTGGCATGGCGATGGACGTGTTTCTGCCAGATTTCGAGATCCGAGCGGGTCACCCCGGTATCGGTTGCCAGCAGGTACATCACCGCATGCGCATTCGGAATCACCGACAGGGTGAGCTCCGGTTCGGCCCCCAGGGCATTGAGTCCCGGGGTATCCAGGATCGTCAGCCCGGCCTGCAGCAGCGGATGCGGGTAGTTGACCATGGCATAGCGCCAGGCCGGCACCTCCACGGTGCCGTCGGCGCGCAGCAGGTGGCGTTCGCTGTCGTCCTCGCCGTTCCACAACCCCAGCTCGATGGCGTCCACGGCCGGCATCGGCGTGGTCTCGGTGAGTTTTTTCAGGCTCTCCTGCAGCTGGCGCGGATCGGTGGGATCGAGCAAGACCCGGCACCATTCGATCGGCATGTGCTTGAGGCGCGCCAGCGATTCACCGCGGCGGCGCGTTTCGATCGGCAGCAGGCTCAGGCTGGGAGGCTCGTCCGCGCTGGCGAACAGTTCGGTCGGGCACATGGTGGTGCGTCCGGCATCGGACGGCAGCAGGCGCTGGCCGTGGTCGGCAAAGAACAAGGCATTGATGAGTTCGGTCTTGCCGCGCGAAAACTCGGCCACGAAGGCCACCACCAGCCTGTCCTGGCGCAGGCCCGACGCGGTATCGGCCAGCCGCAGGGTACGTTCGGCATCGATGCCGTGCTGACGGTCGAGCCAGTCGGCATAGTCGGTAATTGCCGTCGCCAGCCGCAACCGCCGCTCGCTGTACTCGGCGACTTCCTGTTCCAGGTGGATACTCATGTTCGACTGTTTTTCTCGATATCACGCCAGGGTGTGTCGGCGCCACACACCGCAACGGTTTTCTGCCGGGACGTTTCGCCCCGCACCAGGCGCATACGACTCCACTACGCACCTTGGCACGTAATGGATCGGAGTCCTTTAGGACACCGCGGATTTCGGCAGCCCCAGTTGCGCGGCCAGCCAGGCCAGCAGATGCGCATTCGCTTTGTTATCGACCGGCGGCACGGCAATCTTTAATTTCAGGCGACCGCCATGTTCGCCAACAGCTGCGGTCACCTTCGCGCCCGGCTGCACGTGCAGTTCCAGCAGCCAGTCCGCACCATTGCGGTGCGTCCAGACGGGGGCCTGTTCACGCCCATTCAGAGCGAACCAAGCAGGGCCCGCTCCAACGCCAGCACCGGCACCATCAGGATCAGCTGGCACAAAATGAACAGCACCAGCGGCGTCAAATCCACATTGGCGACCGTGGGAACGATGCGCCGCAGGGGCCGCAGGAAGGGTTCGGTCAGCTCGTAGACCACCGGCATCAGCGGGGTGTTCGAATTGACCCACGACAGCACCGCGCGCACCAGGGTCAGGCCGATGACCATGTACACCGCTAGACTGACCAGCCGAACCGCCGCCAGCCCGAGCATGACCGGCCACACCTTGCCGCCGGCCAGGGCGAACGGAAATCCGTCCAGCCAGTAGCCCGCCATCACCACCCCCAGTTCGACCAGCCAGGCGAGCAGCAGGCAGGCCCAGTCCAGGCCGAACAGGCCCGGCACCACGCGGCGCAAGGGCTTGACCGCAAAATCGGTGACGGCGACGACGAACTGCGCGAAGGGATTGCGAAACGGCACCCGGAACAGCTGCATCATGAAGCGCAGCAGCACCGCGACCACGAACAGGTTGCCCAGCGTCTGGATCAGAAAGGTCAGCGCACCCGAGATCATGCGAGACGCCCCAGTTCGTCGCCCAATTCGGCGCTACGCAGGCTGGCCGCCTCCACCGCCTGGCCAATGCCGGTTTTGACCGCGGCCGCTTCCAGCGCCGCGACGCCGCGCTCGGTGGTGCCGCCCTTGGAGGTGACGCGCTGACGCAAGAGAGCCGGTTCTTCGCCCGACTCGAGCGCCAGCTTGGCCGCGCCAAAAAAGGTCTGCAGCGCCAGCTGGCGTGCCGTGGCCGCCGGCAAGCCCTGCGCCACGGCCGCCGCCTCCAGCGACTCGATGAAATAGAACACATAGGCCGGACCGCTGCCCGACACAGCGGTTACCGCATCCAGCCGGGTTTCCTCCTCCACCCACACCACGCCGCCGACGGCCCGCAGCACCGCCTCGGCCTGCGAGCGTGCGTCCTGGTCGACGTCGGGCGGCGCATACAGGCCGCTGATGCCGGCCCGCACCAGCGCCGGGGTATTGGGCATGGTGCGCACGATGCGCCGGTGCCCGCCCAGCCAGCGCGCGAGGTCGGCCACCCGTACCCCGGCGACGATCGATATCACCAGCTGGCCGGCGAGGCGAGGCGCCAGCGCGGCCGCCACCTCGGGCAGGGTCTGCGGTTTCACGGCCAGCACGACCAGGGGATGCAGCCGCGCCTGCGACAGATCGGTGTGGGTCACGACGCCGAAACGCGCGGACAATTGCGCCCGCGCATCGGCGTTGATTTCCACCACCTCGATGTCGGTCGGCTGAGTGCCGCTGGCGACCAGGCCGCCGATGATGGCGGCGGCCATGTTGCCGCCCCCGATGAAGCTCACTTTATGCATGTCTAGTCCTCTCACCAAAGAGGGCGGTTCCGACCCGAACGATGGTCGCACCCTCCAGAATCGCCGCTTCCAGATCGCCCGACATGCCCATCGACAGGGTGTCGAGCGCTTGGCCGCGCGTACGCAGCTCGTCAAACAGCTCACGGACCCGGCGGAATGCGGCACGCTGTGCCGCCACCTCGGAGGTCGGCGCGGGAATCGCCATCAACCCGCGCAGTCGGAGTTTGGGCAGTTTCGCCACAGCCTCGGCCAGCGCGGGCAACTCGGCCGGCGCCACCCCGCCCTTGCTGGCCTCGCCGCTGACGTTCACCTCGATGCACACCTGCAGGCTCGGCAAGCCTGCCGGGCGCTGGGCGGACAGGCGCTCGGCGATTTTCAGCCGGTCGACGCTATGCACCCAGCTGAAATTCTCGGCGATCGCCCGCGTCTTGTTGCTCTGGATGGGGCCGATGAAATGCCACACCAGCGGCAGATCGCGCAGCGCTGCCTGCTTGTCCAGCGCTTCCTGCAGGTAATTCTCGCCGAATTCGCGCTGACCGCAGGCGGCCAGGCCGCGCACGGCCGCCGTGTCGAAGGTCTTGCTGACGGCCAGCAGGCCTATATGCGCCGCATTGCGCCCGGCTTCGGCCGCAGCCTGCGCGAGGCGCGCCTGCACGGCCCGCAAACGCGCACCTGCCGGGCTGCCGCCCGACGGCATGCCGGGCTCAAGTTTGCGCGTTTCCAGGCCGTTATCCATAGCGCTTATTATCTGACAAAACCCCCATCCAACACTGAACGAGGCACGCGTGGATATTTCTGAACTGCTGGCTTTTGCCGTCAAGAACAAGGCGTCGGACTTGCACCTCTCGGCCGGCCTGCCGCCGATGATCCGCGTCAACGGCGACATCCGCCGCATCAACCTGCCGCCGATGGACCACAAGGACGTGCACCGTATGGTGTACGACATCATGAACGACAGCCAGCGCAAGGTGTACGAGGAAACGCTGGAAATCGACTTCTCGTTCGAGATTCCCTCGCTGGCGCGCTTCCGCGTCAACGCCTTCAACCAGCAGTATGGTGCCGGCGCGGTGTTCCGGACGATTCCGTCGAAGGTACTGACGCTGGAAGAACTCAACGCGCCGCCGATTTTCAAGGAAATCTCCGACCAGCCGCGCGGCATCGTGCTGGTCACCGGGCCGACCGGCTCGGGCAAGTCGACCACGCTGGCGGCGATGATGGACTACGTCAACGAGAACCAGTACGCGCACATCCTCACCGTCGAGGACCCGATCGAATTCGTGCACCAGAGCAAGAAGTGCCTGATCAACCAGCGCGAAGTCGGCCCGCATACGCTATCGTTCAACAATGCCCTGCGCAGCGCGCTGCGGGAAGATCCGGACGTCATCCTGGTCGGCGAATTGCGCGACCTCGAAACCATCCGCCTCGCGCTGACCGCCGCCGAAACCGGCCACCTGGTGTTCGGCACGCTGCATACCTCGTCCGCCGCCAAGACCATCGACCGCGTGGTCGACGTCTTCCCCGCGGCGGAAAAGGAAATGGTGCGTTCGATGCTGTCCGAATCGCTGCGCGCGGTCATCTCGCAGACGCTGCTGAAGACCAAGGACGGCAACGGCCGCGTCGCCGCGCACGAGATCATGATCGGCACCCCGGCCATCCGCAACCTGATCCGCGAGAACAAGGTCGCGCAGATGTACTCGGCGATCCAGACCGGCGGCAACCTGGGCATGCAGACGCTCGACCAGTGCCTGCAGGACCTGGTGCGGCGCAACGTGATCGCGTCGAACGTGGCGCGCGCCGCGGCGCAAAACAAAGACACCTTCGTGGGTTGAGGCCCAACTCGGGCAGAGGATTTGACCAATGAACGCTGAAAAAACCATCCACGACCTGCTGCGCCTGATGTTGGCGAAGAACGCTTCCGACCTCTTCCTCACCGCCGGCTTTCCCCCTGCCATCAAGGTCGACGGCAAGATCACCCCGGTGTCGAACCAGAGCCTGACCCCCGCGCACACCAGCGAACTCGCGCGTTCGATCATGAACGAGCGGCAGTGGAAGGACTTCGAGGCCACCAACGAATCCAACTTCGCGATCAGCCCGCCCGAGATCGGCCGCTTCCGCGTCAACGTCTTCGTGCAGCAGGGCCGCGTCGGCGTCGTGATGCGGACGATCAACACCAAGATCCCGAAGATGGAGGACCTCAACCTGCCGCCGATCCTGCGCGACGTCGCGATGATCAAGCGCGGGCTGGTCATCTTCGTCGGCGGCACGGGTACCGGTAAATCGACCTCGCTCGCCGCGATGGTCGGCTATCGCAACGAGAACGACGCCGGCCACATCATCACGGTCGAGGACCCGATCGAATACGTGCACGAGCACCGGAAATCCATCATCACCCAGCGCGAAGTCGGCATCGACACCGACAACTGGTTCTCCGCACTGAAGAACACCCTGCGCCAGGCGCCCGACGTCATCCTGATCGGCGAAATCCGCGACCGCGACACCATGGAATACGCCATCGCCTTCGCCGAAACCGGCCACCTGTGCCTGTCGACCCTGCACGCCAACAGCGCCAACCAGGCGCTCGACCGCATCATCAACTTCTTCCCCGAGGAAAAGCGCGACCAACTGCTGATGGACCTGTCGCTCAACCTCAAGTCCTTCATCTCGCAGCGCCTGATCCCGAGGAAAGGCACCAACGGCCGCGTCGCCGCCGTCGAAATCCTGCTCAACTCGCCGCTCATTGCCGACCTGATCTTCAAGGGCCAGGTCCACGAGATCAAGGAAATCATGTCGAAGTCGCGCGAACTCGGCATGCAGACCTTCGACCAGGCGCTGTTCGACCTCTACGAAGCCGGCATGATTTCCTACGAGGATGCGCTCAGGAACGCCGACAGCCTCAACGACCTGCGCCTGCAGATCAAGCTGCACGGCCAGGAAGCCAAGGGCCGCGACATGATGGCGGGGCTGGATCACCTCGATATCGTTTGAGTCATCGCACGTGCAAAAGAGAACGGGGCGCAAGGCCCCGATTCTCATTGGTACAACATAACATTCGAGTTCGGGAGCTGGCGACGCCCGAAGAGTAGAGCGAACCCGCAAGCAACGCTTGCGGTGCGGTTGCCCGAGAGGTAGATGTCACCACTTGGGGTACCTCACACGGATTTCATCCAAGCGTTTGATAAGGAGAGCGGGTGACGCCGCTTCCTCCAGGGCTCGCCTTTCGTGAGGGAGGAATTGCTTAATTGCCCGGTGGCGCATACGCCAATACAGCAACCCGAAAGATGCCAAGTGAAGAGAAGCTGAATCGACCGCCAAGAAGAACGAGTTGACAGCACCTGCCGGACTGGCGGCTCCTCCTCCAACCTCTGGCAGGCCGAGTGAGAATGAATGGGCGCTGTGCGAGAAGAGAGTGTATAGCCCACTTTCAATGTGCAGAGGTAGCAGCCTCGGACCTAAGTATCGCGCGTGGAGATACGGCGATTTCCCGCGGCTCAGATTTTCTCTGTGCTTTTCATCGAGCGACATGAAGACAGGGTTCTTGGCGAGCTCATCCAGCGACCATTCGCGCCCCATACGATGCCAAAAATCGGACTTTGACATACTGAAGCGGCTATGAATCTTTTCAAGATCTGTAGAGTGATTCAGTAAGAACAGATGCAAGCGCATGTGCGCTTCGTCTTTGGATAGGCCAACCTCAAGGAAATAGGAAGCGGCCTTTTGTACCTCCATGACGCAACGGGAAAGAACGCAAATAGCACCCACATCGGTTTCATGTTCTCCGCTTGCCAGTGTCACGATAGAGCGCCCATGCTGAACGGCTTTCGCGAACAAACCATGGCCGTAGAGGACGCGTGCAGAAGATCTAGAACTTTCTCGAGCGCGGGAAAGCACCTCCTCGCAAATCTCGACTACCCTTCGTAAGGGATGAACTTGTGACATCAATGTCCTCCTCGTATTACCTAAGCGAGAACAAACAGAACGAAGAACAAATAGGCTCAGACTCCATTATTCCCAGCTACCCAGCCGGCTTCTTCGCCTTCATCGACCCCGCAATCACCTTGTACTGCAGGAAGCGCGTCTCGATCGGCCCGTTGAACAGCGGGATGCGGCGGCTGGCCTTGAGGCCGAACAGCTTGGGCAGCAGCGGATCGCCGGAAATGATCCACGCCTCCCAGCCGGCGAAGTTCTGCTTCAGCCAGTCGCCCAGTAGCGGATACCACTCGGCCAGCTCTTCGGCCTCGCCGATGCGCTCGCCGTAGGGCGGGTTGGTGACGATGGTGCCGACCGGCGTCGGCGGCTTCAGATCGAGCACATCCGACACTTTCAGCTCGATTGCATCCGCATAGCCCGCGGCCTCAAGATTGTTGCGCGCCTTGTCGAGCACCCAGCGGTCCTGGTCGGCGCCGAAGATCGGCAGGTGCGTCAACGGCTTTTCCTTGGCCTTCGCCTCGGCCTTGATGCGCAGCCACAGCGCGGCGTCGAAGTCGCGGTAATGCTCGAAGGCGAAATGGCGGCTGCGTCCCGGCGCCCGGTTCAGCGCCATGTCGGCCGCCTCGAGCAGGATGGTGCCGGCACCGCACATGGGGTCGAGCAGCGGCGTGCCGGGCTCCCAGCCGGACAGCATGAGCAGCCCGGCGGCGAGGTTCTCCTTGATCGACGCCGCGCTCGCCTCGCGCTTGAAGCCGCGCTTGAACAGGGGCTCGCCGCTGGTGTCGAGGTAGAAGGTCACCGCGTCCGGGGTGAAGAAGGCGTACACAGGGACGTCGGGCGCTTCGGTGTCGACGCTCGGACGCTCGCGGGTTTCCTCGCGGAAGCGGTCGCAGATCGCGTCCTTGATCTTGAGCGTGATGAAGTTGAGGCTCTTCAGCGGCGCGTTCTGCGCCCCCACTTTCACCGCGATGGTCTTGCTGACGTCGAACCACTCCGGCCACGGCAGGTCGAGCGCGGCGCGGTAGATGTGCTCTTCCTTGCGATAGCGGGTGTAGCCGACCTTGCGCAGGATGCGGGTGGCAATGCGCGAGGTGAGGTTGGCGCGCATCTCGGCGGCGGCATCGGCCATGAACAGCACGCCGGCCGGCAGCTGGCGCACGACCTGTGCACCGGCTGTGTTCAGTTCGGCAACCAGCAATTCCTCCAGCCCGCGCGGGCAGGTGGCAAAGTGGCTGGCAGGTGGCAGCGCCTCACGCTCGGGGCGGGCAGGATGCGGCGTTTTGGTACGACGGGATTCGGGCTTCAAACAGGGCTTTCTCAAAAAGGCTTCAACACGACCAGCAATACCACGACCAGCAGCACGATCACCGGGATTTCATTGAACCAGCGGAACCAGACGTGCGATTTCGTGTTCTGACGGGCTTCGAAGTCGCGCAGCAGCTTCTTGCAGACATGGTGATAGCCGACCAGCCCGGCGACCAGCGCGAGCTTGAGCCACAGCCAGCCCATGGTCGGCAACCAGTAGGCCAGCCACAGCCAGACGCCGGTAATCAGGGTAAGAACCATGATGGGCGTGACAAACCGATACAATTTGCGCGCCATCAGCAGCAGGCGGTCGTAGGCGGCTTCGTTGGTCTCCATCGCCAGGTTGACGAAGATGCGCGGCAGGTAGAACAGGCCGGCGAACCAGCTGACCACCATCACGATATGAAACGATTTCAGCCACAGCATGGATAGACGCGCCTTCGTAAAAAAATGGACACCGAGTCCGCTGACCCTGATTTTACTGGGTTTGATCGCCTGGCTGTGGTTTCGCCCGCCGGCCGACGTCAGCAACGAGAATCGCGCCGTCGCGCCCTGGCAGGTCACGCTGACCGATGGCCGCACGGTCAAGAGTGGATCGCTCTGCCCGCAAGGGGCAGGCCGTGGTTGTAAAGACGCTGAAGCGTCAACAACCACGCTCAGGGGCAAGGTCGTGCTGGTGAACTTCTGGGCGACCTGGTGCCCGTATTGCCGCAAGGAGATGCCGGCGATCGAAGCGTTCACGCGGGATTATCGAAACCGCGGCTTCGAGGTCATCGCGATCAGTGTCGACGATCCGCCGGAAAAAATTGCCGCCTGGATGAAGGACAAGGGCTATGGCTTCCAGGCCGCGCCGACCAACGCCTCGGTGGCCGCGGTGTTCGGCAACATCACGAGCGTGCCGACCTCGTTCATCCTCGATGCGGACGGCCACATCCGCCACAAGATCGCTGGTCAGGTGTATTACGCCCGGCTGGAGAAACTGGTCACGCCTCTTCTGAAAGCGCCCGCACCATGATTGAAACTCGCCTGACCGAACTCGAAACCAAGCTCGCCTTCGCCGAAGACCTGCTCGAAACGCTCAACCAAACCGTGGTCCGCCAGCAGGCCCAGATCGACCTGTTGCAGGAGCAGCTCCGTCTGCTGCACCGCCAGTTGCAGGACGTGCGACCAGACGAGACACGCACGCCGCGCGACGAGATTCCGCCGCACTACTGACAAGCGCCAGACGATGAGACAGGCGCGGCGCCTGCACGGAATCGTCAATGCGCCGCGCCGGGAAAATCAGCTTTTATCAAGGCACACGGTCGCCCTCGCCCATCTGGTAGATATCCCATCCGTGGCTCGCCGCCGAGCCCAGGGACGTCCCCATATAGGCCTGTTGTTCGAAGCGCTCGATTTTTGCGCCGCTACCCGTATTGTAGATATCGAATCCCTGGCCGGGAGACGCCGAGGATGCGACCTGCTGAGTTGAACTGCTGGGTAAAGGTTTGCTGGCGTTGCTGTAGAAGTTATCCCAGGTCGCAGCCCGAGTAACGGGAACCGCGAGGACCAGCAAAGCAGCCCCTGCCATGCCGGCCAACGCCACACTCATTTGGACAGTTTTCATGATGCGCACTCCTTCCGAAACAGACCAGCAGCGTCATTCGCGCCTGGTTGGCCGGAACTCCCGACCGTGAAGCTGGTCGTTTATTGGATTATCCTGTCTCTCCCTGAGCCTCTTTTTATAGCCGACCCAGCGCACGTCGATCATTGAATTTTTGAATCCCTTGTGGCGGGCGAATCGGTCAGAGATCTTCATGCTACGGTGCGGCCATTTCCTGATCTGGGTCATGCTGCTTCTGGCGGCAAACGTGGGCCCGACCCTGGCGGCAGATCTGCCGGCATGGCAGAACTGGGTCCTGAAAATCGACGTGTTGCGCAACGACGGCACCCGCGAGAGCGGGTCGGCGGTAAGGATCGCCGCGGACCGGCTCCTCACCAATTGCCATGTGGTGCGCAACGCCAGCCAGATCGCGGCATCCCAAGGGCGATCGTCCTGGCCTGCCCGCCTCGTCAGCGGCGACGCCTACCGCGACCTTTGCCTGCTCGATCTGCCCGGCAGCCCAGGCGCGCCGCCGCCGGTCGCCACGCCGGATGAGGTACGCGTGGGCCAGGTGGTCTACGCGGTCGGCTATTCGGGCGGCATATTCAGCGCCAGCAAGGGCCATATCAAGGGGCTCTTCACGTGCCCCTGCGCGAACGGCAAGGTCATCCAGACCTCAGCCTCTTTCAGCCCGGGTGCAAGCGGCGGCGGCCTGTTCACGGCCACAGGCGAACTGGCCGGCATCCTCACCTTCAAATCGCGCAGCGGGAGCACGTTCAATTTCGCCCTCCCCGTCGGCTGGATGAAGCAGTTGAGCCAACTCGCCCCGTCCGATCTCGTGGCAGGTACACCTTTCTGGCAAAACCCTTCGCGCAGCAGCGGCTACTTCCTCGCCGCCTGCGACCTCAACGCGAAGAAGAAGTGGCGCGAACTGTCTGCACTCGCCACCGACTGGACGCTGCAGGAGCCGGCCGACCCGCAGGCGTGGATGGCATCCGGGCAGGCGAATCTGGGGCTGGGGCGGCTGCGGGAAGCCGCAGCGAATTTCCGCCAGGTACTCGAACTCGATCCCACCCATGCCGAAGCCAGGTGGGAACTGCAGAAGCTCGAGCTGCCTCCGACAGCCCCCTGAACGTCGAAACGGGCCGCGCCGCCCCCGTCTTTTACCGGCTGATCGGCTTGTAGCGGATGCGCTTGGGCTTGGCGCCCTCCTCGCCCAGCCGTTTCTTCTTGTCGGCCTCGTATTCCTGGTAGTTGCCGGGGAAGAAGCTCACCTGCGAATCGCCTTCGAAGGCGAGGATGTGGGTGGCGATGCGGTCGAGGAACCAGCGGTCGTGCGAAATCACCAGCACGCAGCCGGCGAATTCGAGCAGTGCGTCTTCCAGCGCGCGCAGGGTTTCCACGTCGAGGTCGTTCGACGGTTCGTCCAGCAGCAGCACGTTGCCGCCGGCGATCAGCGTCTTCGCCATGTGCAGCCGGCCGCGTTCGCCGCCGGACAGGTTGCCGACCAGTTTCTGCTGGTCGCCACCCTTGAAATTGAAGCGGCCGAGGTAGGCGCGCGACGGCGTTTCGTAGCGGCCGACGGTGAGGATGTCGCGGCCTTCGGCGACTTCATCGAAGACGGTCTTGTTGGCGGCGAGCGCGTCGCGGCTCTGGTCGACGTAGGCGAGCTTCACCGTCTGGCCGATCTCGACTTCGCCGCTGTCGGGCTTCTCCTGGCCGGTGATCATCTTGAAGAAGGTCGACTTGCCGGCGCCGTTGGGGCCGATGATGCCGACGATGGCGCCGGGCGGAATCGAAAAGCTGAGGTTGTCGATCAGCAAGCGGTCGCCGAAGGATTTGGTGACGTTATGGAAGTCGATCACCTTGTCGCCCAGCCGCTCGCCGACCGGGATGAAGATTTCCTGCGTCTCGTTGCGCTTCTGGTACTCGACCGAGTTCAGCTCCTCGAAGCGCGCCAGACGCGCCTTCGACTTGGCCTGGCGCGCCTTGGGGTTCTGCCGCACCCATTCGAGTTCCTGCTTCATCGTCTTGATGCGGCCGGCTTCCTGCTTGGATTCGGTCTCCAGCCGTGCCTCCTTCTGCTCCAGCCAGCTGGTGTAGTTGCCCTTCCACGGGATGCCGTGGCCGCGGTCGAGTTCGAGGATCCACTCGGCGGCGTTGTCGAGGAAGTAGCGGTCGTGCGTCACCGCCACCACGGTGCCCGGATAGCGCACCAGGAACTGCTCCAGCCAGTCGACCGATTCGGCGTCGAGGTGGTTGGTCGGCTCGTCCAGCAGCAACATGTCGGGATTGGACAGCAGCAGCTGGCACAGCGCGACGCGGCGCTTCTCGCCGCCCGACAGGTTGCCGATGACGGCGTCCCACGGCGGCAATCTCAAGGCATCCGCGGCGATTTCCATCTGCGTGTCGAGGTCGGCACCGGCGGTGGCGAGGATGGCCTCGCACTTCGCCTGCTCCTCGGCCAGCTTGTCGAAGTCGGCGTCGGGCTCGGCATAGGCCGCGTAGATTTCATCCAGCCGCGTTTTCGCCGCGACGATCTCGCCCAGCCCCGCTTCCACCGCCTGGCGCACCGTATGCGCTGGGTCGAGCTGCGGCTCCTGCGGCAGGTAGCCGATGCGGATGCCCGGCATCGGGATGGCTTCGCCCTCGATGTCCTTGTCGACGCCGGCCATGATGCGGATCAGCGAGGACTTGCCGGAGCCGTTGAGACCGAGCAAGCCGATCTTGGCGCCGGGGAAGAAGCTGAGCGAAATGTCCTTGAGGATCTGCCGCTTGGGCGGAACGATCTTGCCAACGCGGTTGAGGGAATAAACGTATTGCGCCATGAAAGAAGAAATCCGGGAAATTTATTGGGGGGTGGTGCCGGGGCAGGCGTCGAACTCGCATTCGTTCGCCGGGTTGCGGCCGACGGACCGGCCGTCGGGGCAGAGTCTGGTTTCGGTCGGACAGACCAGCGGGATGTCGGGCATCGACGGTGGAGGCGGTCCCGGCGGAGCCGGCTTCTTATGCGCCTGGGGCTGGCCGGGAATTGCTCCGCATGCCGCCAGCATCAGCAGCAAGGCGGCAGCGGCGAGCGCCCTGATCATGACAATTCCTTGTCGAGCATGGCCTTCAGCTTGGGAAAATCGAGATCGCCCAGTTTCTCTTCGATGATGCGGCCGTCCTTGCCGATGATGAAGCTGGTGGGCGTGAGCTGCACGTTGCCGAAGGCGCGCGCGTGCTCGCCGTTGACGTCGAGTGCGACAGGAAACGGCAGCTGCCGCGTCTTCGCAAAATTGGCGACGTAGTTGGGCGGATCGTAGCTCATCGCCACCGCGACGATTTCGAAGCCGCGGTCCTTGTACTGCTTGTAGGTTTCGACGAGGTTGGGCATTTCCTTGACGCAGCCGGGACAGGAGGTCGCCCAGAAGTTGACCAGCACGATCTTGCCGCGCAGATCGTTGAGGGTGATGGATTTTCCTTCCAGGGTAGTGAAGGCCGAGGCGGGCGCGGCGGGCTTTTCCGTCAGGGCATACACCAGCGCGCCCGCAATGGCGAGCGCGGCCACGGCTATGAGGAGGGGTTTGGCGAGTTTCATACGGATTCCATGGAGTTAAACGTTTGGGTACGACCGCGCCAACGCGACATAGTGCTGCGCGGAATAATTGAAATAGGCGATTTCCTCATCGGTCAGCCGGCGCACCAGCTTGGCAGGGCGGCCGAGATAGAGGTGCCCGGATTCGAGCACCTTGCCTTCGGGCACCAGCGAGCCGGCGCCCAGCAGCACGTGTTTCTGCACCACCGCGCGGTCCAGGATGATCGAACCCATGCCTATCAGGCATTCGTCCCCGATCGTACAGGCATGCAGGATCACCGTATGGCCGACGGTCACGCGCGCGCCGACGACCAGCGGCCCGCCCGCGGGGTTGGCCGGCGTCTTGTGCGACACGTGCAGCACGCTGTTGTCCTGGATGTTGCTCGCCTCGCCGATGACGATCGAGTTGACGTCGCCGCGGAGCACCGCGCCCGGCCATACCGAAGCGTCCCGCCCTAGGCTGACTTCGCCGATCACCGTGGCGCGCGGGTGCACCCAGGCGCCGGCGGCGAGTTGAGGATGGATGCCCCGGTAGGGGGCAATGGGATCTAAGGCCATGGTTGTCCAGGGGTTGAAACGCGACGGAACCGGGCTCAAATTATAATCGCTGTGCGTTGTCGCTTTTCCTCCGCTTCCCCTGCGTCCACTTTGTGAAAGATTTGCCATGACTACCCCGATGGGCAACAACCCCCTGCTCGATTTTTCCGGCCTGCCCCGTTTTGCCGAATTCAAGCCTGAATTCGTCACCCCCGCCATCGACCAACTGCTGGCCGACGCGCGCGCGGCGGTCCAGCGCGCGGAAGCCGCCGACACCCCGGCCGAGTGGGACGCCTTCGTCACCCCGCTCGACGACGCGAACGAAAGACTCGGCCGCGCCTGGGGCCAGGTGTCGCACCTGCATTCGGTGATGGATTCGCCCGAGTTGCGCGAGGTCTACAACGCCAACCTGCAGAAGATCACCGTGTATTACGCCGAGCTGGGGCAGAACGAGGCGCTCTTCGCCAAATTCAAGGCGCTCAAGGCGCGTTCCGATTTCGCCGCGCTGTCCGCCCCGCGCAGGAAGATCGTCGACAACGAACTGCGCGACTTCCGTCTCGGCGGTGCCGAGCTGCCGACCGACAGGAAGGCCCGCTTCATGCAGGTACAGGAGGAGCTGGCGCAACTGTCGGCCAAGTTCGAGGAAAACCTGCTCGACGCCACCAACGACTTCGCGCTCTATCTCGACGACGCGGCCCAGCTCGCCGGGGTGCCGGACGACGTGCTGGCGATGATGAAAGCGGCGGCCGAGACCGATGGCAAATCGGGTTTCAAGATCACCCTGCACATGCCGTCCTACCTGCCGGTGATGCAGTACGCCGACAACCGTGGCCTGCGCGAGCAGGTGTACCGCGCCTACGTCACCCGCGCCTCCGAATTCGGTAAGCCCGAGCTCGACAACACGCCACTGATCGGCAGCATCCT
This sequence comes from Hydrogenophilales bacterium, assembly GCA_016195805.1. Taxonomy (GTDB): domain Bacteria; phylum Pseudomonadota; class Gammaproteobacteria; order Burkholderiales; family Thiobacillaceae; genus Thiobacillus. The sequence continues at coordinate 270,198 of JACPYT010000003.1, forward strand.
CCGGCTGCGTCGTGAAGCGGCCGAGCTGCTGGGATTCGGGAGCTATGCCGAGGTATCGCTGGCGGCCAAGATGGCCGACACGCCGGCCGAGGTGCTGAAGTTCCTCGACGAGCTGGGCGTCCGCGCCCGCCCCTACGCCGAAAAGGACTACGCCGAGCTCAAGGCCTTCGCCCGCGACGCGCTGGACCTCGCGGATCTGCAGGCCTGGGACACCACCTATGCCTCGGAGAAGCTGAGCGTCGCCCGCTACAGCTTCTCCGACCAGGAGGTAAAGCAGTACTTCCCCGAGCCGCGCGTGCTGGCCGGCCTGTTCCGGCTGATCGAGACGCTCTACGGCCTGCACGTGCGCGAGGACAAGGCGCCGGTATGGCACCCGGACGTGAAGTTCTACACGCTCACCGACCACGGCGGCCAGCGCGTCGGCCAGTTCTACCTCGACCTTTATGCGCGCGCCTCCAAGCGCGGCGGCGCCTGGATGGACGACGTCATCACCCGTCGCAAGACCGCTGACGGCATCCAGACGCCGGTGGCCTACCTCAACTGCAATTTCTCCGGGCCGGTAGGCGACAAACCTGCCCTCTTCACCCACGACGAGGTCATCACGCTGTTCCACGAAACCGGCCACGGCCTGCACCACCTGCTGACGCAGATCGAGGAACTCGGCGTGTCCGGCATCAACGGCGTCGAGTGGGATGCGGTCGAACTGCCGAGCCAGTTCATGGAGAACTTCTGCTGGGAATGGGACGTACTGAAGCACATGACCGCACACGTCGACACCGGCGAGCCGCTGCCGCGCGCGCTGTTCGACAAGATGCTGGCGGCGAAGAATTTCCAGTCCGGCCTGCAGACGCTGCGCCAGATCGAGTTCGCCAGCTTCGACATGCACCTGCACGACGACTTCGACCCCAGCGGCAGCCGCACCGCGCTGGATTTGATCAATGACATCCGCCGCCAGGTCGCGGTCATCATCCCGCCTGCCTACAACCGCTTCCCCAACAACTTCTCGCACATCTTCGCCGGCGGCTACGCGGCCGGCTACTACAGCTACAAGTGGGCGGAAGTGCTGTCGGCCGACGCCTACGCGCTGTTCGAAGACGAGGCCGAGGGTTACGGTGGCGTGCTCAACCCCGAAGTCGGCCACCGTTTCTGGAGCGAAATCCTCGCCCAGGGCGGCGCCCGCCCGGCGCTCGAATCGTTCAAGGCCTTCCGCGGCCGCGAGCCGACCATCGACGCCCTGCTGCGGCACAACGGCATGGCTTAAAGTTCGCGGGGGGCCCCTCCGTTAAAAAGGTGATTACGACTTTCGGGAGCGCGGCATGAAAGCAGGACGCATCATGATGGCAGTGTGGCTGGCGGCGGCAAGCACGTCGCTGGCGGCCGCCTCGCTATATCAATGGAAAGACCCGCAAGGCCGCACGGTTTACAGCGACCAGCCGCCGCCTCCGAACATCCACAACGCCCAGCAAAAGGCATTCAAGGGCAGCGTCATCGAAACCGGCGAGTCTTACGCCACCAAAACCGCGCGCGAGAAATATCCGATCACCCTGTACGCCAGCGCCTGCGGCGCCCCCTGCGACCAGGCGCGGCAGCTGCTCACGCAGCGCGGGGTCCCTTTCAGCAACAAGGATCCGCAAGCCAGTCCCGAGGCACAGGCCGAACTGCAGAAGCTCACGGGTCGCACAAGCGTGCCGGTGCTCGTCGTCGGCAGCGACCGGATCGACGGCTTCGAAGCCGGCCAGTGGCAGGCCGCACTCGATCGTGCCGGCTATCCCAAATCGGCCCCTGCGGGCAGCAAACCCGCTGCCGCAGCCACACCTACCGCGGCCCCCGCACCCGCAACGCCGGCACATTAAGCAGGCGCCACGCGCCCCGGCCCCCTGAGCCTGCCGCAGCCCCCCAATGGCTGCCCTGAAGGATTCTTTTCAATCCCCCCTTGCGGGGTACTCCGATCCACTATGGGCTCTTGTGCCCTTCAGGGTAAAAGCCCATGTGGAATCGTATGCCCTAAAGGATCGCGATGCCCCTTGTGGGTACTCCGATCCACTATGGGCTAGAGCCCATGTGGAATCGTATGCGCTACACTCGGCGGCATGAAAATCGCCGCCTGGAACGTCAACTCCCTCAAGGTCCGCCTGCCCCAACTGCTGGACTTTCTCGCCACCCGCCAGCCCGATGCAGTGTGCCTGCAGGAAACCAAGCTCACCGACGATGCCTTTCCCGTCGCCGACCTGGCGGCCGCCGGCTATCGCGTCGTTTTCGCCGGCCAAAAAACCTACAACGGCGTCGCCATCCTCAGCCGTGCGGACCCCACCGACGTCAGCATCGGTATCCCCGGATTCGACGACGAACAGAAACGCGTCATCGCCGCCACCGTCGACGGCGTGCGGCTGATATGCGTGTATTGCCCCAACGGGCAGAGTCTCGATTCCGACAAATATCCCTACAAGCTCGCCTGGTTCGATGCACTGACCGCCTGGCTGAAGGATGAACTGGCGCGTCACCCCCGCCTCGCCGTGCTCGGCGATTACAACGTCGCGCCGGAAGACCGCGACGTGCACGATCCCGCAGCGTGGAAAGACTGCGTGCTGGTGTCGGAGCCCGAACGCACGCGTTTCCGCGCGCTGCTGGCACTCGGTCTGAAGGACAGCTTCCGCCTGTTCGAGCAGCCTGAGAAAAGCTTTTCGTGGTGGGACTACCGCATGATGGGTTTCCGCCGCAACCACGGCCTGCGCATCGACCACATCCTGCTCTCCGCGCCGCTGGCGGCTGCCTGCACGTCCAGCGCCATCGACCGCGACATGCGCAAGCTGGAACGGCCCTCGGATCACGCGCCGGTGGTGGCAGAGATCAGGGCGAGCCGTTGAATCGGGGCGCATCGCGCCAATATGGCCATCCGCGCCAGCGGCTTACCCCATGTCCCGTGAATGTTCGACCTATAATCCCCACAGCCGCGGCGCAGGCCGGGGGCTGGGTGGATGTATCTAAACTTTGGACGGAGATTGAGATCATGAAAAAAACGATGTTGGCCGCTCTCACGATGAGTTTGTTCACGCTGCAGGCGTACGCCGCGGATACGGTCAAGATTGCCTTGACCGGGCCCTTTACCGGCGGCTCGGCGCCGATGGGCGTTTCCATGCGCGACGGTGCCAAACTGGCGATCGATGAAATCAACCGCGCCGGCGGCATTCAGGTCGGCACCCAGAAAATGAAGATCGAGGTGATCGAGCGGGACGACGAGGCGAAGAACGAGCGCGGTGCCCTGATCGCCCAGGAACTGGCGTCGATGAACGATCTGGCGGGCGTGATCGGCACGGTGAATACCGGCGTCTGTCTGGCGGGGGACAAGTACTTCCAGGAAAAAGGCATCACCAAGATCATCACGCCGGCCGCTGGGTCCGCATCCATGACCCAGTGGAGCAAGGCCGGGGTGAAGGATCTGTCCATCTTCCGCTTCTCCGCCGATGACGGCATCCAGGCCGCCATGGTGGTGGAAGAGGCCATCAGCCGCAAGCTCACCAAGGTGGCGATCATCCATGATTCGACCAACTACGGGGTATCCGGGCGCGACGATCTCCTCAACCAGATCAAGTTACAGGGCAACAAGCTGCAGGTGGTGGCCACGGAAAAATTCAACATCGGCGACAAGGATATGACCGCCCAGTTGCTGAAAGCCAAGCTCGGCGGCGCCCAGGCGATCCTGATCTGGGGCATCGGGCCGGAACTGGCCGCCGTATCCAATGGCATGGCGAAGCTGAGCTTGAAGGCTCCTCTGATCGGCGGCTGGACCCTCTCGATGTCCAACTTTATCGACAACGCGGGCAAGAACGGCAACGGTACCCTGATGCCGCAGACCTTCATCGAAGATCCCATCACGCCAAAAGCCAGAAACTTCATCGACAGCTATCACAAGGCCTATGGCGTGGACCGCATTCCTTCGCCGATGTCCGCCGCCGAGGGTTACGACGCGGTTTACGTCTTCGCCGCCGCCGTCAAGCAGGCGAAAAGCACGGATACCCACAAGATCAAGGACGCTCTGGAAGACCTTCGCGAACCGGTGAAAGGCGTGATCGCCACCTGGAAGCAACCCTATGCCAAATGGGATCCCGCCAACGAGCAGACGCATGAGGCATTCCGCCGTAACCAGGTGGTGATGGGCATGGTCCAGGACGGCCGGGTGGCGTTCGCCAACAAGGCCGACCGTCAGCGTCTGATGAAGGGCGCCGGCAAATAAGGTAATAAGCGAGGGGGAGGAGCTCGCCCTCCCCGGCTGCATTTCAGCCTGGACAACAAAAACATGTATACCCTTTTGATCGTTCAACTCGCCGTGAGCGGGGCGCTGATGGGCATGGTCTACGCCCTGATCGCCTATGGCTTTCAGCTGACTTTCGCCACCAGCAAGAGCATCAATTTCGGCCAGGGCGAACTGGTGATGCTGTCCGCCCTGTTCAGCCTGACCCTCATCGATAGCGGCCTGCCCTACTGGCTGGTGGTGCCGGGAGGCATGCTGTTCGGCGTGATACTGGGTTTGTTCGTCGAGCGGGCGGCAGTGCGTCTGTCACTGGAGCAGAAGGGCGAGGGCTGGATCCTGCTCACCATCATTCTGGGCCTGCTGGGCTTCTCCGCAGCCGAAAACATCTGGGGCCGTGACGACCGACCCTTCCCCACCCCCATTCCCTCCGATCCGCTGCACTTTTTCGGAATCGACGTCACGCCGCTGGAACTGTCGGTGGCCATCGGCGTGCTGACGGTCATGGGACTGGTGGAACTGTTCAAGCGCAAGACTCTGCTGGGCAAGGCTTTCGAGGCAGTGTCCGCGGATCGGGATGCCGCCCAGCTGATGGGGATCTCGGCCACCCGCACGATCCAGCTTTCCTACGGCCTCTCGGGCCTGGTGGCCGCAATGGCGGGCATCCTGGTCGCACCGATCACCACGGTGGGACCGACCATGGCGTCGGTGCTGATCCTCAAGGCGTTCTCGGTGGCCGTGGTGGCGGGCCTCGATTCCGGTTTCGGGGTGGTGCTGATCGGCCTTTTCCTCGGCGCCCTGGAAAGTCTCACCAGTTTCTACCTCGGCAGCGGCTGGCGCGAGGCGCCCGGTCTGGTCCTGCTCATTCTCGCGCTGGCCGTACGCCCCAACGGGGTGTTCGGCAAGGCCAGCATCCGGAAGGTGTAACGAAAATGTGGAAACGCCTGTTACTGATTCGTGGCGCCGAACTGGCGGCCCTGGCGCTGCTTGCCGCGATTCCCCTGATGGTGGACAACAGCTACGTCCTGGGTTTGCTGACCCTGCTGGCGATCTACGGGATCCTGCTGATCGGTCTCGATGTCACGGTGGGCTACCTTGGTCAGGTGAACCTTGCCCACGCCGCCTTTCTCGGTCTGGGCGCTTACGCGGCCGGCCTCAGCGTGGCCCATTTCGACTTCGGCATGCTGGCCGCGCTGGCGATGGCCCTTGGGGTGGGCGTCCTGTTCGGGACCTTGCTGGCCTTTCCCGCGCTGCGTCTGGAAGGCCCCCAGTTCGCGCTGGCGACCCTGAGTTTTTCGGCCCTCAGCGCGACCACGCTGAACGAGTGGGAAGGACTGACCCTGGGCGCCCAGGGCCTGCAGGTCACCCGACCGGCCTTTCTCGGCATGACGCTGGATGCGCCGGGTTTCTTCTGGCTGTGCCTGCTGCTGCTTGCCCTGGTCTGGCTGGCCATGCGCAACCTGCTTTCGTCGCAGTGGGGAAGGGCCTTCGAGGCCCTGCGTGACAGCCCCATCGCCACCGATGCCATGGGGGTGGGGACATACCGCCACAAGGTGGCCGGCTTTGCCCTGTGCTCCGGCCTGGGCGGCCTGGCGGGGGGACTGTATGCCTTCAATTTCCAGTATCTCCAGCCCCAAAGCTTCGGCTGGGACCTGATGGTGATCCTGCTCCTGGGCGTGGTGCTGGGGGGGCGCAAGAGCCTGTGGGGGGCACTGGTAGGCGCCTCCCTGATCGCCCTGCTGCCCAACCTGCTGTCCAATCGGGAACTGTTTCAGGTCATTTCCGCCATCGGGCTGCTGGTGGCCTTGGCCGCCGGCGGCCAAGGCCTGCTGAAAAAAACCACCCGCCCGTTTCAGGCTCTGGCGCCCGTCGTCGCCATGGGAATCCTGATGGCGGGGAGCCTGATCGTGGAAAACACGGAGGACTGGCGCAAGGCGATTTTCGCCTTGATGCTGTTTTCCGTCGTGGTGGGCTTGCCGGAGGGGCTGATGGGATTCGCCGCCCGCTTCCTCACCGGGCTGTTCCACATCGACCCGCCCCCCTTGCCGGCACCGGCCTCGCTGGACGCCGTCCTGCCGAAGCGGGTAGTGGACGGCGGTGCGCTTCTTGAGTTGCGCGGCCTGGAACGGTATTTCGGCGGCGTCAAAGCGGTGGACGGCGTCTCCATGACGGTACGGGCGGGGGAGATCCACGGTCTCATCGGCCCCAACGGCTCGGGCAAAAGCACGGCGGTGAACGTCATTTCCGGCCTGTACGTCCCCACCGGAGGCGACATCCTGCTACGGGGCAAGCCCCTGCCCGCAGGGAGCCTGTTCAAGGTGGCACGGACCGGGGTGGCGCGCACCTTCCAGAATCTCCAGCTGTTCGGCGAACTGAGCGCCCTGGACAACGTCATGGTCGCCCTCAAGGACGTTTACCGTAGTCCCCTGCCGCTGGTTCTGCTGGGATTCGCCAAAGGCGAGGAAAAACGCGCGGGCGCCGCTGCCCTGGCCTTGCTGGAACTGGTGGGCCTGCAGGCGCAGGCACGCACCCGCGCCAGGGACCTGACCTATGGCGACCAGCGCTTCCTCGAAATCGCCCGCGCGCTGGCACGCAAACCTGAGCTACTGATCCTGGACGAACCGGCCGCAGGCCTGGCCCACCCTGACGTGACCAAGTTGACGGAGATCATCAAGCGCATCCATGAGCGGGGGATCAGCATCATCCTGATCGAGCATCACATGGACGTGATCAGCGAACTGTGCAGCGTGGTGACGGTGCTGGATGGCGGCCGGATCATCGCGGCCGGAACCGCGGAGCAGGTCAAGCGCGATCCCAAGGTGATCGAGGCCTATCTGGGCATGTCCGACGATTCGGCAGACGCCGCCGCGCCCGCCCTGGCCGGATGAAGGGAAGGATGAATCAGTGCTGACGGTCGAAAATCTGCATGCAGGATACGGAACGAGCGAGGTGCTCGTGGACATTTCCCTGGAAGTGAAAGCGGGCTCGGTGGTGGCCCTGATCGGCGCGAACGGCGCGGGCAAGACCACCACCATGCGGGCCATTTCCGGGATGCTCAAGCCGAACCGGGGACGCGTGCTGCTGGACGGCAGGCTGGTCCAGGAATTCGACGCATCCCGTATCGCCCGCCTCGGCCTGGCCCACTCGCCGGAGGGGCGGAAGGTATTCGGTCCGCTCTCGGTGGAAGACAACCTGCTGCTGGGCGCCTATAGCCGCCTGCCCCGCTTTTTCGGTTTTCGCGCCCGGGCCGCAGCCGACCTGGAGGGGGTCTACGCGCTTTTTCCCCGTCTCAAGGAGCGCCGCCTGCAGGCGGCCGGCACCCTGTCGGGCGGGGAACAGCAGATGCTCGCCATCGGCCGTGCCCTGATGTCCAAACCCAAGGTCATGCTGCTGGACGAACCCTCCATGGGCCTCGCGCCCATCATCGTGCAGGAGGTGTTCAGCACCATCCGCCGCCTGAAGGAGACCGGCATCACCCTGCTCCTGGTGGAACAGTTCGCCAAGAGCGCCCTCGAGGTGGCGGATTACGCCTACGTGATGGACCGCGGCCGTATCGTCATCGAAGGGACCCCCGCCCATCTGCGCGAGGACGAGCGGGTACTCGCAGCTTATCTGGGCTGATCGCCCTGGGACGTCAGGCACTGCTGCCGGCAGGCCTGCCCCGCAGGACAGCACCTCGGTCAGTTCAGTATTGCACCACCCCCGGATCGAGACTGCGCCACAGATACCAGGTGGCGACCGTGCGCCAGGGCGCGTGGCGTTCGCCGTGGTGGCGCAGCGTTTTCGGCGTGGGACGTTCGCCGCCCAGGTAATGCATGGCCACGGCCCTCTGCAGCCCGATGTCGTCCAAGGGCCAGACGTCCGGACGGCGCAGGCTGAAGATCAGGAACATCTCGGCCGTCCAGCGGCCGATGCCGCGCACGTCGGTCAGCTCGGCGATCACCGCTTCGTCTTCCATCTTTTTCCAGCGTCCCGGCTCGACGCGGCCGTCGGCGAAGTGCCCGGCCAGGTCGCGCAGGTATTCGGCCTTGCGGCGCGACAGACCGCAGGCGGCGAGCGCCTCCAATTCCAGCGTGGCGACATGTTCAGGGGTGACGTGCCGGGCGAATTCCGCAAAACGTGCCCACACGCTGTCGGCGGCCTTGACCGAAATCTGCTGGCCGACGATGGCGCGCGCGAGGGTCTGGAAGGGATCGCCGCGATTGGCAAGAATGGCATCGGGATAGCGCGCGATGAGCCCGGCCATCACCGGATCGGCAGCGGCGAGTTCAACGCAGGCCTGCCGCCAATACGTGGGGGCCGCCAGGGTTTTCACAACAGGATGATGTCGTACTGTTCCTGCGGGTAGGTGGTCTCGACCTGCAGCGACACCGGCTTGCCGATGAAGTCGATCAGTTGCGCAAGACTGCCGGATTCCTCGTCAAGGAACAGATCGATCACGCTCTGCGCGGCGACGATACGGTATTCGCGCGCATCGAACTGGCGCGCCTCGCGCAGGATTTCGCGCAGCACGTCGTAGCACACGGTCTGCGCGGTCTTGATCTCGCCGCGCCCGGCGCAGGTGGGACAGGGTTCGCACAGCACGTGCGCCAGCGATTCGCGCGTCCGTTTGCGCGTCATCTCGACCAGGCCCAGCGCCGAGAAGCCGCTGACGGTGGTGCGGGTGGGGTCGCGCGCCAGCGCCTTCTTCAGCTCGGTCAACACCGCTTCCTGGTGCTCGGCGTTGTCCATGTCGATGAAGTCGATGATGATGATGCCGCCGAGGTTACGCAGGCGCAGCTGGCGCGCGATGGCCTGCGCGGCTTCGAGGTTGGTCTTGAAGATGGTGTCGTCGAAGTTGCGCGCGCCGACGAAGCCGCCGGTGTTGACGTCGACCGTGGTCAGCGCCTCGGTCTGGTCGATAATCAGATAACCGCCGGATTTGAGGTCGACGCGCCGCCCGAGCGCCTTGGCGATCTCGTCCTCGATCGCATGCAGGTCGAACAGCGGCCGGTCGGCGCCGTAGTGCTGCAGTTTTTCGAGCACGGCATGGGTGTAGTTCTGCGCGAATTCGGCCATGCGCTGATAGGTCTCGCGCGAGTCGATCAGGATGCGGCTGGTGTCGCGGTTGACGAAATCGCGCAGCACCCGCAGCGACAGGTCGAGGTCCTGGTACAGCAGACACGGCACGACGCAGTTCCCGCGCGACTGGATGCTGCTCCACAGCCGCCGCAGATAGTCGATGTCCGCCTGCATTTCGACGTCTTCCGCGGTCTCCGCCATGGTGCGCACGATGAAGCCGCCGGTCGCGTCGGGAGGCATCAGCTGGTGCAGCTTCTGGCGCAGGTGCTCGCGTTCTTCCTCGCCC
>JACPYT010000004.1 GCA_016195805.1 Hydrogenophilales bacterium
CTTCTCGCCTAAAGCCGCTTGGCGAACCGCCTCAAGCTTGAACTCTCGGCTATACCTTGTGTACGGTTTCCGTTGCATGTGACACCCTCCCAGAGCAAGTATTGCCCTTTCCAGTGTGTCCATCAAACGTGGGTAGGATCACAGCAGCCGTTCAAATGTCCGCTCTGTGGAAGGTCTAAATGTCGGCTTCTGGCCGGATCCAGCCGCACGTGACCGACTCAAACCCGAGCGCTTTCCGCGGTCCCGAGCTCAACCATCCTCAAAGACGCGTCTCAGATCTCAAGCTGCGCACCGAGTTCGACCACCCGGTTGGCGGGGATCTTGAAGAAGGTCATGGGGCTGGCGGCGTTGCGTGCCATGGCTGCGAAGATGTGCTCGCGCCAGATCATCATGCCCTCGCCGCGGGTGGGGATCAGGTTTTCCCGGCTGAAGAAGAAAGTGGTATCCATCAGGTCGAACTGCATGCCGCAGGGACACTCGGACAGGGCTTTGGGAATATCGATGTCGTCCATGAACCCGTAGCGGATGACGACGTGATAGAAGCCTTCGGCCAGCCTGGTCATTTCCAGCCGCCTGTCGGCGGCGACATACGGTATTTCTGCATAGCGAACATTCAGGATCACCACGCGTTCGTGCAGGACCTTGTTGTGCTTGAGGTTGTGCAGCAGGGCGGACGGCGCCCCGCTCGCATCGGCGGTCATGAATACGGCGGTACCCGGTACCCGGGCCGGGGGATTCGCCAGCAGACTGTCCACGAAGGGCGCAAGCGGCAACGCCGTCTCGCGCAGGCGCAACAGCACAATCTCGCGCCCACGCTTCCAGGTCACCAGCAGGGTAAAAATCATCAATGCCACCATCAGCGGGAACCAGCCGCCGTCCGGGATCTTCACTGCATTGGCGCCGAAAAAGGCGAGATCGATGGTGAGAAAGACCAGCAAGCCGGCCGCGGTCGCACCGAGACTGAGATCCCAGCGCACGCGCATGACCATGAACATCAAAATGGTGCTGATGGCGAAAGTGCCCGTTACGGCGATGCCGTAGGCCGCAGCCAGATTGCTCGAGTTCCGGAAGCCCAATACCAGCAGGGCGATCCCGATTGCCAGGGTCCAGTTCACGAAGGGGATGTAGATCTGGCCAACTTCGGTTGCCGAGGTATGGCGAATGATCAGGCGCGGGGCATAGCCCATCTGGATCACCTGGCGGGTCACCGAGAATGCGCCCGAGATGACGGCCTGGGAGGCGATCACGGTCGCTGCGGTGGCCAGGCCGATCATGGGGTAGAGCACCCATTCCGGGGCAAGCAGATAAAACGGGTTGCGGAGCGCTTCCGGGTTGGCGAGCAGCAGTGCCCCCTGGCCGAAGTAGTTGAGAACCAGCGCCGGCAGGACATAGGCGAACCAGACCCGCTGGATGGGCCGGCGCCCAAAATGCCCCATGTCGGCATACAGGGCCTCCGCACCGGTAATCGCCAGCACGACCGCGCCGAGGATGAGGAAACTCGCCGCACCGTGTGCGGCAAAGAAATCCACGGCGTGGATGGGCAGGAGGGCGGCGAGCACCTGGGGATGCTGGAGGACGCTGAGCGCGCCGAGCAGGCCCAGCACGCCGAACCAGAGCAGCATGATCGGGCCGAACAGCCTGCCGATGGTGGTCGTGCCTTGACGCTGGATGATGAACAGCCCGACCAGAATCCCGAGTGCGAGCGGCACGATGAAGGGATGCAGGACGGGCGTTCCCATCTCCAGTCCCTCGATGGCGGAGAGCACGGAAATGGCGTGGGTAATCAGGCTGTCACCGAAAAAGAACGAGGCTCCAAGGAAGCCTAGCGACATCAGCAGCCAGCGGCTGCGTGACGCCAGCGGGGCTTGCCCCTGAACGAGCGCGAGCAGGGCCAGGATGCCGCCCTCTCCCTTGTTGTCGGCGCGCATCATGATGAGAACGTACTTCACGGAGACGACCAGAATCAGCTCCCAGAACACCAGGGAAAGAATGCCCAGCACGTTGCCCTGGCTGAGTGCCAGGTGATGCCCGCTGAAAACCTCCTTCATGGTGTAGAGAGGGCTGGTGCCGATATCGCCGAAGACGACGCCGAGCGCGCCGAGGGCGAGGGCGCCGGATGTTTTGTGTGTCTGCTGAGGCTGGTTCATTGTTTTTTTCTGGCCACAACGCCTTGTCCGAGTTTGTGGGGGATGCCGTACCAGGTTTGGGTAGCTCGACACGTGTGAAACACGCGTAGACGCAAATGATACGGTACATGCCGCGCTTCAGGCAGCCGCCGGCTGCCGGGCGATTCTTGATGGCTGCTCCCGCGAGCAGAATGCAGGGGCGGCCAGCCTGAAGCCGGCAGATTGCGAAGGGAGTCCGTTCCGGACAATGGACGGTGGCCCTCAGGGGCTGAGCTGAAGGTTTAGCGGTTGAAGCTCTCGATGCAGCCTTTCAGCGCATCGACGTTCTTCGTATCGAGGGTGCAGTTGCCCGACTTGAGCGGGCGGCTCCTGCGGCTGTCGCCGGGAGAGCTGTCTGGCACTTCCCGCTGGACGCTGCGCGATCCATCGGCGACGTGCAACGAGGCCAGCTGTTTTTCCGCTGCATCGAGCTGCCTCTGCTTGTCGGCCATGGACTTCGCGGAGTCGGCGAGTTTTCCCTCGGCCTCGGTGCGCCTGGCCAGTTCCTCCGCCAGTGTTTTCTGCGTTTCGGCGCTGGATCGGCTTGTGTCTGCCAGCGCCGCTTCCAGGCGCCGGTTTTCCGCAAGCTGTTCGCCGAACAGGCTTTCGAGCCGGGTGTAGGCGCCGGATGTGGAGGCCGAGTACGCGGCGAGGGACGCCGCCAGCGTCTTCTCCGCGTCGGCGCGCTGGGTCTGCTCGTTATCGAACGCCTTCTGGATTTCGGCACTGGGCCGGGTTTTCTTCGAGCGCGCCGCTTCCTGGCGCAGGCTGTCGTTGAGCACGCGGTCGAGCTGTTGCTGGTACAGGGTGTAGGCGAGGGCGCCGCCGCCGATGCCGCCGACCAGCAGCACGCCGACATAAATCAGCAGTGCGCGCAGGCGGCGTTTCGGCTTGGGGGCTTCGGCCGGCGTCTCGACCGGGGCGGCCGATGCGCCGCGCCGCGCCTCCGACCGGTCCGGCCTGGATCCGCGCCTGTCATCGGTGTCTTCGGCCTTTTCCTGCTCCCCGCCGGCTTTCTTGCGCAGCCGCTGCAAGAAGGCGATTCCGGTGTCGAGCACGGCCGTCACCCGGGTACGCACCCTGGTGCGCAGCGCGCGCCTGGCGTGCGCGGCCAGGGTTTCTTCCGCAGCCGGCTCGTCAGTCGGCTCGCGGGAGCGTGGGCTCGCGGCAGGGGCGGGGGAAGCGTTCAAGCGGGTCTCGCATCGGCGTCATTCTTAATTGGGGTATCGGCCCGTTCTGGAATAACTGAATGCATCGGCCAGGGGCCGCCGGTCACTGGTCGAGTTGCAGCGCCGCCAGCCGTGCGTAGAGCCCGCCCTGCTTGCGCAGATCCTGCGGGGTGCCGGTTTCCACGATCCTGCCGCCGTCCATCACCACGATGCGGTCCACCTTCTGCACCGTGGCCAGCCGGTGCGCGATCACCAGCGTCGTGCGATCTTGCATGGCCGCGCCGAGGCCTTGCTGTACCAGGACTTCCGATTCCGCGTCGAGCGCGCTGGTGGCTTCGTCGAGCAGCAGCAGCGGCGCGCCTTTCAGGATGGCGCGGGCAATCGCGATGCGCTGGCGCTGGCCGCCGGACAGCCGGGTGCCGCGCTCCCCGAGGAAGGTCTGATAGCCCTCGGGCAGGCGCTCGATGAACTCGTCCACCTGGGCGGCGCGGGCTGCGTGCAGGACCTCCGCGTCGCTGGCCGTGGTGCGGCCGTAGCGGATGTTGTCCAGGGCGTTGGCCGAGAAGATCACCGGGTCCTGCGGCACGATGGCGATGCTCTGGCGCAGGTCGTGCAGGCTCAGTTGGCGAATGTCCTGCCCGTTGAGCCGGATCGTCCCTTCGGACACCTCGTAGTAGCGCAGCAGCAGCTGGAACAGCGTGGTCTTGCCGGCGCCGGAGGGGCCCACCAGCGCGACGCTTTCGCCCGGCCGGATGTCCAGGCAGATGTCGTCGAGGGCGCGGATGTGCGGGCGGGCCGGATAGTTGAAGCTGACGTGCTCGAAGCGGATCGCCGCCTGGTTTGCCTGTGCGGACGGTTGCGGGCTGGGTGCCTCGGAGATGGCCGGTTCGGCGTGCAGCAGATCGAGCAGCCGCTCGGTCGCGCCGGCGGCGCGCATCACGTCGCCCCACACTTCCGACAGGGTGCCGACGCCGCCGGCCACCAGCGCCGCGTAGAGGACGAAGGAGGCCAGCTGGCCGCCGCTCAGGGTGCCGTCGTGTACCTGGCGTGCGCCCACCCAGAGCACGAAGATGATCGTTCCCATCACGGCGGTGATGATCAGGGCCGTGAGCGCCGCGCGCACGCGCGTGCGCCGGATCGCGCTGTCGAAGCTGGCTTCCGTGCGCGCGGCGAAGCGCCGGGCCTCCTGCGGCTCCTGGGTATAGGCCTGCACCGTGGGCATGGCGTTGAGAATCTCCCCCGCCAGCGCCGAGGCGTCGGCGATCCTGTCCTGCGATTCGCGCGAGAGCTTCTTGACCTTGCGGCCGATGGCGAGGATGGGCAGCGTCAGCAAGGCCATCAGCCCCAGGTTCAGGGAAAACAGGTGGAGGCTGGTGACGGCCAGCATGATCATGCCGCCGACGAACTGGAACAGGCTGCGCAGGCCCATCGAAATCGAACTGCCGACCACGGTCTGGATCAGCGTCGTGTCGCCGGTCAGGCGGGACAGCACTTCGCCGGTCTGCAGGGTCTCGAAGAATTGCGGCGACTGCGACAGGACGCGCGCATAGACGGCACTGCGCAGGTCCGCCGTCGCCCGCTCGCCGATCCACGACACGGTGTAATAGCGCGCCGCCACGGCGAGCGCCCAGACGCCGGCCAGTCCGAACAGGGCGATGAAATGCCCGTTCAGGCTCAAGGCGCCGAGCAGGCCGCTGCCCGGCTGCGCCGGCTTGCCGAAGCCGAAATCGATGAGGTCGCGGAACGCCAGCGGCACCAGCAGGATGGTGGCGGAGCCCAGGCACAGCAGGACGAAAGCCAGCGCAATGCGTGCCCGATAGGGCCGCAGGAACGGCCACAGGCCTTTCAATGCCGCCAGCGATCGCGGGCGGGTGGGGCGGCTTGAGGTGTCCGGAATCATCCTAAGGGTCGTTCATTTCGATGCATCCTGCGCGGGCAGACATCGGATGCGCATCATTAGCGCTGCTGCGCCCGGGCGAGTTTGGCCTTCAGCTCCGGCATGACGGCCGCGGCCGCCTTTTCGCCTTCCAGGATGGCCTGGTTGCGGTCCGCGAAATCGGTGCTGCTCACCGTGGACGTCCGCGGTCGGATGACGACGTCCGCATCCTCCAGCTGGTGCTGGCTGATGGCATGGCCCATGATGGCGAAGGTCTGCAGCAGCACGTCCATCGTGCCGGTGAGCCTGTCGCGGCGGTTCACGTTGGAGATGTCCACCGCGATGACGAAGTCCGCGCCCATGGTGCGCGCGGCCTGGGCCGGCACCGGCGAGGTAAGGCCGCCATCCACGTAATCCCGGCCGCTGATGCTGACCGGCTGGAACACCCCCGGCACGGCGCTGGAGGCGCGCACCGCCATGCCCGTGTCGCCCCGGCGGAAGAGCACCATCTCGCCGCTCTGCAGGTCGGTGGCCACCACCCCCAGGGGCTTCGGCAGCTTCTGGATGGTCAGGTTGCGCACTTTCTGGTTGATGAAGTCCTGCAGCGCCTCGCCCTTCAACACGCCGCGGTTGGGCAGCGTCCAGTCCGCCACCATGTCTTCCTGCATCCCCAGCGCCAGCTGCTGCAGCTCGAAGCCGTTCATGCCCGAGGCATAGAGCGCCCCCACCACGGCACCCGCGCTGGTGCCCACCACCATGCTGGGCACGATGCCCTGGGCCTCCAGCGCCTTGATCACACCGATATGGGCGAAGCCGCGCGCCGCGCCTCCGCCCAGGACCAGCGCGATCCTGAGCGGCGGTTTGGGCGCGGTCGGCGGGACGGGGGGCGTGGGTGCAGGCGGAGTGACCGCGCAGGCGGAAAGCAGGGTGGCGAGCAGGAGCAGGGTGAGATGGCGCATGAATGAAACCGGAATTTTTGAATACCGGATTATGCGGGGAGGCGGTTGAAGCGGGTAGCTCGACGATGTCCCGCGCGTGCCGGAGTCCTGCGTGGGGTCATTCGTGAATCTGCTGGTCACAAACGACCAGGAACGGACGTTCGGCTTGAAGGAGCGACCGTCTCAAAATCGGCCATAACGAACTGATGCCTATACCAATTTTGCAAATTTGATACTATGCACACGGCCAAACACAAACAACATAAAGAGGAGGGAATAATATGAAGATATTCTTGCAGATAGTAAAAAAAAGCACTTACCCAATTTTGGCGATAACTCTTGTTTCGCTTGTCGGTTGCGCTGCAGCAGTTAAACAATCATCGAATGGCCCCGAGCCAATAGTTACAAATCCTCAGAAGGGGGCGGGCAGTATTGCTGTAACGCTTACAGCATCGTCCGAAGTAAAGAACAATGACGACTGGAAATCTTTCTTTAATGAGTGGCAATCAGCGATTCCTGATGCAGCAACCGATCAGAACGCGACAGCTGTAGTGGCTGATGACGACACCTCTATTCCATCTTCGGCGAAGATTCTCATTCGCATCAAGGTAAACGAGTTTAGATATGTCTCCACAACCAAGCGGTATCTGTTCGGCATAATCACTGGAAATGCAGATATGAATATCGAAGCCGATTTTCTTGCCCTTCCTTCGATGCAACTTCTTGGCTCCAAAAATATCAGCACAACATCTCATACTTTGGAAGGCATCTTCTCCGCCGTTACTCCAAAGCAAGTGGAAACGGTTTCCAAGTTGCTGATCCAAGATGCCCAAGGCTATACCAGCGCCAACTAAACAAGATCTACAGTGGTGCCGTTCGGTTTGATGGATCCCCGAATCAATCAATGCGCGACAGACCGTAGTTATTTCTCAAGCGTCTGCATTAATCCGATAAGCGGTATCTTGGTTCGCCTCCCACAGGGTCCGCCATTCGGCCTTTGAAGCCATTAGCCCCCCGCCGATTGCCGGACACTCGGCAATGACCGCTTTCGATATTTCGATCTGCCGCTACTAGAAGACATCGCGGTAACACTATTTACCGTACGCCGGATGCAAGCACCCTTGAATCAAACCGTCGACAAACATCGACCCTTCAACGTGGGGATATTGCAACACCTTCACCAAGAAAACGGTTCTATTTACGTATCTTGAGCGCGTACTCGATTTTTAGACCGCGCTGTCGTAATAGTATTCGAGCGCTCCGGTCTGTTATCAGCGCGATAGGTGAATCGGCCCGTTTCCCGCGCCTAGAAAACCCAATCCTCAGGAAAACACAAATGAACAGGCAGCATCCCGGTAAGACTTTCTCTCACAACATGCGCAACATCAAAAAAACACAGTTGGCGCTCGCCGTCGGACTGGTCCTTGCCGGTATCTCCATAGCACACGCCACGGACTACACCATTTCAGGGGCATCCGGACAAATCAGCTTGACTAATGGCGACACCCTGAGTGTGTTGAGTAGCGGCAGCGTTACCGCCCCGGGTGGGGTGCCCAATAATTGGCCAGTGTACACAGGCGGAGTCATTAGCACCCTAAGCAATGCAGGTTCCATTACAGCTTCCGGTGCTAACCTTTACAATTGGGGTATTACCAATGATATAGGCGGCGTCATCACTGATCTGACCAATACAGGCTCTATCTCCGTCTCCGGTGGCACGTATAACTATGGTATTGCGAACTATGGAACCATCACCACGTTGACCAATACCGGGTCCATCACTTATTCCGGTGGCACGTTAAACGTTGGTATTGCGAACTTTGGAACCATCACGAGCTTCATCAATGGCCAGACCACGCCACTGACGTATTACAGTAATACCCCAAGCTACTACTACACCTACTTCAACACCCCCAGCAGCTACGGCAAGGTCAATTTCACTGGCCTATCTTCCTACACCTTGCCTAACTACGGACTGCGCATCGCGGCCGGACAGAATTATGCGGCGGGTACCTACACCGGGGTCATGACTTCCGATAGCGCCCTGACAATCTCCTCCCTCGCTCCTGTTGCCGGGGTGACTTACCATCTGGTCGACGCCGGCAGCGGCCTGAGCTGGAACCTCGTTATCGACAGCGTGTCCTCTTCCAGGGTCACCGCTGGCGCCCTCGCCCTGGGCAATACGCCCGCACTCGGCGCCGCCGGCGTGATCGACGCCACGCCCGGCCTGCTGTCGCTGTTCACCGCGCAAACCACCAATTCCCAGCTCTCCACGGGCGCCAGCCAGACCCTGCCGCTATTGACCGGCGCTTCGTCACTGGCCGCGTTCGATACGCTGTCCGGCATCAACCACGTGATCCAGGCGCGTCAGGACAGCAACCTGGGCTTGTCCGCCGGCGACGACTTCTATGGCGACCGCAAAGTCTGGCTGAAGCCGTTCGGCTCATGGGCCAGCCAGGACAACAGCAACGCAGCGCCCGGCTTCAGTGCCAACACCTGGGGCGCGGTGCTGGGCTTTGATGCCACGCCCAGCACGACGACCCGGCTGGGCCTCGCCTTCGCCTATGCCAAAAGCGACATCAACGGCCGTTCGGCGGCGGCGCCGCAAAGCAGCAATGTCGACACCTACCAGCTGATCGGCTACGGCAGCCACAGCCTCGATGCAAATACCGAGCTCAACTTCCAGCTCGGCGCGGGGCAGAACCGGAATTCGGGCCAGCGCCTAATCGCGCTGACCAGCAGCGTGGCCGATTCGAGCTACGACAGCTATTCGGCCCTTGCGGGCGTCGGTCTTGGCCGCAGCTTCACGCTCAGCGAGACGACCCGCATCACCCCTTCGGTGCGCGCCGACTACACCTGGATCAAGGATGCGTCCTACAGCGAAACCGGGGCCGGTACGCTCAACCTGAACGTCGCCAGCCGCAGCGCCGAGCAGCTGATTCTGTCGGTGGACGGCAAGCTGACGCATGACCTGGACAGCCGCACCAAGCTGGCCGCCAACCTGGGTGTGGGTTATGACGTGATCAACGACCGGGCGCAGATCACGGCGACGTTTGCCGGCGCGCCGGGCGCGTCCTTCGTCACCTATGGCATCGACCCCAGCCCGTGGATCGGCCGCGCCGGCCTGGGCATTGTGCACACGCTGCAAAGCGGGATGGAAGTCTCCGCCCGCTACGATGGGGAGGCGCGCGAGGGCTTCACCAACCAGACGGCTTCGCTCAAGGCACGCTGGGCGTTCTGATTCGGGCGCGTCCGCAAAACGGCCATGGCATTGCCGTGGCCGTTTTGTTTGGCGCGGTTCTAAAATATCACCATGAAGACGCTCGTTGTTTTAATGGCCGGCCTGCTCGTGTCCGCCTGTGCGAGCCTGCCCTCGCCCGCCACGCGACGCGACACGGCCGATGCGCTGGCCGCACGACAGGGCTGGCAGCACATCGACATTCCAGCCCGCTCATTCGATCTGGCGGCATATGTGCCGCGTGTGCAAGCGTCGGGCGAGATGCTCAGCGTGTACATCGAGGGCGACGGTTTCGCGTGGTTCAGCCCGTCGCAACCATCCAGCGACCCGACGCCCATCAACCCGCTCGGTCTCAAGCTCGCCCTGGCGCAACCCGACGGCCCGGCCGCTTATCTTGCACGACCCTGTCAGTTCGTCGATGCGGAAGCCAGCGGATGCGCGCAACGCTACTGGACACAACAACGCTTCGCACCTGAAGTGATTGCAGCGGAAGACCAGGCACTGGATGCGCTCAAGGCCCGATTTCATGCCGTGCAACTGACGCTGGTCGGCTATTCCGGTGGCGCTGCGGTGGCGGCCCTGCTGGCCGAGAGACGGCACGATGTGAGCCGGCTGATCACGGTGGCCGGCAACCTCGACCCTGTCGCCTGGACTCGTTATCACCATGTCGAGCCGCTGACGGGCTCGCTCAACCCGGCCGATGCGCGCGCTGCCCTGAAAGGGGTCAGGCAATGGCATTTCGTCGGCGGCCAGGACAGGGTCGTACCCCCTGCGTTGGTCGAGTCGTTTGCGGATGGCTTTCCGGCGGCTCAGCGGCCGACTGTTCGCATCGAGCCTGGATACACTCACGATTGTTGCTGGACCGAAAACTGGCCGCGCCTGATCGAGCAGGTTCACTGATCGTCATCGGCCACCTCATGTGCTTTAACCAGGGTTACGGACGTTCATGGATGCAGCAATGACAGGCTCATTCGGGCCGATGCGGATCCAATGAGATGCACCCTAATAACGGACACTCGCTCGAACTGACAGACGCACCATAACCGGCGGCTCTGGCTGACATCCAGACTTACGATGCGGTCAGGTCTGCAATCGATAGCACAGTTATTAAGAGTCTGCCTGCACCTCGGTTGTTTAGTTGGACGGCAGGCACAGGGTGCCATTCCCGCAGCGGGCCTCGCCCCTATTTTTTCTTCCGGTAATACCCCACCAGTTCGCCTCGCGCCAGGATGTGCCCCTGCATCGCCTTTTCCAGCGCGGCCTTGGTCGCCGGCTGCAATACCGGCAGCAAGGTGTCGAGCGCGTACAGCTTGTGGACGTAGCGATGGCGGCCGATGGGCGGGCAGGGGCCGCCGTAGCCGGTGCGCTGCCAGTCGTTGAGGCCTTCGCGCGTGCCGGCCGGGAGGGCTGCGGGCAGCACGCCGGATGCGAAGCCGGCGGTGGCGGGCGGGATGTTGTACAGCACCCAGTGCACCCAGGTCGTCTTCGGCGCGGCCGGGTCGGGGGCGTCGGGGTCGTCTACGATCAGCGCCAGGCTCTTTGTGCCGGCCGGCAACTCTGACCACGCCAGCGGCGGCGACTGGTCGCGGCCCTCGCAGGTGTACAGGCTGGGGATGTCGGCATTGGGGGCGAATGCGCTCGACGTCAGTTCCATGCTCGTGCTCCTTTCCGCGGCATGCGCGACGCCGCCCGCCAGGGCGAGTGCGATGCCTGCTCCGATCAGTGTGCGTGCTGCATTCCGCATGCATCCTCCCTCAGTTCGGCTTGAAATATAGACCTGCCTTGCAGGTCGTGCGCATGAAAGTGGTCCATCGAAGGCGGGCGTGAGTCATTCAATGATGCTTTTCGACCCCTAAACACAGTACCCCTCCTGTAAGAGGAGCACTGCAAGAGGAGCACTGCTCAGTCCTGTTTCAGTAGGGCCTCAAACTTCTCAATCGGCTGTGGCGTGCCGAACAGATAACCTTGGAAGTGAGTGCAGCCGTTTTTCAGGAGGAGTTGCCGTTGCGCTTCCGTTTCAACCCCTTCGGCGATGACATCCAGGTTCAGGCTGTGGGCCGTGGCAATGATGGTATGTACGATCGCTTCATCGCTGCTATCGGCGGCAAGTTCGCGCAGAAACGACTGATCGATCTTGAGTTGATCGAGGGGCAAACGCTTGAGGTATTGCAAGGATGAATAACCGGTGCCGAAGTCATCCAGTGAAAACTGCACACCGATTTCATTCAAGACGCTCATCGTTGCAATGATGTCTTCGATATTCTCCAGCAGCAGACTTTCGGTTATTTCCAGCTTGAGCAGCGCCGGGTCGATGGCATGCCGCTGCACGGTAGCCTGCACTTGAGCCACGAAATCAACCTGGTGGAATTGCTTGGCGCTCACGTTCACCGCCAGAACCAGATTGCGGGTGAGCGGTTTTTCCTGCCATGCCCTGATCTGCGCGCAAGCTGTCTCCAGCACCCATTGCCCGATAGGCAGTATCAGCCCGGTTTCTTCTGCCAGTGGAATGAATTGGTCAGGTGACACCAGGCCGCGTTTGGGGTGTCTCCAACGGATCAATGCCTCTGCCCCAATTGGGTGGAGCGAGCTGTCCACCTGGATTTGGTAATGCAGATCGAATTGCTGGTCTTCCAGTCCCTTGCGTATTTCGCCTTCCAGCAAAACACGGGCAGTGATGCTTTTCTGCATCTCCGGGTCGAAGAAGCGCAGGGCGTTGCGACCCGCTTTCTTGGCCTGATACATGGCGATGTCGGCCTGTTTCATCAGTTCATCTATCGCCTGATGGTTGCCGTTGAACAGGGTGACGCCGATGCTGGCAGTGCAACGGTATGCATGCGCAGCAAGCTGGTAAGGTTGGCTGAGGGTGGCAAGAATCTTCTCGCCGACGGCCTCCGTCTGCGCTGCGGCTTCCATGGTCTGCTCACTCAGATCGACCAGCATCAGCACGAACTCGTCACCGCCCAGGCGGGCCAGGGTGTCGCCTTCTCGCACACAAAGCCCAAGACGATGCGCAACCTGTTGCAGCAGGATGTCCCCGATGTCATGGCCAAGGGTGTCATTGAGGCTCTTGAAATTGTCCAGATCAATAAACAGCAGCGCACCTGCCCGGCCGATTCGCGCACTGGAAACCAGCGCCTGACTGAGCCGATCCAGCAGAAGCAGCCGATTGGGCAAGCGGGTGAGCTGGTCGTGATAGGCAAGATGTTCGATCTTTGCCGCGGCCTGTTTGATTTCAGTGATGTCCGCTGCCACCCCATGCAGTCCGACAATGACATTCCGCGCGTCCCGTTGCGCCTCCCCGCGTGCCAGCATCCACCCATGCTTGCCGTCTGCCCGGACAAATTCGAGTTCCAGTTCGTAGGGAACGCCCGTTTCCAGGGTTCGGGGCAGCGCGGAACTCAATCGCTCCCAGCTCTCCGGAGTGAACAATCGTTGGTGCTCGGTGTAATCCGGCGGCGGCAACGTCGGGTTCAATCCCAATATGTGGTAAAGCTGATCCGACCAGCTGACACGATTGGTCGCTGCGTCCAGCCTCCAGCTCCCCACGTGGGCAATTCGCTGCGCTTCTTGCAGGTCCGCCTGGTTTTTCTGGATTTCCGCCTCGGTTCGCTTGCGCTCGCTGATGTCTTTCACGGTCGCGATGTAACTGATAACGCTTCCGTTGCTGTCTTCGATGGCTGACGGGCTGACGATCACTGGGAAGCGCTCGCCGCTCTTGCGCATGAACGTCAATTCAAAATTACTGACTTCGCCTTTCAATGTTTTCTGAAAAGCCACCTGAATATTTCCGTACTCTTCCGGCGGCCAGTAGGGAAAGGGTGCGCTCGAACCGACGAGTTCTTCACGCGAAAAACCGGTCATACGGCATAAGGCGGGGTTGGCATCCAGGGTGCGGCCGTTCTTGTCCAGCACCGAAAAACCATCCTGCATGGAACGAACCAGATTATTTGAAAATTCAAGCGAGGCTTCCAAAGCCTGCTGCGCTTCCCTTCTCTCGGTGATGTCGTTGACGATCACCGCGAATTGGCCGGTTTTCGGACTGAACGCCCTGACTTGATACCACCGCCCCAGTTCCTTGGAGTAATTTTCATACAATGTCGGCTCTCCGGACAGCGCGACATGGCCAAAGATCTCTATCCAGTAGGGTTCGGTGCCGGGCAGCACGTCGAGGACGGTACGGCCAATGATGGCGCTCGCCTTGAGGCCGGTTAACTGTTCGTAGGCGGGATTGACTTCAAGAAAGCGATAGTCGACTGCCCGGCTTTGCGCGTCACAAATCACCTCGTGCAAAGCGAAGCCGGTGGTCATGTTCTCGAACAACAGACGCCATTTTTCTTCGCTTGCCTGGAATTTCGATTCTGCGCGTTTACGCTCGCGGATATCGCGGACAATGGCGAAAAATGCTTTTCCCCCATCCAGTTCTATAGCCCTGTTGCATATTTCCACGGGAAGAACGGAACCATCCTTATTCACGAGCGCCGATTCGTATATCAGATAGCCTTGATTCTCGACCTTGGTGAGTCTGTTTATCAGCTGGGGGGCAAATTCAGGGGAAATGAAATTCCCGATATGCTTCCCCAGCATCTCGGCCTTCGTATAGCCCATCTGCTCAAAGGCGATTTGATTGATATCTTCGACGTAACCATCCTGGCTGAGAATGAACATGGCATCCGCCGACAGATCGAATAGCGCACGAAAACTCCCCTCACTAATCATCGCTCCCCCATCGATCTTTATATTTCTAGTGATGCCTATACTGAGACCCGAATAATAATTATTGAGTATTGCTTGCCCATCAAGGTAACACGCTGAGGTAATGGTGCAAGGGCTGTCTCCGGTTCGAATCCGGATCCCGTATCGATTCAACCGGCCATGGATTCGACGGCCGCTGGGGCCGCGGTCTCTCCGGTGGCAGGAGGCCGAATGGTCCGGTAATCCACCCCTTGCACGCTAGGCTACCGCTGCCGGAACACGCCATTTGATCAGCGCCACTTTCAGGGCGTCGTTCACGACCAGACAGGCCACCGTGGCATACACGAAAATCGCGAGCGTCTGCCGCCATGGCAGGGGCATCAGCCCCGGCAGGTCCAGGCGCGTCAGGGTGGTGCCGATCAGCACGACCGCGACGAGGGCCGTCATGAGGGCCTTGCTGGGTCGCGTGGTCCAGAACCCGCGGCGCTCCCGCGCGGAGACGATGGAAAACACCGCCAGGTAGAGCAGGGTCAGGAAACTGAAGGTATGGAGGGCGTGCTCGTTGGTCGCCAGACCGAAATGCGTCCAGCCGATCCACAGCAGGAGCAGCGATTCGGCGACCATCGCGATGCCCAGCATCACCGACACCGTGACGAAGCCGCCGATGTCCCACGTCTCCGGATTTTTGGAGGGGCGCACGTGGTCGGTGGCCAAAGCGATCTTGGCGAAGTCGGTCATGAACACCAGCAGCAGCATCGCGAAGGCGGAGATGACGAACTTGCCGGTCGCCACGAAGGCGATGGCGACGAAGGCCGCCTTCAGGAGGGTGCGGCTGATCTTGTTGATTATCCAGGTCAGGATGCGCTGGTAGATGGTCCGCCCCTGCTCGACCAGGGCCACGATGTTGATCAGCCCCGGCTCGGTCAGGACCACGCTCGCCGCGCCCTTGGCGACGTCGGTCGCGCTGCTGACGGCGATGCCGACTTCGGCCTGGCGCAGCGCGGGGGCGTCGTTGACGCCGTCTCCGGTCATGCCGGTCACGTGTCCCGCGGCCTGCAGGTGCTGCACCACGATGTATTTGTCCTCCGGATACACCTCGGCGAAACCGTCGGCGTCCGCCAGCAGGTCGACCGTCGCGTTGCCAGCCTGGGCGGCCGCGGCCTTGAGATCGGCCACGCGCCGGATGTTGGGCAGGCCGACGCCCTGCGCGATCTCGCGCGCGACGGCCAGCGCGTCGCCGGTGAGCATCTTCACCGCCACGCCGAGATCGCGCAGGGTGGCGATGAGTTGCGCGGCGTCCGGACGCGGCGGGTCGACCAGGCTCACCAGCCCGACCAAGGCGGGCGTACCCGTTTCGGGACCGCGCGCGACCGCCAGGGTGCGGTAGCCCTTCAGGGCCGACTCGCTAACCCGCGCCTCCAGCGCCTCGATGTCCGGCGGCTGCAGTCCGCAGGCGGTGGCGAGGGTGCGCACGGCGCCTTTCATCACGCGCAGCCGCTGGCCGTTCTGTTCGACCACGGCTTCGGTGCGTCGGGTCTGCGCATCGAACGGGGCGAAGGAGACGGGGGTGACCGCGGCAACGCCGTCGAACACATGCTGCGTATCGGCCGCGGCGAGGAAGGCCAGGTCGATCGGATCCTGGTTAGCCGCCTGCGATGCCAGCGCACCGGCGAACAGCACGTCGGCTTCCGTCGCGTCCCCCAGCGGGATCACGCCGGTGACGGCTAGCTGGTTGAGGGTGATGGTGCCGGTCTTGTCCACGCACAGCACGTCCATCGTCGCGGCATCCTCCGCGGCGCTCAGCCGCGTGACCAGCACGCCGCGCTTCGCCAGTTCCTTCGAGCCGACCGCCATGCTGACGGTGAACATGACCGGCAGCGCGACCGGCACCGCACTCATCAGCAGCACGAGCAGGAGCGGCACCACCTCGACGAGCGGCGCGCCGCGGACCAGGGACAGCAGGAAAACCAGGACCAGCAGCGCGCCGACGATGACGAACAGCCAGCGGACCACGCGGGCCACCACCGCCTCGATGTGGAGTTTCGGGCGCGCCGCCTGCACCAGTTCGGTGGTGCGGCCGAAGTAGGTCTGCGCGCCGGTCAGCATGACCACGCCGGTGCCTTCGCCGCGGCGGACGATGGAGCCCGACGACAGCGCGTCATCGGGCGCCTTGTCGACCTCCTGCGATTCGCCGGTCAGCGCCGACTGGTCGACGCTCAGGGTGCCGTCGAGGAGCTTCACGTCGGCCGGGACGAGGTCGCCGGGGCGCACGCGGACGATATCGCCTGGCACCAGTTCGCGCGCGGGAAGCAGTTGCCAGCGGGCTTCGCGCAGCACCCGCGCGCTCACCTGCAGGCGCCGCCGCAGGGTTTCGACCACGCCGGCTGCACGGCGCTCCTGCAGGAAGCCCAGCACGGCATTGACGACCAGCAGCGCGCTCACCACGGCGAGATCGGAATATTTTCCGAGCAGTGCCGACAGCACCATGATGAGTTCGAGCATCCACGCCGACACGCCCCAGAACTTGGCGAGAAACTGGCGCACCGGGTGCGCCTTCTGTTCGGCCACCTCGTTGTAGCCGTGCGCCTGCCGGCGGGTGTCCACCTCGGCGGCGCTGAGGCCGGTGGCAGGATTCACCCCGAGCGCCGCGAGCACATCGGGAAGGGTGGCGGCGGCGAGATCAGGCGTCTGGGGCGTGGGCATCACACGGGCAGGAAGGGTTCGAGGAATGACGCAGCGCGGGCCGGAAGCCGTGACCCGAACGGGGTCAGACGCAGTCCGGAGCGCAGCGCATGCTTCGCAGACTGACCCGGGTGGGCGGAGTCCGTTCCCCGGCGTCGCGCCGTGTCACTTTCCGCGGATCAGCAGCACCGGTTTGCTGGCGACGCGCACCACGCCCTCGGCCACGCTGCCCAGCAGCAGGTGGCTCAGTCCCCGGCGCCCGTGAGTGCCGATGACGATCAGGTCGGCCGGCCAGGTATCGGCGTCGGTCGCGATCATTTCCGGGATGCGGTGGCCGAGCGTGTCGATCTCGATCAGCCCGGTTTCAGCCGCGACCCCGGCTGCGTTCGCCGCTGCACCGGCTTTGTGGAGGATAGCTTGCCCGCCCTTGAGCATGGCATCCCAGATCTCGGACGGATTGGGAAACTCCGCGCTCAGGTTGAGATTGACGTTGTCCACCACATGCACGATCCGCAGCTGGGCTCGGACTTCCCCGGCCAGCCTGATCGCTTCCTGCAATGCCAGTTCCGCGGTGTGGCTGCCATCCACGGCCACCAGGATACGTTTGAACATCGTGCCTCCTTGATCGGGTTGTCTGCGTCATCTACCCGCTCTTCATCCAAGCATATGACCGGGATGAACGCTAGCGCGAGAACGGCGCCCCCTTGATGGGCAAGGGGATGGCGGTCACTTCGCGGCCGAAGGCGAGCCCGAGGCAGCCAGCAGGGCGGACAGGAAGGTCGGGTCTTCGAACAGCATTTTCATGCCATTCTCGAGTGCCCGATCAAGCGCGAGTTTGGCGTTATTTCCCGTTGCGAGTTGCGTGTTCGCTTCCTTGCCCTGGGCAATGATCTGCTTCGAGAACAGCAACTGGCCGCTCTTCGATTTCACGGCGACAGACATATTCAGATCGGCCACCGCGTCGCCGGCGAAGAAGCCCATCTTGTGGTCGTTGTAGAAGCGGGTCACGTCGGCGGCGACCTTGACGAGCGCCGCATCCGAGCCGAGCTGGAAGCCGCGCGCCTTGAGTTCCATCTCGATGGCCTTGCGGACGGTCACGGCCACATCCTCGGTGGCGGTGATGGGCGCCATCTCCATGCCGAAGCCATTCTTCTTGCTGCTGACCTTGCTCCTGTCCAGCCGCTGGTCGGCGACCTGCACGTTCACGGAAACATTCTCGGCCCCCGCGACCTTGGAAACGCCCACCTGCGGGGTGTAATTGAGTTCGATCTGCTCGGTGGTGAGCGCGCAGCCCGACAGGCTGGCCATGGCCACGCAGCATGCGAGAGCCAGTGCTTTTACTTGCATTGCTTGTTCCCCCTGGTGAATGAACGGTGCTGGAACTCTTTTCAGCGCGGCCATTATGCTGGGCGGGGTCGCCGGTTCACAAGGGCCAGGGTCCCCGATCCGGGAGGCACATTTGTCCGGCGCGTTTGTTCAGAAGGGCCAAAGCTTGCAGATTACGCACAGGCTCTTGAGCGGTCCTCTGTTGTCGTTCAGGATGGCCAGTCCGGCCCCGACGCAGTAGATGACGGCGAATGCCCCTGGCATGATGGGCAGGGCCATGAGAACGAGGAGCCGCTCCTTGGGAACAGCCGGGCCCGGCTCTCCTTTAAGCTGCTCAACCCGGTAAAGATGCTTGAGATACTGGGCGCCGGCGGCACACACGCTCGCGACGAATGCGGTAATCGATATCCACGCCAGCACGCCGCCCAGCATGTGGTAAGTCAGGGTATAGGTGCAGACGGGGGGATCGGGCAGCGCATGGAAGATGCCGACGATCACCGAAAGGCAGAAGGCGATCAGGCCGATGAGGAAATGGATGGTGGTGCGGTAGGGGTCGTAGCTCTTCTGGTTTGCGTCCAGGATGGCTTTTTGCACGATTTCAGCGAGGGCGCCACTGACCTGTGCATCTTTTATGGCCGTTACGACGGCATCGTGGATCCTGTTTGTCATGGGTTCTCCCTGCGTGTGCTTCCTTGGTATAGCCAAGAATCGCCAGGATGGGGGCGACTCCTGTTGCGCCGCCGCATAATGGGACGGCCGACAGCACCGGGGGAAATTTTCGGCGCGGGCGGAATAAACCGGGACGCGCCGGTGTTTACGTCCATGCAGGCTGACTGCGTTCCCTCCATTCACGAAAAGGACATCCCATGAAGATCGCTCTGACCTCCACCCTGGCCGGCCTGGCCCTGCTCGCCGCCTGTGCCACGCCGTACGCCGCTGCGCCGGTGGCGATGCAATCGGGCGTGCTGACCAATTCCGACGGCATGACGCTGTATGTGTTCGACAAGGATGCCACCGGTGCCGGTAAGAGCGCCTGCAATGGCGACTGCGCGACGAACTGGCCGCCGCTGATGGCCGCCGCCGGCGACCAGGCGAGCGGCGACTACAGCATCGTCACCCGCGACGACGGCAGCCGGCAGTGGGCCTACAAGGGCAAGCCGCTGTATCGCTGGGCCAAGGACCAGAAGCCGGGCGACACCACCGGCGACGGCGTCAAGAACGTGTGGCATGCGGCCAGGCCCTGAGTGCGTGCCCGGCCGGACCTGATCGAACATCTGCCCCGTCTGCGCCGCTACGCCCGGGCGCTGACGGGCGATGCCGCGCGCGCCGACGACCTGGTGCAGGACACGCTCGAGCGCGCGCTGGCCAAGCTCGATCTATGGCAGCCGGGCAGCGATCTGCGCGCCTGGCTGTTCACGCTGATGCACAATCTGTTCGTCAACCAGTTACGGGCGCGCCGCCCGCAGGACACGGCGCTCGACGAGGCGCTGGAGATCCCGGTGAGCGGCGGGCAGATGGAGGCACTGGCCGCGCGCGACCTGCACGCGGCGCTGGCGCGGCTGCCCGACGAACAGCGGGCGGTGATCCTGCTGGTGGGGCTGGAACAGTTTTCCTATGCCGAGGCCGCCCAGGTGCTGGGCGTGCCGGCCGGCACGGTCATGTCGCGTCTCGCCCGTGCGCGCGAGCGGATGCGGCAGATGCTGGCGGGCGAGCCCGCCGTACAGTTGAAGGTGGTGAAATGACGGAGCCCGTGCGCGAGGACGATTTGCATGCCTATGTGGATGGCGCGCTGGCCGAGGCGCGCCGCCTCGAGGTCGAGGCCTGGCTGGCCGCCCATCCGGACGACGCCGCGCGGGTGCAGGCGTGGGCCGGACAGAACCAGGCGCTGCATGCGGCCTTCGACGGCGTGCTCAACGAACCCTTGCCGATCGATCTGGTGCGCGCCGCCCGCCGGCAACCGGCGCACATGCCCTACAAGGCGGTGGCGGCGGCGCTGGCCCTCGTCGCGAGCGGGCTGATCGGCTACGGCGTCGGCCAGCGGGCGGACCAGCCGATGCCGGCGCCGCTGCACTTCGCCCGCGATGCGGCGATCGCGCATGCGGTGTTCAGCCCCGAGGTGCGGCACCCGGTCGAGGTGGACGCGGCCCACGCCGCGCATCTGGTGAGCTGGCTCTCCAAACGCATCGGCACGCAGCTCAAGGCGCCGGATTTCGGCGCCCTTGGGTTTGAATTGCTTGGCGGACGGCTGCTGTCGGACGAGTCCGGCCCGGTGGCGCAGTTCATGTACCAGGATGCGCGCGAGCGCCGCGTCACGCTCTACGTACGGCGTGCGGTGGCGGGCAATCGCGAGACGGCGTTCCGCCACGTCACTGAAAACGGCGTCGAGGTGTTCTACTGGATCGACCGCGATTTCGGCTACGCGCTGTCCGGTCAGATCGCGCATGCGGACATGCAGAGGCTGGGCGATGCTGCCTACCAGCAGTTGGTGGGCAAAGAGGCGGCGGCGGACTGAAGACGATTCAATCCCGACGCGAGGCATTCGCGCCGTCCCGCGTTGTCTGCGAACCGTATAATCGCTCCATAATTTCTTGACCCGGTTCCTGCCCGGTGGGGCTCGTTCCTGCCTGCCCGCCTTCAAACATGGCCCTGTCCGACGCCCTGATCCACTTTGCCTACCGGCTGCAGGCCTCGTCGCGCTACGCCGGCACCAAGGGTTTCTTTCACCGGCTGCTTGCCGACCCCCGCTCCCATCGCCGGGCGTTGTACGACGCCGCCATGATTGTGCTGGTGCTGACCAGCGTGTTCCTGCTGATCTACGAAGTCCGGCACGAACTGGGGCCATGGTCGAATGCGTTCGAGGCCTTCGTGGTGGCGGTGTTCATCGTCGAATATCTGCTGCGCATGTGGCTGTACAGCGACAGCCACGCCATCCTGATCGAACACTGGGAGCATGCCGAACTGGCGGGAACGCGGTTTCGCCCGGCCCCGGCGTTATGGGCCGTGGTCAAACGCAAGCTGGCCTACATGGCGACGCCGATGGCGATCATCGACCTGCTGGCCATCCTGCCCGGCTACCGGCCGCTGCGCTTCCTGCGCATCTTCCTGCTGTTCCGGCTGCTCAAGCTGTTCCGCTATGCGCGCAACCTGTCCGCCTTCGGCGAGGTGCTGCTGGAAAAGCGCTTCGAGCTCTTCACCCTGTCGATCTTCGTCGGCTCCATGGTGCTGATCGCTGCGGTGGCGATGTACCTGTTCGAGGCGGAGCAGGCGCATCCGCGGGTGTCGAGCATGATGGACGCCCTGTACTGGGCGGTGATCACCATCACCACCGTAGGCTACGGCGACATCGTGCCGCAGACCACCGAAGGGCGCATCGTCGCCATGGTGCTGGTGTTCGCCGGCATCGCCGTGATTTCCTTCGCCACCTCCATCATCGTCATGGCCTTCCACGAAAAGATGGGCGAACTGCGCGACAACCGTGTGTTCTCCAATGTGGAGCGGCTGTCCGGCGTGACCATCGTGTGCGGCTACGGCCGCATCGGGCAGGTGGTGGCGGAACGGCTGGCTGCCGGCAGGGATCCTTTCGTCGTCGTCGACCGCAATCCCGAAGCGGTGAGTCTGGCGCATCGCCACGGCTATCTGGCGGTGGCGGGCGACGCCACCAACAATACCCTGCTGAGCAACCTCGGGCTGGGCCGCCAGGCCTCGCGCATCCTCTGCCTCACCCATGACGACGTCAGCAATGTCTACATCACGCTGACGGCACGCCAGGTCTCGCCGGACATCCTGATCGTCTCGCGCGCCAACAAGGCGGAAACGGGACGCAAGCTCACCCAGGCGGGAGCCGACCACGTGGTGCGCCCCTACGAGGTGGTCGGCCATATGGCGGCGGAGTTCATCGGCCAGCCGGTGGCCTTCGAGGCCCTGTACGACGTGATCACCCGCGCCCGGGGCATCCATCTCGAGCCGGTACGCGTCACGCCGGGATCCTGGCTGGATGCGCGCCACGTCGGCGACATCGACTTCGTCGGCCAGCACCTGATGTTGTTCGGCGTGATTCGCCCGCACGCCTCCCCGGAAGCGGCCGGACTGGATCGCTACGAGCTGCGCGACGCCCATTTCTACTTCAATCCGGGGGCGGACTTCGCGCTGCATGCCCACGACATCCTAATGGTCGTCGGCCACCAGGCCAGCCTGTTCCGGCTGAAGGAAGCCCTGGGACAGCGCCGCCCCTTCTGGAAGCCGTCCCGATGAGGCCCCGTTTCGCCCTGTTCGGCTGCAACCCGCTCGCCATCGAAGTGGCGCGGCGCCTGATCATGGCCCGCACATCCTTCGTCATGCTGGACAGCGATGCGGCGCTGGTGGAGGCAGCGCACAAGGAAGGCATGCCCGCCCGGCAAATCGACTATACGGACGACGATGCCCTGCGCGAGGTCGGAATCGGCAGCCACATCGAGGGCGTGTTCTGCCTGTTCGCGGAGGATTCCGAGAACGTTTTTCTGGCCATCTCGGCCCGCGCGCTGGATCCGCAATTGCGGATCGTCGCCGTGTGCCAGGCCCCGCAGGCGGCGCCCAAGCTGCTTGCCGCCGGCGCCGACAAGGTGGTCGACCCCTACGAGATCAGCGGCGCCCGCGTGCACGAACTGATCCAGCGCCCGGAAGTGGTCGAGCTGCTGGAGCAGACTGTGTTCGGGCAGCAAGACCTCAACATCGCCGAGATCACCATCCCGCATCACTCCTGGCTGCATGGCGTGCGCCTTTCCGGCCTGCGCGAGGTCATGACGCAGAATGTCCTGCTGCTCGGAGTGGTGGATCTGGAGCGCGGCAAGGATCTCATCTTCAGCACCCGCGGCATCGACCACAGGCTGGACTACGACGATGTGCTGGTGGTGATCGGCGCGCGCAGCGAGATCGATGCCTTCCGTACGCTGATCGACCGGACGGTACTGCCGCCGAGCGCCTAGCGCAAACGCTGGTCGGAGGTGGAGGGGGCAGCGTAATAGGCCGGGTTCGGCCAGACGCGGGAGTTCAGGCTGAGCGGTCTAACCATCTCATTATTCGGCCGCAGGAGACGGTCAGTGGAAAACCATGCGACATGTAGGTATTTGACAGCTTTTTGTCAGCCTCACAGAGTTAAGATTCTTCCCTCGTTTCCGGAACCCTCCCCTCAAAGATGGTTTACAAGGCTTCTCTCCCTGCCGCGAACGCTTGGCATCGGGGGCTCGTTTTCATTCTCCTGAATAGTCTGATCTGGTGGGTCGCGTTCAGTGTTTCGCGCCATTATCTGGACGGGGCAGACATGGTGGAGAACTATGCCTGGGGCATCAACTGGCAATGGGGTTCCAACAAGCATCCGCCCATGTTCGGCTGGGTCGCGGCGGCCTGGTTCACGGTATTTCCTACCGTTGACTGGGCTTACTATCTTTTGAACGAACTCAACTTGGGCGCGGCATTTGTTCTGCTGGCTTTGGCCATGCGCCGTGTCCTTTCGTCTCCGCAGGTCTTTGTGGCGTTGGCGCTGACCGCGCTGGCAACCTGTTTTGGCGCTGACTCGGGTTACAAGTACAACGCCGACACCGGGCAACTTCCCTTCGTCGCCGGCTTCCTTTGGGCAGCCCTGGCCGGGGTGCAGGAAAAGCGTTCGCGTTATTACCTCCTGGCCGGGGTATTCGCTGGTGCTGCCGTCTTGACCAAATATTACGCTCTGGTATTGCTTCTTGCAGTGGGGCTGGGTATCTGGATCAGCCTGCGCCCACCGTTCCGAGACATGGTGAAGGGTGGCTTATTAGCCGGGTTCGTCGGTCTTGCCCTGGTGAGTCCGCACCTGTTTTGGGCAGCGCAGCATGATTGGCCGACGCTTCATTACATGCATGCAGCCCATTGGGTCCAAGCCCCTCAGGGGGGGGCGCATGCTTTGTCTGATGCTTTGCAGCGAGTCTTCTTGTTCGGTGCAGTTGCATTGGCCACTTGGCGGCTCGCTTTCATCCGTTTGCCAGGTTCAGTCCCCCCGCAGTCAGAAAGCCGAACTCCGCGTTTGGGGCTCGGAATATTCATGCTAAGTCTGGTTCTGACGCTCCTCGTTTCACGGATGGAAAACCTGGAGTTGAACGCGCCTTGGTTTATTCCTGCATTTCTGTTCCTGGGATGGGCCCTGGTGGACTTGACTCCTCCAACTATCAATTGGAGGATCTATCAGCGACGCATGCAGGGCACGATGCTTGTTTGGTGGGGATTGGTCCTGACGGGAGCCGTGGTCTATGAAGCGAGGTACCGGGACTATCCAGCGCCTCCGGCTTATGCGTTACCCCAAAAGGTCGCCGAAGACGTCACCCGACTGTACCATCGGACTTACCACCAGCCCCTCCGTTACGCAGCAGGCAGTTTCCCCTATCCGTATGTCATGTCGTTCTATTCCCCCGATCATCCAAGAGGGCTCGCCGGTTTGGATCTTTCCGGCTCACTCTGGATAGATCGTCAGGCGCTCATGCGAGACTCCAAGGTAGTTATTTGCGGCACGGAACAATTCGACAGACGAGATGTCCTCTCTTGTGAACAGGAGGCCCGACGCGTTTTTGGCATACCGGCATCCACTGTCGTGCTCAACTATCCCGTTTATGACCCCAAACATCAGCGATCGGGCATTCAGCATTTCACCGTTCTGGTGTACGCGCCATACAACCCAGATGAGCGCATGACCTGATATTGCTCAGTCCTATGCAAAGCGCTTGCAAGCTATTGCCCCCACCCCAGGTGTAGCAAACTCTCACAACTGGAGTATTCAATGAAACGACCCACGACGATAGGCCTCATGATGCTCGCCGCGGCAACGCTTACGAGCCTCCCAGCGTTGGCTGCGGACCCTTCACTGCACCAGGTCTATCAGGCGGCCGAGGCCGGCAATCTGAAGCAGGCGGAATCCATGATGGATCAAGTGCTGCGCGACCACCCGGCTAGTGCAAAGGCGCATTTTGTGGAGGCTCAACTTCTCGCAAAAGAAGGCCGCCTGGATTCGGCCAAGACGGAACTGGCAACGGCAGAGCGTCTGGAGCCGGGGCTGCCTTTCGCCAAGCAGGCATCGGTGCGTGAACTGAAGACACGCCTCGGTACGCCGGCATCCTCGATCTCGCCCGCCACGCCGGCTCTGCCGACACAAGCGGCTCCGGGCATTCCATGGGGCATGCTGATGGTCGGCGTACTCCTGGTCGCAGCCATTGTTTTCTTCATCCGTTCGCTGAACCGGCAGCGCGTCATGTCGGCCCCCGGCGCCGGCGTCGCAGCCTACGGTTCTGGCGGCGGGATGGCGCAGCCCTATGGCATGGGCGGCGTGGGACCTGTGTCTCCCTCGGGAGGCATGGGGTCGGGCATTCTGGGCGGACTCGCGACGGGTGCAGCGGTCGGCGCCGGGGTCGTGGCAGGCGAGGCGCTGATGCACCGACTGCTGGATGGGGGTCAGCATGCGGATATGCCGCTGACGTCGCCGGTCAATGATCCCGCGCAGTCCAGCTATGACATGGGAGGCGCGGATTTTGGCATCGCCGATGACGCATCCTGGGATGATGCGTCGGCTGGCGGCGGCGATGACTGGAGCTAGCGACCGACGCCAGCCATGTCGACTGGAACACCCCGCTCGTCATAGGAGGCTTCCTCTCACGTTGAGCTGGTTTATGACAACGCCAGTCTGGCATTCAGACGCCGTTTAGGTGAGGCGGAGCCCATCCCTTTGCCAAAGAGAAAGCCGAACGGCCGTTCCGCACCGATGAACGGAGCCTAGGCAAGATCAGCCTGTGTGACCGGAAGTGTGTCGTTCCTGATAGCGGACACACGTCCCAGTCGGTCTGAATGGCCAATACCGGTCGGACTCTGCTGCTTATTCTCGTTTTAACCGCATTTATCCAATGGTTCCCCCAATGGGCCGAGTGTGCCGGCGCCGGATTCCTGACCGGCAAACGGCAGGCGCCCTGCGGCGGGGATTGGATTCATAGCGCAGCGCCCAGGCTCCAGTCCAGGATGCGCCAGCGCCGTTCGTTGCTGCCTTCGACGGCGATCTGGTAACCCAGGCGCTGGATGGCGCCGGGGCGGGTGAGGAACGTCTCTTCGCGGAACGGCAGGGTGGAATGTTCGATCCGCCAGGGATTTGGACCCTTGCGGTAGCCGAAGCTGATTTCGACGTCCAGCCAGTCGAGCAGCTGCGAACGGGCGGGCTGCGTCCAGGCGACGAGATGGGACAGGTCGGTGGTCGCGGGCAGCGGTTGGGCGCGGCCCCGCACGTAGATGAAGCAGTCGCCGGCGACGAGCAGCCAAGTGGGGCGGGCGGGCGGTTCGCCGGCCGCCACCGCGAGTTCGAGCGCGGCGGTGCCGCCGCGGCTGGGCGGCAGGCGTTCCCAGATTTCGAGGTAGTCGGCTTCGATGCCAGTTTCGGTCACGCGCTCGCCGTCGAAGGCCATGCGGCCGATGTCGCGGCTGCCGTTGGCGGGCTGGAAATCCATCTGGCGATGCCAGGTGCAGCGGTCGCCGTCGACCTGGGTGACGCCGCAAAACCCCTGCTGGCGCGCCAGCCAGGCCAGCTGGGCGTCGTCGCATTCGGCCAGGCAGCCGACGCCGGAGAAATCGGGCCGCCCGGCGGGAATTCGCAGGTCGGCGTGCCAGTGCGGGGTCTGCAGCCAGAAGACGTGGCTGCGTTCGTCGCGTTGCCCGGCGGTTTCCAGCAGGCTGCGACGCCACACGCCGAGATAGGTGCTGGGCACCGGTGCGGGCGACACGGCCGTATCCGGGGAACCGGCAAAGGGTGCGAGGCGCTGCCGGGACAGATCGCGCAAGGCGTCGGCAAGGGTCGATCCGGTGCGGCACAGGGTCATTCGGCGCGTCCTGATTGGGGGGCGCCGGCGTTGCGCAGCAGGACTTCCATTTCGAGCGCGGGTACGGGCCGGCTGAAGTAGTAGCCCTGCAGCTCGTCGCAGCCATGCTGGCGCAGGAATTCGAGGTGCGCGCGGGTTTCCACGCCTTCGGCCACCACTTTCAGGCCGAGCGCGTGGCCTAGGGTGATGATGGCGCGCACGATGGCGGCGTCGTCGGGATCGCTGTCGATGTCGCGCACGAAGCTCTTGTCGACCTTGAGGCGGTCGACGGGAAAGCGTTTGAGATAGCTCAGGCTGGAATAACCGGTGCCGAAGTCGTCCACTGCAATGTCGACGCCCAGCGCCTTCAGCGACTGCATGGCGACGTTGATGCGCTCGGCGTCGTGCATGACGAGGGATTCGGTCAGCTCCAGCTCCAGATACGCCGGGTCGAGTTCGGCCAGGGCCAGCGCGGCCGCCACCGCGTCGACCAGTCCGTCCTGGCGAAACTGGATCGGTGAGAGATTGACCGAGACGCCGATGGGCGGCAGGCCGGCACGCTGCCAGGCGCTGGCCTGGCGGCAAGCTTCCTGCAGGACCCATTGCCCGATCGGTATGATCAGTCCGCTTTCCTCGGCGATCGAAATGAAGCTGTCCGGCGGGATCAGGCCCTTGCCCGGGCAGTCCCAGCGGATCAGCGCCTCGGCACTGACGATGCGCCCGCTGGCAACCTCGATGCGCGGCTGGTAGTAGACGTGGAACTCGTTGCGATCGAGCGCATGGCGCAGGCTGTTTTCCAGCTCGAGCCGCTCGCTGATCGCCCGGTTGAGCTCGCGCGTGTAGAAGTGATAGGTGCCGCGGCCGGATGCCTTGGCCTGGTACATGGCGGCATCGGCGCTGCGCAGCAGCGCGTCGGGGTCGGCGCCGTCCTGCGGGTAGCAGCTGATGCCGATGCTGCAACTCAGTCCGTATTCCTGGCCATGGTGCATCCATGGCTGCGAAATGGATTCCAGCAGGCGACTGACGATGGCGATGATTTCATGGTCGTCGTCCTGCTCGGTAAGCACGATGACGAATTCGTCGCCGCCCTGGCGCGCCACGCAGTCGTGGCTGCGAATGCAGGACGAGAGCCGTGCCGCAATTTCCAGCAGCAGGCAGTCGCCGACGTGATGGCCGAGGCTGTCGTTGATCAATTTGAAGTGATCGAGGTCGACGAACACCACCGCCACCAGCTTGCCATCGCGTTGCGCCTTGGCGATGGCCTGGTCGATGCGGTCGCGCAGCAGCGACCGGTTGGGCAGCCCGGTCAGGCTGTCGTGGCTGGCCTGGTGTTCGAGCTCGGCCTCGTACTGCTTGCGCTCGGTGATGTCGACTACGGTGCCCTCGAAGAATTGCACGCTGCCGTCGGCATTTTTCACCGCACGCGCATTCTCGGAAATCCAGATGATGCTGCCGTCGTGCCGGTAGACCTGCGACTCGAAGTTGCGCACCACCCCCTGCGCCTGCATCAGATGCACGAATTCCGCGCGCCGTCCCGGAGACACATAGAGCTGGCGCGTGATGTCCCGCAGATGGATGATCAGCGCATCCGGCGAGGCATGGCCGTAGATGCGCGCGAGGGCCGGATTGGCATTGAGATAGCGGCCTTCCGGCGTGGTCTGGAAGATGCCTTCGGTGGCGTTCTCGAAAATGCTGCTGTAGCGGCGAACGGCCTCACGCAGTGCCTCGTTGGTGGCCATGCGCTCGGCGATGTCCTGGATGAAGCCCTCGATCCAGGCCAGCTGGCCGTACGCATCGCGCAGACCGACGCCGCGCTCCAGCACCCAGCGGATACGGCCGTCGGCACGACGGATGCGGTATTCCACGTCGAAGGATTCGTTGGCTTCGAGCGCGGCGCGGATCGTGCGGCTGACATGTTCGCGGTCCTCGGGCAGGGTCATCTGGTCGTACGACACGCGGTTGTTGAAGACCAGTTCGTCGGGGCGGTAGCCAGTGAGCTTGTGGCAGCCCTCGCCGACGAATTCCATGGTCCAGATCGCATCGATGCGGCAGCGGTAGATCATGCCGACCAGGTTGTCGGTGATGGTGGTCAGGAGGCGCGTAACGTCGAGCGGCGCGGCGGTGTCCGTCACGTCCGGTTCTGCAAGATGGGCGTGGTGCGGGCTATTCATGGCATTCCGGGAAGCGCCGCAGCGTGCGCCAGAAGGCAAGATCGTGGTTGGGCCACAACTCGGCGCGTTCCTGCCGTGCCAGGGATTTGAGCTTGCGGATGCTCGCCAGCGCCTGGTCCTCGCGGTCCTGCCAGCACAGGCCGGGGGCGATTTCCTGCTCGAGGTTTTCCGCGAGGTCGGCGGCGTCGCCGCACAGGATGAGCGGCGGTCCCTTCGGCAGTTCGACGAACAGCGACATGTGGCCGGCAGTATGGCCAGGCGTGGCGACGGCGCGCACGCCGGGGAGCAGATCGTATTCGCCCTGCTGCACCGTCCAGTTTTCGATGCCGGAAAAATCGTCGTCGAACACCGCGATGTCGCGGCCGGAGCGCGCGGCATCGAGCTCGTCCCGCTGCACGTGAACCTCGGCGCCGCAGACGTCGCAGAGCCCGCCGGCATGGTCGAAATGCAGGTGGCCGACGAACACCACGTCGACGTCGGCAGCGGTCAGCCCCAGGCGCTCCAGGTGATGCGGGATGCGGTCTTCCTCGCGCATCTCGGGCGGGCCGAAGGGGAAGGTCTCGGGGTCGTAGTAGCGGCGGCGTAGTGTCGGGTCGACGATCTTGGCGTAGTCGCAGCCGACGTCGTAGAGGATGCGTCCGTTCTTCGTCTCGATCAGGTAGGCGAGGATGGGCGCCTCGATGATCTCGCCGTGGCCGCGGTTGCGCGTCGACAGCGATTTGTCGTATTTGTGGAGGCCGGTGAGCAGCGGCCGCATGCGCAATACCTGGGTCATGGTGTCGCCTTCCTGGATGTCAGGCTCGTCGTGCCGCGGTCAGGACGGACATTGGCATCGCACCGACAACGTCGTCGGCCAGCACGCGCTTCACCCGCTGACGACGGATGGGCAGCGGCAACCTGAGCCGGGCGCAGCGCAGGCTGGCGGGACGGAGATAGAGGTGGGCCCGCCCGCAGGCCTTGTCGTGTACACGAAGCGGACGGTTCATAAGCATGGTGAATTCCGTGGAGATTGCAGGTGTATAAGTCCCGGGAGCGCGACCCTCGCGTCTCCCGGGCTTTTGTCCCTCCGTGGAGCCCCGCCTGACGGCGGGACCGGCGGCTCTCGGACCAGCATCCCCCGCGGGACCGGAACCCTAGCCCTCCTTCGCGGTACGTGCAGGCGATAACGCGCCGCTTTTCCCGTTGAACTTCTCAAAGCAACCGCTGTGCCAGCCGTCGCGCGTGGCGGCGAATACCCGACAAGTGCCCGCCGTTTCTGGACACGGCCTGGCGTGGCCTGCATGGTCGGGGGGTGGCGTCGCCGGGGCGTGACCGGAATTGGTGCGGCCGTCGCCCGCGTGCGCACCAAAGCGGGGGCTGGCGGGCGCCCTGACCGGTTGGATCTGCTGGAATCTGCCGGCCTGTGCGGTCGCGGCGTCCAAGAAGCCAAAAACAGACTAAAGTATTCAAATGCAGGCGGGGAAGATCACTTTTTCATAAAGGGAGATTATGTCCAGTGCTTTCATCGATACCGTGAAGTCATGCCGGATGTGGGCTGCGCCCCGAGTGCTGGCGGCTTTCCTGGCGAAGGCCGGCTTGATTGCTGCCACCCTCGCTCTCCCCGCACCGGCTGCCGTGGCTGCCGAAGCGCCCCCCGACCCGGGAGAGCTGGCAACGATCAAGCAGCAGCTGGCGGACGAAGCCCGGGCGCTGGCGGCGCAGCAGCGTCAACTGGCGGAGGACATGAAAAAGCTGGAAGCCCACAAGCGGGCACTGCAGGACAGCCAGCGCCGCCTGAGCCTGCTGCAAAAACAGCTGGGCATGGCGCCGAACGAACCGCGGGCGGACGACACCGACCTTCTCGTGTCGGGCGGGCAGGGCGGCGGCAGCGCCCCGGAGAGCCCCCCGGTCGACGTCGGCACGCTGTTCGCGCAGCCCACCATCCTCACCCCCAAGGGGGCGGTGGTGTTCGAGCCCTCGCTGCAGTATTCCTTCAGCAACTCGGACCGCGTCTCGATCGTCGGCTACAGTATTCTGCCCGCGCTGGTGATCGGCCTCATCGACGTGCGCACGGTCAGCCGCAGCACCTGGATCGCCGCGGCCGACGTGCGCTACGGCCTGACCAGCCGGCTGGAACTCGAGGCCAAGCTTCCCTATGTCTATCGCTACGACGACACGCTCAGTCGTCCGCTCGACCTGAATGGCGGCGCTACTGACCAGTTGTTCAACGCCAGCGGCAACGGGATCGGCGATATCGAACTGGCTGCGCGCTACCAGCTGAATCTGCCCAAGGGGGACGATCCCTTCTATATTGCCGGCCTGCGCCTGAAAACCCGCACCGGCAAGGATCCGTTCGATGTGAGCTATGCGACCGGCTCGACGCTCACCACCTATGGCTCGGTGCAGACGGAACTGCCGACCGGCTCGGGTTTCTACACCCTGCAGCCCAGCCTGAGTGTGGTCCTGCCGGCCGATCCGGCGGTGTTTTTCGGCGGCATCAGTTACCTGTGGAACATCAAGCGCGATATCAACAAGAATGTCGGTGGCGTCCAGATTGGACAGGTGGACCCGGGCGACGGCGTCGACATCAACCTGGGCATGGGTCTGGCGCTCAACGAAAGGAGCTCGTTCAGTGTAGGCTACGAGCACACTTGGCTCGGCAAAAGCACGCTGAACGGCGTCACCCCGCCCACCGAGCTGTCGACGCAATTGGCCAGCCTGCTGGTGGGCTACTCCTATCGGCTGAACAAGACCACCAACCTCAACCTGTCGATTGGCGCCGGGCTGACCAACGACACGCCGGATACGCAGATCACCCTGCGCGTGCCGATCCGCTTCTAGGTCGCCATTATCGGCAGCAAATCCGTCAAGCCAGGCTTTGCCTGGCTTTTTTCCGGACTCAGCGCAGGCCTGCGGCGCTCATCTGGTTGAGCGCCGCACCGAGGCGCATGGCGGCTGCAGCCTGCTGGATCGACAAGGTGGCGTTCATTACCGTGAGGTTGCGGATGACCTGGTTGTTCACCGTGTTCTGGATCACGGTGTTCAGGGCTGCCAGCGATTGTGGCAGGGTGAAGGTATTGCCGGTGCCGTTCTGGACTAAGGTGAGCACGCCCTGGTTGTTGAGCACCTGGGTGGTCACCGTGGTGGGAGACGTGCTGCTTTGCGCGATCTGCGGCGGCGGGCTGGTGTCAGCCGGCGGGGGAGCGCTGGCCACCGCGCTCGCCGGTGTCGGGGCCATGGGGCCGAACTGCAGCGGGGTGAGCTTCATGGAGGACACCAGCTCGCCATTGACGTAGGTGAGCTGCTCCAGCGAAAAGGCCAGCGTCAGCTGCATGCCGTTGATGTTGAATTCGAATCCCCCACGCATGGCGTCGAGGTCGGCGTCGCTGGCGGCGGCGTAGTCCTCGAAGCCCGGCAACGCGGCGTGTGCCGTGCTGCCGGCGAACAGGGCTGCCGCCGCCAGCAAGCGGGGAGCGAAATGTGTGTTCATGGTGATCTCTCAATAGTCGCCGACCTGCCTGCGCAGCAGGGTCGCGTTGGCGAGACCGTCGGGGCCGTTAGCCAGGCCCAGCGGCGCTTTTTCCTTCACCCGCCAGTCCTGGGGTTGGTTGAATACGGCCTTCTGGTCGAGGCCGTTGATGACGAAGAGGATCTTGCTCGCCATCATTTTCTCGAATTGCGGCATTGAATAGATTCTTCCGCCCAGCGAGGGGTCGCCGACGGCGACCAGGCCGTCACGGATGCCCTTGACGACGACGAAATGGTTGTAGCCGTTTTCGCGGATCAGCACGATGGCCGGGATGCCCACGCTCGCCAGCCGGCTGAGCGGGGCGGCATAGCCATCGGCGGAATAGCCGCGGCTTTGCAGGAAATGCTTGAGGTCGAGCAGCGAGAAGCCTTCGCGGCGGATCTTCTGGTGATCACCGTTATCCCACATGGCCTTGAAGATGGTCGGCTCGTCGACCGGGTCGCCGTAATGATAGGTCAGCAGGGTCGAGAGCGCGGCGGAGCCGCAGCTGAAGTCCAGCTCCTGGCGAACGGTCTGGCGGAATTGGCGTTCCTTGAGACTCTTGACCTTGACGTTGAAAATGCCGCCGTCCACGCCTTGCACGGGAACCGACCCGGCCCACGCCGGTGGTGCGAGCAGCAGGGCGAACGCAAGCACGAGCAGAGCGCGCATCTCACTGCACCTGCAGATTGAGTATCGTGGCGTTCTGGATCAGCACGTTGTTGCCGGAATTCTGGATCACTGTGGAAAATCCGGAATTGCCAGTCAGCGCGCCATCGGTGACGTAGTTGCTTCCCGTCACGCTGTCGAGGGCGGTGTTGTTGTAGACCGAGGCGTTGAGGTCGTTGAGGTTGGAGATGGTGGTCGTCCCGCCGCGGTGAGCTGCCAGTTCGGAATCGGGCACGGCCTCAGCGAAGCCGGCAGGGGCCAGGCTTTTTTGCGCGGCTGCCGGATCGCCCCGTGCCGCCGTCGCAGCCAGGAATGGGGCTGTGGCCAGCAATAGCAGGATTGCGTGTTTCATGATTGCCATCCTTCCAGGAAACACCCCGGGGCCGCTGGGCGGTCCCGGGGCATACGGGTCAATGCACCGACAGGTTGGCTTGTACGGTCACGCCAATCTGGGTCAGCGCATTGGCGCCGGTGTTTTGCGACACGGAGATGATGCCGGCGCCATTGGTCAGGCTGCTGCCGATGGTGTTGGAGGCATCGTAGGAGCCGGCGTTGCCGCCGGCCGAACTTCCACCGTTGCCGCCAATGCCGCCATTGCCCGTGGTGGCCGAAGCCATCGCGCTGCTGGTGGCGCTGCCGCCCATGCCACCGCTGCCGCCGGGGCCGTTGGCGGTCGCCGTGCCACCGGTGCCGCCTGCGCCACCGGTGCCACCTGTGCCACCGGTCGCGCCGGCACCTGCGACGCCACCTGCACCGGCACCGCCGGTGCCGGTGGCACCGGCCGCGCCTGCGCCGCCGGTGCTGGTTCCGGCTGCACCCACCGCGCCTGCGCCACCCGCGCCGCCGGTTCCGGTTGCGCCCACTGCGCCTGCGCCACCCATGCTGGTTCCAGCTGCGCCAGTACCCGCCGCGCCGGTTCCGGTCGCACCTGTTGCGCCATTACCGGCGGTGTTGGTTCCTGCCGCACCGGTGCCCGCTGCGCCGGTACCGGTTGCGCCTGCGGCATCCGAGCCGCCTGCGCCACCCATGCCGGCAGCTGCCGTGCTGGTGCCGGTAGACGTGCTTGCGCCGCCGCTGCCTGCCCCTGCCGTATCGGTGCTACTGGTACCGCCACCCGTGGAGCCGCCGCCATTAGCGCTGCCGGTTGTGGCGGTGGTGGGCCCAGTGGAGCCACTCGCGCCCCCTGTCCCGCCGCCGACTGCTGGTGCTCCTGCTCCACCTGAGGGTCCACCAGTGCCAGTGTTCCCACCAACAGTGGGACTACCGCCATTGCCACTGGCAGATCCACCGGTATTGCCATTTGCAGTCGAGACAGGCACCCCCGCGCTGACTGCGACAGGAACGCCGCCGTTGGCGCTGGAGGCGCCGCCACTGCTGCTGCTGCCGCTGTCGCCGCCGATGCCCTTGCCGCCGGCACTGCCCGACAAGGCGGCACTGTCGCCGCCGATGCCCTTGCCGCCGCTCGCGCCATTGCCGCCGGAGCCGCCTGCACCGAAGCCGCCGACGCCGAGGCCGCCAAGTGCATTGCCATTGCTGCCGCCGGAACCGCCGGAACCGCCGGAACCCTTGCCGCCGATTCCAAAGCCGCCGAGGGCATCGCCGGAACTGCCGCCGGAACCGCCGGAACCGCCGTAGCCCTTGCCGCCGTTGCCGCCGTTGCCGCCGGAACCGCCCGTGGCGTTGCCGCTGTTGCCGCCGGAACCGCCGGAGCCGCCATAGCCCTTGCCGCCGATGCCGCCTATGGCACCGCCGCCATTGCCGCCGTCGCCGCCATTGCCGGCGTTGCCTGCGGTGGTGTCGCCGCCGATGGCCTTGGCGTAACCGCTGCCGCCGTCACCGCCGTTGGCGCCGTAGGACTTGCTGTGGGAATCCTGCGAGGCATTGCCCCCGTTGCCGCCCATGCCGCCATCGCCGGCCTGGCCGCCGCCGTAGGCGGTGTTGCCGCTGGGGAACACGACGTTGTCGTGGACTTCGCCGTTCAGCGTGGTGGTTGCCGTGGCATTCACCGTGGCGTTGAAGGAATCGTGATTCTGCGACTGGGCGTTGAAGGAGTCGCTG
This sequence comes from Hydrogenophilales bacterium, assembly GCA_016195805.1. Lineage (GTDB taxonomy): Bacteria > Pseudomonadota > Gammaproteobacteria > Burkholderiales > Thiobacillaceae > Thiobacillus. Next base: position 35,303 of record JACPYT010000004.1, read on the forward strand.
TTATTGGAGGAGGTCATCGGGTTGTTCGAGTCCGAGGTATTCACGCTGTTGTCGGTGCTCGTGTTGGTCTGGGTGGCCGTCGAATTTTCGTTGGCGGCCGCACCGGAAAGCTTTTCCTGTGTGGAGGTGGCCGTCGCGGCCTGGTTGACCGTGCCGTCCTGAGAGGTCGGCGAACTGTTGGTGTTGGTGGGGTTGGCCCAGGCGTGGCTTCCCATCCCCAGGGCCATGGCGATCGCTGTCGCCAAGAGTGTCTTGTTCATCTTCTTGCTCCTTAAGCTGGTGTTGATACAGACATCATCCTGAGCCGTTGAACCCGGGCTCGATGTCTTCATCAGCACCTTCCGTGCCATCTTCTCAAGCCATTGATAGTTAATTGAAATCTTTTGTGCATCGAACTCTCCGGCAAGGCGAGCTCGCGAGAAGGTGCATCAAATCCGAGACGGGCGCACAGCCATTTTTCGCCGGTGGCGCATTTTGCGTTGTTGAATCAATCGCTTGGTTGGATTTGTGGCGACAAGGTCGGAGTGTTCGATTTTTGCGACAGATCCGGGCGCCTGTGGCCCGGCGAGTGTGGCAGCCCCGGGCGGTTCGGCCGCAGTGACCGGGGCGCGATGCAAAAGACGTGCAAGCTCGAAAAACTTTTCTATAGTGATGCATTGCTTCTACAGCAGTTGTAGTCCAACCGGGTGACAGTGGACGGGTGCCGCGCGGCCTCGCTGGCATTGTGGCATCCCGGCGTAGACGGGTGTGCTTTCGCGTCATGGCCGGATGTGATCAGGAGGGGTGATGGCAGAACGTTATGTGATCGTATATGCCGCTGCGCCGTGGCGAATGCAGATCAATGGCCTGTTGGCTGACGCGGGGTGGCAGCCGCTGGCGGTGGGTGAGTTCGCCGCCCTGTCGTGCGAACGGCGGCAGGAGGTGCGTGTCGGGGTCGTCAGGCTGGGCCGTGGCGACGAGACCGAAGTCAACGCACTGGACGAACTGATGGCGAGCCGGCCGGAGGTCGAATGGGTTGCCCTGGTACCGGCTGCGGCTCTTTCGAATTCCGTGGTATGCCGCTTCCTACGACACAGCTGCTTTGACTTCTACACGTTGCCGATCGACACGACGCACTTCCTCGCCACGCTGGGGCACGCAGAGGGCAAGGCCAGGCTGCCGACCGGGGGCACGGCCGATTGCGAGGCCGCCGGCTGCTGCGGAATGATTGGGCGGAGCCCGGCGATGCTGGATCTGTATCGCGATATCGGGAAAGCGAGTGGCGTCGATGCGCCGGTGATGATCAGCGGCGAGAGCGGCACCGGCAAGGAACTGGTGGCGCGCGCGATCCACCGGCTTTCGCCGCGCCGGGACGGGCCTTTCATCGCGGTGAACTGCGCGGCACTGCCGGCGCATCTGATCCAGGCCGAACTGTTCGGCCATGAAAAGGGCGCGTTCACCGGCGCGTATCAACGCAAGATCGGGCGTCTGGAAGCCGCCTCGGGCGGCACCATCTTTCTCGACGAAATCGGCGACCTGCCGCTGGAATTGCAGGTCACCCTGCTGCATGTGTTGCAGGACAAGGTGATCGAGCGCCTCGGTTCCAATCGGGAAATCCGCCTCGATGTGCGGGTGATCGCTGCCAGCCATGTGGAACTGGAACAGGCCGTGGCGGATGGCCACTTCCGCGCCGATCTGTATTACCGGATCAATGTCCTGCGGCTCAGGACGCCGCCACTGCGCGAGAGGGAAGAGGATGTGGAGCTGCTGGCGCGCGCCTATTTCGAGCGTTTCCTGCCGGAATCCCGGGGCGTGGCGCGCGGCTTCAGCCGCCAGGCGATGACGGTGATGGCCAATTACGAATGGCCGGGCAATGTCCGTGAGCTGATCAACCGGGTGCGCCAGGCGGTGGTGCTGAGCGAGAACCGGCTGCTGACGCCGCGTGATCTGGGGCTGGAAAAGCGGGTGTCCAGCGACGGGTTTCTGACCCTGGTGGAAGCCCGTTCGCGTGCCGAGCACGAAACGATTCGCCGGGCGCTGCGGCGCAACCAGAACAACGTCGCGGCAGCAGCCCGCCAGCTTGGCGTGTCCAGGGCGACGCTCTACCGGATGCTGGAACGGGTGTCGCATATCGGCGTGATGCCCCATCCGGATTTCGGTCACGCCGTGTCGTTTCAGGCGACACTGGAATAGCGGAGGCGGCAAGGAAAAAGGTCCGTGGGGGCGCGGATGCTTTTGTATTGGGTGGCTTTTCGGTAGGCTTCGCGCTAATCCACCCAAAACCGACCCCATGCACTTCACCCCCGACTCCTTCCGCGCCTGGCCGAGCAAGCGGATCACCCTGCTTGGCATGTCCGGCGTCGGCAAGACGCACATCTCCTCCATGCTGCGCGGCCACGACTGGTTCCATTTTTCCGGCGACTATCGCATCGGCACGCGCTACCTCGACGAACCCATCCTCGATCTGATCAAGCAGCAGGCGATGAGCGTGCCCTTCCTGCGCGAACTGCTGCGCAACGACTGGATCGACATCAAGAACAACATCAAGATCCACGACCTCGGGCCGGTGCTGACATTTGTCGGCAAGCTTGGCGGGCCCGAGTGGGGCGGGCTCCCGCTCGACGAATTTTCGCGCCGTCAGGCCGCCTACCGCGATGCCGAGATCGCCGCCATGCGCGACGTGCCGGCCTTCATCCGCAAGGGCCAGGAAATCTACGGCTACCCGCACTTCGTCAACGACGTCGGCGGCAGCCTGTGCGAGCTGGACGAACCCGGCGTGGTTGAACTGCTGGCTGAGCATACGCTGATCCTCTACATCCAGACCACCACGCGCGAGGAGGAGGACACGCTGATCAAGCGTGCGCAGTCCGACCCCAAGCCGCTGTATTTCCGCCCGGCCTTTCTCGCCGAGCATTTGCCGGTTTATCTGCAGGAAAAAGGTCTCGAGTTCGTCGCCCAGGTTGACCCGAACGACTTCGCGCGCTGGGTGTTCCCGCGTCTGTTTCATTCGCGCATCCCGCGTTACGAGGCGATCGCCAGGCCGCACGGCTACACCGTGACCTCGCAGGAAGTGGCGCAGGTGCGCGACGAGCGCGATTTCCTTGCGCTGCTGGAAATCGCCATCGCCCGGAAAGGCGAGGCGTCAGGCGTGAGGCGTGAGGCGTAGCCATGCCGCTGGTCGCGCATAACGCCCTGCCCACCTTCGATCGCCTGCGCCGCGACGGCTTCACGGTGTTATCGACCGAGCGCGCGGCGCAGCAGGAAATCCGTGAATTGCACGTCGGCCTGCTGAACATGATGCCGGACGCGGCGCTGGAGGCGACCGAACGGCAGTTCTACCGGCTGGTCGGCGAATCCAACCCGATCGCCCAGTTCTACATGCACCCTTTCACGCTGCCGAATCTGCCCCGAGGCGAGACGGCGCAGGCGCACATCGCGCAGTTTTACGAAAGCTTCGACGCCATTCGCGAGAAGGGGCTGGACGCGCTCATCATCACCGGCGCCAACGTCAGCCATCCCAACCTCGCCGACGAGCCATTCTGGCAGCCGCTGATCGAGGTGATCGACTGGGCCTGGGAGCACGTCACCTCGACGCTGTGTTCCTGCCTCGCCACCCATGCGGTGATGCAGTTCCGCTACGGCCAGACGCGCATCAAGCAGCAGCAGAAGATCTGGGGCGTGTTTGAACACCGCGTGACCGACGGCCGGCATCCATTGGTGGCCGACGTGAATACCCGTTTCGACGTGCCGCATTCGCGCTGGAACGACGTTTCGCGCACGCAGTTCGATGCGGCCGGGGTCAAGGTTCTGGTCGAAAGCGCGGAGGCCGGCGTGCACCTGGCAGTTTCTGGCGACGGTTTGCGTACCGTGCTTTTCCAGGGCCACCCGGAGTACGACACGGTATCGCTGCTGAAGGAATACAAGCGCGACCTCTTGCTCGCCGCATCCGGCAAGCTTGCTGCATTCCCGCCGTTTCCGCAGCGCTACTTCAACCGTCAGGCACAGGCGCTGCTGTCCGAATTCGGCCGTCGCATGCAGGCCGGCGAGACGCTGGCCTTCCCCGAATCGCAGGTGCTGCCGCTGCTCGACAATACCTGGCACGACACGGCAGAAGCGGTGGTCGGCAACTGGATCGGCTGCGTCTATCAGGTCACCCACCGCGAGCGCGGCCTGCCTTTCATGCCGGGCATCGATCCCAACGATCCGCTGGGCCTCGCGTGACTGAGGCACGAGCGCGCTTCGATGACAGCCAGGGCGCGCTCATTGCGAGCGGCGACTGGCAGGCGGATTCCGTTGCCGCTCTGCCGGACCTTGCCGGCAAGCAGGTGCGCATCCTCGATGGCACCGGCGTCACCCAGCTCGATACCAACGGCGCGTGGCTGCTGCTGGCGGCTGCACGGCCGCAGGCCGGCGACCCGCTGCCCGAATTGCGTGCCTTTCAGCCGCAGCATCTGGATGTGCTGAATCTGGTGGCGCAGCACCGCGCCGCCACGGCTGTGCAGTCCGGGCCGCGCCAGGCGGGCGTGCTCGAACTGATGGGGCGCAGCACCCTGTCGGCGTGGATGCATGTCATCGGCTTGACCGATTTCGTCGGCCGCCTGTTCCTGACGTTGGCGGTGCTGATCGTCAGGCCGCGCGACTGGCGCTGGCGCGAATTCGGCGCGCAGATGAACGCAGTGTTCGCCGGCGCGATTCCCATCGTGGTCGGCATGCTGTTCCTGCTCGGCGTGGTGTTCGCCTATCTGCTGGGAGACCAGGCGCAGCAGTATGGCGCCAATATTTTCGTCGTCGATGGCATCATGCTCGCAGTCCTGCGTGAGGTTTCGCCAGTGATCGTCGCGGTGCTGGTCGCGGGGCGAACCGGCGCCGCCATCACCGCGCAACTCGGCACCATGAAAGTCACCGAAGAGATCGACGCCATCACCACGCTCGGGCTGTCGCCGCTGACGGTGCTGGTGATCCCGCGCATGATGGCCCTGCTCATCGCCATGCCGATGCTGGTATTCATCGGCGACATCGCCGGCCTCGCCGGCGGCATGCTGGTGGCGCAGCAGCAGTTGGATATTTCGGCCCACATGTTCATAGACCGGCTGGTCGACGTAATCCAGCTGAAAACCCTGGTAGTGGGGCTCGGCAAAGCGCCGGTGTTCGCCATCTTCATCGCGCTGATCGCCTGCCGCATGGGGCTGTCGGTCACCCGCGACGCGCGCAGCGTCGGCGCCAACACCACCTCGACGGTGGTGCAGAGTCTGGTCGCGATCATCATCCTCAATGCGATCTTCGCCGTCACCTTCGTCAGGCTGGGGATCTGATGGCGGCCGTGATCGAGGTCCGCGACGTCTCCACCACGCTTGGTGGGCACAAGATCCATCGTGGCCTCAGCCTGTCGGTCGCGCGCGGCGAAGTCGTCGCGCTGATCGGTGGCAGCGGCACCGGAAAATCGGTGCTGCTACGTGAAATCATCGGCCTGCTGCAGCCGCAGGCGGGGCGGATCGAGCTGTTCGGGCAGTCGGTCTTGGACGTGACGCCGGAACAGATGAATGTCTTGCGCCGTCGCTTCGGCGTGCTGTTCCAGGACGGCGCGCTGTTTTCCTCGCTCTCGGTAGAGGATAACGTTGCCACCCCGCTGTTCGAGCACACCGACCTGCCGCGCGGTACCTGCCGTCAGCTGGCGCGGCTGAAGCTTGCGCTGGCCGGGCTGCCGCCGGATGCTGCGCAGAAGCGCCCGAGCGAGCTGTCGGGCGGCATGCGCAAGCGCGTGGCACTGGCGCGCGCACTCGCGCTCGACCCTGAGCTGCTGTTTCTCGACGAACCGACCTCCGGACTCGATCCGATTTCGGCGCGCGCCTTCGATGCGCTGATCCGGCTGCTGGCGGACAGCCTGGGGCTCACCGTATTCCTCGTCACCCACGACTTGGATACACTGTTCTCGATCATCGACCGCGTCATTGTGCTGTCGGATGGCCGCGTGCTTGGCAGCGGCACGGTGGCCGAACTGAAACACATCGACGACCCGTGGCTCAACGATTACTTTGCCGCACGGGCGCCGGACGGAGAGACCCTGCATGGAAACTGAAGGTCGCTATACCCTGGTCGGCGCCCTGGTGCTGGTGGTGGTCGCGCTGATGACACTCGCCATCGCGTGGCTGACCGGCGCGGCCGACACCATCGCCTATCAGACCTACACGATCTATTTCAGGCAGCAGTCGCTGGACGGGCTGGCCGTCGGCAGCCCGGTGAAAATGCGCGGCATCAAGGTGGGCGTGGTCGACGGCTACCGTTTCTCCAACCGGCAGGAAGAGGCGGTTGCCGTGAGTGCACGCATCGACGAGGGGGTGCCGGTGCACGCCGGTGCCGTGGCCTTCATCAAGCGCAACCTGGTGACCGGCATCGCTGCCGTGGAAATCGCCAATGGCCCGAACGAGCGGCCGCTTCTCATCCAGCCCCCTCCGGGCGAACGCTATCCCGTCATTGCCGAAGGCAGCTCCGACATCGACAAGGTCGCCACCGCCCTCTCGCGGCTGGCGGTGAGCGGGGCGCAGGTGCTGGAAAAAATGAACACGCTGCTGTCGGACGAGAACCAGCGTGCCATCAGCCAGACGCTGGCCAATCTCAACGAGCTGTCCGGCCATCTGGCGGCCAACAAGCAGGACCTCACCGTGGCCGTGCGAAGCATCCGTGACGCCTCCGACGAATTCCGCCTTGCCGGAGCCAGCATAGGCCAGGCTGCCACCCGCGCGGAAGGCAGCATCGCCAGCGTGGGCCAGAACGCCGATACCGCACTGAAGGAAGCCACCGTCGCGATGGAGAAGCTGCAACGCGATGCCAGCCTGATTTCCCGGCAGGTCCAGCAACTCAGCGAAGCCGGCACGCTGGAAATGACCAGCGTCAGCCGCGACGTGCGTACCAGTGCCGATGTGCTCACCACGGCCGGGCAGCGCCTGTCGAATCCCCGTACCATCCTGTTCGGACCCGACAAGAAGCAGCTCGGTCCCGGAGAGAAACTCCCATGAAAACCGGTCTTTCCCTGATTGCCCTTGTTCTTGCGCTGGGCGGCTGCGTCAATTTCGGCCAGAGTGGCAACGCGCCCGGCGTGGTGTATTACGTTCTGGACGACGCCGGGCATGCTGCCACGTCAGCCCCGGCGCCAGCCGACGCGCCGACGCTGCTGGTACTCGATACCACCACCGGCGGTTTTTACGACAGCGACCAGCTCGTCTTCAGCCGCAGTGCCGGCACCCGCGGCCAGTACCAGTTTGCACGCTGGACCGAGCGCCCAGGTAAGCGCTTTGCCGATCTCCTGCGTGCCCGTCTCGACAGTCTCGGGCGCTATCGCGTCGCGCCCGCAGGTGGCTACGTGCGTGGCGACCTGATGCTGGATACCCGGCTGGTCGAGTTCTATCACGACGCCACCAGCGAGCCGGGGCAGGTGCGGCTGGAACTGCGCGCCGAACTGGTGGACCTGAAACAGCGCAGATTGCTGGGCCGCCATACATTTGAACAGAAGGTCCCGCTGACGACCTACGATGCTGCCGGTGCCGCCCGGGCCTCCAGCCAGGCGGTCGGCCGCGTGCTGGACGACCTGGGCGCCTGGCTCGCACCCTTCAAATAAGCGCCTAGAATTCAGACAGCAGCCCCCCACAACAAAAGGAGAGAGACCATGAAGCGCCTGCTAGCCACCCTGTGCCTGTGTTCCGTCGCGGTCGTCGCCCACGCCGAAATATCGCAAAAATTCGGACCGCTCGAAGTTCATTACAATGCCATCACCACCGACGAGTTGCTGCCCGAAGTCGCCCGCACCTACAAGATCGAGCGCAGCAAGACGCGCGGCCTGCTGACGATGTCGGTGCTGAAGCAGAACAAGGTCGGCGTGCCCTCCCCCATTCCGGCCAAGATCAGCGTCTACTTCACCAACGTCACCCAGCAGCTGGCCAACGTGACCATGCGCGAAATCAAGGAGGGTACCGCGATCTACTACCTGGGCGAATTCCGCGTCGCGCCGCCCGACACCCTGAAATTCAACGCCACCGTCGAAGTGCCAGGCGAACCGAAGCACGAAATGACCTTCGAGCAGCAGTTCTACAAGTAGGCCTGCCCATCCAGCAGCCCCGTCCGGGGTTGTTTTCTTGCAGGACTGCGGTAGCGCGGCCTGGGCTCAGGCGTTGAAAAATGCGGAATACGCGAGCCGCAGCAGACCCCATACGCCAAAGCCTGCGACCATCAGCCCCGCCGCCCGGCGCACCCACCGTTGCTGCATGAACGGCTGCATCTGCCGGGCGAACAGGCCCATGCCCAGCAGGTTCGGCAGCGTCCCGAGGCCGAAAGCCAGCATCAGCGCCGCGCCCGAGGTGGCGCTGCCGGCCGCCAGCGCCGACACCAGCACCGAATACACCAGCCCGCACGGCAGCCAGCCCCAGGCCATGCCGGCCAGCAGCGCCTGCGGCAGCGACTTCACCGGCAGCAGCTTCTGGAACAGCGGCTTCACCCGACGCCACACAGACCCGCCGGCGCGCTCGAATACCAGAACCCATTGATTGAACCCGGCCAGATACAGGCCGAGCAGGATCATCACCACCTGCGCCAGCCCATACAGCAGGGTTTGAACCGGCATGAATTCCGCCAGCTTGAGCGAGGCGCCGAGCGTGCCGGCCAGTGCGCCGAATAGCACATACGACGACACCCGCCCCAGGTTGTAGGCCAGATGCAGCCTGAACGGCGGCGTGCTGCCGTCGGCGCGGAAGGAAAACGCCGCCACGATGCCGCCGCACATACCGACGCAGTGAACCCCACCGAGCAGGCCGGCGAGCAGGGCGGTGAGCAGGGAAAATTCGATCATGCCGGACTGGCGCGATCCACGTCGGTTTCGGCCAGACGGGTGATGGCTTTGCGCATGCGCCACACCATATACAGTCCCGGCAATCCGAGCACGACCGCCAGCACGAAGAACGCGGGCCAGCCGATGGACTCGGACAGCACGCCCGCCAGCGGGCTGATGTAGATGCGCCCGACAGCCGCCAGCGCCGACAGCAGCGCGTAATGCGTGGCTGTGTAGCGGTGGTTGCACAGGCTCATCAGCAGCGCCACAAATGCCGCAGTGCCCATGCCGCTGGTGATGTTCTCGGCGGCGATGGCAAACATCAGCAAGCCGTCGATGTCGGCGGGCTGCTTGAGCGCCACAATGCCCCAGTCGAACGGCGCCAGCGTAAATCCGCCCCAGGCGCCCTTGCCGGATACGGCCAGCGCCCAGAAACCGAAGTTGGCGAACATCTGAAGCACGCCAAATATCAGCAGCGCGCGATACAGCGTCAGGCGCAACATCAGCGCGCCGGCGATCAGCGCGCCAAAAATTGTGAGCCAGATGCCGATGATCTTGTTGACGATGCCGACCTCGGCCTGCGTGAATGCCATGCCCTTGATCAGGAATACCGTGGTCAGGCTGCCGGCGAAGGCGTCGGAGAATTTATACAGCACAATCAGCAGCAGAAATGCCCACGCGCCTGGCTGTGCGAAGTAACTGGTGAGCGAGCGGTTCAGCGTTTCAAAGCCGGCCTTGTGCGCGGCCCATGCGCCCAGCGGAAGCGCACACATCACCCCCGCCAGAATGAACAGCAGGCGTATCCATTTGTTCGTATCGTCGGGATCGAGTCCCAATGCCATCAGCGCCCAGCGGCTGACGAAGGCGCCCGCCAGCACGCCCGCCAACAGCGCCAGAAAACCGGCCAGCTCGCGCAGCGGATTTGAATCCAGCGGCTTCAATATGCCGCTTACCCGTGGCAGCGTCAGCAGCGACACAACTGCCGCCGCCACAAAAATACCCGCCATCACCCGGTATACCTGTGCCCAGCTGCCCCACTGATCTGCCCAGATCAGGGCGATGCCGCCCGACAGAATCATCGCCAGCCGATAGCCGAATACCGCCAGCGACGAACCCAGGCCGCGTTCATTGGGAAGCAGCACGTCGGTACGGTACGCGTCGATCACCACATCCTGCGAGGCGGAAAAGAAGGCGACGCTTACCGCCGCCCCGGCAAACAACAGAGGAGTCGCTGCGGGAGACATGCCGGCCATCCAGTACAACGCGCTGGCCAGCAGGAGCTGCGTGAGCACCAGCCAACCCCGCCGCCGTCCCAGCAGCGGGAGCTCAAAGCGGTCCATCAGCGGCGCCCACAAAAACTTGAAGGTATACGGCACGCCGACCAGGCCGAGGAATCCGATCGTCGCGATATCCACGCCCGCCACCGAAAGCCAGGCCTGCATGGCTTGCCCCGTCAGCGCCAGCGGCAGGCCCGAGGCAAAGCCCAGCAACAGGACAGCCAGCAGGCGATGCGTGGCAGCGAATTTAGAAGGCATGGTCAGGATGTAGGCGGTTCTGGGCGTACTGCGACATGATCACGCAGCCATGCGGCCCCGGATGCCTGGTCGTCGCTCGTCATAGTGCGTAATCGTAATCGACGATCAGCGGCGCGTGGTCGGAAAAGCGTTGGTCCTTGTAGACGCTTGCGGAGACGGCCTTGGCGGCGATGCCGGGGGTGGCGATCTGATAGTCGATGCGCCAGCCGACGTTCTTGGCCCAGGCCTGGCCGCGGTTGCTCCACCATGTGTAGGCCTCGCCGGTGTGATCGGGATAGAGACTGCGGTAGACGTCGACCCAGCCGAGCTCGTCGAACAGGCGCGTCATCCAGGCGCGCTCCTCGGGCAGGAAGCCGGAGTTCTTCTGGTTGGATTTCCAGTTTTTGAGGTCGATCTCGCGATGGGCGATGTTCCAGTCGCCGCAGATGACGATCTCGCGGCCTGACTTGATCAGCGCTTCGAGGTGCGGGAAGAAGACGTCGAGGAAGCGGAACTTGGCCTGCTGGCGTTCCTCGCTGCTGGAGCCGGACGGCTGGTAGAGCGAGATGACGGCAAGCTTGCCACCGCTTTGATTATCAAAGCCGGCCTCGATGTAGCGGCCCTCGGCGTCGAATTCGGGCACGTTCAGGCCTTCGACGATGCGTTGCGGGAGTTGGCGGGTATAGACGCCGACACCGCTGTAGCCTTTCTTCTCGGCGTAGTGGAAGGCGCCGCTCAAACCATCGCACGTCACGAACTCGGGCCTGAGGTCGGCGGCCTGAGCCTTGAGCTCCTGCACGCAGACGACGTCGGCGTGTTGCGTGGGCAGCCAATCGAAGAAGCCCTTGGTGGTGGCGGAACGGATGCCGTTGAGGTTGGCCGATATAATTCGCATCAAGATTGATTCAAGAAGTCCAGAAAAATGTCCGATTACAAAGCCGAGTTTGTGGAGTTCGCCATCGCTTCGAACGTATTGTGTTTTGGCGAGTTCAAGACCAAGGCGGGGCGCATGAGCCCCTACTTTTTTAATGCGGGGCTGTTCAACGACGGCGACAAGCTGAAACGGCTGGGCGAATTTTACGCGAAAGCCATCGTCGATTCGGAGATCGCCTTCGACGTGCTGTTCGGGCCGGCCTACAAGGGCATTCCGCTGGCGGCGAGCATAGCGATCGCGCTGGCGGGCATGGGCAGGAACGTGCCGTACGCCTACAACCGCAAGGAAGCCAAGGATCACGGCGAGGGCGGCACGGTGGTCGGCGCTAGGCTGCAGGGCCGGGTGCTGATCGTCGACGATGTGATTTCGGCGGGCACCTCGGTGCGCGAGTCGGTGGACCTGATCCGCAGCGCCGGCGCCGAGCCGGCCGGGGTGGTGATCGCGCTGGACCGTATGGAACGCGGCACCGGCGACACGTCGGCGGTGCAGGAAGTGCGGGAGCAATATGGCATTCCGGTGGTGGCGGTGGCCACGCTGGACAATCTGGTGGAGTTTCTGGAACGCGATGCAAACCGACAAACTGAATTGCAGGCCGTGGCAGCTTACCGTGCAACGTACGGCGTTTAGCGCGCTGACTGCCGTCGTGTTGCTGGCCGCAGGCCCGGCGCAGGCCGGGATGTATCGCTGGGTGGATGGCAATGGCCGCGTGCATTACGGCGACACCCTGCCGCCGACCTACCAGAAGAGCGGCGCCGCCGAGATGAGCAAGCAGGGCAACATCATCAAGCGCACGCAATCCGAGGCGGAACGCAAGGCCGAGGCCGAGCATCAGGCCGAGCAGAAGCGCATCCAGGCCGAGCAGCAGAGGCAGGCGCAACTCGATCGCGCATTGACCCAGACCTATACCACCGAAGCGGAGATCGACCTGGCACGCGACCGCGCGCTGGAGAATTACAAGCTGATGAACCGGGGTGCCGAAATACGGGCCAGTGCGGTCGAGGCCAATCTGGCCGATCTGCGCGGACGCATCGCGAACATACAAAAGGAGGGCCGCAAGGTTGGACGCAACCTGCAGGAGCAGCTGGATCAGGCCGTCCGGGAAAGCCAGGAACTGCAGCGGACCATCCAGAACAACCAGGCCGCCATGGATCAGGTGCGCGAGAAATATGCCGCGGACAAGGTGCGCTTCCGCGAGCTGACGGGCAAGTAACAGGCCGCCTGGTGTTCTGGCGGTGCTTCAGGACCCACACCCTGCGCTGACCGGGGCTTGCCCGGCCAGCGCAACGTCCCATCACTGAAGCTTGGTTTTCAGCAGGTCGTTGACCTGCGCCGGGTTGGCCTTGCCGCGGCTGGCCTTCATCACCTGGCCGACCAGCGCGTTGAACGCCTTGTCCTTGCCGGCGCGGAATTCCTCGACCGACTTCGGATTGGCAGCGAGCACTTCGTCGACAATTTTCTCCAGCTCGCCGGAATCGGACATCTGCTTGAGCCCGCGCGCCTCGATGATGGCGTCGACCTCGCCGGCGCCTTCCCACAGGCCTTCGAATACCTGTTTGGCGAGCTTTCCGGAGAGCGTACCGTCCTCAATGCGGATCGCCAGTTGAGCCAGAGACCTGGACGGGATGGGACAGTTCTCAATGGCGGTTTCGGCCTTGTTGAGCCATGCGAGTAATTCCCCGGTGAGCCAGTTGCATGTCAATTTGATCCGGGCTCTTGCAACATCCCTGGCAATGAAGCCGGCAGCAAGCTCTTTCTCCTCGGGAGAAAACATCCGATTGACAATCTTGCCGACCAACTCGCTGTCGACGTCCGCTGCATGGAGTGCGGCAGATTCAAAGTATTTGGCGAAAGCCAGCGAGCTTGTGGCAATCGAGGCTTGCTCGGGTGTGGCTGAATAGTCGGAGATGAAGCGTGCCCGCATCGCCTCCGGCAGTTCCGGTAACGCGGCACGCACGGCTTCGATCCACGGTTCGTCGAGCCTCACCGGCAGCAGATCGGGGTCGGGGAAGTAGCGGTAGTCGTGCGCCTCTTCCTTGCTGCGCATCATGCGCGTCTCGCCCCGGTCGGGGTCGAACAGCACGGTGGCCTGCTCGATGCGGCCGCCGTCTTCCAGCGTCTCGATCTGCCAGCGGACTTCGTAATCGATGGCCTGCTGCAGGAAACGGAACGAGTTGAGGTTCTTGATCTCGCGGCGGGTGCCGAATTCTTTTTGGCCGGCCGGGCGCACCGAGACGTTGGCGTCGACGCGGAAGCTGCCTTCCTGCATATTGCCGTCGCAGATGCCGATCCAGGTCACCAGCGTGTGTAGGGCGCGCGCGTAGGCGACGGCCTCGGCGGAGGAGCGCATCTCCGGCTCGGAGACGATCTCCAGCAGCGGCGTGCCGGCGCGGTTGAGGTCGATTCCCGTCATGCCGTGGAAGTCCTCGTGCAGCGACTTGCCGGCGTCCTCTTCCAGGTGGGCGCGGGTGAGATGAACCACTTTCTCGCTGTCACCAACCTGAATCCTGAGCGCGCCGCCTTCGACGATGGGCTTGGCCAGTTGGCTGATCTGGTAACCTTTGGGGAGGTCGGGGTAGAAGTAGTTCTTGCGGTCGAACACGTTGACGCGGTTCAAGGTGGCGCCGATGGCGAGGCCGAACTTGATCGCGCATTCCACTGCGCCCTTGTTCAAGACCGGCAGCACGCCGGGCAGCGCGATGTCGACCGCGCTCGCCTGCGTGTTGGGCGCCGCGCCGAAGGCGGTGCTGCTGCCGGAGAAGATCTTCGACTTGGTAGCGAGCTGGGTGTGGACTTCCAGCCCGATGACGGTCTCCCACTTCATTTCAGGCCCTCCGGTTGGCGGCTGTGCCAGTCGGTGGCGCGCTGGTATTGATGGGCGACGTTGAGCATCTTCGCCTCGGAAAAATAATTTCCAACCAGTTGCAGGCCGATCGGCAGACCCTTGGCATCGAAGCCGCAGGGCAAGCTCATGCCGGGCAGGCCGGCGAGGTTGGCGGGGATGGTGTAGAGATCGTTCAGATACATTTCCACCGGGTCGTCGGACTTCTCGCCCAGCTTGAACGCGGTGCCGGGCGCGGTGGGGCCGAGGATGACGTCGCAGGACTTGAACGCTTCGTTGAAATCGTCGGCGATCAGGCGGCGGATCTTCTGCGCCTGCAGGTAATAGGCGTCGTAGTAGCCATGCGACAGCACGTAGGCGCCGATCAGGATGCGGCGCTTCACTTCCGCGCCGAAGCCCTGCGCACGGGTCTTTGAATACATGTCGTTCAGGTCGGTGTACTCCGGCGCACGGTAGCCGTAGCGCACGCCGTCGAAGCGCGACAGGTTGGACGAAGCTTCGGCCGGCGCCAGCACGTAGTAGACGGGAATGGCGAGCTTCGAATTGGCGAGCGAGATTTCGACTGTCGTCGCGCCGAGCTTCTTCAGTTCCTCGACGGCGGCGTCGACCGCAGCCGCGACTTCATTGTTCAGGCCTTCGGCAAAGAACTCCCTGGGCAGGCCGACGCGCAGGCCGGTCAAAGGCTTGTCGAGGTCGCGCGTGTAATCCTCTTTTTCGCGGTCGAGACTGGTCGAGTCCTTGGGGTCGAAGCCGGTCATCACGTTCAACAGCAGCGCGCAGTCCTCGGCCGAGGGCGCCATCGGCCCGGCCTGGTCGAGGCTGGAGGCGAAGGCGATCATGCCGTAGCGCGACACCAGGCCGTAGGTGGGCTTCAGGCCGGTGATGCCGCACAGCGCGGCCGGCTGGCGGATCGAGCCGCCGGTGTCGGTGCCGGTGGCGGCCGGCGCCATGCGTGCCGCGACGCAGGCCGCGGCGCCACCGGACGAGCCGCCGGGCACGTAGGCGGGGTTCCAGGGATTCTTCACCGCGCCAAAGTAGGAGGTTTCGTTCGACGAGCCCATGGCGAACTCGTCCATGTTGGTCTTGCCCAGGCTAGGCATCCCGGCGGCCTTGAAGCACTGGATCACGTGGGCGTCGTAGGGCGCGACGAAGTTGTGCAGTATTTTCGAGCCGCAGGTGGTGAGCCAGCCGTCGGTGCAGAAAATGTCCTTGTGGGCGATCGGCACGCCGGTCAGCGGGCCGGCATTGCCGGCGGCGATGAGAGCGTCGGCGGCGGCGGCTTCAAGCAGCGTGCGTTCAGCGTCCACCGTAATGAAGGCATTGATGGCCGGGTTCAGCGTGGCGATGCGGTCGAGGTACTGCTGGGCGAGCTCGCGGCTGGAAACCTGTTTGGCCGCCAGCTGCGCGGCGAGCGCGGAAAGGCTTGCGTCTGGCATGGTTATTCGATGACTTTGGGAACGAGATAAAGGCCGTTTTCGACGGCCGGGGCCACGGCCTGGAAGGCGGCATGACGGTCGGTTTCGGTGACGGCATCTTCGCGCAGGCGCTGATAGACCTCCTGCGCATGCGCCATCGGGGCGATGCCGCGGGTGTCCACCGCCTGCATGGTGGCGATGAGGCCGAAAATGCTGTTGAGCTGGGCCTGCGTGGCCAGCGCCTCGGCATCGCTGGTTTCTATGCGCGCAAGGCGGGCGATGCGCTTGACGTCGTCCTGGGTGAGGGACATGGTGGAAGCACCTGAATACTTACGGGAACGAAGCCCGTTAGGGTATCATAGGCCCCTTGTTTTTTCTGC
This sequence comes from Hydrogenophilales bacterium, assembly GCA_016195805.1. Classification (GTDB taxonomy): domain Bacteria; phylum Pseudomonadota; class Gammaproteobacteria; order Burkholderiales; family Thiobacillaceae; genus Thiobacillus. The sequence goes on from JACPYT010000004.1 coordinate 51,179, forward strand.
CCTTTCGCCCGCCTGGCGCGGGTGCTGCCGCCACCATGTTCAAGTTTCTGACCAGTTATTTCTCGACCGACCTCGCGATTGACCTCGGTACCGCCAACACGCTGATTTACGTGCGCGACCGCGGCATCGTGCTGGACGAGCCCTCGGTGGTGTCGATTCGCACCGATGCGGCGGCGGGCGGCAAGCGCACGGTGCAGGCGGTGGGCGCGGAAGCCAAGCTGATGCTGGGCCGCACGCCGGGCAACCTGCAGGCGATCCGGCCGATGAAGGACGGCGTGATCGCCGACTTCACCGTCACCGAGCAGATGCTCAAGTATTTCATCAAGAAAGTGCACGACACCCGCATGCTGCGCCCCAGCCCGCGCATCATCATCTGCGTGCCGTGCGGTTCGACCCAGGTCGAACGCCGCGCGATCCGCGAGTCGGCGATCGGTGCCGGTGCCCGCCAGGTCTACTTGATCGAGGAACCGATGGCGGCGGCGATCGGCGCCGGCCTGCCGGTGGCCGAAGCGACCGGCTCGATGGTGGTCGACATCGGCGGCGGCACCACCGAGGTCGGCGTGATCTCGCTCGGCGGCGTGGTCTACGCCAACTCGGTGCGCGTCGGCGGCGACCGCATGGACGAGGCCATCATCAACTACATCCGCCGCAACTACGGCATGCTGATCGGCGAGGCGACTGCCGAGCAGATCAAGAAGAAAATGGGCTCGGCTTTCCCGGGCGCCGAAGTGCTGGAGATGGAAGTCAAGGGCCGCAGCCTCGCCGAGGGCGTGCCGCGCAGCTTCAACGTGTCCTCCAATGAAATCCTCGAAGCGCTGACCGAGCCGCTCAATGCCATCGTCAGTGCGGTGAAGCAGGCGCTGGAACAGACGCCGCCGGAACTCGGCGCCGACATCGCCGAGAAGGGCATGGTGTTGACCGGCGGCGGCGCGCTGCTGCGCGATCTCGACCGCCTGCTGATGGAGGAGACCGGCTTGCCGGTGATCGTCGCCGACGATCCGCTGACCTGCGTGGTGCGCGGGTCGGGCCGCGCGCTCGAGGAAATGGACAAGCTGGCGTCGGTGTTCACCAACGAGTGAACGCAGCCGCTGTTGACCGGGGCTGCTGATGGCGATGCCGGGCCAGCTCATGTTCGCCCGCGGGCTGGGGCCGACGGCACGCCTGCTGATCTGGCTCGTGGTCGGCGTCAGTCTGGTGGTGGTCGATGTCCGCTATCACGCGCTCGATGGCCTGCGCAGCGGGTTTTCCATGCTGCTGCAGCCGGTGCGCGAAGCCATGCGGGTTCCCGGGGAGGTCGCTACCGAGCTCACGGGCTTTTTTACCCGTCACCGTCTCCTGCAAAAAGAACGCGATGCGCTCCTGGCTGAGCGGACGCAGCTGCTGGTGGGCGTGAACAACGCGAAGGAACTGGCGCGCGAAAATGCCGAATTGCGGAAGCTGTTGAAGCTGCAAACCCGTCCGGGCCAGCAGGTGGTGCATGCCGCCCTGCTGTACCAGGGACACGACTGGTTTGCCCAGCGCCTCACGCTTGATCAGGGCGGCGGTGCCGGGCTGCGCACCGGCCTGCCGGTGGTCGATGCCGATGGTTTGGTGGGGCAGGTGACCCGGGTGTACCCGGGATCGAGCGAGGTCACGCTGGTGAGCAGCGCGGAGCAGCTGACGCCGGTGTTCGTCGAGCGCACCGGCCAGCGCGGGCTCGCCGCCGGGACCGGACACGGCCTGATGGAACTGCGCTACATGCCGGCGCAGACCGACCTCCGGCCGGGCGACCGCCTGCTGACCTCGGGCATCGACCGGGTGTATCCCGCCGGCATTCCGGTGGCGACCGTCAATCGCGTATCCCGTTCGCAATCCAGTCCCTATCTGCGGGTGGACTGCCTGCCGCTGGCGGGGCTCGACCGGTCGCGTGGGGTGCTGGTGCTGATCGCGGAACCCCAGGTGACGGCGCGATGAACGTGTCTGCCCAGACTCCCGGCAGCTGGCGCCGCATCCTCGGCACCCTGGCCCTGGCGGTGCTGCTGGAACAGCTGCCCTGGTCGGGCTGGGCGCTGGTCGTGCGGCCGGACTTCGTACTGGTCGGCGTCCTCTTCTGGACGCTGCATCAACCCGCGCGCATCGGTTTCGGCACGGCATTCTGTCTCGGCCTGCTGGTCGATTTTCAGGATGGCGCTGTGTTCGGCCAGCACGCCATCGCCTATGTGATCGGCGTCTATCTGGTGCTGTACCTGCGCCTGCGGCTGCTGCAGTTCGACCCGCATCGGCAGGCCGCCCAAATGTTCCCGATCCTGCTGGGCGTGCAGACGGTAGTGCTACTGGTGGGCTGGCTGGCGGTCAATCCGCCTGCAGGACTGAGCATCCTGATCCCGGTGCTGGGCAGTACCGTGCTGTGGTACCTGGTCGCCCTGTTCGTGCGTCTGTGGCATGGCAAGGGCGCGCAGGATCGGGCGTGAGCCGGACATGCCGTTAGCTACGCCGCTGAAAAATCTGGATCGCGAGCTGGCCCGCTTTCACGGACGGCTGAAAGCGGGCGCGGCCTTCGTGGTGCTGCTCGCGGCGGCGCTGCTGGGGCGCGGGTTTTATCTGCAGATCACGCAGCACGAGTATTACATCCAGCGTGCCGAAAACAACCGCATTTCGCTGGTGCCCGTTGCGCCCAACCGCGGACTGATCCTGGACCGGAAAGGCCGCATTCTGGCGGAAAACTATTCGGCCTATACGCTCGAACTGACGCGGGCGCAGCCCCGCGATCTGGAGGCCACGCTGGCCGAAGTGGGCAAGCTGATCAAGATCACGCCGGGGGAGCTGCGGAGCTTCCGGCGTCTGCTTGCCGAATCGCACGAGTTCGAGACGGTGCCGTTGAAAAGCAAGCTGACCGACGAGGAAGTGGCGATCCTGGCGGCCAACCATTACCGCCTGCCGGGGGCGGAGGTGAAGGCACGGCTGTTCCGCAACTATCGGGCCGGGTCCGGCATGTCGCATGTGGTCGGATTCATCGGCCGGATCAATGACCGTGACCTCAAGGCCCTGCGCGAATCCGGGCGCGAGCAGAACTACCGGGGAACGGTCCATATCGGCAAGACCGGGCTGGAGCAGAGTTACGAAACCCTGCTGCATGGCCGCACCGGCTTCGATCAGATGGAGACCGACGCAAGCGGCCGTGCGGTGCGCGCGCTGTCGCGGATTCCGCCAGTGGCGGGCAAGGATTTGCGTCTGTATCTCGACCGCGATCTGCAGGCGATTGCCGAACAGGCCTTCGGCGATTACACGGGCGGGCTGGTGGCGCTCGATCCCAATACCGGTGGCGTGTTGGCACTAGTGAGCAAACCGGGGTTCGACCCCAACCTGTTCATCGACGGCATCGATCCGGAAACCTGGAAGGCGCTCAACGATTCGCCCGAACGGCCGATGGTGAATCGCGTGCTGCGCGGCGTCTACCCGCCGGGCTCGACGATCAAGCCGTTCATGGCGCTGGCCGGACTGGAGCTGGGGGTGCGCAAGCCTGCGGACATCACGGTCGACCCCGGGTATTTCACTCTGCCCAACAGCAGCCACCAGTTTCGTGACTGGAAACACGGCGGTCACGGGCTCGTCGACATGCGCCGGGCCATCGCGCAATCGTGCGACACCTATTTCTACAAACTGGCGTTCGATATGGGAATCGACCGCATGCACGACTATCTGGCGAAATTCGGTTTCGGCGAGAAAACCGGCATCGACCTGGAGGGCGAGTCGCCCGGCCTGCTGCCTTCGCGCGACTGGAAGCAACGCCGCTGGAAGAAGGAGTGGTATCCCGGTGAGACCGTCATTGCAGGCATCGGCCAGGGCTATCATCTGACCACCCCGTTGCAGCTGGCGGCCGCGGTCGCCATGATCGCCAACGGCGGCAAGCGGATCGAGCCGCGGTTGGTGCAGGCAGTGCGCGACCCGCTCACCCATGTCTGGCAGCCGCAGCCCGTGGCGGTGCGCGGGCAGTTGGCGCTCAAGCCGGAGGATCTCGCGGTGATCCGGCAGGGCATGATGGACGCGATGCGGCCGGGCGGCACGGCTGCCGCCGCTGCCGCCGGCGCCCCTTACACCATTGCCGGCAAGACCGGCACCGCGCAGGTGGTCGGCATCAAGCAGGGGGCCCGCTATGATGCCGGCAGCCTGTCGCGGAAAAATCGCGACCATGCGCTGTTCATCGCCTATGCGCCGGCCGAGAACCCCACCATCGCGGTGGCGGTGCTGGTGGAGAACGGCGGGCACGGCGGCTCCACCGCGGCGCCGATCGCGCGTGCGGTGTTCGATTATTACCTGACCGGGAAGCGCCCCGGCAACATGAAACCGGAAGGGAACGATGCCTCGGACTAGCCATTGGTTCTTGAACGGCCTGCGCCACGTGGACGGCATCCTGCTGACGCTGGTGGTGCTGGTGCTGGGCATCAGCCTGGCGGTGGTGACGAGCGCCTCGGGCCAAAGCGCTGCACGCATCAGCGGCCACCTCGTCAATATAGGACTGGCGCTGGGGGTGATGGTGGTGATTGCCAACGTGCCGCCGCACCTGCTGTCCAAGGTGGGGCCGCCGCTGTATGTGGCGGGGGTGGTGCTGCTGGTCGGGGTGGCGCTGTTCGGCGAGATCCGCAACGGCGCACGGCGCTGGCTGAACCTGGGGTTCGCATTCCAGCCGTCCGAGTTGCTGAAGCTCGCCCTGCCGCTGATGTTGGCCTGGTATTTCCATCGCAACGAGGCGGTGCTGCGCGCCAAACACTATCTGGTCGGCGGCGTGCTGCTGGTGGTGCCGTTTCTGCTGATCCTGCGCCAGCCAGACCTGGGCACCGCGATGATGCTCGGCGCGTCGGGATTCTATCTGCTGTTCTTTGCCGGCCTGCCGTGGAAGGTGATCCTCGCGGGCGCCACCCTGGGGGCCGCCAGCCTGCCCGTGGTGTGGGGCCTGATGCACGATTACCAGCAGCGCCGCGTGCTGATGCTGCTCGATCCCTCGTCCGACCCCTTGGGGGCCGGCTACCACATCATCCAGTCGACCATCGCCATCGGCTCCGGCGGGCTGTTCGGCAAAGGCTGGATGCAGGGCACGCAAAACCAGCTCGATTTCATTCCCGAGCGCACCACCGATTTCATCTATGCCGTGTTCGGCGAGGAATTCGGCTACGCCGGCGCGATCCTGCTGGTGGGGCTGTATCTGGCCATCGTTGCGCGCGGCCTGGTCATCGCCGCGCGGGCGCCGACGCTGTTCGGGCGGCTGATGGCGGCCACCCTGAGTCTCAATCTGTTCACCTACGTATTCGTCAACATGGGCATGGTGTCGGGCATTCTGCCGGTGGTCGGCGTGCCGTTGCCGCTGATGAGTTACGGTGGGACGGCGCTCGTCACGCTGCTGCTGGGCGTGGGCATCCTGATGAGCGTGGCGACGCACCGCCAGCTCAACAAATCGTGACGCGCTAAAATACGGCCATGAAGACGATCTCGTTACTGGGCATCGCTGCCCTCGTGCTGGCCCTCGGCGGCTGCGCGACTGCGCCACCGGAAAAACAGGCATCCAGCGCGCCCAAGGGTGGCGGCTATTACAAGGATGACGGCCCCGAGGCCCATCCGCCGGCGAATCTGGATGCCGTTCCCGACGCCGTGCCGCGCAAGGAACCGCTGAATCCCCAGGCCAACCGCTCTTATGTCGCGCTGGGTACCACCTATACGCCGCAGACCACGTTCCAGCCCTACGTCAAGGAGGGTCTGGCCTCGTGGTATGGCCGCCGCTTCCAGGGCAAGAAAACCTCCTCTGGCGAGCGCTACGACATGTACGCCATGACCGCGGCGCATCCGACCCTGCCGATCCCGAGTTATGCGCGGGTCACGTCGCTCGACACCGGCAAGTCGGTGGTGGTGCGCATCAACGATCGCGGGCCGTTCCACAGCAAGCGCATCATCGACCTGTCGTATACCGCCGCCTACAAGCTGGGCTATCTGGGACGGGGCAGCGCCCGGGTGCGGGTGGAAAGCATCGACCCCGACGCCGGGGACGCCCAGGACGCCCAGGACAAGGCGCCGCAGGACGGGATCTACCTTCAGGTGGGTGCATTTTCGCGCGCCGACAATGCGCGGCAGCTGCGCGACCGCCTGGAACGCCTGCTCGACATCGACGCCAGCCAGACGCGCGTGGTGCTCGACGGCCGTCTGCATCGCGTGCAGCTCGGACCGTATGCCAGCGACGACGCCGCGCAGTCGGATCGTGCGCGGGTGCGGGAACGCCTCGACCTGAAGGCAGTCCTGGTCAGACGCGACTGATCGAAAGGCTGAGAGTATGAAAACCTTCTGGCTGGGGCTGGCGCTCCTGTTTTCTGCAACGGTGTGGGCCGCCCCGCCCGGCATTGCGTCGCGCGCCTGGGTCGTGATCGACCAGACGAGCGGGCGCGAACTGGCCGCCAGCCAGGCCGATCTGCCGTTGGCACCGGCTTCGCTGACCCAGATGATGACGGCCTACGTCCTCCTGAGCGATATCCGCAGGAACAAGTTGAGCCTGGGCGAGATGGTCAGCGTACCGCAGGCCGCCACCGAGGCCGATGGTGCGCGCATCTTCCTCAAGCCGGGCGAGAAAGTGAGCGTCGACGCGCTGCTGCAGGGAATGCTGGTGGAATCGGCCAGCGACGCTACGCTTACCCTGGTGACGGCGGTCGACGGCAGCGAGGCGGCATTTGTCGAGCGCATGAATCGCGAGGCCAGGCGGATGGGCATGACGAAAACCCGCTTCATGAACGCGACCGGATTGGCCGCCCCCGGCCATGAATCGAGCGCGCACGATCTGGCTGTGCTCGGGCTTGCCTTGGCGCGCGATTTCCCGGACCGGCTGGCCTTCTTCAGCCAGAAGGAACTGGCGTTCCAGGGCGTCACGTATTACAACGGCAACCGTCTGCTATGGCGCGACAATACCGTGACCGGCCTCAAAGTCGGGCACACGCCCCAGGCCGGCTATTGCATGGCGGCCTCGGCGCAGCGTGGCGACCAGCGCCGTATCGCGGTGGTGCTGGGTGCGCGCTCGGACGCGCAGCGCACGCAGGACGCGCTGAAGCTGCTGAATTACGCCTTCGAGAATTTCGACAGCGTGCCGCTTTATCGCGCCCAGCAAGCCGTCAAGGTGGTCAACCTCTACCGCGGCGATCGTCCCTCTGTGAGCATGGGCTTCGCGCAGGATTTCCATCTGGTGGTTCCCCGGGGCGCCGCGCCCCGCGTCAAGGCGGAGGTCATCACCCGGCAGCCCGTCGTGGCACCCGTGAACAAGGGGCAGCGCATGGGCACCCTGCGGCTGACACTCGACGGCAAGCCGCTTGGTGACTACCCCCTGGTCGCCCTGCATGATGTTGGCGTGGCCGGCATCTTCGGCCGTGGCTGGGATTCGCTCCGGCTGCTGTTCGCAAAGTGAGCGTCTATCTGAACGGCCGGTTCCTGCCGCTCGCCGCAGCGAAGGTGTCGGTGCTCGACCGCGGCTTCGTCTTCGGCGACGGCGTCTACGAACTGGTGCCGGTGTATTCGAGGAAACCGTTCCGCCTCGACGACCACCTGCGCCGGCTGCAGGGCAGTCTCGACGGCATCCGCTTGGCGAACCCTCACGGGGTTGCCGCGTGGCGCGACCTGATCCTGCAGCTGGTCGAATTGCAGGACTTCGACGACCAGTCGATCTACATTCAGGTGACGCGCGGCACGCCCGTCGAGGGACAGCCGCTGCGCGACCATGCTTTCCCCAAGGGGGCGCCGCCGACGGTGTTCATGTTCGCGCAGCCGCTGGTGACCGCCACGCCCGTGCAGAAGGCCGCTGGCGTGTGCGCGGTCAGCGCGGTCGACAACCGCTGGCTGCGCTGCAACATCAAGGCGATCTCGCTGCTGGCCAATCTCCTGCTGCGCCAGCAGGCGGTGGACGCCGATTGCGCCGAAACCGTGATGCTGCGCGACGGTTACCTCACCGAGGGCGCGGCGAGCAACATCTTCGTGGTGAAGGACGGCGTGCTGCGGGCGCCGCCACCGTCGAACCTGATGCTCACCGGCATCACCTACGACGTGGTGCTGGAGCTCGCCGCCGCGCACGGCATTCCGCACGAGGTGCGGGCGATTTCCGAGGCCGAGGTGCGCAGCGCAGACGAAGTCTGGATGACGTCGTCCACCCGGGAAGTCATGGCCATCGTGAAGCTGGACGGCGCACCGGTCGGCGCCGGCGTGCCGGGTCCGCTGGCCATGCGGATGGACGCCTTGTACCAGACCTTCAAACAACAGGTGATGCGGTCATGAGCGAACACGAGACGCTGCTGCAATTTCCCACCGATTTTCCCATCAAGATCATGGGCGAGCGTCGCGACGACTTTGCGCAGGCAATGGTCGAGCTGGTGCTGCGTCATGCGCCGGATTTCAAGGCCGAGACCGTCGAAATGCGCGTATCCAGCAGCGGCAACTATCTGTCGGTGACCTGCGTGGTGCGCGCCACCTCGAAAGCCCAGCTCGATGCGTTGTATCGCGAGATCACGTCCCACCCGTGGGTGAAGATGGCGCTTTGATGGCGAGCGATGAGCGGCAAGCGGTGTGTGGCGGGGCGATCGTTCGGCACCTGGGGCGGGTCGAATACGAGCCGACTTGGCGGGCGATGCAGGACTTCACCGCGCAGCGTACGGCCGACACGCCGGACGAGATATGGCTCGTGGAGCATCCGCCGGTCTACACGCAGGGCCAGGCCGGCAAGGCCGAGCATCTGATCGCCGCCACTGACATTCCCGTGGTGCCGATCGACCGTGGCGGGCAGATCACCTATCACGGGCCGGGGCAGGTGGTGGCCTATGTGCTGGTCGACCTGCGGCGGCGCGGCTACGGCATCCGCGAACTGGTGACGCGCATGGAGCAGGCGGTGATCGACCTGCTGGCGGCGCAGGGCGTGGCCGCCGCGCGGCTGGCCGGCGCACCCGGCGTCTACGTTGACGGTGCGAAAATCGCGGCGCTCGGCCTGCGCGTCAGGCATGGCTGCACCTACCATGGCCTGGCCTTGAACGTCGACATGGACCTGAGGCCGTTTGCCGCCATCAACCCCTGCGGCTACGCCGGGATGGTGGTGACGCAGTGCCGCGATCTCGGCGTGAACCTGTCGCTGCCACAGGCGGAGCATGCGCTCACTCAGGCCCTGCTGGACACGATCTATTCTTGACTGAATTAGTCGGTCATTAGTATTCTTTCGGCTTCTATTGGAGTTTTTTATGAGCACCGACATCCTGCCGTCCGACCCCAAGCTGCTGATGCGCTCGATCATCCAGCGCATCGCCACCGGTCCGGACCTGTCCAAGAACATCAGCCGCACCGAGGCGCATCTGGGCACCAAGGCCATCATCGACAACGTAATCGACCCGGTGCAGGTGGGCATCTACTTCATCGCGCTGCGCATGAAGCGCGAGACGATGGATGAAAACCGCGGGGTGCTGGATGCGGTGCTCGAAACCACCCGCCGCGTCACCGCGGAGGTCGACGAAGTGGTCGACATCGGCGATCCCTATGACGGCTACAACCGCTGCCTGCCTGCCGCGCCCTTCCTCGGCCCGTTACTGGCCGAATTCGGCGTACACGTGGTGAGCCACGGTCTCGACAAGGTCGGCCCCAAGTATGGCGTGACTGCCCGTCACGTGCTGGAAGCTGCCGGCGTACCGGTCAACCTGGCGCCGGCCGAAGCGGCCGCTCGACTGGCCGATCCCGCGCTGGGATGGACCTACATCGACCAGGCGCAATCCAATCCCGGCCTGCACAACCTCACCCCGCTGCGCGCGCAGATGATCAAGCGCCAGGTGCTGACCACGGTGGAAGTGCTGTCCAAACCGATCATGGGCCGCAAGCAGACCCATTTCGTCACCGGTTACGTGCACAAGCCGTATCCGCCGGTGTATGCCGATCTCGCGCGCGAGGCCGGCTTCGACACCGCCTGCATCGTGCGCGGCGTCGAGGGCGGCGTGATCCCGTCGCTGCGCCAGACCGGCAAGTATTTCCATTACCACGACCGCGGCGCTGAAATCGAAGCGACGGTCGACCCGGTCGCGCTCGGCATCGACCAGCCGGTGCGCGCGGTGCCGCTGCCTGGCGCGGTCGCCACCGAAGCGGGCGAGGACGAGATCGTCGCCGCGATCGACATCAAGGCCACTGCGCACGCCGCCGCCGAGGCCGGCATCCTGGCGCTGAAGGGAGACAAGGGCGCGACCTACGATTCGCTGGTGCTAGCCGGGTCGATCATCCTGCACCACGTCGGCAAGGCCGCCAGCGTGGCCGATGCGGCGGCGCAGATCCGTGCCGTGCTCGATTCCGGCAAGGCCGTCGCAAGGGTCAGATGATGAGCGAGTTCACCGCCATCGCGTCTGCCGACGAACTCAAGCCCGCCGAGATGAAGCGCGTCGTCGTCGACGGCAAGAAGCTGCTTCTGTGCAACGCGAACGGCACGCACTACGTCGTCGACGAGATGTGCAGCCACGAGGATTACTCGCTGTACCTGGGTTGCATCAAGGACGGCAAGATCAAGTGCTCGCTGCACGGCAGCTACTTCGACCTCGCCACCGGTCGGCCCACTTGCGAGCCCGCCGACGAGCCGATCAGGACTTACCCGGTGAAGGTCGAAGCCGGTCAGGTCTGGGTCAAGGTCTAGGATTCAGGGAACGAGCGGCCGCTGGCCGCGATATTTCCCCCCCTATTTCCTCAGCAGTTCGCGGATCGTCCCGATCATGTCGAGGTGGTCGAACTCGTGACCGCCGATGGCGCGGCCGACGCTCATGAAGACGCATTCGTGGGCATAGCATTCCGCGTTGGCGGCAGAAAACCCGCGTGCCTGGTAAAAGACCGCCTGATCCGGGTCAGCCGCACCTGGATGCCCTCGGTTTCGGTTTGCCAGCTGGCGAGGCCAGTTTCCGCATCCACGCTGGTTTCGGTCACGGCATGAGCTGCGGCACTCCATACCGCCAGCAGGGTCAGGCTCAATCGGCGCATAGGCTAAAATTCGTTTTCAACGTCGTTCCGAGCACATTATGGCAGACCCCATCCAGCACAAAGGCGCCGCCAAGACTGCGCGCATCCCGATCAAGATCGTGCCGCAGCCGCGCATGCGACTGCCGTCGTGGATCCGCGCCAAATCGCCCAACGTACCCAACGTGGCGCGGCTCAAGGGCATCCTGCGCGAGGCGAAGCTGCACACCGTGTGCGAGGAGGCCTCGTGTCCCAACCTGGGTGAATGCTTCGGCCATGGCACCGCCACCTTCATGATCCTCGGCGACCTGTGTACGCGGCGCTGCCCGTTCTGCGACGTCGGCCACGGCACCCCGCTGCCACCGGATTCCGACGAGCCGAGGCATCTCGCCGAGACGATCGCGCGGATGGCGCTGAAATACGTGGTCATCACCAGCGTCGACCGCGACGATCTGCGCGATGGCGGGGCGGAGCATTTTGCGCAGTGCATCGCGGCGGTGCGCGAGGCCTCGCCGGCCACCCGCATCGAGATTCTCACCCCTGACTTCCGTGGCCGGCTCGACAAGGCGCTCGATAGGCTCGACGTGGCGCCGCCCGACGTGATGAACCACAACCTGGAAACCGTGCCGCGCCTGTACAAGGCGGCGCGCCCCGGCGCGGACTACGCGCATTCGCTGAAGCTGCTGCAGGATTTCAAGGCGCGTCATCCCGATATCCCGACCAAGTCCGGGCTGATGCTGGGTCTCGGCGAAACGGACGAGGAAATCCTCAAGGTGCTGCGCGACCTGCGCGCGCACGACGTCGATATGCTGACGCTCGGCCAGTACCTGCAACCGTCGCAGCATCACCTGCCGGTGCTGCGCTTCGTCACGCCGGAGCGCTTCGCGCAGTTCGAGCAGGAAGCGCTGGCGATGGGATTCAGGCATGCTGCCTGTGGACCGATGGTGCGGTCGAGCTATCACGCCGACCAGCAGGCCGCCGGCGTTTGATCGTTCCTGTCTGATTATTTCAGGAGCCGGCGTCGCGTCAGCGCCAGCGCGATGATGTAGCCGAGGCTGCCGTAGATCAGCAGCGCCATGACATGCAGGGCGACGTTGTCGGGTACGGTGCCGACGACCAGCGGGCGCGCCAGATCGATCGCGTGGGTGAGCGGCAGCCAGGCTGAAACGCCTTGCACTGCTGCGGGCAGCTGCGACACCGGGAAGAACACGCCGCACAGCAGCACCATCGGCGTGATCACCAGGGTGAAGTAATAGAGGAAGAAGTCGTAGCTGGGCGACAGCGCATTCATCACCAGCCCCATGCCGCCGAAGCAGAAGCCGACCAGCGCGACGACCGGGACGATCCACAGCGTCATCCAGAAATTGCCATACAGGCCCAGCCCCCAGATCACCGCCAGGATCGCCAATCCGGAGAGCAGGCTCTTGGACGCAGCCCAGGTCAGTTCCCCCAGCATCACGTCGTCGAGCGTGAGCGGCGCGTTGAGGATCGCGTCCCAGGTGCGCTGCACGTGCATGCGCGAGAAACTCGAATACAGCACCTCGAAGGTGGCCGCGTTCATCGTGCTGTAGGCCACCGTGCCGGCGGCGAGGAAGGTCAGGTAGGGCATGCCGCCCACGTTCGGCAGCAGGCTGCCGAGGCCGTAGCCCAAGCCCAGCATGTAGAGCATCGGATCGGCCAGGTTGCCGAGTATGGATGGGATCGCGAGCTTCTTCCACACCAGATAGTTGCGCTGCCACACCGGGACGAAGCGCCACGACAGGCGCGGCAGACGGAAAAAGTGGCTCATGGGCTCAATCCCTTAAATCGCGCCCGGTGAGCTTGAGGAACACATCTTCAAGATTCGACGGACGGTGCAGGTAGCGCAATGCCGGGGCATGTCTGAGCGCGTCGATCACGGTATCGGGCGTGCTGGTATAGCAGAACAGGGTTTCGCCGACGGTTTCGAAACGCTGGCACAGGCGGACGGCGTGATGCTCCGTCCAGTCGGCCAGCCCTTCGCCGAACACTTCGACCACGGCCGGTTCGATATGCGATTCGATCAGCCCGCGTGGCGCGCCTTCGGCAACGACGCGGCCGTGGTCGAGGATGGCGAGACGGTCGGTGAGGCGCTCGGCCTCGTCCATGAAATGCGTGGTCAGCACGATGGTCTTGCCGGCGCCGATGAGCCGACGCAGGCCCTGCCAGATGAGGTGGCGCGCCTGCGGGTCGAGTCCGGTGGTGGGTTCGTCGAGGAACAGGATGTCGGGATCGTGCACCAGCGCGCGCGCCAGCGTGAGCCGCCGCTTCATGCCGCCCGACAATTGTGAAATCTGCGCGTCGGCCTTGCTGGCGAGCCCGGCGAAATCGAGCAGTTCGGGTACCCGCGCGGCGACGGCCGCCTTGCCCATGCCGAAATAGCGGCCATAGGCGAGCAGATTTTCGCGCACCGAGAAATCCGGGTCGAGGTTGTCCATCTGCGGTACCACGCCGACTTTCATGCGCGCTTCGCGCGCGCGTTGCGGCACCGCGATACCGGCGAGTTCGATGCTGCCGGCGTCGGGCTCGATCAGGCCGAGCAACAAACGCAGCGTGGTGGTCTTGCCGGCGCCGTTGGGGCCCAGCAGGCCGAAGCATTCGCCGCGCCGCACCTCCAGGTCGAGGCCGCGCACCACCTCGGTGTCGCCGTATGTTTTCGTCAGGCCGCGCGCCTTCAGCATGGGCAGGCCTCCAGAAATGCCTGTTTCAGTTCCTTCAGCTTGCCGTGGAAAAAGTGCCCGGCGTCGGGGATGGCGTTTACGGCCAAGTGCTGCTGCTCGGCCCACAATCGGATCGCTGTGGGCGGGATGAGCTCGTCGGCGTCGCCGTAGATCACCACGGTATCCGGCGGAACCGGGTCGAATTCATACATGGTGACCGCCGGTGCGACCAGGATCAGGCGCTGCGCATGGAGTTCCTGGCGCAGTCGATGCTGCACGAAGGCGCCGAACGAGAAGCCGGCCAGCGCCCACGGCAGGTGGGGGTAGCTCGCTTCGACGAAGCGGGCGACCGCCAGCAGGTCCTCGGTTTCGCCCACGCCGGCGTCGAAGGTGCCGTCGCTCATGCCGACGCCGCGGAAATTCGGCCGCACGCTGACCCAGCCGGCTTCGTTGGCTGCCTTGGCCAGCGTCGTCACCACCTTGTTGTCGAGGCTGCCGCCATGCAGCGGGTGCGGATGGGCAACCAGCAGCAGCCCGCGGCGCTCGGTCTCGGGGTCGTCGATCACGGTTTCCAGCTTGCCGGCCGGCACCGGGATGCGCAGTTTATAACGCTTCATCGGGCCGCTCCGCTCGACCGTTTCACTTCAGCTGCAGGCGTTCGACGATACGACCTTGTTTGAGGTGGACTTCGAAAATTTCGTCGATGTCGGCCTCGTCCACGTAGGTGTACCAGACGCCTTCCGGATACACGACCAGCAGCGGACCTTCATCGCAGCGGTCGAGGCAGCCGGCGCTGTTGATGCGGCATTTGCCTTCGCCGTTGAGGTGGGCGTGCTTGACCTTCTTCTTCAGGTAGTCGCGCATCTGCTGCCCGCCGGCGGCACCGCAGCACTTGGCGCCGTCGTCGCGCTGGTTGGTGCAGAAAAAGACGTGGTGCTTGTAATACAGGTCAGTCATTCGAGAAGTCCGAATATTTGCGCGCGTTGCCGTGCGCCTTGTCGATGGGATATTTGACCGCGTTGATCGCCAGCTTGTCGGCGGCGGCCTGCAGCAGGTCGATGTCGAGCAGATCGGCCAGCCGGGTCAGGTAGATCAGCACATCGGCGATTTCCTGGCGTACCGCCTCATGTTGCGCCGGACTCAGCTGCCGGCTCTGTTCTGCCGTCAGCCACTGGAAGGGCTCGAGCAGCTCCGCCGCTTCCACGGACAGCGCCATGGCCAGGTTCTTGGGGGTATGGTAACGCTCCCAGGCACGCGCCTGTGCGAAGTCGCGAATATGCTGGCGCAGGGTGTCTAGATTGTCGATCTCGCAAGGGCCCATGGGTGGCATGATAGCGCGGCAGGCGACAGGCTTACGACATCGTTGTCGGACAACCGACGCCCCGGTCGTGACCTGATGGATGAAATCCCATGAATATCGGGGCCTCCAGGGAGACGTGCGGTTTGGCCTGCGGCTTGCTTGGAGTATTTGCGTTGACACCAGTTTTTTAATTCGCTCTGGCATAATGCCTGCGGATTAACAGCATATAAGAGGAGGGTGGACATGTTCACGATCAAGAAGCATCTTGCACGCGCTGGCGTCATGCTGGCCGTCGCTGCCATGGCAGGCTGCTCCGGCACGCCGACTTATCCGCCCGCCCCCACGCAGTCGGGGAGCTACAACTGGAACTACCTGATCGGCCCGGGCGATTCGGTCCAGGTCTTCGTCTGGCGCAATCCGGAAGTGTCCGGCACCTTCCCGGTCCGTCCCGACGGCAAGATGACCATGAATCTGGTCGAGGATATCCAGGCTTCCGGCAAGACCCCTACCCAGCTGGCGCGTGATATCGAGAAAGCGCTCGGCAAATACATCCAGGAACCCATCGTCACGGTCATCGTCGCTGGCGGCATCGGTCCGTTCGACCAGCAGATCCGGGTAGTGGGCGAGGCGGCCAAGCCGCAGGCGCTGAACTACCGCGAGCACATGAGCCTGATCGATCTGATGATTGCGGTCGGCGGGCTGACCGATTACGCGGCCGGCAACAAGGCCTACATCCTGCGCACCGTGGACGGCAAGCAGGAGCGGCTCGGCGTGCGTCTCGACGATCTGCTGCGCGGCGGCGATACGTCGGCCAACGTCGATCTGCGTCCGGGCGATGTGCTGGTCGTGCCTGAAAGCCTGTTCTAAACGTGTCTGCGCCGCCCTGTGCGGCGCTTCTTGATGGCGGAACGTCCACATGGATCAACTGTTGCAGCAAATTATGGGCTATGCCAAGGCCGCCTGGCAGCGTCGCTGGTGGGGCGTGGCGGTGGCCTGGCTGGTGTGCGTCGTCGGCTGGACCTGGGTGATGATGATCCCGGACCGCTACCAGGCTTCGGCGCGCGTCTACGTGGATACGCAAACCCTGTTGAAGCCGTTGCTGTCAGGGCTGGCGGCCGAACCCAACGTCGAACAGCAGATCAAGCTGATGACCCGTCAGCTGGTAAGCCGGCCGACGCTGGAGAAAGTCGCGCGCATGACGGATCAGGACGTGAAGGCGAAAACGCCCGAGCAGACCGAGGCAATGCTGAACGATCTGGCCGGCAAGATTTCCATCGCCGACGCCGGTCGTGAAAATCTCTACACCATCAGCTACCAGGATGCCAATGGCGACCTGGCGAAGAAAGTGGTGCAGTCGTTGCTGACCATTTTCGTTGAAAGCAGCCTCGGCAAGACGCGCCAGGACATTTCCAGTTCGGCGCGCTTCATCGAGGAACAGTTGCAGCAGTATCAGCAGAAACTGAACGACGCCGAGAACGCGCTCAAGGAGTTCAAGCAGAAGCACATCGGCATGATGCCGGGACAGGGCGGCGACTATTACGCGAAACTGGCCGAAGTGAGCACCCAGCTGCGGCAGGCGCAACTGGACCAGCAGGAAGCGGTCAACCGCCGCAATCAGCTGAAGCGCCAGCTGGCGGACGAAGAGCCCGAACTCGCCGCAGCAGCCGTGGCGGGGGCGAGCGACAGCGAGATCGATGATCGCATCCAGGCGCTACAAAAACAGATGGATCAGCTGCGCCTGCAATACACCGACCTGCACCCCGATGTGCAGTCGACCAAACGCCTGATCGAAAAGCTGCAGGCGGAGAAGAAGGCCGATCTGGCAAAGATCAAGGCCGACCCGTCGGGCGCCAAGATCCAGAACCCGGTCTATCAGCAGCTCACGCTCTCCATCGCTGAGGCGGACGCCACGGTGTCATCGCTGCAGGCGCGGGTGGCGGAGTACCAGCGCCGCTATGCCGACCTGCGCAGTGCTTCCAACATGATTCCTCAGGTGGAGCAGGAATACACCCAACTCACGCGTGACTACGACGTGTATCGCCAGAACTACGATGCCCTCCTGAAGCGCCGCGAGTCCGTCACCATGTCGGGCGAGGTCGAAAGCAAGACCGACACCGTCGACTTCCGGGTGATCGATCCGCCCTTCGTGCCGAGTCAGCCGGCGTGGCCGAACCGCCCGCTGCTGCTCTCGCTGGTGACGCTGGGCGGATTGGGCGCGGGGGTGGCGGTGGCCTTCCTGCTGAGCCAGCTGCGCCGCACCGTGACCGATCGCCGTGTCCTGCGCGAGCTGACGGGGCTGCCCCTGCTGGGTGCGGTGTCGCGGGTGGAGACCGATGAAAGCCGCCGTCGCAAACGCAAGGGCTTGCTGACGTATCTCGCCGCATTGGGGAGTCTGATTGCCGCCTATGGCGCCGTAATGGTTCTGCAACTGCTTGTGTCGCGCGCCGGCTAGGAGAGTCCATGAGCATTATTGAAAAAGCAGCGGGCAAGATTGGCACGGGTGCGCCCCACCCGGCCCCCCACGGCGGGTCGGGCGATCCGGATCACGACGCCAGTCTGATCGAAAATGCGCTCAACAAGCAGCGCAGCGGCCATGCCGCGCCTTTCGTCGCCACGCCGGTCGAGCCGATTTTCAGTGCGCCGGATACCCTTGCGATGGAGGGGGGAAGCCAGGTGCAGTCGATCAATCTGGCGCGCCTGCATCGCATGGGCGTGGTCGCGCCGGATGCGGAAAAAAGCCAGATCGCCGAGGAGTTCCGCATCATCAAGCGGCCGCTCATCGCCAATGCGTTTGGTCAAGGCACCGCGCGGGTCAAGAACGGCAACCTCATCATGGTCACCAGCTCGCTGCCGGGCGAAGGCAAGAGCTTCTGCGCCATCAACCTGGCGATCTCGATGGCGATGGAAATGGACCGCACCGTGCTGCTGATCGACGCCGACGTCGCCAAGCCGCGCGTGCCGGAATACCTGGGCATCCACGCCGACAAAGGCCTGCTCGACGTGCTGCAGGACAAGGACCTCAAATTGTCCGACGTGCTGATCAAGACCGACATCGCCAAGCTGACCGTGCTGCCTGCCGGGCGGACCTACAAGCGCGCGACCGAATTGCTGGCGAGCGCCGCCATGACCCGTCTGGTCGAGGATATCGGCAACCGCTATCCCGACCGCATCATCCTGTTCGATTCGCCGCCGCTGCTGGCGACCAGCGAATCGAGCGTGCTGGCTACCCACATGGGACAGATCGTCATGGTGGTGGAAGCCGAGAAAACCTCGCAGGAGGCAGTGCGCGAGGCCTTGAGCCACATCCAGTCCTGCGAGGTCGTCGGCATGCTGCTGAACAAAACCACGCCGACTCCCGGCGCAGATTACTACTATGGCTACTATGGCAGCTACGGCAAATAAGGCCCGCCGCTGCTGCGTCCGGGCGGCGCTGCACAGACAAGCTCCCTTGGCAGGAGCTTTTTCTGTTTTCATGGCGATGGCCTTCGCGCCGACCGCGCACGCCGTCGACTGGCGCTTCGAGCCCTACGTGAATGCGTCGGCCACCTATACCGACAATGCCAGGCAGAGTTCGAGCAATCCCCAGGATGCCTTGATTTTCACCGAGACGCCCGGTTTCTATCTGCGCTCCGAAGGGTCGCGACGGGTGCACGCCAGCCTGCAATATGGGCTTACTGGCGTGGAGCGTATCGGCAACGACCAGAACAACGACCTCTATCACAACCTTAACGCGGTCGGAAATGCCGAACTGCTCAAGGACTTCCTGTTCATCGACGGCAATGCCAGCATCTCGCAGCAACTGATCTCGCTGCTGGGGTCGCCCGCCGATGCTACCACCAACAACAGCAACCGGACCACGGTCGGGCTCTACTCGATCAGTCCCTACGTCCAGCAACGTCTTGGCACCTTCGCCTTCGCGCAGGTGCGTTACACTGCCAGCGGCGCGATTTTCCAGAACAACGTTGCGCCCAATGCCAACTCGAATGCGATTTCCGCCAGTCTGAGCAGCGGGACCCGTTTTACCGATCTCAGCTGGGGGCTCAATTATTCCCTCCGCAAGGTGCAGAACCGCAACGCCATTAACACGGCCAACAATACCGACGTCACCTTCGAAAGCGCCAGCGCGACCGCAGGCTATGCATTGACCCGCCAGTTCCGGGTGTTTGGCACGATCGGCCATGATTCGAACGATTACTTGAGCAGTACCGGAACGAGCGGCGCGTTCTATAGCGCCGGTTTCGGCTGGTCGCCTACGCGCCGCACGAGCCTCGAAGCCTCGGCTGGTGAGCGTTATTTCGGCCGCACGTTCAGTCTGGCCGCCAACCACCGCACCCGACTTTCGCAATGGACAGTGCGTTATTCCGAGGATGTGAGCGATATTTCGCAGCAGCTCCTGCAACAGAGCAGCCGAACTTTCTGGGTGTGCCAGGATCCTTCAACGGGTCAATTAGGCGCTTTTCCTACGGACGTTTATCCAAATCCGCCAAGACCTGTTTGTTTGACCTCGCCAGCCACCCCATTCGAGTTGGCTGCCCTCGGTGTTCCACTCACGAATTTGGTGGCAAATGGTGATATCGGCACCTCCATAGCCACTGGTATTTTCATAATCAAGAATTTTAACGCGGGCGTGTCCTGGGACTTGGGGAAATTGGGGTTTGGGCTCTCGGCACAAGACACTAAGCGTCTCTACCAAATGCTCGGCAATGCGCAAGATCATATTCAGGGTGTAACAGGTTCTGTCAGCTATCGCCTGTCTGACACGGTTACGGCGAGCAGCGCACTGTCGCTCACCCGTACCAGCCTCGATAGTTCCTTGACGAACGGCGTGCCCCGGCAGGACGATCTCATCAGCCTCAGCCTCGGCCTCAACCGCCGCTTTACCGACAAGCTCAACGGCGCGTTGACTTTCCGCCGTACCCAACGGAGTTCGAACGCGGCGAATGCCAACTACGACGAAGACAGCCTCATGGCCTCGGTCAACATGCGCTTCTGACCGGGCTGCCGGAATGGCATGGCCGTTGCTAGGCTTTTAGTGCGCGCCGTACCTCCACTCAGATAACGGATTGTCCATGTACGAAGACTATTACCGCTTTAGCGCCAAGCCGTTCCAGCTCAATCCCGACCCGCGTTTCTTCTTCGGTTCCAAGGGACACAAACGGGCGATGGCCTATCTGGATTACGGCCTGTCGCTGGGTGAGGGCTTCATCGTCATCACCGGCGAAGTCGGCGCTGGCAAGACCACGCTGGTGCGCAACCTGTTTCGCCAGCTCGAGGCTCACAATGTGGTCGCGGCGCAGCTGGTGTCGACCCAGCTGGATGCGGAGGACACCTTGCGCAGTGTGGCGGCCTCGTTCGGACTGGAACATGAAGGCCTGACCAAGTCGGCGCTGCTGAAAAACCTGGAAGACTTTCTGACGGCCGCCGCGCGCCAGGGCAAGCGCGCGCTGCTGGTGGTGGACGAGGCGCAGAATCTGACGCCGCGCGCAGTGGAAGAACTGCGCATGCTGTCCAACTTCCAGAACAGCGAGCGCTCGCTGATCCAGACCTTTCTGCTGGGGCAGCCCGAATTCCGTGGCATTCTGCAAAGTCCGGACATGCAGCAACTACGCCAGCGCGTGGTGGCCTCGTACCACCTGGGGCCGCTCGATGCGGACGAAACGCGCGGCTACATCGAGCACCGTCTGCGCACCGTCGGCTGGCATGGCACGCCGGGTTTCGATGATGAGGCTTTCGCCGAGCTGCATCGTTTTACCGGCGGCATTCCGCGGCGCCTCAACACCACCTGCGACCGCTTGCTGTTGTTCGGATTTCTCGAAGAGAAGAATCACTTCGGCGAAGCCGAAGTCAACGAGGTGATCGCCGACCTGAAGAACGAGATTGCGCACCAGGATTTCCACGGTGCAGCGGGCATCAACAACCCTGCCCAGGCCAATGGCGTATTGAACGGCGAAGACAGCGCCCGACTGGTGCAGCGCATCGACCAGGTGGAGCGCTCGGTCAATCGCATCCTGCCCATCGTGCGCAAGATTCTCTACACCGTGAGCGAACGCCACGCGGCGGCAGATGAAGGCACGCAGCCGGACAACCTCGACACCGCGCATTGACGACTCAGCCATGACCCAGGTTTTATGCGTCGCGGGCGCGCGTCCCAATTTCATGAAAATCGCCCCGGTGATGGCTGCCCTGGCCGAGACCGGCGTCGCCGCGCAGCTGCTGCATACCGGCCAGCATTACGACGCGGCGATGAGCGACGGTTTCTTTGCCGACCTCGGCATCCCGCGCCCCGATCATCATCTGGAAGTCGGCTCCGGCAGCCATGCGGTGCAGACGGCCGAAGTGATGAAGCGCTTCGAGCCGGTGCTGGAAAGCGTGCAGCCGCAGGCCGTTCTGGTGGTGGGCGACGTCAACTCCACCATCGCGTGTGCGCTGGTGGCGGCCAAGCGGGGCGTGCGCGTGATCCACGTCGAGGCCGGTCTGCGCAGCTACGACCGCAGCATGCCGGAGGAAATCAACCGCGTATTGACCGACCAGATTTCCGATCTGCTGTTCACCACCGAGCGTAGCGCGCTGGCCAACCTGCAGCGCGAGGGGATCGATGCGGCGCGTGTCGAGTTCGTCGGCAACGTGATGATCGACACCCTGCACCGCAACCTCGAGCGCGCGGTGCCGGGCGCTCAAACCCTCGGCGCGACGCTGCCGCGGTATGCGGTGCTGACGCTGCACCGGCCATCCAACGTGGATGACGCGGCGACGCTCGCAGCGCTGCTCGACGTGATCGGTGAAATCAACCGCACCCTGCCGGTGGTGATGCCGCTGCATCCGCGTACGCGCGGCAACATCGACCGATTCGGTCTCACTGCCCGGCTCGATGGCCTGCACATCCTGCCGCCGGTGGGCTATCTGGAAATGCTTGGCCTGATGCGCGACGCCACGCTGGTGCTGACCGATTCAGGGGGCATTCAGGAAGAAACCACTGCGCTGGGCGTGCCGTGTCTCACCCTGCGCGAGAACACGGAACGTCCGATCACCATCGCCGAAGGCACCAACACCCTGGTCGGCTCCCACCCGGAGGCGATCCGCCGCGCGTTCGCAGAGGTGATGGCGGACGGCGGCAAGGCCGGACGCATTCCGGAATATTGGGACGGACGCGCGGCGATGCGCATTGCGCATACGCTGAAAGACTGGCTGCCGACGCAGAAGGGGACTCATGTCCTGTCGGCTACAAGGATCGCGTAATGGCCGGACGCATCAAGAATGCCATGTCGGTCGATGTCGAGGATTATTTCCAGGTGTCGGCCTTTGCGCCGCATATCCGGCGCGAGGACTGGGATGCACTGCCGTGCCGGGTCGAGCGCAATGTCGACGTGATTCTCGGTCTGCTCGATGAGGCGGATGCCAAAGCGACCTTCTTTACCCTCGGCTGGATCGCCGAACGCTATCCCCAGGTGGTGCACCGCATCGTTGGCAATGGTCACGAACTGGCCAGTCACGGCTACGGTCATCAGCGGGCATCGGATCTCACGCCCGGCCAGTTCCGCGACGACATCACCCGCGCCAAACACATTCTCGAGGACCTCGGCGGCGTTGCCATCCGGGGTTATCGCGCCCCGAGTTTCTCCATCAATCGGAAGAACTGGTGGGCAGTCGAGGAACTCGAAAACGCAGGGTATGTATACAGTTCGAGCATCTATCCGGTGCGCCACGACCATTACGGCATGCCCGACGCCCCGCGTTTCCCGCATCGTCCCAATGGCGAGACCGGCATCCTCGAACTGCCGCCCACCACGGTGCCGCTGATGGGGCGCAATTGGCCCGCGGCGGGCGGCGGCTGGTTCCGCTTGCTGCCGTATTCGATGTCGCGCTGGATGCTGAATCGGGTCAATGCCCAGGACCGTGCCCCCTGCATGTTCTACTTCCATCCGTGGGAACTCGATGCCGGGCAGCCGCGTCAGACGGGCCTGTCGGCCAGGACGCGCTTCCGCCATTACGTCAATCTGCAACGGATGCCGGGCAGACTGCGCAAACTACTGAACGATTTTGAATGGGACCGCGTCGACCGCGTGTTCCTGCCAGAACATTGAACATGCAATCCGAGCCCTTCTCGATGCCTGATGCCAGGATGGCCGACGTCACCGTGCGCGCGCTGGAAGCGGACGAGTGCGCGCGCTGGGATGCCTATGTGAACGTGCATCCGGACGCGACGTTTTTCCATCGTGCCGGCTGGAAGCGCGTGATCGAGAGCGCCTTCGGCCATCGCACGCATTTCCTGCTGGCCGAGCGCGGCGGCGAAACGGTGGGCGTGCTGCCGCTGGTCGAAATCAGGAGCTGGCTGTTCGGACACAGTCTGGGTTCGCTGCCATTCTGCGCCTATGGCGGCATTCTGGCCGATCACGATGCCGCTTGGCGCGCGCTCGACGCGGCCGCGCAGGCACTGGCCGAGCAGCTCAAGGTCGGTGCGCTCGAATACCGCAACCAGACGGCCCAGCATGCGCACTGGCCGACCAAGGATCTGTACGTTACCTTCAAGAAGGCCATCGAGCCCGACGTCGAGGCCAACATGAACGCCATTCCGCGCAAGCAGCGCGCCATGGTGCGAAAAGGCATCAAGGCCGGGCTGGTCGGCGAGATCGATGCCGACACCAGCCGGTTTTTCCAGGCCTATTCGGCGAGCGTGCACCGCTTGGGAACGCCGGTGTTTTCGCGCAAGTTCTTCCGCCTGTTGAAGGAAGAGTTCGGCGACGACTGCGAAGTGCTCACCATCATGCTGGAGGGGAATGTGATCGCCAGCGTGATGTCGTTCTACTTCCGAGACGAGGTGCTGCCGTACTACGGCGGCGGCGTGGACGCCGCGCGTGCGGTGGCCGGCAACGATTTCATGTACTGGGAATTGATGCGGCGCGCCTGCGAGCGCGGCCTCAAGGTGTTCGATTTCGGCCGAAGCAAGCGCGGCACCGGCTCGTTCGACTTCAAGAAGAACTGGGGCTTCGAACCGACGCCGCTGTTTTACGAGTATTTTCTTGTGGCTGACACCGACGTTCCCGAGATCAACCCGCTTAATCCAAAATATCGCCTCTTCATTCAGGCTTGGAAAAAGATGCCGCTGGCACTCGCCAATGTCATCGGGCCGCACATCGTCAAGAACCTGGGGTGAGGCATGGACGGGCTGCTGTTTCTCGCGCATCGCATCCCGTTTCCGCCCAACAAGGGCGACAAGATCCGCTCGTTCCATCTGCTGCGGCACCTGAGCAGTCGTTATGCCGTTCATCTCGGCGCATTCGTCGACGATCCCGACGACTGGCAGTACCGGGACGCATTGAAGCCCTATTGCGCATCGATCAGGCTGTTGCCGCTGCATCCGCGCCGTGCCAGGCTGGCGAGCCTGAGCGGCCTGCTCACCGGCGAGGCGTTGACGCTGCCCTATTATCGAAACCGCGAACTCAAGCGCTGGGCGGCCGATCTGGCCGACTCCGGTAGGGTGACGCGCGGACTGGCGTTTTCCTCGGCGATGGCGCAGTTCATGCCGGCCGGTCTTGCGCGCCGTGTGCTCGACATGGTCGACGTCGATTCCGACAAGTGGGCCCAGTACGCGCCGACCCAGCGCTGGCCCCTGTCATGGGTGTATGCGCGCGAAGGTCGCAAACTGGCGGCGTGGGAAGCGCGGGTGGCGCAGGATTTCGACGCCACGCTGCTGGTGTCGTGCGACGAGGCGGCGCTGCTGCAACGCCGCGTCCCGCAGGCACGCGACAAGATCGGCACCTTCGAGAACGGCGTCGATGCCGAGTATTTTTCGCCGGCGCGCGATTACCCGAATCCCTATGCGTCCGATGCGCTGGGCCTGGTCTTTACCGGCGCGATGGATTACTGGCCGAACGTCGATGCCGTCAGCTGGTTTGCGGAGCGCATCTTTCCGGCCATCCGCGAAGCCGTGCCGGCCGCGCAGTTCACCATCGTCGGCAGCCGGCCGACCGACGCCGTCCTCGCGCTGGCACGCCAGCCCGGGGTCGTCGTCACCGGCGGCGTGCCCGACGTGCGGCCCTATCTGGCGCATGCAGCGTGTGCCGTGGCGCCCTTGCGGATCGCGCGCGGCATCCAGAACAAGGTGCTGGAAGCGATGGCGATGGCGCGTCCGGTGGTGGTCACGGCACAGGCGGCCGAGGGCATCCGTGCCGAGGCCGGCCGCGATTTCCTGCTGGCGCAGGATGAAGCCGGCCTGGCCGCTGCCGTCGTCGCGCAACTGCAAACGCGCGCACCCTGTCCACCGGCGCGCGCCTGCATCCTGGAGCATTACGACTGGACCCGCAATTTATCGATGATCGATGCCCTGTTCGATGCGACGCCTGCCGCATCCCCTGTTCTGGAGACGTGCCCCGCATGAGCGCCTTGCCCGATACCCTTCCCATGACCGCGCCGCGCAACGGCTGGTGGTTTCCTGCCGGCGTGACGATAGGTGTCGTGCTTCTCCTCACCGGCATCTTCTGGCCGACCTTCCTCTCGATGGAGGAAGTCTGGGCGCGTTCGGAAACCTTCGCCCACGGCTATCTGATCGTTCCCATCAGCGTCTGGCTCATCTGGCGCAAGCGCGAGGAACTGGCGCAGATCCAGCCGCGTCCCGATCTGCGCGGACTGTTCCTGCTGGCGGCCGCGGGCGCCGGCTGGCTGCTGGCCGATGCCGGCAGCGTCAGCGTCGTCGCCCAGTATGCATTCGTTGCCATGCTGATCGCCGCAGTATGGATCCTGCTGGGCGAGGCGTTCGTACGGGCGGCATTTTTCCCCCTGATGTTCCTGTTCTTTGCGGTGCCGATGGGCGAATTCCTGATCCATCCATTGATGGACGTGACCGCCAATTTCACTGTGGCCATGCTGCAGGCGACCGGTATCCCGGTCTACCGTGAAGGCACATTCTTCAGCATTCCGAGTGGCAACTGGTCCGTGGTCGAAGGTTGTTCCGGTCTGCGCTACCTGATTGCCTCGGTGACGCTCGGCACGTTGTATGCCTATCTCACCTACCGTTCGTGGAAGCGGCGCCTGCTGTTTTCCGTCGTCGCCATGATCGTTCCGGTCTTCGCCAACAGCGGACGTGCCTACATGATCGTGATGATCGCTCACCTGTCCGACATGAAGCTGGCGCTCGGCATCGACCACTATATTTATGGCTGGGTGTTCTTCGGTATCGTCATGCTCCTGCTGTTCTGGATCGGCAGCTTCTGGCGCGAAGACGACCAGCCGGAGCCCGGCCCGTCGCAGCGCACTACGACGCCTGCTTTTGTTGCGGCGGATGCGCGCGCAGCAGCGCGCCCGGTCATCCTGCGGGCGGCGGTCGTTGCGCTGGCGGTGGCAGGCCTGTGGCCGGCTTATGCACACTGGATCGAGTCGCGCCCGCTGCCCGAGATGCCCGTCTTGCAGGTCGAGGCGGCTGGTGGCTGGCAGCCCGGCGTGGCCTTCACGACCTGGGTGCCGCACTGGATCGGGGCCGACCGCCAGCTGCGCCGGTCCTATGCGCAGGCGGGGCACGATGTGCTGCTTGAATTGAACTACTACGTGACGCAGCGGCAGGGGGCCGAGCTCATCAACTCGCAGAACTACATGATCAAGCAGAAGGATCCGGCCTGGTCGAACGTCGGCGAGACAACCGTCACGGTGCAGATCGGCGGGACGATGCGGCAGGTGCGGCAGGCCAAGATGCGCGGCAGCAATGGCCAGCGCCTGCTGGTGTGGCAATGGAACCTGATCGACCAGCACCCCGTCGTCAACGACTATTTCGCCAAGCTGATCATGGCGCTGGACCGGGTACGCCTGGCGCGCGACGACGGCCTCTCGGTGCTGATCGCCACGCCGTATCAGAATGCCGACCTCAAGACTGCAGCTGCCACGCTGGCGCGTTTTGCGACGGACATGGAGCCCGCGATCGCGCGTACGCTCGACCAGGTCGACGGACCGTGACCGTACACATCGTGCATGTCGTCCACCGTTTCGACACCGGTGGCATGGAAAACGGCATGGTTAACCTGTTCAACACCCTGCCGCCCGGACGTTTCCGCCATACCGTGGTGGCCCTGACCGATTTCAGCGACTTTCGCCGGCGCATCAGCGCGCAGGCGGTCGGGTTCCATGCGCTGCATCGTCCGCCGGGGCGCGGCCTGGGCTGGATGGCGAGGCTGTGGAGGCTGTTGCGCCAGCTCAAGCCTGATCTGGTTCATACCCGCAATCTGGCGGCGCTGGAAGCGCAGTTCGTTGCGGCCGCGGCCGGCATTCGCGCCACCGTGCATGGCGAGCATGGACGCGACGTGTTCGACCTGTATGGCCGCAACTGGAAATACAACCTGCTGCGCCGCGCGGCGCGGCCGTTCGTGTCGAATTACATTGCGGTCAGCCGCGATCTCGAAACCTGGCTGCGCCTCGTCGTCGGTGTGCCGCCGCGCAAGCTGCACCAGATCTACAACGGCGTCGACAGCGTGAAATTCCAACCGCGTGCCGGGGCGCGGCCGGCGGTGCTGCCGCCGGGATTCGCCGACGCCGGGAGCACGGTCTTCGGATCGGTCGGCCGGATGGTCGAGGTCAAGGACTACCCCACGCTGGTGCGCGCCTTCATCCGGCTGAGGCAGCAGGCCCCCGAGCGCGCCACGCAGGCACGGCTGGTCATCGTCGGCGAAGGGCCGGCACGCGCAAGCTGCCTCGACCTCCTGCAGCAGGCCGGGATGGCGCATCTGGCCTGGCTGCCGGGCGAGCGCCACGACATCGCGACGCTGATGCAGGCCTTCGACACATTCGTGCTGCCGTCGAAAAACGAGGGCATCTCCAATACCATACTCGAAGCGCTGGCGAGCGGACTGCCGGTCATCGCCACCGCGGTGGGCGGCAACGTGGAGCTGGTGGAAGACGGCGTCACCGGACGGCTGGTTGCAGCGGGCGATGCGGAAGATATGGCACAGGCCTTGCTGGGTTATCTGGGTGGGCCGGCGGCGGCCCGCATCGCCGAGCACGGCGCGAACGCACGGCTTCACGCCGAGCGGCGCTTCAGCATCCCGGCGATGGCCGAGGCGTATGCCGCGGTGTATGACCAGACGCTGGGGTACAGGCGCTGAGCGACCGTCGAACGGCCCGATAAATCGACAGAACAGGGACAGACAACAAGCATGTGCGGCATCACCGGCATTTTCGATACCAGCGGCGTGAACGAGATTTCACGCGAGCTGCTGCATCGCATGAACGAAACCCAGTTCCATCGCGGCCCTGACGAAGGCGGCCTGCATCTGGAGCCCGGGCTGGGGTTGGGGCACCGGCGCCTGTCCATCATCGACCTGTCCACCGGCCAGCAGCCGTTGTTCAACGAGGACGGCTCGGTCGTCGTGGTGTTCAACGGTGAAATCTACAATTTCCAGGAACTGGTGCCCGAACTCGAGGCGTTGGGCCATACCTTCCGCACCCATTCCGACACCGAAGTCATCGTCCATGCCTGGGAAGCCTGGGGCGAGGCCTGCGTCGCGCGCTTCCGCGGCATGTTCGCGTTTGCGCTGTGGGATCGCAAGCAGGAAACGCTGTTCGTGGTGCGCGACCGCTTCGGTGTCAAGCCGCTGTATTACGCCTTCCTCGATACCGGCGAATTCATTTTCGGTTCGGAACTGAAGTCGCTGATGGTGCATCCCTCCCTGGCGCGGGACATCGATCCGCTGGCGGTCGAGGACTATTTTGCCTACGGCTACGTGCCGGAGCCGCGCACCATTTTCAAGCGTGCGTACAAGCTGCCGCCCGGTTTCACGCTCACGCTCAGGCGCGGCTTCGCCCGCGCGCTGCCGAAGCAGTATTGGGACATGCCGTTCACGCCGGTAGCGGTGAAGGACGAGTCGGAGGCCATGGACGAGCTGGTGGAACGCATGAAGGAGTCGATCCGCCTGCGCATGATCGCCGACGTGCCGCTGGGCGCGTTCCTGTCGGGCGGGGTCGATTCCAGCGCGGTGGTGGCGATGATGGCCACGCAGTCGGCCACGCCGGTGAACACCTGCTCGATCGGCTTCGACGACCCCGCGTTCAACGAGGTCGAATTCGCCCAGATGGTCGCCGATCGCTACCGCACGCAGCATCACGTCGAAACCGTCGCCTCCAATGATTTCAGCCTGGTCGGCAAGCTCGCTCAGGTGTACGACGAACCGTATGCCGATTCGTCGGCGCTGCCGACCTACCGGGTATGCGAACTCGCGCGCAAGCACGTGAAGGTCGCCCTGTCGGGCGACGGCGGCGACGAGCACTTCGCCGGCTACCGACGCTATCGCTGGTTCCGCTATGAGGAGCGCATGCGCTCGGTGATGCCGCTGATGCTGCGCCGCCCGCTGTTCGGCGCGCTCGGCAGACTGTACCCGAAGGCCGACTGGGCGCCCAAGGTGTTTCGCGCCAAGACCACCTTCGAAGCGCTGGCACGCGACACCGTCGAAGGCTATTTCCATGGCGTCTCGCTGCTCTCCGATGCGCAACGGAAACTGCTGTTCTCGCCGTCCTTCAAACGCGAACTGCAGGGCTACCAGGCGGTGGAGGTGCTGCGCCGGCATGCTGCCGTCGCGCCCACCGACGATCCGCTGTCGCTGGTGCAGTATCTCGACATGAAGACCTATCTGGTCGGCGACATCCTCACCAAGGTCGACCGCGCCAGCATGGCGCACGCGCTCGAAGTGCGCGAGCCGCTGCTCGACCACGAACTGATGGGCTGGGTGTCGGGCCTGCCGGTCGATCTCAAGTTGCGCGGCACCGAGGGCAAATACCTGCTGAAAAAGGCCATGGAACCCTATCTGCCGCATGACGTGCTGTACCGCAGGAAGATGGGTTTCTCGGTGCCGCTCGCCGCCTGGTTCCGCGGCCCGCTGGCTGCCACCATCCGCAGCGTGGTGCTCGGCGAACGCCTGGCGTCCACCGGCCTGTTCAACCAGGACACCCTGCGCGAGGTGGTCGAGGCGCACCAGTCCGGCCGGCGCGACTATTCGGTGATCCTGTGGACGGTGCTGATGTTCGATGCCTTCCTGGGCCAGGTGCTCGGCATGGATGACAGCGAGCGGGAAGCGGCATGAAAATCCTGCACGTGTTCGACCACACCCTGCCGCTGCATTCCGGCTACACCTTCCGCAGTGCGGCGATTCTCCACAACCAGCGGAAAATGGGCTGGGACACTTACCATCTGTCCGGTCCCAAGCAGATCAATTGCGAGGTGATGGAAGAGGACGCCGACGGCCTGCATTTCTATCGCACGCCGAAACCGGTGGGGTTGCTGGCGCGCGTGCCCGGCGGCGATCCGTTCGCCGTGATGGGTGCCATCGAAAAGCGCCTGCTGGCGCTGGCAAGGCAATTGCAGCCCGACGTGATCCACGCCCATTCGCCGGTGCTGGATGCAGTGCCGGCGATCCGTGTCGGCCGCAAACTGGGTATCCCCGTGGTCTATGAAATCCGCGCGTTCTGGGAAGACGCAGCGGTCGATCACGGCAGCACCCGGGAAGGCAGCCTGCGTTACCGGCTGACCCGTGCGCTGGAAACCTGGGCGGTCAGACAGGCCGATGCCGTCACCGTCATCTGCGAAGGCCTGCGCAGCGATCTCGTCGCGCGCGGCATTGCGCCCGGCAAGATCACGGTCATTCCGAATGCGGTCGACATCGACAAGTTCGCCGTCGGCGGCAAGCCGGATTCCGGACTGAAAATGAAACTGGGGCTCGGCGCCAGCCGCGTGCTCGGCTTCATCGGCTCGTTCTATGCCTACGAAGGTCTGGACCTGCTGATTGCAGCCCTGCCGGCGATCCTCAGGCAGATGCCCGACGTGAAGGTGTTGCTGGTCGGCGGCGGTCCGCAGGACGCGGCGTTGAAGCAGCAGGTGATGGCGCTCGACCTGAAGGACCGCGTGGTCTTCACCGGGCGCGTGCCGCACGACGAGGTGAATCGCTATTACGACCTGGTCGACGTGCTGGTGTATGCGCGCCACCCGATGCGGCTGACCGAACTGGTCACGCCGCTGAAGCCGCTGGAGGCGATGGCTCAGGGCCGCCTGATGGTGGCGTCCGACGTCGGCGGCCACAAGGAGCTGATCCATGACGGCAAGACCGGCGTACTGTTCCGCGCCGGCAATGCCGGCGATCTCGCCAGCAAGGTGGTGGCCTTGCTGAAATACGAGCAGGGCTGGGACAGCATGAAGCGCAACGGCCGCCAGTTCGTGGAGTCCGAGCGCAACTGGCCGGCCAGCGTGGCGCGCTATCGCGGCGTGTACGGCAGCCTCGTCAAACCGGGGATGGAGGCGGCGCTTGGCTGACGGATGTACAGCCGAATCGGGCCGCCTCGATCTGGTCGTGTTCAGTTCGCTGTTCCCCAGCGCGGTACGTCCCGCTGCCGGGTTGTTCATCCGTGAACGCATGTTTCGGGTGGCGCAGCATCGGCCGCTTGCCGTCGTTTCGCCGCAGGCGTGGTTTCCCGGGCAGTCGCTGATCCGCTGGCTGCGTCCCGGCTATCGTCTGCAGGCACCGGCGCTGGAAATCCAGCAGGGCATCCGCGTGTATCACCCGCGTTTCCTGGCACTGCCCGGCCTGTTGCGCCGGTTCGATGGGGTATCGATGGCGTTGAGCAGCTTTTTCCTGGTGCGGCGTCTGCGGCGCGAGGGCGCGCGCCTCATCGACGCGCATTTCGGCTATCCCGACGGCGACGCCGCAACCCGGCTGGGGCGCTGGCTCGGCTTGCCGGTGACCGTCACCTTGCGCGGCACCGAAGTGCCGCATAGCCGCAACCCGGCCCTGCGCCGCCCGCTGGTGCGCGCGCTCGGGGCGGCGGCGCGGGTGTTCTCGGTGTCCGCTTCACTGCGCCGGCTGGCGCTGGAACTCGGCGTCGACGCGAGCAAAACCGAAGTCGTAGGCAACGGCGTGGACACCGGCATTTTCCAGCCCGTCGAGCGCGCCGCCGCGCGTGCCCGCTACGGGTTGCCGGAGCAGGCGCGGGTGCTGATCTCGGTCGGCGGCCTGGTCGAGCGCAAGGGCATGCATCGCGTCATCGACTGCCTGCCAGCCCTCCTGGCGCGCCATCCGGAGCTGCATTACCTCATCGTCGGCGGCGCCAGCGGCGAAGGCGACCTGCGCGCCGAGCTCGATGCGCAGGTCACCCGGCTGGGCCTGGGCGGACGCGTGCATTTCCTCGGTACGCTGCCGCCCGAGGCGCTCAAATGGCCGTTGTCGGCATCCGACGTATTCGTGCTGGCCACCCGCAACGAGGGCTGGGCGAACGTGTTTCTCGAAGCCATGGCGTGCGGCCTGCCGGTGGTGGCCACCGATGTCGGCGGCAATGCGGAAGTGGTCTGCCGCGATGAACTCGGCAGCATCGTACCGTTCGGCAATGCCCACGCCCTGCAGCGAGCGCTGGATGCCGCACTCGACAAGGACTGGGACCATGCCGCGATCATCGGCTATGCCCAGGCCAACCAGTGGGACAAGCGCGTGGCGCAGTTGCTGCAGGCATTTGACGTCCTGCTTGCTGCGCCCTCCTCTGCCGAACGGCCTGCGCCGGCGGCCGCCAGGCAATGAGCCTCGCCAAACCTGCGACCGGCCATGACGCGCGCAGCGTCGCGATGCGGATTCGGCACGCGTTGTGGCGCCAAGCCAAGGCATGGCGCCAGCGCCTGCGGCCGCGCCCGGTTGCCCAGCATGTGTTCGTGGCCGGTATGCAGCGCTCCGGCACCAATCTCCTGATGGACGTCCTGGATGCCAGCGCGGCCACTCAGGTGTTTCACGAGACCGATCCGCGTGCCTTCGAGCGTTACGAAATGCGCGACCCCGCAGTGATCCGGCAGCTGGTGCGGGCGAGCCCGGCACCGGTGTTCGTGATCAAGGCGCTGTGCGAACTCGATCGCATTCCAGGCTTGATGACGATGTTCGGTCCCGCCAGGACCCTGTGGGTGGTGCGCGACTGGCGCGACAGCGTCAATTCGGCGATCCGTTCCTTCGGCAATTTCGTGCCGCAATGGCAGCGCCTGGCACAAGGGGACGAGAATGACTGGCGCGGGCGCGGCATGTCGCCGGCGACCCGTGAACTGCTCTTGGCGTTGTATCGCCCCGACGCCAGTGAAGCGGAGGGTGCCGCGGTCATGTGGTTTTATCGCAATGTGCTTTTCTTCGAGCATCAGCTGGCCAGGGACCCGCGCGTGCGGGTGGTGTTCTACGAGGCACTGGTCCGGGACCCCATGCGCGAAGTCGCGGCCGTATACGATTTCCTCGAATTGCCCGGATTCAATGCCGCCATAGCGGGGCGCATCCATGCGCGCTCGGTCAAGCATCGCAGCCCGCCGGATATTTCGCCGGCCGTCGCGACCTTGTGCGACGAACTGCTGGCGCGCTTCAAGGCACTTTCCCGGGGCCGGCCATGAGCGTCCCCGCCTGGTTTGCCCGCAACGTGTTTCGCCTGCAGGAGGCAGCGATGCGCCGGCCCACGCTCAGCCTGCTCGATGCGCTTGAGCGCACCCAGTGGCTGTCGCGCGACGGCATGCTGGACTATCAGACCGGGCACCTCAATGTGCTGCTGCAGACCGCGCTGGCGCACAGCCCGTGGCATGCCGCTCGGCTGCATGCCGCTGGGCTGGCCGACGCCGTCCGCGCCGGCGCGGTATTGCCGAGCGACTTGTCGCGCCTGCCGACGATGGACAAACGCGATGCGCGCGATCACGCCGAGCAACTGGTGTGGCGCGGGGTGCCGGGCGGGGTGTTTCCTTACACCACGGGCGGCTCCAGCGGCGAGCCGTTGATTTTCCATTTCGGCCGCGCACGCCAGGCCGCGGACGCTGCCGGCCGGTTGCGCGCACGGCGCTGGTGGGGCGTGCAGCCGGGCGAGCGCGAGGTCTATCTGTGGGGCGCGCCGGTGGAGTTGAGCAAGACCGATCGCATCAAGACCCTGCGCGACCGGCTGGTCAATCAGCTGCTGCTGAATGCGTTCGAGATGTCGCCTGCGTGCATGGACGATTATCTGGAGGCCATCCAGACCTGGGGCCCGAAGGCGATCTACGGCTATGCCAGCAGCCTGGCGCTGCTCGCCGCGCATGCCGAAGCGCGCGGCATCCGGCCCCGGTTGCCGGCGCTGCGGGTGGTGAGTACCACCGGCGAGCCGTTGTTTCCACATCAGCGCGAACTGATCGAGCGGGTGTTCGGGGTGCCGGTGTCGGTCGAATACGGCGCGCGCGACGCCGGTCTGATGGCACTGCAATCGCCGGACGGGGCACTGCTGCAGATGAGCGAAACGCACCTTATCGAAGTGCTCGACGCGGCAGGCAATCCGGCGGAGGAGGGCGAAGCGGTGATCACCAGCCTGGTGTCGGCCGCCCAGCCTTTCATCCGTTACCGTACCGGCGATGTGGTGCGACGCTCGGGCCGGACCGACCCCGGGGGCCGTGGCCTTGCGGTGCTGGATGCCGTGGTCGGGCGGCAGACCGATTTCATCGTTGCCGCCGATGGCCGCATCATGCACGCCCTGGCGGTGATCTATGTACTGCGTGCGGTGCCCGGCGTGGGGCAGTTCAAGCTGATCCAGCATGCGATCGACCAGATCGAAGTGCAGGTCGTGCCGGATGCGCGCTGGAACGATGCGGCGCGCGAAGCGGTGGTGCGCGGACTGCGCGCGCGTCTGGGGGCAACGCTGGCTGTGGATTTCCGGTTGCTGGACGCAATCGCGCCGGAAGCCTCCGGCAAGCATCGCTATGTGGTCAGCCACGTTCCCCTGCGCGGTGCGCTGGCGCAGGCCGGTTCATGAAGCGGGCGGCCATGACGACCACCACCTGGTTCAACCTGTCGAGACGCCACAAAGTCTGGCGTCCGCGCCCCCTGCGCTGGGTGCTGCAGGATATGGCGGGCGTGGCGCGTCAGCCGGAGCAGGCGCACCGCACCCATTTGCGCGCCACACTCGAATGGCTGTGCCGTGCCCAGGATGCGAGCCGGTCGATCCCCGGCAGCGTGGCGGCAGGCTGGACGTTCGCGTCGGGTTGGCTGCCGGGGAATATGGACGTTGCCGGCCGGCTGATCGAAACCTGTCTGCCCGCCGCCGATTACCTGGCCTGGCCGGAGCTGCGCAGCCGTGCGCGCGGCATGCTCGATACGCTGCTGGCGCAGCCCGATACGCCGTCGGTTGGCCGCATACAGGGCCTGATAGCAGGGCATCTGCAGCTCGACCACCCGGAGAGCCTGGCACGCGCGGTACGGAGTGGCCAGGCGCTGCTCGAAGCGCCCGCGCACGCCGCCGATCAGCACGTGCATGCCGCGCATATGCTGGCGAGGCTGGGTTCGTTGTCTGGAAGTGAGGCATTCCAGGATGCCGCACGTCGCCATCTGGATGCGGCCCTGGGTCTGCAAACCCCCAGCGGCTGGTTTCCTGGCGCCCGGGTACCCACGTCCACGTCCACCCTGGCCGGCATCATCCGTGGCCTGATCGAGTCGGCGCACCTGCTTGACGAACCCCGGGCCTTGCAGGCCGGCCGGCGTGCCGCGCAAGCCATGTACGACCTGCTGCACGGGGACGGCTGGCTGGCCGGCGCCTACGACGATGGCTGGACGCCCGCTGCTGCGCATGCCTGCATGCCCGGCCTGGCGCAACTCGCGGGGGTCTGGCTGCGGCTGGCGCAGAGGGGGGAGGATGCGCACTGGCACGATGCGGCCTGGCGTGCTCTGGCCTGGATCAAGCGCAATCAGCGTACGATGGGCGACGATCTCGCACTGCGTGATGCGTTGCCGAGTGCCGTGCCGATCTGGCGCGGTCCTGCCGCATTCCGTTTTGACGCCATGAGTGCAAAATACTTTTCAGACGCCCTGATGATGGATATGGTGGGCATTGCCATTCCACCCATCGCGCAGAAAGTCGAATCCGCATGAGAGACATCTTCATCACCGGCCTGATTTTCAGCCTGCTTCCCTTTGTTTTCAGGCGGCCCTGGCTGGGTATCCTGCTCTGGTCGTGGCTGGGTTACATGAACCCGCACCGGCTGGCATGGGGATTTGCCTACAACATGCCTTTCTCGCTGATCGTCGGCGGAGTCACCATCCTGGCTTTCCTGGCATCCAAGGAAAAGAAGGACATGCTGTGGACGCGCGAAGTCATCGTCCTGCTGGTGCTGACCGGATGGATGCTGTTCACCACCTTCTTCGCGTTCTATCCCGACCTGGCATGGGCCCAGTGGAACAAAGTCTGGAAGATCATGCTGATGGTCCTCCTCACCGCCCTCATCATCAAGGAGCGTCACCAACTGCACTGGCTGATCTGGGTGATTGCCCTCTCGTTCGGCTTCTATGGCGTGAAAGGCGGGATCTTCACCATCCTCAATGGCGGGGTGTACCGCGTCCAGGGACCGACGGGCACCTTTATCGGGGGCAACAACGAAATGGCGCTGGCGCTGGTGATGACGATTCCGCTCATCCGCTATCTCCATCTGCAGGAGACCCGCAAGTGGGTCAAGACCGGACTGGCCACCGCCATGGTGCTGACCGGCGTCGCGGCCATCGGCAGCCAGTCGCGCGGGGGCATGCTGGCGATGGTGGCGATGGGGCTGTTCCTGTGGCTGAAGAGCCGCAACAAGATCGTCACCGGCTTTTACATGCTGATTGCCGTGGCCATCATGGCCTCGGTGATGCCGCAGGCATGGTATGACCGCATGAACACGATCAAGACCTATCAGACCGACCAGTCGGCGGAAGGGCGGATCAACGCCTGGCACACTGCCTACAATGTGGCGAAGGTCCGCATCACGGGCGGTGGATTCGACATGTTCCACCCCCCCACCTTCCGCCAATATGCGCCCGACCCCTGGAATGTCCATGATGTCCACAGCATCTATTTCGAGATGATGGGCGAGCAGGGATACATCGGGTTCGCCCTGTTCATGCTGCTGGGGGCGCTGGCGTGGATCCGCGCCCAGCAGATCATCGGGCGATGCAAGCATGATCCCGAAAGGAAATGGGCGGCGGATCTGGCCGCCATGATCCAGGTGAGTCTCATCGGCTATGCGGTCGCGGGGGCCTTCCTGGGGATGAGCCATTTCGACCTGCCCTACCAGCTGATGATCATTCTGGTGATGGCCGCCAAATTTTCCGGCGTGCTGGCAAATGTGGCACCTGCCAGGGGCAGCGTCCAGGGCAGGGCGCTGCCCCATCCATCGAGCCGGTTCGACCCGGAGAAAACCGGACCGGGGTTCTGACCGTGCGGGGTCATCGCCTGCGCCTGCCACCGGGTTTGGGTGGGGCATTCTGGACAGCCATGCTGCTCGTCGGACTGGCCGAGTTCGCCCTGCACAGCGAGGCCATGATGTTCCGCTACCGTGCGGTATTCGCCCAGGGCCGGGCTTACGACAAGCTGCTCGAAGTCGAGCGTCATCCGCCTTCCGTCCTGTTCATCGGCAACAGCCGGACCGACAACGGTGTCGATCCGCGCACGGTGAGCCGGGCCTGGCCAGACCACAGCCTGCACAGTTTCAATCTGGGACTGCCGGGAGCCAATGCACTCGTCTATCACGGCGAACTGCAGCGCCTGGATGCGCGCGGCCTGCTGGGAAAGCGTGCGATCCATACGGTGGTGCTGGGTCTGGATGAAAGCGCCCTGCAGGAAGACAATTCGCTCGGCTACGTCAGCTTTCTCGCCGACCGGCGCGCGCTCTGGGAGGCTGCCCGCTATCGGGACTGGCTGGGGAGCTATCTGCGGCTGTGGTCATACAGCGGCAATCTTCGGGAACTGCGCGAACCGGACAAGGCGCTGCGATTCGTCGAGGCCAGCGTACGCCCGCTCGACCCGATAGGCGGGGCGGCAGCCACGCACCTGGGCTATCGGGCAGGTTTCGGTGCGGCCCAGAATGTGGGGCAGGTGGCACGCCAGGAGAATGCGGCCTTGCGGCCCCCTGCGCCGGCCGTCGAAGCATTTCTGTGGCGGGCGATCGACCTCCTGCAGGCGCGCGGGGTGCGCGTGTTCGTCACCTTCCCCCCCCTGCGGGATCGTGCCTCCGCCTTCGTCGGCGACGGCCCGGCGGCTGCACCGTATCGGACGCTGCTGGCACAGCTGCGGCAACGCGGCGTGATCGTGTTGCCGCAGCCCGAGGGGTATGGCGTTGCGGAATTCATCAATGCCGGCCACTTGAACGACCAGGGGGCGCAGCGCTACAGTACCGAGCTGGGGCGCCAGCTCGCGGCAAGCGGGGTTCGCTAGGTCATGCTGTTCAGTTCTCCGACCTTCCTGCTGTTCTTTGCCGTGCTGCTGCTGTTCTATGCGGGAGCACGCAATTATCGCGAGCGTGCCGCCGTCATCCTGGCCGGCAGCCTGATTTTTTATGCGTCCTGGAAACCCGCCTATCTCATCCTGCTGGCGTCGTCGGTCAGTCTCAACTACCTGATTTATTCTGGCCTGTCGGCCACGCGCAGCAAGCCGCTGCTGGTGACCGGACTGGTGTTGAACCTGGGGTTCCTGGGCGTCGTCAAATACCTCGGGATGGCGCTGGAAACCCTGTGGGGGCTGGGCGCCTGGCTCGACCTGCCCCTGGCCGGGGCGCCACCCGGCTGGGCCGACTGGGCGCTGCCTCTGGGCATCAGCTTCTATACCTTCCACATGCTGTCGGTGATGATCGACGTCTACCGCGGCGAATGGACGCACCGCATCTCGTTTCGCGCCTGGTGGCTGTATGTGACGTTCTTTCCGCACATGATCGCCGGCCCCATTCTGCGCGCATCCGAACTGGTCGAACAGCTGGAAAATCTGCAGCCGCTGAAGGCGGCGTCCGTCAAACTGGGCGCACTGGTTTTCATGGCCGGCCTGATCAAGAAGGTGCTGTTTGCCGACAACCTGTCGCTGTTGACCGATGAGTTGTTCAGCCATCCCGAGACGCTCGATTTCTACATGGCGTGGCTCGCCACGACCGCATTTGCGCTGCAAATCTATTTTGATTTTTCCGGTTACAGCGAAATGGCCATCGGCCTGGCGCTGATGTTCGGCGTGACCTTGCCGCGCAACTTCCTCCATCCCTACACCAGCCGCAGCGTGCGCGAATTCTGGCAGCGCTGGCACATCACCCTGTCGCGCTGGTTGCGCGACTATCTCTATTTCTCGCTCGGCGGCAACCGGCGCGGGAAGTCCCGCAACCTGGCCAATCTGATGATCACGATGCTGCTGGGCGGCCTCTGGCATGGCGCCGCATGGACCTTCGTGTTCTGGGGATTCCTGCATGGCGCCTATCTGGTGCTGCATCGCCTGCTGCTCGACCTGTATGTACGGTTGGGCGTGCGGGCGAACTCCGTCAGTGCGCGGAGACTGTCCTGGCTGGGCTGGCCGGTGACGCTGGCGCTGGTGTGGATCAGCTGGGTGTTCTTCCGGGCGCACTCATTTCACGATGCATGGATCATTGTTGCCGCCATGCTGGGGCTGGGGCATGCAACCGGGGGCACGACGGTGCGCAGCTACGTGCACCTGCTGGTATGGGGAAGCCTGTTGCTCACCTTGCTGGAGCCGCATCTCGAACGCGGGCTGCGAAATGGCCTGCAACGCTGGGAGCAATTGCATTTCACGCTGCGCGGCACGGCCTACGCGGGCCTGGCGCTGATGCTCATCGTCTTCGGCGGCAGCAGCCAGAAATTCATCTATTTCGATTTTTGATCGCCCCGGCAGGCGCTCGTCTCAGTGTTCGTTCGCCTGCAGCCATTGTTCCAGCATCATGGTCACCCAGATCATCACGCCGTAGTAGCTGGCGTGGGGTCCGCGCTGCATGGCCAGCATGTGGTCCAGATACGCCGGCTGGAGCCAGCCGCGCTGCTTGAAGTCCGACAGGCTGTCGCCGACCAGATCGCCGAGAGGGGCGTATTGGGTGCTCCACACGCCGAACGGCAGGCCGAAGCCGTGCTTGCTCTTGTTGATGATCTTGTCCGGCAGCAGATCGCGCAGCGCTTCCTTGAAGAACCAGCGCAGCTTCTGGCCGCGCACCTTGTAATCCACCGGCAGATGGTTGGCAAAGGCGACCATGCGGTCGTCGAGCAGGGGATAACGCACTTCGATCCCCGCCGCCTCGGTCATGGTGCCGACCTTGCGCAGGTCGTTGTCGGCCAGGGTGAACTTCAGGTCCACGTGCATCATGCGGTTGATGTAATGGTCCGAGGCGGTGCGCGCATACACCTCGGTGAGTGCGGCATCCGCCGTCGAAGGGTCAACGGCCTGGATGAAGTCCGCAGCGAGGATCTGGTCGAGCGGCGTGCGATGCAGGAAGTTGTAGCTTTCCAGGCGCAGCGGCAGCCCCATGTTGGCCTGGCGTACGTAACTTTTCAGCTTGGACAGCGGGAAGCGGTCGGACAAGCCGGGAAGATGCGCAATCGGTTCGACCACGCCGCGCCGGATCGCCGTGGGCAGGCGAAAATAGTTTTCAAACAGTTTCTGCTTGGCGTAGCGCGCATTGCCGCCGAAGATCTCGTCGCCGCCGTCGCCCGCCAGCATGCGTTCGAACCCCGCCTCGTGCGCGGCCCTGGCGCAGAAATAGGTCGGCACTGCCGATTCGTTGCCGAACGGTTCGTCGTATTCGCGCGCGATGACGGGAATCGCCGTCACGATGTCGGCAGGCTTCAGGTAATACTCGTGGCGGCGGCTGCCGTAACGCTCGGCGGCGCAGCGCGCGTATTCCATCTCGTCGAATCCGGTGGCGTCGAAGCCGATGGAGAAGGTGTCGACCGGCGCGCCGCGCGCAGCGGTCAGGGCGCCGACGACGGTGGAGCTGTCGGTGCCGCCGGAGAGAAACGCGGCGGTGGCCGGCGCATCGGCGTCGCGCACGGCTTCATCCAGCACCGCGCGAAAATTGTTGCGATGCGTGTCGAAGCCGGTGTCGGTCGGGGTGTAGTCGGCCTGCCAGTAGAAGCGGGAGTCGAGCTGGCCGTTCTTCAGGGTGACGATCTGTCCAGGCAGCAGCTTGCGCACGCCCTGGTAAAGGCTGCGCGGCGCCGGGATGGTATGGAAATACAGGTAATCGTAGACCGCCTGGGGGTCGATGATCCGCCCGACCCCGGGATGGGCGGCGACGTTCTGCACGCTGCTGCCGAACACAAGATGGCCGCCGCGATGCGCATAACAGAGGCGTTCGGCACCGATGCGATCGAGGACGAGGCAGCCCTTTTTCTTGAGCGGTTCCAGTACGACGAAGGCGAAATTGCCCTGCATCAGCGTCGGCAGTTTTTCGCCGTGGCGCACCCATCCGTGCGCGACGGCCATGGCGGGATTGCGGTCGCGGGCGACGAAATCCAGCTCGTCGTCCAGAAAGACCGGGCGCCCGATCAGCGTGGCAGCCAGTCCGTTTTCAACGTGGATGTCGGCCTTGCCGAAGCGCGAACAGGCTGCCACGCCCAGCATCTGGCTGCTATGTTCGTGCAGCAGCCCATCCGGGGACAGGCAGGCTGCGCGTCCCATGTGCCGGATCAAATCCTGATGCGCGCCGTGGTCGCCCAGCCAGCCAAAAATGCCATCCATGGTGTGTTGTGTCAGCGTGATACGGGATAATGTCCGCCAATATAAACGAGCCGGCCGATTGGCACGAATCCTGTTGGCCTTGTGGCGGATTGACCAGGCACCCGTTTGATAACGACAGAAAGCCCATGAGTTTGAGTGAATTCTTTGACAAGGTGGCGAAAACGCTGGCTTTCCATGCGCGGCGCTTGCGCCGCGGCCTGCGCGGCCTGCGCTGGCGTCTTTCGCCGCAGCCGGCAACGCGGCCCATCATCGTGGTCGGCTGTTCGCGTGCCGGCACCACGCTGGTCTACAAAACCTTGTCCGAGTCGCAGCAAATCGGCAGCCTGCAACGCGAAACCCACGATTACTGGACAGGACTGCATCCGCTGGGCGACAAGAACTGGGATACCCATGCACTGAATGCGGCGGACGCCAGCCAGGCGGACCGCGACGGCGTCAGCCGTTATTTCTACAGTTGGACCGGCAAGCACCGCTGGGTCGACAAGAACAACCAGAATGGGCTTTGCGTTCCCTACCTGCTGACGCTGTTTCCGGATGCCGTGTTCGTCTTCGTCAAGCGCAGCCCGGGCGACAACCTCAATTCGCTGATCGAGGGCTGGCGCAAACCCGACGAATTCGCCACCTGGTCGAACGACTTGCCGGCGACGGTGGCGGTGGAAAACGGGCAGCTGAAACAATGGTGTTTCTTCCTTGCCGACGGCTGGCGCAATTACGTGAACGCGCCGGTCGAGGAGGTCGCCGCCTTTCAATATGTCGCAGTCAACCGGGCCATTCTCGATGCCCGGGCGGACGTTCCTGCGGGGCAATGGGTCGAGGTGTTTTACGAGGATTTCCTGCGCGACCCGGTCGCCGCCTTTCGTCGAGTGTTCGAAGGCTGCGGCCTGAGATTCGATGGGCACCTGCAGGCGCATTGTGCGGAAGTGCTCGATATTCCCTATAACGCATTTTCCGAAATCCGCCTGGATAAATGGAAGGACGGCCGCAACCGGGACAAGATCGAGCGGGTGCTGCCACAGGTGGAGGGGGTGGCGGCGGAGATGGGGTATCGATGACCGTGCTGGCGCTTGCCCTGGCGATGCTGCTGCTGGTGTGGGCCGGTGTGCTGCTGGCGTTCGCCGCGCCACTCGCCGCGCGCTGGCGCGAGCCGGTACTGCGCCGGCCTGTGCTCATCATCGAAAGCGACGACTGGGGCGCCGGGCCGCTGATACAGGCGGACGCGCTGACCCGCCTGTCGACCCTGCTGCAGGGGATACGCGATCGCAACGGGCACCCGGCCGTGATGACGCTGGGGGTGGTGCTGGAGGTGCCGGACGGCGCGCACATTGCCGCGACCGGCTGTACGGAATATCACGCCCTGCCGCTCGGAGACGAGCGTTTCAAGGCGGTGCGCGCAGCGATGCAGGACGGCATACAGTCTGGAGTGTTCGCCCCGCAACTGCATGGCCAGTGCCACTACTGGCCGCCTGCGGTGATGGCCGCGGCACGGGAAGCCCCAGCCGTGCGCGACTGGCTTACCGTCCCCACCCCCGCTGCTACCGAGACCCTGCCCTCGCCGCTGCAAAGCCGCTGGGTCGATGCGTCCAGTCTGCCCTCGCGCGCGCTGGCACCCGAGGCGATCGAGCAGGCCGTGGCTGCTGAAGTGGAGGCTTATCAGGCCGTTTTTGGCAGTGCACCGCAGGTGGCAATCGCCACCACGTTTGTCTGGAACGACGCAGTCGAGGCGGCCTGGGCGCGGGCCGGGATCGGCGTCGTCATTACGCCCGGCCGGCGTGCCACCTGCCGTAATGCTGCAGGCGCGCCCGCATGTGTGGATGCGACGATGCTGACCGGTGCGCGTTCGCGTGCAGGTCAAACCTATCTGCTGCGCGACGTGTATTTCGAACCGTCGCTGGGC
Source organism: Hydrogenophilales bacterium (assembly GCA_016195805.1). Lineage (GTDB taxonomy): Bacteria > Pseudomonadota > Gammaproteobacteria > Burkholderiales > Thiobacillaceae > Thiobacillus. The sequence goes on from JACPYT010000004.1 coordinate 94,467, forward strand.
CATATGCCGCAGCGTCTGGTGGATGGACTCAAGGCACGTACCCAGCAGGGACGGGCATGCCTGGCCGAAACGCATCGCTTCAATTTCCTGCAGGGGCTGGACGCGAGCCTTGCCACACTCGAAACGGGATTGAATGCCGCGCTGGCAGCATGCCCGAACGTGGGCTTTCTTACCCCGCTTGAACTGGGGCAGGCGATCCGGCGGCGCGACCCGGCTTGGATCGAAACCCGCCTGAGGCCCCGTCTTGCCGCCTGGCGCGCCCGGCTGGACGAGATTCCACGTTTCCGCCGGATGGCCCGCCTGAGCGGCTTGGCGTTGCCGCTGGCCTGGCTGGAGCGTGCGGCATGAACCCGCGTTTCTCGGTCGTCATCCCCGCATTCAACGCCGAGTCGACGCTGGCGCGCGCCATCGAGTCGGTGCGCGCGCAAAGCTGGCCGGCGCACGAAATCATCGTGGTGGATGACGGCTCGACCGACGACACTGCCGATGTCGCGCGCCACTTCGGCGATGCAGTGCGCCTGATCGGGCAGCGCAACAGCGGCGTGTCGGTGGCGCGCAATGCGGGCGCGGCGGCAGCCACGGGCGACTGGCTGGCGTTCCTTGACGCCGACGACTGGTATGCGCCCGATCGCCTCAGGCTGCATGCCGCGTGGATTGCGGAAGACGCTACGCTGGACTGCCTGACCGGCGATTACGAGTACCGTGACGCGGACGGTGCGCTACTCGGCACCTCGATGGCGCAGCACGAATCGGGACGGATGATGCAGGCGAAGGCCGCGGGCGCGGCGCAGGTGGTGATGGAAACGCCCGCCGAGCTGGCAGCCTTCGTGGCCGATCATTTCGGCGACACCCATACGCTGTCTGTCCCGCGTGCACGATTTGTCGAGCTGGGGGGCTACCCGACCGGATTCAAGGTGTGCGAGGACGTGCATTTCCTCACGCGGTTGGTGGCAAGGAGCCGCCGCATCGGCGTAATCTGCCGGAGTCTCGGGGTGTATGTGATTCATGGCGGCAGCGCCACCCGCCGCAATCCGGTGGCGGCGCAGCGTGAAAATGTGCGCACGCTGTCCGATCTGGTGCGGCTGGCCGGACATTTTCCGACCCCGGTCAGGCAGGGGGTGGCAAGCCGGATGGTCAGTGCCCGCTACAACCTCGGCTGCGCATTGAGCAAGAATGGCCAGCGTGTCGCAGCCATCCGTGCTGTGTTGCCGTCGCTGCTCGCACGCCCCGGCTGGAAGAGCCTGCGCAATGTGCTGTCGATGTTGAAGGGATAAGCGTGTCGACCGGATAAGCTGAACAAGCCATGCAGATCACTGTTGTAATCACCACCCACGATCGCCCCGCATTGCTTCGCGAGGCCATTGCCAGTGTCGAGGCCCAGCATTTCGACGAATGGGATATCGTGGTGGTGGATGATGGCTCCACTCCCGCAGTGATGCAGGGGCACCTGCCCGGGGATCCGGCGGGGCGCATCAGACTGCTGCGCCACGGGGCGGCGCAAGGCCCGTCGGCGGCCCGTAATACGGGAATGCAGGCCGCGACTGGCGAGGCGATCACTTTTCTCGACGACGACGACCTGCTCGACGCCGACGCGCTGGCGAAGATCGATGCGGCCTTTCGGGACGATGCAAGCCTGAATTGCCTGTTCGTGAATGTGGAACCCTTCGGCAGCGACGCCGAGGGCACCCGGTACAACCAGAAGCAGGCGATGTCTCGCGTGCTCGGCACAATGGGCGAGCATCTGGAGACCGCCGAGGGGGTGATACGCCTGCATCCCGATCTATTGTTCGCTGCCTTGCTCGAGCGTATCCCGATGGCGTTCCAGCGGGTGGCGATCAAGCGGGCCCAGCTGCAGAAAGTCGGGCTATACCGCGGCGAGGGGTTCGAGGATCTGGAATGGTATTACCGGGTGGCGCTTCGCTGCGTGAGTGGCCTGCTTGTGATGCCTTGTTATCGCGTGCGGTGCGAAGGACAGAGTTATTTCAGCCGGCCGGAGGAAAAACAGCGTCTCATCGACACCATCATCCGCATTCGCAAGGGACTCTTGAGCCTGGATGAGGTCGCCGCCACGCCTCTGCTCAAACGCATGACCACCGCCTCGCTGGCAAGCGCCCATTTCAACAGGGCCTATTACGCGTATCAAAACGGCCAACCGTTCCCCTGGCGAAACCTTTTTGACTCGACTGTCGACGGACTGTATTGGCACCATGTCAGCCTGGCAGGCAAAGCGCTGAAGAATCACATCCGCAAGGCGGTGACACGGCGTCGCGAATGCTAGGGTGCGAGGATAGACTTGGGAAACGCGCGATGCGGGAATGCGCGCAGCGGAAGGCCGGGGATAGTCTTATTGCGAGCCGAGCCGCTATCATGCATGCGCGGAGAACGGGCGGCTGTATGCCGTGGGGTATGCCGGTTCGGCAGAAAGCCGCGGGTGCCGCCGATCCCGTTCAATATATAGAATCCATCCAACATGACGCGTCTGCTCGTTCTCACCGAACTCTTCCTACCCACCAAAGGGGGGACGGCCGTCTGGGCCGCCGAGGTGTACAAGCGTCTGGGTGGCAAGGGAATCCATATCGTGACCGCCGACGTGGCCGGCGCTGCAGGGGTGGATGCGACGCATCCCAATACCATTCACCGCCTGAGCCTCAAGCGCGTGGCCTGGCTGCGCCCCGAGTCGCTCGCGATGTATGGCCGCTTTTTCTTCACTTCGCTCGGACTGGCGCTCACGCACCGTTTCGAGGCCGTGCATGCCTTCCGCGCGTTGCCCGAGGGGCTGGTGGCATGGGGGGTGGCGCGGCTGACGTTCAGGCCGGTGGTCATCTATGCGCACGGCGAGGAGCTCACCAGCTGGGGCGACGGCGCCAAATTCAAGGCCATGCGGCTCGTCCTGCGTCACGCCGACCGGGTCATCGCCAACAGCGACCATACGCGCGATACCTTGCTGGGCATGGGCGTCGAGCCTGCCCGCATCACCCTCATCTACCCGGGGGTCGACGTATCGGTGTTCAGACCCGGCCTGGATACGGCCGGCCTGCGCGAAAGCCTGGGGATCGGCGCGGACGAGCGGCTGCTGTTCTCGGTCGGCAGGCTGTCGCGCCGCAAGGGCTTCGACCAGGTGATCCGGGCCGTGGGCATCTTGCGTGCAGAAGGTATTCCGGTTCGCTATGTCATCGCGGGAATCGGTGACGATGCCGATTATCTCGATGCCTTGATCCAGTCGCTTCGTCTGCAGGACGTGGTCCACCGCATCGGCCCCGTCGGGGAAGCGGATCTGCCGCGCTGGCTGAATGCCTGTGATGCGTTCGCCATGCCCAACCGCGAAGTCAACGGCGATAATGAGGGCTTCGGCATGGTCTTCATCGAGGCAGCCGCCTGCGGCAAGCCCAGCCTGGCGGGGCTTGCCGGCGGCACGGGGTCGGCCGTGCTGCATGCCGAGACGGGACTGCGGGTGGACGGCGTGTCGGTCGATGCCGTGGCCGACGGTTTGCGCCGCCTGCTGACGCAGCAGGCCTTGACCTGCGAATGGGGGCAGCGCGCGTTGCAGCGGGTGGAGCGCGAGTTTTCCTGGGAGCGGGTGGCCGAGAAAACCCGCCAATTGAACCCGACAGCAACCCGGACCTGAAGCACATCCATGACAGATACTCCGCATCCCTGGCCTGTCGCCGTTTTCGCCCACAACGAGGCGCGCAACATCATCGCCTGTCTCGACAGTCTGCAAGCCGCCGCCAGCCATCCGCTCGCCTGCCATGTGCTGGCCAATGCCTGCACCGACCGGACCGAAGCACTGGTGCGCGAATACGCTGCCGACCATCCCGATGTCCATCTCGTGTCGATTGCGCTGGGTGACAAGGCCAACGCCTGGAACGTGTTCGTGTACGAGATCGCATCGCCTCATGCGGCGGCTTGTTTCTTCATCGACGGCGACGTGCGGGCGATTCCCGGTTCGCTGGATGTCATGGCGCAGGCGCTGGCGCAGCATCCCCAGGCCAACGGCGTGTCGGCGTTGCCGCAAAGCGGTCGCGGCGTCACGGCATTTCAGCGCGACATGCTCAAGAACAATGGTGTGGCTGGAAATTTATATGGCTTGCGCGGCAGCTTCGTGGAACGCATTCGTGCGCAAGCCATCAAAATGCCCATCGGCACCATAGGCGAAGATGCGCTGATAGGGGCGATGCTGAAATGGGATTTGCGGGGCGACACCCACTGGGACAACGGCCGCGTGGTCGTGGCCCGCGAGGCCGGGTTCGCGTTCGATTCGGTGTCACCCTGGTTGCCGCGGGAATGGAAAAAATACTTCAGGCGGCGCGTGCGCTACAGCGTGCGGGGCTATCAGAACAGGATGCTGGGACGGGCCATCCAGCCGGCCGGTTTCGCTGCGTTGCCGCATCATGTGCGCGAACTGTATCCGCGCTACCCCGATGTGCTCGGGCTGGAGTGGCGCGGGCTGGATACCTTGTTTGACTGGCTGGCCATCCAGGAGATACGGTCGGCTTGACGGGACAGCGATCACCAAAGAGAGGACGTGCGATGAGAACGCTCATGAAACTTGAATTTATTCTGGGGCTTGCCGGGTTTGCCCTGACCCAGCCTGCGGTGGCGGACTGGAAACCCAGCCCTGCGGAGATGGCCATGCTCCCGCCCTACTGTGCGGCGCGTTTCGACGAAAGCTCCGAGGCGTTCAAAAGCTGGAGATCCTCCATGGGCCAGGATTTCATCCACGTCCACCACTACTGCGCCGGGCTCAATTTCGTGAACCGGGCGCGCGGCATGGGGTCGACCGACAAGGGCCGGCAAGGCACGCTGGAAGCCGCACTGCGCAACTTCGATTACATGCTGGAACATACCCACCCAGACTTCTCCCTGCGCCCTGAAATCCTGATGAACCGCGGCATTGCGCTATCGATGATGAACAGAACGGGCGAAGCGATCGGAGACCTGTTGAAGTCGATCGAGGCCGACCCCAACCAGCCGCGTGCCTATCTGACGCTGGCGGACATGTACGACAGGCAGAAGAATCGGGCCAAGGCACTGGAAACCGTGACGGAAGGCCTGCGCCACAACCCTGACACCAAGAGCCTGCAGCGCCGCTATACCGAACTGGGGGGCAAGCTGCCATACCCTGAACCCGTCGGGCCTGCGCCGGATGCCACCCAGGCGGGCAAGCCTGGCGAAACATCCCCCTCCGACACCCGTTCCACGCCGCCAGACGGGTCGGCCGCCGGTACGCCGGCTGCGTCTGCGGAACCCGAAACGCCGCCCAAGATCGGTTCGCCGAGCAATCCGTACTGCCGATTCTGCCCGGATTAGTCGGCCTGGTGGGCGCGTTGCTGCGACGCCTGCACGAACGTCTGCAGCTTGCCCCATAGATCGGCTTTTATCTGTGGGTGATGTTCCGATACATCATGCTGGCAGGCGGGATCGGTTTCCAGATCGAACAGGCGGAGTACATGGCCTGCCTCGAGCGGCTGGTACACCAGCTTCCAGTGGCCGCTGCGGATCATGCGGTCCTTGGCGTCGAGGATGGCATTGCAGTAATCGGACTTGATCGCCAGGGTTCCGCTGGCGCGATCCGGCACCTCCATCAATTCCAGCAGGTTGGGGTAGCGCAGATGGGTATCGGGCAGGCCGGGAATGTTGGCGATCCAGATGCCGGTCTCGTTGAAGGCGTCGAGCTCGGGGCAGGGGCTGTCCGCATCCAGGCAGCCCGCGAGCGACACACCGTCCAGGCCGGCGACGGGCGGTGCACCGACGAGTTCGAGCAGGGTGGGAACGAGATCGATCGAGCGTACCACCTGATCCACCTTGCCGCGCGCCGGATGGCCCGGGGCGCGGATGACGAGCGGAATGCGCGGGCTGAAATCGCCGACTGCGGAGTTGCCCTGCCCCCAGGTGTCGTGCTCGAAAAATTCCATGCCATGGTCGGAGTAGAGGACGACGATCGTATTGTCGGCCAAGCCGCAGCGATCAAGGTGGGCCAGCATCTTGCCGACTTCATCGTCGAATTCCGCCACGCAGCCATCGTACAAATCGATGATCTGGTCGAGATCGAATTCCTCCTTGGGCGCGCCCTGGCGCCGGATGATTTCGAACGGGTCGGTGAGCCGTGCCATCGCGAACTTGGATTCGCCGGCGTAGGCCGGATCGGCGTATCGGGTATACCACGGCCACTCGGAGGCAAAAGGCGGATGCGTGGTGGAATAGAACACGTTGAGGAAAAATGGCTGCGGGCTTTCCGCCAGGCGCGACACCAGCCGTCGTGCGCGCTTGCCCAGCGGCTGGGTGAGCGGAACCCCGCCCAGATAGTACACCTCGGGCAGCAACAGGCGGCCCAGCCGGTTGTGGACGAACAGGGACACGAACAGGCGCAGATCCTTGGGGCCCTGGCGGATGAAATATTTCAGGTTCCACTGGTCTTCCGGCAGATCGGTGTAGTCGAAGCCGAAGGAAAATTTGCCCATGTCGGCGCCGCACCAGTCGGAGATCGCCGCGGTGCGGTAGCCCATCTGTTTCAACCGCGTGGGCAGGGCATCCACCTTGAGCCGCGTGGTCTCGTCGTCCGCATAGTTGTCGCGGACGCCATGGGTGTGGGGCCAGGTGCCGGTCAGCATGGAAATCAGGCTCGGTGCCGTGCGCGCGCACGGCACGTAGCAGTTGGCGAACAGGGTTCCGACGGCGGCCAGCTGGTCGATATGGGGGGTCAGGGCACGGCGGTAGCCGAGCGCGCCCAGCCGGTCGGCGCGCAGCGTGTCGGAGCCGATCATGAGGATGTTGGGCGCTGCGCCGGGCGTACGCAGAGGGCGCTTGCGGGGGGCACGCGCCTGCGGCTGCCAGCCCGCCCAGGCGATGGTCCCGCCAAAGAACAACGTGACCGCCCACAGCGCCATGAGGGTATCGAGGCGGTTCTCCTTCGCCAGTTGCCAGGACGCCGCCACGAACAGGAGTCCGATCAGCCCCATTCCCGCTGCCTGCATGCGCAGGATGCGCGCCGGCGTCATCCCGTGCCAAAGGCGGTATAAGCGGCTCATGCGGTAATGCATCGACGCCGCCAGCAGGCCGGGGTTGAAACGCAGCTTGCGAATGAATTGCAGCCCGAAGCCGCCGAGGATGCCAAGCAGCGCCGCGATGACGGCGAGCCCTGTCGACCACCCGGCACCACTCGCGGTGGCGAGCATGAAATAGGTCAGGACGCCCGCTCCTCCGGTGAACAGCATCAGCGCGAAGGCCCAGGCCGTCAGACGCGCCAGGGCAAACAGCATATAGCGCCGATAGTGCTTGAGCACTTCCTCGCGGATGCGTGGCCCGGTGTGCGAGAAATCGAGAATCGACTTGGCGAGCAGCGCGGCCGTGCCGACGCCTGCCACCCCCAGAACGGGGAACAGTCCGGCCCAGCGTGAGGCGCCGCTGGCGAACCAGGCGATCAGGCCGCAGACGGCGGTGAACAAGGCCAGCGATTCGGTGAGCACGATGCCGCGGTCGGGCGGCAGTTCCAGGTGTTTGCCGCGATGCCCCGATTCGCGGCGGCCCTGGATCTCGCCCAGTGCCGCGGCGGTACGCACCCAGTAAAAGCGCTGTTTGGCCCATGACAGGCTGAACATGCTATGGAAACCGTACTCAGCCAGCTTGCGCCACATATACAACGGGACCGAGCCGCCGCCGCGGAGGCGGGCGGTCGAACGGGTTCGCTGATAGCTTTTTTTCAGAAGATAGCCGAGGCGGAGCCGCTCGGTATCGACGTAGTGGTACTGCACGATGTCCGGCGTGTACTGGCAGCGCATGCCGCGTGTCAGGGCACGCAATACGTATTCGCTGTCTTCCCCGCCGCCGAGGTCGTGGCCGTGCGGGCCCAGTTCGGTGGAGAAGCGGCCGGTCGATTCAAACACGCGCCGGCGCACGATCAGATTGCCGCCGCCTGGTATGGGCCCAGCCTCAACGGTGACGGCTCGGGGGGTGTCGCCCTGGTCATAGCGCGGAACCGGCAACGGGTAGATGCGGTACGGGCCGTCGTCGTGCACCCAGGCGGGCTCGCTGCCGTCCCAGTCCGGCAGGATTCTTCCGCAATACAGGCCTGCGTCCGGCCAGGTGGCCGCGGCATGCGCGATGGCCGTCAAATAGCCTTCGTCCACCCGGTGATCGTCGTCCACCAAGGCGATGAGTCCGGTTTCGATTTGCGGAATGGCGGCATTCAGGGCATTCGACTTGCCCGGCGCAGGCACTTCGATTACCCGCAGCGGCAAGCCGTTTCCGGCCGGCTGCCGGGCCTGGTATGCCTGCATCCGCGCCACAGTGTCGTCGGTACAGGCATTGGCCGCGACCAGGATGTGCACGGGCATGGCCGGACGGCGCGCACGGTTGAGCGACGCCAGCGTCTTCTGCAGCAGATCTGCCCGGTTATGGGTGCAGATGAGGATGGTGAGCGCAGTCACGCGAAGGTCCGCCTGGCGCGTTTCCAGAAGTGGGTGAGCATCTTGTTGTGCAGGCGATAGGCGGCCTTGACGGCCAGCCCCGGCGGGGTACCCGATGTGACCAGGTCGTAGCCGAATTCGCGCAACGTCTTCCCGGCCACGCTCTCGAAGGCCCTGATCTGGGCGGGCGTCATTTTGCGGCGCCATTTTCCCGCGTTGTCGGCCTTCAGGGGTTCGTGGACCAGGGGGGTCTTGCCTGGATCGTCGACCGACTCCACCGCAAACAGCTCGGGCGAATAGGTCTCCCCCAGGAATGTGCAAATCCGCTGCATGCTGTCTTCGGGCTGCGCCAGCAGGTCTTCGTAGCGCAACTCCATGTACTGATCGGACGGCAACTGCGTGCCCAGTGCGCGGCCCTTTTCCAGATAACTTTCCCAGTATTCCGCCGCGAAATAGGTGTTGTAGACGGAGAAATCGTGCTGCCGGCCGAACAGCGACAGGGCGACATCGCGTCCGTCGCGGATCAGATGCACGATCTGGGCGTCGGGAAACCACTCGATCAGTTTCGGGATGTGCATCACGTAATAAGGCGTCTTGTCGCCCCAGCGGGACTTTCCTTCGCCCTGCGCATTCTTTTCGAACAGGCCCGAGATGATCGCGGGTATCGTGTACCGGCCTTCGGCGTGCAGTTCCCCGGCCAATGCATCGACATCGAACTTCAGACCGTGCAGGTCGGTTTCCAGGAAATCCCGGCTTTGGGCATGCATGGCCTGGAGTACGCCGCGGACATTCTCCAGGCGGCTGAGGTCGCCATAATTTTCCTGATTCCGGTACAGCGGAATGAAGAAATGCGATTCTCCGGTCGGGAGCGAGATGCGCGGGTGGTTGCGCAGCCGGTACTGCAGCATGGTGGTGCCGGAGCGCGGCGCCCCGACGATGAAGATCGGGCCCTGCGGACGTGAGGGGGACGGTAAATGCGGGATCACGTGGAACTTCCAGTCAGACGAACATATTTGAAGAGGGCGTGGGGCATGAGTCCGTAACGCGGAAAAACGGAACGAATGCGCCAGTGCCGCTGCTGTACCCAGCGGCTGCGCCAGACCGCCCTGCGCCAGGTCTCCGCGTCATGCCGGGCAGCCAGCTGGCCCAGCGTATTCAATCGTACCTCGGGTTGCTGGCGGAGCCACCGGAACAGCTCCGCGAGGTTCTGGAGGGTCAGCGGCGCATCGGCGTGCCCGGATTCCCGGAAGTCGTAATGGTGCATGACGGCGACGACAGCCAGGTCGCCTTGCGGTCGGCGGCGTGCCTCGGAGACCGCGTGGCGAAGCTCGGTGATCTGGCAGGTGCGCGGCAACTGGGCGAGACGACCGGCTTCGACCACCCCATGTTCGCCCCCCGCCGAGAGATAGAGGAATCCTTGGCTCGACAGCACGGCAGCCGTGACGTGGTCGAAGGTGTTGAAAGGCGGCACGAATCCCGTGACCGCAACACCGAAGGCCTGTTCAAGCGCAGCCCGGCCGGCTGCGATTTTTTCCGTTTGCGCCGCCGGATCGAGGCCGGAAAATTCGGAAGGGAGTTCGGCCTCGGGACGCCAGGGTTCATGGCTGAATCCGTGCTGGGCGATTTCCACCCTGCCGCACTGCTGTGCCTCGACGAGGTGGGGCACGCTCCCGGCAGGCAGGGTTTGCTGGCCGGCGTACGGAATGACTGCGAAGGTGGCGCAGACATCGTGCGCTGCCATGGCATGCAATATCGCACGTTCGAGCGCATGATCGCTGGTCGCGGACGGATCATCGAAGCGGATGGCAACGTCGATCATGGTGTCATTCGCCGGGCCGGTTGCGATAGCCTTGCAGGCTGCCCAGCGCATGCGCTGCATTCATCGCCTGGCGGACCAGCCCCGGTTTCCCGGTGATTGCGAGTTTCAGTGTCCGGCCGCAATGCGCCAGGAACTGAGCAACCATAAAGGGCGGAACGCCGAACAGGGCCTGGGGATAGCGCGGCAGGGAAAACCGGCCATGACGCACGCCGGCCCGGTAATGCAGCTTCAGGAAATAGCTGCGCCTGAGCTTCCAGGGTTCGACCGCATGCCGCACGACCATTTCAGGGCGATAGCGGATACGGGCCTTGCGTTCAAGCAGCGTGCGCAGCATCTTCGTATCCTCGCCGCCGCCTACGCCTGTGCCTTCGCGGTTGTAGCGCATGTCGAAACGCAGGGCTGAGTCATGGCGGAACAGGCGCATATCATAGGCAATGTTGCCGGTCCAGAGAGGCGTGTTCATGTCCTGTATCCAGAGCCGCTGCGGACCATGGTCGAGGGCGGCCAGAAAACCGAGCAGATCGTCTTCGAGCCAGGTTGGACGCGAGATGGTCGTGAAATCCGTGTCCACGCGTCCGCCGGCACATTCTGCGCCTTCGTTCAGAATGGCGTCGGCGGCTGCCTGGAGCAGACCCGGCAGGGGAATTTCGTCGTCGTCGATGAACACCAGGATGTCGCTGTGGAGCGCCTCGGCGATGCCGCGGTTGCGGGCGGTCACGATCCCCTGCACGGGTTCGGTCACCCAGCGCAGCGTCGGTCCCGGCATCTGTTCCAGACGCGTGAGGATGTCGACCGTTGCATCGGTGCTGTTGTTGTTGATCGCCAGAATCTCGAAAGGGATCGGGCAGGTCTGCGCGCGCATCGCTGCCACGAGTTTTTCCAGCCGGTCCGCGCGGTTGTAGGTGCAGAAAGCGAAGCTAAGCAGGGGCATGGCGAACGCTCAAATGGGGTCGCGCGTGCTGCGCCGGGCATCGACGAACCGGATCAGCGAATCGAACAGGGATGCAGGCAGGAAGCTGGCCAGGATGTATTTCGCATCGCGCGCCTTCCATTCGGCCTTGCGGGCGGCGCGACGGAACAATCGGCGCGCGGAATCGGTGTCGCGCCGCCAGTGGCAGCGATAGGCTTCGGGCAGCAGCGATCCATATACCCGGGCATCGCGTCCGAGCCGGCCGAGATGGGCGACCAACGCAGGATGGCGGCGAACGAAGTCTTCGCGCACGGCAATGGCATCGAACACCTGTCGCCAGCGTGGAATGTGCGCGTCGCCTCGCGGGTAGCGGCGATAGAACGCCAGCACCTCGGGAACGCGGACCACCTTGGGCTGGAGGGCCAACATGCGCAGCCACATGTCGTAGTCCATGGCGGTGGGACGCCTTTCCGAAAATCCGCGCAAGGCATCGATCAGCTGACGCCGCACCAGCACGCCATTGATCGGCCAGGGGCAGGATTGCAGGAACAGGGCAGTGGCATCCGATTCGACGTAATCGGGCGGGAGGTAGGGATGCGTGTTGGCGGCGGCCTCCCCCACATTCTGCCAGCCGCAATAGGCGACATCGGCGAGGGTTTCCGTCATCGCGGTGTGCAACTGATTGAGCGCGTCGGGATGCCAGTAATCGTCGGCATCCAGAAATGCGACGAAATTGCCGCGCGCATGGGACAGCCCGTGATTGCGCGCCGTATAGGGACCGCTGTTGGTCTGATGCAGCACGGTGATGCGGCCGGGGTTGCCCGCCGCCAGGCGCGCGATGATCTGCATGGAGGCATCGCTCGACCCATCGTCCACGATGATGAGTTCGACATTCCGGTAGCTTTGCTGCAATACGCATTCGATCGCCTCTTCCACGTAAGGCGCGGCGTTGTAGCAGGGCATGACGACGGAGATCAGCGTGGGGTCGAAATTGTCCATCGGTCGTATTTAGGTGTTCCGGTCTCGCAGTCCGATCAGCCAACGATGCCAGGATTCGGGCAACCAGGCGGGCAGCATGTAGGTCCAGTCGGTGAGTGTGCCATAGCCTTGTTTCATGACCGCGCGAAAAATTTTCCGCGCGGCAGGCAGGTCGCGCTGCCAGTAGCAGGCGTAGCCGCGTTTCAGCAACTCGCCCAGTGTCAGCGTGCGGATGCGTGCGTGGCCGAGCGCGGCACTGAATGCGGGGTGGGTGGCCAGGTGGCTGCGCTGCGCCTGCCAGTGCTGCAGCGCCGCCCGGGCATGATCACCCGAAGCCTGGTCTTTGCCGTGAAAATGATAGAAGGCCAGCACCTCCGGTACGCGGACGATGGGTGCGGTCGTCGCTACCCGCAGCCACAGCGCGTAGTCTTCGGCATTCTTCAGCGCCGGGTCGAAACCGTTCGCGGCCACCACGGCCTCGCGCCTGATCAGCGCAGCGTGGATCGGCCAGCGGCAGCCGGCAAACAGGATGGCGGCCTTGTCCGGAGTTTCGTAATCGGGCGGCACGAACGGCTCGCCGCGTCCGCCCGGCAACCCCCGGTTCTGCCAGCCGCAATACGCCAATACCGCATCGGGACGGGCCTGCAAAGCGGCCTGCATTTTTTCCAGAAAGTCCGCAGCCCAGGTATCGTCCGCGTCCAGGAACGCCACATGATGACCGCGTGCTGCGGCCAGCCCGGCATTGCGTGCTGCGCTGACCCCGCTGTTGGGCTGGGCGAGCGGGCGTATCCGCGCATCTGTCTGCGCCTGCAGCCACGCCAGCGTGCCGTCGCGGGAACCGTCGTCGACGGCGATCAGTTCCCAGTCGGCCAGCGTCTGCGCCAGCACGCTGCCGACGCTGGCCGGCAGGTGTGCCGTGGCGTTGTAGCAGGGCATGATGATGGAGATGGCAGGCGTTATCGTCGACACAGATCAGATACCCTGGATCCGTCGTAGCGCGTAGCGGGCGATATCTCGCCAGCGGACGTCGTGGCTGCCGAAATAGAGTTTGCGTGCGAAGCTGCCCGGCGTGTCGGTATTGAACACGGTCAGTCGCCGCAATTGGTAGGGCGTCTTGTCGCGCAGCGCCCATCCCGTGCGGGTCGTGCAGGCCGCGGCGTAGCCGGCCTGCTGCACCGCCGCGGCGCAGCGTGCGTCCCAGTCGCCGTAGGGGTAGGCAAAACTGCCGACGGCATTGCCGAGGAGGTCTTCCAGCGTAGTCCTGGAGTGGGTCAGTTCCTGCATGAGATGCGCGTCGTCGAGTCCGGTCAGGCGCACGTGACTGACCGTGTGGGAGCCGATTTCCATGCCGTTTGCCTGCATCTCGCGCAGTTCGCCCGCATTCAGCAAGCGGCCCGCGGGACGTCCGTCCTCGGGCCAGCGCGGTGCCTGGCCGATCGAGCCCGATACGATGAACCAGGTGGCGCGCATGCCGCGCTTTTGCAGTTCCTCGCAAGCGGCGAGATTGTCGGCGTAGCCGTCGTCGAACGTGATCACTGCCGTGCGGCCCGGCCATGCCTTCGCGGGCGTGGCGGCCAGTTCACCCATGGTCGGCGTGGCGTAGCCTTCGGTGGCCAGAAAGTCGAGCTGGTCGCGGAACCGTCGCATGGATACGGCCCAGGGCCAGACGGGTGCATCCTTGCCGGGCGTGACGGCGTGATACATGAGCATGATCGGTCCATGCTGGCCGGCCTGGCGATGGAGCGCGCGCGAGAGGGGATCGATCCGGGTCATGCGGGGGCTTTGGCGAGTTTGAGCCTGATTTTCCAGCGGGCGGTTTCCGACGCCAGGGCCGGGATGGGCAGGTACAGGAAGCAGAGGGTATAAACCAGTCCTCCTACGGCAGCCATGGACAACACATGCAGCGCATCGACCGACTGGACGGAGGGCGGGATGAGGCGGTCCGCCAGCCACAGGGCGGCGAGCAGAATGGCATTGAGGAGCGCGGCGGGCATGAAGGCGCGAGCGAGGTCGGCCCAGCGGGCGTCGATCGACAGCTTGGCAAGCCAGAACATGTGAAGGGTGATATAGAGCAGGGCAATGACCATCCCGGTCGCCACGCCGGTCATCCCGTAAGGCAGTCCGGTCAGGATGGCGATGGCAGCCACGCCGATCATGACGACCTGCGCCACCAGTTCCTTGCCCAGCCAGCTGCGTGCGGCCAGCACGGCGCCGGACAGGTTTTCGATCATCATCAGGGGGGCAGCCAGGCTGAGAATCATCAGGGGGGCGGCCGAATCGGCCCAGCGATGACCGAAGAGGGTGACCACCAGCGGTTTGGCCAGCCACAGAAAGCCGACATAGAACGGCAGGGCATAGACAGCCACCAGCGTCAGGCTGCGGAAAAACAAGTAGCGGCATTTGTCGAGATTGTCCTGCTCCTTCGCCAGGGCGCGGAACAGGACCTCGTACACCGAGCCGGTGATGAAGCCGTGCGGGCGCGCCGCTAGACTCTCGGCCTTGTTGTACAGACCCACGCCGGCCGGCCCCAGGCTGCGCGACAGGATGAAGGTGGGCAGCTGGCTGCGGATGTAAAAGACGATGTTGTTGGTGGAGGCCAGAAGCCCGTAGCGCATCAGTTCCCCGGCGCGCGCAAAGTCGAAGCAGACGCCCGGGCGCCAGCCCGCATACCAGGAAAATTGCAGGGCACCCGCCATCGAACTGAACAGGCCGGCAAGAATCAGACTCCAGGGGCCGTGGCCCAGATAGGCGAGGCTCAGGGCAATGCTGTTGTAGACCACCAGATTGACCAGCTGGACGGACGTCTTGGCCTTGAAGCGCATTTCCCGGTGCAGCATGTTGCTGGGCACGTTGAAAAACGGGCGGACCAGAAAGGACAGCGCCGCCACCCGCAGCAGATCGGTATAGAGGGGGTTCCCGTACCAGCGTCCGAACCAGGGCGCGATGGCGAAGAAAAAACTGACGATCACCAGCCCGATGAGGAATTGCAGCGTGAACAGCAGATCGTAATCGCGCTTGCTGGCCTCCTTGGCGCGTACGATGGCCTGTCCCATGCCGCCGCCGGCAACGAAACCCGCCAGGCTGGTGAAGATCTGGATGGTCGCCACCATGCCGAACTCGGCCGGTATCAGGAGGCGCGCAAGAATCAAGCCCAGCGCGAAGCTGAGGACCTGACTGCCTGTGTTGCCGATGAATACCCATTTGGCGCCATGGCGGATGGAATTGCCAAGGCTCATTGTTTCGAAGAATGGATGAATGCTGGCAAGCGGGAGTGTTTGGAAATCACGGTATATGCAGTCAATGTGGGGCTATGCATGGTTGAATGCCAGCGCAAAGTATGAAATCAGGCATCTCGGATGCAATGTGGCGTTTCAGGGATTTCAACAAGCTTTATCCCTGATTGAATGCGCTCGGTTTGTGCGTGTGTTCTTGTCAATGAGGGTTCTGGTCGTTTTCTGGATGGGTCGATTCGGTGCCGAGTATACCGGCAGCACGTTGTGCAGCAGATTCGTTCCGGAAAAAGCAAAACATATACCACCCCAGTGGCGGCCGTTTCATCAGTGACTCCGGCCTAGCCATCTTTTGACCGTGAGGGCTAGTTGTCCAATACCGGGTACGCGTTTCAGTTTTCTGAGCAAACGACTGTCGATGCGTGTATTGGGCAGGAAATGGGCCCGCTCCATCCGGGCGAAATTACTGTCCTGGGGGATGTCGAGGTTTCCGCGCATGCGTCGAATCGCGGCCAGGGATTCCATCAGATTGTGTTCGATGTAATCGATCTGGCTGCTCCATGCGATGTCGTTGCCAATATGGAAAGTGAGGGGCAGATCATTGATGCGTTGGGCGCGAAACCCGCTCACGGCGTCCAGTGCGATGAATAGCAGATAGTCGAAGTGCGCCGCGCCGATGCAGCAATTGCCGAGGTCGAGTTGCGGGACGTACGATTTCGGGAACACGAAACAATCGTAACCATAGGCAATCTGCCCAGGCTGTCGATACATCTCGGGCAGTTGCTCGATGCTGTCGTAGTGGCTGGAAATGTTTCTCCGATAAATGGTGAAGGGCGTGCCGGGTTCGAAACGTTTTTCCACGATTTCGTTCAGCGCCACGTAGAAATTGGGCTGGACGGCGATATCCATGTTGGTAAAGATCAGGTACCCGCATTCCGACGACTCGGCACCCACCCGCAGGATGTCGGCAATCAGGGGGAAAGGCCGCTTGGGCGACATCGGGCGGATATCCTGGACCGTTCGATCAAGGTACCCGGCGAGTGTGGCGGGCCCCTTGATCGCGATTTCGTCGCCGGGCAGCACGATGGCATGGATCTCGACCCGAATGCCTTGCTTGCGCGCTTCTTCCGCAGCGACGCGCAGGCTTTCATAGGTGATTCTGCTCGCGATTCCGTGTTCGGAATTTTCGGGGCACGGAAATGGGTTGATGACGTGGCAGAAAGTGGTTGGCATGGTCATGTACACGGTTTGACATGGTGGGGCGGCGGTTCCTGGCCGTCATATGACGAGGCGAATTGCGGTCTCATGAAATCGGCCCGATGGCTCGATGGGGGGATTCTGCTGCGGACTGGCCGACGCGTTCGCGAGGATCCCCGGCGGGAACACGAAATGCAACCAGCAGATGATCTCTTGCGGAGCGCCAGTGTGGCGGCGTTCGGCAGGCAGGGCGGCAGGCCTTGCCTTGGCTCAGCGCATGGAAACGTCGCAGGGTGTACGCAAGATTCGGTAAACAGCGATAAAAAAGGTTTGCCGCTGCCTGAATGAACGCTTCGGTTGCCTTGGCAGGTTCATGGCTGAACATGACCAGGTCCTCGATGGACAGTCTCAATTCTGCGGCGGCGTGTTCACACCAGCGCGGATTGATGAACGAGATGTGTTCGGCGATGCTGCAATACCAGTACATGCCGCCCATGAGACGCCATGGCGTGGTTGCCGTATTCCCGGTCGACAGGATGATCAATCCGCCCGGCCGGGTTGCCCGGGCAAGGGATGCGAGAAATGTCCTGGGATTGCCGACATGCTCGATGACGTCCATGGCAACCACGACATCGAAAGGTGGGTGCAATGTGTCCAGGTCGGAGAAGTCGCGTCCGACGATTTCGATTCCCTTCGCGGCGGCGTGCTCCGCAGCAAGCGGGTGCACCTCGATGCCCGAGCGGCGGTAGCCGCCGCCCAGATGATCAAGAAAGCGGCCATCAAAGCAGCCCACATCAAGCACCGTAGCGACATCGCCGTGCTTTCGAATGATGGCCGAGGCAATCTGCCAGTCCCGGCGTTTGACTGGGTGGTACTGCCAGGATGACGCAGAGCCTTTCCGATAGAGGGCATCCAGTTCGCACTTGTCCGGTTGCGGATGCCGCCAGTGCAAGCCACACACCTTGCAGCGGTACAGGCTTCCCCCGGGCAGCGGTGAGTCAAGCGCCGTCCCTGCGAACTCGAATGCATCCGGTATGGCGCCGACCCGGGATACATCCCCAGAATTACAGCCGGGGCATGATTGACTCCCGGCGTTTCCTGTCCGTTTTGCGGGCGCTGGCCGTGCATCACGGATTTCTGCCGCCTGATTACGCATGGCCCGTTTCCCGATAAATAAGGCTGTGACCTTTTAGTCGGGCTGCCGAGGGAGAGGTTGAAATGCTCGCATTTCATCTCGCCAGCCGTCAGAACAACTGTAAATCACATAAATGACTCACGTTGGTTTCGCGATGTCATCATTCATTCCTCCGCTCGTTCGATGGGGCGGTAAATGCGCCTATCCCTTTGGCTCATACATCGTGTTCTGTAGCCGCACGGAGGCGTTGCGGATTATGGCGAAGCATCGTTCATGCGGCATGCGAAATCAATTGCGTCCGAGTATTTTCTTGGAGATCGGCCGGAGGCAATGGAGTCGGAACGCGTGTTCGGTCCGGAACAGCCGGATTTTCCGCTGGATGGTCGTCCTCAGATCCTTTCGCCCCATCGCATCGAGAAGCGGAAGCACTTCAAAATAATGTTCCAGTTCGGCATGAATCCGGATGGAGGTGGCTTACCGTGCCGCGCCGTATTTGCGGTTCAGAATGTCTGCCCCCATGCGAACAGCGCGTGCTGCTGACGGATCGACTTGTCAAAGGCGACGCCGCCCGCCTGTCCGCTCCAGGCGGCCGCCACCGGCACCTGCCCGATTCCGGGTACGTCAATGGTGCGATCATGCGTGCCGATGATGGTTAAGGTGGCATCAGGGTAATGCATGCGCAGCGCTTGCAGCAGGGCACTGAACATGGCCGCGTCGCCGAGCGAGCCGGAGGGGTTGCAGGCGTCCCCGGGGATGATGGCGAAACGGGATAACGTGCCTGACGCTGTGGCCGGAAGCGCTGTGCGCAGCCGGCGCAGCGGCAGACTGACCTCGAAAAGGTTGCGGACAACGATGGCCTGGTCGATGAGCTATCGCTTGCGCGTCATGGCGCGATCAGCCTGGACGAACCGGGGATGCGCACAGCAGGGCCACCTGTTCATGAAACACAGTGCGTGTGAAGTGCCGTTTGATTGCGGTAGGCCCTTTTTCCGCCTCGCCGCGACGATTGTCAATGTTCGTCAGCCAGGCGGTGCATTGCCTGGCAAAGGCTGCATCATCTTTGACGATAGCCAGGCCAGCGTTTTCCAGATCGGCGCCAAAGGCGTCAGCGCCGTGCGACGTGGTCACGCAGGCCCGGCCATAGGCCAGCGACTCCAGAATCTTGATGTTGGTGCCGCCACCCGAGTAGATCGGCGCGATGGTGAAGGCCGCGTTGCGATAGGCGTCTTCCAGGCTATCTACAAAGCCGGGCGCTGAAACGCCGGGGTGTCGTTCCCAGGCCTGTCTTACGGCAGGGGGCGCGGTGCCAACGAGAAGCAGCCGGGCGTGCGTGCAGGCAGCCTTGATGAGGGGCCAGCAGCGGGACAGAAAACGGTCAATGCCTTTGCGATTGGGGGCATACCAGAGCGAGCCGACAAACAGCAGGGTGGAGCTGCCGGTCTGTGGGAAAGGCAGGGCGGGCGGGCTGTAGGGAATGTTGGGCAGCAGGGCCGATTGCAGATCGAGATGGCGGAACTGGTCGCGCCGGCTGACAAAGAAATAGGCATCGAAACGCTTGAGTTGTCGTTGCGCCAGCCACGCCGCATATCTTGATTTGAATTGTGCGGCCAGCGCCAGTGCCCCGGGTGCGTAATGGTAGCCCCAGTCGTCCAGGTCGACCACGGTACGGACGTCGGGTGGGATCAGCAGCTTGCTGATGGGGTTGAGATAGCGGCTGACGACGAGTCGATAACGCGTGAGGTCAACCCCATCCGCCCGGAGGGCCAGGTCCAGTGCCCTGTCGGGTTTGAATTTCCCGATGCCGAACGAACGCTGGTGCCAGTAGCCGTGTGCAAGGATGCCCGGTTTGGGCGGTACCAGACGGCTGGGGCCGGCGGTGGGCTCAATCAGTAACACATCCACGTCTCCCCGCGTCCGGAGGGCTTCATGCAGCAATGCGGTGCGCTGCTGCGCGCCCGACCGGGGGCTGAATGGAGACGCAGGCGACACCAGCAGAATGCGGTTAGACACGGGCGTCAGCCTGGATCATGGGGCGCCGCAAATGAAGTCTCGGCAGGCTTGGCGAGATGGCAACGCCACTGAGGCAGTCATTGCGTGGCATGCGTTCATACATGCCATGAACGCATGGTGATGAATGGCGGGAGGCAGGTTTGGATGCATTCATGGCGAGTCATATTAATCCGGCCAGATACTCAGCAAGCGGTGTGCCATGCGCGCAGCCTAAGTGAACGAGCCGGCTTTGGTTACAATCGGGCAACCGATTTCATTTTTCCCGCTATATGCAAACCCTCCATGTCCGTCTCGGCGAGCGGTCCTACCCGATCCACATCGGGGCAGGCTTGCTGGGTCAGCCCGACCTTCTGCTGCCACATTTGCAGCAGAAACGCGTGGCGGTCGTGACCAATACTACGGTTGCGCCGCTGTATCTGGACCGTTTGGTCGCCCTGCTGCAGGCAAGCGGCGTGGCTGTCACGCCGATCGTGCTGCCGGACGGCGAGGCCTACAAGAACTGGGAGACGCTGAACCTGATTTTCGATGCGCTGCTGACCCAGCGTGCCGAGCGCAAGACCACGCTGATCGCGCTGGGCGGCGGCGTGATCGGCGATATGACCGGCTTCGCGGCGGCAAGTTATCAGCGCGGCGTGCCCTTCATCCAGATTCCCACCACGCTGCTGTCCCAGGTCGACTCCTCGGTGGGCGGCAAGACCGGGATCAACCATCCGCTCGGCAAGAACATGATCGGCGCCTTCTATCAGCCGAAAGTGGTGCTGGCCGACACCGATACGCTGAAGACGCTGCCGCCGCGCGAACTGTCGGCGGGGCTGGCCGAGGTCATCAAGTACGGGCTGATCTGGGACGCCGATTTCCTCACCTGGCTGGAGGCGAACATGGACAAGCTGCGCGCGCTCGACCCGGCGGCGATCACCCATGCGATCTACCGTTCCTGCGAAATCAAGGCGCAGGTGGTGGGGCAGGACGAGCGCGAAGGCGGCATCCGTGCCATCCTCAACCTTGGCCACACCTTCGGCCACGCGATCGAAACCGGCATGGGCTACGGCAACTGGCTGCACGGCGAGGCAGTGGCGGCAGGCATGGTGATGGCGGCGGAAACCTCGCGGCGACTGGGCTGGCTTACCGAAGCGGACGTCGCACGGACCCGCGCGCTGATTCGCGCGGCCGGGCTGCCGGATGTCGCGCCCGACCTGGGCGTGGATCGGTATCTCGAATACATGGGCCACGACAAGAAGGTGGAAGGCGGCAAGATGCGTTTCGTGTTGCTGAAGAAGCTGGGTGAGGCGGTGATCACCGGCGACGTGCCGACCGATGTGCTGACCGGCGTGTTGACCGCGCCTCATTGAAAAAGGATTGTTGATGGAACCGTCGTTCGCCTCCTACGCAGCGCATTCCAGTCAATCCCGCGGCCGCCTGCATGCCGAACCGCCTGCCGCCCCCCGCTCCGAATTCCAGCGCGACCGCGATCGCATCATCCATTCCACCGCGTTCCGGCGGCTGGAATACAAGACCCAGGTGTTCGTCAACCACGAAGGCGACCTGTTCCGCACCCGCCTCACCCACAGCATCGAAGTCGCGCAGATCGGCCGCACGATTGCGCGTCTGCTGAATCTGAATGAAGACCTGGTGGAGGCGGTGGCGCTGGCGCACGACCTCGGCCACACGCCCTTCGGCCATGCGGGGCAGGATGCGCTGAATGCCTGCATGCGCGAACATGGCGGCTTCGAGCACAACCTGCAGTCGCTGCGCGTGGTCGACCTGCTGGAAGAACGCTACGCCGAATTCGAAGGCTTGAACCTCACCTTCGAGGCACGCGAGGGCATCCTCAAGCACTGCTCGCTGAGCAATGCGGAAAGGCTCGGTGCGGTGGGCGAACGCTTCCTCAACAAGCAGCAGCCTTCACTGGAGGCGCAGATCGCCAACCTGGCGGACGAGATCGCCTACAACAACCATGACGTCGACGACGGCCTGCGCTCCGGCCTGATCACGCTGGAACAGTTGAGCGAAGTGCAGATCTTTTCCCGCCACCTTGCCGAGGTGCGCGCGAAATACCCGGCCTTGCAGGGGCGCCGCGTGGTGACCGAAACCGTGCGCCGCATCATCAACACGCTGATCCTCGACCTGGTGAACACCACGCGGACGAACATCGAGAACAGCGGCGTGCAGACCCTCGCCGAGGTGCGTGCGGCCCCCTCGCTGGCGGCCTTCAGCCCGGCACTGCTCGACGAGCACCGCGACCTCAAGCGCTTCCTGCTGCATCATCTGTACCGCCATTACAAGGTGGCGCGCATGAGCGCCAAGGCCAGTCGCATCATCAGCGATCTCTACACAGCCTTCACCGGCGATGCCCGCCTGCTGCCGCCCGAGCATCAGGCGCGCGAATCGCTCGAGGGCGCGCGCGCAGTGGCCGATTACATCGCCGGGATGACCGACCGCTATGCCATGCGCGAACACCGGCGGATTTTCGCGGTGGAAGAGATTTACGGCTGACCCGGCTTCGCCGCAACATCCATCCCAAGGGCGGACCCGCCAAAATCCGCCCTTGCCGCAACGCCCTGTCCAACGCCCCAATCTGTCAGCATTTTGTAAACGATTGGTCACGGGCCATGCCGTGAGTGGATTCGCGTAAACCGCTCTGGCACCGGGTTTATGGCGATTTTCAGGATTGGCACGCATGCTGCAGTAGCGTAGGCGTCTGCATTCCAACCCGGGAGAAATGGATGAGCGTACTGATCGAACCCGCCGACCTTCAGGCCGCGATGGCGAGCGAGCCCATGGTGATTATCGATACCCGCGACCCAGGGGTGTATGCCAAGGGACATCTGCCCGGTGCGGTGAATCTGCGCGAGATTTTCACCTATCTGGCGACCAGCGATCCCGACGGCCTGGAGGCCATGAAGGCGAAGTTTGCCGAGGCGTTCGGGGCGGCCGGCCTGTCGGGCAGGGAAACAGCCGTGCTGTACGAGGATGCGATGAACACGGGCTTCGGCCAGTCGTGCCGCGGCTATTTCATCCTCAGCTATCTCGGCTATCCAGGAATCAAGGTGCTGCATGGCGGCTATCGGGCCTGGCTGGCGGCGGGCCTGCCGGCCAGCACGGAGGCAGTGACGCCGGTACCGGCAAGTTTCCCGGCAGACGCGTCGGCCGACGTGATGGTGGACAAGGATGCGATGCTCGCAGCAGTGAAGTCCGGCAGCGCGACGCTGCTCGACGTGCGCGACGTCGACGAATGGATCGGCGCGAGTTCGTCGCCCTATGGCCCGGACTTCTGCCCGCGCAAGGGGCGCATTCCCAACGCGCGCTGGATAGAGTGGTATCGCCTGATGAAGCCGGGTGCTGATGGCCCGGTGTTCAAGGCCGGCCCCGAGGTGCTGGCTGAGTGCCTGACGGCCGGCATCACGCCGGAGACGCCGGTGATCGTGTATTGCTTCAAGGGCGCGCGCGCATCCAATACCTACCTCATTCTCAAAGAGGCCGGCATCCGGAACGTGAAGATCTATTTCGGCTCGTGGAACGAGTGGTCGCGCGATCCGGCGTTGCCGATCGAGGAAGGCTTCCCGCAACGGGCCGCATCAGCTTACGCCGAAGCCGCCTGACGGGCGGTTTCACGGCGGGGCGGGTATTCTCTTCGCCCGTATGGCAGCGTATCCGACCCCCGGCCGATTCAGTCGCCCGGCGGCAGGGTGCGCGCCGCCACCCAGCACGTCACCGCGCGCGCGCCCGCCCGTTTCAGCGTCGCGGCCAGTTCGCCGAGGCTGGTCCCGGTGGTCATCACATCGTCGATCAGCGCGATGTGCAGCCCCTGCACATCGCCCGGACACGCAAATGCGCCGCGCAGATTGCGGCGTCGGGCATCGTGTTTGAGTCCCATCTGCGGTGGCGTGTCGCGGGTACGCTGGCAACTGTCGGTGTCGAGCGGCAGGTTCAGCCGTTTGGCCACTTCGCGGGCGATCTCGGTGGCGTGGTTGAAGCCGCGTTCCTGGATGCGCTTCGCATGCAAGGGCATGGCAATCAGACGATCCGGAGCAGGGGTGTCTTCCACGGCGCGGGCGAGGCACTCGCCCAGCGCCGGCGCGATGGCAAGCCGGCCCTGATATTTCAGGCGCGGAATCAGGCGGTCGAGGGGGAAGGCATAACCCAGTGCAGCAACCGTGCGCTCGAACGCAGGCGGGCGTTTGAGGCAGGCGCCGCAGGTCTGCCCAAGCGGGGTGGGGGTGGCGCACTGCGGGCACTGGGCTTGCGTGTGCCAGGGCAGATCGGCCAGGCAGGCGGGGCACAACTGCCCCGCACCGCTCACGCTCCCGCACAGGAGACAGTTCCGCGGCAGTAAATGATTAAAAATTAACCTGATGTTCAATTTTTTAATGGTCAAAAATTGACAGGGGACGGCCCCTCCACGAGAATAGCGGCCATGAAAGCCAAACGCGTCATTTCTGCTTCGTCTTCCCGTTTCGCCGCGCAGCTGTTCAATCTCATCACCGTCGCGGTGCTGCTGATTTCGCTGACGGCCCTGCTGCTGGGCAAGCTGCTCGCCAGCCAAAAAATCGGCTTCCTGCCTTTGGTGCTGTCGCTGCCGCCGGTGATGATCTGGCTGGGCGCATCGATTTTCGTCTATGCCAGTATCGCTCACCATCCCAATCCGCGCACGACGCATTACAACAAGTGGGCAGGCTACCGCTATTACGGCGTGATGGGCAGCCTGGTGGTGTTCGGCCATCCGCTCTACGACCTGCTGGGCGGCTGGCAGGGATTGATGCTGGTGCTGGGATTGGCAGTGACGATCATCGTGCCGTGGGCATTGTTTGATATTTATCGGGCCGCGCACGAACCGTGGCAGGACATGACGATAGAGGTAGCGATTAATGAATGATCTGGCCCATCCCCCCGTGCGCCGTTCGGTGTCCGACATCGAGGCGCTGTTTGCGCTGCCATTCTCCGACCTGATGTACCGGGCGCAGACGGTGCATCGCGAGCACTTCGACCCCAACCGCGTGCAGTTGTCGACCCTGCTGTCGATCAAGACCGGTGGCTGTTCGGAAGACTGCGGCTATTGTCCGCAATCGGCCCGCTACGATGCCGGCGTCGAAAACCAGGGCCTGCTCGATCTCGACGACGTGCTGGCTGCGGCCAAGGCCGCGAAAGCCGCCGGCGCCTCGCGCTTCTGCATGGGCGCCGCCTGGCGCGGTCCCAAGCAGCGCGACCTCGAACCCGTGCTCGAGATGGTGCGTTCGGTGCGCGCGCTGGGTCTGGAAACCTGCGCCACGCTGGGCATGTTGAAGGACGGCCAGGCCGAGCAACTGAAGGAGGCTGGGCTCGACTACTACAACCACAACCTCGATACCGCGCCCGAGTTCTACGGCGAGATCATCACCACCCGCGAGTACCAGGATCGTCTCGATACCCTGGAGCGCGTCCGCCACGCCGACCTGCACGTGTGCTGCGGCGGCATCGTTGGCATGGGCGAGTCGCGCACCCAGCGCGCCGGCCTGATCGCACAACTGGCTTCGCTGGATCCGCAGCCGGAATCGGTGCCGATCAACCTGCTGGTGCAGGTCGAAGGCACGCCACTCGCCGGCACCGATGCGCTCGATCCGCTGGAGTTCGTGCGTACCATCGCCGTCGCACGCATCTGCATGCCGAAGAGTTTTGTGCGCCTGTCGGCCGGGCGTCAGCAGATGAGCGATGCGGTGCAGGCGCTGTGCTTCCTTGCTGGCGCCAATTCGATCTTCTACGGCGAAAAACTGCTCACCACCGGCAATCCGGAATGGGAGCGCGACCAGCGCTTGTTCGACTCGCTGGGCCTGCAGCCGTTGTGACACACGCCGCGCTGACCCGCCTGCAGGACGGGCTGGCGGCGCTGAAGGCCGAGCATCTCGAGCGCCATCGCCGCCTGCTCGACGGCGCGCAAGGCGCGCACGTCACGATCGACGGCCAGCGCGTCGTCTCCTTCTGCAGCAACGATTATCTCGGGCTCGCCGCTGATCCGGCGCTGGTTGCTGCCGCGCACGCAGCGCTCGGCCAGTGCGGCGTCGGCGCGGGTGCGGCGCATCTCATCACCGGCCACCATCGCTTCCATCACGACTTCGAAGCCGCCTTCGCGCGCTTCGTCGGCAAGCCGGCGGCGCTGCTGTTTTCCACCGGCTACATGGCCAATCTGGCAGTGCTTACGGCGCTGGTCGGGCGCCATGACGAAGTGTTCGCCGACAAGCTCAACCACGCCTCGCTGGTCGATGCGGCGCAGCTGTCCGGCGCGTGCTTCACCCGCTATCGTCACGGCGATCTTGCCCAGCTGGAATCGCAACTGGCAAACAGCCCGGCCCAGGACAAAGTCATCGCCTCCGATCTGGTGTTCAGCATGGACGGCGACTTGGCGCAGGTCGATGCCTTGCTCGATCTGGGCGAGCGGTTTGATGCCTGGCTGTATCTCGACGACGCGCACGGCTTCGGCGTGCTGAACGACGGCCGCGGCGGACTGACCGAACGCGCACGCGCGAGCGACCGCGTGATCTACCTGGCTACGCTGGGCAAAGCTGCGGGCGTGTCGGGTGCCGCAGTGGCGGCGCACACAGGCGTGATCGACTGGCTGATCCAGAAGGCGCGGCCCTACATCTACACCACCGCCGCGCCGCCGCTGCTGGCCGCATGCTTGCTGGAAAGCCTGCGCCAGATCGAGGCGGGCGACGCGCGACGCGAGCGCCTGCGCAGTCATATCGCGCAGCTGCGCGCGGGGCTGGCCGGTCTGACGCTCGGCAGCCTGATGGATTCCGCTACCCCGATCCAGCCTCTGGTGATCGGCGCGAATGCCGACGCGGTACGGCTGTCGCGCGAGCTTCTGCAGCGCGGCCTCCTGGTGCCCGCCATCCGCACCCCGACGGTTCCCGCCGGCACGGCGCGGCTGCGCATCACGCTGTCGGCCGCGCACAGCGTCGACGACGTCGCGCAACTGGTGGAGGCGTTGCATGCCGTCAGCTAAACCCGTACTCGCGCTGCTGCATGGCTGGGGCATGAATGCACGCGTATTCGATGCATTGGACGCACGGTTGTCTGGCGATTTCGAGGTGCGCGCGCTCGACCTGCCGGGCCATGGCGGACGCGCTGCGCTGCCGGTGAACACGCTGCACAGCTGGGCCGACGATCTGGCGCAACAGCTGCCGGACAATGCCACGCTGCTCGGCTGGTCGCTCGGCGGGCAGGTGGCGATGCGTGCCGCACTCGATTACCCGCACAAAATCGCGCGCCTGGTCCTGCTGGCGTCGACGCCCAAATTCGTCGCGACGCCTGACTGGCAGCATGGCATGGCCGCAGCCGATCTGCAGGCATTCGGCGCGGCGCTGCTGGCCGACCCGCAGGCCACGCTGCTGCGTTTTCTGAGTCTGCAGACGCGCGGCATGTCTGGACAGAAAAGCTTGCTGCAACAACTGCGGCAGACGCTGCTGGCCGCGCCGGCGGTAGACGGCGAAGCGCTGACAGCGGGGTTGACGATCCTGCGCGATACGGACTTGCGGCTGGACCTGGCGCGGCTGGCGCAACCGACCTTGGTGCTGCACGGCGCGCTCGATACGCTGACGCCCCCCGCAGCCGGCGCCTGGCTCGCCGAGACCCTGCCTGCGGCGCAGCATCTCGAATTGGTTCGCGCTGCGCATGCGCCGCATTTGTCGCATGGCGAGGACGTCGCCGCAGCAATCGGGCGCTTCGCCCATGGCTGACATCGAACTCGACTTCGCCGAAGTCCGGCGAGCCTTCGACCACGCCGCGACCAGTTACGACGCGCACGCGGTGCTGCAGCGCGAGGTGTGCGACCGTCTGCTGGAACGCCTGGATTTCATGTCGCTGCAGCCTGGTCGCCTGCTGGATGTCGGCACCGGCACCGGCTACGGGCTGGCGCATCTGCTTGCACGTTATCCGGGTGCCGAACTGTGTGCACTCGATATCGCTCCGTCCATGCTGCATGCCGCTCGCGCACGCCTGCCGCAGCCGACGTGGGCGCAGCGTGCCCTACAGCGCCTCACCCCTCACGCCTTACCCCTCACCCACCTCGTGTGCGCGGACATGGGGCGCCTGCCGCTCGCGGCCAACAGCATGAACCTCGTCTGGTCGAGTCTGGCCCTGCAATGGGCGCACGACCTGGAAGCCACGCTGAAAGGTCTTCATCAGGTGGTGGCGCCGGGCGGATTGCTGATCTTTGCCACGTTCGGGCCCGACACCCTGAAGGAGTTGCGCGCTGCCTTCTCAGCCATCGACGATGCGCCACATGTGAATCGCTTCATCGATCTGCACGACGTCGGCGACATGCTGATCCACGCCGGTTTTTCGAGTCCGGTGATGGAAATGGAGATGCTGACGCTGACCTATGCCGACCTCAAAACCCTGATGCGCGACCTCAAGGGGATCGGCGCACACAACGCGGCAACAACGCGGCGTCGCGGCCTTTTGGGCAAGTCGGCGTGGTCGCGGCTCGAACAGGCGTATGAGACGCAGCGTCAGGAAGGCCGCCTGCCGGCCACCTTTGAAGTGATCTATGGTCATGCCTGGGCAGGCGACAAGACACAGCGGGAAGACGGGCGGCAGGTGATCCAGTTCAACATCGGCGAGCGTCGCCGCAAGTTGGGTATGGCATGAAGGCACGCGGACTGTTCGTCACCGGGACCGATACCGGCGTCGGCAAGACGCGGGTGGCGGTGGCCTTGATCCATACGCTGCGCGCGCAGGGGCTGCGCGTGGCGGCGATGAAACCGGTATCGGCCGGCAGTGTGGCGGGCGAACTGAACGAGGATGTGATGGCGCTACGGCAGGCAGCCAATGTGATGGCCGACGTGCGCGATGTGAATCCCTATGCGTTCGAGCCTGCGATCGCGCCGCACATTGCTGCGGAGCAGGCCGGCGTGCGAATCGATCTGGAAATGATCGCTGCAGCGTACGCGCGGCTCGCAGCCATGGCCGACGTGGTGGTGGTCGAAGGGGCGGGCGGCTGGCGGGCGCCACTGAACGAGCATGAGGACATGGCGGATCTGGCGCAACGGCTCGGCCTGCCGGTTGTGCTGGTGGTGGGGGTGCGCCTGGGCTGCCTCAGTCATGCGTTGCTGACGGCTGAGTCGGTTGCCCGCCGGAGCCTGCCGTGGGCCGGCTGGATCGGCAATCACATCGACCCGGCGATGGCATCTCAGGCCGCCAACATTGCCGCATTGCGCGCGCGTCTGCCCGGTCCATGTCTGGGCGTGCAGGCCTTTTTTCCTGAACCCGATCTGTCGATGGATGCGCCGCAATGGCTGATTCTGCCTAAAGAATTAGCATCTTAGAATAATCGGGAATAACGATATTTTATAAATAAATCAATAAGTTAATACGATCGTACTGCTTGTTCAGGCGAGCGGCGTCGTGTTACTGTCTGCGACATATTGCCGCACGTGGTTTCCTCGGTTCCCTCTATGGAACAGATGAATACGGAAGACTGTGAAGGTGTGTCAGCAGGCGCGTTTGTATTTCAATCCCGCCCTAACCATTCATTGACGCACGGCCAGCAACGGTTCGTGTTCTGGAGCTTGGCGGGTGTGTGTTTTGCAACTTCGAGCGGTTTTGCGCTCTTGGGGTACTGGCTGATCCTGCCGTTTGCCGGACTGGAGATCGGCCTTCTGGCATGGGCATTGGGGGCCCTGCGCAGCCAGGAAGGGGATTACGAAACGCTTACGATCGAAGGGGATGTGGTGGTGCTGGAATGGCATGCCGGCACACGTGGAGAGCGCCGCGAAATGAATCGCCAGTGGGCGCGCGTGGTGTGCGACTGCAGGACACCGGGCAGGGACTGTCGTCTGAGCCTCTGTTCTCACGGTCGCGAAACGAAAGTCGGACAGTACCTGAGTGACGAGGCGCGGCTGCAACTGGCTGCAACGTTGCGCAGAAAGTTGCAGGCATAACGCAATACGCGCCGCAACGACTACCCATAACAAAGTCGAGAGGACGGGGGACGCGATGAAAAGCATGTGGCAACGGGCAGGGGTGGTAGGGGCGGCATGGGCCGCCAGCCAGTCAGCGCTGGCGGACTATGCATACAACCTGCAACCACCGGTGAGTCAGGTGGCGCGGGATGTGTTCCATCTGCACAACCTCATCATGCTGGTGTGCGTAGGCATCTTCATCGTGGTATTCGGCACGATGTTCTATTCGCTGTTCAAACATCGCAAATCGGTGGGCCACAAGGCCGCGCACTTCCACGAAAACACCACAGTCGAAATCATCTGGACCGTGATTCCTTTCGTCATCCTGGTGGGGATGGCCTATCCCGCCGCCAAGGTTGTGATCGAGATGAAGGACACCTCCAATCCCGACATGACCGTCAAGATCACCGGCTACCAATGGAAGTGGGGGTACGACTACCTCAATGATGGCGTTCACTTCTATAGCACCCTTGCCACGCCGCGCGGGCAGATTGACGGTACCGAAGCCAAGGATGCCCACTATCTGCTGGAAGTGGACGAGCCGATGGTGGTTCCGGTGGGCAAACGGATACGCTTGCTGGTTACCGCCAACGACGTGATCCACTCCTGGTGGGTGCCTGCGTTTGGCGTCAAGCAGGATGGTATCCCGGGTTTCATCCGCGACAGCTGGTTCAAGGCCGACAAGATCGGTACCTACCGTGGTCAGTGCGCCGAACTGTGCGGCAAGGACCATGGCTTCATGCCGATTGTGGTCAAGGTGGTCTCGGACGAGGACTACAAGGCCTGGGTGGCAAAGAAGAAAGGCATTGCGCAAACCGCGGCAGCCGACAACGGAAAAACCTTCAAACTCGATGAGTTGGTGGAGCGGGGCGAGAAGGTCTTCCAGGCCAACTGCGCAGCCTGTCACCAGGCCAACGGCATGGGAATCCCGGGTACGTTCCCGGCGTTGAATGGTTCCAAGGTCGCCACCGGACCGATCGACGCGCATATCAAGATCGTGTTGCACGGCGGTCGTCCGGGTACTGCCATGGTCGGGTTTGCCGATCGCCTGTCCGATGTGGAGATTGCTGCCGTGGTGACGTACGAGCGTAATGCGTGGAACAACAAGATGGGTGATGCGGCGCAACCCGCGGACATCGCAGCCGCTCGTGGGGGCGCAGCCGTAGCTGCAGCCCCCGCCGCGCAATGAACAACCGAGAGGAGAGCACAGTCATGTCTGACGCAGCACACGCCCACGACGACCACGGACACCACGCGCATCCCACCGGAATCATGCGCTGGCTGACCACGACCAACCACAAGGACATCGGTACGATGTACCTGTGGTTTGCGCTGATCATGCTGTTCTCCGCCGGAACCATGGCGCTCCTGATCCGTGCCGAACTGTTTCATCCCGGCATGCAGCTGATGCACCCGGATTTTTTCAACCAGCTCACCACGATGCACGGCCTGATCATGATTTTCGGCGCGATCATGCCGGCCTTCACCGGCTTTGCGAACTGGCAGGTGCCGTTGATGCTGGGCGCGCCCGACATGGCGTTTCCGCGCATGAACAACTGGAGTTTCTGGCTGCTGCCGGTGGCCGGCATCATGCTGCTGGGATCGTTCTTGTTGCCGGGCGGTGCTGTGGCGGGTGGCTGGACGATGTATCCGCCGCTCTTCATCCAGGGCGGGGTGTCGTATGACCTGACGATCCTGGCCGTGCATATCATGGGCCTGTCGTCGATCATGGGTTCGATCAACATCATCACCACCATTCTCAACATGCGCGCCCCCGGGCTCACGCTGATGAAGATGCCGCTCTTCTGCTGGACCTGGCTGATCACCGCCTACCTGCTGATCGCCACCATGCCGGTGCTGGCGGGTGCGGTGACCATGCTGCTGACCGACCGTAATTTCGGTACGCATTTCTTCAACGCAGCCGGTGGTGGCGATCCGGTGATGTTCCAGCACATCTTCTGGTTCTTCGGGCATCCCGAGGTCTACATCCTGATCCTGCCGGCGTTCGGCATCGTGTCGCAGATCATCCCGACCTTCGCGAGGAAGCCGCTGTTCGGGTATGCCTCGATGGTCTACGCGACGGCATCCATCGCGATCCTGTCGTTCACCGTCTGGGCACACCATATGTTCACCACCGGCATGCCGGTGGCGAGCCAGTTGTTCTTCATGTTCTCCACCATGCTGATCGCGGTTCCCACAGGGGTGAAGGTGTTCAACTGGGTGGCCACGATGTGGAAGGGTTCGCTGACCTTCGAGACGCCGATGCTGTTTGCCATCGCGTTCGTGTGCCTGTTCACGATCGGCGGCTTCTCGGGTCTGGTGCTGGCGATGGCGCCGGTCGACATTCAGCTGCAGGACACCTATTACGTGGTGGCGCATTTCCATTACGTCCTGGTCTCTGGCGCGCTGTTCTCCATTTTTGCCGGGATTTACTTCTGGTTGCCGAAATGGACGGGCCACATGTATAACGAGACGCTTGGGAAAACACACTTCTGGCTGTCGGTTATCGGCATGAACATCGTGTTTTTCCCGATGCACTTCCTCGGCCTGGCCGGCATGCCGCGGCGCATTCCCGACTACGCACTGCAGTTCACCGAGTTCAACCAGATCGCCACCGTGGGTGCGTTCATCTTCGGCTTCAGCCAGTTGCTCTTCCTGGCCGTCGTGCTGAAGACGATCAAGGGCGGCGCCAAGGCCAGCGACCGGGTCTGGGAAGGCGCGGAAGGCCTGGAGTGGACGGTGCCATCGCCGGCGCCCTACCATACCTTCGAAACCGCGCCGGTGGTGAAATGAGCGGCGAGTCGGCGCACATGGCGGACAAGCAAAACGGCAAATACCTGACGGCCGGCATCCTGGCCGTCATTGCCCTGAGCCTGTTTCTGTTCACGCTGTATAACGGACTGAATTAGGTCATGACGACCGGAAAATCCACTACCCTGACCAAGCTCATCGTCGTGGCGCTGGGAATGTTCGGGTTCGGATTTGCGCTGGTGCCGTTTTATTACAAGATTTGCGAGGTGAGCGGAATCAATTCCGGCGACGAGCAAAGCCTGGTGAAAAACACCCAGGTCGATACCAGTCGCTGGGTGACGATTGAGTTCGACGCCAATACCAATGAGGGGTTGCCGTGGCAGTTCACGCCGGTGCAGCACAGTCTCAAGGTGCATCCGGGCCAGCTGATACAGGTGGAGTACGACGTGGCCAACAACAGCGACCACGCGATCGTGGGGCAGGCTGTGCCGAGCTATGGTCCGGCCCGAGCGGGCGCGTTCTTCAGGAAAATCGAGTGCTTCTGTTTCACGCCGCAGAAACTGGCGGCGGGTGAGCGCCGCCGGATGCCGGTATTGTTCGTGCTGGATCCGTCGATGGACAAGGACTTGCATACCGTGACCTTGTCCTACACGTTTTTCAACACGGACACGAAGGCGCAGACGGCGGCGCTGCGTAAGACGGGGGCGCATGGCTGACCGTGGCAACCTCAAGGCTGCACTCGCCGTGTTCTGGAGTTTTTTCGGCGTGCGCAAACGGCGCGATTACGACGCCGATGCAAAAAACCTGACCCCTGCGCAGATCATCATTGCCGGGCTGATCGGTGGCGTGACGTTTATTTTGACAGTGTTGCTGGTGGTGTACCTGGTGCTGCAGTTCGTGAAGTGAACGATCAATAGACGAGGAAGAGGGGAAGACATGAGCCTGGCACAAACCGATAAATATTATCTGCCGCAACCTTCGCTCTGGCCGATCATCGGCTCGGTCGCGCTGCTGACGATGGCTGTGGGCGGCGTCATGACCATGCACGACGTCAACCATGGCGGCTGGGTTCTGATTGCCGGGGTGGCGGTCCTGTTTTTTATGATGTTCGGCTGGTTCGGGGAAGTGATACGCGACAGCGAGGCGGGCCGTTACAACAAGCAGGTCGACTCCTCGTTCCGCTGGTCAATGAGCTGGTTCATCTTTTCCGAGGTGATGTTCTTCGCCGCCTTTTTCGGTGCGCTGTTTTATACCCGGGTGCTGTCGGTCCCCTGGCTGGGCGAGTCCGATACGATGCAACAGCTCTGGCCTACCTTCAAGGCGACGTGGCCGACCGCGGGCCCCGGCCTGACCGCCGATGGCCTGAAATTCACCCCGATGGAGGCATGGGGCATCCCGGCCATCAACACGCTGCTGCTGCTGAGTTCCGGCGTCACCGTGACCTGGGCACACTGGGGGCTGAAAAAGAGCAACCGCACGCAGCTGATCCTGGGGCTGGCGATGACGGTGGCGCTCGGTATAACCTTTCTTGGCCTGCAGGCCTTCGAATACCATCACGCCTACACCAAAATGGGGCTGACGCTGGGTGCCGGCGTCTATGGCGCGACCTTCTTCATGTTGACCGGTTTCCACGGTTTTCATGTGCTGGTGGGGACGACAATGCTGATCGTCATGCTGCTGCGTTCGATCGCCGGGCATTTCACCGCCGACCATCACTTCGCTTTCGAGGCGGTGTCGTGGTACTGGCACTTTGTCGACGTGGTGTGGGTGCTGCTGTTCATCCTGGTCTACTGGTTGATCTGAGCCCCTCCTCGGGATCGCCACGTCAGGGCGTGGCACGGTTCAACAAAAAGCCGCGTCCAGCGCGGCTTTTTGTTGCGGCGGATGGCTTAGCGTAGTCCGGTTTGCGGGATGATGCCGAAGTAGTAGCCGCCCATCAGCAGCAGAAAGAGGGTAAGGGAGAGCGCGACGCGCACGGTGAGCATCTTGACCGTGCGATCCGATTGGCCCTTGTCCTTGATGAGGTAGTAGAGTGCGCTGGCGAGGCTGGCCAGGATGAACACGATGAAGAGCAGGGCAATGATGCGCATGGAACGGTACGCTCGCAAAAATCCCAGTCTAACCGGATTGACGGTCCCATGCACTTGTTGAAGCTGCGCGTCGGCGCATGGCAGTTTGCACCGGGTGTGTGGCCGACCCTGGCTGCGCTGTTCTTCTTTGTGCTGACCCTGTGGCTCGGCAATTGGCAGAGCGGACGCGCTGAAACCAAGCGAGCCCTGCAGGCGCGTTACGACGTGGCCATGCAGGAGGCGCCCATCCACGTCGGCAACACACTGCTGGATCGCGATAGCGTGCTGTACCGGAAGCTGGAAGTGCGCGGTGTGTTTGACCCTTCGCACACTATCCTCCTCGACAACCGGATATACAAAAGCGTGGCGGGGTATCACGTATTGACGCCACTCATCATAGACGGCGGACCGCTCGCCATTCTGGTCAATCGCGGCTGGGTGGGAGTCGGGCGCTCGCGCGAGCAGGTTCCGCTGCCGCCGACGCCGCGCGGACGGGTGCAGATCGAAGGCATGGCCGTCGAGCCGCAAAGCCGCTATCTCGAATTGGCGCATACGGCGCCGCAGGGACGCGTGTGGGAGAACCTGGATTTCGCGCGCTATGCCGCGACCACCCGGCTGACCTTGCAACCGGTGCTGTTGTTGCAGACGAGTCCGCAGGCGGATGGCTTGCAGCGTGACTGGCCGCGCCCCGATACCGGCGTCAGCATGCACGTCAGCTATGCGATCCAGTGGTACAGTCTGGCGACGACGCTGGCGGTGTTGTGGCTGGTATTGAATGTGAAACGTCATCGGGGTGATGGCGACTGATGTACCCAACGTCCGGAATGGTTTCAAGTATGCAATTGAGCTCGCGCAGCAAATTCCTGTTTCTGATCGGCGTGTTCCTGATGCCCGCGGTGGCCGCCTATCTGGCCTACGCGGGCTGGCGTCCGGCCGGCCATTCCAATTACGGCGATTTGCTCAAGGTGACGCCCTTGCAGCAGACAGCGGGGAGTACCTTCGACGGCCATCCGTTCAATCTGGATGCGCTACGCGGCAAATGGGTGATGGTGCATGTGGGCCCCGCACGCTGCGATGCGGCCTGTGCACGGCAACTCTACCTGATGCGCCAGACGCGGATCGCGCAGGGGAAGGAGCAGGACCGCATCGAACGGCTGTGGGTGATGACCGATAGCGGGGCACCGGACACGCAGCTATTGCAGGCACATCCCGGTTTGCATGTCTGGCGACCGGCTGACGCAGGCTTCGTGACGCAGTTTCCTGCGGCGCAGGATCGGGCCGCGCACATTTATCTGGTCGACCCGCTGGGCAACCTGATGCTGCGTTTCCCGGCGCCGGTCGATCCCAAAGGCATGATGAAAGATCTCAGGCTGCTGCTCAAGGCGTCCCAGATAGGTTGACTCGGACTGACCATGACGACATACCGCAAATTCATCCTGGTTGCCCTGATCCTCGCGTTCGGGGTGGTGACCCTGGGTGCTTACGTTCGCTTGTCCGATGCCGGATTGGGATGCCCTGACTGGCCCGGATGCTACGGCAAGCTGACGCCGCACAATGCGGCCGCTGCCATCAATGCCGAACTGGCCGTGCGCCCCGACGGACCGGTGTCCCCTGCGAAAGCCTGGAAGGAAATGGTGCACCGTTACTTTGCCGGCACCCTCGGCCTGCTGGTGCTGGCCATTGCCGTGCTGGCATGGCGTGGGCGGGGCGAAACCCGCGGCGGCCTGGGGCTGCCGCTGCTGTTGCTCGGCTTGATCGTGTTTCAGGCGATGCTGGGAATGTGGACGGTCACCCAGTTGCTGAAGCCGTTGATCGTCAGCTCGCATTTGCTGGGGGGCATGACGACACTCTCCCTGCTGTGGTGGCTGTGGTTGCGCGAACGCGGCCAATACGGCCACTCTTATTATGCGAACAGCGATCATCTGCGCGGTAGTGCCATGCTGGGGCTGGCGCTGGTGGCGGTGCAGATCGGGCTGGGCGGTTGGGTGAGCACCAACTATGCGGCCCTGGCCTGCCCCGATTTCCCGGTGTGTCATGGTGCGTGGATGCCACCCATGGATTTCGAGCAGGGTTTCACCCTGCACCGGAAGCTCGGCGAAACCGCTACAGGCGAATTGCTGCCGCTGACAGCCTTGACGGCCATTCACTGGACGCATCGGGTCATGGCGCTGGTGGTGACGCTGTATTTGGGATGGCTGGTGACGCGCCTGTTGCGCAGCCCCGGTTATGCCAGCATGGGCCTGGCCATTGGCGGCTTGCTGGCGGTGCAGGTTTCGTTGGGCATCAGCAATGTCGTGTTCAGCCTGCCGCTGCCGGTGGCGGTGGCGCATAACGCCGGCGCGGCGCTGTTGCTGTCCAGTCTGGTGCTGCTGAATTATCGGGTACGCAGGAGATGAGTATGGAATCCTTGGCGATTCAGGGCGCGGCCTGTCGTTGTCAGCAGTTTCTGGCCTTGTGCAAGCTGCGTGTGGTCAGCCTGATCGTATTCACGGCGGTGATCGGCATGTTTCTCGCCGTGCCCGGCTGGCCGGCGTGGAACGCACTGTGGGCGGGGACGCTTGGCATCGCCCTGGTGGCCGGTGCGGCCGCGGCATTCAATTGCCTGATCGAGCAGAAAATCGACGCCGTGATGGCGCGTACGCGCGCGCGTCCGCTGCCACGCGGCGAACTGACGAGTGTCCAGACGCTGGTGTTCTCCGGCGTGGTGGGCGGAGCGGGTCTGTATCTGCTGAACGTCTTCGTCAACCCGCTCACGATGTGGCTGACGCTGGCCACGTTCGTTGGCTATGCGGTGATCTATACGGCGGTACTGAAACCGGCCACGCCGCAAAACATCGTCATCGGCGGCGCTTCCGGCGCGATGCCGCCGGTGCTGGGCTGGGCGGCGGCCACAGGCGAGATTCACCACGACGCCCTCCTGCTGTTTCTCATCATTTTTGCCTGGACGCCGCCGCACTTCTGGGCGCTCGCGCTGTACCGGCGCGAGGAATATGCCCGGGCCGGATTGCCGATGCTGCCGGTGACGCATGGCGAGGCCTATACCCGTTTGCATGTGCTGCTATATACCTTGTTGCTGTTTGCCGTGACCATGTTGCCGGTCGGCACCGGCATGGGCGGGTGGATATACCTGATCGGCGCCGTTTTGCTTGGCGGCCGTTTCATCCACTACGGCTGGCGGCTGTATCGCGAATACAGCGATGCCTTGGCAAAACAGACATTCCGCTATTCCATCTGGTATTTGAGCGTGTTGTTTGCGATCATGCTGGTGGACCATTATTTCCATTTACCCATTTGATTTGTATGGGGATTTGAGGGTTTATCTGGATATTCGGACAGGATTGTTTTATATTGTCTCCAGTTTGTTTCGTTGGGGTACAGGATGATCCTCTCACGCACCAGTCAGTATGCCGTCCAGGCGCTGATCTACATGGCTACCCAGCCTGACGCCACGCCGGTGCTGAACAAGGACATCGCCGCCAAACTGGGTGTGCCCGCGCCCTATCTGGCCAAGATCCTGCAAAGCCTGGCCAAGGGCAACCTGCTATTTTCCTTTCGCGGCCGTCTCGGTGGCTTCTGTTTGCGCGAAGGCGGCGACAAAGTGACGCTGATGCAAATTCTGCTGCTGACCGAAGGGCCGGCATTCACCCAGAGCTGCCTGTTGGGGCTGAAAAAATGCAGCGATGAAACGGCATGCCCGCTGCATTTCCGCTGGGTTCCCGTGAAGAAGAAAATCATCGACCTGCTGCAGGACACCACGCTGGACAAGCTGGCGAAGGCGGTCGAGTCCGGCAAGTACCGGCTCGCGGACATCCCGGGAGAATTGTTCGAGCAGATCAAGGCATGACAGGCTGGCGTGCCGCAGTCTGGGGCGCGGCCCTGTTCGCGCTGACGGGTTGCCAGCCCGCCCCGCAATCTCCCGTGTTCCAGGCGACCGACATTACGGGCGCGGCCTTTGCACGGGATTTCCGGCTGACCGATCATAACGGCCGGATACGCACGCTGGCGGATTTCCGGGGCAAGGTCGTCGCCATTTTCTTTGGCTACACGCATTGCCCCGATGTGTGCCCCACCACGCTGTCGGACTTCGCCGCTGCGCTCAAACTATTGGGCGCGCAAGCCGGGCGCGTACAGGTCATTTTCGTGACGCTGGATCCGCAGCGAGATACGCCGGAAATCCTGAAGCAGTTCGTGCCCGCCTTCAATCCGAGCTTTCTCGGGATGTACACCGATGCCGACACGCTGAAGCGGTTGGCGAAAGAATACAAAGTGGTCTATCAAAAGACATCGGTAAAAGCGGCGGACGATTACCTCATCGACCACAGTGCCGGGACCTACGTCTATGATCCCCGGGGACATTTGAGGCTACTCATGCCCTATGGCAGCAGCCCCGAGGCAATCGCTCACGATTTGAAGGCGCTGCTCGAGACGCCTTGAACTGAGTTTGGGCTTGCGGGACGCAAGCTGACCGGCATATAATCCCGCAGTTTTTTAATATAACCATATGCTGTTAAGGCGCAGCAGCAGGCGCTATTTTGGGTACAACAGGAGCGGTCCATGGCGGTAACCACATATTCCGGTGCGGAGCAGTACAACTTCGAGGTCGTTAAGAAATTTGGCGTCATGTCCATTGTTTGGGCGATGGTCGGCATGTTCGTTGGCGTGTATATCGCCTCAGAACTGGCCTGGCCGTTTCTGAACTTCGACAGTCCGTACATTTCGTTCGGGCGATTCCGCCCTGTCCACACCACCACGGTGATTTTCGGCTTTGGCGGTTCGGCGCTGTTTGCCACCTCCTACTACGTGGTCCAGCGTACCTGCCAGACCCGCCTGATTTCTGACGGCATGGCCAGCTTCACGTTCTGGGGCTGGATGGCGGTCATCGCGCTGGCTGACGTCAGCTATATGCTGGGCTATACCCAGTCGCGCGAATACGCTGAAATGGAGTGGCCGATCGACATCCTGATCGAGATCGTCTGGGTGACCTACCTCATCCTGTTCGTCGGCACCATCATGCGCCGCAAGCAGCCGCACATCTATGTGGCCAACTGGTTCTATGTGTCCTTCATTCTGGCCACCGCGCTGCTGCATACCTTCAACAACCTGGCCGTACCCATCAACCTGTTCTCGATGAAGTCCTACAGCCTGTTCTCGGGCGTGCAGGATGCGATGACGCAGTGGTGGTACGGCCACAATGCAGTGGGCTTCTTCCTGACGGCTGCCTTCCTTGGCATGATGTACTACTTCGTGCCCAAGCAGGCCGGTCGCCCGATCTACTCCTACCGCCTGTCCATCGTCCACTTCTGGGCACTGAGCTTCATGTACATGTGGGTGGGCGCGCACCACCTGCACTGGACCGCGTTGCCTGACTGGACCTCGTCGCTGGCTGCCGCGTTCTCCATCCTGCTGCTGATGCCCTCGTGGGGCGGCATGATCAACGGCATCATGACCCTGTCCGGCGCCTGGGACAAACTGCGTACCGATCCGATCATGCGCTTCATGATCGTGGCGCTGTCGTTCTACGGCATGTCGACCTTCGAGGGCCCGATGATGTCGCTGAAGGAAGTCAATGCGCTGTCGCACTACACCGACTGGACCGTTGGCCACGTCCATTCCGGCGCGCTCGGCTGGGTGGCGATGATCTCCTTCGGTTCGCTGTATCACATGATGCCCAAACTGTGGGATACCAAAATGTATAGCCGCAAGCTGATCGAGTGGCACTTCTGGCTGGCCACCATCGGCATCGTGCTCTATATCGTCGCGATGTGGATTTCCGGTATTACCCAGGGTCTCATGTGGCGTGCGT
This sequence comes from Hydrogenophilales bacterium, assembly GCA_016195805.1. Lineage (GTDB taxonomy): Bacteria > Pseudomonadota > Gammaproteobacteria > Burkholderiales > Thiobacillaceae > Thiobacillus. Next base: position 134,709 of record JACPYT010000004.1, read on the forward strand.
TCGACCAGTTCGGCAACCTGCAGTACTCGTTCGTCGAGTCGGTCGCGGCCATGCACCCGTTCTACGCGATGCGCGCGATTGGCGGCATGTTCTTCCTGACGGGCATGTTGACGATGGCCTTCAACATGTTCATGACCATCCGTCAGGGCAAACGCGAAAGCGCCGCGCTGGAAGCCAAGCTGGCAAGCAAGCTGGCTCACGCATGATTCGGGAAAGATAGACCATGAACTTCAACTTCAAACACGAATGGATTGAAACCAACATCGGCCTGATGGCGGTGTTGACCATGCTGGCGATCAGCGTCGGCGGCCTGGTGGAAATCGCCCCCTTGTTCTTCATCGACAAGACCATCGAAAAAGTCGACGGCGTACGTCCCTATACGCCGCTGGAGCAGCGTGGGCGCGACATCTATCAGCGCGAGGGCTGCTACCTCTGCCACTCGCAGATGATCCGTCCGTTCCGCGACGAGAAGCTGCGCTACGGCCACTACTCGCTGGCGGCGGAATCGCAATACGATCACCCCTTCCAGTGGGGCTCCAAGCGTACCGGTCCCGACCTGGCGCGGGTGGGCGGCAAATATTCGAACGAATGGCATGTGCAGCACCTGATCGCGCCACGTTCGATGGTGCCCGAGTCGGTGATGCCGAACTTCCCTTGGCTGCTCACGACCCCGCTGGATATTTCCGACATCACGGATCGCATGATGGCCTTGCGCAAGGTGGGGGTGCCGTATTCGCTGACTGATGCCGAGTACAAGGCGAACGTGGCCCGGTTCGGCGAAACCGTTGCCAAGCAACTGCACATTCCTAATGCGCAGCAGAGCCTGATCGAGCAGGCCAACTTCGGCAACTACGACGGCGATCGTTCCGGTATTTCCGAGATGGACGCATTGGTGGCCTATTTGCAGGTGTTGGGGACCATGGTCGATTTCAACAAATACAAAGACGATGCATTCGTCAACGACCGCTGATCGAACGCAATCCGGGGGTTTGAAATGGAATTGTTGATGTGGTTTTCGAAGCCGGAAAACACCAAACCTCTGGGACTGGTCATTTTTTTCGTCACCTTTATCGGCATCGTGATCTACGTCTACGGTAGCAAGAAGCGGAGCGACCAACTCGAGTCCTACCGCAATATACCGTTCATCGACGATGAGGAAGACACGAAGGACAAGCAATGAGCGAGCAAAAACTACAATCTCAAACTGTACAAACCACGGGTCATGCCTGGGACGGCGACCTGCAGGAATACAACAATCCGCTGCCGGCCTGGTGGGTCTATACCTTCTATGTCACGGTGGTTTTCGCCATCGTGTACTGGACAATCTATCCCTCGTGGCCATTCGGCAAGGGCTGGATTGGCGGCCTTTCCAGCATCACCTACGTCAACAGCGCTGGCGAAACCAAGACGCACAGCTGGAACACTCGCGCGCTGCTGATGGAAAATCTGAACAAGGCAGCAGCTGAACAGAAGCCCTACTTCGACAAAGTCGAGGCCATGTCCTACGCACAGATCGCCAAGGATCCGGACATGAACGGCTTCATCCTGTCGGCGGGCAAGGCACTTTTCTCCGACAACTGTGCGCCCTGTCACCAGGCGGGCGGGCAGGGCAAGATCGGGTTCTTTCCCAACCTGACCGACGACGACTGGCTGTATGGCGGGACATACGACAAGATCAATGAAACGATCACGGGCGGCCGTCATGGCTACATGCCGACCTTCGGCGAGGTGCTCACGCCCGAGCAGATTGACCAGCTGGCCAATTACGTGGCCAGCCTCTCCGGAATCGGTCACGACGCAGCCAAGGCGGCAGCCGGCAACACCCTGTTCCACAGCGAAACCGCGGCCTGCTATTACTGCCACGGTGCCGACGCCAAAGGTCGCAAGGAAATCGGCTCGGCGAACCTGACCGACAATATCTGGTTGTGGGCCAATGTGCCCGGCGCCGCGACTGCAGAAGGAAAGGTCGCAGCCATTCGCGGCGTCATCACCAGCGGTCTCAACAAAGGCGTGATGCCAACGTGGGGTGGTCGACTTTCACCAGAACAAATCAAGGTTCTGACGGTCTATGTCCATGAATTGGGCGGTGGCCAGTAAGGCTGCCGATTGAGATGAGCAAAGCCCCCGTTTCAGGGGGCTTTTGCTTCCTGTGGATTGAACCGGTACACCATGCAAACAGGTCTAGAAGAGCAACTCGGGCTTTACCAGAAGCGCATTCCCATTTTTACCCGCTCGGTGAAAGGGCCGTTTCGCCGCTTCAAGACCTCGGTGCTGGTGCTGGCATATGCGATTTTTTTCCTGCTGCCATGGTTCCCATGGTCGCGGCTGGATGCACCGGCCCAGGCTGTCCTGTTCGATCTGCCGGGCCGACGTTTCCTGATCTTCGGCCTGACGGTGTATCCGCAGGACGTCGTCTGGCTGGCGTTGCTGCTGTTCATCGCCGCCATCCTGCTGTTCTTCGTCACGGGCCTGGTGGGGCGGGCGTTTTGCGGCTATTTCTGCTTCCAGACGCTGTGGACCGATTTCTTCATCTGGATCGAACATAAGATTCAGGGCGAGCGTCCGGCGCGCGTACGTCTCTACCGCCAGCCATGGAATCGGGAAAAACTGCTCAAGGTCGGCGGTACGCATGCCCTGTGGGTGCTGGCGTCGTTCTGGACCGGCCTGACCTTCGTCGCCTACTTCACCTATGCGCCGCAATTGGTGGTGGACTTCGTTACCGGCCACGCCGCTTCCGCAGCCTATATCACCGTCAGCGCCCTCACGCTCTCCACCTATGCCGCTGCCGGACTGATGCGCGAGCAGATCTGCACCTATGTCTGCCCGTACGGACGCTTCCAGAGCGTGATGTACGAACCGGAAACGCTGGCGGTGCATTACGACGCAAAACGTGGCGAGGCGGCCCATGGCCGCGCTGGCGCGCGCGCCGGCCAGCGTACGCTGGCCGAGCGCAACGAGAAGGGACTGGGCGACTGCGTCGACTGCGGCCTGTGCGTGCAGGTCTGCCCGGCCGGCATCGATATCCGCGACGGGCTTCAATACAAATGCATTTCGTGCGGTCTGTGCATCGATGCCTGCAACACCATCATGGACTCGTTCGGTTTTCCACGTGGCTTGATCCGCTACGACTCGGAAAAAAACCTGGCTTCGCCCAACCCGGCCGCACCGAAATTGCAGTGGAAGCGGTTGAAGACCATCGGCTATGGTGTGGCCCTGATCCTGATGAGCGCCTACCTCGTCTACAGCATCGGCACCCGTGGCAGCTACGACCGCGTCGTCAACCAGATTCGCCAGCCCTTGTATGTCGTGCTGTCGAATGGCGACATCCGCAACCGCTATCAGGTTCACATCACCAACAAGGCTGCGCAGGATCAGACCTACGTGATCAGTGCGAGCGGCATACCCGCCGGTGCCCTCGACCTGGGGAACTTCCGCGAAATCACGATCAAGCCCGGCCACAGCGGACTGGTCCAGGCCAGCGTGCGACTGGCTCCTGAACTGGCGGAGCACACCCATCGTTTCGAACTGCTCATCACGCCGCGGGGCAAACCTGGCGAAGTGCGTTCCGAAACCGTCCGTTTTGACAGTCCGAAAGAGCAGCATGAATAACACAGTGGTTACCCTGTTCGGCGGACTGGCCGCCGTGCTGGTCCTGTATGCCATCGGGAGTCTCGTCCGCCTGCCCCCCATATTGCGAGCAGTATTGGCGGGCCTGATCCCGCTGCTCGCCTATTTCGTGTTCATCGTCGGGCGCTGGCCTGGGCTGGACGTAGTGGCCATCCACATCTCGGTTTTCTTCGCGACGGCGCTGGTGCTGTTTGCCCTGACCCTGTTCCGACGGCGTGGTGGACGCATGCACTGGGTGCCGAAGCTGCTCATGTCTTTCTTCGTGGGACTGGCGGTGCTCATGGGAGCTTTTCTCTACATCGCGAACAAGGGGCTGCCCGAGCCGATCGGGCGGGCGTGGCTGGGCAGCAAAAAAGGGGGGGAAGTCTACAGCGGATTCTCCGGCGTGGTGCCCCACAATCAGGAAGCGGCCGCTGCGATTTCATCGGAGCTTGCCAAGGCCCACCGCGAGGCCGAGCTTGGCTGGGATATCGACGTCAGCGGCCTGGACGACAAAGGGCTCGTTCGGACCATCCGGGTCCGCGTCAGGAATCAAACCGGTCTGCCGGTCGACGGTGTCGAGGCGGAGTTGCGCCTGCAGCGTCCCGGCGCAACCCAGGTTGAGCTCACCCTGCCTTTGGCCGAACTCGATGCCGGCGTCTACGGCGGTGCGCTGCATCTGCCTGCGAACGGGCGCTGGCTGGTCGAGCTCCGTCTCTCGCGTGCGCACATCCTCCATTACCAGCATACCCAGGAACTGGTCACGCCATGAGCCATACCATGGGTTTCCTGTTCCTGCTGTCCGGCGTGTTTGTGCTGCTGATTGTCCTGGGCGTGTTGTGGTCGATCAAAAACGGCCAGTTCGACGATCTGGAAGGCCCGGCCGAACGCATTCTGATGGATGACGACGATCCGCTGCTGCCGACCCGGCGCTTGAGCAGTAAAGACGAATAAACTAAAATTAATCAACTTTAATGGAGTACGCACAATGAAACAGCTTCTGACTTTTCAGGGTTTCCCCATGGTGGTGGTGGTTGGATTGATCACCTGGGCATGGATCAGCATCCTCTCGGTTCTGGTCGGCTCGTTTTTCTGAGCACTCCCTGCTTACAATGAAAACGCCCTGCAATCACTGCAGGGCGTTTTCACGTCAGGTCCCGCCAGTACCGATCCCTGGCGATCATTGTTTACTGCCTCCGGTCGTCCTGTCCCTCGGTTCACGCATACCACGCTGCGTGCGTGGCGTGGCTGAATACCTGTTTGTAGTTACTCCGTGCCGCCCTGCTTCCGCATCCGCAGCCCCCACCATGCGAGAAGGGGAAGCAGGGTAAGGGTGAACAGTGTGGCGCTGATGACCCCCCCGACAATCACCACGGCGAAGGGGCGCTGCGTCTCGGAGCCGATGGCATGCGAGAGTGCCGCCGGCAACAGGCCGAGCCCGGCCATGAGCGCAGTCATGAGGATGGGCCGCAAGCGGGAGACCGCGCCCTCGGTGACGGCCCGCAACAGGCTGGCGCCGTTGTCCACCAGTCGTACCACTTCCTCGAGCAGGATCACCCCGTTCTGCACGGAGATCCCCGCTACCGCAATGAAGCCGACGGCGGCCGAGATGGAGAGATGCAGGCCGGCCAGGCCGAGGGCGAAGAAGCCGCCGGTGATGTTGAAGGGCAGCATGGCGAGGATCAGGCCGGCCAGCCGCATGGAGCGGAAGGCCCAGAAGAGCAGGGCAAAGATGCCCAGCAGCGAGGCCGGCACGATGATCGCGAGGCGCTTCATGGCGCGTTGCTGGTTCTCGAACTGGCCACCCCAGACGATGCGGTAGCCGGGCGGCAGTTGTACCTCTTTGGCCACCTTGGCCATGGCTTCGGCGACGAAGCTGCCCTGATCGCGGCCCAGCAGGTTGGCCTTGACCGCGACGTTGCGCCCTCCCGCTTCGCGGGAGATCCGCGAGGCACCTTCGTGCACTTCAACCGTGGCGACATCGGCGATGCGTACGGTGCCGGCATTGTCGGGCAGCGCGAGGGGAACCGCGCCGACGTCTTCCACCGAACTGCGATAGGGCTTGGCGAAGCGGAGCGTCAGATCGAAACGGCGTTCGCCTTCGTAGAAACTGCCGACGGCGCTGCCACCCAGTGCCGTCTGTACCGCATTGTCGAGATCGGCCATGGACAAGCCGAGGCGTGCCAGCTTGACGCGATCGGGCAGGACCACCACCTCGGGTTGACCGCCGGGCAGGATGGCCGCGACGTCGCGGCTGCCCCGGATGCCGCGCAGGATGGAAGCAATCTGTTCGGCCTTGTCCTGCAGAATATCGAGGTCGGGACCGAAGACCTTGACGGCGATCTCGCCCTTGACGCCGGACAAGGCTTCCTCGACGTTGTCCTGAATGACCTGGGAGAAATTGGTGGGCAGGCCAGGCAGGACCGCGAGCTTCTTCTCCATGTCGGCAACCAGCGCATCCTTGGTGGGGAAACGCCATGTGTCGCGCGGCTGCAGGTCGGCGAGGATCTCCATGTTGTTCGGACCCTTGGGATCGGTGCCGTCATCGGGACGCCCTACCTGGGAAACGACCATCTTCACTTCCGGATAGCTGCGCAGGGTGGTGCGCACCACCCGTTCCACGTCCTTGGTGTGTTCGAGCGACGAGCCTGGCGGCAAGGTGATGGTCAGCCACAGGTTGCCTTCGTCCAGTTGGGGAAGGAATTCGCTGCCGAGCATCGGCGCCAGGGCGAAGGCCATAGCGACGATGGCGCCGGCGATGCCGAATGTGAGGCGCGGGTGGCGACGAATGCGGCTGAGCAGGCGCCGGTAGGTGCGTTGCAGGCGGACCAGCCAGTCGATATGTTTTTCCGCAAGGTCGCGCCAGTTGAGCACGACCGACAACAGGGCTGGAACCAGGGTGAGGGTGAGCAGCACGGCGCCCAGCAGGGAAAAGGACAGAATCAGGGCCACCGGCGAGAAGATCCGGCCCTCCACCCGCTGGAAGGTGAAGATGGGAAGGAAGGCCAGGATGATGATGGCCTTGGAGAACAGGATGGGTTTGGCGAGGTCTGCCGTGACCCAGCGCAAGGCTTCGAAGCGGCGGGCGATCGGCGATTCGGTGACGGCATCCACATGATGCAGCGCGAGGCGGACCATGAGGGCTTCCACCAGCACGACGGCGCTGTCGATGATGATGCCGAAGTCCACGGTGCCAAGGGAAATGAGATTGGCCGGCACCCCTTTCAGGTCCATGAGGGTGAAGGCGAAGAGCAGGGTCAGGGGGATGATCGCAGCCACCACCAGAGCGGCCCGCCATTCGCGCAGGAAGATCACCAGCACCGACACCACCAGTAGGGCGCCGGTCACCAGGTTTTCGCTCACCGTGTGGACGGTATGGCGAACCAGGTCGGTGCGCTGGTAGATGGGTTTGATACTGACGCCCTTGGGCAGCTGGCCGTGGTTGAGTTCGTCGACCCGCACCAGCAGATCGGCCACCACCTTCGAGGGATCGCTTCCCTTGGTCATGAGGGCGATGCCTTCGACCACCGAATCCTGGTCATTGTGGGCGACGATGCCGGAGAGCGGACGGTCGCCGACCTCGACCGTCGCGATGTCGCCGACCGTCACGGTTTTGCCGTTCCGGGCGCTGACGACCACGGCCCGGATGTCGTCGATTCGCGAGAAGAGGCCGAGCGCGCGAACGACCAGGGTTTCGTCGCCCCGGTTCATGATGCCGCCTGACGCATTCTGGTTGCCATTGGCGAGCGCCTGCGAAACCTGATCCAGGCTGACGCCGTAGCGGGCCATGGCGTCGGGGTCGAGCCGGACCTGATATTCCTTGATCGCGCCGCCGAAGCTGTTGACGTCGGCCACGCCGGACACCCTGCGCAGGGCCGGGCGCACCACCCAGTCCTGCAGGGCCCGCACCTCGCGGGCCGGCATGCCGGGCGGGGCCTGCAGCACGTAGCGATAGATCTCGCCGACCGCGGTTGAAAGCGGGGCCAGTTGCGGCTGGATGCCGGGTGGCAGGCTGACGTTCTGCAGCTTTTCCAGCACCTGGTTGCGTGCGAAATAGTCGTTGGTGCCGTCGTCGAAGGTCAGGGTCACCACCGACAGGCCAGTGATCGACACCGAGCGCACCTGGGTCGCTCGCGGCACGCCGCTCATTTCCCGTTCGATGGGAATGCTGAGGGTGCGCTCGACGTCTTCCGGCGACTGCCCCGGGTACTGGGTCACCACCTGCACCTGCACGTCCTGGACGTCGGGGAAGGCTTCCACCGGCAGATTCTGCAGGGCGCGCGCGCCGACCACCGCGAGCGCAACTGCCATCACCAGGATGAAGAGCCGCTGGCGGATGACGAAAATCGAAAGGCGACCGAACACCTTATTCTCCCTGCGCCAGTTCGGACGCAAGCAGCAGCGCGCCCCGTACCACGACCTGGTCGCTGGGCTTGATGCCGGAGTCGGGCGTCAGATAGGCAAACTCGGCATCCTGGCGGGCGATGCTCACCCGGCGGCGTTCGAATTCGCGCGGGCCGATCTGGACGAAAAGCCGCGTCGTCAGGCCGTCGGTCAGCAAGGCACCGACGGGCAGACGGATGACCGTGGCGGCCTTGGGCTGGCTGATGGAGGCACGGGCAAACATTTCCGGCTTGAGCCGGCCGTCGGCGTTGTCGACCAGTGCCCGTACCGGAATGCGCCGGGTGGTCGGATCGACCATGGCGCCAACCTGTTCGATGCGGGCGGAAAAATCCTCGCCAGGGAAAGCCTCGACGGCGAAATTCACCGTCGCCCCCGGTTTGGCCAGGGCGGCGGCTTTTTCCGGCAGATCGATATTGAGCCAGAGGCGGCGCAAGTCGGACAGGATGAACAAGGGCGTCGCCGCATCCGGGCGTACCTCCGTGCCCGGATTGGCCTGGCGGTCGACCACGACGCCGCCAAGGGGCGCGCGCAGGACCAGGCGCTGGCCTTCAATGCGGCTACCCGGCGGGGCGAGGTTGGCAAGCCGCAGGCGGGCACGATCTGCCTCGGCGTCGGCGGCGCGGGCATCGGCCTGGGCTGCTTCCAGATCGCGGCGCGCCAGCGCTTCGCCCTCGAACAGGGTCTGCGCCCGCGCCAGTGCTTTTTTCTTCAGCGAGGCATCGGCTTGCGCCTTGCGCAGGTCGGCAATGGCCTGGCCGAAATCCGGCGCGTCGAGGATTGCCAGCGGCGCGCCGGGGATGACCGTATCGCCGGGGGCCGCCTTCAGGGCAAGGATGCGCCCGGCGAGCGGCGGAAAGATCCGCGCCGTGCGGTCTTCGGCCAGGGCCAGGCGGGCGTTCATCGGGTCGCTGGCGGGCAGCGGCGCCAGACTGACCGCTTCCAGTTTGAGAAAAGCCAGCTGTGAAGCATCCTGCGGCAGCAGCACCCGGTTGGCGGGTGCCCTGGGCTTGTCCTTCTCCTGTGGGGGCGGCGGCGCGGCATGTTCGACACGCCAGGCGGCGAGCCCGCCGATGCCGAGGAGGGTGGCGAGGGCGATTGGGACGAGGCGCTTGATGCGGGCGCGAGCGTGCTGGCCGGAAGCAGATCGGGTCATGGCAGTTCCTGGAGATTCGTTGCGGCGGCCCAGGCGGCACGGGCCTTGGCCGCATCGTCAAGCGCATTGACGGTGTCGGTTTCGACGGCGTAGAGGCTGCGCCGGGCATCGATGACGTCGAGGGTCGAGGCGGCGCCCTGGCTGAAGGCGAACTGGACGGCGGTACTGGCCTTGCGGGCCGCCGGCAGGGCCTCGTCGCGCAGGCGGCGCGCGCGCGCGCTCAGGCGCTCGGCTTCGAAGGTGGACTGGCTGAAATCGGCGGCGGCCATGGCCTTGACGCGTTCCAGCTCATCCTGTGCCGAATCGCGTGCGACGTAGGCCTGGCGGATTTCGCCGCGAAAGTCGTAGCCGGTGAACAGGGGAACGCTGACGCCGACGCCGACCAGGTTGCTGCCGGGATCCTGGTTGTTGCGTTCGAACTGGGCGCCGACGGTGACATCCCGCACCTGTTGGGACTTGGCCAGATCGATGGCCTTGTTTGCCGCCTCCAGGCGCTGGCGGGCAGCGATGACATCCGGGCGCGCGTCCAGATTGGGCTGAACGGAGGGCAGGGGAGCGAGTCGGGGCCAGGGATCCGCGGTGGCGAGGCGGGAGGCGTCGGATTCCATGGCCAGCAGCTGGGCGAGGGCGAGCCGCGCGCGCTGGTGGTCGATCTCGGTCTGGCTGGCATCGCTGTCGGCGCGCAGGGTGTCGGTGCGGATGCGCTCGACGTCGGCCGGCGCCAGGTCGCCGGCCTTCAGCCGCAATTCGGCCTTGCTCAGTACCTGATGAGCCAGACGGGCCGATTCCATGCTCAGGCGGGCCTTGTCTTCGGCCGCCTTGAGGTCGAAGTAGGCCTGGCGGGCCAGCATGCGCTGCTGGCGCAGACTGTCCGATTCATCGGCGCGGCTGGCTTCGAGCAGGGCGTCCGCCACGCCGAGGCGCAGTTCCCGCTTGCCGCCGCGTTCGATCGGCTGGTCGATGCGCAGAATGGTGTCCAGGTACGCGTTGTTGTCGGGGTGATTGGCGCTGATCCCGCTGGTGTTCAGGGAGAGGGTCGGGTTGGGGCGGCCGGCCGCCATGGCGATGCCCGCTTCGGCAGCCGACGCCGCGCGCCGGGAAGCGATCAGGGCACGGTTGTGTTCCACGAGCAGTTGCTCGACGTCGGCGAGACGCAGCTGGTCGAGCTTCGCGGGCTCGGCTGCAATCGCCGGGCCGGCCAGGCAGACGGCCAGCAGGATGTAGGGGAGGAAGGGGTTCGTTCGCATGGCGGCACGATAGGGGACGCCACCTTTCGCGACCCTGACAGGGCAAGGCGCGTGAATGCCTGGCAGGCGGAAATGCGTCGGGCATGCCGGAAGGCGCGAACAGACGGCCGCATGGCCCACGCCATGGGAATGGTTACGCTGTCCCGTGTCGGGCGGGCGCGAATCAGTGGCGGGGCAGGAAGCTCACCCGGATGCGCGCGCCGCCACCAGCGCCGGCATCGGCAAGATCGATGGTGGCATCGTGCCGGTCCGCCACTTCCTTGACGATGGCGAGGCCAAGGCCGGTGCCTGAGCCGGGGGATCCCACGGCTCGGTAAAAACGGTCGAAGATGCGCTGGTGCTCGGCTTCCGGGATGCCGGGGCCATTGTCCTCGACCTCGATGAAGGGACGACTGTCCTCACCGGTGCCGCTGCGGGCGGTGACTCGCCCGCCCGGCGGGGTGTACTTCAGGGCGTTGTCGATCAGGTTCGCCAGCAATTCCCGCAGCAGCCATTCGGCGCCGTCGATCACCGCTGACGCCGGTTCGAAGCCGAGATCGATGTCGCGGGCCAGGGCCCGGTCGTACCAGACAGACGCGTTTTCCTGCAGCAGATGAGCGAGATCCACCGGACGTCGCTCGTGGGCGATGTCGGCTTCCGGCCCGGAGCGGGCCAGGGCCAGGAGCTGGTGGACAAGGTGGCCAAGGCGTTGGGTGGCGTCGCGCAAGTTCACCACCCGGTGACGATATTCCTGGGGGAGTTCGGCCGCCGTCAGTTCCAGTTGGGTCTGCAGGGCTGCAAGGGGGGTCTTGAGCTGGTGGGCGGCATTGGCGAGAAAGGACTGCTGCGCCATTGCCGCCGCCTGCAGGTCGTCGATCAGCGCCGACATGGCGTTGACCAGAGGCTCGATCTCGCCCGGTACGTCGCCCTTGGGTAGCGGACTCAGATCATGCGGGGAACGGCGGCCGATTTCCTCGCTGAGCTGGGCCAGCGGCGCCACGCCGTTGCGTACGCCGATATAGACCAGGCCCAGGGTGGCGAGGATGAGGAGGACATTGGGGGCGACCATGGCGGCCAGAATTTTCGAGCCGGTGCGCTGCCGTTTCTGGGTCGTTTCGGCGACGACGACGGTGACTGGCCCGCCGGAGGTTTCAAGGCGATAGCTTGCTTTGCGCACCTGCTTGCCGCGCAGGGTGGCGTTCGACAGGGTCGGGTGGGTTCCGGACGTTGCTGGGCCGGGCTGGAGATCGACATCGCCGGCCAGCAGCCGGCCGTCCGGCCCGAGCACCGCGAGAAACTCCTGGTCTCTGCCATTGCTGCGCAGGACCGCCTCGGCAGCAGGGGGGAGGTCCACTTCGATGACTGATCCCTTGGCATGAACCCGTCCTGCCAGGGCGACCGCATCGTCGGCCAGGGCGTGGTCATAGGCATCCCAGGCCGGATCGAAGGCGATGTGGTAGTCGGCTGCCAGGCTGATGACGAGCAGCGCGGCCAGCGGTGCCAGCAGGAAGACGAGCAGCCGCCTGCGCAGGGTCTGCCGCGGTCGATCAGGCCAGTAGGATTTCATCGAGGCGATAGCCGATGCCGCGAATGGTGCGGATTTCAACGCCACATCCCTGCAGCTTGTTGCGCAGGCGCGAGATGTAGATTTCGACGGCATTGGTGGTCAGCTCGTTGTCCCATTCGCTCAGGCTTTCCACCATCTTCTGCTTGTCGACGACGTTCGGGGTGGCGAGCATGAGCTGCTGCAGGATTTCCCATTCGCGGCCGGTGAGTTCGAGCGGAGCACCGCGCGCACTGGCGGTTCTGCGCGCCAGATCGAGGCGGAGCGAACCCGCGCTCAGTTCGGAAGTGGTGGCGGAGCGGCTGCGGCGGATCAGTGCGCGCAGCCGGGCCAGCAGCTCGGGCAGCTGGAAGGGCTTGACCATGTAATCGTCGGCGCCGAGGTCGAGTCCGACCACCCGGTCGTCCAGCCCGTCGCGGGCCGTAAGAATGAGGATGGGCACTTCGATGCCGCGACGCCGCAGCCGGCGGATCAGTTCATGGCCATCCATGCGCGGCAGGCCGATATCGACGATCGCCAGATCGTAATGGATGAGTTCGAGTGCGGATTCGGCCGGCTCGGCCGCCGCCGTGTGGTCCACCGCGAACCCTGCTTTTTCCAGGCCTTCGCGGATACCGTCGGCCACCATCGGGTCATCTTCAACCAGCAGGATGCGCATGTTCAGTCGTTAGCTGGGTACTGTCGAACGGCCAGGGAAACGTTGCTTCCACCGAAGGCAAAGGTATTGGATAGCGCGGCAAGCACCGGTCCGCGACGCGCCGTTCCGGAGATCAGATCGACACCTTCCACGTCGGTTTCCTGCAGATGCGCGGTGGGAGGGCATTCGCCGCGCGCCAGGGCTAGCACGGTGATGACAAGCTCCAGCGCACCCGCCGCACCCAGGGTATGTCCGTGGACGGCCTTGGTGGATGAGACCGCCGGGGCTTTCTGCACGCCGCCGAAGGTGTTGCGGATGGCGGCGGCCTCCGTGGCATCTCCGACCGAGGTGGCCGTGGCATGGGCGTTGATGTAACCGATGTCGCCCGCCATCAGGCCGGCGTCCTGCAGTGCAAGCTCCATCGCCCTTTGCTGGCCTGCCGGATCCGGGCGCGCGTAGTGGCTGGCATCGCCGGCGTTGCCGTACCCGCACAATTCGGCATGGATGCGGGCGCCGCGGCGGCGGGCGACGCTTTCCCGCTCGAGCACGAGGGCGGCCGCGCCTTCCCCGAGGACGAGGCCGCTGCGCCTGCGGTCAAACGGGCGGCAGCTTTGCTCGGGGGACAGCATGTCCGTTTTGGCGAGGACGCGCAGGGCGTCCCAGGCCAGCAACTGGCCGGTAAGCAGCGGCGCCTCGGAGCCGCCCACGACGATGCGTTCGGCCCGTCCCCAGCGCAGGGCCAGCATGGCTTCGCCAATGGCAGCGGCGGCCGAGGCACAGGCTTGCGATACCGACAACTGCGGACCGCGCAGCCCATGGTCGAGCGCGATCTGGGCCACCGCCGCATTCTGCATCGCCAGCAGGATGGTCAGCGGGCGGGCCCGCTGGCCGGCGTGCAGGCGGCCGTAACTGTCCTCGACGGTGGTGGCGCTGCCGACGCCGGTTCCCCAGTAGACGCCGGTTGAGGCGCTTTCGGCTGCGGGAACGTTTTCCAGACCGGCGTCAGCCATGGCCTCGCGTACTGCCAGGGCGGCGAGGCCGACGTGGCGATCGACATTGGCGGGCAACTGGTGCATGCCCACCGGCCCCAGGTCGCCGGGAACCGGGGCGGCCGCCCAAGTGCCGCCTTCCCCCGGCCAGAGGCGGATACCGGAACGCCCGGCGAGCGATCCGGCAAACAGGGCGTCGGCGCCCAGCCCCAGAGCCGATACGGCGCCTAGACCGGTGATGACCACCCGATCGTGCAGATTCATGCCGCGGCCATCGTGCGGAGCCGGTCGACCAGGTTGGCGATATCGGTGAGGGTCTGGATTTTCTCGGCGTCCTCGTTGTCGATGCGGATGGCGAATACTTCTTCGATGCGGAAGATGAATTCCAGCAGTCCCAGGGAGTCGATGCCGAGATCCTTGATCGAGGCATCCTCACTGATTTTCTCCGGGTCGCAGTGAAATTCCTTGATCGCGATATCGGCCAGGGTTTGGCGAGTGTCCATGGTGATTTCCTTGGTAGAGGGGTGTTAGGCCTGAAGCTGGGCGGTCGTAGCGGATTGCTGCTGCCGTTCCAGCGCGCCGACGAACTCGACGCAGGCTCGGGCGACGCCTTCCCTGTCGTTGTCCAGGGTCAGCATGTGATAGCTGTTGGTGAAGATGATTTTTTCGATGCGGCTCGAACCGAGGCGGCCGGCGAGCAGGTTGGGGGTGCGCAGGCTGGCCATTTCGTCCTCGGCCGCGTGCAGGATAAGGGCCGGCTGGGTGATGTCGGGCAGGCTGGCCCGGATGCGGCGCATCATGCGATAAGCCTCGTAGATGGCCGAAAGCGGCAGGTCACGGGCGCCGGCGGCGGAGTTGCCGGTGGATTCCATCTGGCGGGCGATCCATTCGCGGATACGGGGATTCTTGATGCCATAGGGATCTTTCTCCCGCAGGCGGTAGCGGTGCCGTAGCGGCGTCGGATGGGCCAGTGGCAGTAGAGGCAGCAGTCGACGAAACCAGGGCAGGTTCCAGCCATCGTAAAAAAGCGTGGTGGAAATCAGCAGCAGGCCGGTGACTGAGCTCTCGTCGCGGCGGGCCAGCCGCAGGGCCAGGTCGGATCCTATGCAGAGTCCGCCCACCGTGGCAGGACCGTGATCGGCCACCAGTGCCGCCAGGCGCTCGCTGGCCATGGATTCCCAGTGCTCCCAGGGAAGAACCGGTGCGCAATCGCCGGGGCGCTGGCCGTACCCGCTCAGATAAGGCACGCTGACCGTGTGCCCGGCCCGGTGCAGGCGTTGGGCGAGCAGCTGGATTTCCAGGGGATTGCCGCGCAATCCGTGCAACAACAGGACCGGCGGGCGGTGGCCGATTAGAAAAATGTCCTGCATTGAGGGCTCCATCCTGATGATCGAGTCACCTTAGCGGTTGCACGCTTACATTTGCCTGACAGTGGCGGGGTCGCAGAGGGGATCGGCGTGCCGGCCTGCGTGAGTGGGGGCATGCAGAAAAAATAGCCACGAAGTACACCGTGGCTATCGCGATCAATTGGCTGCGGGGGCGTGTATTCAGCTTTATGCCGGAATCGCGGCGCGCATTTTCTGCAGCGCACGGGCTTCGATCTGGCGGATGCGCTCCGCCGACACGCCATATTGGGCGGCGAGTTCGTGCAGGGTCGCGGCCTCGCCTTCGGTCAGCCAGCGCGCCTGGATGATGTGGCGGCTGCGCGCGTCGAGATTTTCCAGCGCGTGGGTCAGACCGGTATGGCGCAGGCGTTCGGTCTGCTCGCGTTCCAGCGACTGCGCGGGGTTTTCGTCCGGGCTCGCCATGTAGGCCAGCGGGCTGTAACCTTCCTCGCCGTCGTCCACCATCGGGTCGATCGACACATCGTGGCCCGACAGGCGCATCTCCATCTCCAGCACGTCCTTGCGGCTGACATTGAGCTCGCGCGCCATGGCGTCGGCTTCCTGCAGCGTCAGGGCATTGAGCGACTGTTTCAGGCTGCGCAGGTTGAAGAACAGCTTGCGCTGCGACTTGGTGGTCGCCACCTTGACCAGGCGCCAGTTCTTCAGGACGTATTCGTGGATCTCGGCGCGGATCCAGTGCAGCGCAAACGACACCAGGCGCACGCCGCGGTCCGGGTCAAAACGCTTCACGGCCTTCATCAGGCCGACATTGCCTTCCTGAATGAGATCGGCGTGCGGCAGCCCATAGCCGAGATAGTGGCGCGCCACGCTCACCACTACGCGGAGGTGCGATACGACCAGCTGGCGCGCAGCCTCGACATCCTGTTTGTCGTGCCAAGCCCGTGCAAATTTCTGCTCCTCTTCCAGGCTGAGCATGGGATAACGGTTGACGGTCTGAATGTAGCTATCCAGGCTGTAAGCAGCAGGGACAGGTAAAGACATCGATCGATTCATGCGTGTGGAACCCCCCTTTAGGAACATTTTAGCACTCGCTGTATAAGAGTGCTAAAGCAATGAAGGGTTCCCGTGGAGAGGGAAATCAGCGTGCCGCTTCGACTTGGTGCAGGGCCCGGGTGACCGAGAGCCAGGCGCCCAGCCAGCCGAATAAGGTGGTCAGGCCGAGTACCGCGGCGATTTCGGTCCCGTTGGGTGGCAGCAGATGGAACGTCGATCCGTACAGGCCTGCCAGGTGTTCGACCGGTGCCTGCAGGATCGTGCCGGCAATGGCCAGCACGCCACCTGCCGCGAGTCCGCCGAGCAACCCCTGTAGCGCGCCCAGGTAGAGGAAGGGGCGGCGGATATGCCAGTCGGTGGCGCCGATCAGCCGACTGACCAGGATTTCGTCGCGTCGGGCCAGCACCTGGGCGCGGATGGCGTTGCCCGAGATGGCGATCAGAGCTATGGCAAACAGGCCGCCCAGAACCCAGACGACCGTGCGGCCGATGTCGAGGGCGGCCTGCAGGCGCTCCGCCCATTGGCTGTCGAGGTGGGTTTCCGCCACACCCGGCAATTTGGTCAGGCTGTCGGAGAGCCGCACCAGCGCTTCGCGTGATGAGGCTTGCGGCCGCACGATCCAGGCGTCCGGCAACGGGTTTTCAGTGAGGCCGGCAGTGATGTCGGCCAGGTCCTGCGAGGCGCTCAGGGTGGCAAGCGCCTGGTCTCTGGGCACGTAGCGGGCCTGTTCGATGTCGGGCTGCTTGAGCCGCGCGGCGATAGCCTGTTTTTGTTCGGCGGATGCACCGACATTGAGAAACAGGCTGATTTCCGGCTGTGCGGGCAGGTCGCTGGCCACCCGTGCGAGGTTGCCCAGACCCAGATACAGCCCGCTCGGCAGGCTGATCGCCACGCCCATGGCCAGCGCGGTCAGGAGCGTTGTGAACGGCTGGGTACCCAGCCGACGCAGTGTGGTGACGAGCGCGTGCCTGTGATGACGCAGCCAGCCGATCATGCCGGCACCTCCCCGATCCTGCCGTGGTCCAGGTGCAGGGTACGACCACCCAGCGCCGTGATGGCGCGTTCATCGTGGGTGGCGATCACCAGCGTGGTGCCGACCTGATGGAAGTCGCGGAACATCGCCATGATGTCGGCGGCGTAGCCGGCGTCGAGATTGCCGGTAGGTTCGTCGGCCAGCAGCAGGGCGGGGCGGCTCACCAGTGCGCGGGCGATGCAGAGGCGCTGCTGCTCACCACCCGACAGGCTGACGGGATGGGCCTTCTCTCGGTTGAGCAGGCCGACCTTGTCGATGACCGCGCGGGCGCGCTTCAGGGACTCGCGGCGGTCGAAGCCGGCGATGTCGAGCGGCAGCACCACGTTGTCGATCACGCTGCGGTCGAACAGCAGTTTGTGGTCCTGGAACACCAGGCCGATGTTGCGACGCAGATAGGGTACCGCCCGGCGCGACAGCCGGCTGATGTTCTGGCCGCTGACCGACACCACGCCGCTGGTCGGGCGTTCGATCGCGGCGATGAGCTTCAGCAGCGTGCTCTTGCCGGCGCCGGAGTGCCCGGTGAGGAAAACCAGTTCGCCCTGCTCGATGGCGAGGCTGACGCCGGAGAGGGCTTCGTGCCCGCCGGGATAGCGTTTGGTGACCTGGCTGAAGCTGATCATGCGGTGGCTGCCCTAAACAGGAAATATGGCTTCGACGAATTCGCGTGCGTCGAAGGGGCGCAGGTCGTCCACGGTCTCGCCGACGCCGATGTAGCGCACCGGGATCGGCCGCGGCCGCGTTAAACAGGCGTAGGCGATGGCGGCGATGGCGCCGCCCTTGGCGGTGCCGTCGAGCTTGGTCAGCGCGAGGCCCGTCACGCCGAGCGCATCGTCGAAGGCCTTGACCTGGGTGACGGCGTTCTGCCCGGTGTTGGCGTCCAGCACCAGCAGCACTTCATGCGGCGCGCCGGGGATGGCCTTCTCGATCACGCGCTTGACCTTCCTGATCTCTTCCATCAGGTGCAGCTGCGTCGGCAGGCGGCCGGCAGTGTCGGCCAGCACGACGTCGATGTTGCGCGCGCGCGCGGCCTGGATGGCGTCGAAGATCACCGCGGCGGAATCGCCTTTTTCCTGGCTCACCACCGTCACGTTGTTGCGCTCGCCCCAGACCTGCAGCTGTTCGCGCGCCGCCGCGCGGAAGGTGTCGCCGGCCGCCAGCAGCACCGACAGGCCCTGCGACTGGTACAGCTTGGCGAGCTTGCCGATGGTGGTGGTCTTGCCGGCGCCGTTGACGCCGGCCAGCATGAGGATGAAGGGTTTGTGCGGGGTGACGTCGAGCGGCGCCTGCAGCGGCGTCAGCAGGTCGACCAGGGCGTCCTTCAGGGCGGCCTGCAGGTCGGAGGCCTCGGTGAGGTTTTCGCGGCGCACTTTCTTCTGCAGGGTGTCGAGCAGGGCGTGGGTGGCGTCGACGCCAACGTCGGCGGTGATCAGGATGGTTTCGAGTTCCTCGAACAGCTCGGCGTCGATCTTGCGTCCGACGCCGAACAGGCCGGCCAGCTGACCACCCAGTTTGTCGCGGGTCTTGGCGAGGCCCTGCTTCAGCCGCTGTGCCCAACCGGGACGCGACTCGGGTTGGGGCGCGACAGGCGCGGACTGCGCGTCAGGGGAAGGCGGTTCGGCGGCAGGCGGTTTGGACTTGAAGAAACTAAACACGGACAAAGGGAGTCAGCACAGCTGTTTGACGGACGCCTAATCTTATCATTCGCGTACGGCTTATCATTCGGACTCATTCAACACGAGGTGAAAACATGCTCGGCATGCGGGGAATGCTACTGGCGCTGCTGGTGGTGGGCAGTGCGCAGGCGGCGGTGACGGACGTCACGCTGGACAATGGCCTGCGGGTGATCGTGCAGGAAGATCATCGGGCACCGGTGATGGTGTCGCAGGTGTGGTATCGCGCCGGATCGATGGACGAATTCAACGGCACCACCGGGGTGGCGCACGTGCTGGAGCACATGATGTTCCGCGGCACGAAGACGGTGCCGCCGGGCGAGTTCTCCAAACGCATCGCCGCCGCCGGCGGGCGCGAGAATGCCTTCACCAACCGCGACCACACGGCGTATTTCCAGCAGATGCAGAAAGACCGGCTGGAACTGGCGATGCAGCTGGAATCGGACCGCATGGCCAATCTCGTCATCCGCGACGACCTGTTCGCCAAGGAAATGCAGGTGGTGATGGAGGAGCGCCGGCTGCGCACCGACGACCAGCCGCAGTCGGTCGTCTACGAACACTTGATGGCGGCAGCCTACCAGGAGAGCCCTTATCGACGCCCTGTCATCGGCTGGATGGACGATCTCCAGCATCTGACCGCGCAGGATGCGCGCGACTGGTATGCCCGCTGGTATGTGCCCAACAACGCCACGCTCGTGGTGGCGGGCGACGTGAAGGCGGACGACGTGATCGCGCTGGCAAAACGCTATTTCGGGGTGCTTCCTGCTCGTGCCTTGCCGACGCGCAAGCCACAGGACGAACCCGCACAGATCGGCGAGAAGCGCATCGTGGTCAAGGCGCCCGCGAAGCTGCCCTACCTGCTGATGGCCTGGCATGCACCGGTACTCCGGGACTGGCAGAAGGACACCGCGCCCTATGCGTTGCAGATCCTCGCGGGCGTGTTGTCCGGCAACGACTCGGCCCGGCTGCAGCAAGCGCTGGTCAAGACGCAGCAGATTGCAGTGAGTGCGAGCGCAGGCTACGACGCGGTGTCGCGCGGCCCGGGCATGTTCATGATCGATGCGACGCCTGCGCCGGGCAAGTCGGTGGATGAACTCGAGAAAGCCATTCGCGACCAGGTCGGGCGGCTCCAGCGCGACGGCATCAGCGAAGCCGAGCTCGCCCGGGTGAAGGCGCAGGTCATCGCCGCAGACGTCTACCAGCGCGACTCGCTGTTCTACCAGGCGATGCAGCTCGGCGAATACGTGACCGCCGGCCTGCCGCCCGCGGCGCTTGCGCACCGGGTCGACAAATTGCGTGCGGTCAGCGTCCAGGACGTGCAGGCCGCAGCGAAACAGTGGCTGCAGGACGACCAGCTGAGCGTGGGCGTGCTCGACCCGCAACCCCTGCAACCCCAGACGCACCGCGCCGCGGTGCCGGGAGTCCGCCATGACAATTAAGTCTTTTTGCGTCGCCCTGTTGCTGAGTCTGCCCCTGTCGGCGCAGGCCGCGCTGACCCTCCAGCACTGGCAGACGCCGCAAGGCGCGCGGGTGATCTTCGTCGAAAGCCACGAACTGCCCATCCTCGACATCTCGGTCGACTTTCCTGCGGGCAGCGCCCGCGATCCTGCCGGCCAAGCGGGGCTCGCCCAGTTGACCCACATTCTCCTCGATCAAGGGGCCGGCGGCCTCAGCGACACGGCGATTGCGCATCGCCTGGCCGATGTGGGTGCAGAGCTGGGGGGCAGTTTCGACCGCGACCGCGCGGGCGTCAGCTTGCGTACTCTGGCGTCCGCGGCCGAAAAGAACGCGGCGCTCGATATCCTGACGCGCGTCCTGCAACAGCCCGATTTCCCGCAGGCCGTGATCAAGCGCGAGAAACAGCGTCTCATCGCGGGCATCCGCGAGGCGGAGGCCGACCCCGGTACCGTCGCCGACAAGGCGTTCTATCGTGCCCTGTATGGCACGCACCCCTACGCGCACGATGAAGCGGGCGAACCCGCCGCGATCGAACGCCTGACGCGTGCGGAGTTGCAGCGGTTCTACCGTACGCACTACAGCGCGCCCAATGCCGTGATTGCGTTGATGGGCGACATCTCCCGTGCCGACGCCGAGGCCATCGCCGCACGCCTGGCCGGCGGCTTGTCCAATGCGGCCACCGTGCCGGCGTTGCCGAAACCCGGACCGGCGGCGGCAACCGTGCAGCGGATCGCTTTCCCCTCCACGCAAAGCCATGTGCTGGTGGGGGCGGTGGGCATGGCGCGCAACGATCCCGATTTCTTCCCGCTGTTCGTGGGCAATTATGTGCTGGGCGGCGGCGGCTTCGATTCGCGGCTGATGCACGAGGTGCGCGACAAGCGCGGCTATGCCTACAGCGCCTACAGCTATTTTCTGCCGATGATGGAGGCCGGCCCGTTCCAGCTCGGCCTGCAGACCAAGACCGAGCAGACCGACGACGCGCTCAAGGTGGCGCAGGCCACGCTGCGGCAGTTCATCGCCGAAGGCCCCAGCGAGGCGGAACTCACCCAAGCCAAGGCCAACCTCACCGGCGGCTTTCCGCTGCGCATCGACAGCAACAAGAAGATTCTCGAATACCTGTCGCTGATCGGTTTTTACAATCTGCCGCTGGATTATCTGGACACCTGGGTCGACAAGGTCAATGCGGTCGACGTCGCGGCGGTGAAGCAGGCGTTTGCCCGCCACATCGATCCAGACAAGCTGGTGACCGTGGTGGTGGGCAGTGCTCGCTAAGCAGGCGGCGCCCCGGCGCGCGCACGGCGCAGCCAACCGGGTGCGCATCATCGGCGGGCAATACCGCCGCCGCCTGCTCGACTTCCCCGATGGCGCAGGCCTGCGTCCGACGCCCGACCGGGTACGCGAGACGCTGTTCAACTGGCTGGGCCAGGACCTGCCGGGCTGGGCCTGCCTGGACCTGTTTGCCGGCAGCGGCGCGCTGGGTTTCGAGGCGGCTTCGCGCGGGGCGGGGCGGGTCGTCATGATCGAACGCGATCTCAAGGCGGCCGGCGCGCTGGAAAAGAACCGGGCCGTGCTCGGCGCCAACCAGGTCGACATCCTGCGTGCCGACGCGCTGGCGTGGCTGGCGAACAGCCGCGAGACCTTCGACCTGATCTTCGTCGATCCGCCGTTCGACAGCGACCTCGCCGGCGCGGTGCTGGCCGATCTGGCGCGTCATCTCAAACCCGGCGGCCATGCCTATATCGAGCAGGGAAGCGAGGTGAGGGCGCCGGACGGGTTTATCATCCACCGCAGCGGGCGCGCGGGGCGCTCGCATTTTGCGCTGCTGATCAAGGAATGATGAATCGATGCTGACTGCCGTCTACCCGGGTACCTTCGACCCCATCACGCGCGGCCACGAGGACCTGGTGCGGCGCGCGGTGCGGCTGTTCGATCATGTCGTCGTCGCGGTGGCCGAAGCGCGCAACAAGCGACCATTTTTCACCCTGGAGGAGCGGGTGGCGATGGCGCGCGACGTGCTGGCCGACGTGCCGCAGGTGCGGGTCGAGGGCTTCTCCGGTCTGCTGATCGACTTCGTCGCCGAGCAGGGCGCGATCGCCGTGCTGCGGGGGTTGCGCGCGGCGTCCGACTTCGAATACGAATTCCAGCTGGCGGGCATGAACCGCAACCTCAAGCCCGATATCGAGACCCTGTTCCTGACGCCATCGGACCAGTACATGTTCATTTCCGCCAGCATGATCCGCGAGATCGCGCAGCTGGGGGGGGACGTGACGCCTTTCGTCCACCCATTGGTGGCGCAGCGATTAAGTGAGAAAATAAGCAAAAGCTGATATGACCCGGAGAATGACATGTCAATGATGATCACGGACGAATGCATCAATTGCGACGTCTGCCTGCCTGAATGCCCGAACGACGCCATTTCGCAGGGCGACGAGATTTACATCATCGATCCCAACAAGTGCACCGAATGCGTCGGCCATTTCGACACGCCGCAGTGCGTCGAGGTGTGCCCGGTCGACTGCATACCGCTCAATCCGGATTACCCGGAGACGAAGGAACAGCTGCAGGAGAAATTTCTGCGCCTGACCGCGGGCAAGTAGGGCCTGTTAACGCTCATTTTGCACCTGCGGCGAGGACGATTCGGGATGCAGCCCGCGAAGCAGGGTGCGCGGCTGAGTCGTTCTCAGCAAGCGACCTGCGACAAAGGGATGCGCCCGAATCGCCCCGCCCCTCCGGGTTGCTACGAGAAAGCGCGTCTGCTGCGTTGCGCCGCTTGGCAAGGGCTAGCCCTTGCGGGCGCGCCGCGCCTTGCATCCATCGCTTTCTCGTGGCAACGCAGGCGCGAAATGAGTGTTAACAGGCCCTAGGCTCAGGCCGTTTTGGCTAGAAGGGCTCCGCCGAGCTCGTCCACCAGGGCGTCGGCAATGCGCAGGTTGATGCGCGCCAGGCTGTCCAGCTGATCGCTCACGCTGCCGATCGAGGTTTCCAGTTCGGCAATGCGCTCGTCCAGCGTCTCGGTTGCGGCGTGGATGCGGCTGACGCTTTCCAGCCGGCGTTTCAACTGGAGTTTGTGTTCGCGTACCTGGGTTTCCATCGGCGCAATCAAGGCCTTTAGCCAGGCCTCGGTTTCGCTGTTGGCCAGTTCGAAAACCTGAACCACCTTGCTCGCCAGCGTCTCGAAAAAGCGCGCAGTCAGCTGGTGCTGGCCTACCGTCAGCATCTTGAACACGGTGTTGAAGCGCTCGTCGAAAATGCGTTCCAGCCGCGCCATTTCCTTGCGATATTTTTGCAGGCTGTGATCCGGCGGGTTGACCGCCGCCAGCCCGTGCTCGTCGCTGAATTTCTGGTACATCGCCGTCATCATGGCGCGGATTTCCTTGATGGTCGCCGACGACGCATCCAGGTTGCCGTCCAGCTGACGGAAGAAGCGGCCCATCGCCTCGCGCAGCCCCACGCTGAAATGGCTCTTTTCCATCGCCTGCCGGGTATGGCGCACCTCGTTGCGTAGCGCCTCCATGCCCAGCCGTTGCCGCAGCGCCTCGACCTGCGTCGCGAACACATTGCGCAAGGCATTGAACTGCTCCAGGCCGCGTTCGAACTGCTGCTTGTCCTCGTTGGCCTTGACCATCATGTGCTGGATGACGTCGCGGTTCTTGCCGCGCAGGCCCTGCAATTCGTCGACCTGATCCTGGATCGTGGCGAGTCGGGTTTCCAGCAGCTCGGTGGTCTTGATCACCACGTCCTCCACCGCGGCCTGGGCCGATTCCCCGACCAGCGCCTGCTTGCAGGGGATGAGTTCCTGCGACAGCGCAGCCTCCAGTTCGGGCAGGCGGCTCTTCGTCAGCAGCGCGGCGTCGCGTTTGACCTTGGCGACCAGCGCTTTCTGCGCCGACACCGGGTAGACCTGGCTTGGGGGCAGGTCGAGTAGCGCGGCGCTGCTGGCGACCTGCTTGGCGATTTCGGCGTCGATCTGCGCCTGCGTCTTGAGCTCGTCCCACAGGCCGTCGATCTTGTTCAGCACGACCAGCCGCGCCCGGCTGGCACCCTGCACCGGCGCAATATACTGGCGCCAGATCTCGATGTCCGACCGGGTGACGCCGGTGTCGGCGGCCAGCAGGAACAGCACCGCATGGGCGCTGGGCAGCATGTTGAGCGTCAGTTCGGGTTCGGTGCCGATGGCGTTGAGGCCGGGCGTGTCGAGGATGACCAGTCCCTGCTTCAGCAGCGGATGGGGAAAGTTGATCAGCGCATGGCGCCAACGCGGAATCGCGATGCTGCCGTCGCGTTCCAGACTGCGTGCGGTTTCCTCGTCGGCGGGATTGATCAGGCCGAAGGCCTCGGCGGTGGAGGCGTCGACGTCGACCGTATCGGCCAGTCGCATCAGCGTCGCGCTCATGTCTTCCGCGGAATCGAGGTTGAGCGGGAATTCGGTCCAGGCGTCCGCGTCGTGCTTGAAGTCAGCGATACTGCCTTCGCGGGTCTTGGTGTCGATGGGCAACAGCCGCAGGGACGGTCGGCGGAGCGGGTCGAAAAACAGTTCGGTGGGGCACATGGTGGTGCGCCCGGCGGACGACGGCAGCACACGCTGGCGGTAATCCGAAAAAAAGATGGCGTTGATGAGTTCGGACTTGCCGCGCGAAAATTCGGCGACGAAGGCCACGTTCAGCTTGTCTTCCTGCAGGCGGCCGAGCAGCTGGTTCAAGCGCATCTCGGATTCGGCGTCGCCCAGTTCCTGCACGTTGAGCCAGTCGCGCAGCGCTTCGACGCGCACGTACACGGCATCGCGCCAGGTGCTGTAGTGCTCGAATTCGTCAACCAGGGTAGTGGATTTCATGGGGGCCGATCAGGGATATGGCACAGTCATTTAACGACATGGTAATGACAAACTTGATTTCTGCGGCAGGGCGGCGTCAGTGCTGGCAGGCCGAGCAATAGAAACTTGCACGCTGCCCCTGCACGATGCGGCGGATTGGCGTGCCGCAAACCTTGCACGGCAGTCCCTCGCGGTCGTATACCCGCGTCTGCAGTTGGAAATAGCCTAGTTCGCCGTCGCTCGCGACGTAATCGCGTAGCGAACTGCCGCCTGCGGCGATGGCGGCCGTCAGCACCTGCTTGATTGCCGTGACCAGCCGCGCGCAGGCCGGACGGCTGAGGCGTCGCGCAGCGGTGCCCGGGCGGATGCCGGCATGGAACAGCGACTCGGAGGCGTAGATGTTGCCGACGCCGACCACCACCTGCGCATCCATGATGACTTGCTTGATCGCCGTGTTGCGGCGCTGGCACTGCGCATGCAGATACGCGGCGTCGAACGCCGGCGTCAGCGGCTCCGGCCCCAGGTGGGCCAGCAGCGGATGCTGGGCCGGATGCGCGGTCCACAGTACGGCGCCGAAGCGGCGCGGGTCGCGCAGCCGCAGCGTGGTGCCGTCGTCGAACAGCCAGTCGACATGGTCGTGCAGGGCAGCCGGTTCGCCGGGCCCGGTCAGGCGCAGGCTGCCCGACATGCCCAGATGGACGATCTGCGTGGCCGCGCCAAAATCGAACAGCAGGTATTTGCCGCGCCGGGCTATCCCCTTGAGCGTCAGCCAGCCTAGCCGTGCCTCCAGGTCGCCCGGCACGGGCCAGCGCAGGCGCGGGTTGCGCACCACGATGCGCGTGAGGGTGCGATGCTGCAGGCGTGGCAGCAATCCCAGGCGGGTGGTTTCGACTTCGGGCAGTTCCGGCATGGTGGGGGCGGGCGCGTTGCGCGAGATGGGTTGGGATCGACTACGGGACGACATCCTGCGACGGTTTGTCCCCGCAAGCGGGAACCGAACCGATACACTGTCATTCTATATAACGCGCTTTCACCCCTGAAATTTTCCCTATTTTGAACGCACGATTTTCCTTGCTGCTGGGTTTGCTGGTCAGCAGTGCGGCTTCGGCTGCGGATCCCTTCGGCGTACTCGACCGCGTGCCGCCGTCACGTGCGCCCGAGCTGCGCCCGGCAGCCGTATGCGACACCGCCGCGCCGTCGGGCCCGATCACGCTGGCGGAGGCGGTGGAGCGTGCCCTGTGCACCAATCCGGCCACCCGCAGCGCCTGGCTTACGGCGCGGCTGCGTGCCGCCGAACTGGGGCAGGCGTACAGCGCCTATCTGCCCAGCCTGTCGGCCAGCGGCAGCGCGTCCCGCAACGGTGCACGCGTGCTTCCGAACGACTACAGCGCCTGGCAATTGGGGCTGGACGCGCAGTATCTGCTGGTTGACTTCGGCGGGCGGGCGGCCCAGCGCGATGCCGCCGAAGCGCTGCTGGCTGCGGCACGCGCCAGCCAGGATGCCAGCGTGCGGCAACTCTATCTGCAGACGGTCACGGCCTACTTCAATCTGCTGACCGCGCAGGGTGCGGTCACCGTCGCGCGCGAGGCCGAGACTTCGGCGCTCGCCGCGCTGAATGCGGCAACCGCACGGGTGGCCGCGGGAACGGCCATTCCGTTCGATCGGCTGCAGGCGAAAACCGTCTATACCCAGCGCCAGATCGACCGCATCCGCGCCGAAGGCGAGGCGGAGCGGATGCAGGGCGAACTGGCCGCGCTGATGGGCGATGCCCGGCAGACCGGCTTCAGCGTGATCGATAGCGAGGCGGCGTTCAGCCAGACCCCCGACCTGAGCACCAAGGTGGATGCGCTGATCGATGCCGCGCTCAGCCGGCGGCCGGATCTGCGTGCGGCGGAGGCCACGGTGCTTGCGCAGCGGGCCGGGGTGCGGAGCGCGAAGGCCGCCGGCAAGCCCAGCTTGTCGGCCTTTTACGATGCTCAGCGGCAAGATGGCGGTTCCCTGGCAGCGACCAGTTCCAGCGTCGGGATCAACCTGACCATCCCGCTCTTCACCGGCTACCGCAACACCTATCAGATCGCCGCGGCGCAAACCCAGGCCGACCTGGCTGTGGCGGAACGCGACCGCGTGGCCAATCAGGTGGCGCTGGACGTGTGGCGCGCCTATTACGGCGTGAAGAGCGAAACCGAAGCGGACAGCCGCAGCGCCGATCTGGTGGAAAGCGCCGTGGCGGCCGAGAAACTCGCGCTGGGGCGTTATCAGGCCGGGCTGGGCATTCTGCTGGACGTGCTGAGCGCCCAGGCCAATCTGGCGCAGGCGCGCCAGACCCAGCTGCAGACGCGGCTGGGCCTGCGGGTGGCGCGGGCCAATCTGGCTCAGGCCATTGGGGATTTGAGCTGGGACTGGCTGGAGCCGGTGCAGCAGGAAGGGACGCGATGAAAAAAACGGCAATGCTTGCGCTGCTGGTTGTGGTGGCGGCTGCAGCGGTGTGGTGGTGGAGCGGCAAGAACAAGCCTGCCGAGCCGCAATATCGCACCGTGACGGTGGATCGCGGAGATATTGCGGCCGAGGTCTCGGCCAACGGCACGCTCAACCCGGTCACCCTGGTCAACGTCGGTACCCAGGTGTCGGGGACGGTGAAGCGCATCGATGCCGACTTCAACCAGCAGGTGAAGGCGGGACAGGTGCTGGCCGAACTCGATCCGGCATTGTTTAAGGCCGCGTTGGCGCAAAGTACCGCCAACCTCGCCAACGCGCAGGCGCAACTGGATCTGGCCCGGGCCAACGCGGTGCGCATGCAGACGCTGTTCAAACAGGAATATGTGTCACAGCAGGAACTCGATCAGGCGCTGGCCGCGCGCGCGCAGGCAGAGGCGCAGGTGCGGCTGGCGCGCGCGCAGGTGACGCGCGACCAGACCAATCTCGGCTTCTCGATCATCCGTTCGCCGGTCGACGGCACCGTGATCAACCGCCAGGTCGACGTCGGGCAGACCGTGGCGGCGAGCTTCCAGACGCCGACGCTGTTCCAGATCGGCAAGGATCTGACCCAGATGCAGATCGATTCCACCGTGTCGGAAGCCGACATCGGGCAGATCAAGGTGGGGCAGCCAGTGAAATTCCGGGTCGATGCATTCCCCGACACCGAATACAGCGGCGCGGTGCGGCAGGTGCGGCTGAACGCCACGACCGCGCAGAACGTCGTCACCTACAACGTGGTGGTGAATGTCGCCAACCCCGACCTGGCTCTGATGCCGGGCATGACGGCCAACCTGCGCGTGCTGGTCGAAACCCGGCCGAACGTGCTGCGGGTGCCGACGACGGCGCTGCGTTTCCGGCCGCAGGCGGGCAGCGTCGTCGAAAGCGCAGGCAAGTCGCGCGGCTCGGCGGTGTACCGGCTGGTCGACGGCAAGCCGGTGCGGGTGGCGGTCAAGACCGGCATCAGCGACAAGGCCTACACGCAAATCGTCGCCGGTGAATTGAAGCCGGGCGACGCCGTGATCGTGGCCGATCTGGCGGCCAAAAAAGACAACAGCGGTATGTCGCGCGGACGCCTGTTCTGATGGCAAAACCGGCGGCGCCGCTGATCGAGGTGGTGGATCTCGAAAAGGACTATCCGACCGGCGCCGGCGTATTCCAGGCGCTGCGCGGGGTGAGCCTCAGCATCGCCGAAGGCGAGTTCGTCGCCATCATGGGCGCGTCGGGCTCGGGCAAGAGCACCTTCATGAACCTGCTCGGCTGCCTCGACCGTCCCACTCGCGGCAGCTACCACCTCGACGGGCAGGATGTCAGCCGCCTGTCGTCGGATCAGCTGGCCGCCTTGCGCAATCGCGAGATCGGCTTCGTGTTCCAGGGTTTCAACCTGCTGCCCAAGCTCACTGCGCTCGACAACGTGGCGTTGCCGCTGATGTATGCCGGCATGGGGCGCGAGGCACGGCGGCGTCAGGCGCAGGCCATGCTCGAACGTGTCGGCCTCGGCGAGCGCTCGCACCACACGCCGCTGCAGCTGTCGGGCGGGCAGCAGCAGCGGGTGGCGATCGCCCGCGCGCTGGCCACCCGCCCGCGCATCATCTTCGCCGACGAGCCGACCGGCAACCTCGACAGCGAAACCAGCCGGCAGGTGATGGGCTTCTTCAGCCAGCTTAACCGGGAAGAAGGCATCACGCTGGTGCTGGTGACGCACGAAGCCGACATCGCCGCGTATGCGCGACGGCGCATCCGCTTCCAGGACGGACGGGTGATCGAGGACGTGGCGCAGGCCGAGCTTGCCGCATGATTTTCACCAGCCTGCTCGAGACCGCCTGGCATGCGCTCACCACGCACCGCATGCGCAGTTTCCTCACCATGCTCGGCATGGTCATCGGCGTGGCGGCGGTCATCCTCATGCTGGCGATCGGCCAGGGTGCGCAGGTGATGGTGCGCGGCGCGATCGAGTCGATGGGCAGCAATCTCTTCATCATCATGTCGGGCGCCGTCTCGTCGGGCGGGGCACGCGTGGCGACCGGCGATGCGCCCTCGCTGACCTTCGACGATGCCGATGCCATCCGCGAGCTGCCCGACATCGTGGCGTCGGCACCGGTGTCGCCCGGCGGCGCCCAGCTGATCTACGGCGGCGTCAACTGGAACACCTCGGTCTACGGCACCACGCCGGACTACGCGGTGGTGCGGAACTGGTCGATGGCGTCGGGCAGCTTCTTCAGCGACGCCGACGTGCGCCGCGGCGCGCGGGTGGCGGTGATCGGCGCGGTGGTGGCGCGCGAACTGTTCGGCGACGAGGACCCCGTCGGCAAGATCATCCGCATCAAGCAGGCGCCGTTCGAGGTGATCGGTGTGCTGGCGTCCAAGGGTCAGAGCCTGGACGGGCGCGACCAGGACGACACCGTGCTGGTGCCGATCAGCAGTGCGCAGCAAAAAATCTTCAGCAACACCCTGCGCAACCGCGCCCGTTTCATCATGGTGCAGGCGGTGTCGGAAAAACGTATGGCCGCCGCCGAGACCGCCATCAACGACCTGCTGCGCAGCCGGCACCGGATCGGCGTGGGGCAGGACGACGACTTTACCGTGCGCAACCTGACTGCACTCGCCGAGACCGCCGCCTCGACCACCCGCATCATGAGCCTGCTGCTGGGCGCCATCGCCGCCATTTCGCTGGTGGTGGGCGGCATCGGCATCATGAACATCATGCTGGTGTCGGTGACCGAGCGCACCCGCGAAATCGGCATCCGCATGGCAATAGGCGCGCGCCGCCGCGACGTGCTGTGGCAATTCCTGATCGAGGCGTTGACGCTGTCGCTGATCGGCTGCGGGATCGGCCTGCTGCTCGGCATCGGGGGCGCCTGGCTGGTCGGCCGACTTGCTGGACTGCCGGTTGCGGTGACGGCCGCCTCGGTGCTGCTGGCGGTCGGCGTGTCCTTCCTCATCGGCGTATTTTTCGGCTTTTATCCGGCGCGCCGCGCCGCCGGGCTCGATCCCATCGATGCGCTGCGTTCGCAATGACGACGCAAGGGTGAACCTTGCATACAGGAACGCCTCCAACGCTTAGAATCGTGGCAGGCAACCTATCAACAAGGCACAACATGGCATTCCTCAAAACCCTTCCCCTTTACGCAGTGCTGGCACTCGCGACCGCATGCAGCCAGGTCGGCGTCAAGGCATCGCAGCCTGTGGCGACGGAGTCCCAGGCGCAGCAGCCTGCCGAGGCCGGGGTTGGACCTGCCGCCGACCTGGCGGCGGAAGCCGCAGACAAGGCTGCATTGCCCAAGCAACCGCTCACGCCCGATATCCTGTTCAAGTTTCTGGTCGCCGAGGTGGCCGGGCAGCGCGGCGAGATCGGCGTCGCCGAATCGGCTTATCTCGACTTGGCGCGGCAGACGCGCGACCCCCGTATCGCCCGCCGTGCCGCCGAAGTGTCGTTGTTTGCGCATGATCCTGCGGGCGCGCTGGAGGCTACGCGGCTGTGGGCGGCGGCCGAGCCGGATTCCGAGCCTGCCCAGCAGACGCTGGCGGTGCTGCTGCTGAACGAGGGCAAGCTCGCCGAGGCCGAGCCCATTCTGCGAGTCCTGCTGAAAAAGGACCCCGCCAATGGCTTTCTGCATCTGACGACCGTGATGGGAAAAGCGCGCAGCTCGCAGGCCGGGCTGGACCTGGTTGAACGGCTGGCCGCAGACTATCCGGGCTTGCCGGAGGCGCGTTTTGCCGTTGCCCAGGTCGCAGCCGGTGCCGGGCAGACCGAGATGGCGGTCGCGGCGTTGCAGAAAGCCGACGACCTGCGCCCTGGCTGGGAGCCTGCCGCCCTGTTGCGGGCCCAGATTCTCGACCAGACGTCGCATGCCGATGCGCTCGCTTTCATGCGGACCTTCCTGGCCGCGCATGCCGACGCCCGCGAGATGCGGCTGGCCTATGCGCGCGTCCTGGTCAGTGCCAATCACCTGGACGAAGCACGTACCGAGTTCACCCGACTGACCCAGGATTTTCCGCGCAATGCCGAAGTGAGTTTTGCTGCGGGCCTGCTGTCCCTGCAAATGGGCGATGCCGCAGCGGCACGCGGGTTTCTGGCGCAGACCCTGGAATACAACCCGCGCGACCCGGATGCCGTGCAGTTTTATCTGGGCCAGGCGGCCGAGCAGATGAAACAGCCCGACGATGCCGCGGCGCATTATGCCGCGGTCAAGGCAGGCAATTACCTGGTACCGGCGCGTGCGCGCCAGGCTGCGTTGCTGGCGCAGGCAGGCAGGCTGGATGCGGCGCGCGCCCTGTTGCAGGCGACCCATGGCGAAAATGATGCGCAAAATGTGCGGTTGATTCAGGCCCAGGCCGAGTTGTTGCGCGACAGCAAGCAATACGCGGCGGTCTTCGAGGTGCTGTCGGAGGGGCTCAAGCGCTATCCCGATTCGGCGGATTTGCTCTATGACCACGCCATGGCAGC
This sequence comes from Hydrogenophilales bacterium, assembly GCA_016195805.1. Classification (GTDB taxonomy): domain Bacteria; phylum Pseudomonadota; class Gammaproteobacteria; order Burkholderiales; family Thiobacillaceae; genus Thiobacillus. The sequence continues at coordinate 166,577 of JACPYT010000004.1, forward strand.
CGAGAAGCTCGACAAACTCGATGTGCTGGAGGCGGACCTGCGCCGCGTGATCGTGCTGCGTCCCAATGATGCGCAGGCCTACAATGCGCTCGGCTACACGCTGGCCGATCGCACCAAGCGTCTGCCCGAAGCGATCGCACTCCTCGACAAGGCGCTGGCGCTGGCGCCGGACGACCCTTTCATCCTCGACAGCGTGGGCTGGGCCCAATACCGCTCGGGCAATCTGGCGCGTGCGCAGGACTATCTCGAACGCGCCTACAAAGTGCGCCCCGATCCCGAAATCGCCGCCCATCTGGGCGAAGTGCTGTGGGCGCGCGGCCAGCGCGACGAGGCCGGCAAGCTGTGGCAGAGCAGTCTGCAAACCCATCCGCAGAACGAAGTGCTGCTGGAAACGCTGCGCCGTCTCAAGCCCTGATGCGCGCCCGGACTGCAACAGCGCTGCTGGCGCTGCTCCTGGGGGGCTGCGCATCGGTTTCTTCCGTTCCCCCGGCCGTCGAAGTGCCTTTCCGGTCCACCAACTGGACCCTGCAGGGGCGCATCGGCGTCCTGAGCGACGAGCAGAACCTGTCGGGCCAGATCCGCTGGCAGCACCGTGAAGACCGGGATGAACTGCTGATGACGTCACCGCTGGGACAGGGGGTGGCACGCATCGTGCGCGATGGCGAAGGCGTGGCACTCGAGATGCCTAATCAGCCCACCCGCCACGCCCGCGACGCCGATACCCTGACGCGCGAGGCACTCGGCTATGTGTTGCCGGTCACGGGGCTGACGTGGTGGGTGCAGGCACGTCCTGCGCCCGGCCGCGCTTTCGAGGCCACGCGCGACGCGTCAGGACGCCTGACGCAACTGAAGCAGGATGGCTGGACGATCGATTACCTGCAGTACGCTGCCGATGCGCGCCCGCGCAAGCTGACGGTCGCGCGCGAGGGCCTGGAAATCCGCCTGGTGGCGGACAGCTGGCAAAACGAATGAGCCATGCCTACCCCGCCCCCGCCAAGCTGAATCTGTTCCTGCACGTCACCGGCCGGCGTGCCGACGGCTACCATTTGCTGCAGAGCGTGTTCCGGCTGGTCGACCGCGCCGATACCGTGCATCTGGACGTGCGCGACGATGGCCGCGTAGTGCGCGAAGGCGACTTGCCTGGGGTCCCGGAAGACCGCGACCTGACCGTGCGCGCCGCGCGCCTGCTGCAGGCCCATGCCCCTAGCGGTGCCGGCGTGAGCATCCGCCTCGACAAAGTATTGCCGATGGGCGGAGGACTAGGCGGCGGCAGTTCGGATGCCGCCACCGTGCTGCTGGCCCTGAACCGCTTGTGGCAGATCAACCTGCCACGCGAAACCCTGCAGAAACTGGCCCTCCAGCTGGGCGCCGACGTGCCGGTGTTTGTGTTCGGGCAGACGGCGTTTGCCGAGGGCGTGGGCGAAATCCTGCATCCGGTGAGCGTGCCGCCAGCCTGGTATGTGGTGTCGATGCCGCCGGTGCAGGTGCCGACCGCCGCAATTTTTGCTGCGCCGGAATTGACACGCAACACGCCAGCCCTCAAAATAGCGCCCTTTTCCGCAGGCATGGGTCATAACGATCTGCAGCCCGTGGTTGTCAGTCGCTACCCCGAAGTCGCCCGCCATCTCGAGTGGTTGGCGCAATTCGGCGAGGCGCGGATGACCGGTTCGGGCGCCTGTGTGTTTGCATCATTCGGGTCGGAAGAGGCAGCGCGCGACGTGCTGCGCCAGTTGCCCGGAACGATGCAGGGTTTTGTGGCGCAGGGTCTCGACAGGCATCCGCTGGTCGACTATTGCGCCTGAGCAGCACCCAATTATTGGGGAGTCGCCAAGTGGTAAGGCATCGGATTTTGATTCCGACATTCGTAGGTTCGATCCCTACCTCCCCAGCCAGTTAAGCGAACAGCCGCCGGTGGCGGCTGTTTTTGTTGTTGTGTCGGACCAGCCAAATCGCCGGAGACTCGTGTGTCCATAGACAACCTGATGGTGTTCAGCGGAAATGCCAACCCGCGTCTGGCCAGCGATGTGGTGCGCCATCTGAATATTCATCTCGGCCGCGCCACGGTGTCGCGGTTTTCCGATGGCGAGGTGATGGTCGAAATCCTGGAGAACGTGCGCGGCAAGGACGTGTTCGTGCTGCAGTCGACCTGTCAGCCGACCAACGACACTCTGATGGAAGTCATGGTGATGGTCGATGCGCTGAAGCGTGCCTCGGCCGGTCGCATCACCGCGGCGATCCCGTATTACGGCTATGCGCGCCAGGACCGGCGCACCCGCTCGGCACGGGTGGCGATCACCGCCAAGGTGGTGGCCAACATGCTGCAGGGCGCCGGCGTCGACCGCCTGCTGACGATGGATCTGCATTCGGACCAGATCCAGGGCTTCTTCGACATCCCGGTCGACAACATCTATTCCAGTCCGATCCTGCTGGGCGATATCTGGAAGCGCAACCATCCGAATCTGATGGTGGTGTCGCCCGATGTGGGCGGCGTGGTGCGGGCGCGGGCGATCGCCAAGCGCCTGGAATGCGATCTGGCGATCATCGACAAGCGCCGCCCGAAGCCCAACGTGGCGAAGGTGATGCACATCATCGGCGACGTCAAGGATCGCACCTGCATCATCATGGACGACATGGTCGACACCGCCAACACGCTGTGCGAGGCGGCCAATGCGCTGAAGGAACATGGCGCTATGAAGGTGATGGCCTATTGCACACACGCTGTGCTGTCGGGCAGCGCCGCCGAACGCGTGACGAATTCCGCGCTCGACGAACTGGTGGTGACCGACACCATCCCGCTGCGCGACGATGCGCGCGCATGCAAGAAAATCCGGCAGTTGTCGGTGGCTGAACTGCTGGCGGAAACCATCCGCCGCATCAGCAACGAGGATTCCGTCAGTTCGCTCTTCATCGAGTAGGGCTGGTTGAATGCCCCTGGTCGCGGGGGCTTTTCGCATGCATTGATCATTTTCGGCAATGCATCATTAGGTAGGTAAATTGGAGAAATATTATGGAAATCGAAGTCATCGCCGCCAAGCGTGAATTGCAAGGTACGGGTGCGAGCCGCCGTCTGCGTCACGCGGGCAAGGTCCCCGGCATCGTCTACGGTGGCACTGCCGCCCCGGTGCAGATCGAACTGGATCACAATGCGCTGTACCATGCGCTGCGCAAGGAAGCCTTCCATGCCTCCGTGCTGACGCTGAATATCGACGGCGCCAAGGAGTCGGTGCTGCTGCGCGATACGCAATGGCACCCCTACCGGCAGCAGGTGCTGCACATCGACTTCCAGCGGGTCGACAAGACGCACAAAATCCACGTCAAGGTCCCGCTGCACTTCCTGAATGCGGATACTGCACCTGGCGTTAAAACCGGCGGCGGCAAAGTCAGCCATGTGGTGACTGAAATCGACGTGACCTGCCTGCCGGGCAATCTGCCCGAGTTCATCGCGGTGGACATGGGGGCACTGGAGATCGGTCATTCCATCCATGCGAACGACCTCCCCCTGCCCGAGGGCGTGGAACTCGTGGCGCATGTTCAGCACGAGAACCCCGCGGTGGCGACGATTACGCTGCCCAAAGGGATGAAGTCTGACGAACCTGCGCCCGAGACGCCTGCTGCGCCCGCAGCCTGAGTCTTGACGCAGCCCGCCTGTGGTTGCGTTGTGAGTCGTCATGACGGCACTCCGTCTCATTGTCGGCCTCGGTAACCCGGGGCGCGACTACGAAGAAACCCGGCACAATGCCGGGTTTTGGTTTTGCGCGCGGCTTGCGCAGGCGCGGGGCATTTCGCTGGCGCCCGAGTCGCGCTTTCATGGCATCGTCGGACGCGGCCCCGGAAACGCCTGGATGCTGCTGCCGCAAACCTTCATGAATCGTTCCGGACAGGCGGTGGGCGCGCTCGCGCGCTTTCATCGCATCGCGCCGGCCGAAATCCTGGTGGTGCACGACGAGCTCGACATTCCGCCCGGCCAGTTGCGACTCAAGTTCGGCGGCGGCATGGGCGGACACAACGGCCTTAAGGACATCACCTCGCATCTCGGTACGCAGGACTACTGGCGATTGCGTATTGGCATCGGACATCCGGGTGATCGCAACGAAGTCGTGAATTACGTCCTGAAGCCGCCGCGCCGCGAGGAGCAGGCGGAAATCGACGCGGCCATCGAGCGGGCGCTCGATCTGGTGCCGCTGATCGAACGAGGCGAGTGGAGCGCGGCCACCCAGCGTGCCAACACCAATCCATCCGCCAAAACCGCCTCAGTCAAACCTAAACTGGAAACCCCATGAGTCTCAAATGCGGCATCGTTGGCCTGCCCAACGTCGGAAAATCCACCCTGTTCAATGCGCTGACCCAGGCGGGCATCGCGGCGGAAAACTATCCTTTCTGCACCATCGAGCCGAATACCGGTGTGGTCGAGGTGCCGGATCCGCGCATCGCGCAACTGGCCGAGATCATCAAGCCGCAGCGGGTGGTGCCGGCGATCGTCGAGTTCGTCGACATCGCCGGCCTGGTCGCAGGCGCCTCCAAGGGCGAAGGGCTGGGCAACCAGTTTCTCGCCAACATCCGCGAAACGGATGCGATCTGCCACGTAGTGCGCTGCTTTCACAATGAAAACGTGATCCACGTCGCCGGCAAGGTCGATCCGCTGTCGGATGTCGAAACCATCGCCACCGAGCTGGCGCTTGCTGACCTGGCGAGTGCCGAAAAGGCGCTGGCGCGCTTCGAGAAGCCGGCGCGCGCCGGCGACAAAGAAGCGCAGAAGATGGTGGCTGCCTTGAAGCCGGTCGTCGCCGCGCTCAACGAAGGGCGTCCTGCGCGCGCAGCCGGGCTGGATGCGGAGGGGTTGGAGGCGATCAAGCCCTTGTGCCTGATGACGGTCAAGCCGACCCTGTATGTCGCCAATGTCAGCGAGGATGGCTTCCACGACAATCCCATGCTTGACGCGCTGAAAGCCTTTGCCGACAAGGAGGGCGCGCCGGTGGTGCCGGTGTGTGCGGCGCTGGAGGCGGAACTGCAGGAGCTGTCGCCGGAAGATCGCGTGGAATACCTGAAAGAGCTGGGCTGGGACGAGCCGGGGCTCAATCGCCTGATCCGTGCCGCCTACGACCTGCTCGGTTTGCAGACCTATTTCACCGCCGGGGTCAAGGAAGTGCGTGCCTGGACCATCCACAAGGGCGATACCGCCCCGCAGGCAGCGGGGGTGATCCACACCGATTTTGAACGCGGCTTCATCCGGGCACAGACCATCTCGTTCGAGGACTTTGTCGCCTGCAAGGGCGAGCAGGGCGCCAAGGAAGCCGGCAAGATGCGTGCAGAAGGCAAGGAGTACGTCGTCAAGGATGGCGATGTCATGAATTTCCTGTTCAATGTGTGAGGCAGGCGGGTTTTTTGCCGCGAAGATGTTTGACAGTATCTCCGGAACCCCCCTATAATCTCGCGCTTCGTTTGGGTGGGGTTCCCGAGCGGTCAAAGGGATCAGACTGTAAATCTGACGGCTCTGCCTTCGAAGGTTCGAATCCTTCCCCCACCACCAGTTTTTTTGCAGTAGGAGCAGGGCGAAGCGGGAGGAGCGTGGTTGTCGACGCTTTAGCGGCTTTATAACCGCGGCCCACCCCGTGCGGGTGTAGCTCAATGGTAGAGCTGAAGCCTTCCAAGCTTAAGACGAGGGTTCGATTCCCTTCACCCGCTCCAGTTTGTATGGGCTTATTTGGTAGTAAGTCCGAGCCCATGTAGCTCAGTGGCAGAGCACTCCCTTGGTAAGGGAGAGGTCGGCAGTTCAATCCTGCCCATGGGCACCAGGTTTTTGGTGACCGTAGTTTGTCGCGGCGCACCAGGTTTTGGGTGCTGCTATGGCTAAAGCGGCGCGCCAGTGTTTGAAAAGTTGAAAAGCGGTTGTCGGTGTGCTGGTTGTGATGGACCGCATCGTTCTTGTGGAAAATTTTGAGGGGTACTTGAAATGGCTAAGGAAAAATTCGAGCGGACCAAGCCGCACGTAAACGTTGGCACCATTGGACACGTTGACCACGGCAAGACCACCTTGACCGCGGCGATCACCACCATTCTGTCGAAGAAGTTTGGCGGAGCTGCCAAGAAG
>JACPYT010000006.1 GCA_016195805.1 Hydrogenophilales bacterium
CGGCTCGCGCGAGTTCGCGGACATGGACATCCCGTTCGCCTGCGTCGCCGCCGACATCGAGACCGGCGAGGAGGTCGTGCTCCGCTCCGGCCGCGTCGCCGAGGCCATCCGCGCCTCCTGCGGCCTGCCCATCATCTTCGTGCCCACGCAGATCAACGGCCGCTACCTCGTCGACGGCGGCCTGGTCAACCCGGTGCCGGTGTCGCTATGCCGGGCAATGGGAGCCGACCTCGTGATTGCGGTCGATCTGAACGCCGACCTGCTCGGACGCCACCTCAAGCCCAGGCCCGCCAAAGCCACAAGCGCGCACAAACCAGCCGAGCCGGAAACCCTGACCGATACCGTGATGGCGCGCATCCAGATGGGGATGGCGCAACTCGGCATCAATCACGGCGATGCACCCAGGCCGCCCGCCATGCTCGATGTGCTGGCGAGCAGCATCAACATCATGCAGGTGCTGATCACGCGCAGCCGGCTGGCGGGCGAGCCGGCCGACGTGATGATCACTCCCCTGCTGGCAGACCTGGATTTGATGGATTTTCACCGCGGCAGCGTCGCCATCGACGCCGGGCGCCAGGCTGTCGAGTTCGTCCTGCCAGCTTTGCGGGCACGCCTGAATGGCGCGAATGGCGCTTGATCGCGAAAATCCGGGTCAGGGTGTGCGTGCGAACAGCGCCAGCTTGCGCGCGCGATCCAGCCGTTTGATCGCCGCCTCACGGCGCGCTGCCTCGGCGCGGTTGGCTGCGGCTTCGGCATAGACCAGTTCCACGGGACGCCGGCTGCGCGTGTAGCGCGCACCCAGTCCGGTGTCACCATTGTGTTCGGCGACACGGCGGACAACGTCGGTCGTGATGCCGGTATAGAGCGAACCGTCGGCGCAGCGCAGCATGTAGACCCACCACACGGCGCCCGAAGCAGTCGGCATGCTCAGATCATACGTCGGCGGAGAGCTGTTGCGCCCACAGCAGCGCATCCATGTGCACGCCGTTGATGTCGGCGACGTCGCGTCCGATCTGTGCAGCCAGGGTTTCGATGCTGCTCTGGTCTTCCTGCTCGCAGGCAATGGCCAGCGCCAGGTAGGGTGCATAGGGTCCGCGCTGCGACACGATGGCTTCGGTGATTTCGGCCGGCAGGCTGATCTGCTTCAGCACCTGCTCCATCGGCATGCGCATCACCACGTCGAGCAGCGAAAACAGCCCGGCGACGAAAATTTCGTCGCGCGCCTTGGCAAACAGCGCGCGGCCGGCCAGCTGCTCGGCTACCCGCCCACGCACCAGGGCATTTTCCAGCACAGCCTGGTCGAGTTCCTGGGCCTGGCCGCCCGTGAACAGGATCAGCGTGAGCCAGCGATACAGCTTGTCCTGGCCCATCACCATCAGCGCCTGCTCGATGCCGCCGACCTTGTTCATCAGCCCCATGCCGGGGGAATTGACATAGCGCAGCAAGCGGACCGACAGCGCCGGGTCGTGGCGGAATTGTGCTGCCAGTTCCGGCTGTTCGGCACCGGTGCGCACCCGGTTCATCAGATCCAGCACCTTGGCGCGCGAGGGTCCCATCGCGGGACTGCCGAGGTTTTCGCGGCGGGTGATGAAGGGCCCCATGAACAGCGCACACTGCAGCTTGTGGCACATGTGGAACGCTTCCAGCGTCTGCACGTCGGTCGCGACAAAACGTTTGCCTGCGGCCAGCTTGGACACGGCGGCCATCTGGGCGGTAATGGCGGGAATGTCCTCGCTGCTGACGTCCATCACCACATAATCGGCATGCTGCAGCAGCGCATGCCGTTCGGGGCGCATGACCGCGTCCGCCTGCACCGCAAAATTGAACCCGCGCGATTTCAGCTCGGCCAGTCGCGCCAGCAGGGGGGCATCGACGGCGACCCCGGCGTCGAGATTCAGGAGCCAGACCGTGCCGGCGGCCGGCCATTCCTCGATGAGCGGGTGATTCAGGGTGGCAGGCGCAATCGGCACGAACGCCAAGCGCTGCCCCAGCATGCGCGCAATATCCATGCGCTGCAGGTTGCCCAGCAGGGTCTCGTCATAGAGGCGCTGCATGTCGGGCAGGGCCACTTCGCTCTGCTCGTCGGGCGTTCGGCGCAGCATGAAGGTATAACCCGCCACTTTCTGGTCGCGGCCCAGCATGGCCTCGCGACGCATCACCGACGGCGCTTTTTCAGCCGGCTTCGAGGTCGGTTTGGCCGCAGGCTCGGCCGCTACCGCGGCACGCGGCGCCGGCGCCGGCGACGGGGCCTGCTCCTTGTTGAACATTCCGACAAGACGATTCAGCACGCTGCATTCCTCCATCACAAACTCTTGGACATCGAAGGAGGAAACGGCAGCGGCGGACAGGACTGAAGCCTGCGCGCGCACTTTTTTTACCCGCCAGGATTGCAGCGTGCGCTTGGCCGGGCCGATGTCGGTGGAAAGAAGCGATGCGGCCTCGCCGTTTGCCTGGATGAGCACCGCCCGCAGCGACACCACGCCCCCGCTTTGAATAGGTCCTGGCGTGATGTAGAGTTTATTCATGCTGATCGAATGCTACGCCCAGCGCCTGCTCAATCCGTTTCGCGGAGCGGTGCACATCATTCGATACCAATCGGCCGAGGCGGTAACGACCGACGGCATCGAATGGGACATCTACGTGGCCAACGACGCCCTGCTCGACGGCCTGGGGCGTGCCGGGCGGCGGGCGCAGATTTCCGATATCCGCTACGGCCACTGGTCGGCGGAAAAAGGCCTGAAACGCGGCCCGCTCTTTCCCTCGGACGATTTCAAGCGGCTGGAAGACATGGGCGCCGTGGTGTACGAACACCTGCTCAAGGTGCATCGCGAGGCGCCCTTCGCCTTCCGCGACCAGTTCGAGCTCTGGCTGCTCGACCGGCACGACCAGCCGCTCGCGCTGTTGCACAGCGTGCGCACCGACATCGAAACCGACACCAAACCGCCGCTCGACTGGCGTGCCGGCATGGCGGCACAGGAACATTTCCAGAGCGCTGCGGTGGCCGATCTGAACGAGCCAGCCGGCGTGTATCTGACGCGCCACGTGAACAACCTCGCCGGCGGCGTGGTGCAATGGTTCCGTCGCTCGGATGACGGGGCGGGGCTGGGGCTGCATACGCTCAAAGGCGGCGACCACCTGCGCGGTCGCGTGCTCGATGCCGACGCCTTTCCCCAGCTGTTCATCTCCACCGCGGACATGGACGATGCGCACACCCGGCTGGTGCACGACTATCATGCCTGGCAAGCGCCGTGGATGCTGCTGCTGCCGCACCTCGACGTTGCCACCCGCAGCAGGCTCGAAGCCTGCGCCTGCCAGCAGGCCGAGCTGATCGAAAAACACTGCCGGCTCTATCCCGTCGTGATCGATCGCCCCGCGCTGCATGCCGCGCGCGTCGAGGCGGCGCTGGTGCGCAGCCAGCCGTGCAAGAAGCCGGAGAACGAGGTCATGCCGATGTATTACATCGAGCTCGGCGTCAGCGCGGACGAATAATCAGGCCGCGATCTTGTCGACCGGGGGTAAAGACTCTCGGGTAAGACGGGAAGGGGCGGGACTATTGCCGGGGCGCGAGTGCCTGCTCGATTTTCCCGCTGTCGACATATTTTTCCAGTTCGCCGAGGCCCCGGGTCACACCGGGATCGGTGAACAGTTCGCGGGCAGCGACCTGGCCCAGCATCTGGAAACCGGTCTGCACCGCGGCGGCGCCCTCGTATTTCACCGCCTGCTGCGCCTGTGCCCGACACGATACGGTGAGCAGTTTTTCGAACAATTGCGCCGTGGATCGGGTGATCTCGGCACGTTCCGCTTCGGTCACCGATGCGATCGACTTGACCGCAGGATGCAGGGCCGCGGTGGCGAACATCCATTTGACCAGCGCATTCTTGTCGGCCGCGGTCGTCGATTCGACCAGACACTTGGCCAGATCGTCCGAATACGGACCCGCCTGTGCCAGCCCGGCGCCCAGGGCCAGCACACCCAGGGCGGCCTGCCCCCATCTCATCACCGAGCTTCGTTGCGTCATCACCGTGTCCTCACATCCGTACCGGTTCGAAAGTCGCGTCGAGATTCTGGTCGTCGCAATAATCCAGGAAATCGCCGCGCAGGGTGGCGATGTGGGCATCGGCGGGGATGCCAAGCGTCATGTGGACAGCGAACATCGGCGCGCCGGTATGCGGGGCGGGATAGGTTTCGGTGTCGAGCGCCTCGATGTTGATGTGCAGGCGCGCGAAGAAGTTGGCGAGGCTGTTGACGATGCCGGGCTGGTCGAGCGCGGCGACCTCGACGGTATAGGGAATCAGCGGCTTGTCGGCACGCGTCGGGCGAGTGCGCTGCTGGGTGAGCGACAGGCCGAGCTCTTCGGCAACCGCAGGAAGCCGCGCTTCCAGTTTGGCCAGGGCGTCCCAGCTCCCCGACACGCGCATCAGCAGCGCAAAGCGTCCGCCGAGTGCAGCCATGCGCGACTCTTCGATATTGCAGCCGGATTCGTTGATGCGGCGGGTAAAACCTTCCACCAGGCCGATTTTGTCTTCGCCGCTGGCGGTGATGACGAGTGATTCGGTGTCGTTGGCCATGCTTAAATTAACTCCCGGTCGGACAGTTCTTTTTTGATATAGGCGTAAATGATCGGCGCGGCGATGACGCCTTGCACGCCGAACGCGGCTTCCATCACCAGCATGGCGACCAGCAGTTCCCATGCGCGCGCCTGGATCTGCCCCCCGATGATACGGGCATTCACGAAATATTCGAGCTTGTGAATGAAGATCAGGAATCCCAGCGATGCGGCGGCGACATGCAGCGATTGCGACAGCGAAATGATGACGATCACGCTGTTGGAAATGAGATTGCCCAATACCGGTATCAGGCCGACCACGAAGGTGACCAGAATCATGGTCTTGGTGAAGGGCAGGGATACGCCGAACGCGGGCAGCACTCCCAGCAGATAAACCCCGGTCAACAGCGCATTGAGCGCCGAGATGCGAACCTGCGCAAATACCACCCGGCGGAAGGCCTCGCCCAGGCGGTGCATGCGCTCGCACATGGCTTGCGCCAACGGCGCCAGCGTCTGGTGCGGGATCGCCTCGCGTAGCGCGATGAGGCTGCCGATCATGAGTCCGAGCATGAAATGCAGCAGCGTGTGTCCGACGTCGCCGCTGAGCTTGCGGATTTCCAGTGCATGGTTGCGCAGCCATTCGACCAGTCCGGCACGGATGACCGATTCGTCGCCTTGCGGCAGCCACGATGCTGCCCACTGCGGCAGCAGCCCGCGCGAGCTGTCGATGATCTCGGCCATTTTCGTCAGCAGCCCCGTCACGCTCCCTTCGGCCCGCAGATACACGATCGCCCCTGCGGTAAACCCGCCCAGTGCACCCAGCACGATCAGCGTGATGAGCGACACCACCAGCACCTTGGCCCAGTTATGGCTGAGGCGGCCGATGACAAAACGCGGCGCCAGCAGGTGCACCAGCTGGACCACCAGCAATCCCGCCAGCAAGGCCGGGAGCAGGTGAAACATCAGGGTAAACAACAGTCCGGCCGCCATCAGCAGCCAGGCGGCGATCTGATAGCGGGTAACGGCGAAAGGCGCAGGGGTGGCAGTCATGGCCGCACAGTGCCAATAAAAACGCTGTACGGCAAGCGCCTGCGCCGGACCACGCTCAGGGCTGCGCGTTGGGGGATGTTCTGCGCGACTTCGGGACCAGGCCCCTGCACCACCGCAGCGCGCATCCGCACACCCCATGAAAAAAGCCCGACGGCGAGGTCGGGCCTGTTGTTTCGGCTGTCAGTCAATCGGAAGGGGAATGCTCAGGCCGCCTTGCGACGCAGCATGCCCATGCCGAGCAGGCCGAGCCCCAGCAGACCGACGGTGGCAGGTTCCGGAACCGAATTGTTCAGCGGCTGAAGCGACAGGGACAGCGTATACGCACCCGAGCTTATCCCGGTCAGGTTGTCGATGTAGGACACCGCGCCCAACGAGGCAGGCGGCAGGCCATCCAGGAACCAGCCCTGGTTGCTGGCATCGAACGCATACATGGCATAGTCGCCGATACCGATGTAATAGGTGCCGGCGCCGATGGCGTAGCTCATCAAGGAATTCAGGCCGCCGCCCGAATCATCGTCGCCGGCCAGCGCGTTGAAGCCCGCATCGAACAGCCCGATGTTGGTGTCGATCTGGTTGCTTGTGGCTAGGATGGTCAGGGTGCCGGCGGAGCCGAACACCAGCTTGTAGACGTCGCCTGCGTCGCCCTGACCGATCGTGCCCTGGATGGTCATATCCGTCGCCAGTTGGGCCGAGGCCAGGAAATTCGAGGCATCGCCCGATTCGATATAGGCAGCCTGGGCCGACGCCATGACCGTTGCGAGCGCGATCGCCGCGCCCAGTTTATTCAAGGTTGATTTCATTTTTCTCCGCATTTCTTGTGTCATTGCTTGTCTGACCCGGCTCCGCGCTTGAATTTGGCTGGCCGAGGCATGATGCAACACTAAGCACGTACCGTGCCATTGCGGATATGCGTTTCTTGAATTCCATTTCAATTCAATACGTTAAACGCCATTGTCAGGGCAGCCCCCTATCCGCGCGCGCCTGCGCCCATCCCGGTTTGTAAAATTCCCCGACGTCCAGCGCCACTTGGCCCGCCGTCAGGTTTTGGCCATGCGCAGTCATCATGGCTCAGCCTGGTAACCGAGTGCCGCACCGGTTTGGGTGGCGGCCAGCTTCAGCGCCTCGGCCCAGCCAGGCTTGTGACGGTCGGTCGGCGCCGAGATCGACAGGCCGGCGACCAGCTTGCCTTCGGCGTCGCGCACCGGCGCGCCGATGCAGGCCACCCCAAGTTCGGCTTCCTCGCGGTCATAGGCCAGCTGGGCGCGGCGTATGGTTTCCAGTTCGGCCGACAGGCGTGCCAGCGTGGTCAGGGTATTCGGCGTGTAGGCCGGCAAGCCGGTGCGCTCGGCGTAGCCCATCACCCCGCTGGGGCTGTCCTCGGCGAGGAAGATCTTGCCGACCGCGGTCACGTGCAGCGGCGCGTGCGCGCCGACCACCTGCACCACCTGGATCAGCGTCTGCCCGCCCGACACGCGCTCGACGTAGACCGCCTCGTCGCCGCGCCGCACGATCAGGTTGACCGTCTCGCCGGTCGCCTCGGCCAGTTGCTGCATGAAGGGCATGGCCACCTGACGGATATTCAGCCGTGCACGTAAGCGATTACCCACTTCCAGCCAGCGCACCCCCAGATCGTATTCGCCGGCACCGGTCTTCTCGACCAGGCCGTGTGCCATCAGTGCGCCGAGGATGCGATGCGCGCTGGCGGTATGCAGGCCGGCCTGTTCGGCCAGCCGGGTGAGGCTGACGGGGCCGGGTGCACGGGAGAGCACGCCGACCAGCGCCATGGCGCGGTCGAGTACCTGGATGGAGGAGCTTGTGTTTTTCATAAAGTGAAAATTTATCACGCGATGTGAAATGGCCCGCAGTTTACTGCTTCAATACGTCCATCGTTTCACATCATGTGAAACATTTTCATATTGTGAAAGGAGTCGCCATGAGCGTCCAGATGCAATCCACCCCCGAGACCTTGCCCGCCTTCTGCGAGGGTATCCAGTACTTCGCCGACAGCTTCCCCGAAATCGACCGCCTGGGCGCCGCCCCGCTGCTGGGCCCCAATCAGCCCGCGCTGCCCGACGCGACCAGCGAGGCTGCGGTCTACCAGACCCTGCTCGCCGCCGACGCGCTGCGCTACCTGACCCTGCAGGTCACCGGCAGCAAGTCGTCCGGCCACCCGGGCGGCTTCGCCTCCAGCGCCGACGCCGTCGCTGCACTGCACCTGCTGGGCCACCGCAACATGGTGACCGAGGTCGGCCACCACGCGCCCGGCTTCTATTCGGCGATGTTCCTCGACACCTCGCTCGAAGACATGGGCATCCACAGCGTGGCCGAGATGCGCGCGCGTTTCCGTGAACGTCACGGCCTACTGGGTCACCTGTCGGGCGCGATCCCCGGCCTGCTGGCCCCCGCCGGCCCGCTCGGCCAAGGCCAGCATTTCGCCATGGCCGGCGCCTACCTGCACCGCAACAAGCTCTTCCCCGTCACCATCGGCGACGGCGGCCTCGGCGAGCCCTACATCATGAGCGCGTTCCAGCACTTCGCCACCGCGTATCCGGACGTCACCAACTACCTGCCGGTGCTGGTGTGGAACGGCTACTCGCAGGAGCACCACAGCATGGTGTCGCTGTGGGACAACGCACGCATGACCGACTACTGGCGGGCGCACGGCTTCGACGACGTGTACCTGGTCGACGCCCGCGAGTTCGCCGACACGCCCGACGCCCCGGTGTATACAGATTCGACGACCTTCGGCTTCGCCGCGCGCATGGCCTTCATCGGCGCGATCCTGAAGGCCGCCGACGCCGCCGCGAAGAGTGCGCTCTCGGGCCGCCGCGCCTGCCTCATCGTCAAGCAGCTGAAGGGCGCGGGCGTGCACGCCACCGGTGCCAAGTCGCACAACCTGTACGCGCACCACACGCTCGATTCCGACGACGTCAAGGACGGCCTGCAGCGCCGCGCGCTGCCGATCAAGGCGTGGGAACTCGTGCGCGAGAACTTCCGCCACGCCGGCGGCGGCCCCGCCGCCAAGATCGCGGTGACCGAAAGCGTGCGCGAACTGCCCAGCCTCGAAGGACTTGCGCTGACCGAATTCACCGTCGGCGAGAACCACATCCCGACCACGGCCTTCGGCCACGTGGTCGGCGAGGTCGGCAAGCGCGACCCGATGTTCGTGGTGACCAACGCCGACGGCAACGAAGCCTCGGGTATGGCCAACATCAACAAGGCGCTGACGATCCGCCACCCGACCGCCGACAACCTCTACTTCCAGGGCCCATCCGGCCAAGTCTACGAACCGCTCAACGAGGACGCCTGCGCCGGCCTCGCGGTGGGCGTGTCGCTGTTCGGCGGCCGCAGCCTGTGGTGCAGCTACGAGTCCTTCGCCATCAACGGCCTGCCGATCTGGCAGACGGTGACGCAGGCGATGGCCGAACTGCGCCGTCCGACCCCGGCGACGGTGTGCCTGTTCACCGCCGGCGCGCTGGAGCAGGGCCGCAACGGCTGGACCCACCAGCGCCCCGAAATCGAGAGCTACTTCGCCGCGATGATGCGCAACGGCAACGTCTACCCGCTGTTCCCGGTCGACGCCAATATGATCCAGGCGAGCTACGACTGGGCGCTGAAGCAGCACAACAAGGGCATCGTGATCACGGCCTCGAAGTCGCCGCTGCCGATCCATGCGACGCTGGCGCAGAGCTATCAGGCGATCGACGATGGTGCGATGGTGCTGCAGGAGCGTCCGGGCTCGCACAGCGTGGTGTTCGCGGTCACCGGCGACATGGTGCTGCAGCCGGTGTTCGCCGCCGCCGCGAAGCTGGCCGAGGCCGGCATCGGCTCGCGCATCGTCGCGGTGGTCAACCCGCGCCGCCTGTACCGCCCGAGCGACGTGCTGTGGGATAGCGTGTCGGAGCCCGACGGCCGCTTCATGGACGACGATGCCTTCCGTGCGATGTTCCACGGCGACGTGCTGATCGGCGTCACCGGCGGTCCCTCGGCGCCGCTGGAGCCGGTGCTGCTGCGCAGCCAGGCGGCGCAGCGCGACGTGTTCTGCTGGAAGCGCGGCGAGACCACCGCCAGCCCGCAGCAGCTGTTCGACTTCAACGGCATGAACGCCCAGGCGATGCACGAGCGCGCGCTGGCGATGCTGGAGCGGGTGGCGGCATGACCCCCAAGATCATCGTTCTCGACGACGACCCCACCGGCTCGCAGACGGTGCATTCCTGCCTGCTGCTGACGCGCTGGGACGTCGCCACGCTGAAAACGGCGCTGGCCGACACCGCGCCCTTGTTCTTCGTCCTCACCAACACGCGTGGGCTCGATGCGGAACGCGCGGCGGCGGTGACGCGCGAGGTATGCGAGAACCTCAGGGCGGCGCTCGCCGACTACGCCGGCCCGGTGCTGTTCGTGTCGCGCTCGGACTCGACCTTGCGCGGCCACTATCCGGTCGAGACCGACGTGATGAATGACGTGCTCGGGCCGTTCGACGCCACGCTCCTGACCCCCGCATTCTTCGAGGGCGGACGCATCACGCGCGACAGCACGCACTATCTGATGGTCGACGGCAAGCCGATCCCCACGCATGAAACCGAATTCGCGCGCGACTCGGTGTTCGGCTACCGCACCGCGTTCCTGCCCGATTACGTCGCCGAGAAAACCGGCGGCCGCGTCGCCGCCGCCGATGTCGCGCGCCTGACTCTCGCTGGCCTGCGCGCTGGCGAGGCGGACACCTGGCTCGCCGCGCTGCACGACAACGCGATCGGCGTGATCGACGGTGATACACCCGACGACTACCGGATATTCGCCGATGCCGTGCTCAAGGCCGCCGCGGCCGGCAAACGCCTGCTGTTCCGCAGCGCCGCCTCGCTGCTCACCGCGCTGGCGAAGCTGCCGCCGCAACCGGTAGCCGCCGAAGCCTTCGCCACCCTGGTGCGCGACGGTCGGCCCGGCGCGGTCGTGGTCGGCTCGCACGTCGCCCGGACCACCGCTCAACTGACCGCATTGCTGAAGCAACGCGGCGTGGTCGGCCTGCCGCTCGACGTCGCCCGTCTGCCGGCCGCGCGCGCGGCTGTCGTCGATGAACTGACCGCGAGCATCGCCCATGCGCATGCGCAGAGCCTCACCCCGGTGGTGTTCACCAGCCGCGGCGAACGCCAATTCGCCAGCGTGGCCGAGCGCCTGGCCTTCGGCGAGGCAGTGTCGGGCACGCTGATGGATATCGTGCAGCGCCTGCCGGACACGCTGGGCTTCCTCGTCAGCAAGGGCGGCATCACGTCCAACGACGTGCTGTCGACCGGGCTCGAACTGACTGCGTCGCGCGTACTGGGACAGATCCTGCCCGGCGTCACCGTGGTGCAGACGCCGCCGTGGCACCGCCTGCCGCAGCTGCCGGTGGTGATCTTCCCGGGCAACGTCGGCGACGACGACGCGCTGGCGGAAGCCTACCGACGCCTCGCCCCCTCGCATGCGCAGGCAAGCCCGGCTAAACTCGCGGCCTGATCCCACCCGCCACTCGCCTGCATGATCAGTCCCGCCTTTCTCTCCCAGCTGCGACGCCTCTTGCCGCCGCACTGCGTGCTCAACGAGCGCGAGGACCTGCTGCCGTTCGAGTCCGACGGCCTGTCGGCCTACCGCAATACGCCCGACGTGGTGGTGTTGCCGGAGAGCGAGGCACAAGTGGCGGCGATCCTGCA
This sequence comes from Hydrogenophilales bacterium, assembly GCA_016195805.1. GTDB lineage: Bacteria > Pseudomonadota > Gammaproteobacteria > Burkholderiales > Thiobacillaceae > Thiobacillus. The sequence goes on from JACPYT010000006.1 coordinate 11,281, forward strand.
GCTGTGTCACAAGGAGCAGGTGGCGGTGGTGGCGCGCGGCGCCGGCACCGGCCTCGCCGCCGGCGCGCTGCCGATTGACGGTGCGGTGCTACTGGTGCTGGCCAAGCTCAACCGGATCAAGGCAATCGACCCGCTGGCGCGGACGGCGACGGTACAGCCCGGCGTGCGCAACCTGGCGATCTCCGAAGCCGCCGCCGCACATGGCCTCTACTACGCGCCCGATCCTTCGTCGCAGATCGCCTGCTCGATCGGCGGCAACGTGGCGGAGAACTCGGGCGGCGTGCACTGCCTGAAATACGGACTCACCGTGCACAATATCCTCAGGCTGCGCGCCTGGACGGTCGATGGGCAACTACTAGAAATCGGCAACGAGTCGCTCGACGCGCCCGGCTACGACCTGCTGGCGCTGCTGACCGGCTCGGAAGGCATGCTGGCGGTGATCACCGAGGTCACGGTCAAGCTGCTGCCACGCCCCGAGCGCGCGCAGGTCGTGCTGGCGGCATTCGACGACGTCGCGAAGGCCGGCGCCGCAGTCGGCAACATCATCGCCGCCGGCGTCATCCCTGCCGGCCTCGAGATGATGGACCGGCTCGCCATCCAGGCCGCCGAGGCCTTCGTCCACGCCGGCTATCCGCTCGACTGCGAAGCGCTGCTGCTGTGCGAAGTCGACGGCGTCAACGAGGAAGTGTCGGACGACATCTTCACCGTCCACGAGGTGCTCGCGGCATCCGGCGCAACCGAGATCCGCACCGCCGACAGCGAGGAACAGCGGCTGAAATTCTGGGCCGGACGCAAGGCGGCGTTCCCGGCTGTGGGGCGCCTTTCGCCCGACTACTACTGCATGGACGGCACCATCCCGCGCGGCGCTTTGCCGCATGTGCTGAAGCGCATCAGCGAGATGAGCAGCGAATTCGGCCTTCGGGTCGCCAACGTGTTCCACGCCGGCGACGGCAACCTGCATCCGCTGATCCTGTTCGATGCCAACCAGCCCGGCGAATTGCACAAGGCCGAAAGCTTCGGCGGCAGGATCCTCGAGCTGTGCGTCGAGGTCGGCGGCACCATCACCGGCGAACACGGCGTCGGGCTGGAGAAGATCAACCAGATGTGCGCGCAGTTCGCCACCCCTGAACTGGTGCGCTTCCACGAGGTGAAGGCCGCATTCGACCCCGGCACCCTGCTCAACCCGGGCAAGGCCGTGCCCGAGTTGCACCGCTGCGCCGAGTGGGGCGCGATGCACGTCCACGGCGGCCAGCTGCCGCATCCCGCGCTGCCGAGGTTCTGATGCTGGACGCTTACATCGACCGCATCCGCGCGGCCCACGCCGAAGACTCGCCGCTCATCATCCAGGGGGGCGGCAGCAAGACCTTCTATGGCAACCCCGATGAAGGCGAGGTCCTCGCCGCCCGCGCGCTTGCCGGCGTGGTCGATTACCAGCCGAAGGAACTGGTGCTGACCGCGCGCGCCGGCACCCCGCTCGCCCAAGTCGAAGCGCTGCTCGCCGAGCAGAACCAGATGCTGGCGTTCGAGCCGCCGCATTTCGGCGGGCCTGCGACCCTGGGCGGCTGCATCGCCGCTGGCCTCTCCGGTCCGCGCCGCCCCTACGCCGGCGCCGCACGCGACTTCGTGCTCGGCGTGCGCATGATCGACGGCACCGGCCAGCCGCTGCGCTTCGGCGGCCAGGTGATCAAGAACGTCGCCGGCTACGATGTATCGCGCCTGATGGTTGGCGCGCTCGGCACGCTCGGCCTCATCACCGAGATCTCGCTCAAGGTGTTGCCGAAGCCGGCGGCGGAGGCCACGCTGCAATTCGAACTTGATGAAACCGAGGCGATTGTGAAAATGAACCAGTGGGCAGGGCAGCCGCTGCCCCTGTCGGCCACCAGCTGGCATGCCGGCCTGCTGACGGTGCGGCTGTCGGGTGCCGCCTCCGCAGTGCACGCCGCACAAGCCAAGCTCGGCGGCGAAGCCCTGAAAGACGCCGCCGCCTTTTGGCAACGCCTGCGCGACCACGCGACCCCTTTCTTCGACAGGCACCCGTCGACGCTAAATCAACGCCTGTGGCGGCTGGCGGTCAAACCGACCACGCCGCCGATGAATCTGGGCGGCGCGCAATGGATCGAATGGGGCGGTGCGATACGCTGGCTGACTTCCGACCTGGCGGCGGCCACGCTGCGCGAAGCGGCAACAACGGCCGGCGGCCACGCCACCCAGTTCCGCGGCAATGCGCCCGCCGACGGCGTTTTCGCACCGCTCGCACCGGCACTCGCGACATTGCACCGCAGCCTCAAGCAACGCTTCGACCCCAAGGGCATTTTCAACCGCGGCCGCCTGTATCCCGATTTCTGACATGCAGACCACTCTCGCCGATTCCTTCCGCAACACCCCCGAGGGCGAGGTCGCCGAGCGCATCCTGCGCAATTGCGTGCACTGTGGCTTCTGCCTCGCCACCTGCCCCACCTACCAGATTCTCGGCAACGAACTCGACTCGCCGCGCGGCCGCATTTACCTGATGAAGCAGGTGCTCGAGGGCGCGACGCCGACGGCCAGGACCCAGCTGCACCTCGACCGCTGCCTGACCTGCCGCAACTGCGAAACCACCTGCCCTTCGGGCGTGGAATACGGCAAGCTGCTCGACATCGGCCGCCACATCGTCGACGACAAGGTCGGGCGCAGCATGCGTGAAACCGCGACCCGGGCAGCGCTGAAGACCAGCCTCGGATCGCCCATGCTGTTCAACAGCGCGCTGAAGCTCGGCCAGAGCGTGCGCGGTCTGATGCCCGGTTTTCTGAAAACCCGTATTCCGGCCGCTGAAACCGCAGGCGCCTGGCCCGTACCGCGCCATGCTCGCCGCATGCTGGTCCTGCAGGGCTGCGTACAGCCCGGCCTCAAGCCCAACATCAACACCGCCACCGCACGCGTGCTCGACCGGCTGGGTATTTCCTTGGTCGCCGCGGACGAAGCCGGCTGCTGCGGCGCGCTGGCGCATCACCTGAACGACACCGCGGACGGTCTCGCCGCCGCGCGCCGCAACATCGACGCCTGGCTGCTGCATCTCGAGGCCGGCGTGGAGGCCATCGTGATGACGGCGTCGGGCTGCGGCGTGATGGTGAAGGATTACGGCTGGCTGCTGCGCCACGACCCGCGCTACGCCGACAAGGCCGCACGCGTCTCCGCCGCGACGCGGGACATCTCGGAAATCCTCGCCGCCGAACGCGACGCGCTTGCGCCGCTTTTATCCTCGCGCAGCGAGGGCACTGCTCACCGCTCTCAACTCACTGAAAAACGCATCGCCTACCACCCGCCCTGCACCCTGCAACACGGGCAGAAGCTCACGGGCGATGTCGAGGCGCTGCTTGCGCAGGCCGGATTCGAACTCACGCCGGTGGCGGAGAAACACCTGTGCTGCGGCTCGGCCGGCACCTACTCGATCCTGCAGCCCGAGATCGCCGGCGCACTCAAAGCCCGAAAACTCGGCCATCTGCAGGCGGGCGCACCGGACATGATCGTCACCGCCAACATCGGCTGCCTCACCCATCTGCAGTCGGGCAGCCCGATTCCGGTGCGCCACTGGGTGGAACTTCTGGACGAAGCGCTGGCCCCATCTTGAATACCCGCGGGAGCGTCGCATGATTTTCAGACAGCTGTTCGAACCCATTTCCAGCACCTACACCTATCTCCTCGGCTGCGAGGAAACCGGCCAGGCGCTACTGATCGACCCGGTGCTGCCGACCTGGGAACGGGACCTGGGCGAGGTGAACCGGCTCGGCCTCACGCTCGCATTCACGGTCGAGACGCACATCCACGCCGACCACATCACCTCGGCCAGAAAGCTCAAGGACATCGCCGGCAGCCGCATCGCCGGCCCCGCGCTCGACCGGCTGCCGTGCACCGACGTCGGGGTCGCCGAAGGCACGCCGTTCAGGATGGGCTCGGTCGAACTGACGCCGCTCCACACGCCCGGCCATACCGACAATCACTTCGCCTACCTGAACGGCGACCGCCTCTACAGCGGCGACGCCCTGCTGATCGAGGCCTGCGGCCGCACCGACTTCCAGAACGGCGACGCGACCGCGCTGTATCACACGGTGCGCGGCAAGCTGTTCGCGCTCGACGACGACACCCTGGTCTATCCCGCCCACGACTACGAGCAGCGCCGCGTCAGCAGCATCGGGCAGGAAAAGGCGCGCAACCCCCGGCTCGGCGGCGATCGCACGCTGGATGACTTCGTCGGATTGATGGGCGGGTTGAAGCTCGCCTACCCCAGGTTCATCGACTATGCCGTGCCCGGCAACCGCGAATGCGGCGTCTGTCCGCCCGGCGTGCCGGAGCATCTGCAGCAGTATTGCGCGCAGATCGTAGCGAGCCGGCAGGGTTGATTCCAGCAGCGGGCTAGGACCTGAGATCGTCGGGCTGATTGAAGTTGGCAAAGCCGGCGGCATCGAAGCGCACCCGCGTCGAGGACAGTTCCGCCTGCCAGTGGCGCACCGCGCGTTCGCCGCGTGCGAGAAACCCGGCCAGATGGTCACGCTGGTCGGCATGCACGAGGAAGCAGCTATGGTGCACACGCGCCGCGTCCTCCACCACCGCCAGCGGCACGCTTTCCAGCTGCGCCGCGCCCAGCAGGCGAAGCGCCAGATCGGCGGGCAGGTGCGGCGTATCGCACGGGACGACCAGCAGCCAGTCCGCCGTCACTGCCTGCAGCGCCGCCAGCACGCCGGCCAGCGGACCCTGAAAATCGGGCAGGGTATCGGGCAGGACCCGGCGGCCATACGCCGCGTAGCGCTCGAGGTTGCGATTGGCGCTGATGACGATTTCCTCGACCTGCGGCGCCAGCGCGGCCAGCACCCACTCGATCAGCGGGCGGCCCTGATAGTCGATCAGCCCCTTGTCCGCGCCGCCCATGCGGCGGCCCTGGCCGCCTGCCAGAATGACCGCGGCCACATTTTGCATGCCCGGACTTTCAGCGGCGGCCATACAGCTGGAAACGATCCGAGCGGTCGCCCGGGCGGGCGCCTTCCCACTGCTTGTCCCACCCACCCGGTATGCGCGGCGGGGCTTCGTGGCGGCGGGTTTCCACCAGCAGCCAGTTGCAGCGTGGATCAGCAGGGGCAAACTGCCGTCCACTGTGATAGGCCAGCAGTTCGCGTTGCTGGGTTCGCACGCGATAGGTCTGGATGCAGTCTGCTGGCGGCACCCGCGCCGCCAGTTCCGCGCCCACGCTGGTGTAGGACAGGCGCTGATCGAGCGGCGCCTGGAAGAGTGCCATCAGCAGCCCCCAGCTGAAAGTCATGCCCGCCGTCCACACCAGGATGGGCCGCAGCGGCGAACGACGGACGCGGGCGAGAAACATGATCCACGCCAGCGTGACGACGCAACCCAGCGCCAGCGCCCACGGCCGGAATACGCCCACGCGGGTCATGCCCAGCCTGGCCAGTCGGGCCGCCAGCTGGGTCGGGCTGCCCAGGTCATGCGCGCTCCAGTAGACCCAGAGGACCAGCGCGAGGAAGCCGAACAGCATGATGCTGAACCACAACAAGGCATAGGCGGCACCGCGTCGCAGCGTGAGCAGCCCCGACGCGCCCAGCAAGGCCAGCGGTAGCAGCAGAATCAGGCCCTGTTCCTCACCGGGATCGGTATCGAAAGCATACAGGGCGAGCAGGCCCAGCAATGCGACGGCCGGCAGCACCATACCCGGCGTGCGCCACTGACGCCGGCCGCGGTAGAGCGCCCAGGCCGCCAATGGCCATGCCGGCCAGGCATACCAGCCGAGCATGCCCAGATAGAAAGCCGGGCGCAGTTCCGTTTCCCTGAACCAGCGCTGCAGATTAAATGCCAGCTTGAAAGGAACCCCCTGCGTGGCGAGATACGTCAGCCATGCCGCGCTCGCGACGATCGCCATGCCGACGCCCCAGGCCAGCGCGCGCCGCGCTGCCGGAGTACGGTAATCTTCCAGCAGCACGGGCAGCAGACCGGCAAGCAACAGGAACCAGACGGCTTCCGCAGCGCCCCCCGCAAGCAGCATCAATACCGCGCCGCCCCCCAGCGCACCTACCCCGAGCACGCCGTCGCGGCGCGTGGCCTGCGGCAGACTGGCGAGGCCATAGAGCATCATCGCAGCTGCAGCGAACTGGGCGGTCGCCGCATTGAGTTCATGGCCGCGGACCAGCAGGCCCATGCAGCCCAGCAAGGTGAGCGCGGCCGCCCATGCTGACTCTGCGCCATACAGCAGACGGGCCGTGCGTGCGACAAATAACAGCGCCAGCGCGATGAACAGCCCCGAGGCCAGCCGCGCGCCGTCGGCCAGGGGCAGGAAGGCCGAAGTGAGCCAAGCGGTGGCGGTGGCCACCCAGTAATACAACGGCGCAGCAGACACGGACTGCGGGGCGGCCCCGCTTTTCAGCAGCAGCCACAACCTCACGAAATGCTCGCCGTCGCCGCCTTTCCAGGGCGCATGTCCGACCAGCCCGGGCAATAGCCAGGCCACGCAAAGCAGCAGGAGCCCGATCCGGGCAAGGGGAAGCGAACGCTTATTGGACAATTTTGAGGAGCTGGCCCGGCCCGGGCTCGCCATTAGGGTAGAAACCATTCATCAGGCGCAGCTGGCGCTCGGCATCGGCAGCCAGCGGCGATCGCCGCGCCAGGGCCGCCATCGTGAAATCGGGCCGGGCCGTGATCAGCTGCAGCACGTAGGGACGGACGGCCAGTTTCTCGGCGGGCGTGATCGCGCGGAAGCTGTTGATCGCCGCGCGCAGGGCGCCGCGCTCGCGTTCGTAGGTGGGCGTGTCCTTCGTCATGCCGGCAATCAGGTATTGCGTGCCGTTGAATACCACGGCCGCCACCACCACCGGCTTGCCCTGCTGCGCGCCCGCGGCGAATGCGGCCGGGTAGCCGCTCAGGTGCCCGCTGTCGTAGCGCGCGCCCGCATCCAGCCTGACGCCCTGCTGCAGCGTCTCCAACGGATTGTCGTTCTTCGGTCCCTGTACCAATTCGACCAGGGCGTCGCCGTCGGGGCTCGTCGCCACGACCCGGTCGGGACGATTCTGTACCCGCCAGCCCGCCGGGAATTGGATCGTCAGGCCGAGCTTTTCATGCAGCAGTGCATTGTTGCGAATCACCCCCTGATCGGGACTGTCGCCGAAAACCAGCCCCGCAATCTTCTGCAGGTAGTCGGTGCGGCCCTCACGCGGATTGGCCACGGTGTACCGGTTCGCTTCCGCCACGACCTGCTGCAGGCGCGCATCGTTGCGGGGGGGCGTATCGAAGATGCCGTGATAGGTGGCACGCGGCGGCTGGCCGTCACGGATAGCCTGTTCGGCGGAGAACAGTTCCTGGTTTTTCAGGACACCGATGACCCTGATCATCGCCTGCGGGTCGTAGCCGGCCCGGGCCAGATATTCGGCGCCAAGGCGATCCGCTTCCAGTTCCTGCTCGCGGCCGTAACCGGCGCGCCAGGCCTGTGCCAGCGTCTGCAATAGCGCAGCGTCCGCCTGGTTGTCCGTCGCCGGCACCAGAACCGATCCCAGTCCTGCGCCAGCTGCGGTGGACGCGCTTTGCAGGCGCACCCCATGGCGGGCGCTGACGTGGCCGATTTCGTGGCCGACCACTGCGGCCAGTTCGGCCTCGGAATTCAGGTATGCCAGGAGCCCGCGCGCGATGTAGACATAGCCGCCGGGCAGGGAGAAGGCGTTGACGTCGGGACTGTCGACCACCGTGAAATGCCAGGGCAGGTTCGGGCGCAGGCTCTGCCTGGCCAGCCGCTGGCCCACCTCGTTCACGTAAGCCTGTAGCGCAGGATTATCCAGGGCAGCGTATGCCTTCAGCACCGCCTGGTGGGCCTGCGTGCCCATCTGGATTTCCTGTTGTTCGGACACCCGCACAAGGCCCTTGTCTCCACTGACCGGATTGCGCGCGCAGTGGGTCAGCACCAGCGCGCCCAGGACGATCACTGCGATGCGGCGAAAAGCTCGGGGAGTCACGTCTGCCTCGTTGTCAGGATGCGGCGCACGAAATGATACCGTTGTCGCGCCACAAAAATGCAAAAAGCGGCCGAGGCCGCTTTGGATTGCATACGCAAATTTCGCGCAGGAGCGGCTTACTTCATGCCATAACGCTGGCGGAACTTCTCGACGCGACCCGCAGTGTCGACGATCTTCTGCTTGCCGGTATAGAACGGGTGGCAGGATGCGCAGACTTCCACGTGCAGTTTGTCCTTGCCCAGCGTGGAGCGGGTGACGAACGTGCTGCCGCAGGAGCAGGTGACGGCTACTTCTTTGTAATCGGGGTGAATGCCGGCTTTCATGGCAATTCCTTCGGGTCGAATTCGGAGAACGCGGGAGTATAGCGGAGCAACGCGCAGCGTGCAAGCCGGCCTTTACCCCCGCCCGGGCGGCTCAGCCGCGCCGCATCGAATCGAAGAACTCGTTGTTGTTCTTCGTCGCACGGATCTTGTCCAGCAAAAACTCCATTGCCTCCATGTCGTCCATCGGATAGAGCAGCTTCCGCAGCACCCACACCTTCTGCAGGATGTCGTGTGGCATCAGCAGCTCTTCGCGGCGGGTGCCGGAGCGGTTGACGTTGATCGCGGGGTACTGGCGCTTCTCGGCCATCTTGCGGTCGAGATGGATTTCCAGGTTGCCGGTGCCCTTGAATTCCTCGTAGATCACGTCGTCCATGCGGCTGCCGGTGTCGACCAGCGTGGTGGCGAGGATGGTGAGGCTGCCGCCTTCCTCGATATTGCGCGCCGCACCGAAAAAGCGCTTCGGCTTCTGCAGCGCGTTGGCGTCGACGCCGCCGGTGAGCACCTTGCCGGAGGCGGGCTGCACGGTGTTGTAGGCGCGTGCCAGACGGGTGATCGAGTCGAGCAGGATCACCACGTCCTTCTTGTGCTCGACCAGGCGCTTGGCGCGCTCGATCACCATTTCGGCGACTTGGACGTGGCGGCTGGCCGGTTCGTCGAAGGTCGAGGCGACGACTTCGCCGCGCACGGTGCGGCTCATTTCGGTCACTTCTTCCGGGCGTTCGTCGATCAGCAGCACGAACAGCACGACGTCGGGGTGGTTGGAGGTGATGGCGTGCGCGATGTGCTGCAGCATCACCGTCTTGCCCGACTTTGGCGGCGCCACCAGCAGGCCGCGCTGGCCCTTGCCGATCGGCGCGACGATATCGATCACGCGGCTGGTAATGTTCTCCTCGGCCTTGATGTCGCGCTCGAGCTTGAGCGGCTTGTCCGGATGCAGCGGGGTGAGGTTCTCGAACAGGATCTTGTTCTTGCTGGCTTCGGGCGGCTCGCCGTTGATCAGGTCGAGCTTGGTCATCGCCGAATAGCGCTCGCCGTCCTTGGGGGTGCGGATCTCGCCTTCGATCTTGTCGCCGGTATGCAGGTTGAAGCGGCGGATCTGCGACGGCGACACGTAGATGTCGTCGGTGTTGGCAAGATACGAGGACTCCGGCGATCGCAGGAACCCGAATCCGTCCGGCAGAACTTCCAGCACGCCATCGCCGTAGATGCTTTCGCCGCGCTTGGCCAGCGTCTTCAGGATGGTGAAGATCAGTTCCTGCTTGCGAAAACGGTTGGCGTTGTCGATGCCGTTGGTGGCGGCAATTTCGAGAAGCTCAGTGATGGGTTTCTGCTTGAGTTCAGAGAGGTGCATGGGATGGGCCTGGGTGGGCTCGCTTGAAAGAGCCGGACGTGGGGAGGAGTGAAGCCGGACGGTGCTGCGGGCCGACGGCGCTCGGATGCGCCGTCCGGTGAAAACGTGCTGTTAGATGTTGCTGTCGACGAAAGCGGTGAGTTGCGATTTGGACAGGGCGCCAACTTTGGTGGCTTCGACGTTGCCGTTCTTGAAGATCATCAGGGTGGGGATGCCGCGGATGCCGAACTTGGGCGGCGTGGCCTGATTTTCGTCGATGTTGAGCTTGCACACCTTGAGCTTGCCGGAATATTCCTTGGCGACCTCGTCGAGGATAGGCGAGATCATCTTGCAGGGGCCGCACCAGTCCGCCCAGTAATCCACCAGCACGGGTACGCCGGCCTGGAGGACTTCCTGCTCGAAAGAATCGTCGGATATGTAATGAACATGCTCGCTCATCGGTGAAGCTCCTGATTTAGAAGTGGGGTGGCCGGATACGGCCTGGATGGTTTGGGAAGATGGTAATGCTGGAAAATTCGGTTTTGTGCCGATATGCTACATCAAAATCGCCCCCTGCAAGCATCCGGGCATTTCTCAAATCATCTGGGTAAATACGAATGACTTACGTTGTAGCCGACGCCTGCGTGAAGTGCAAATACACCGATTGTGTCGATGTCTGTCCGGTCGACTGCTTCCACGAAGGACCCAACTTCCTCGTCATCGACCCCGAAGAGTGCATCGACTGCACCCTGTGCGTGGCCGAATGCCCGGTCGAGGCCATTTTTGCCGAAGACGACGTGCCGGATAACCAGCGCGCCTACATCGCGCTCAACGCCGACCTCGCCAAGGTGTGGAAGGTCATCATCGAGAAGAAGGATCCGCTGCCCGACGCCGACGAGTGGGCCGGCGTCAAGGACAAGCGCCAGTACCTGGAGCGCTGAGAATCCCTTGAAACTCCCGGGCGGCCCCGCACTGCCACGGGCCGTCGCCCGCCACCTGCTTGACCAGCACGCCGACCGCCTGCCCGATCTGTCCGGGCTGACGGTACTCGTTCCCAACCACCGCGCCGGGCTTGATTTTGCCCGCGCGCTGGCGCAGGCTGCCGGCCGCTCCGTCCTGATTCCCCCCCGCATCACCCCGCTGAAAAGCTGGGCCGAAGAGACCCTGACGGGCACAAATCTGGCCGACGGCCGCGCCGAGCCGCAGGCACGACGGCTGGCACGTCTGCACGGTGTGCTTCGGCGCGAAGACTGGCTCGGCGAAGTCGACAAGTGGGCGCTCGCCAACGAGCTCCTGCAACTGGCCGACGAGCTGTCCGCCGCACGGCTGGGCGGCGCCATCGGATCGCGCATCCGGGCCCTGCAGGGGGGAATCCTCGATCGGGAAACCGCACTGATCGAGGCCGTGTGGCAGGCGCTCAATACCGATGGCAGCGATCCGCAGGCACGCTATGCGCGCGCGCTCGACACTCTGCTCGGCCAGATCGCAGCAGATCCACGGCCGATCTATGGCTACGCGCTGGGCACGCTCACCGCCGTCGAACAGCAGTTTCTCGCGCGCTGTGCCGAGCATGTCCCGCTCACACTGATCGAACAGGAAGCGGATGCCGACGATGGCGTGGCCCTCGCGCTGCAACAGGCCTGGCAGCTGACCGAGCCGCCGCTGCGCGCGCGCGCCACCCGGCTGGCGCAGCAGCACCCCGTCTCGCCACTGGCCTCACGCATCACCCTCAGCCCGGCACCGCATCTGGAAGCCGAGGCGCGCGCCGTTGCCACCTGGGTGGCCGGGCAGCTCACTACCGGCCGGCGCGACCTCGCGCTGATCGCGCTCGACCGCGAGACGGCGCGCCGGGTGCGCGCCCTGCTCGAGCGCATGGAGGTGCTGGTGGCCGACGAAACCGGCTGGACGCTGTCGACCACCGCCGCCGCCGCAGTGGTCGACCGCTGGCTCGAATGCGTGGCAAGCGACTTCCCGCACGTCGAATTGCTGGACCTGCTGAAGTCACCCTTCGTGCTGGGCGAGACCGCCGCGCGACAGGATCAGGTACTGCAGTTCGAGCTCGCGCTGCGCCGGCACGGGGTTTCGCAGGGCAGGGCGGACATGCAGCGGCTGGCGCACACGGAATTCGCCGCGCTGCCCGACTGGCTGGCTGCGCTGTTCGACGCTAGACAAAGCTTTGCCCAGACCCGCGCCCCGCTTGCAGTCTGGCTCGCCCGCCTGGCCGACAGTCTCGCCCGACTCGACGCCATCGCCCCGCTCAAAGCCGACGCCGCCGGCACCCGCGTGCTCGAAACGCTCGACACCCTGCGCCATGACCTGACCGACGACCCTGAAAAATACGGCTTCGGCGAATGGCGGCGCTGGCTCAACCTCGCGCTGGAATCGGCCAGTTTCATCGACGCCAGCGTCGCCAGCCCCGTCGTGCTGACCTCGCTGCCCGCCGCGCGCGGACGCCTGTTCGAGGCAGTCGCCGTGATCGGTGCCGACGCCCGCCACCTGCCGGCCCGCCCCACGCCCGGCCTATTCAGCCAGGCCACGCGCACGCAGCTCGGTCTGCCCACCGCAGCCGACGACGCACGCGCCGCCACCGCCGACCTGATGCAACTGCTGACGCAGGGACCGGCACTGCTGAGCTGGCAGGCCTGGAACAACGACGAGCCCAACCCGGCCTCGCCGCTGGTGCTGCGCTTGCAGGCCCTGCACCAGGCGGCATGGAACACGGCCCTGCCCATCCAGGCCATCGGCGAGCCGCCCGCCCGGCCCAGCCCGCTGCCCGATGCCAGCGCACAGCCTGCGCCGGCAGTCTCCGCCGCGCAGTTGCCGCACCGCTATTCGCCCACGGCGTATCAAACCCTGCTCGACTGTCCTTACCGGTTCTTCGTGCGCAGCGTGCTCGCCATCCGCGAGCTCGACGAAGCCGACGAAGCGCTCGACAAGAGCGACTACGGCAACGCCCTGCACCACATTCTCCAGCGTTTCCACGACAGCGATCCGCCGCCCGAACGCGACGCCGCACTGGCCCGGCTGAATGAACTCACCGCCAGCGAATTCGCCGCGCTGCCCGCCTACACGGCCGCCGCCTGGCGCGCCCGCTGGGACGCCCTGCAGCCCGCCTACATCGATGCGTGGCTGGCACACGCAGCACAAGGCTGGCGCTACCAGTCGGGCGAAACCGATTTCGCAGTGACCCGGACGGTGGCGGGCCTCGGCGAAGTCACCCTGCATGGCCGCGTCGACCGCGTCGATCAGAAGGGCGACGCCCGCTACGTCATCGACTACAAGACCGGGGCGGCCAAGAGTCTGAAAGACAAGCTCAAGGATCCCACCGAAGCCGTGCAGCTGCCGTTCTACGCCTGGCTGTGCGACGCCGCCGCCGCGTATCTGCCGATCAACGAAGCGCCCATCGTCCCGCTCGAACTCGACGGCGAAACCGACGTCGACGCCATCAGCCGCCGCCTGCCGCAGCTCCTCGAAGCCCTCGCCGCGGGCGCGGCGCTGCCCGCGGCGGGCATCGACCGCGTCTGCCAGCACTGCGAGGCGCGCGGGCTGTGCCGCAAGGGGATGTGGCATGCGTGAGCCGCTCGACAACACGGCCGCGCTCGACCCCACCCGTTCGGTCGTGGTCGAGGCTTGCGCCGGCAGCGGCAAGACCTGGCTCCTGGTGTCGCGCATGCTGCGCCTGCTGCTCGCCGGCGCGGCGCCGTCGGAACTGCTGGCGATCACCTTCACGCGCAAGGCGGCGCAGGAGATGACCGACCGGCTGCATGAATGGCTGCGGCTTCTGGCACTGGAGGACGACGCGACGGTGCGCGCCTTCCTGCGCGCACGCGAAGTGCCGTACGACAAGATCGACGCGCTGCTGCCGCGCGCGCGCGGCCTGCTGGAAGCGGTGCTGACCGCGCAGCCGGGGCCGACGGTGACGACCTTCCACGGCTGGTTCCTCGATCTGCTGAAACGGGCGCCGCTGGAAGCCGGGCTGCCGTGGGGCGCGCCGCTGCTGGAGCGCACCCGCCAGCTACAGGACGAAGTGCGCGATCGTCTGCTGGCGCAGTGGGCTGCCGCACCCGGATCGCCGGAAGGCACGGCCTTGCTGGCGCTGCTGTCCGATATCGGCGAGCACAACCTGCGCGCGCTGCTAAGAAACTTCGTTCAGGCCAGGGCGGAGTGGTGGGCCTACACCGATGGTCAGCCCGATCCGGTGGCCTATGCGCTGGACCAGTTGCGTCCGGGACTGCACACCGATCTGGACAGCGACCCGGTAGCGGCATTCTGGGCCGACGAGTCGATCGTCGCGCGGGTGAAGCGGGTGGGGCTCGCACTGGAAAAGGGCAGCGAGACCGAACGCAAGAAAGGCGTGTCGATTCAACAGGCGCTCGCCGACGCGGACTTCGACGGGCTGCGCAGGAAAATCCTCAAGGCGGACGGTGGGCGGCTGGCGAGCAAGGCGACCAAAGGCCTGCTCGGCGCACTCGCGGCCGAGGCGGACGCCTATCTGCGTGACTACGAAACACTGGAAAACGCGCTGGAAGACATCGCCCGGCAGCAGACCGATCAGCGCATCTGGACCCTCAACCGCCGCGGCCTGCTGCTCGGGCATGCACTTCTTTCGGCCTATCAGGATGCCAAGACGCAGCAGGGCGTGATCGATTTCGCGGACGCCGAATGGCTGGCCTGCCGCCTCCTGCAAAACGACGAACACGCACCGGCGCTGGCGCTGAAGCTGGACGCGCGCTACCGGCACCTGCTGCTCGACGAATTCCAGGACACCAACCCGCTGCAGTGGCAGGCGCTGTCGACCTGGCTGTTTGAAGCGCGCGGCGGCGAGAGCGACATGACGGTGTTCATGGTGGGCGACCCCAAGCAGGCGATCTACCGTTTCCGCCGCGGCGAGGCGCGGGTGTTCGACGCGGCGGCGGATTTCCTGGCCACGCATTTCGGCGCCGCCCGCTTCAGTACCGACATGACGCGGCGGCTGGCGCCGGCCGTGGTGCAGGCGATCAACCCGGTGTTCGTCGAGGTCGAAGGCTTTGCCGAGCACACGCACGCGCCGGAAAACGACAACCGTCCAGGCGCGTTGCGCAGCCTGCCGGTGCAGGCGGAAAAGACCGAAGCCGCGACGGTCGAGAGCCTGCCCCACGAGGGAACTCCGATCCACTACGCGGCCTCCGGCCAGGTGTGGGATCGTATGCGCAACCCGCTCACCACGCCGCAGCCGGAAGCCGACGATCGCGCCGTGCACGAGGAGGCGCGACAGTTTGCGCACATCTTGCGCGACGAGGTGCTGGGGCGCTGGGGCGTGGTCGACGACGAAACCTCGCGTGCGGCGCGGCCGGGCGACGTCATGGCACTGGTGAGGAAACGCACCCACCTGCATCTATACGAACGCGAACTGGAAGCCGCGCGTATCCCCTTCATCACCTCGCGCCGCGGCGGTCTGCTGCATGCGCTGGAAGCCCAGGATCTGCTCGCGCAGCTCGAAACCCTGCTGCTGCCGCACGCCGACCTGAAGCTGGCGCATGTGCTGAAGAGCCCGCTTTTCGGCTGCAGCGACAACGATCTGCTGTGGGTATTCGCGCCACAGCCGCCGGACGCAGCGCGCGGCTGGGAACGTCTGACCACGCTGGCCGGACGAACAGACTGCCCCCCGACGCTGACGCGCGCCGCGCGCCTGCTTACCCGCTGGCGGACGCACTGCGGCACCCTGCCGGTGCACGACCTGCTCGACCGCATCTATTTCGAGGGCGACCTCGAAGCGCGCTACGCCGCGGCCGTGCCGGAGGCGATGCGACCGCAGGTCGCCGCCAACCTGCGCGCCTTCATGCAGCTGGCGCTGACGCAGGACGCCGGGCGCTATCCGACGCTGGCCGGCTTCATCCGCGAACTCGCCAGCCTGATCGACGACGCCGACGCCGCGCCCGGCGAAGGGCTGGCCGCCGATGGCGAGAACGCGGTGCGGTTGCTGACCATCCACGGCGCCAAGGGACTGGAAGCGCCGATCGTCTGGCTGCTGGGCGGCAGCGACCACCAAAAAGGGGAAAGCTACGCCGTGCTGGCGCCGTGGCCGCCGGACGCCGCGCGGCCGCTGCATTTCTCGCTGTTCGGCAAAGCCGGCGAACGTGGCGCAGCACGGGAACACTGGTTCGCCGATGAAGCGACGCTCGCCCGGAAAGAATCCGACAACCTGCTGTACGTGGCACTCACCCGCGCCGAGCAGGCGCTGATCGTGAGCGGCGACGCCGACCGGAACGCCTGGCTGCAGCGCGTCGACGCCGCCTGGCAGGGCATGGATTTGCCGGCCGACCTGCCCGCCGCCGCCGCCCGGGAAGCGGACCGCGTCCCGGCGCCGGCCCGCATCGACGCCCCGGCGGTCGGGCAGCGCGCCGCCGAAGCGGCCGCGAATCCCGAAGCCGCGCGCGGTGAGCTCTTTCATGCCTGCCTCGAGCGCCACGCGCCGCCCAGTGCTCCGCGCGATCTGCCGGCGCTGGCTGCGCGCCTGGGGCTGGAGGCCAAGTTCGAAGCCATCGAATCCGCCGCCCGCACGCTGCTCGCGCAGCCGCACCTGATCCGTTTTTTCGACCCCGCGCAGTACCTGCGCGCGCACAACGAACTGGCGCTGCTCGACGGCAGCGGACGCCTGCAGCGGCTCGACCGCGTGGTGGAATGCGACGATTCGGTATGGCTGATCGACTATAAAACCGGCGACGACAGCCGTAACCTGTCCGATGCACAATTGGCCGAGCGCCATCGTGCGCAGCTGGCGGGATACCGCTCCCTGCTTGCGGAGCTCTACCCCGCCAAGCCGATCCATGCGGCACTGCTGCTGGCCGATGGGCGCCTGATCCATCTGGAGACCTGAACGTGACCGACAAGCCTTTTTCCGAATCCTGCGTACAGAACCGCGAACCCATCATGGCGGTATTGCGCGGGCTGTTCGCCGACCGCAGCCATGTGCTGGAAGTCGGCAGCGGTACCGGCCAGCATGCCGTGTATTTCGCGGCCGAGCTGACTCACCTGCGCTGGCAGACCGCCGACGTGCCCGAGCATCATGCGGGGATCCGCTTGTGGCTGGCCGAAGCCGGGCTGGCCAACGTATTGCCGCCGCTTGCACTCGACGTCAATCAGACCGGCTGGTGCAGCGGTCGCTACGACGCGGTGTTTTCGGCCAACACGCTCCACATCATGAGCTGGCCCGAAGTCGAAAAATTTTTCGGGGGCGTGGGCAAGGTCCTGGAAGCCGGCGGCTTCCTGGCGGTATACGGCCCGTTCAACTACGGCGGCCGCTACACGTCGGAAAGCAATGCGCGTTTCGACGCCTGGCTGAAGGCACGCGACCCGGCTTCGGGCGTGCGCGATTTCGAGGCGGTGGATGCGCTGGCGCGCGCGCAAGGGCTGCACCTGCAACAGGACATCGCGATGCCGGCGAACAATCGCACGCTCGTGTGGCGCATGGCTTAGACGAATTTACCCCAACGCCGGCTTCCTCTTGCAGGGGGCTTTGCTATAACACAACCATCATGAGGTTGGGGAACACGCATGCGCATTGCCGAATTGATCCAGCGCTGGGGCCAGGCGGGCCATGCACGCTCGGACGTGCGTGCCTATACCGTCCATTTGCCGCTGCGTGATGCCGCCCGCATCGAAGCGCTGCACGTGATGTATCCCGGCCGCAGCGACTCCCAGTTGATGGCCGACCTGATTCGCGCCGCGCTCGACGAACTGGAGGTCGCCATGCCCTACGTCCCGGGCAACCGCATCATCGCCGAAGACGACTATGGCGATCCGATCTATGAGGATCTCGGCCCCACCCCGCAGTTCTATTCGCTGTCGCACGAAATCCTGCGCAAGCTGGCCACCACGCCGCTAGACAAATAGCTGTCGAATTAATTTACATTTCCCGCCCTGCCGCACGGCACACGCAGCGCACGGCATTGTTTCTTATGGTGTTTATTTCCTGGCACACCGCTTGCTGTCCCCCTCATACAACAATTCAAATTGCGGACATCATGTATCTTGGCCCAGCTTTCCTCTTTGCAGCATTCGCCAGTCTGTTTTATGTCCCTAGCTTTCTGGACATACCCTTGGGGATGCTCACCTCGCGCCAGCTCATTTCGGAATTGCTGTTTTCCATCTTTGCACTGATCGCGCTGGCCGCGCTGGCACGCTCGATCGAGCTCGATCCGGTGTGGCCATGGCGGCCGGGATTCCGCCGCCTGTTGAGCGTGCTGTTGGGACGGGCACAGTAAGCGCACCACCTCTATTTGCCGTCAGCCCGGCATAAAATAGCGGCTTTCCGTTCCGACCAGCCGCCATGCCCGTCAACCTTACCGCTCCCGACCCCGCTTCCCTGCTGCCCGTTGCCGGCCTGCGCCTCGGCATCGCCTCTGCCGGCATCAAGAAACCGGGGCGGCGCGATATCACGCTGATCGAACTCGCGGCAGGCAGCCAGGTCGCCGGCGTGTTCACGCAAAACCGCTTCTGCGCAGCACCGGTCACGCTGTGCAGGCAGCATCTGGCACACGGCGGCATTCGCGCGCTGGTGATCAACACCGGCAACGCCAACGCCGGCACCGGCGAGGAAGGCCTGAAACGCGCGCGCCAGACCTGCGAAGCGGTGGCACACCTGATGGGATGCGCGGCCGAGGCCGTGCTGCCGTTTTCCACCGGCGTCATCCTGGAGCCGCTGCCGATCGACAAGATCCTGCCCGCGCTGCCCGCCGCCCAGACCGATCTCGCGCCCGATCACTGGAGCGAGGCCGCGCACGCGATCATGACCACCGACATCGTCGCCAAGGGCGCGTCGCGCCAGACGCAGGTCAGCGGCAAAACGGTGACGGTAACCGGCATCGCCAAAGGTTCCGGCATGATCCATCCCAACATGGCGACCATGCTGGGCTACGTGGCGACCGACGCGGCGATCGCGCCCGGCCTGATGCAGCAGCTGGTGAAGGCGGTAGCCGACGTCTCGTTCAACTGCGTCACCGTCGACGGCGACACCTCGACCAACGACAGCTTCATCCTGATCGCTACCAGTCAGGCCGGCAACGCCGAAATTGCCGACGCTGCGGGGGCGGATTATGCGGCGCTGAAAGCAGCCTTGAGCGACGTCGCCATCGAGCTCGCGCAGGCCATGGCGCGCGACGGCGAAGGCGCGACCAAGTTCATGACGATAGCCGTCGAAGGTGGCCGCGACCAGGCCGAATGCAAGCAGGTCGCCTATGCCATTGCGCGCTCGCCGCTGGTCAAGACCGCGTTCTTCGCCAGCGATCCCAACCTAGGCCGCATCCTTGCGGCCATCGGCTACGCGGGTGTGAACGACCTCGACGTCAATGCACTGCAGGTCTACCTGGGCGACGTGCTGGTCGCCGAGAAGGGCGGTCGCGCAGCGAGCTATACCGAGGCACAGGGCGCGGCGGTGATGCGCGAGGCCGACATCACGGTACGCGTCGTACTCAATCGCGGCAGCATTAACGCCACCGTGTGGACCTGCGACTTCTCCTACGACTACGTCAAGATCAACGCGGAGTACCGTACCTGATGCCATGAGCGTTCAGCTGACCGTCGAGCAAGCCGCCTTTCTTCAGGGCCCGGTGTCGATCAACGTCGCCGCCGCCGGGCGCGACGGCTGGCCGCAGGTATGCCGTGCGCAGGGCTGCGTGATCGCACGCGACCGCCGGACGGTGACGCTGCTGCTCTCGGCTCGGCGCGGGCGCGAGTTGCTCGACGCGCTGGACGCCGGCAGCGGAATTGCGGCGGTATTCAGCCGGCCGTCGACGCACGCGACGCTGCAGCTCAAGGCCGTACGTGCGGAACGGGTGACGCTGAATGCGGCGCTACGCGCCGACAACGGGCGCTATGCGCAGGCTTTCGCCGACGAACTGGTGGGGCTGGGCTTTGGCGCCGAACTCGGGCAGAACCTGACCACCGTGATGACGAGCAACGATCTGACCGCGCTGCGCTTTGCCCCGGAAATCGTCTTCGACCAGACGCCCGGCCCCGCCGCCGGGCGCGTGTTGGCAACAACATGAAGCCCACGCTCGAAGCCATGCGGTCCTGCCTCGACGGCGCGATCCCCGCCGTCGTCGCCACCTGCGCCCGGGATGGCACGCCCAATGTCGCCTATGCCTCGCAGGTGCATTACGTCGATGCCGAGCACGTGGCGCTGTCGTACCAGTTCTTCAGCAAGACGCGCGAAAATGTGCTCGCCCATCCCTACGCGCAGGTGCAGGTGATCGAGCCCGGCAGCTTCCGCCACTTCCGCCTCAAGCTGCATTACATGCGCACCGAAACCGGCGGGCCGCTGTTCGAATACATGAAGGCGCAGCTCGCCGGCATCGCCGCGCAGACCCGCATGGACAAGGTGTTCATGCTGCGCGGTGCAGACATCTACCGGGTGCTCGACATCGAGTCGGTCGATTCCCACCTCCCGCCCGCACCATTGCCGTCCGATGCACTGCTGAGCCTGCGCCGCACGCTCGAGCTGCTGGGCGATGCGACCGATCTGTCGGATCTGGCCGACCGCGCGCTCGCCGCGCTGACACCCGGCTTCGGCATCCGTCACGCGTTGCTGTTGATGCAGGACGAGACCGGCGACACGCTCTATACGCTGGGGAGCCTGGGCTATCCGGACTCCGGGATCGGGGCGGAAGTGAAGATCGGCGAGGGCCTCATCGGCGTTGCCGCGCGCGAGCGGATTCCCATCCGCATCAACTACCGTACCGGCGACTATACCTACCAGGCGGCGATGCGCGCGACGAATGCGACCGAGCCGCGCATCCCCCTGCCGCTGCTGGCCAATCCGCACAGCCGCATCGCCGTCCCGCTGATCCACGGCGGCCGGTCCGTCGGCGTGCTCTACGCCGAAAGCGAGCAGGATGCCTTCTTCAGCCACGCCGACGAGGACGCGCTGGTCGTCTACGCCCACCATCTTGCCGCGCTGGTCGCACAGGCGGCGTGCGAATCCGACGACACCGAACCCGCGCACATCGAGCCCGCCGCGCGGCCCAGCGGCGCACCGCTCGCGGTGCGCTACTTCGCCGCCGACCACAGCGTCTTCATCGACAACGACTACCTCATCAAGGGTGTCGCCGGCAGCATCCTGTGGACGCTGCTCAACGAGCACGCGAGCAACGGTCGCCGCGATTTCTGCAACCGCGAACTGCGGCGCGACCCGCGCCTGCCGCTGCCCGATTTCGGCGACAACCTGGAGACGCGTCTGATCCTGCTGCAACGCCGGCTCGCCGAGCGCTGCCCGACGATCGCACTGGAAAAGACCGGACGCGGCCGCTTCCGGCTGAACGTCGGGCGTCCATTGCAACTCAGCGCCTGAGCCGCACGGTCAGGACGCCGCGACCGCCATCTCCGCCAGCATGCCCTGCACCGCCTGTACCACCGCCTCGGCGGTCGGCAGCGCGGCCTGCTCCAGCACCCACGAGGACGCGCCCGGCGCGTCCGGACCGGTCAGCCGCACCACCGGTGCGCGCAGGACGTCGAATGCCCGGGTAGCGGCCAGCGCCGCCAGTTCCGCCGCCATGCCGCATAACCCGCTGGCTTCGGTGACGACGACCAGCCGTCCGGTCTTGCGCAGCGAATTCAGCACCGTCGCCTCGTCCAACGGCTTCAGCGTGCGCAGGTCGATCACCTCGGCGGCGATGCCTTGCGCCTGCAACTGTGCAGCCGCCTGCAGGCACGCTTCGACCGTCTTGGCATAGCTCACCAGCGTCACGTCGGTGCCCGCGCGGCGCACCGCGGCCTGACCGAGCGGGACCAGATGCTCGCGATCGTCGGGCACCTCGCCCTCCTGATGCAGCAAGGCGAGGTCGCTGAAAAACAGCACCGGATTGTCGTCACGGATCGCCGCCTTCAAGAGGCCCTTGAAGTCCGCCGGCGTCGACGGCATCACCACCTTGAGGCCCGGCGCATGCACAAACATCGCTTCCAGGTTGTGGTTGTGCTGTGCGCCGACACACCAGCCGCTGCCGGTCATGCTCATCGCGACCAGCGGGAAGTCGAACTGCCCCCCCGACAGGTAGCGCAGCTTGCCGGCGCTGTTGACCAGCGCGTCCATCGCATAGGTGAGGAAAGGCGCGAACAGCAGGTCGATCACCGGCCGCAGGCCGCTGGCGGCAGCGCCCACGGCGGTGCCGGCGATGATGGCCTCGGCCAGCGGGGTGTTGCGCACACGCGCCGCGCCAAAATCCTGCACCAGGTCGCGACGCTTGGTGGCGACGCCTTCGCCCATCAGGAGCACGCGTGCGTCGCGCTGCATTTCCTCGGCGAGCGCCTGATGGATCGCCTGCTCGGTCGTCATGCGGCTCATGGCTGGACTCCTTGTTCGGCGTACACGTGGCGGGTGAGGGTGCGCGGGTCGGGCCACGCGCTTGCCTGGGCGAAGCTCACGGCCGCCTCGATACGTGCGGCGGCCTGTTGACGTAGTTGCGTCAGGCCCGCCGCATCAAGCGCATTCTGCGCGAGCAGGCGGTCGGCCTGATTTTGCACGGGATCGCGCGCCTGCCAGTGCGCCAGTTCGTCGGCATCGACGTAAGCCTGGTCGTCGGGTTCGAAGTGCCCGCGCAGCCGGTAGGTGACGAGTTCCAGGAAACGCGGACGACCGTCCGCGCGGATCGCAGCGACCGCTTCGCACGCGGCCGCATGCACCGCCTCGACGTCGTTGCCGTCGACCGTCGCGACCGGCAGGCCATGGCCCGCTGCCCAGTCGGCGATCGCGTTGTCGGGCATGGTTTCGCGGCGGTGCACGAAGGCCTGCCAGTCGTTGTTCTCGCAAACGAACAGCAGCGGCAACTGCCATTGCACAGCGAGATTGAGCGATTCGTGGAAGATGCCTTCGCAGGCTGCGCCATCGCCGAAGAACACCGCGACGATCCCGCCCGGCTCGCCCTGTCCCATCTTCTGCGCGAGTGCCACGCCGGGAGCCATCGACAGCTCGCCGCCGACGATGGTCGAGGTGAGCACGACGCCGAGTTCCTTCGCCGAGATGTGCAGGCTGCCGCTGCGGCCACCGCAGTAGCCATCGACGCGACCCAGCACCTCGGCCATCAGGCGGCCGGGGTCGGCCCCGCGCGCGATCAGGTGGGCAGCGCTGCGATGGTTGGTGAGAATGCGGTCGCGTGCCTCCAGCGCGTCGACCACGCCGACAGCACACGCCTCCTGGCCGACGCTGGTACAGGTGCCGGGTGCGCCGGCGCGCTGCAGTTCGACGAGCGTCTCCTCGTAGGCGCGGACCCGCAGCATCGTCTCCAGCCTGCGAACAGCAGCGGCACTCACTGGGCTACCTGCGTCGGCAGGTTCTTCGGCGTCAGGTCGAGATACGGCGTGGCGACCGGCCCGCCCGGCGGCACATAGGCCGGCACCGCCTGACCTTTCGGTCCCAGGCTGCGCACGTAACGATAGATCGCCTTGAGGTCGGCGTCGCTCATGGCGCGCAAGGAGGGCGCCGGCATCGGCGGCCGCATCGGCTGGCGCACCCGCACGAGCCAGGCTTTCTCGTCCATCTGCTGGACCAGCTGGCGCAGGTTGGCGGGGTAGGTCGTGCCCCACGGCCCGTGCCAGCCCATCGAATCGCCGGTGAGCCACTCGGCTTCCGGCACCTGGCCGTCCTTCTGCATGTAGCCGGGGGTATGGCAGTCGTTGCAGCCCGAGGTCCGGACCAGATAGCGGCCGTGGCGGATCTCGGCGGCGTCTCCTCCGCCCTGGGCCCAGGCCGCGAGGGGAATCAGGCCGGCGAGCAGCGCCCCCGCGATTTTCATGGATGTGTTCATGGTCTCTCCTTCCTTGTTTACCGGACGCGCAGTGCATCCGAATGACCGGGAGCTTAGGCGGATCGCCGGGCGCGCGTTGATAAGTCTTTGCTAGCGGAAACCTAAATTTTTCCTAAGCCGGCGCTAGAATCTGCGGATGACCGACCTTGCTGCCCTCCTGCCCCGCATCGAGCGTCTGCTCGACCGCCTCGACAGCGCCGCCGCGCCGCGCGGCCTCGACTGGAAAACCGTCCGCGCCGCGCGCTGGGCCGCGCAGCCGGGTGCGCTCAAGCCCATCCTGCACCCGCAACGGGTAGCACTGAAAGACTTGCTGGCGATCGACGAGCAGAAGCAGCAGGTGGACGCCAACACGCGCCAGTTCGTCGCCGGCAAGCCCGCCAACAACGTGTTGCTGACCGGCGCGCGCGGCTGCGGCAAGTCCTCGCTGGTGAAGGCAGTGCACGCCAAGTACGCGGCAAAAGGGCTGCGCCTGATCGAGGTGGACAAGGCCGGCCTGCCGCATCTGCCCGATCTGTTCGATCTGCTGGCGGACGCCGATTACCGCTTCATCGTCTTCATCGACGACCTCAGCTTTGCCGAGCACGAGCCCGGCTACGCCAGCCTCAAGGCCGCGCTCGACGGCTCGCTGGCCGGGCCGTCGGACAATGTGCTGATTTACGCCACCAGCAATCGCCGCCACCTGATGCCGGAATACATGGCGGAGAACCTGGAAACCCGTCATCTCGGCGGCGAGGTGCATCCAGGGGAGGCGACCGAGGAAAAGATCTCGCTGTCCGACCGCTTCGGACTGTGGGTGCCGTTTCATGGCATGGACCAGGACACCTATCTCGCCATCGCGCGGCACTGGGGCGCGATGCTGGGTGCCCCTGCCGACGAAAGTTTCGAGCGCGCCGCACTGCAATGGTCGCTCGGACGCGGCGCGCGCAATGGCCGGGTGGCCTGGCAGTTCGCGCGCGACTGGGCAGGGCGCCGGTGAGCCTGCCGCCCGTCACCGAAGTCGCGGCGGCAGTCCTCACCCAGCCTGATGGGCGGGTGCTGCTGGCGCAACGGCCGGCCGGCAAGCCCTATGCGGGCTACTGGGAATTCCCCGGCGGCAAGGTGGAGCCGGGCGAATCGCTGGACGCGGCGCTGGCGCGCGAACTGCACGAGGAACTGGGCATCGTTGTCACCCGCGCCTGCCGCTGGATCACTCGCGTGTTCGAATATCCCCACGCCACGGTGCGGCTGAATTTCTTCCGCGTGTTCGCCTGGCAGGGCGAACCGCATCCACACGAGGGGCAGGTGTTTTCCTGGCAGTTGCCCAACGCGGTCGGGGTGACGCCGCTGCTGCCGGCCAATTTCCCGATCGTGAAGGCGCTCTCGCTGCCCCCGGTGCTGGGGATATCGCACGCCGAGTCGCTCGGCGTGGACACGTTTCTGGCGCGCCTGGATGTGGCGCTCGCCAACGGCCTGCGGCTGATCCAGCTGCGCGACAAGTCGCTTCCGGACGACGTGCGCCTGCAGCTCGCGCACGCGACCGTGCGCCGCGCCCATCTGCACGGCGCGCGCGTGCTGGTCAACGGCCCGCCGGAGCTGGCGCGCGCCGCCGGCGCCGACGGCGTGCACCTCGACTCGTCCGCCGCCGCCGCCCTGTCGGCGCGCCCCGATTGCGAGTGGATCGGCGTGTCGTGCCATAACGCCGCCGAGCTGGGACATGCCGCCGCACTCGACGCCGACTTTGCGCTGCTGTCGCCGGTATTGCCGACACTTACCCATCCGGGCGCCGCCACGCTGGGCTGGGAAGCATTCTCCGCACTCGCCGCCGCCAGCCCGATTCCGGTGTATGGCCTGGGCGGTCTGGGACGCGCCGACGTGGCGCAGGCGCAGTCGCACGGTGCACACGGCGTGGCGCTGCTGCGAGGGGCGTGGACATGAGGCGGGTGCTGCTACCGCTGCTGCTGGTCGCCGTGCTGGCGGCCATCGCGGTGGCCGGCTACTGGCTGAGTCGCCCGGCCGCCTCGCAGGCGATCGCGTGTGCCGACCCGCTGGCAGGCTGCAGCTTCAGCCACCATGGCGCAGCCGTGAAGGTAGGTTTTTCGGCTCAACCGAAACCGCTGGAGGCGTTCGAACTCAGCGTCAGCGCCCCGGGCGCGACCCGGGTAAGCGCTGAATTTCAGATGAACGGCATGGAAATGGGCTTCAACCGCTATGATCTGCATAGGACAGGAAACGGCACGTTTGCCTCGAACGTGACCCTGCCCGTGTGCGTCAGCGGGCGGCGCGACTGGACCTTGTATCTCGAGATCGACGGGACGCATTACGCGCTACCCTTCAGTACCCGCTGAAACCTTCCGTACATATAAGCGTCACAAACCGGAGCATATAATTCAAAGTGGATTATTGGAGGGCACAACACGATGCCAACTGAACACACCTACAAGCAGTTCGACGCCGAGCTGGAAGCCGTGCGCGCCAACGTGCTGAAAATGGGTGGCCTGGTCGAGGAACAGATCACGAACGCCATCGAAGCGCTCATCCAGGGCGACATGGAACTGGCCAACCAGGTGGACGCCAACGACCACAACGTCAATGCGCTGGAAGTGGCCATCGACGAGGACTGTACGCACATCATCGCGCGCCGCCAGCCGACGGCCTCCGACCTGCGCATGGTGATGATGGTGGTCAAGACCATCACCGACCTCGAACGCATCGGTGACGAGGCCGCGAAGATCGCACGCATGGCCCGGCTGATCCACCAGGCCGAGCGCATCAGCCTGCCGCGCTTCTCCGAGGTCAAATACATGGGCGACCTGGTGCTCGACATGCTGAGGAAGGCGCTCGACGGCTTTGCTCGCCTGGACGCCACCAAGGCAGTGGAGATCGCGCGCCAGGACCAGTCGGTAGACGAAGAATTCCGCCTCAACCTGCGCCATCTGATCACCTTCATGATGGAAGACCCGCGCACCATTTCGGTGTTCATCGACATCCTGTTCGTCACCAAGGCGATCGAACGCATGGGCGACCATGCCAAGAACATGTCGGAGTACGTGGTCTACATGGTGAAAGGCAAGGACGTGCGCCACACCTCGCTGGAAGAGATCGAGAAGGAAGTCCTGTAGGTTCGTCCCGGGGCCCCAAAAGAAAACGGGCGCTGAGGCGCCCGTTTTGTCGTGCGGTAACCCTTTACTTGCTGGGCGGCACGTAACCCTGGGCGGCATCGACATTGCCGCCGCCAAAGAAATAGCGCTCCATCTGTTCCATCAGATAGCCGCGCGCCTGCGGGTCGGCCAGATTGAGGCGGTTTTCGTTGATCAGCATGGTCTGGTGGCGCTGCCAGCCCGCCCAGGCCTCCTTCGACACGTTCTCGAAAATCTTCTTGCCGAGTTCGCCCGGCACCGGCTGGAAGGCCAGGCCTTCGGCCTCGCGTCCGAGCTTCACACAGTTCACCATCCGCGTCATTTGCTACTCCTGAAAAATTCAATCGTCGGATTTTAACCCAAGCTGCTTTTCAATTCGGCGGGCGAACACGCCCATTTCCTTGGCCGCCTGCTTGTCGCCGCGCGCCTCGGCCACGGCGATGCCCTGCCGGTAAGCGGCCAGCGCCTCGTTCCAGGCTTCGGCATCGGCCAGCGCCTTGCCCAGCAGTTTCCAGGCGGCCGAATACTTCGGGTCATGCTCGACCGCGCGTCGCAGATGTTCGGCAGCGCTCAAAGCATCGCCGTGTTTGAGGTATTCGTTACCGATCGAAAACCGCAGCAGCGCATTGTCGCGGCCGCCGGCCAGCATGGCGAGGAAGTTTTCTAGTCCGGACATTTCATGAATTCACGTGATGTCCTGAAGGATACCGGGCGTGTGCCCATAATCACGCAGGATTTTGTTTTGTAGGGGAGCAGTGTAGTCATTCATACACCCGACCGAGCAAGGTTTCCAGACAAAACAAAAGACCAGCGAAGGCGCGCGAATTCATGAAATGCCCGGACTTGTGTTCAGGCACGCCAGAATGTCCGGGTGAACAGCACGAACACGGTCATCAGTTCCAGCCGACCCAGCAGCATGGCGAAGGTGCAGACCCAGGTCTGGAAATCGGTCAGCACGCTGTAGTTGGTCGCCGGACCCACCTGGTTCAGCCCGGGCCCCGCATTGTTGATGCAGGCGATGATGGCCGAGAAGGCGGATAGAAAGTCCAGCCCGCTTGCCACCAGAATCAGGGTCAATGCGATGATGCTGCTGATGTAGAGCATCACGAACACCTGCACGGCAAACGCCACCTGGTTGGACACCGGGAGGCCCCCCAGCTTGATCGGCAGAACCGCGGTCGGGTGGATCTGCCGCTGCAGTTCGCGCTGGCCCTGCTTGAACATCAGCAGGCTGCGGATCATTTTGATGCCGCCGCCGGTCGATCCGGAACTGACCGTCACGCAGCTGAGAAACAGCATCCACAAGGGCACGAAAATCGGCCACCGGTTGAAGTCGACGCTGGCAAAACCGCAATCCGTCGCCAGCGACACCAGGTTGAAGCTGACGTGGCGTAGCGCGGTCCAGTAGCTGGCGTAGATGCCCGCGTGCCAGATATAAAAAGCCGCCCCCACGCAGCTGACCGCCACCAGCCCCAGCATCGGGAGAACCTCCGGGTCGGCGCGATAGGCTTGCAGGCTACGGCTGCGAAATGCCAGAAAGTGCGTGGCGAAATTCATGGCCGCCAACAGCATGAAAACGATCAGGACGGCCTCGATCGCCGGAGAATTGAAATAGCCGACACTGGCATCGTGCGTGGAGAACCCGCCCAGCCCCATGGCGGAAAAGGCGTGGCAGACCGCATCGAACCAGCTCATCCCCGCGATTTTGAGCGACACGATGCAGGCCAGGGTGATAGCCGCATAAACCAGCCATAGTGATTTGGCGGTGTCGGCGATGCGGGGGGTCAGCTTCGAGTCCTTCATGGGACCGGGCGTTTCGGCCTTGAAAAGCTGCCGTCCACCGATACCGAGCATGGGAAGAATGGCCACCGCCAGCACGATGATCCCCATCCCGCCCAGCCAGTTGAGCAAATGCCGCCACAGATTGATGGAAGGCGGCAGTGCATCGAGGCCCGTTAGCACCGTCGCGCCGGTGGTGGACAGTCCGGACGCGGTTTCAAAATAAGCATCCGTAAAACTCAGATGCGGGAGGTAACTCAGCAGGGGTAGGGTGGCAAAGGCCGGCAGGACGGCCCATACCAGCACCACCAGCAAGAATCCGTCGCGGGTTTGCAATTCGCGTTTGTTGTGGCGGGTAAACAGCCAGGTCAGCAGGCCCGAGGCAAACGTGATCAGAAACGCTTCGTCATAGGCATAGAGCGCCGCATCCCGCCAGATGAAAGCCACCCCCAGGGGCAACAGCATGGTGAAAGCGAAGATCAGGACCACCAGCCCCAGCACATGCAGGATAGGAAGGATGCGGCGCATGGTTCAGAAGAAGCCGAAGCCGACCTGGAGCAGTTTTTCCACCTTGGGAATGATGCGCTTGTTGAGCGCGAACAGGATGAGGTGGTCTTCCGCCTCGATCAGCGTGTCATGGTGGGCGATGATGACCTCGTTGTTGCGGATGATCGCAGCGATCGTGGAGCCTTCGGGCAGATCGATCTCCTCGATGCGCCGGCCGACGACACGCGAGGTCTTGGCGTCGCCGTGCACCGCCACCTCCAGCACTTCGGCTGCGCCGCGCCGCAGGGAATGGACCGCCACCATGTCGCCACGACGAATCTTCGACAGCAACGGTCCGACCGTGGCCTGCGCCGGCGAGATGGCAATGTCGATCTGGCCGCCCTGCACCAGGTCGACATAGGCCGAGCGGTTGATCAGGGCGATCACACGGTGCGCGCCCATCCGCTTGGCCAGCAGCGCCGACATGATGTTGTCCTCGTCGTCGTTGGTGAGCGCACAGAACATGTCCATGGCGGCGATGTTTTCCTGCTCGAGCAGCTCCTCGTCGGTCGCGTCGCCCTGTAATACCAGCGTGTGGTGAAGCTGTTCGGCCAGCAGTTTGCTGACCGTTTTGTTGTGGTCGATGACCTTGACGTCGTAATCGCGTTCGATCCGCGCGGCCAGGCGCCGCCCAATATTGCCGCCGCCGGCAATCATGACTTTTTTGACCGGGCGTTCGATACGGCGCAGTTCGCGCATCACCGAGGGAATGTCCTCCTTGCGCGCCAGGAAGAACACCTCGTCACCTGGCTCGATCACGGTGATTCCCTTGGGCACGATGCCGTGGTCGCGCCGGTAGATCGCCGGGATGCGGCAATCCAGGCTCGGCATGTGGCGCTTGATGTCCTGCAGCTCGTGTCCCACCAGAGGTCCCCCATGGTAGGCGCGCACCGCGATCAGACGCACCTTGCCGTCTGCGAAGTCGAGCACCTGCAGGGCTTCGGGGTGCTCGATCAGCCGCCGCAGGGTGTCGGTCACTTCCTGCTCGGGGCTGATGACGTCATCGACGCCGAAGTGCTCGGCCAGAAAACCGGCTTCCATTCCCAGGAAATCGTTCGAGCGGATGCGCGCGATGCGGGTGGGTACATTGAACAGGGTCGATGCGATACGGCAGGCCACCAGATTGGTTTCGTCGCTTTGCGTGACCGCGACCAACATGTCGGCATCTTCGGCGCCGGCCTGTTTCAGCACCGAAGGATGCGCCGCGTGGCCGCACACGGTGCGCAGGTCGAAGCGGTCCTGCAACAGCGCCAGGCGCGCGGCGTCGAGGTCGACGACGGTGATGTCGTTGTTTTCGGCGACCAGGCTTTCAGCCAGATTGCCGCCGACCTGGCCTGCGCCGAGGATGATGATTTTCACGCGGCGCTCCTTGAACCTACAGATCTTCGTCGAGGCGGCGGCCGTGCCGGATGTTCAGCTGTTTCAGCTTGCGGTAAAGGTGCGTGCGCTCCAACCCGGACTTGTCGGCGACCCGCGTCATGCTGCCGCCTTCCTTGTGGATCAGGTGTTCGAAATACATGCGCTCGAAGGCGTCGCGTGCCTCGCGTAGCGGAATGTCGAGCGGAATGCCATGTGCCACGGCGGGCGCCGACTGTTTCATCGGGGCCAGTACGCGATTGACATCGATCGCGTCGATTTCACTCGCCAGTGCAGTGACCGCCAGTGTACGCACCACGTTGTTGAGTTGCGGCAGGTTGCCCGGCCAGTCGAAATTGCGCAACTGGTTCAAGGCCGGCGTCGTCAGCCGCCGCACCGGGCAGACGCCCGCCTCGATCAGTTGTGCCAGCATGAAATTGGCGACCTCGGGAATATCCTCGCGATGCTCACGCAAGGGTGGCACCTGGATGGCAAGACTGGACAGGCGATAGTACAGGCGGCTGTCGAATTCGCCGGCCGCGACCATGGTGTCGAGGCTACGGCTGGAGGCACACACCAGGCGCGCGCCACTGCCTTCGATGCGATCGAGCAGCAGCCCCAGGCCCTTTTGCTCCAGGCGCGCCAAGTCGCACACTTCAGGCAGGTAGAGCGTGCCGCTGCCTAGCGTTTCGACAAAGCTCAGCGGATCGGATACCAGCCGCGCGCGATCCTTGATCTCGACCCAGGGCGTGGAAGGCTGGTGCAGGAAATGGGCACAGATTTCAAAGCCGCTGCCGGGCTCACCCAGCAGCAGCACCGGCGCGGTGTTGCCGGCGATCTGGGAGAGGCGCTTTTTGAGCTCGAGAATCAGCGGGCTTTTGCCAAGCGCCGACAAATCCATGCCGGCAGCGCGCCGGGGCAGGGCCACGCCGCGCTTGATCGCCTTGTTGACGGTATCGATCAGCTTGGCCAGTGCCACCGGTTTTTCCAGGAAGTCGGTCGCGCCGAGCCGGGTGGCCTCGACCGCGGTATCGATGGTGCCGTGGCCGGACATCATCACCACCGGCATGGTGAGCTGACCGCCGCCCGCCCATTCCTTGAGCAGGGTCACGCCGTCGGTGTCGGGCATCCAGATGTCGAGCAGGACCAGATCCGGGCGCCGATGCGCACGGAACGCGCGCGCAGCCTCGGCATTTTCCGCCAGGTGCACGTCATAGCCTTCGTCGGTGAGGATCTCCGACAGCAATTCACGAATGCCCACTTCGTCGTCCACGACGAGAATATGCCCGCTCACGTGTTCTCTCCGCCTGCCACAAATACAGGCAGCGAAATGCGGATTGCCGCGCCGCCTGTTTTGAGGTTTTCTATTTGAATTTTACCGTGATGCTCTTCGATGATCTTTTTGACAATAGCCAAGCCCAGGCCCGTCCCCTTGGCCTTGGTCGTTGCATAGGGCTCGAACAGCCGCGTCATCAGATGTTCCGGAAACCCGGCTCCATTGTCTGTTACGGATAAACACACTGTATTTTGATTGCTGCGCAGGCGCGTACCGACCTCCACACACGGCGCGGCGTGACCGGCCAGCGCATCCTGCGCATTTTGCAACAGATTATGTATCACCTGTCGCAATAATGTGGCGTCTCCCGCAATGCGCGGCAAATCGGCGTCGAGATTCAGCACGAGTCCGAGCGTCTTGGCATCGTACAAGGTCAGCACGTCGCGCACCAACGCATTGAGATCGAGTGCATCGAGCTTGGCGCGCGGCATCCGCGCATAACCGGCAAATGCATCCACCATGCTTTTCATGGCGGCGACCTGGTTGACGATGGTCCCTGTGGCGCGCGTCAGGAACTCGGCGTCGACCGCTTCCAGGCGCCCGTCCAGCTTGCGCGCGATGCGCTCGGCCGACAGCTGGATGGGGGTGAGCGGATTCTTGATCTCGTGCGCCAGCCGGCGCGCCACTTCGCTCCACGCGGCGTTGCGCTCGGCGTCGATCAGCTTGGTCACGTCGTCGAACACCAGCACGTAGCCGCGCTCGACGCCCGCCGGCAGGCGGGTGCCGCGCAGCAGCAGCGACTGGCTGCCGCCATGGCCGGCGTAATCGACCTGCTCCTGCCACTCGCCTTCATGCTCGCCAAAGCGGGCCGCCACCGTTGCACCGAACGCATGCAGCGCCTCGCCCGGCTGGCCCAGTTCCGCAAGCCATTGTGCGTCCAGTGTCGAAGCGGTCACCCCCAGAATCTGCGCCGCCGCGCTGTTGACCGTGCGTACCCGCAAGCGCTCGTCCAGCACGACCACACCGGACGACAGGTTCGCCAGCACGCGTTCGAGGAAGGCCTTGGCCTGCTCGGTCTGTTGATGGTTCTGCGCGACCTGCTCGCGGGCGTCGGACAACTGGCGGGTCATGCGGTTGAACGACTGAATCAGCACGCCCAGTTCGTCGCGGCTGGACACCGACGGCATCTGCGAGAAATCGCCCTTGGCCACGGCGCGGGTGCCGCGTGCCAGCGTGCGCAACGGCGCACCGAGCCGCTCCGACAGCAGGTAGGCGATCACGAAGGTCATCAGCAAGGCCAGCATCAAGGTGAGGGTGAGCGCCAAACCATAGATGCGCTTGATGCCCAGTCGCGAGACCGAAATCTGCTGGTACTCCTGGTACGCCAGCTGGACCGCCTGCGCATCGTGCGCCAGCCGGGCCGGCACCGGCTGCACCAGCTGCAGCACACGCGTCTCGCCGGTCAGGGAACTGGTATACACCGGCACGATGACGTGCATCACCAGCCCACGCTCGGGTACCTCCTCGATGCGGCTGTAAGGTTGCTGCTGCCGGACCTGCCACAGCACGTTGCGGTCGGGCAGCACCGGCAGCAGGGTGCCGCGCTCGCCGCTGATGTGGGCCACCACGCCGCCGCGCTCGTCGAACAGGGTCAGTTCCTGTACCGAACTTTGCTCGCGCAGGGTGGACAGGCTGGTGATGACCGAGCCCGGACCCTCGTCCGACAGGGCCAGCGCCATGCGCTGCGCTTTCTTGTCCAGATCGCGCAGCAGGTCGTCCAGCGCAGCCTGGCCGAGGTTGACACCGGAAGCCAGCGCATTGTCCACCCGCACGTCGAACCAGGTTTCGATGGAACGGTTGAGAAAGAATACTGATGCGCCATACACCACCAGACCTGGCAGCATGGCGACGACCCCGAACATCAGCAGCAACTTCAGCGTCAGCTTGGCGCCGAACACGCCGCGGCGGATGCGTTTCTGCAGCCACCACATGCGCCAGCCCAACAGCACCAGCAGCGCCATGCCCAGCACGCCGCCGCCGATGAACAGCGTGGGCAGGGTGTCGGAAAAGGTGCTGCTGCCGCCACTGGCATAAAACAGCAGCGACAAGAGCACGATGCCCAGGATCAGGGCGGCGGCAATCAGACTGCGCATCAGGGCACAGGCGTGGGCGGAGAGGGGACGGCAGGCGCATCGAACGACCAGGCGTGCCAGGGGGTGACCAGGTCCCAGCGGTCGCCGCCCACCGCGCCGATGGACAGTGGCTTGGGCAGCTGCGAGGTGTCGAGCCGCAGGCGCAGGCGCGCGTCGTAGCGTTTGCCCGTCACGAGCGCGCCGCGCTCCAGCACCTGCCACGCGTCCACCCGTCCCAGCATGGCCAGCGCCTCGCCGAGGGTGGCGGCGGTGCGGGTGGTGTAGCCGGTTTCGACCACATAGCGTCGCAGCAGCAGATGGTAATAAATCCGCATCTTGCGTACGGGTTCGGCAAGGGTTTCGTCAAACCACCAGTTACGCGGCCGGGTCAGTTCCAGCTCGAGCAGAAAATACAGGTTGATGCCCCGGTTGAGCGCGTCCTCCAGCGTGGGGTTGAGCACGATGTTGACATCGCCATCCAGCACATAGCCTTGCGGGGTGGCATGGATGGCTGCCTGGCTGACCACGCTCCTGTCGCTGGCCAGCGCGCCGCCCGCGACCGTCAGCCAGAAGCCCAGCAACAGCCCGGCCAGCCAGCGGATGGCAGGGTCACGTCTTGCGCAACAGGGCGTAAAAGAAGCCATCATGTTCGGCATCAGGCAACAGCGATCCGTCTGACAAAGGTTCTGGAAGCGTGCAACGTTCGGCGCCGTCTGGATGACGCATCAGGAACGCACGCACCTGCCCCTCGTTTTCTTCATGGAATATCGAGCAGGTGGCGTAAAGCAATGTACCACCCGGGGCCAGCAGCCGCCAGAGCGCATCCAGCATAACGGCTTGTTGCGCGGCAAATTGAGCGATGTCCTCGGGACGGCGCAGCCACTTGATGTCGGGGTTGCGGCGCACCACCCCGGAGGCGCTGCACGGCACGTCGGCCAGAATCCGGTCGAACGGCTGGCCGTCCCACCAGCGCTCGGGATGCGCGGCATCGCCCTCAACCAGGGTGGCGGCGAGATGCAGCCGGTCGAGATTTTCCTGCACGCGCGCCAGCCGGGTGGTGTCGACGTCGAGCGCGATCAGGTCCACTGCGATTGAATTGGATGCGGCGCGCTCCAGGATATGGCCGGTCTTGCCGCCGGGCGCCGCGCAAGCATCGAGTACCCGCAAGGGGTACGCCGTCAGACACTCGCCCTGCGGGCGGTCTTGGCGCAGCTCCCGCTCAACCGGCCCGGGAATGAGCAGGCGCGCCGCCCACTGCGCGCCTGCGTCCTGCACCGATACATGACCTTCATCGAAGCCGGGCAGGCTGTGCACCGGCACCGCCTTGTCCAGGGTGACGGCGTCCGGGCCGGTTTGATGCGCGGGCAGGCCAGCCTCGTTGAGACGCCGCAGGTAGCTTGAGACGTCGCCGTGGCGGCCATTGACGCGCAGGGTGAACGGCGGGTGCAGCAGGCTGGCCTCGAGGATGCCCTGCCAGTGCTGCGGGTACTCGGCTTTCAGTTTGTCGATCCACCAGTCGGGATGCGACCAGTGCGCGGACGGCTGGGCGTCGACGATGGCGTCCAGTTCGGCCCGGCGGCGCTGGAAATTGCGCAGCACCGCATTGGCCAGTCCGCGACGCCAGCCCTGGCCGGCCGCGGTGACGGCGTTGTGGACCACGGCATGGGCGGGGGCGCGAGTGTAGGCCAGCTGATACAGCGCCACGCGCAGCAGCCAGCCCAGTTGCGGGTCGGTCAGCGGGCGTTCCAGCAGCGCGGCCAGCCAGGCGTCGAGGCGGCCCAGCTGGCGCAGGCTGCCGTAGACGATGTCCTGCAGCGCGCCGCGCTCGCCCGGCGTGTGCAGTTGCTGGAGGCTGTGCGGCAAGACCTGATGCAGGGCCGCGCCAGTGAGGATCTCTTCCAACGTGCCGGCTGCCAGTTTCTGCAGCTTACGCATCGAAGGAAAACCCGGGGGATGTCTGCTGATTCATCGAATTACGCCGCGGCTGGGAGCGGCGGATGATAGCAGGCCGCACGGTCAAGCCGAGCGGCGCATCTGCAACAGCCGCGCGACACGTTCCTCGGTGGCGGGGTGGGTGGAAAACAGCCCGGCCAGTCCACCCCCGGACAGCGGGTTGATGATCATCATCTGCGCCGTTTCGGGATGGGCTTCCGCCGTCGGCAACGGCAGGCCCTTGGCGTAGGCTTCGATCTTCCGCAATGCGTTGGCCAGCGCCTGCGGGTCGCCGGAAATTTCGGCACCGCCGGCGTCGGCGCCGAATTCGCGGGCACGTGAAATCGCCATCTGGATCAGCATCGCCGCAATCGGCGCGACGATCATGATCGCCATCGCCAGCAGCGGATTGGCCTGGCGTCCCTCGCTATCACGCCCGCCGAACAACATCCCGAAGTTGGCCAGCGCCGAGATCGCGCCGGCGATCGATGCCGACACCGTGGAAATCAGGGTGTCGCGGTTTTTCACGTGGGTGAGTTCGTGCGCCATCACCCCGCGCAGTTCGCGCTCGGTGAGCAGCTGCATGATGCCGGTGGTGGCCGCCACCGCAGCATGCTCCGGGCCGCGGCCGGTGGCAAACGCGTTCGGCTGCGCCTCGTCGATGACATACACGCGCGGCATCGGCAGCCCGGCCCGCGCCGCCAGCTCGCGCACCAGTGTGTAGAAATGGCCGCCGCTGCCGGCGTCCACTTCACGTGCGTGGTACATGGCGAGCACCATCCGGTCGGAATTCCAGTACGCGAACAGGTTCATGCCGGCGCCGAACAGCAGCGCGATCAGCATGCCCTGGGCGCCGCCGATGGCCGCACCGATGGCACCGAACAGCGCGATGATTCCAGCGAACAGAATGGAGGTTTTGACCCAGTTACCGAACATGCATAGCTCCTAGCAGACGCCCGCAGGCGCGTCGACGAGCGTTAGATGGGGGTGGGCCGCGCAGGTTTCAATGACCGAGCCGGGTACCCGGCGGCAGCTGCCGCCCGGTGAGAAACGCGCCGGCGCCCATCCGCTTGCTGCCCGCCGGCTGGATTTCCTGCAGGGCCAGCGCGCCGCTGCCACAGGCGACGACCAGCTGGTCCGCTTCGGCGCGCAGGACCTCGCCCGGAATCCCCAAGCCCGGCACAGGCTGTGCGGCCCAGATTTTCAGCGGCGCGCCGTCCAGCAGCGTCCACGCGCCGGGCACCGGATTGTAGGCACGCACGGCACGCGCAAGCGCCTCTGCAGGCTGGCTCCAGTCCAGCTGCGCCTCGTCCTTGCTGAGCTTGGCCGCATAGGTGGCCTGTGCCTCGTCCTGCGCCACCGGAACGAGCGTCGAGTAGTTCGCCAGCGCCGCGACGATGGCGGACGCGCCGGCTGCGGCCAGCGCGTCGTGCAGGCTGGCCGCGGTGTCGCTGTCGCGGATCGACAGCACCGTTTTTGACAGCATCGCCCCGGTATCGAGCCCGGCATCCATCTGCATGATGGTGATGCCGGTTTCCGCGTCGCCCGCCAGAATCGCCCGCTGGATCGGCGCCGCGCCGCGCCAGCGCGGCAACAGCGAGGCATGGATGTTGAGGCAGCCGAAGCGCGGCAGGTCCAGCACGACTTGCGGCAGGATCAGGCCATATGCTGCGACCACCATGACGTCGGCGTCCGCAGCCCGCAATTCGTCCTGCGCCTCGGGGGATTTCAGGCTTGGCGGCTGGGACACCGGCAAGCCGCGCGCCAGCGCAGCCTGCTTGACCGCGCTGGGCGTGAGCTTCATGCCGCGCCCGGCCGGGCGGTCGGGCTGGGTCAGCACCAGAACGATGTCATGCCCGGCGTCCGCCAGGGCATCGAGCGCTGCCGCCGCGAACGGCGGCGTGCCGGCAAACAGGATGCGCACCGGTAAACTCAGAGCGAGGCGCGCACCGGCGCGGCGTCCGGCCGGTGTTCGCGCGCCTGCTTCAGGAGCTTGGCCTTGATGCGGTTGCGCTTGAGGCTGGACAGGTAATCGACGAACACCTTGCCCTTCAGATGATCCATCTCGTGCTGGATGCACACGGCCAGCAGGCCGTCGGCGTCGAGTTCGAACGATTTGCCGTCGCGGCCGAGGGCACGCACCGTGACACGTTCGGCGCGTGTCACCTTGTCGAAGATTCCCGGCACCGACAGGCAGCCTTCCTCGCTCTCCTCGGTTCCGGACTGGGCGACGATTTCCGGGTTGATGAACACCCGCAGCTGGTCATGGGTTTCTGACACGTCGATGACGATGACGCGCTCGTGCACGTCGACCTGCGTCGCGGCCAGCCCGATGCCGGGCGCGGCGTACATGGTTTCGGCCATGTCGTCGACCAGCTTGCGGATGCGATCGTCCACTGCCTTCACCGGCCTGGCGACGGTGTGCAGGCGCGCATCGGGATAATGCAAAATGTCGAGTCGGGCCATAAAAAGTCTGCGAATTGAATGGGCTGGACGCGCACTTTGATGCAGAATCTGCGTTTAGTTGCGCACAACCCTAAATATAAGGCGGCGGATAGCCGTAAGCTAAGCGCACAGTATATTTTCAACGCAAAATTAGACAAGGTCTAAATGGAGGGTTCCCCCGTGCGTCAACTCGTTGTTTCGCTTGCCCTGTTGCTGGCTGCCGCTCCCGCGCTGGCCGATACCCTTAAATTGCAGGAGAACGCGCCGGACAAGTACGTCGTGGTCAAAGGCGATACGCTGTGGGACATTTCCGGCAAGTTTCTCAAGGACCCGTGGCGCTGGCCGCAGATCTGGAAAATGAATCGCGCGGAAATCAAGAACCCGCACTGGATCTATCCGGGCGACATGATCGTGCTCGACCGCAGCGGCAAGGAGCCTCGCCTGTCGCTGGTCAAGGGCGACAAGGGCGGCATGGAGACCGTCAAGCTGTCGCCCGGCGTGCGCGCAACCGAGATCGGCAACGATGCGATTCCCTCCATTTCCATCCGGGTGATCCATCCTTTCCTGTCGCAGCCGCGCGTGGTGGCCAAGGGGGCACTCGATGACGCACCCTTCATCCTGGGTAGCAACGACGAGCGCGTGGTACTGGGTGCCGGTGACGATGCCTATGCCACCGGCGGCAAGCCCGGCGTCACCCGCTGGAACGTGCTGCGCCCGGGCAAGGCCCTGAAAGACCCGGAAACCGGCGAAGTGCTGGGCTATGAAGTCGAATACCTGGGCGACGCCCGCACGCTGGCGGAAGGCGCGCCGCAGAAAATCCGCATCACCCAGTCGGTGCGGGAAATCCTGCCCAAGGACAAGCTGGTGGAGGCGGACAACAGCACCCCCTTCGAATACATTCCGCATGCACCGGAAAGCAAGATCAGCGGCCGCATCATTTCGGCCTACGGCGGACTGTCCGACAGCGGCCGCTACCAGACCGTGGTGATCAACCGCGGCAGCCGCGACGGCCTCGAGCCCGGCCATGTGCTGGCGGTATACCGCGAAGGCAAGGCAGTGACGCTCAGCCGCGACGAAAAGGAGCGCATGGCCTGGGTCAAGGAAAAGGCCACGGGCATTCCCGACGGCGGTGCCTGGCTCTACAACGACGTGCGCTGTCTGAAGGAAAACAGCAAGGCCACCTACGATCAGGTTGCCGACGTGCGCAACTCCTTCCGCAGCACCTGTCTCGGCAACAGCAGCGACCGTTCCGTCAAGCTGCCCGATACCCGCAGCGGACTGGTGATGGTCTACCGGGTGTATGACCGCGTGTCCTACGCGCTCATCATGCAGTCCAACGGACCGGTCTACCTGCTCGACAGCGTGAAAAATCCTGATTGAACGCACTTGACCCCTGGCTGCGCCTCGCCCTCGTACCGGGGGTCGGCAACACCAGCCTGATCCGCCTGCTCACGGCCTTCGGTTCTCCGGAGGCCGTTTTGTCGTCCGGCCGCAGCGCGCTGGCGCCCCACCTCACGCCCGCCCAGTGCGACGCCTTGCTGGCCGAACCCGACGCTGCGCAACTGGACGCCGCCCAGACCTGGCTCGCCCAGCCCGGCAACAGCTTGATGACGCTGGCGGACACGGACTACCCCAAGGCCCTGCTCGAGATCGCCGATCCGCCGGCCATACTGTATTGCAAGGGCCTGCGCAGCCTGCTGAGCCAGCCCGCACTCGGCATCGTCGGCAGCCGCAACGCCACCCCGCAGGGGGTGCGCGATGCCGAAGCCTTCGCCCACTCCCTGTCGGATGCCGGACTCACCATCGTCAGTGGACTCGCCCTCGGCATCGACGCGGCAGCGCATCGGGGCGGGCTGGCCGGGGCAGGCTCCAGTGTTGCCATCATCGGCACCGGGCTCGATCGCATCTATCCCGCGCGCAACAAGGCGCTGGCCCACCAGCTGGCCGAACGCGGGCTGATCGTGTCGGAGTTTGCGCTCGGCACGCCACCCTTGCCCGGCCATTTCCCGCGCCGCAACCGGCTCATCAGCGGCTTGAGTCGCGGCGTGCTGGTGGTGGAAGCCGCGCCCGACAGCGGCTCGCTCATCACGGCACGAGTGGCCACCGAACAGGGGCGCGAAGTGTTCGCCATTCCCGGTTCGATCCATTCGCCGCTGGCGCGAGGCTGCCACGCGCTGATCAAGCAGGGCGCCAAGCTGGTCGAGTCCGCTGCCGACATCCTCGACGAACTGGCCTGGCAGCAGCGGCTGGCCCCGCCTGTGCTGCGCCAAGACCACCCGCAGGGTGAGTGTCAGGCGGCGTACCCC
Organism: Hydrogenophilales bacterium; assembly: GCA_016195805.1. Taxonomy (GTDB): domain Bacteria; phylum Pseudomonadota; class Gammaproteobacteria; order Burkholderiales; family Thiobacillaceae; genus Thiobacillus. The sequence continues at coordinate 51,573 of JACPYT010000006.1, forward strand.
TCGCGGGTGCTGCCCGAAACCCGGCCCGACCCGGTGCTGGCCGCGCTGGACGGCGCCCCGACCACGCTCGACACGCTGGCGCAAAGAACCGGGTTGACGCTGGATGCGCTTTCAGCGAAGCTGTTGACGCTAGAACTGGATGGGCTGATTGCTTCCTTGCCCGGCGGGCGCTACCAAAAAATTCACTGACACTATGCTCGACATTCTGGTTTACCTGTATGAAAGCTTCCGCATGGCGGAGCTGGCACCCGACCGCGACGCGCTGGAAAAGCGCCTGTTTGCCGCCGGGTTTGAAGAGTCCGACATCAACGCCGCGCTGGACTGGTACGCCAATCTGACCGGCAGCGCCACCCACGAACGGCTTGCGCTGGCCTACGACCGCCACTACGCCGCCGAGGAACTCGAGCGCCTGAACGACGCCTGCCGCAGAGAACTGACCTATCTGGTGAGCGCGCAGGTGCTCGATCCCGAATCGCGCGAATGGGTCATTTCCGGCCTGATGGCGCTGGGCGGCGAGGACATCGAGCCCGACCACGTGCGCTGGATGACGCTGATCGTTCTGTGGAGCCGCGGCCTGATCGAACATTTCACGCATCTGGAAGACATGCTGTTGAATCACGAGCCGGGACGTCTACATTAATTACTCATGTCCAAGCTCGTCATCGTCGAATCGCCATCGAAATCCAAGTCGCTGAAGAAATACCTCGGCGCGGACTACGACATTCTCGCCAGCTACGGCCACGTGCGCGACCTCGAGCCGAAGACCGGCGCGGTCGACACCGAACACTTCGCCATGAAGTATCAGGTCATCGAGCGTAACGCCAAGCACGTCGAAGCCATCGTCAAGGCCGCCAAGAAGGCCGACGAAGTGCTGCTGGCAACCGACCCGGATAGAGAAGGCGAAGCGATTTCCTGGCACATCAGCGAGATCCTCAAGGAACGCAAGGTCAAGACGCCGATGAAGCGCGTGGCCTTCTACGAGATCACCGAATCGGCGATCCAGGACGCCGTGCGCCACCCGCGCGAGATCGCATCCGACCTGGTCGACGCGCAGCAGGCGCGCCGCGCGCTGGATTATCTGGTCGGCTTCAACCTGTCGCCGCTGCTGTGGAAGAAGATCAGCCCCGGTCTGAGCGCCGGCCGCGTGCAGTCGCCCGCACTGCGCATGATCGTCGAGCGCGAGGAGGAGATCGAGGCCTTCGTGCCGCGCGAATACTGGACGCTGCACCTCGATACCCGTAAAGGCAGCCAGCCGTTCACCGCCAAGCTCACCCACTTCAGGGGCGAAAAGCTCGAGCAGTTCTCGGTCGAGCACGAGGCGCGCAGCAAGGAATGGCTGGCAACGCTGGAAGCCAAGGATGCGCGCGTCATGCGCATCGAAAAGAAGCGCCGCTCCCGCAACCCCGCCGCGCCGTTCACCACGTCGACCCTGCAGCAGGCCGGGGTGCGCCAGCTCGGCATGACGACCGACCGCGTGATGCGCACCGCGCAGCAGCTGTACGAGGGCATCGACCTCGGCGAAGGCCCGGTCGGCCTCATCACCTACATGCGGACGGACTCGGTCAACCTGGCACAGGAAGCGATCACCGACATCCGCAAGTATGTGGGCGCAAACTTCGACAAGGAGTTCCTGCCGCCGACCGCGCAGCAATACAAAGCCAAGACCAAGAACGCGCAGGAAGCGCACGAGGCGGTGCGTCCGACCTCAGTGCTGCGTACGCCCGATTCGGTGAAGGCCCTCCTGACCCACGATCAGGCCCGCCTCTACGAACTGATCTGGAAGCGCACCGTCGCCTGCCAGATGACGCCGGCGCAGTTCGACACCGTCGCCGCCGACATCACGGTGGGCGAGGGCACCTTCCGCGCCACCGGGCAGACGCTGGCGTTCGCCGGCTTCCTCGCGGTCTATCAGGACGACGAGGAGGAGGAAGGCGAATCCAAATTGCCGGCGCTGGTCGAAGGCGAAACCCTGCCGGTCGACAGGCTCTACGGCGAGCAGCACTTCACCCAGCCGCCGCCGCGCTACACGGAAGCGAGCCTGGTGAAGGCGCTGGAGGAATACGGTATCGGCCGTCCCTCGACCTATGCGAGCATCATTTCCACACTGCAGGACCGCGAGTACGTGGTGCTGGAGAAGAAGCGCTTCCAGCCGACCGACGTCGGTCGGCTGGTCAACTGCTTCCTCACCCGTCATTTCAGCCACTACGTCGACTACGACTTCACCGCCAAGCTGGAAGACAAGCTCGACGATGTGTCGAACGGCAAGCGGGTGTGGACGCGCCTGCTGGGCGAGTTCTGGAAGGATTTCGACGGCGAGCTGAAAGCCAAGCAGGGCGTCGAGCGCGGCTGTCCCATCCTCGAGGCCTGCCCCAAGTGCGGCAAGCCGCTGTTCATGCAGGCGAGCAAGCGCGGCCTCTTCATCGGCTGCTCCGGCTATCCGGAATGCGACTACACGCGTCCGCTGCATGCCGCCACCGCCGAAGGCGACAACATCCTCGGCAAGGATCCGGCCAGCGGCCTCGACGTCAAGCTGCTCTCCGGGCGCTTCGGCCCCTACGTGCAGATCGGCGAGATGCCGGAAGACAAGAAGGCGCCGAAGCCGCGCCGCGCCTCGTGGCCGAAGGAGATCCCGCTGGACAGCGCGACGCTCGAACTGGCGCTGAAATTCCTCTCGCTGCCGCGCGAGGTGGGCCACCACCCGACCACCGGCCTGCCGATCGTCGCCAACAATGGCCGCTTCGGGCCCTACCTGCTGCACGACGGCAAGTTCAAGTCGATCCCCAAGACCGACAGCGTGTACGAAATCGACCTGCCGCGCGCGCTTGAAGTGCTGGCGATGGAGCGCGCCCCGCGCGGCGCCGAGTCCGCCGCTTCGGTGCTGAAGAACCTCGGGCCACACCCCGACGACGGCAAGGACATCACGGTACGCAGTGGTCGCTACGGCCCCTATGTGAAGCACGGCACCACCAACGCCACGCTGCCCAAGGACATCACGCCCGAAGAAATCACCTTGGACGAAGCCCTCGGGCTGATTGCGGCACGCGTGGCCAAAGGCCCGGCCAAGAAGCCTGCGCGTAAAACTGCCGCCAAGCCCGCGGCAGCGAAGAAAGCCAAGTCCGCCGACGCGGACGAAATGAAGAAACCCGCTGCGAAAAAGCCGGCCGCCAAAAAGGCCACGACCAAGAAAGCGGCCAGCAAAAAAGCCCCCGCATGAGCACGCCGCCCCGGCTGCTCATGCTCAATGCCTTCATCGGCACGGCAGGCTACAAAAAGCTCTATCAGGAACTGGGATACAGTGTTGTCGCCGAATGGTCGGAACGCAAGGCCATCAGCCTGGTGCGCAAATCCCCGCCTGCCGTCATCGTCGCGGACTTCTATCACCAGACGGATTTCCGCGACCGGCTGTCCAACCTCGAATCGCTGCTGGCCGCCGCGCAGGCTTCGCCCGCTACCCGGATCCTCGTGTTATATGAAGCGGCCCATCAGGCCGCGCTCGACAAGGTCAGTACCCGCCTGCGCATCGACGCCGCCTTGACGCTGCCGGTGCAGGAAGACCGGTTGCGGGCTACGCTGCTGACTTGGCTGGAAAACGTGCCGGCGTCGATTTGAGACGCCACCTGGCAATCATTCCGGCGTTCTGATTTGTGGGAACCGCCGGTCTGACACCCGGTCTTCTTGGCGTGCGTTTACCAAGGCACTCACTCATCCCGAGGCAAGGAGCATTACATGAACCCAGTCACCCTGAATGGCAGCTGCCTGTGTGGTGCCGTCCGCTATGAAGTCAGCGGCGATCCGCAACGCTTTTATCACTGCCACTGTTCGCGCTGCCGCAAGTCTTCTGGAACCGGACATGCGACGAACCTGATGCTGACCGACGCAAAACTTGTCTTCTCACGTGGCGAGTCTCTGCTGAAACGTTACAAGGTCCCGGAGGCCGAGCGATTCACTCGGCAGTTTTGTGGCGAATGCGGCAGCTCGGTGGCGCGCTTCGTGCCCGAGATTGATGCCGTAATCGTGCCCGCGGGCTCGCTTGACTGCGCGGCGCCCATCCAGCCGCAAGCGCGTATTTTCTGGGACTCGCGTGCGGAGTGGTCGTGTGGCGATGCGCCATTGCCGCGGCATGCGGAATATCCGGCGTCATGAAATTCCTGGCCATATCCGGCAGCCGTCGCGCGCTTGGCACCGCCTGGTATGGTTGTTCCCCATTAAAGAACGGTCACATTGCCTGGATTGGCAATGCGGTCGTGTCGACTACCCGGCGCAGCACGAAACTGGAATGCACCCCTGTCACGCCAGGGATGCGAGTAATGTGGTTCAGTAGCAGCTCCTGATAGGCCTCCATGTCGCGCACAACGACCTTGAGCTGGTAATCGGCCGCCTGTCCTGTGATGAGCAGGCATTCTATGACTTCCGGAATATTTCCGACCGCCGCCTCGAGACCCTGGAAGCGCTCCGGCGTGTGCTGGTCCATGGAGATGTGAATCAATGCCATCAGGCTCAGGCCGAGCGCCTTGGCATCGATCAGTGCGCGGTAACCGGCAATGATCCCCGCTTCTTCCAGTGCGCGAACCCGGCGCAGGCAAGGCGACGGCGACAAGCCGATGCGGTCGGCGAGTTCCTGGTTGCTTAAGCGTCCGTTCTCCTGCAGCTGGCGGAGAATCTCCAGATCATAACGGTCGAGTTCCATTGAATTGCCACTCATTTTAATGGATTGGCATAATATATCCATAATACTTAATCTGTCGGCAGATTATGCCGCCCCCCATTCATTTTACAGGCAACTTCGCAATCATTTGCCGCGCCTTCGCAGTTATTCTGTCTCCAGCAAAAACGAACCTCCTGGAGGCCTGAAATGTTGCAGAATCCCGCCGGCAAGTACCGCCCGTTCCAGCCCATCGGCCTGGCCGACCGCCAGTGGCCGAACCGGGTTCACACGCACCCGCCGACCTGGATGAGCACCGATCTGCGCGATGGCAACCAGGCCTTGTTCGAGCCAATGAACGTCGAGCGCAAGATGCGCATGTTTCGCACCTTGTGCGAGATCGGCTTCAAGGAGATCGAGGTAGCCTTTCCCTCGGCCTCGCAGACCGATTTCGATTTCGTGCGCGAACTGATCGAGGGCGGCCACATCCCGAACGACGTGACGATCGAGGTGCTCACCCAGGCGCGCGAACACCTCATCCGACGCACCATGGAATCGCTGCGCGGCGCGCGCCGGGCCATCGTCCATGTCTACAATGCCACGTCCCAACCCTTCCGCGACATCGTGTTCGGCATGAGCACGCAGCAGGTGGTCGAGATGGCGGTCTCCTCGGTCCGCCTGATCCGTGAATTGGCCGCGGCCCAGCCGGAAACCGAATGGGTGCTCGAATACAGCCCGGAGACCTTCTCCGCCACCGAGCTCGATTTCGCGCGCGAAATCTGTGATGCAGTGACCGCCGAATGGGGCGCCACGCCGGACGACAAGGTCATCCTCAACCTGCCCGGCACAGTGGAAATGGCCACACCCAACGTCTACGCCGACCAGATCGAGTGGATGCACCGCCACCTTGCCCGGCGCGACAGCGTCATCCTCAGCGTGCATCCGCACAATGACCGTGGCACGGCGGTCGCATCCGCCGAATTGGCCATGCTGGCCGGCGCCGAGCGCGTCGAGGGCTGTTTGTTCGGCAACGGCGAGCGCACCGGCAACGTCGACATCGTCACGCTCGCGCTCAATCTCTACACTCAGGGCATCGCACCGGGGCTCGATTTCTCCGACATCAACGCCGTGGCGCGCACGGCCGAACATTGCACGCACCTGCCCATCCATCCGCGCCACCCCTATGTCGGCGACCTCGTCTTCACCGCTTTCTCGGGATCGCACCAGGACGCGATCAAGAAGGGTTTCGCCGCACAGCGGCCGGACGCGATATGGAACGTCCCGTATCTGCCCATCGATCCGGCCGACCTCGGCCGCAGTTACGACTCGGTCATCCGGGTCAACAGCCAGTCCGGCAAGGGCGGCATCGCCTACCTGCTTGAAACCGGGTACGGCGTGATTTTGCCGCGCCGCCTGCAGATCGAGTTTTCGGCCGAGGTGCAGCGCCACACCGACTGCCATGGCGGCGAGATGAGTGCGGCCGACATCTGGGCATTGTTCTCGCAGACCTATCTTGAGCGCAGCCGTCCCGTGCGTTACGTCGAGCACCATCTGTACGAACGCGACGGCAATCAGGGCATCCGGTTGAGCGTCGAGGTGGGCGATGTCACCCATCTGCTCAATGGCGAGGGCAATGGCCCCATCGATGCGGCCGTACATGCCTTGCGCAGCCTCGGCATTGAGCTCCAGGTCCGTGGCTATGAGGAACGTTCCATGGGAAGCAGCGCTGACGGCGGCAACGCCCAGGCGTGTGCATTCGTCGAAGTGGCCAATACCGCTGGCTGTCAGGCATGCTTCGGCGTGGCCATCGACGTCAATATCGTCACCGCGTCGATCAAGGCCCTGATTGGCGCCGCCGCGCGCATCGCGGAGCGAGTCCATCCGGCTTTAGCCGTTGAAGCGGCATAAGCCAACTTACTTCACAGAATCTTGGGTGTGTTTGGGGGACGGTTAGCCCCGTGACCGGTTAGGAGGCTCGCCTGTTATGTTCCTTTCCCGTGGGTCCGGCAATGCCGGGCTGTTGCGTGATGCAGACTGCCTGAACGAATGGCACGACTGTCGGTCAGACTGCCATCGTACGGATAACGATGGAGCACTCAACCGAAAATGAAAACATTCCTGCAAATCACCCAAGTAAAGATCGTCGCCCCCGTCCTGATGTCCCTGGCATTGGGCGGGTGCGCCAGCAGCCTGATCGAAGTACGGCAAGGGTCCGAGCAGGTTGCCGTTGCCCAGCCCGATCAGGTGAGCCAATGCAAAGCCATCGGAAAAACCACGGTCAGCGTCCTGGCCGAAGTCGGATTCATCAGCCGGGGCATCGACAATGTCGACGCCAACCTGTTGCAACTGGCACGAAACGAAGCCGTAAGCCAGGGTGGCGACACGGTTGTGCCGGGCGACAGGCCCGAGATCGGCAAACGTACCTTCGCGATCTACAAATGCCGCTGATTTGAGCGGCCATCCCGGCGTACCGATCAGGTCGATGCCGGAGTAGATGGCGATCTTCCACACCGTACCTTCTTCGGTAGCTTGGGCTGTCGGTGATCGCCCACAGGGCGACATGCGTATCGAGCAAAAGACTCAAGGAGGCGGGGTTTCCGGTCATTGCGAAGACGGAATGAGCCTCACGGCGCCCATGCAAAAGCCCGGCGATGCCCGGCAAATCAAACGGGAGCTCCGGCCCCCGTTTTTTTGTGCGCGCCGCCTTTCCCGTTACGGCTGGTCCAGTCGTGCGATGACCTCATCGGCCATGAACGTCCGGTTCCGCCCGAGCTTGCCCGTCGGGCGCAGGATCTTCGCATCCACCAGCTGCGCGATCGCCGTATTGGCGGCGGGGAATGAAACGCCCAAGGCCGCCTTGATCCCGTTCGCGGTGACCACCGGGCTTGCAAGGATCACATCCAGCGCCGCCAGGGCGCTTGCATCGCTGCGAAGATGCGCCAGCCGTTGCCCCCATTTCGCCCGGATGGCGAGGAGATCTTCCGCCGTCCTGATCGAATCGAGGCAAGAGGCCACCACCGCTTCGGCCAGAAACCCGACCCACTCCGGCCAGCGCTCCCTCAACTGGGCCTCGGCAAGGGTGCCGTAATACCTGGCCTGGTGTTTCTTCAGGAAGCCCGCCAGATAAACAGGCGGGTGACCTTCCGCCGCCAGCATCAGCGGCATCAGCATGCGGCCGACCCGGCCGTTCCCGTCGATGAAGGGATGCACCAGCTCGAAGTGGGCATGGAGAACCGCCATCCGCAGCACCACCGAGATGCTGTAGGGCTCTTCTTCGGCAGGGCGGTACTGTAACCCCCGCTCCAGGTCGGCCAGCGGGCCACTCAGCCTGTCGGGGGGTGGCGGGACGATCTTCGCATCCTGGATCCTCAGGCCGCCGATCCAGTTCTGGCGACTTCTGAATTACCCCGGAACGTCTTTTTTCAGGTATTCGGTATCCCCCTCCATCAGCAGCGCATGAAGCGTGCGGATCAGGTCGAGCGTGAGCGCCTGGTTGGAACCGATCCGTTGGATTTCTCGAAGACCATGATCCAGTGCCCGCACGTAGTTCGCGGTCACCCGCACATCGGCGGGCAGCCCCTGATCGCTGCCGGTTGCCTCGTACTCGAACACGTGGTCAATCCCCGCGTGGGTGCCCTCGATCTGGCTGCTTCGGACGGCCTCCCGGCAATCCAGTGTGCGCCGGACCAGATTGGGGTTGGGCAGACCGGCCAGCTTCGCCTGCAGGCTCGCCAACGCGTCGTGCGCCAGCAACAGCTGGCTCTCCACGCCGCCCAGCGGAACTCGCAGCGGCGGGGGCGGCGGAACAAGCGCCTGCACCCCCGGGTAATCCGGCAGGGGGACCCGTGTTTTCCTGAGCGCAGGGCTGAGGTCGGCCGATTTCATTAGGGGGTTATTCTTTAACGAAAGACATTTGGTTAAAGCTTATCACCGACATCATTTAATAACAAAGCAGTCATGAAAGCTTGGCGGCAAACGAAAGAATCTGGTTCGACGAGTAGCGACGGGACCCCGAAGGAGAAAGAGGCAACTCCTGTTGATCAACAAATCAGCCCATGGAAATAACATATATATTATTTCACAATACAAGATTAATAACATGAATATTATATTAATGTTGTATGTTTATAATATATATGCTATTTATACGATGTGATTTTTAGCCTATGAGTTATTACCATGCGCTCTTCAGACCGTGCATCGGCCCGCCGCCAGCTCGACAAGCGCTTGAGCACGCTGGGCAACATCGAGGCCCTGACTCGCCCCCCGCGCGGATGGGTGAAAGCCATCCGCGAAGCCTTGGGCATGACCAGCGCCCAGCTCGCAAAACGCATGGGCGTCAGCCAGCCGCGCGTGTTCACGCTGGAGCAGGCCGAAGCCAAGAGCGCGGTCACGCTCGAGAGTCTTGAACGGGCGGCGCGGGCGCTGGATTGCCGCCTCGTCTATGCGCTGGTGCCCCGGCAACCCCTCGATGCGCTGATCGAGGAACGCGCGCTTCTTCTCGCCAAAAAGCGGCTTGCTGCCGCCAGCCATACGATGGCGCTCGAAGCCCAGGGCATCGAGAAGGGCGACGAAAGCGAGCAACTCGAGCGCCTTGTCCGCCAGATCATCGAGAAGGCCGGTTCCGGGCTGTGGGAAGAGCAGTCATGACCGATCCCCTGTTCGACCAGGATGATGCCGCCACACCGCTGACGCCGGAAGAACAGGAAGGCCTGATTCCGTCCTACATCACGCTGCGCCACGAGCTCAACGAAGCGGAACAGGCAAACATTCTGGAAGCCGGGGAATGGGCCTTCGCGCGCAAGCGCGACGTACTCGATGAGAGGTTCCTGAAAAGCCTGCACAAGCGGATGTTTGGCCGGGTCTGGCGCTGGGCCGGAGAATTCCGCCTGACAGAGCGCAATATCGGGGTTGCTCCCCATCGCATCGGCGTCGATCTGCGAAACCTGCTGGATGACTGCCGCTACTGGATCGAGCAAAGCACCTATCCGCCGGACGAGATCGCGGCACGGTTTCATCACCGGCTGGTGTGGATTCATCCCTTCCCAAACGGCAATGGCCGTCATGCGCGGCTGGCCACCGACCTGCTGTTGGCAGGGCTTGGCCAGCCGCCCTTTTCATGGGGCCGGGTCAATCTGGTCGATGCCGGCGAGACCCGCCGGGCCTATGTTGCGGCACTGCGTGCCGCTGACGGCCATGACATTCAGCCCTTGCTGGAATTTGTGCGCGCCTGAGCTGCGGCCCCTTTAAGGACTTCCATCCAGCCTGCTCGTTATAGGCGGCATCACGCCCCAGAAACAGTGAATGGCAATGTTAGGCTTTTGCAATTTCAGTCAGAGAGCGCCCGAGTGAAGGGTCTCTAACGCCGGCCAATCTCAGGTCTCGAACAGGGCAAGACACCCGGCAGGACGTCGGCTATCGTCAAGAATATGGCGACCGACGGAGGCACGCATGGACGACGCAATCAGACAGAAAATCCTCGGGCTCCTGGACCAGCACCGAATCATGACCATCGCCACGCTCCGGCCCGACGGCTGGCCGCAGGCGACGACGGTGGGCTATGCCAACGACGGGCTCACTCTCTATTTCCTCTGCGGCCTGGACAGCCAGAAGGCGGCGAACCTGGCCCGGGACGATCGCGTTTCGCTGACGATCGATCACGACACGCCGCAGGTGATGGAGATTACCGGGCTATCGATGGCGGCGCATGCGCGGCGGGTCGCCGACCGGATCGAAGCGGAGAAGGCCCTGGGCCTGCTGATGCAGAAATACCCAGAGCCTCTGGAGCCCTTGCCGATTCCCATGCCCGCACCGGAGGACGTTGCCATCTTCCGCGTGACGCCGGTGGTGATCTCCGTACTCGACTATACGAAGGGGTTTGCGCACACCGATCTTGTCACGTGCTAGGGATGGCCGCCTCAAAGGATGCGGAGGCTGCGCCCACCGAAAACTGTTATTCCGGCGGGTTGAGAGATACGAGAGCTGATGGGGCGTCCGTTTGATGGACGCGCTAGCAATTGGGGACCTCCTCCCCAGCCATTTTGGCGTCGACCTGTGCCGGGGGAGTCGGGGGGACAGGAAACACGACCCTGCCCACCGTTGATAACAGTGCGGCACGACATGCGGACGCATACACGGGATCTGAATTAGCAAGCAGGTACTGGACGGCTAGAAAGAGGTCAGCCGTTGACACTAGCGCTGTCGATGACGTCGAGGCGGCACTGTAGCATTTGTCCGTAAATGGGTCAGGACGCGCAGCGGGCTCTTGAAGTCGGAACCCGTTTCCGAACAGGACTGCCTTTGCAGGCGTGGAAATTTCCTCCCGCTGAAGGTCCTCATGAATATTCATCGAGAGCTGACGAAGCTTATCAATGTTAATGGCCTTACAGTCCTTTCCTTCAGCCTCCCCAATCAGACGACCCTCGGCAGACTCGAAAACCACGTCAAACTCGGAGTCCGACTCTTTATAGGGTTCGGCTTTGAAACCGAATATGGTCAGCGCGTGAATGATCGCCGCTTCCAGCGGCTTTCCTTTTTCATAGAGAAGGCTCCGCGGCATCGTTGCCACAGAAATTGACTCGACAAGCTCTTCCTTTTTCCGCTGTGCCTCTTCGACATGACGCTCCGCATCCAAAAGTTGGACGCGCAGCTCCGCCTCCGGCGCGAGCGCGTATTTCTTCGTTGCTGCCCAAGGTGGCTCTGGTGTCACTTCAGAAGAGGAGCGGAGCGCCTTATCGAGAGCAACTACAGCAGCTGTAAACGCGCCGGCGAACTGTTCGGCAGCGGGCGTCCAGACCTCACTTTCGCCCTTCCGTTTCGTGAAGTTTGGCGGACTGAAATCCATGTCAGGGAGCAACACGAGCGTCCCCGCAGACGACTTGCTTCGATACATCGCGCCTACTGCTCTGTCTCCGACCCGGGTCTGTACGCACGCTGGATATCGGCAGAGCTCAGGACGACGCTGTAGCTAGATTTTTCACCAAACTGGGTCCAATAAGGAGCCAGTATTTCTGCCCCCTTGGAGGCGAGTTTCATCGAGCTTCCCGTCGCTGCAACCGGCTGTAGGCTCACAGGGAGTGCGTCATAGTTTGTGAGAAGAGCGACGTGGCGGGTGGTCTTTTGATTCCGGCCGGTGCCCGAGTACGAACGCGTACCCGTGTCCACGTATGCTTCGTACAAAGGGGGGAGAAAGACAATGATTGTCTTCCCCGCCTCTACGGCCTGTTTAATCTCTCGGCGCCAGTGTTCACAGCACTCTTTCGCTTCAAATGACGCGCTGTCAGTGAAGCATGGCTTTCCTTGGTAGGTTTCGTAGTAGTTGTGGAGAAACTCCGAAATCTGCGGCCTGAATAGAAAGATGTCCCAATCCAACAGAGACGTCTTTGATCTAAACGGCGCAAAAGTGGTCGCTGACGAGGCGAGTTCTAGGCCGACCGTGAGGATATTTCTTGCTGACATGAATCAGGCTGAAATGTGATGGCTAACGCCGAGCGAAACACGACGTCCAACTGAGCACTGACAACGCAGTCGGGCGTCCAAGGTTGTCGTTAAACGTCGAGGTTCCTCACCCCCAACGCATTCGTCTCGATGAAGTTCCTGCGCGGCTCCACCTCGTCGCCCATCAGCGTGGTGAAGATCTGGTCGGACGAAATCACGTCCTCGATCTGCACTTTCATCAGCCGGCGCACCTTGGGGTCCATGGTCGTTTCCCACAGCTGTGCGGGGTTCATTTCGCCCAGACCCTTGTAACGTTGGATGCTCATGCCGCGTTTGACTTCGGCGAGGTACCAGTCCATCGCTTCGCGGAAGCTCTGCACCGGCGCTTCCTTCTCGCCGCGCTTGGCGCGGGCGCCGAGGCCGATCAGGTCGCGCAGCAGGTCGCCGACCTTGACCAGCTGGTTGTAATCGCCGGTTTCCAGCAGGTCGGCTTCGAGCAGACTGATGTGCTTGTTGCCGTGGGCGTGGCGAGTGATGCGAAGCCGGTAGCTGTCGGTTTCGCTGATGTATTCGGCCGCAACTTCGAACTTGTTCGCATCCAGCGCGGCGCCCAGGCTGGCTTCGGCCATCATGGCGGCGCCGCTGTCGGCCAGGCTCAGACGCGGGATCTTCATCAGGGCCTGCAACACGTCGTCGGGCAGCAGGCGCGCCAGGCGCTCGCTCACCGCTTCGGCTAGGAAGTATTCGCGCGCCAGGGTTTCCAACGCGTCGCCGGTGATCGGCATGGCGCCGTCCATCGGCGTCAGTTCGGCATCCTTCATCGCCTCGGCCATCAGGTGCTCTTTCAGCGCGTGCTCGTCCTTGATGTAGCGCTCGGAACGGCCATGCTTGACCTTGTACAGCGGCGGCTGGGCGATGTAGATGTGGCCGCGCTCGACCAGCTCGGGCATTTGGCGGTAGAAGAAGGTGAGCAGCAGGGTGCGGATGTGCGCGCCGTCAACGTCGGCGTCGGTCATGATGATGATGCGGTGATAGCGCAGCTTGTCGGGGTTGTAGTCGTCCTTGCCGATGCTGGTGCCGAGCGCGGTGATCAGCGTGGCGATTTCCTGGCTGCCGATGACCTTGTCGAAGCGCGCGCGCTCGACGTTGAGGATCTTGCCCTTGAGCGGCAGGATCGCCTGGAACTTGCGGTCGCGGCCCTGCTTGGCGGAGCCGCCGGCGGAATCGCCCTCGACCAGATAGATTTCGCACAGCGACGGGTCTTTTTCCTGGCAATCGGCCAGCTTGCCGGGCAGGCCGAGGCCGTCCATCACGCCCTTGCGGCGGGTGATTTCACGTGCCTTGCGGGCGGCCTCGCGGGCGCGCGCGGCTTCGATGATCTTGCCGCACAGCAGCTTGGCGTCGTTGGGATTTTCCAGCAGGAATTCGGCGAGTTTCTGGCCGACGACTTCCTGCACCACCGGCTGCACTTCGCTGGAAACCAGCTTGTCCTTGGTCTGCGAAGAGAACTTGGGCTCTGGCACCTTGACCGACAGCACGCAGGTGAGGCCCTCGCGCATGTCGTCTCCGGTGGTTTCGACCTTGGCCTTCTTGGCGAGCTCGTTTTCCTCGATGTACTTGTTGAGCACCCGGGTCATCGCCATGCGCAGGCCGGTGAGGTGGGTGCCGCCGTCGCGCTGCGGGATGTTGTTGGTGAAGCACTGCACGGTTTCGGAATAGCTGTCGTTCCACTGCATCGCGACTTCGACGGTCATGCCGTCCTTTTCGCCGATTGCCGAAAAGATCTTGGGATGCAGCGCCGTCTTCAGGCGGCCCATGTATTCGACGAAACCCTTGACGCCGCCCGAATGCGCGAAGTTTTCGCTCTTGCCGTCGCGATGGTCGATCAGTTCGATCTTCACGCCGTTGTTGAGGAAGGACAGTTCGCGGATGCGCTTGGCAAGGATGTCGAAGTGGAACACGACCTGACCCACACCGAAGATTTCTTCGTCGGCCAGGAAGTGCACTTCGGTGCCACGGCCTTCGGTGTCACCGACGATCTGCATCGGCGAGACCTCGACGCCGTTCTGGATTTCTACCGGACGGTCAAGCACCTTGCCCTGGTTGAAGGTCATCGCGTATTTCTTGCCGTCGCGGCGCACCACGAGCTTCAGCCACTTCGACAGGCCGTTGACGCACGACACGCCGACGCCATGCAGGCCGCCCGACACCTTGTAGCTGTTCTGGTTGAACTTGCCGCCGGCGTGCAGCACGGTCATCACGATTTCGGCTGCGCTGCGCTTGGGTTCGTGCTTGTCGTCAAACTTGATGCCGACCGGAATGCCGCGCCCGTTGTCGGAAATGGAAATCGAGTTGTCGGGGTGGATGATGACCTTGATGTCGTCGCACCAACCGGCCAGCGCCTCGTCGATGGCGTTGTCCAGCACCTCGAACACCATGTGGTGCAGACCGGTGCCATCGGAGGTATCACCGATGTACATGCCGGGGCGCTTGCGCACCGCTTCCAGGCCTTCCAGCTGCTGGATGCTGTCTTCGTCGTAACCGCCGTTCGTGTTGTCGGGCTTGTTGCTCATGGTGTTCCTGTCGGTTGTTGCTAAGGGGTATCAGCGAATCCGGTTCGGGAAACGCTTGATGAAATCGTCACCCCGGCGCTTGTCCCCGCTTTGCGGGGGAAAGCCGGGGACCAGATTTGATTGCGCTGGATTCCGGCTTCCGCCCGCAAGGGGCAGGCCGTGGCTGTAAAGTCGCTGAAGCGGCAACAACCACGCTCCGCCGGAATGACACAACGGGCATTTAAATCCGCATCGGCATCACGACGTACTTGAAGCCGGCCTCGCCTTCGCTGGTCAGCAGCATGCTGCTGTTGGCGTCGCCCAGGGACAGCGTGATTTCGTCGGTATTGACCGCACCCAGGCCGTCCAGCAGGTAGGTCACGTTGAAGCCGACGTCCAGCGGATCGCCGTTGTAGCTGACTTCGATTTCATCGGCGGCTTCTTCCTGCTCGTTGTTGTTGCAGACGATACCGAGCGTGTTCTCGCTCATCACCAGGCGCACGCCGCGGAATTTCTCGTTCGACAGAATCGCCGCGCGCTGCAGCGCCTGCATCACGCTCTGGCGGTTGGCCTTGAGGTGGCGCGGCTGGTTGGCCGGGATGACGCGCTGGTAGTCGGGGAATTTGCCGTCCACCACCTTGGTCACCAGTTCGGTGCCGGGCAGGGTGATGGTGACCTGGTTGGTGCCGATGCGCAGCTCGACCGGATCGTCGACGTCGGAGAGCAGCTTGGACAGTTCGACCACGGTCTTGCGCGGGATGATGACTTCGCGCGGCGCGGCCTCGGTTTCCAGCTCGGTTTCGGCGTAGCTCAGCCGGTGGCCGTCGGTCGCCACTACGCGCAGCTGCTTGCCCTCCAGCACCAGCAGCATGCCGTTGAGGTAATAGCGGATGTCCTGGCTCGCCATGGCGAACTGCACCAGCTGCAGCAGGCGCTTCAGCGTTTTTTGCGGCAGGCGGATCGCCTCGCCCAAGCCGGCGCCGGTCTCGACACGCGGAAAATCGGCGGCAGGCAGGGTCTGCAGCGTGAAGCGCGACTTGCCCGCGCTGACCACCACTTGGCTGTCCTTGGAGTCGAGCTTGAGCTTGGCGGAATCAGGCAGTGCCCGCACGATGTCGAACAACTTGCGTGCAGCGATGGTGATGGCGAAATCCTCCCCCGCCTGCACGTCCAGCTGTGTGCTCACCTGCAATTCCAGGTCGGTGGCCAGCAGGGTCAGTTTGCTGCCCTTTTTCTCCAGCAGGAGATTGGACAGGATGGGCAGGGTATGACGGCGTTCGACCACTCCCACAACAGCGGTGAGGGAAGCCAGCAGTGCGTTGCGTTCGCTTTGTACTAATAGCATTTATATATTCCTGAGAATCATAATAAAGGCAGCCTGAAACTGGGGGTAAGCCTTTTTATCCAATTTAAACAGCGGTTTGTTGCTTGTTTTGGGCTGTGGATAAAAGCGGGGAAACGCGGGAGGGGTGGGGATGGATTTCCCGCTCCGGGCGCTTGGCTCGCTTTATCCACATTTCATCCTCAGCCTGTCAGGCTTTGTAACAACACCAGATAGTCGCGGCCGATGTCGGCCTCGGTCTCGCGCAACTCGGCAACTTTACGACAGGCATGGATCACGGTTGTGTGGTCGCGCCCGCCGAAGGATTCGCCGATTTCCGGCAGGCTCTGGTTGGTGAGTTCCTTGGCCAGTGCCATGGCAATCTGGCGGGGACGTGCCAGGTTGCGTGTGCGTTTCTTGGAAAACATGTCGGCGACCTTGATCTTGTAGAAGTCGGCGACAGTCTTCTGGATGTTCTCGATCGAGACGATGCGCGAGGTCGAGGCGATGAGGTCGCGCAGCGCTTCCTTCACCAGTTCCATGGTGATGGGTTTTTCGTGGAAGCGCGAGAACGCGATCACCCGTTTCAGGGCGCCTTCCAGTTCGCGCACGTTGGAACGCACCTGCTTGGCGATGAAGAAGGCGACGTTCTCGTCGAGCTTGATGTTTTCCGCCTGCGCCTTGGCCAGCAGGATCGCCACCCGCATTTCCAGTTCCGGCGGCTCGACGGCCACCGTCAGACCCCACGCAAAACGCGATTTCAGGCGGTCGTCGAGGCCGCTTATTTCCTTGGGGAAGGTGTCGCAGGTGATGACGATCTGCTTCTTGTTCTCGATCAGCGAATTGAAGACGTAGAAAAACTCTTCCTGGGTGCGGTCCTTCTTGGCGAGGAACTGGATGTCGTCGATCAGCAGCAGGTCCAGCGACATGTAGCGCCGCTTGAGGTCGTCGAACTGCTTGTTGAGGTAGGCCTTGACCACGTCGTCGACATAATCGTTGGCGTGGATGTAGCTGATGCGTGCACTGGGATTGGCCTGGCGCACGGTGTTGCCGATGGCCTGCAGCAGGTGGGTCTTGCCCAAGCCGACGCCGCCGTAGACGAACAGCGGGTTGTAGGCGACCCCGGGGTTGTCGGCGATTTGCAGCGCGGCCGCGCGCGCCAGCTGGTTGGCACGGCCAGAGACGAAATTGTCGAAGGTGAAGCCGGGGTTGATGCGCATCCCCATCTGGGCAGGCACGGCGACGCTGGCTGGCGCCTCCGCCGGCGCTGCGGGGGAGGCCGGCGCGGCATGCGTACGCGGGGCGCTGGGTTTCTTGCCGAGCGCATAGGTAATGGCGACCGGGCGTGCATAAAATTCCTGCGCCCAGCTGTCGATGTGTTCGGCGAATTTCTCGCGTACCCAGTCCATCACGAAGTGATTGGGCGCCAGAATGCGCACGTCTCCGCCCGCGTCGTCAAACACCAGGGGCTTGATCCATGTGCTGAATTGCTGCTGGGTCAGATTGGCGCGAAAGCGCTCTTGGCAAAGGTCCCAGAAGGAATCCATAGTCGAGGGTCGAGGGGCGGGAAGCTGCATGGGATTCAAATACAAATCTTACTCTCCTTCGACGAGGTTATCCACAGGCATGCTGCCCCGGACATTCAGGTGTGGCCCGGCCTGAACTTGACATCCCCTGGGTTGAGCGGGTCTAATACGCGGTTTTTCAACAGATTTTTTTGTGTTCGGCTCACCCGCCCCGGCGGGACGGGCCGGCGCCAGCCAGAAAGGATATGCCATGAAACGCACTTACCAACCTTCCACCGTCCGCCGCAAGCGCACCCACGGCTTTCGCGCCCGCATGAAAACCAAGGCGGGCCGTGCCGTGATCAACGCACGTCGCGCCAAGGGTCGCGCACGTCTGGCCGTCTGATCAACGCCAAGCCCAAGCCAGCGGGTGGCGTGCGCCTCCGCGATGCGCGTCTCGTCGACAAAGCCGATTTCGACCGGGTGTTTGCCGACAACCAGCGTGCCCGAACGGATTTTCTGATGGTGATGGCGCGACCCAACCAGGTGGGGTATCCGCGGTTGGGCATGGTCGTTGCCAAGCGACTACTTACGCGTGCGGTGGATCGCAACCGCGTCAAGCGATGCGTGCGCGAAAGTTTTCGTCAGGCTTTGCCGGAACTGCCCGCGTGTGATTTTGTCGTTCGTCTCATTGCCAAGCCGGTTCCGGGCGACGAGGCGCGCGATTTGTTGCGCACCTTCTCACGTGCAGGCCAGCGAGCCATGGCAAAATGGCCCGCCGTGGCGTCAGGCGAATCCCTGATCGTCACCCCGGAACCCCATCCCAACTCATAGCGTCCCGTTCAATGGATAATCAGCGGCTGATCCTTTTTATTGTCTTTTCCTTCTCGCTGCTTTTGTTGTGGGAAGCCTGGCAGGACAAGCATGCGCCGCCTCCCTCCGCTGTTACGGCGACGAGCGTCACGAGCGCGAATTCAAGCGCACCGCCCGCGCCGAGTCAGGCACTGAACGCACCCGCAGCCGCACCGACCCAGCCCGGGTTGGTGAAGGGTGCACGTGCCGTGGTGGAAACCGATGTGTTGCGCGCCACGATCGATGCCAATGGCGGCGATCTTCGCCAGCTCGAGTTGCTGTCCTATCGCGAGACGCAGGAACGCAATCAGGTTTTCACGCTGTTTGAAGAGGATCCGACCCAGCCCTACTTGGCACAGAGTGGTCTGCTCGGCAAGGATCTGCCGACGCACCGCAGCGCCTTTCAGTTGAATCCGGGCACTTATCGGCTGAACCAGGGTGCGTCGGAGGTGGACGTCCCACTGGTGTGGAACGATCCTGCCACGGGGGTACGCGTCGAAAAGACCTATATTTTCAAGCGCGGCAGTTATCAGATTGCCCTCAGGACACGGGTCATCAACAACGGAACCCAGCCCGTCGACCTGACGCCCTATTACCAGTTCACACGCCATTCCGGGGCACCGCGGGGCGCGTCCTTCTTCCTGCACACCTTCACTGGCCCTGCGTTCTACACCGACGCCAAGAAATTCCAGAAAGTCCCCTTCAAAGCCATCCAGGAAGGCAAGGCCGAGTTCGAGAAAACGGCCGATAACGGCTGGGTGGCACTGGTGCAGCACCACTTCGTGTCGGCCTGGCTGCCCGAAGGCAATATCAAGCGCGAGTATTACGCGCGTGCCCTGGGGGACGGACTCTATTCGGCCGGGGTCATCCTGGCTGAAGGTACGCTGGCACCGGGCCAGCAAAAAGTCTTCACCGTGCCCCTGTATGCGGGCCCGCAGAAGCAGAAGCTGCTGGAAGCCACTGCACCCGGCCTCGATCTCGTGCGCGATTACGGCTGGCTCACGCCCTTGGCCTTTCCCATCTACTGGGCGTTGGCAAAAATCGAGCACTTCGTCGGCAACTGGGGCTGGGCCATCATCATCCTGACCATCCTGCTCAAGCTGTCGCTGTTCCCGCTGTCGGCGGCAGGCTACAAGTCGATGGCCAGGATGAAGAAACTCACCCCGCGCTTGCAGCAGCTGAAGGAAACCTACGGCGACGACCGTGCCAAGCTGCATCAGGCGATGGCGGAGCTATACAAGACCGAGAAAATCAATCCGCTCGGCGGTTGCCTGCCGATCCTGATCCAGATTCCGGTATTCATCGCGCTGTACTGGGTTCTGCTTGCGGCGGTGGAAATGCGCGGCGCGCCGTGGCTGGGCTGGATCACCGACCTGACGGCGCCCGATCCTTTTTACATCCTGCCGATCGTCATGGGCATCACCTCGATCCTGCAGGTCAAGCTCAATCCTCAGCCGATGGACCCGATGCAGGCCAAGATCATGATGATCATGCCGGTGGCATTCACCGTGATGTTTGTGTTCTTCCCGGCCGGTCTCGTGCTGTACTGGATCGTCAACAACATCCTGTCCATTACGCAACAATGGGTGATCAACAAGCAGGTTCAGGACGGTGGCAAGCTTGCCTCCGGCAAAGCCTGATCTGATAGCCGCCATCGCCACCGCGCCCGGACGGGGTGGGGTGGGCGTGGTGCGGGTATCGGGGCCGGACGTTGCCCCGCTTGCCCAGGCGATTCTCGGGCGCGTTCCCGCGCCGCGTCACGCCACGTTCGGGCGCTTTCTGGATGGCGATGGCCAAACGATCGACGAGGGCATCGCGCTTTATTTCGCCGCGCCGCACGCGTTCACCGGCGAAAACGTGCTGGAGCTGCAAGGGCACGGCGGCCCGGTGGTGCTCGATCTGATCCTGCAGCGCTGCCTCGAACTCGGTGCGCGTCTGGCCGGGCCGGGCGAGTTTTCCCGCCGTGCGTTTCTGAATGGCAAGCTTGACCTGGCCCAGGCCGAGGCGGTGGCCGACCTGATCGACGCCGCGTCCACCGAGGCGGCACGCTCGGCGGTGCGTTCGCTTGCCGGGGCTTTTTCCACTCGCATCGCAGAACTGGTCGAAGCATTGACGCGCCTGCGCATGCTGGTCGAGGCCACGCTCGACTTTCCCGAAGAGGAGATCGATTTCCTGCGCGACGCGGATGCGTTCGGGCGGCTTGATCAGATCGACACCAGCCTGCGGGCGGTACGTGCGCAGGCGAAGCAGGGCGCCCTGCTGCGCGAAGGTCTGACGGTGGTCCTGATCGGCCAGCCGAACGTCGGCAAGTCGAGCCTGTTGAACCAGTTGGCAGGATTCGAGGCCGCAATCGTTAACGAGATGGCTGGCACCACGCGCGACACCGTGCGCGAGGCGATCCAGATCGAGGGCGTGCCGCTGCACATCGTCGATACCGCGGGCCTGCGGGAGACCGACGACGCGGTGGAACAACTCGGCATCGCCCGCACCTGGGCGGCGGTGGACAAGGCCGATGTGGCGCTGCTGCTGGTGGACGCCGCGCATGGCATGGGCGAGCGCGAAGCGGCCATCCTGGCACGTCTGCCCAAGGTGACGCGGCTCACCCTGCACAACAAGATCGATGTCACCGGCGAGGCGCCGCGTGCAGCAGATAATGAAGTGTGGCTGTCGGCGAAGACCGGTGCCGGGGTGGAGTTGCTGCGCGACAAGCTGCTCGAAACGGCCGGCTGGCAGGCGGCAGGTGAAGGCACATTCATGGCGCGCGCGCGGCATCTGGAGGCACTTGGCCGTGCTGCCGACCATCTCTCGGTTGCGCGCGAATCAACCGGTCAGCTTGAGTTGTTTGCCGAGGAATTGCGCCTGGCACAGGCTGCCTTGTCGGAAATCACCGGCGAATTCACCGCCGACGATCTGCTGGGCGAGATATTCAGCAAGTTCTGCATCGGAAAATAAAACGTTTCCGCAGACCTCGTCATTATTTTCCGGTCCAACCGCAGCTTGGGGAACTCGGTCCGGGTTTACGCTATCGATACCCTTTTGCCGTTTATGCATTCACCCAGGAATGATTATGCTTTCACTCAAACCCTACCTGCACGCAGCACCATTATTGATCGGCGCCTGCCTGGTGCTGGCCGGATGTGGCTCGACCAAGGCCGATACTCACCCCGGTCAGCCGGTGACCAAGCGTCGCGCACTATTACATGAAACCCTGCGCACATTTGAGCCGATGGGGATCATGGTGCGCGGTAAAAATCCTTATGTCGCGGCAGATTTCCAGGCGCTCGCCGACAAGCTTCAAACCTTGAGCACGCAGCCGTGGGCTTATTTTCCGCCGGGGAGCACCTATGCGCCGAGCCGGGCCAAACCCGCGGTGTGGCAGCAATCCGCACAATTCAAGCAGGCGCAGGACACGTACATCAAGGCGGTGTCCAGCCTCGACGCCGAGGCTAAAACGGGCAACCTGGACTTGATCCGGCCGGCCTACATGCACGTGAGCGAAAGCTGTGCTGCCTGCCACAAGGCGTTTCGCGGGCCGTCAGTGTTATGACGCAGTCCGCTGCTCAGGCCAGGGTCAGGGTGTGGGATGTGCCGGTGCGGCTGTTTCACTGGCTGCTTCTGGCGCTGATCGGGTTCTCCTGGTGGAGCGGTGAGCAGGGCAACGAATGGATGGAATATCATGGCTGGTCGGGTTACGCCATCCTCACACTCTTGCTGTTCCGCATTGCCTGGGGGTTCGCAGGCAGCGACACAGCGCGTTTTGCGCACTTCGTACGGGGCCCGCGCGCCAGCTACGCGTATTTTCGCAGCGTGTTGCACGGTCAGCCCAAGGCCTATCTGGGGCATAACCCGCTGGGCGGCTGGATGATCCTGAGCCTGATGCTGGTGCTGCTGGTACAAGCCATCACCGGCCTGTTGGGCAACGACGACGACGCGTACGAAGCGCCTCTCGCGCACTGGCTCCAGCACGACACCAGCAGTCTCATCACCACGCTGCATGCCTACAACTTCGATCTGCTGCTGGGCTTGGTCGGCGTGCACGTAGCCGCGGTGTTGACCCATCAGCTGCGGCGTCGCGACGACATGATCAAGGCGATGTTCACGGGGATGAAGACGGGTGCGACGGGTGCAACGGCCGGACGCATGGTGTCGAGCTGGCGGGCACTCGTGCTGCTGGGACTCATGGCGGCGCTCGTTTATGCATTGCTTTGGATGGGCGGCGGCGCATCGGATTTATAAGCGGGCGCGCTCAAATTTGGCCCGGCTGCCGGCACAGGCGCGAATTTGTCGGGGATTTTTACAGTCCCCTTTCTTCTTTCGCGTTATGCTTCGACCGTCGCGCGCTTTTCCGGGAGTCTTTTAGGGATGGCGTATTTATTGCTTGATTTTTCAATAAGATGCGCTGTTCACTCCAGGAGAGAGTTGCATGAACCCCCCCTTTGCTGGCTCGATCCCTTCCCTTCTGGTTGCTGCGGTAGGCGCCTGTATGCTGTTGCCGCAGCCCGCTAAGGCACAGGACGTGCCTGCGCAGGCACGGCCGCCGCTGCATGTAAAACAAGATAACCGGCCGCCAGTCGGTTTCGTGCGCCCCCCGCTTTATGCTTTGGGCGCTACACCCACCGCCTCGGCGACCCCATCTTCGGGGGCCTTCACACCGGCACAGATCAGAACCTTCTATGGTCCTCCGTACAGTAACGGGGGCGGCTTTACGATTGCCATTGTGGATGCGTATGACAATCCCAATGCGGAGACTGACCTCAAGACGTTTAGCAGTCAGTTCGGCCTGCCGCTCATGCCCTCCTGCAGCTATAAGAATGGTCAACCAGTACTCAATGGCGGGTGTTTTGTAAAAATCCCGGGATCAGGACGCTCGCTTCCATCTGCTGACCAAACCTGGGCATTGGAAATCGCCTTGGATGTGCAATGGGCCCATGCGATTGCGCCGGGTTCGAACATCCTGCTGATCGAAGCCAAGTCGAACGGGTTCTCGGATCTCCTGGCGGCAGTCGACAAGGTCGTCAAGCTCGGTGCCAATGTCGTCAGCATGAGCTGGGGTGGCAGGGAGTTCTCGTCCGAAACTACGTTGGACAGCCACTTCTGCGGCAAGAACACGGTTTTCTTCTCGTCTTCCGGCGACAGCGGGTTCGGCCCGGACTATCCGTCCACCTCACCCTGCGTGATCTCGGTCGGAGGCACGACGGCCTCGACGGACTCGAGCGGCAGCTATCTCGGCGAGACTGCCTGGAGTGGCAGCGGCGGCGGCGCAAGTATTTATGAACCGATTCCGGCGGCGCAATCGCAATCTGCTTATGTCGGCAGCAAATGGGGAAATATGCGTGTTACCCCGGATGTGGCCTACGTGGCCGATCCGAACACCGGCTTTAACGTGTATGACTCGTACGGTTACGGCGGCCAAACGGGATGGTTTCAGCTAGGCGGGACCAGCGCCGGATCGCCGCAATGGGCGGCCCTGTTTGCGACATCCCAGCGAGCGAGTTGGTCGGGCAACCTCAGCCTGGTATACAAAGCGGCGAATAGCTATACGAGCAACTTCCATGACGTCACCAACGGCTCCAATGGAACGTGTGGAACACAATGCACGGCCCAAACCGGTTTTGATCTTGTCACCGGTCTGGGTTCGCCACAGACCACCAATCTCACCCAATATCTTCGTTACAATTAATGAGCGGGCGGGCCGTGTAGAACGTGGAATTTCACAATCGCGTTGCCGGGTAAGGCAAGTCGCCGCCCGTTTGCCAATTCCGGCCATTTAATCCAACACCGACCCGCCCAGCCATGGGAGGGAACGGTGGTGACCGGAATCTTCCGGGAGCGATGTCGAAAATATCTCCTTTGGGGATGCGCGACATGGGTCCAATTGACGGGCGGCCGCATCGGCAAGCGAGCCCTCGATCTTTTGTCCGACCGCAGCATCGCATATTCTTGATGAAGTTTCTTTTTTTCCGGGGCGGCCAGTCATGCTGACGTGGCACGGCATCGCCGACGAACTCAAAACGCATCGCACGCGCCTGCTGCAGGCCAACCTCATCGCCTTGCTGGCGGTGGCGGCGGCGGTACCCGTGCCGCTGCTTCTGCCGCTGATGGTGGACGAGGTGCTGCTGCATCACCCGGGTGCCTTCGTGCAAAGGATCGGTGCGGCATTCCCGGTCGCCTGGCACGGGCCGGTGCTGTTCATCGGCGTGGCGCTGCTGCTGACGGTGGGGCTGCGGTTGACATCGATCCTGCTCAACGTGTGGCAGGGACGGACGTTCTCGCTGCTGGCCAAGGACGTGGTGTACCGCATCCGGGTGCGGATGCTGGCCCGGCTGTCGCGCATCGCACTGTCCGAGTTCGAAACGGTGGGCGCAGGCCGGGTCACCTCGCACTTCGTGACCGACCTCAACGCCATCGACAGCTTCCTTGGGGCATCGATTTCCGGTTTTGTCGTATCGGTGCTGACGCTGGTCGGCGTGGCGGCGGTGTTGTTCTGGATGCACTGGCAACTGGCGCTGTTCATCCTGCTGCTGAACCCGGTGGTGATCCTGTTTTCCACCCGCCTCGGCAAGCGGGTGAAGGATCTGAAGAAGCACGAAAACCGTGCGTTCGAAGTGTTCCAGGAGGCGCTGTCCGAAACCCTCGACGCGCTGACCCAGATTCGCGCGATGAACCGCGAGAAGCATTATCTGGCGCGGGTGACCGAGAAGGCGGCCGACATCCGCCGACACGCGGCGGCGTTCGCCTGGAAGTCGGACGCGCTGAGCCGGATTTCCTTCTTCGTGTTTCTGGCCGGCTTCGATGCCTTCCGTGCCGGCGCGATGCTGATGGTGGTGTTCTCCAATCTCACCATCGGCGAGATGCTGGCGGTGTTCGGCTACCTGTGGTTCATGATGACGCCGGTGCAGGAGCTGGTGAACCTGCAGTATGCCTGGTTCGCCGCCAACGCCGCACTGGGGCGGATCAACGCGTTGCTCGGCCTGCACAGCGAGCCACAGCACCCCGCGCTACGCGATCCTTTCGCCGCACAGCCCACGGTCGGCATCGCGCTCGACCACGTCAGCTTTGCCTACGCGGACGGCGAGACCGTGCTGGACGACGTCAGCCTCACGGTGGCGGCGGGTGAAAAGGTCGCGCTGGTGGGCGCTTCCGGCGGCGGCAAGTCGACACTGGTGCAGGCCTTGCTGGGCCTCTATCCGGTGAAGGCGGGGCAGATTTTCTATGGCGACGCACCGGTGAACGAGATCGGCTGGGAAACGGTGCGCGAGCATGTCGGCGTGGTGCTGCAGCATCCGGTGCTGTTCAACGACAGCGTGCGCGCCAACCTCACGCTGGGGCGCGAGGCCGACAATGCCAGCTTGTGGCAGGCGCTTGAAATCGCCCAGCTGAAGGACATCATCGCCGCCCTGCCGTATGGACTGGATACCGTAGTGGGGCGGCAGGGCGTACGGCTGTCGGGTGGGCAGCGTCAACGGCTGGCGATTGCGCGCATGATCGTCGCCAAACCGCAGATCGTCATCCTCGACGAAGCCACTTCCGCACTCGACACCGATACCGAACGGCGGCTGCATCAGGCGCTCGGCGGGTTTCTGGCCGGCCGTACCACGCTGATCATCGCGCATCGTTTGAGCGCGGTGAAGCAGGCCGACCGCATCCTGGTGTTCGAAAACGGCCGCGTGGTGGAGGAGGGCGCCCACGCCGAGCTGATCGACCGCGGCGGGCTGTATCACAAGCTTTACCACCACGCATAGGCGCCCCTGTAAATCTACTGCACGAGTGTGATCCAGGCGCGTCCGGTGCTCGGAATCCGCATGTACTTCTATTTGTACTTCTATGTACATTCCGGCTCCTGCGCTCCGGGCGCGCCTGGCTGACGCCCGCTCGCTACGATTTTCAGCGGCGCCTGGAAATAATGCTGGGGAAAATCAGCATTTCCTGATAGACTTCGCTGAGTTGTGCATACAGCAGTGGGCAGGTCAGGTTTTTGCCGCCGTGCCTCGGGACTGTTCTCACAGCCCCATCGTCTTCGACCTCTCTTTTGTGCCGCCGGGTTTCTACATCCGGCAGTGACAAGTCTTGTGGTTGGCGCCGATGTGATCGACGCGACCCGTTGGGCGTCCAGGAATGAACACATTCCAAACGCTGCTTATTTCCGGTTCGTAATTTTTGGCCTGTCTGGTTCTGAACCGGGCGCAGGTTTGTTTTGCGCATTTGAGCGCACTGAAAAAGGTATTGCCATGAGCTTTTCCGAACTGGGGCTTGATCCCCTCATCCTTAAATCCGTTCTGGCCGCAGGCTACGAAAACGCCACGCCCGTTCAGATGCAGGCGATTCCCGCCGCGCTGAGCGGCCGCGACCTGCTGGTATCGTCGCACACCGGCAGCGGCAAGACCGCGGCCTTCCTGCTGCCGTCGATCCAGCGCCTGCAGACCGAGCCGACGGTCAAGAGCATGGGGCCGCGCGTCCTGGTGCTGACCCCGACGCGCGAACTCGCGCTGCAGGTCGAAAAGTCCGCCATGACCTACGGCAAGGATCTGCGCCGCTTCCGCACCGCCTGCCTGGTCGGCGGCGCGCCGTATGGCCTGCAGCTGAAGCGCCTGTCGCAGCCGGTGGACGTGGTGGTGGCGACGCCCGGTCGCCTGATCGACCACCTGGAGCGCGGCAAGATCGATTTCTCCCGCCTGGAAGTGCTGGTGCTCGACGAAGCCGACCGCATGCTGGACATGGGTTTTGTCGACGACATCAAGGCGATCGCCGCGCGCTGCCCGGCCGAGCGTCAGACCCTGTTGTTCTCGGCCACGCTCGACGGCGTGGTGGGCAACCTGGCGCGCGAACTCACCCGCGACGCGCAGCGCATCGAGATTGAAGCGGTTCCGCACAAGGAATCCAAGATCGAGCAGCGCCTGCTGTTTGCCGACAACATGGACCACAAGGACGTTGCCGCGCGCGGCATCGACGTTGCGACCATCAGCCACGTGATCAACTTCGACCTGCCGCGCCAAGCCGAGGATTACGTCCACCGCATCGGGCGCACCGGCCGTGCTGGGCGCACCGGCATTGCGGTAAGTTTTGCCGGCATGCGTGAAGGTGGACTGGTGAAGAACATCGAACGCTACACCGGCAACCGCATCGAGGTGCATACGCTGCCAGGGCTGGAGCCGACCCAGAAGCCGGCCTCGGGTCGCCCTTCCTCGTCGGGCCGTCCGCGCAGCAACAACGGGCCGCGCGGCGGCTTCGGTGACAAACGCCCCGACGCACAGAAACGCAGCTTTGGCGACCGCAACGAAGCGCGCAGCTACGGTGATCGTCCGCCACGCGGCGACAGCCGGGATAACCGCGATCGCGGCTACCGCGCCGACGCGCGTCCCGGTGGTGACCGTTTTGCCCGCAGCGATGCACCGCGCGGCAACCGCTTTGAACAAGCCGCCGTGCGTGGCCCGTCCGACGTTCCGCGCATGACCGGTGACCGCCCATCGCGCAACGAGGGATTCCGCGGTGCCGATGCACCACGTGAGCCGAAGGGGGAAGTCAACGGCAACAGCGTCGAATACTGGGAAAAGCGCGAGCGCGAGGCCAAGGCCAAAGCCGCCGCCGCGGCCACCCGCAGCTACGGCAATCGTGCGCCCGGCGCGCGCGCGGCCCAGCCGCGCGGCAATGACAGCCGGGGCGGTGCCAATCGCGTCGGCGTGCGGGGGCGCTTCAAGGACTGATTGACCGCGCGATCACCGGCAAACCAAAGGGGACGCACGTCCCCTTTTTTATGGTCTCGGCGGTCTTGGGCGATGGGTGATGGCGGAATTCAGCGCGGAGCCGTCGCACGTCACGAAGAGATGATGGGGGTTTTCATTTGCGGGCTTTCAGCCTCCGCCGGGTCGGCGAGGCGGCTGAAGTGGCAGACCTGGTTCCTGCCGTTGCGCTTGGCGGTGTAGAGCGCCTGGTCAGCCTGGTCGAGCAGTTCTGCCAGGAGACGAGGCGTCTCGTGTTTCTGCGCTTGCGGTGCGAGCGTGGCGATGCCGATGCTGGCTGTGATGCGGGTCTTCATGTTTTCGGTGGCAGCAACGGCCGCGCGCAGACGTTCAGCCGCCACCAGGCTTTCCGCCTCGTTCAGTCCGAGTGCGGCCACGACAAATTCCTCGCCGCCATGCCGCGCCACGATGTCGTTTTCCCGGGCGGTAGCCTTGAGGGTGGACGCGACCGCCTGCAGCACGCGGTCGCCTTCGGCATGGCCGAAGCGGTCATTGATCTGTTTGAAATGATCGAGATCGATCATCAACAGGGTCGCGTTTTCCTGTCGGCGGTGTGCGGTTTTGAGCATCTGTCCGGCGTACTCGTAAAACGCGCGCCAGTTGTACAGGCCGGTCAGGCCATCGTGGTTGGCGAGCAGTTCCAGTTCCGCGTGTAGTCGCCGGAGCTCGGCGGTTTGCCGAGCGAGTTCGTCCTGGGCGGCCTTGCGTTCGGTGATGTCGCGTATGACGCAGAGAACGAAATGCGCGCCGTGAAGAATCATCGGACTCAGCATGATATCGACCGGAAATTCGCTGCCGTCCCTGCGCAGGGCAAACAGTTCGGCGGCCTTGCCCATCGGC
Organism: Hydrogenophilales bacterium; assembly: GCA_016195805.1. Taxonomy (GTDB): domain Bacteria; phylum Pseudomonadota; class Gammaproteobacteria; order Burkholderiales; family Thiobacillaceae; genus Thiobacillus. The sequence goes on from JACPYT010000006.1 coordinate 80,459, forward strand.
CGGCTGTGCGCCTCGCTCGTGAAGCGGGTGCGATGGCCGGCATGGTGGGCGGCGAAGCGGGGAGGAACCAGCATTTCGACGGGCTGGCCGATCAATTCGCTACGATCGTAACCGAACAGGGTTTCGGTCTGCGCGTTCGCCAGGACGATGTGCCCTGCCTGATCGGTAACGAACAGGGCGTCGGGCGTGTATTCAAAAATGCGCTGGTAGATGTCCATCGGAGCCACGCAGGCAGATTTTCCTTCAGGTACGGGGGGAACTGGGGAGTCACGATACATGACGGCCCTCCGTGGATATATGGTATTTCCATGACTGCGAGGCAATACTCCACAGCGTTGCGGTCGATGGCCGGATGGCGCGGTTTTGCTTCAGGTCAGCAAGTGCCGGTGTTGCCATTACACTGGCAGCTATCGGCACTACACTTGCGATCCGCCGCATCATGCAAAACTCCGAAAAGGGACTTCACCCTATGGGAAAGCAGACAACCGGTCAACCATTCGCCACGCCGGCCAGCTGGCGCTGGATCAGCGAGCGCGGGTTGCGAGTGGCGACAGGCGAGGCAACGCTGGCGCGCTACAAATCGTTGATTTCGAAGAATTTGCGCGACGTTGAGGATATTATTCCCGCAGATGACAGCCTGTTGCTGGTTTTTCGGTCTGCGGCCGAGGTGCCGGCCGAAGTGCGTGCGGCGCTTGTCGAGCCTCTGGCGGACTTGTATGGCGTGGTGGATGGGAAGCGGCATGAGATCGTGGCCGACTATGGCGGGGTGGCCGGGCCGGATTTGCGGGCGTTGGCCAAGCAGGCGGGCATGAGCGAGGCGACTTACATCGAGCAGCATGCGGCAACAGAATATACGGTGGCGTTTTTGGGGTTTCAGCCGGGCTTTCCGTATCTACGAGGATTGCCGACGGCCTTGCAGACCGCACGCCGGGCATCGCCGCGGCAACGGGTTGCGCCGGGGAGTGTGGCGATAGGCGGGATCTACACTGGGATTTACCCGGCCGGCGGCCCGGGCGGCTGGCACATCATCGGGCGGACGAACGCGGTATTGTTCGATCCGCAACGCGATCCGCCGGCATTGCTGATGCCGGGCGATCGGGTGCACTTTGTTCCGGCATGATCGAGATCCTGCGTCCCGGGCTGTGTGATCTGGTGATGGATTTGGGACGGCCGGGCCGGGGCGCGCTCGGCGTACCTGCCGGTGGGGCGGCCGATCCGGCGGCGCTGGCGGCGGCCAATTGTCTGGTGGGCAACGACGCGTCAGCGGCGGGATTGGAGATTACCCTGTCAGGGCCGCGTCTGCAGTTTCCGCTGGGCGGCGTGGCGGCGCTCACCGGGGCGCGTTTTGCGGCCAGCCGCAGCAGTGGCGCCCCGGTGGCATGGAATGAAACTCTGGTGCTGGCGGCAGGCGAAGTCCTCACCCTGGACCGCCCCGAGGCGGGGTGCCGCTGCTGGCTCGCGCTGCGCGGCGGACTGGCGGTGCCGCAGGTGATGGGGAGCCGCAGCACCTTCCTGCCATCGGGGTTTGGCGGCCATTGCGGGCGGCCGTTGCAGGCCGGGGATATCCTGCACTGCGGGACGCCCGCGGAGGACATGCGCTTGTTGCGGGCCTCCCCGCCGACCGGCGAGGCTGACGATTGCTTGCGGGTGGTGGCGGGACCGCAGACTGGCCAGTTTGACGATGCCGGGCTGGCGGCCTTTTTCGGCGGCGCCTATCGGGTCGCTGCAGCATCGGATCGACGCGGTTTGCGTTTGACCGGTGCGCTCGTAAGTCATTACCAGGCCGAACTGTCGTCGCAGGGGGTGCTGCCTGGCGCCATCCAGGTCCCGCCCGATGCCCAGCCGATCATCCTGGGATGGGACGGGCCGGTAACCGGTGGTTACCCGGTGATTGCCGGGGTGATTGCGGCGGATGTGCCCAGGCTGGCGCAGCTGAAGCCCGGCGAGGCGATCCGCTTTGTGACGATCGAGGTCGAGGCAGCACGTGCGCTGGCGGCTTTGTCGTGGGAGATCAAGGAACTGGCATGATCGAGCTGAATGCCGATATCGGTGAAGGCTGCCATGACGCTGAATTGATGCCGTATTTGACGCGGGTGTCGATCGCCTGCGGTGGCCACACCGGCGATGCCGCAAGCATGATGGCGGCGTTGCGACTGGCGGCCGAACAGGGCGTGGCGGTGGGGGCCCACCCGGGCTATCCCGATCGCGGCGGGTTTGGCCGCCGTGCGCTGGCCGCATCCGCAGAAGACATCGTGGCCTGGATCACGCAACAGACCGAAGCACTGGCCGAGCAGGCTGCGCGGTTGGGCATGCGCCTGGCGCATGTGAAACCGCACGGCGCGCTCTACAACATGGCGGCACAGGACCGCAGCGTGGCAGAGGCTGTTGCGCAGGCGGTGGCGGCGTTCGACCCCGGTCTGGTGCTGCTCGGACTGTCCGGGTCGCAACTGGTCGCTGCCGGCCGGGCGGCCGGGCTGGCGGTGCTGAACGAGGCGTTCGCCGACCGTCGTTACCAAGCCAACGACCGGCTTGTTTCACGTGAAACCCAAGGCGCGCTGATAACCGACCCCGACGCGGCGGCGCAACAGGCGCACGCGTTAGCGCAGGGAGAGCCTGTCGTCACCCTGGATGGCGCGCTGCTCAGGATTCGGGCCGAGACCCTGTGCCTGCACGGCGACACCCCCAATGCATTAAATGTTGCGCGAGCCGTCCATGCGGCCCTTAATCGCGGATAATTCCGCGCTCACCGCTCACCGCTCACCGCTCACCGCTCACCGCTCACCGCTCACCGCTCACCGCTCACCGACCCCACGCCATGCCCCTCCTTACTCTGGACCGACTCGAACTGGCCTACGGCCACTGGCCGTTGCTCGACGGCGCCTCATTGGTGGTCGAGGCGGGCGAGCGTATCGGCCTGATCGGCCGCAATGGCACCGGCAAGTCCAGCTTGCTGAAAATCATCGCCGGCGAGAGTCAGGCGGATGCGGGCGAGGTGTGGCGCGCGCCCGGTCTGAAGCTGGCGTATGTGCCGCAGGAGCCGCAGTTCCAGTCCGGACACAGCGTATTCGAGGCAGTGGCGGAGGGCATCGGTGCGGCGCAGACGCTGTTGGCGGAATATCATGCCGTGGCGCATGCGATGGCAGAAGGCGACGAGACGGTGTACGCCGACTTCGAGCGGTTGTCGCATGAGCTGGAAGTGGCCGATGCCTGGCGGCTCAACAGCCGGGTGGAAGAAACCCTCCAACGCCTGAATCTGGACGCCGACGCGGCGGTGGAAACCCTCTCGGGTGGCCTGAAAAAGCGGGTGGCGCTGGCGCGCGCGCTGGTGACCGACCCTGAACTGTTGCTGCTGGACGAGCCGACCAACCATCTGGATTTTTCTGCCATCGAATGGCTGGAGACCCTGCTCAACGACTACCGTGGCGCGCTGCTCTTCATTACCCATGACCGGCGTTTCCTGGACAACGTCGCCAATCGTATCGTCGAGCTCGATCGCGGCCAGTTGCGCGAATACCAGGGTAATTTCAGCGCCTATCAGCTCAAAAAGGCCGAGCAGCTGGAGGTCGAGGCGGTGCACAACCGCAAGTTCGACAAGTTCTGGAAACAGGAAGAGGCCTGGATCCGCAAGGGGGTCGAGGCACGTCGCACCCGCAACGAAGGCCGTGTACGAAGGCTGGAAGCCTTGCGCCGCACCCGCGAGGCGCGCATCGCCCATGCCGGGCAGGTGGGATTCCAGATCGACGCCGGCGACCGCTCCGGCAAGGTGGTGGCCGAGCTCGATCACGTCACTTACGGTTACGGGGACCGCACGCTGTCCGCAGGGGATACCGTCCCCGGCGCGAGTCACGCCAAGGACATAATCCGCGACTTCTCCGCCACCATCCTGCGCGGCGACAAGCTGGGTCTGCTGGGCCCCAACGGGGCCGGCAAGACCACGCTGATCCGGCTGATCCTGGGCGAACTGAAGCCGCGGTCCGGGTGGATCAAGCAGGGGACCAAGCTCGAAGTCGCGTATTTCGACCAGTTCCGCAACCAGCTGAACGACGAGGCGACGCTGATCGATACGATTTCCCCCGGTTCCGACTACGTTGAAATCGGCGGCCAGAAAAAGCATGTCATCAGCTATCTGGAAGACTTCCTGTTTCCCGCCGAGCGGGCGCGCGCCAAGGTGTCGGCGCTGTCCGGGGGCGAGCGCAACCGATTACTGCTGGCACGGCTGTTCGCTCGCCCCGCCAACCTGCTGGTGCTGGACGAGCCGACCAACGATCTCGACATCGATACCCTGGAATTGCTGGAGCAGCTGCTGCAGGACTATGCGGGTACCGTGATCATCGTCTCGCACGACCGCGCGTTCCTGGACAACGTCGTCACCCAGTCGATCGCGTTCGAGGGCGAGGGCAGGTTGACCGAGATCGTCGGCGGCTATGCCGACTGGCGCGCCTGGCAGCAACGGCAGCGGGTCGCAGCCGAGGCGCCGCGCGTGGCGGCTCCCAAGACGCCCGCCCAGGCTGCGCCGGCCAGGCCCGCATCCAAAAGCAAGCTCAGCTTCAAAGAGGCGCGGGAGCTCGAAGCGCTGCCGGCGCAGATCGAGGCGCTGGAGGCCGAACAGGCACAGATCGCCGAGCGGCTGGCCGATCCGGCGTTGTATCAATCGAGTCCGCAGGAGGCTGCGGCGTTGCAGGCGCGCACGGAAGCGATCGAGGCCGAGCTGCTCGAGGCCCTGGCGCGCTGGGAATCGCTGGAGGCCAAGGCGGCAGCCGGCTGAGAAACGGGGTTCCCCAGGCCAGTCGGGTCGTATTTCACTGGCCATGTTTCACGTGAAACGGATCCCGGCAACGGGTAGAATGGCGGCCATCATGAAATTCCCTATGAATTTCCCTGAGCCCTTCGATGTCATCGTCGTCGGTGGCGGCCATGCCGGCACCGAGGCGGCGCTCGCGTCCGCGCGCATGGGCGTGAAGACGCTGCTGCTGACGCACAACATCGAAACGCTGGGCGCCATGTCGTGCAACCCGTCGATCGGCGGCATCGGCAAAGGGCATCTGGTCAAGGAAGTCGACGCACTGGGCGGCGCGATGGCGCTGGCCACCGACGAGGCGGGGATCCAGTTCCGCACGCTCAACTCCTCCAAGGGGCCGGCGGTACGCGCCACCCGCGCGCAGGCCGACCGCGTGCTGTACAAGGCGGCGATCCGCCGACGGCTGGAAAACCAGCCCAATCTCACGCTATTCCAGCAGGCGGTTGACGACCTGCTGCTCGCCGGCGACCGTGTCGCCGGCGTGAAGACCCAGCTCGGCATAATTTTTAGCGGCCGCGCGGTGGTGCTCACCGCCGGCACCTTCCTCGCCGGCCTCGTGCACGTAGGGCTGGAGAATTTCCAGGCCGGGCGCATGGGCGATCCGCCTGCGGTGTCGCTCGCCGCGCGGCTGCGCGAGCTCAAGCTGCCGGCGGGACGGCTGAAGACCGGCACGCCACCACGTATAGACGGCCGCAGCATCGATTACCGCCGGATGCAGATGCAGCCGGGCGACGACCCGGCGCCGGTGTTCTCTTTCATGGGCGAGGCGGGAATGCATCCCGAGCAGCGCCCATGCTGGATCACGCATACCACAGCCGAAACGCACGAGATCATTCGCGGTGGCCTCGACCGCTCGCCGATGTACACCGGCGTTATCGAAGGGGTGGGGCCGCGCTACTGCCCGTCGATCGAGGACAAGATCACCCGTTTCGCCGACAAGGCGAGCCACCAGATTTTCCTCGAACCCGAGGGTCTGACGACGCACGAGATCTATCCCAACGGCATCTCGACCTCGCTGCCGTTCGACGTGCAATTGAACATCGTGCGCTCGATCCCGGGGCTGGAGCACGCGCACATTCTGCGCCCCGGCTACGCCATCGAGTACGATTACTACGATCCGCGCAACCTCAAGGCTTCGCTGGAAACCAAATCGATCGAAGGTCTCTTCTTCGCCGGGCAGATCAACGGCACCACCGGCTATGAAGAGGCTGCCGCGCAGGGGCTGCTCGCCGGTATCAACGCCGGGCTGCAGGTGCGGGGCAAAGCGGCCTGGAGTCCCGCTCGGCACGAGGCCTACCTCGGCGTGCTGGTCGACGACCTCATCACGCGCGGCGTCTCCGAGCCCTACCGCATGTTCACCAGCCGTGCCGAATACCGCCTGCAGCTGCGCGAGGACAATGCCGACATGCGGCTGACCGAGGCCGGGCGCACCATTGGCGTGGTCGACGATGCGCGTTGGGCGGCCTTCAATCGCAAACGCGATGCGGTTTCACGTGAAACCGAGCGGCTCAAGTCGACCTGGGTCAATCCGGCCATCCTGCCCGCCGAGGCGGCCACCCGGTTGATCGGCCAACCGATCGAGCACGAATACAGCCTGTTTGAACTGTTGCGTCGCCCCAATCTGGGCTACGCCCAGGTGCTTGCGTTGCCAGGGGGCGGGGCAATGGAAATCGATGCACGCGTCGCCGAGCAGGTCGAAATCGCTGCCAAATACCAGGGCTACATCGACCGCCAGAACGAGGAAGTCGAAAAACACCGCGAGCAGGAGAGCCTGCGCTTGCCCCCCGATCTTGACTACAGCCTGCTGTCCGGGCTGTCGATGGAGGTGCGCCAACGCCTGCAGAAGGCCCGCCCCGAAACTCTGGGCCAGGCTGCGCGCCTGCAAGGCGTCACCCCGGCGGCGATCTCGGTGCTGCTGGTCTACGCCAAGCGTGGGTTCAAACCCGACGAGCAGAAGAAAAGCGCGTGAGCATCGAACCGCAATTGAAGGCGGGGATCGCCGCCCTGGGCTTGGCATTGCCTGAAGGCGCCGAGGCGAAACTCCTGGCCTATCTGGCGCTGCTCGACAAGTGGAACCGCGTGTACAACCTCACCGCGGTGCGCGACGCCGAGCGCATGGTCAGCCACCACCTGCTGGACTCGCTGGCGGCGGTGGCGTTTTTTCAGGGCGAGTCGGTACTTGATGTCGGCAGCGGCGGCGGTCTGCCCGGGATCCCCCTGGCGATCGCGCGGCCGGAGATGCGGGTGACGCTGATCGACAGCATCGCCAAGAAGACCGCCTTCCTGCTGCAGGCCAAGGCTGAGCTGGGACTGGGCAATCTGAATGTGGTCACCGGCCGGGTGGAGGATTACCGGCCTGCCGAGGGTTTCGATGTCATCACCTCGCGGGCGTTTTCGGACCTCAAGGAATTTGTCGCGTTGACCCGCCATCTGCTCAAGCCGGGCGGTTGCTGGTTGGCGATGAAGGGCCTGTATCCGAATGAAGAAATCGCCCAGCTGCCGTCTGGAGTGAAAGTGAGCGCTGACCACGCGTTGGTCGTCCCGGGGCTGGATGCAACCCGACATTTGATCGTTCTGGAGCCTGTTGAATGAGCCGAATCCTCGCAATTGCCAACCAGAAAGGCGGCGTCGGCAAGACCACGACGGCAGTGAATCTGGCCGCGAGTCTGGCCGAACTCGGCCAGCGTGTGCTGCTGGCCGACCTCGACCCGCAGGGCAACGCGACCATGGGGGCGGGCATCGAAAAGCGCACCGCGCTGCCGACCGTGTACCAGATCCTGCTCAACCAGGTCACCGTACGCGATGCACGCATGCGCTCGGAGCCGGGCCATTTCGACGTCATTCCGGCGAACCGCGAACTCGCCGGCGCGGAAATCGATCTGGTGAACCTGGAGCAGCGCGACCTGCGGCTGAAGGTCGCACTGGCGCAGGTCGCCGACGACTACGACTTTATTCTGATGGATTGTCCGCCGACCCTGAATCTGCTGACCGTCAACGCCTTTGCCGCGGCGGAGGCGGTGCTGATCCCGATGCAGTGCGAATACTATGCGCTGGAGGGGCTGACCGATCTGGTCGCCACCATCAAGAAGGTCAAGCAGCGGCTCAATCCCGGCATACAGATCGAGGGTTTGCTGCGCGTGATGTTCGACCCGCGCAGCACCCTGGCGCAGCAGGTGTCGGACCAGATCAAGCAGCATTTCGGCGACAAGGTTTACGACACCGTGATTCCGCGCAACGTGCGGCTTGCCGAGGCACCCAGCCACGGGCTGCCGGTGCTGGCCTACGACAGTCAGTGCAAGGGCGCGAAGGCGTATATGGAATTGGCCGAGGAAACGCTCAAGCGTGCCCGGAAGGGCATGGGCGCCGGCCAGACAGCAAAGGAGAAAACAGATGGCAAAGCCTAAAGGACTGGGGCGCGGGCTCGACGCACTGCTGGGCGGCGAGGACAGTGCCGCGCCGCCGCAGGGCGATCTGCGCATGATGAACGTGTCGCAGCTGGCGCCGGGCAAATACCAGCCGCGCACCCAGATGGACAGCGAGTCGCTGCAGGAACTCGCCGACTCGATCCGTGCGCAGGGTCTGATGCAGCCCATCCTCGCGCGCGAGGTCGCTGGCGGTTACGAAATCATCGCGGGCGAGCGGCGCTGGCGCGCGGCGCAACTCGCCGGTTTGAACGAGGTTCCGGTGCTGCTGCGCGAGGTGGCCGACGATGCCGTGGCGGCGATGGCGCTGATCGAAAACATCCAGCGTGAAGACCTCAATGCGATCGATGAAGCACACGGTCTGCAGCGCCTGATCCATGAATTCGGCATGACGCACGACGCCGCCGCGCAGGCGGTCGGCAAATCGCGTGCTGCGGTATCCAACTTGCTGCGTCTGCTGAATCTGTCGCATCCGGTGCAGGACATGCTTACCGCAGGGCTGATCGAAATGGGCCACGCGCGTGCGCTGCTGCCCTTGCATGCGAACGCACAACGCGAATTGGCGCATGAAATTGAAACCAAAGGACTGTCGGTACGCGAGGTCGAGCGCCGCGTGATGCGTCTGAAGGACGCAACGACGGCAACGCCGCTCAAGCACACCGTTTCGCGCGATATCCTCCGGCTGGAGGAGGCCTTGTCGGACGCGCTCGGCATGACGGCGCACGTGCAAACCCGCAGCAAAGGCGGCGGCAAGCTGACACTGAATTTCGCCAGCGCCGATGAACTGGAAGGGCTGTTGCTGCGGCTCGGAATCCAGCTTTAAACCTACGCGGTCTTGTCGGCCACGTTTTTTTCGCTATACAACATCACTACATAGTGAAATTCATCATCAAGCTGCTTGATGATTGCATAGACCACACTAATTCTTGTATCATAACTGGCTAATGTTTACCGGCATCCCAACCGGCACCCTGCGGGTGGCCCGGGCGCAAGCGGTGATCGCACCCGTAGCGGCGCTGATCGGCGCTGCAATAGCGGGGGTCGGTGCGGGACTGGCGGCGCTGTATGGCGTGCTGGTCGCGCTGGCTGTGAGTGCAGTGCTGGTGTGGCGCGAACGGCAATCGATGAGCCATCCGGAATGGGATCAGCATCGATTGTTCAAGCTGTTCATACGCGTCGGCATCGAGCGTTTGATCCTGCTGGTCGGCTTGCTGATCGTGGGTCTCGGCGTGTTGAAGCTGGCCCCCTTGCCCTTGATGCTGGGCCTAGTGCTGGCCCAGTTCGCCTGGCTGGCGGCTGCGACAGGTCGAAACAGTAAATAGCCAGTCGGTTCGACTGGTTTTGCCAAGGTTGGTTTTGAATGGAAACGTACTGCGTGTCCATCCAAAACCCACTTATTGAATTTGATCACTATGGCTACGGAATACGCTTCCTCCGGCGAGTACATCAAGCATCACCTGCAAAACCTGACCTACGGTCAGCATGTCGACGGCACCTGGGGGTTCGCCCACGGCGCCGCTGAAGCCAAGGCCATGGGCTTCTGGGCGATCAACGTCGACAGCATGGCGTTCGCCATCGGGCTGGGCTTCCTTTTCCTTTTCCTGTTCCGCATGGCGGCTAAAAAAGCCACGACCGGCGTACCATCCGGCTTGCAGAACTTCGTCGAATGGATTATCGAATTCGTCGATAGTTCCGTGCGTGGTTCCTTCTCTCACCAAAATCCTCTGGTCGCCCCGCTGGCGCTCACCGTGTTCATGTGGGTGTTCCTGATGAACCTGATGGACCTGTTTCCGGTCGACTGGTTGCCGTTTGTCGCCTCGATGTCCGGCCTGCCGCATCTGAAGGTCGTGCCGTCGACCGATCCCAACGTGACCTTCGGCATGTCGCTGTCGATCTTCGTCCTGGTGCTGTTCTATAGCGTCAAGATGAAAGGTGCGGGCGGTTTCTTCTCCGAGCTGGCTTTCCAGCCCTTCCCCAAATTCCTGTTCCCGGTCAACCTGCTGCTCGAAGGCGTGGGCCTGATCGCCAAGCCGATTTCGCTGGCACTGCGTCTGTTCGGCAACATGTACGCGGGCGAAATGATCTTCATCCTGATTGCGCTGATGTTCGGCGGCAACTGGGTGCTGGCCGTTTTTGGCGGGACCTTGCAGTGGGCATGGGCGGTGTTCCACATCCTCATCATCACGCTGCAGGCATTCATCTTCATGACCCTGACCATCGTCTATCTGGACATGGCACACGCCGAGCATCATTGATTTCGTTTTGATTCACCTGTTTTCAACTTTGATTTTTACTTTTAGGAGCAACAAATGGAAATGACTCATGCCGTGCTGTACATCGCTGGTGCCCTGATGATGGGTCTGGGCGCACTTGGTGCAGCCGTTGGTATCGGCATCCTCGGCGGCCGCTTCCTCGAAGGCGCTGCCCGTCAGCCCGAACTGATCCCGATGCTGCGTACCCAGTTCTTCATCGTGATGGGTCTGGTCGATGCCGTGCCGATGATCGCTGTCGGTCTGGCCATGTACGTTCTGTTCGCCGTTGCCGGTTAATTCGCGGGTTGCTACGGAACTTGTCGCCAACCCTCGTTTTTAACCCAAACCCCCGTCATTAAAAGGTGCGGATATGAATTTCAACGCAACTTTGATCGGCCAATCCATCACGTTCATCTTCTTCGTGTGGTTCTGCATGAAGTTCGTGTGGCCGCCGATCATGAGCGCGCTCGAAACGCGCAAGAAGCAGATCGCCGACGGCCTGACCGCGGCCGATCGCGGCAAGCACGAGCTGGAACTGGCCGCCAAAAAGGCCGGCGACAACATGCGTGATGCCAAGGCCCAGGCTGCCGAAGTGATTGCCCAGGCTGAAAAACGCGCGGCGCAAATCATCGAGGAAGCGAAGACGGCTGCCAAGGAAGAGGGCGATCGTCAACTCGCCGCTGCCCAGGCCAACATCGCCCAGGAAACCAACCGTGCCCGCGAAAGCCTGCGCGAACAGGTGGCGGGTCTCGCCGTGGCCGGTGCGGAAAAAATCCTGCGCCGCGAAGTCAATGCGCAAACCCACGCTGACCTGCTGGGCCAGCTGAAAGCCGAGCTGTAAGCCATGAGCGAACTGTCTACCCTGGCTCGTCCCTATGCCGAAGCGGTGTTCCGCATGGCGCAGGGCGAAAACGACCTGGCGGGCTGGTCTTCGCGCGTCGCCACGCTGGCGGCCATCGTTTCCGATGCGCAACTGGCGCGCCTGATCGCCGATCCCGCGGTGTCGGCCGAGCGCGTGGCCAGCCTGATCATCGAGGTGACCGGTGCCGATCTCGGCGAGCGCGGCGGCAACTTCGTCAAGGTGCTGGCCGAGAACGACCGCCTGTCCCTGCTGCCGGAAATCGACGCACAGTTCGAAACACTGAAAGCGAATGCCGAGGGCACGCTCGAGGCGATCATCACCAGCGCACAGCCGCTGACCCAGGCCCAGGTCGATGATCTGGTGGCCGGGCTCAAGGCCAAATTCAACCGTGCGGTGAACGTGCAGGTGGCGGTCGATCCCGAACTGATCGGCGGCGCGGTGATTGCCATCGGCGACCAGGTGATGGACGGCTCGGTGAAAGGCCGCCTGCAGCGCATGGCCTTCGCCCTGCAAGGCTAATCAAACTCATATTTATCGGAACCTCACGGTTCGGAGAACAGACATGCAATTGAACCCAAGCGAAATCAGCGAACTGATTAAAGCCAAGATCGAAAACCTCGGTGCCTCGAGCGAGCTGCGCACCCAGGGCACGATCGTGTCCGTCACCGACGGTATCGTCCGCATTCATGGTTTGTCCGACGTGATGTCGGGTGAAATGATCGAAATGCCGGGCAACACCTTCGGCGTGGCGCTCAACCTCGAGCGCGACTCCGTCGGCGCCGTGATCCTGGGTGATTACGAGCACATCAAGGAAGGCGACGTCGCCAAGTGCACCGGCCGCATCCTCGAAGTGCCGGTCGGCCGTGGCCTGCTCGGCCGCGTGGTGAACTCGCTGGGCCAGCCGATCGACGGCAAGGGCCCCATCGCCGCCGACACCACCATGCCGATCGAGCGTATCGCGCCGGGCGTGATCGAACGCAAATCGGTCGACCAGCCGGTGCAGACCGGCCTCAAGTCGATTGACGCCATGGTGCCGGTCGGCCGCGGCCAGCGCGAACTGATCATCGGCGACCGCCAGACCGGCAAGACCGCCGTCGCGATCGACGCCATCATCAACCAGAAGGGCACCGGCGTGAAGTGCATCTACGTCGCCGTCGGCCAGAAGGCCTCGTCGGTCGCCAACGTGGTGCGCAAGCTGGAAGAGCACGGCGCCATGGACCACACCATCGTCGTCGCCGCGACCGCGTCCGACGCGGCCGCCATGCAGTACATCGCGCCGTATTCGGGCTGTACCATGGGCGAGTTCTTCCGCGACATCGGCGAAGACGCGCTGATCGTGTACGACGATCTGACCAAGCAGGCCTGGGCCTACCGTCAGGTGTCGCTGCTGCTGCGCCGTCCGCCGGGCCGCGAAGCCTACCCGGGCGACGTGTTCTACCTGCACTCGCGCCTGCTCGAGCGTGCCGCGCGCGTCAACGCCGACTACGTCGAGAAGCTCACCAAGGGCGCCGTCAAGGGCAAGACCGGTTCGCTGACCGCGCTGCCGATCATCGAAACGCAGGCCGGCGACGTGTCCGCCTTCGTGCCGACCAACGTGATCTCGATTACCGACGGCCAGATCTTCCTCGAGACCGACCTCTTCAACGCCGGTATCCGTCCCGCGATCAACGCCGGTCTGTCGGTATCCCGCGTCGGCGGCGCCGCGCAGACCAAGGTCATCAAGAAGCTCGGCGGCGGTGTCCGCCTGGCGCTGGCGCAGTACCGCGAACTCGCGGCTTTCGCCCAGTTCGCCTCCGACCTCGACGAAGCCACGCGCAAGCAGCTGGAGCGCGGCCGTCGCGTGACCGAACTGATGAAGCAGGCGCAGTACTCGCCGATGTCGGTGTCGCAGATGGCGCTCACCCTGTTCGCCGTCAACAAGGGCTACATGGACGACGTCGAAGTCAGCAAGATCCTGCCGTTCGAATCCGCGCTGATGGCGTTCATGAAGTCCAAGTACGCCAGCATCATGGACACCATCGAAACCAGCGGCAACCTGGATGACGCCGCCGAAAAGGCGCTGACCGCCGCGGTGGACGAGTTCAAGAAAACCGGCGTCTATTGATAGACCGCGCTGATTAGGAGCCAACAATGGCAGCCGGAAAAGAGATACGGACCAAGATCAAGAGCGTGGAAAACACGCGCAAGATCACCAAGGCCATGGAAATGGTCGCGGCGTCCAAGATGCGCAAGGCGCAGGAGCGCATGAAGGCCGCACGCCCGTACGCCGAGAAGATCGCCCGCGTGGCGACCCACTTGGCGTACGCCCACACGGAATACAAACATCCCTTCGTGATCGCGCGCGACAACGTCAAGCGCGTCGGCCTCATCGTGATTTCGTCGGACAAGGGCCTGTGCGGCGGCCTCAATACCAACGCCTTCCGCATGATGGTCAACCAGATGAAGCAGTGGGAAGCCGCCGGCGTCGGCATCGACGTCACCGCGATCGGCAACAAGGGGCTGGGCTTCGTCCAGCGCCTGGGTTCCAACGTGGTGTCGCAGCTCACCGGGCTGGGCGACACGCCGCACATGGACAAGCTGATCGGCCCCGTGAAGATCATGCTGGACGCCTATCTGGATGGCCGCATCGACGCGCTCTACATCGTCTACAACCGCTTCATCAACACGATGAAGCAGGAGCCGACGCTGACCCAGCTGTTGCCGCTGAAGCAGATGGAAGATGCCGAGGAAGCCAGCCTCAAGACGCACTGGGACTACATCTACGAACCCGATGCCAAGCCGGTGGTCGACGGCATGCTGATGCGCTACATCGAGTCGCTGGTATACCAGGGCGTGGCCGAGAACATCGCGTGCGAACAGTCGGCGCGGATGGTGGCGATGAAAGCCGCTTCCGACAACGCCAAGAACGTGATCGGCGAGCTGAAGCTGATCTACAACAAGACCCGTCAGGCCGCGATCACCAAGGAGCTGTCGGAGATCGTTGCCGGCGCAGCCGCGGTCTGATTGCTGCACACAGAATTTAATTGATTAGGAAATCAACATGAGCAACGGAAAAATTGTTCAGATCATCGGCGCCGTGGTGGACGTGGAGTTTTCGCGTGATGCCATGCCCAAGGTCTTCGAAGCGCTGAAAATGCAGTCCCCCGAGCTGACTTTCGAAGTCCAGCAGCAGCTGGGCGACGGCATCGTCCGCACCATTGCGATGGGCTCGACCGACGGTCTGCGTCGCGGCATGGACGTGCTCGCTACCGGCAACCCGATCCTGGTGCCGGTCGGCCAGAAGACGCTGGGCCGCATCATGAACGTGCTGGGCGAGCCGGTCGACGAAGCCGGCCCGATCGGCGCTGAAACCTCGATGCCGATCCACCGCAAGGCTCCGGCGTATGCCGACCAGGCCGCAACGGTGGAAATCCTCGAAACCGGCATCAAGGTGATCGACCTCATCATGCCGATCGCCAAGGGCGGCAAGGTCGGCCTGTTCGGCGGCGCCGGCGTCGGCAAGACCGTGACGCTGATGGAACTGATCCGCAACATCGCCGTGCAGCACAGCGGTTTCTCGGTGTTCGCCGGCGTCGGCGAGCGTACCCGCGAAGGCAACGACTTCTATCATGAGATGAAGGAAGGCGGCGTGCTGGACAAGGTCGCGCTGGTCTATGGCCAGATGAACGAGCCGCCGGGCAACCGTCTGCGCGTCGCGCTGACCGGCCTGACCATGGCCGAGTACTTCCGCGACGAGGGCCGCGACGTGCTGCTGTTCGTCGACAACATCTACCGCTACACCCTGGCCGGTACCGAAGTGTCCGCGCTGCTGGGCCGCATGCCGTCCGCGGTGGGCTACCAGCCGACGCTGGCCGACGAAATGGGCCGCCTGCAGGAGCGCATCACCTCCACCCGCACCGGCTCGATCACCTCCTTCCAGGCCGTGTACGTGCCGGCGGATGACTTGACCGACCCGTCGCCCGCCACCACTTTCGCCCACCTGGATGCAACGCTGGTGCTGAGCCGTCAGGTCGCCGAACTGGGCATCTACCCGGCGGTGGATCCGCTCGACTCGACCTCGCGGATTCTCGATCCGCAGGTCGTCGGCGAGGAGCACTACGGCGTCGCCCGTGCGGTGCAGGGCACCCTGCAGAAGTACAAGGAACTGCGCGACATCATCGCGATTCTGGGCATGGACGAACTGTCGCCGGAAGACAAGCTGGCCGTGTCGCGTGCGCGCAAACTACAGCGCTTCCTGTCGCAGCCTTTCTTCGTTGCCGAAGTGTTCACCGGCGCACCGGGCAAGTACGTCACGCTGAAAGAGACCATCGCCGGCTTCAAGGCGATCGTCGACGGCGAATACGACCATCTGCCCGAACAGGCTTTCTACATGGTCGGCTCGATCGAAGAAGCCGTCGAAAAAGCGAAGACGATTCAGTAATGGGGGAGCGGTAAGCGGTAAGCGGTGAGCCGGGTGCTTGCCGCTCACTGCTCACTGTTCACCGCTCACGAGGTTTCAAAATGGCCATGACTATCCACGTCGACATCGTCAGCGCAGAAAAATCGCTCTACTCCGGCACTGCCGAAGTGGTGATCGCTCCCGGGCAGCGCGGCGAACTGGGGATCTACCCGCGGCACACCCCGCTGTTGACCACGCTCAAACCCGGTGCGGTGCGCATCAAGGTGCCGAATCAGGCCGAGGAAGAGCTGGTCTTCGTGTCAGGCGGCATTCTCGAAGTGCAGCCGCACGTCGTCACCATCCTGTCCGACTCCGCCATCCGTGGCGCCGACCTCGACGAAGCAAAAGCGCTGGAAGCAAAGCGCGCCGCCGAGGAGGCCATGAAGGACAAGGCCGCCACGATGGACTACGCGCAAGCGCAGGCCGAACTGGCGCAGGCAGTGGCCCAGTTGGCCGCGATCAAGAAGCTGCGCAAGCTGAGCTGATCGTTGGCAGAAGCACGCAAAAGGCAACCTTCGGGTTGCCTTTTTTATGCAGCAAAGTCGAAGAATTCATGGGTGTTTGTGATCAGCCCGGACTCATGCGAGGCCTATGAAATTTACCTGCTGACCGCCCACAAGCAAAAATTGTTAAAGGTGCCGGCTTGAAGGTGGACGTTCAAGATTCAGTTTTGAGTTGAACGCTTCTCGTGTTTACGTGTATAAATAAATGGTAGTTAAATACCCGGTTAAACGATGTGTGGCTGTACACGGTTAAATGGTGTGTGGCTTCATGCGCGTGTGTTGACCGGGTAAATTTTTGTTTCACCTTTTTATTAAAAGAATTGAAGGAACCTGACTATGCGAACAACCCGTTTTCTTCTCTGTGCCAGTGCGGCAACGCTCATGTTAGCCGGCGTAGTTTCAGCCCATGCGGCAGAGGGCGTTTTCTACGATCCCAGCAATGCGGCCAGTTCGTCCGGAAAAACGACCGGCTATGAGCTGTACAGGACCATCGGTTGCCCTGGCAAAGGCCTGCTGGATGCGCCTTGCCAGGTGCCGAAAGAGGTTGACACCGATGGTGACGGCATTCCGGACTCGAAAGACAAGTGCCCGACGGTTTATGCGAAAACCGCAGACGGCTGTCCTGCAGCCGAGCCCGTTGCCGAACCGGCGCCCGTTCCTGCGCCGGCACCTGCTCCGGCCCCGGTAGCTGCGCCCGCGCCGAAGAAACTGGTGCTGGAAGGCGTGAATTTCGACCATGACAAGGCAACTTTGCGTGAAGATGCCCATCCCATCCTGGATCAAGCCGCAGAGGGCCTGAAGGAATGGGGCGATGTCAAGGTCGAAGTTGCCGGCTATACCGATAGCCGGGGCAAGGACAAATACAATCTGAAACTGTCGCAGCGTCGTGCTGAAGCGGTACGTGCCTATCTGATCGGGAAGGGCATTGCTGCGGACCGCCTGACTGCAAAAGGGTTTGGCGAAACCAGGCCGGTAGCCGACAACAAGACGGCAGAAGGCCGCTTCAAAAACCGCCGAGTCGAATTGATCGAGCAGAAGTAATTGCTTCAAGCATCCGATGAAAACGGGAGCCGCGGCTCCCGTTTTTTCATGTTGTCGCCATGCCAAGGCTTTATACTTGGCGCGCGATTTGCTCTCGTGCTGTTGATGCAGTTCATACTTCCAGACCGACACCAATGCATTCCATGCTTGAAATCCTGATTCTCGCGGCGGGCAAGGGTACCCGGATGCGCTCCGACCTGCCTAAGGTTCTGCACAAACTGGCAGGCAAACCCTTGCTCGGGCATGTGGTGGATACGGTCCATGAGCTCGGGGCGGCACAGACCTGCGTGGTCTACGGCTTTGGCGGCGAAGCGGTGCCGCAGGCGATGGCTGACGACAAGCTGACGTTTGTGCTTCAGGCCGAACAGCACGGCACCGGCCACGCCGTGAAGCAGGCGCTGCCATGGCTTTCCGATGACAGCGTGACGCTGGTGTTGTATGGCGATGTGCCGCTGACGCATACGAGCACCTTGCGCCCGCTGGTGGCGGCCGCGCAGGCGGGCAAGCTGGGGCTGCTGACCGTGAATCTGGCACACCCCGACGGCTATGGGCGCATCGTACGGGATGCCGAGGGCCGGGTGCGGCGCATCGTCGAACACAAGGACGCGACGCCCGCCGAACGGGCGATCCATGAAGTCAACACCGGCATCCTCGCGGTGGCGACCCGCCACCTCAGGCAATGGATCGATGAACTGAAGAACGACAATGCCCAGGGCGAGTACTACCTCACCGACATCATTGCACTGGCAGTGCGCGACGGGGTGACGGTGGAGACGCATCAACCGAAATTCGAGTGGGAAGTGCTGGGCGTCAACAGCAAGGCGCAACTGGCCGAACTGGAGCGCATCCACCAGAACGAGATCGCACAGGCCTTGCTCGACGCTGGCGTGACCTTGCTCGACCCGGCGAGACTCGACGTGCGCGGTGCCCTCAGATGCGGGCGCGACGTGACGATAGACGTCAACTGCGTATTCGAGGGCCAGGTGGAACTGGGCGATGGCGTGCAAGTGGGCGCCAACTGCGTGCTGCGCAATGTGACGGTGGCGGCGGGCACCCGCATCGACGCCTTCACCCTGATCGACGACGCGGTCATCGGCGAAGTCAACCGGCTGGGACCGTTCTCGCGCATCCGTCCGGGCACCACGCTGGCGCGCGACGTGCATGTCGGCAATTTCGTCGAGATCAAGAACAGCCAGATCGACGACGGCTCCAAGATCAACCACCTGTCCTACGTTGGCGACACCACCATGGGCAAGCGGGTCAACATCGGCGCCGGCACCATCACCTGCAATTACGACGGTGCCAACAAGCACCACACGGTGATCGAGGACGAGGTCTTTGTCGGCTCCGATACGCAACTGGTCGCACCGATTACCGTGGGCAAGGGGGCGACGCTGGGCGCCGGAACCACGCTGACCAAGGATGCGCCGGCGGGCGAGCTCACCCTGTCCAGGGCGAAGCAACTGACCATCAGCGGCTGGAAACGGCCGGTCAAACAGAAAAAGGAAGGCTAAGCATGTGCGGCATAGTCGGCGCGGTTGCGCAACGTAACGTCGTCCCCATCCTGCTCGAAGGCCTGCGGCGTCTCGAGTACCGCGGCTACGATTCGGCGGGCCTCGTCACCATCGACGGTGGACTCAAGCGGGTGCGCAGCGTTGGCCGCGTTGCCGGTCTGGCGGAAGCATGTGCGGCGCAGCAGGTGCACGGCAACCTTGGTATTGCGCACACCCGCTGGGCCACGCACGGCGCGCCGTCGGAGGCCAACGCGCACCCGCATGTCAGCGGCGGCCTGGCAGTGGTGCACAACGGCATCATCGAGAACCACGAAGCCCTGCGCACCCGTCTCAAGGCAGCGGGCTTCGCCTTCACGTCGGAAACCGATACCGAGGTCATCGCACATCTGATCAATCTGTATTACCGCCAGTCGAAGGATCTGCTCGCCGCCACCCGTGCCGCGGTGGCCGAGCTGGAGGGCGCGTATGCCATCGGAGTGGTGAGCGAAGACGCGCCCAACCAGCTGGTCTGTGCGCGCAAGGGCAGCCCGCTGCTGATCGGCCTGGGCATTGAGGAAAACTTCATCGCCTCCGACGTCTCGGCCTTACTGCCAGTGACCCAGCGCGTGATGTATCTGGAAGAAGGCGACGTCGCCGACATCGGCCTGCTGGCGGTGGCGGTGTATGACGCGGCCGGCAACACGGTCGACCGCAGCGTGCATGTGTCCGAACTGTCGGCCGACATGGCCGAGCTCGGCAACTACCGTCATTTCATGCAGAAGGAGATCCACGAGCAGCCGCGCGCGCTCACCGACACCCTGCTGACCGCCGTTGCGCAGGATCGCGTGCAGCCCGAATGGTTCGGTTTCGATGCCGCCGAGGTGCTCGGCAAGGTGAACGCGGTCACCTTCCTCGCCTGCGGCACCAGCTACCATGCCGCGAAAGTGGCCACTTACTGGCTGGAGGAGATCGCGGGTATTCCCGCCTATGCCGAAGTCGCCAGCGAATACCGCTACCGCACCTCGGTGCCGAACCCCGACGCACTCATCGTCACCATTTCGCAATCGGGCGAAACCGCCGACACGCTGGCTGCGCTGAATCATGCCAAGGCACTGGGCCAGGACAAGACGCTGACCCTCTGCAACGTGCCGGAGTCGGCGCTGACCCGCGCGTCGCGTCTCAAGTTCCTGACCCGCGCCGGGCCGGAAATCGGCGTCGCCTCGACCAAGGCGTTCACCACCCAGCTCGCCGCGCTGTTCCTGCTGACGCTGGTGCTGGCCAAGCTGCGCGGTCGACTCACCCCGGAACAGGAAGCCAAGTATCTTGCCGAGCTGCGCAGCCTGCCGAACAAAGCGCAGCAGGTGCTGGCGCTGGAGCCGCAGGTCGAGGCGTGGTCGCACCGCTTCGCCAACAAGCACCACGCGCTGTTCCTCGGGCGCGGCGTGCATTACCCGATTGCGCTCGAAGGCGCGTTGAAGCTGAAGGAAATTTCCTACATCCATGCCGAGGCCTATCCCGCGGGCGAACTGAAGCATGGTCCGTTGGCGCTGGTCGATGAAGACATGCCGGTGATCACCATCGCGCCCAACGACCAGTTGATCGAAAAGCTGAAGTCGAACATGCAGGAAGTGCGTGCGCGCGGCGGCGAACTGTACGTGTTCGCCGACGGCGACGTGCATATCGAGGAATCCACCTTCGTCCATGTCATCAGACTGCCCGGCGGCAGCAACGGCGCGCTGTCGCCGATCCTGCACACGGTCCCGCTACAGCTGCTGTCGTATCACGCGGCCTTGCAAAAGGGCACCGACGTCGACAAGCCCCGAAACCTGGCTAAGTCGGTCACGGTGGAATAAAAAAGCGCGGCCGATGCCGCGCGTGTTGTCTTTTCTGCGGGGTATTTCTAGTGCCGCTTGCGGTCTTCCTTCAGCGCCAGGGTGGCGACCTGGACGCGGTTGCGCAAGCCGAGCTTTTCCATGATGTTGCGCAGGTGGTTGCGCACGGTGTTTTCCGACAGGGTCATCTTGTAGGCGATGGCCTTGTTGGAGAGCCCTTCCTTCACGTGGTCGACGATTTCCATTTCCCGCGCGGTCAATGCGGACAACGCGTTGTTGTTGAGCTCGCCGCGCGCCATCTTCTGCATGATGTTGAGCGGGAAGCTGCTCTGGCCGTCGCATACGCTGCGGATAGCAGCTAGGACCTGGTCGGGGTCGCTGGATTTGACGACATAGCCGTCGACGCCGGAGGAAATGGCTTCGGAGATCTCTTCATCGGAGTCGGCAATGGTGAGCATGATGACCTTGATGCCCAGGTCGCGCAGGTCGGAGACCAGATCGAGGCCGTCGGCGTCGGGCAGCGAGCGGTCGAGCAGCGCCGCATCGGCCCGGTTGCCGGCCGCGATCCAGGTACGCAGCTCGGCGGCGTTGGCCATCTGGGCGGTGAGGCGCAGATCCGGTTCCTGCTGGATGTAGCCCGCCACACCCATGCGCAAGAGCGGATGGTCGTCGATGAGGATGATGTTCAAGGGGGCAGGCATTGCTTCTCCGCGGGATATTTATGTGGGCAGATTGCGCGGCTTGCGCGGCGCTTTTTCGAATACTGCATCATAGACCGGAATGGGGAGCCATTTCAGCATGCGCGCCACCCAGGCCATCTGCCAGGGGATCACCGCGTAGCCGCGACGGCGGGTTATGCAGCGGACCACTTTGACCGCAGCGGCTTGCGCCGTCATCCTGAACGGCATGGCATACGGATTGACCTGCGTCATGGGGGTGTCGATGTAACCCGGCGCCACCGTGACCACCGCAATCCCCCGCGCTTTCAATTCCAGCCGCAAGGCCTCGAGATAGACCGTGGCCGCCGCCTTCGAGGCGGAATAGGCGCTGCCGCCCGGCAGGCCGCGTACACCGGCCACGCTGGAAATTCCGCACAGCACGCTGCCTGGCTGCAAGGCAGCGATGAAGGGCTGAAAGGTGTGCACCAGGCCCAGCACGTTGGCATCCATCACCGCGCGGAACACCGCGGCATCCTCGGCGATTTCGGTGAGCGTGCCGACGCTAATGCCGGCGGCTGCGATGACGATGTCGGGCACGCCGACCTCGCGTACAAAATCCGCCGCCGCCTGTTGCATGGCTGTCGCGTCGCGTACATCGGCCGGGTAGAGATGGGCATCCAGGCCGGCGGCAGTGTCCCGCAGGCCGTCCAGGCGGCGTCCGGCCAGTCCCAGCCGTGCGCCCGCGGCGCCGTAATGCCGGGCCAGCGCGGCGCCGAGGCCGGAACTGGCCCCGGTGATGAAAACCCGCAAGGGTTTATCCAAAACCTTCAGGGGTTTGCTTCCTGGAGATTTATTCAAGACCTTGAGCGGGCGGGTCGGCAAGCTTACTTGCCGGGCTTCTTGCCGCCGCGCTCGGCGCGCGCCTTGGCGATCAACTGGTCGAGGACCTCGAACAGGCGGGGTTCGCTGCCGGTCATCGATTCCGACGTGGCGAATTTGCCGTCGATGATGAAGGCCGGCACGCCCATGACGCCGTAGGTGGTGGCGAGGCGTGCGCCCTTTGTGGCTTTGGACTGGGTGGAGAAGGAGTTGTAAATGCTTTCGAATTTCTTGCGGTCGAGGCCCTGCTTCGCGACCCAGCTGCCCAGTACGGTCGGGTCGTTGAGGTTGAGGTTATCCACGTGATAGGCGTCGAATACCTTGCGGTGCAGGCGGTCCAGTTGGCCCATCTGCTCCAGCGTGTAATAGATTTTTGCGCCGGGCATCCAGTCGTCGCGGAATACTGCCGGCACGCGGCGAATCTGGGCATCCTTGGGCAGCTTCTTCAACCAGGCATCGAGACCGGGCTCAAGCGCGTTGCAGTGCGGGCAGCGGTACCAGAAAAACTCCAGCACCTCGATTTTCTTGCCGGTTGCGACCGGCTGCGGCACGCTGACCAGGGTGTAATCGCGGCCCTCGAACACCTCCTCGGGCGCAGCAAAGGCAGACAGAGAAAAAACAGCGGCAGCAAATACAGCCAAGGCGCGGGCAAACATCAAGGTTTCTCCTGTTGGGTAGGGATTTCTTTGACCAGCGTAACCGGAATATTGTTCTGCGTGAGCAGGGTGCGGGTCCGATTCACTTCGTCCATGGTGCGGAAAGGACCAACACGCACGCGATGCAACATGCCCTTGTTGGCCACCTCGCTGGTCTGGATGATCGCTTCGACACCCAGCAAGGCCAGTTGCGCCTTCATGTTGTCGGCTTCATCGGCACGTTGGAACGCGCCTGCCTGCAGGTAAAGCAGGGGTGCGGATGCAGCGGGCGCAGCGGCGGAAGGCAGCGTGCCCGTGGCGTTGTCCGGCAGTACTTTGTAGAAATCGAAACTGGGGGCGGTATCCGGCGGGGTTGCCGCAGGCGCGGCTGTGGCCGGGGCCGCAGATTTTGCCGGCGTCTTCGCAGACTTGCCGAGCGTGAACGGATTGAAGCCGGTCGCCCACAATGCTACGCCCACGGCGAGTATGGCCCCGACGATGAGGCCGATCAGCACGCCGGTGAAAATGGAGCTCCCTTTACGGGACTTGTTGCCGCCCGAGCGGCCGCTGTTGCGGGATGCGGGTTTTGCCATGGCTACATTTTCTCCGGTGCCGATACGCCGAGCAAGGCGAGGCCGTTGACGATCGCGATGCGGGTGGCGTCGGCTAGCGCGAGGCGGGCGAGCTTGGTCGCTTCATCGTCGACCAGGAATTTCTCGGCGTTGTACCAGGCGTGGAAATCGCCCGCCAGCGTCTGCAGGTAATGGACCAGCAGGTGCGGCGCCAGTTCGCGCGCGGCCGTGGCGACGCTTTCCGGGTATTCGGCCAGGCGCTGCATGAGATC
This sequence comes from Hydrogenophilales bacterium, assembly GCA_016195805.1. Classification (GTDB taxonomy): domain Bacteria; phylum Pseudomonadota; class Gammaproteobacteria; order Burkholderiales; family Thiobacillaceae; genus Thiobacillus. The sequence goes on from JACPYT010000006.1 coordinate 104,117, forward strand.
CAGCTCGTGCGGCGCGGTCAGCGGTGCGAGGTCGACGCCGTCGAGCGTGGCGGGTTCACCGACCCATTCCTCGAACACGCGGCAGATGCGCGCATGCGCGTACTGCACGTAGTACACCGGGTTGTCGGTGTTTTTGGCCAGCGCGAGGTCGACGTCGAAGATGTATTCGGTGTCGGCCTTGCGGCTCAACAGGAAGAAGCGCACCGCGTCCTTGCTGGTCCACTCGATGAGATCGCGCAACGTGACGTAGCTGCCGGCGCGCTTGGAGATCTTCACCTCCTCGCCGCCGCGCATCACGCGCACCATCGTGTGCAGCAGGTAATCCGGATAGCCCTCGGCGATGCCGGCGCCCGCCGCCTGCAGGCCTGCGCGCACGCGGGCGATGGTGCCGTGGTGGTCGGTGCCCTGGATGTTGATTGCTCGCTCGTAGCCGCGCTCCCATTTGGCGATGTGGTAGGCGACGTCCGGCACGAAATAGGTATAGGTGCCGTCGGACTTCTTCATCACGCGGTCCTTGTCGTCGCCGTAGTCGGTGGTCCTGAGCCACAGCGCGCCGTCCTGCTCGTAGGTCTTGCCGGCGGCGACGAGTTTCTGCACCGTCGCCTCGACCCGCTCGCTGGTATACAGGCTCGACTCCAGGTAGTAATTGTCGAAACGCACCGCGAACGCCTGCAGATCGAGGTCCTGCTCGTGGCGCAGGTAGGCGACGGCGAACTGGCGGATCGAGTCGAGATCGTTCGCGTTGCCCGAGGCGGTGAATTCGCGGTCGTCCGACTTCACGGTTTTCTGCGCCAGAAAATCGGCGGCGATGTCGGCGATGTAGTCGCCGTTGTAGGCCGCCTCCGGCCAGGCGGCGTCGCCCGGCTTCAGGCCTTTGGCGCGCGCCTGAACGCTGTTGGCGAGCGTGGCGATCTGCACGCCGGCGTCGTTGTAGTAGAACTCGCGGTAGACCTCCCAGCCCTGCGCCGCGTACAGGTTGCAGATCGCGTCGCCGAGCGCGGCCTGGCGGCCGTGCCCCACGTGCAGCGGACCGGTCGGGTTGGCGGAGACGAACTCGACCAGCACCTTGTGCCCGCGGCCGGCGTCGCCGCGGCCGAAAGCGGCACCTTCGGAACGGATGCGCCGCACGATGCCGTGCCAGGCAGCCGGCGCGAGATGGAAATTGATGAAGCCGGCGCCGGCGATTTCAGCCTTGGCGATCAGCGGCGAGGCGGCCAGTTCGGTGAGGATCAGCTGCGCCAGTTCGCGCGGGTTCTTCTTCAGCGGACGCGCCAGCTGCATCGCGGCGTTGCTGGAGAAGTCGCCGTGGGCGGGGTTCTTCGGGCGTTCGATCTCGAGGCTGACCGGGGCGTCGGGCGCCACAGTTTCGAGGGCAGTGCCGATCAGCAGGGCGAGTTGGTCTTTGAGCGGATGGGTGCTGGACATGGTTTCAAAGCGAGCCCGCGGACGCGCGCGTCATCGGTGCAGGTATGGGTAGCCGGCGATTATAAGCGCCGCGCGCAAGGCCTCAAAACACCAGCGGATCGACGTCGAGCGACCAGCGTGCCACGCGCGGCTTGATGCTGTCGAATTGCGGTCGCCAGTCGCGTACGAATTTCTGCAGCGCCAGCCGCGAGGCCGACTGGATCAGCAGCTGCGCACGTTCCAGATTGGCGACGCGCGCCATCGGCGCCGACGTGGCGCCGAACACGCTGACGCTGGCATCGTCGGGCGCGAACTGCGCGGCACGTTGCAAAAAGGCCAGCGCCGCATCCATCGTGGTCGCCTCGGCACGCAGCAGTACCTGGCGGGTAAACGGCGGCAGGTCGAGCTGTTTGCGCTCGGCCAGCAGTTCGCGTGCGTAGCCGGCGTAGTCGTGGCGCTGCAGGTAGCGGAACAGCGGATGGTCGGGGAAGGCGGTCTGGATCAGCACGCGGCCGGGCTTGTCGGCGCGTCCGGCGCGTCCGGCAACCTGCATCAGCTGGGCGAACAGGCGTTCGGTGGCGCGGAAGTCGGGGCTGTAGAGCGCGCCGTCGGTGTCGAGGATCAGCGCCAGCGTCATGTTGGGGAAGTCGTGGCCCTTGGCCAGCATCTGGGTGCCGACCAGGATGTCGACTGCGCCGCCATGCACCGCCTCGCCGAGCTCGGCCCAGGCGCGCGGGCGCATGGTGTCGCGGTCGATGCGGCGGATGCGCGCGGCGGGCAGAAAAGCAGTGAGCGTCTCTTCCAGACGCTGCGTGCCTTGGCCGAGCGGCTTCAGATCCGGGTTGCCGCAGCTCGGGCACTCGGGGGGGATGCGCGTCTCGAATCCGCAATGGTGGCACTTCAATCGGTGCGAGGTGCGGTGCAGCACCAGTCGCGCCGAGCAGCGCGGGCAGGGCGACACCCAGGCGCAGCTCGGGCAGTACAGCGCGGGTGCGTAGCCGCGGCGGTTGAGGAACACCAGGCTCTGCTCGCCGCGTGCCAGCGTTTCGCTCAGTGCCTGCAAGGCGGGGCGGGTGAGGCCGTTGTCGAGCGGAATGTGTTTGAGATCGATCAGCTCGATGTCGGGCAGACGGGCGGCGCTGATCGCGCGCTGCTTCAGCTCGGTCAGCTGGTAGCGCCCGGCGAGGGCCTGCGCGTAGCTTTCCAGCGAGGGCGTGGCCGAACCGAGCACCACCGGCACACCGGATTGCTTGGCGCGCGCGATGGCGACGTCGCGTGCCGAATAGCGCAGGCCGTCCTGCTGCTTGAACGAGCCGTCGTGCTCCTCGTCCACCACGATCAGTCCAAGCCGCGGCAACGGCGCGAACACCGACAGCCGGGTGCCGAGCAGTACGTCGCAGTCGGACGCCGCGAGCCAGTTTTCCGCGCGATCTTTTTCGCCCAGGCCGCTGTGCAGGGTGGCGAAGCGGCGCCGGGGAAAGCGGCGGCGGAAATGCTGTTCCAGCTGCGGGGTCAACGCAATCTCGGGGACCAGCACCAGCGCCTGCCTGCCTGTTGCCAGCACGGCGTCGATCAGGCGCAGGTACAGCTCGGTCTTGCCGCTGCCGGTGACACCGTGGATCAGGTGGACGCCGAATTGCCCGAGCGTGGGCAGCAGCGTGTCGAGCGCGGCCTGTTGTTCGGTCGTGGCGGGAGGCGCCGCCGCCGTGTTCGGCGCGTCACCGGCCTCGGGCGGCAACCGTGCCCACATGGCCCAGCCTGTTTCGATCAATGCGGTGGCGTGGCGGCTTTGCTTCTGCGCGCGCAACGCGTCACGCGACTGCGGCGCTGCCCGCAAGGCGTCGAGCAGCGCGCGTTGCGCCTTGGCGCGGGCCGGCGGTTCCGTCGCCCGTCCGGCATCGGTCAGCACCAGCCAGGGCGTATCCGCGACAAACGGCGTGGCGTTCCTCAGGCGCGGCGGCAACGTGGCCAGCAGGATCGCGCCCAGCGGATAGTGGTAGTAGTCGGCACAAAATTGTGCCAAGCGGAGGATGTCGGGAGACAGCGCGGGGCGGTCGTCCAGCACACGGACCACATCGCGCAGCTTGTCTGCCCCGATGGGGCTGTCCGTCTGCAGGGTGAGCGCAACGCCGACCCGATGCGTGCGACCGAAGGGAACTTCGACCAGGCTGCCTGGCGGCACCCTGCCCAAGCCATCTGGCAGGCGATAGTCGAACAGCCGGTGGAGCGGCGTATCGAGCGCGACCTGGAGGATGGACGGCATGAGTTAGCGCTTGATCTTGGTTGATGGTTTGAGGAAATTTATAACCGACTGTTATAAAAGGCTTATTTGTCGTTGTCCACGCAAGCTGTGGATAATTGTGTGAGTGATTTGTGTCGACTGCCTTCAAACGCCCGTATTCAGGCGGGGGAGGCCCACAGGTCAAAAAGCAGGCAGGCCGGTAAATTTATATCTTTCAATCACTTATAAACAGTACGCGGCTGTCAAGGACTTGACACAAAAAAAGTTCCCCTGCGCCAAAACTGTGCATAAGTTAATGCTTCTATTGCTGCAAAGACGGCCCTCAGCGCACTTTATGGGTGCGTAAGGGCTTGTTTTTTCTTGGTTTATGCCTGCTGGATGCCTGCAATCACCCAGCCACTCTGCCCGCTCGCCGGTTTGGTGAGGTGCCAGACCTCGTCCAGCGGGATGGCGCCCTGATCGGCGGCCTCGCGCACCAGACCGGTGAAGCGCACGCTGACGATGTGGCGGTTGCCCTCGTCGATGGCTTCCAGCACCTCGGCGTCGAGCGTCATGACATCGGTTGTCTGGGCGGCGGCGCCGCGCTCGGTCAGTTCCAGGCTGAGTTCGGCAAAGATTTCGGGGGTGGTGAAGGCACGCAGGTCATCCAGATTGCCGGCGTCGAAGGCGGCCTGCAGGCGGATGAAGTTGAGCTTGGCTTCCCGTGCGAAGGCGGCGGCGTCAAACCCGGGCGGGAAGGCGCTGCCGGCGTGGCTGCCACCCAGCGCGGCGGGCGTGGCGTCGAACGCGGCCGGCGCGGCCTGCGGCATGCCGGCGTACTGCATCGCGGGCTGCGGTGCGTTGCGGCGCATCAGGAAGCGGAACAGCATGAATGCGGCCATCGCCAGCAGCGCCAGCATCAGGATATTCGCCATGCCCTCGCCGAAGCCGAAGTGGGACGCGAGCGCGGCGAGGCCGAGGCCTGCGGCCAAGCCGGCGATCGGGCCCATCCAGCTGCGCTTTTGCGGGGCGGCTTGGGTCGGGGTGCCGGCCGTCTGCTGCCGTTGCGGCGCGGGGGCGGCTTCCTGCCTGGTCGGCGCGCTGCGCTGCATGCCGAAGGACTTGCCGCCGCCGAGGCGTCGGGCTTCGGCGTCGTGCATGACGAGACCGACGCTGATGAAGAGGGCGAACAGGCTGATCAAAAATCGTTTCATGGAGGATCCTGGTGAATTAAGCTGAATTTAGGGCGGCGCCGGGTGAAATGGTTCTTCAGGCGCGCGATCAGGAAGGGGATGCCGTGCGCAGCGCGCGGCTCTGGCGATGCACCGCTTCGACCAGCACGGCGACGTTGTCCGGGTTGGTGAACTGCGAGATGCCGTGGCCGAGGTTGAACACGTGGCCGGGGTGGTTGCCGTAGCTGTCGATGATGCGGGCGGCCTCGGCGCGGATGCTGTCGGGCGTGCCATGCAGCGCGCAGGGATCGAGGTTGCCCTGTAGCGCCACCTTGCCGTCCACGCGGCGGCGCGCTTCGCCGATGTCGAGGGTCCAGTCGAGCCCGACGGCGTCGGCGCCGATCGCCGCGATCGCTTCCAGCCAGTTGCCGCCACCCTTGGTGAAGACGATGCTGGGAATGCTGCGGCCTTCGCGTTCCTTGATCAGGCCGGCGACGATGCGCTCCATGTAGGCGAGCGAGAATTCCTTGTAGGCGTGCGGGGTCAGGCTGCCGCCCCAGGAATCGAAAATCATCACTGCCTGCGCGCCGGCCTCGATTTGCGCATTGAGGTAGTCGGTCACCGCCTGGGTGTTCACCTCCAGGATGCGGTGCAGCAGGTCGGGGCGGCTGTACAGCATGGTCTTGATGTGGCGGTAGTCGTCCGAACTGCCGCCTTCGATCATGTAGCAGGCCAACGTGTAGGGGCTGCCGGAAAAACCGATCAGGGGCACCGAGCCGTCGAGCGCGCGGCGGATCGAGCGCACCGCATCCATCACGTAGCCGAGCTTGTCGGTGGGATCGGGCGCGGAGAGGTCGCGGATTTCCCATTCGTCGCGCAGCGGGCGCTCGAAGCGCGGGCCTTCGCCCTGCGCGAAATAGAGACCCAGGCCCATGGCGTCGGGCACGGTGAGGATGTCGGAGAACAGGATGGCGGCGTCGAGCGGATAGCGCGCCAGCGGCTGCAGCGTGACTTCGGTCGCCAGGTCGGGCGTCTTGCATAGGGTCAGGAAATCGCCGGCGCGCGCGCGGGTGGCATTGTATTCCGGCAGGTAGCGCCCGGCCTGGCGCATCAGCCATAGCGGGGTGTAGTCGGTGGGCTGGCGCAGCAGCGCGCGCAGGAAGGTATCGTTCTTGAGGGCGGACATGGCTGGGGCCACAAAACAGGGCCAGGACGCAAAGCCGGCATTTTAGCAGGCTTGGCGGCGCTGGCCCGGAAGCGGCGGCAGATCCGATGCGGCGCTCAGTTCGCCGTCGATCACCGTCGTGGCATGGCGACAGCCCTTGCGCGCTCCCGGGGATTATCGCGTTGTGGCTGGGCGACGAAACGCTGTCCAGCCGAGCCGCGTGTCATGCCGGCCTAGTTGTTGGACCACCGCCCAGCGTTACGGGTATACCGTGCCTGACGGTCATGCCGTTCTGTCCGGATGTCGTTGCTGGCCGTATCGAGCGCGCGGTCGAGATGCCGGAATTCGCGAGCGTCGATGACGCCATCTGCACGGAAATGATGCTCCATGACCCGTATTGTGCGCTGCTCATGCATCAAATCGAGAAATTCGCGGTGAGTCAGGCTGCCGTCACGTAGGCCCGCCCGGATGCGAGCCATCTGGCGTTCCCGGCGTGCATGGATCTGCTCGCCATACATTTGGCTTTGGCGGTAACCATGGCCATCGCGATCCCAGTCGGCCTGTGCGCCGGTAGCGGCCAGAAGGGTGCTCAGCGTCAGCATGGCGAGCGCTGTTTTCATCAGCGTGATTTTCATGGTGTGCTCCTGTTCAGTTGATGGGTGTCGCCGATATCGATGGGTCAGCTGACACCTGCACTGTAGGCACGTCGCGTAAACGGCATTTTGAGGCGCGTAACGAGGTGTTACGCAATGTAACCGCACTATCCGCGTGGGCTTTTGTCGCAATTTTTCACGGGAGGCAATGAAATTAGGGGGATGGCGTTCAAGCTTGGGCGGGTTGGTACGTTAATGCGTTAGAATTTTCGACTTTTATAATTTTTTAAAACCAAACGGCCTCGATACGGCCGTGTCCTCAGGAGAGACCCCCAATGCAACACAATAAACTCGCGGCCACGCTTGCCGCGGTGGGACTGGCTGTGCCCGGTTTGGCCATGGCTACCAACGGCATGCTCATGGAGGGCTACGGTCCCATCGCCGCAGGCATGGGCGGCGCGTCCATGGCCTATGACAACGGCACGGCCGCCATGGCGAACAACCCGGCCACGCTGGGCCTGATGGCGGACGGCAGCCGGGTCGACGTGATGCTTGGTTTCGTGGGTCCGGACGTGAAAACGTCCATGGGGATCGGCAAATCGAAAGCGGATGCCTTCTACATGCCGGCCTTCGGCTACGCGAAAAAACAGGGCAAGCTGACCTACGGGGCCGGCATCTACGGCCAGGGCGGCATGGGCACCGAATACGCCAGCGGCGACATGGCGCAGGTGAGCGTGGGCCGGGTGATTTTCCCGCTGGCCTACGCTGTCAATGATCGCTTCAACGTGGGAGGCAGCGTCGACGTCGTCTGGGCCGGTATGGACATGGTGGTGAGTGGATACGGCATCAACTTCAAGGACGGCAGCAACTTCACCGGTGCGGCCAAGGGTTACAGCCTGGCGGCCAAGTTCGGCTTCACCTACAAGCTCGACGATGCGCTCACCGTCGGCGGCGTCTATCAGACCGCCGGCAACCTGCCCGACCTCAAGGACGGCGCCTACAAGGTGCAAGGCTTCGACATGCCGGCCACCCTCGGTCTGGGCTTGGCCTGGCAGGCGAACGACCGGCTCATGGTCGCGGCCGACGTCAAGGACGTGCTGTGGGGCAGCAGCATGAATACCGTGACCATTTACAAGAATGGCGCCGTCGTCGCCCCGTTCCAGCAGGACTGGAACGACCAGATCGTGCTGTCGCTGGGTCTCGCCTACAAGTTCAACGATGCCCTGACGGGCCGCGTCGGCTACAACTACGGCAAGAACCCGATCCCGAATCAGTTCGTCAGCTACCTCTGGCCGGCGATCGTCGAAAACCACTACATGGCAGGCCTCGGCTATGCGTTCAGCAAGCAGTCCACCGTGAATTTCGCGCTGAGCTACGTGCCGCAAGTGTCGGTGACGGGGACCGGCCCCTTGCCGCCAAGCGGTAACGGCGGCATGACCATCGAGCACAGCCAGGTCAACTGGCAATTGATGTACAGCTACACGTTCTGATTGGTCGTTTCGATCGCCGAAGCCGGGTGCGTGATGCACCCGGCTTTTTTTGCGGCCTGGCCCCCGCTTCCCGTGGCCGCAGGGCGGAATCACTGTTTCTGCATGCCCTCGCCGAGTTGCTGGACTTTCTCTCCGGCCCTTGCGCGCGCCTCATCGACTGCGCCTCCCGCTTCCTCCGCCGGGCCCGGCATGGCCGTGGCGTCGTTCTTCGGCGTGCCCGCGTCCTCTTTCATGCCCTGAATGGCATGATCGACCTGCTCGTCCGCCAGTTCAGCCGGCCCCTTGCGGTCGCAGCCGTTGAGGGCCAGCAGGCTGGTCAGCAGCGCCAGCACGCCGTACGAGGCATGCCAGGCGTGGGTGCGCTTCGACTTTTCCGGGATCCCGGTCACCGTCCCGGCGCTGGCCCCGCTCCATTCGTACAGACGCATGTGTTCGTCATCGAGATGCTTCATTGTCGGGTACATGTGAATTCTCCTGGTTGCCAGTCGGACAGCCGGCGGCGGCGTATGCCGTCCGCCAGCCCGGTATGCGGTCAGCTGTCAATGCTTGACCTGCAGGTCGTTCCTGACCCCCGTCACGCCCTCGACGCTACGCGCGATTTTTTCGGCTTGGGCGATCTGCATGGGATTGTTGACCCAGCCGGCCAGCTGCACGGTGCCCTTGTGGGTCTCCACGTTCACGTCGAGTCCTTTCACGCCTTCATCTTTCAACAGCATCGTTTTCACCTTGGCGGTGATCCACGCGTCATCGGCATATTTGCCGGCCTTGGTGCGGTCGTTGATGGCGAGGGTCTTGACGAATTCATCCTGGCTCAGGCTGTTGTCCCGATTGGTGTCGCCTTCGTGGAAAGCCTGGGCCTGGCCGCCCTGGGCCTGGTATTCCTCCAGGCTGATCTTGCCGTCCCCATTGCTGTCATAGGCTTTGAAGTCGGGCGTCGCAGCCAGCGCCTGGCCGCCCACGCCTATACCCAGCACCCCGGCAAGGGCCAGCGTAATAAAGCGATGGTTGATGGATTTCATGGCTATCTCCTGTCATTGAGTTGATTCGAATGCAGAGGCACTCAGGCTTGCAAGAGCGATGACCGTGCCAGCTAAATATTTCGCATTTAAATCAAAAGTTTGTGATGGCGTGGCGGCGGTCCGACCAAACAGGAGGGGGTCGGATCCGGCCTATCCGTCGCCTGTCGGCGACAAATGCCGGGGCTGTGCGGCAGCGCGTTGTTTCTGTTTGTTATTTTTGTATGCGGACAGCGACAAGTCCCCGAATCCCCGAAAGGCCGCATGAAAAAGGGGGAGCCATGCTCCCCCATGCACGGGATGCGCAGATTAAACGGTCGGTGGTTGGCGACCCGTGGCCAGCATGACAAGAAATACCACCAGACCCACGACAAACAGAACTTTGGCGATCCAGGCAGCGGTGCCCGCCACACCGGCGAAGCCGAAAATTCCGGCGATGATGGCGACGATCAGGAACGTGATGGCCCATCCAAACATGGTCTTCTCCTTTGAGAGTTGATGTAGCGCCCGAGGGCGGTACCTCTCCCATTGCAGAGTGTGTGCCAGGTAAAAATGGCCTTTTGAATCAAGGTGCCGGCGATTCCCTTCCCGGGTTCGCAGCAGCCCGCGGGGCGCAGTTGTCGCCTGTGCCCGACATTCAGTCGGCCGGGTCGCGATCCTTGAACAGGGCGGGGGTGAGGTCGTGGCGTTGCAGCAGCCGGTACACTTCGGTGCGGTTGCGTCCGGCCAGCCGGGCCACTTCGCTGACTTGGCCGCGGGTGAGCTTGAGCAGGGTGATGAGGTAATCGCGCTCGAAGGCCGTGCGCGCCTCGGCCAGTGGCTGGATTTCGGTGGGCTTGTCGCGCAGGGCACGTGCCGCCAGCGTGGCCGGGATGGTGGCGGTGGTGCACAGGGCAACGCACTGTTCCAGCACGTTGTGCAGCTGGCGGATATTGCCGGGCCAGTCGGCTGCGACCAGCATGTCCAGCGCATCGGGTGCGAAGCCATGGATGCGGCGCTGGTATTTCTCCGTCAACACGGCGAGGAAATGCTGTGCCAGCAGCGGAATGTCCTCGCGCCGTTCGCGTAGCGGCGGCAACGCCAGATTGACCACGTTGAGACGGTAATACAGGTCTTCGCGAAATTCGCCGCTGACGATGGCCTCTTCCAGGTTGCGGTGGGTGGCCGAGAGGATGCGCACGTCGACCGCGCGTGTTTCGGTCGCACCGACCGGCCGCACCTCGCCTTCCTGCAGCACGCGCAGCAGTTTGACCTGCAGGGGCGGGGGCATGTCGCCGATTTCGTCGAGGAACACGGTACCGCCGTTGGCGCTGAGGAACAGGCCGGGATGGTCGCGCCCCGCGCCGGTGAAGGCGCCTTTGACGTGGCCGAACAGTTCCGATTCGAGCAGTTCGGCGGGGATCGCGCCGCAATTGATCGCGACGAAGGGCCGGGCATGGCGCGGGCTGGCCCGATGGATCGCGCGCGCCAGCAGTTCCTTGCCGGTGCCCGACTCGCCCTGGATCAGCACGGCCGCCTCGCTCTGTGCGGCCAGCCGGGCCTCGGCCAGCAACACGTTCATGACTGGGCTGGCCGTAACGATATCGCTACGCCAACTGTCGTCGTTCGCATCGGGGCTGCTGCCGGTCAGCCGGGTGGCGCGCTTCAGCAGGTCGATCAGCGTGGGCGCGTCGTAGGGCTTGGTCAGATAGCCGAACAGTCCCTGCTGGGTGGCGGCCACCGCGTCGGGGATGGTGCCGTGCGCGGTCAGCACGATCACCGGCAGCGCTGGGTCGCGCGCATGAATGGCCCGGAACAGCGCCATGCCGTCCATGCCCCCCAGCTGCATGTCGGTCAGTACGGCGTCGGGCCGCATCAGTGCCAGCCGTGCCAGGGCCGCCTCGCCGCTGTCGACCGCCTCGACCCGGAAACCGTTGGCTTCCAGCCGCAGGGTGATCAGCTGGCGCAACGCGGCGTCGTCGTCCACGACCAGGATGGTGGGTTTTTTCATGGCGATTTGGGGAGTGTGCTGCGCTGTTGCAGGGTTTTTTCCAGCGCCTTGATCTGATCGAGCTTGTCCTGCAGTTCCTGCGCACGCGCAGTCTGCTGCCGCAATTCGATGCGCGCCGTGAGCGATCTTTTCATCAGGTCGAGCAGCGTTTGCGCGCGCGCATCGACGTCGTCGATCGCGGCAAGATTCTTGAGGCTGCGTTCAAGCGCGTCCACGCTGTCTTCGCGTTCCAGCAGGGCGGCCAGCTGAAAGCGCCTGGCGTTGTCGAGGCGGCGTTCGCTGTCCAGCGTGGCCAGCTCGCGCCGGCGCTGCTCGGGCGTAAGCGTCGCGACCCGTGACAGCTCGTTCAGGAGCGCCGGCGCACCGAGACCGGAAAACCGGTTGGCGGGAATGGCCGCCTGGCCGGGCACGGGCGGGGGAACGCAGGCACTCAGCGTCAGCAATAGACCGGCAAAGAGAATAGATTTAAGAGTCATTGCGGCAACGCCAGGTTAAACGGGGCCAGGTTAATTTGGCCAAGTAAGTTTGAAACAGGTCGACCAGGGCGGGCAATCGATCACTTCGACGCTGCCGCCAACCGCCAGCAGCGATTCGCGCACGATCGACAGGCCGAGCCCGCTGCCTTTGACCACGCTGGCCGGCTGGCGCGCACCCTGGAAAAACGGCTCGAAGATCCGGGTGTGCTCGGTTTCCGGAATGCCGCCGCCCTGGTCGCAGATCCATACCGCGACCGCGCCGTCTGCAGGCTCGCTTTTCACCAGGATGCGGCCATCATCCGGACTGAATTTGACCGCATTGGACAACAGATTGTCGAGGACGGTTTCCAGCTGGCCGCGGTCGGCCTGGAGCGAGGGGGCGGCGAGCTGTGTTTCGACCTGAATGCGCCGCGCGTCGAGCGCCAGCCTTTGCCGTCCCAGGACGGCGGCGAGCGCATCGGCCAGCGCTTGCGACGTGGCAGGCGGCTGGGGAGCGGCGTGCATCATCCCGCCATAGCGGATCAGGTCCTCGATGCGTTTCTGCAGGTCGCGGCTGCCGCTGTCCATGATGCCGACGATCGTTCGCTGGCGCGGGTTGAGGCTGCCCGCCAGCTCGTCGCCCAGCAGCGCCACGCCTTCGCGTAGCGACGCCAGCGGCGTTTTCAGTTCGTGCGACACATGGCGCAGGAAGCGCAGCTTCTGCTCTTCCAGCGCCTGCAGGCGCTGGCGCAGCCAGTCGATCTCGCGCCCCAGTTCGACGATGTCCTGCGGCCCGCTGATCGCCGGCAAGGGGTGCAGGTCCGCCTGGCCGAGCTGCTGGATCGAGGCCTTGAGCTGCTTGATCGGGCGATTGATCATCCAGGAAAACACGGCCGCCAGCAGCAGCGTCAGCGGAATCAGCGCCAGCGCCAGCACGATCAGCCGCCGGCGGGTCGACTGCACGGTCCCTTCCAGCGCCCGCAGTTCGTGCTGCACCGCGGCGTCCGCCTGGACGAGCAGGGTGCGCGCAGTGTCATGCAGCGAATCGAACGTGGGGTCGAGCGCATGGAACTGGTCGTTGTCGAGGAAGGTGCCGGGCTGCAGCTGACGATACAGCGCGCGGCTGCGCGTCTGCAGGGTTGCCAGCGTGGTGCGCGACGGAGCGTCGACGAGCTGCCCGTCGAGCTGTGTCAACTGGGTTTGCAGGTCGTCGAAGCTTGCCCGCAGGGCGGGGGCGAATTCGGCATCCTGCAGCAGGTGGTATTGCCCGGCGGCGCGCTGGAGCTGGCTGACCGACTCGACGATCTGCCGCACGTCGCGCGTGACGGCGAGGCTGGTGCGGGTGAACTGGCGCTGGGTGTCGACCACGCCCTGCAGCACGTGTACCGCATTGATCAGGCCGCTGGCCAGCGGCACGATCAGCACGCCCATGGCGACGATGACCAGGATGGTGAACGAACGGGGATAGTAGGGGCCAGAAAGCATCCGGTAAGGGCAGTCGATGGCAATGCCGCAGCATACCCCGATGGGGTGCGTGAGGGCGGTCGCCGCCCTCACGCAAGCGGTCGGTAATTACAGCAGGTCGAGGTAGGCGAGGATGCCCTTGGCGGCCTCGCGGCCTTCCCATACCGCAGTCACCACCAGGTCGGAGCCGCGCACCATGTCGCCGCCGGCGAAGACTTTCGGGTTGGCGGTCTGGAAGGCGTGCTGCTGGCCCTTGGCGATCACGCGGCCGCCCTGGTCGATCGCGATGTCATGATCGGCGAACCACGGCTGCGGATTGGGGCGGAAGCCGAAGGCGACGATCACGTGGTCGGCCGGCACGATCTCCTCGGAACCGGGCATCACCACAGGGGTGCGGCGGCCGCGCGCGTCGGGCGGGCCGAGTTCGGTAGTCACGAGCTTGACGCCCTCGACCTTGCCTGCGCCGACGATCTCGACCGGCTGGCGGTTCCACAGGAAAGCGACGCCTTCTTCCTTGGCGTTGCCGACTTCGCGCTTGGAGCCGGGCATGTTCTTCTCGTCGCGGCGGTAGGCGCAGATGACACTGGCCGCGCCCTGGCGGATGCTGGTGCGGTTGCAGTCCATCGCGGTGTCGCCGCCGCCGAGCACCACCACGCGCTTGCCCTTCATGTCGTGGAAGACTTCGCCGGGCTTGGACAGATCGAGACACTTGCGCACGTTGGAAATCAGGAAGGGCAGCGCCTCCAGCACGCCGGGCAGGTCCTCGCCGGGGAAGCCGCCCTTCATGTAGGTGTAGGTGCCCATGCCCATGAACACGGCGTCGTATTCGTCGAGCAGCGACTGCATCGACACGTCGCGGCCGATGTCGGTGTTGAGACGGAACTCGACGCCCATGCCCTCGAGCACTTCGCGACGGCGCGTCATCACCCATTTTTCCATCTTGAATTCGGGGATGCCGAAGGTCAGCAGGCCTCCGATCTCGTCGTAGCGGTCGTACACCACCGGCTTCACGCCGTTGCGCGCCAGCACGTCGGCGCAGCCCAGGCCGGCGGGGCCGGCGCCGATCACCGCGACCTTCCTGCCGGTCGGCACCACGTTCGACATGTCGGGGCGCCAGCCGGCCTTGAAGGCCTCTTCGGAAATGTATTTCTCGATCTGGCCGATGGTCACCGCGCCGAAGCCGCCGATCTGTTCGCCGAAACCGTCGCTGTTGAGCGTGCACGCCCCCTCGCACAGGCGGTCCTGCGGGCACACGCGGCCGCACACCTCAGGCAGCGAGTTGGTCTGGTGGCTCAATTCGGCGGCCTCGAACAGGCGGCCTTCGGTCACCAGCTTGAGCCAGTTGGGAATGTAGTTGTGCACCGGGCACTTCCACTCGCAATAGGGGTTGCCGCAGCCGAGGCAGCGGTCGGCCTGTTCCTGTGCGTGCGCGGTGTCCATCAGCGCGTAGATCTCGCGGAACTCGTGCTTGCGCACCGCCGCCTCGGTCTTGTCGCCGTCGCGCCGTGCCTGCTTCAAAAACTGGAATACGTCACCCATGTTAGAGCCTGTTTCAGTAGTAATCATGCCTCGCGCCGGTTGCCTGCGGGTGCAGGGCAAGGCGCGGAGAGCGAAGTTTGGTTAATCCAAATGAGCGAGCCGCAACGCAGCCATGTTCCCGCAGGCAACCGGCCCTTCGGGTTGAGACCAGGACCGGCGTCTGCGGCGTTGCAGCGCTTGGCAAGGGACGACCCTTGCCGGCGCACTGCGCCTTGCATCCATCCGATCCTGGTCTCAACGTGGGGCATGATTACTGCTGAAACAGGCTCAAGCACTCACTGCTTCTTTGGTCTGGCCGGGAATGTCCTCGACCAGGTCTTCAATCGAAATACGCTTCGGCTTGACCAGCCAGACGCGAGACAAGGTGGCGTCGAAATCGGTCAGCAGCGCCTTGGCGCGCGCGCTGCCGGTGAGCCCCACGTGGCGCTCGATCTGCGCCTTGAAGAAGACGCGGTAGGGTTCGGTCTCGACGCTGGTGATGCGGGTCAGCTCGACCATTTCCTTGTTGGTCTTGGAGACGAAGTCACCCGCGTCGTCGACCACGAAGGCCATGCCGCCCGACATGCCGGCGCCGAAGTTGAGCCCGGTGTCGCCCAGCACGATGATGGTGCCGCCGGTCATGTATTCGCAGCCATGGTCGCCGATGCCTTCCACCACCGCCAGCGCGCCGGAGTTGCGCACGCCGAAGCGCTCGCCGCCCATGCCCGCGGCGTAGAGCTCGCCGCCGGTGGCGCCGTACAGGCAGGTGTTGCCGATCAGCGTGTTGCGATGCGCATCGAAGGTGGCGGCGCGCGGCGGGAAGATCACTAGGCGGCCACCGCCCATGCCCTTGCCGACGTAGTCGTTGGCGTCGCCTTCGAGCGTGATCGTCAGGCCCTTGTGGTTCCACACGCCGAGGCTCTGGCCGGCCGAACCGGTCAGGTTGATGCGGAGGGTGTCGTCCGGCAGGCCCTTGCCGCCGTGCGCCTTGGCGATTTCGCCCGACAGGCGTGCGCCGATCGAGCGGTTGACGTTGCGCACGGCGTAGGCGAGTTCAATGGGCTTGCCGGCCTTGATCGCAGCGAGTGCGTCGGCCACCATCTGCTCGGCCAGCTCGCCCTTGTCGAACGAGGGGTTGCGTTCCTGCTGGGCGAAGCGCGGCGCGTCGGCGGGGATGTCGCCCTGCGAGAGCAGCACGTCGAGCTTCAGGCGCCCCTGGCGCGGCGTGTCGCCGGCCGACAGGTCGAGCAGGTCGGTGCGGCCGATCAGGTCGGTCAGCTTCCTGATGCCGAGCGAGGCCATCAGTTCGCGCGTTTCCTCGGCGACGAACTTGAAGTAGTTCACCACCATCTCGGGCAGGCCGATGAAGTGCTCGCGGCGCAGCTTGTCGTTCTGCGTGGCGACGCCGGTGGCGCAGTTGTTGAGGTGGCAGATGCGCAGGTACTTGCAGCCGAGCGCGACCATCGGGCCGGTGCCGAAGCCGAAGGATTCCGCGCCGAGGATGGCCGCCTTGACGACGTCGAGGCCGGTCTTCAGACCGCCGTCGGTCTGCACCCGCACGCGGCCGCGCAGGCCGTTGGCGCGCAGCACCTGCTGTGCTTCGCTCAAACCGAGCTCCCACGGTGAGCCGGCGTACTTGACCGACGCCAGCGGCGAGGCGCCGGTGCCGCCGTCGTAGCCGGAAATCGTGATGAGGTCGGCGTAGGCCTTGGCCACGCCGGCGGCGATGGTGCCGACGCCGGGCTCGGCGACCAGCTTCACCGACACCAGCGCGTCGGGATTGACCTGCTTGAGGTCGAAAATCAGCTGCGCCAGGTCCTCGATCGAGTAGATGTCGTGGTGCGGCGGCGGCGAAATCAGCGGGGTGCCCGGCTTGCAGTGACGCAGGCTGGCGATCATCGGCGACACCTTGTCGCCCGGCAGCTGGCCGCCCTCGCCGGGCTTGGCGCCCTGGGCGATCTTGATCTGCAGCACCTCGGCGTTGACCAGATAGGTCGCCGTCACGCCGAAGCGGCCGGAGGCGATCTGCTTGATCTTGGAGGTCTTCACCGTGCCGTAGCGTTTCGGGTCCTCGCCGCCTTCGCCCGAGTTGGAGCGGCCGCCGATGCGGTTCATGCCCTCGGCGAGCGCCTCGTGCGCTTCCGGCGACAGCGCGCCGAGCGACATGCCGGCGGAGTCGAAGCGCTTGAGGATGGACTCCAGTGGTTCGACCTCGTCCAGCGGGATCGCCTGGGCGCCGGCCTTCAGTTTCATCAGGTCGCGCAGCATCGCCACCGGGCGGGTGTCGACGAGTTCGGAATATTTCTTGAATTCGGCGTAGTCGCCGGTCTTCACGGCCTTCTGCAGCTGCTGCACCACGTCCGGGTTGTAGGCGTGGAATTCCTCGCCGAACATGAACTTCAGCAGGCCGCCGGCCGACAGCGGCTTCAGCGGGTTGAATGCCGTCTTGTGCAGCAGTTTCTGGTCGGACTCGAAGTCGTCGAAGTCGGCGCCGGAGATGCGCGAGACGGTGCCTTTCAGGCAGAGGTCGATCACGCTCTCATGCAGGCCTACGCCCTCGAACAGCTGGGCGCCACGGTAGCTGGCCACCAGCGAGATGCCCATCTTCGACAGCACCTTGTAGAGGCCCTTGTCCATGCCCTTGCGGAAATTGGACAGCGCCTTGTCGAGGTTAGGCTTGATCTCGCCGGTTTTCACGAATTCGCCGATGACCTGATAGGCGAGATACGGATACACCGCGGTCGCGCCGTAGCCGATCAGGCAGGCGTAGTGGTGCGGGTCGCGCACGCTGCCCGTTTCCACCACGATGTTGGCGTTACAGCGCAGGCCGGCGCCGATCAGCGCATGGTGCACCGCGCCGGTGGCGAACAGCGCGTGGATCGGCAGGCGGTCCTTGGCGATGTTGCGGTCCGACAGCACCAGGATGACCTTGCCGGCCTTCACCGCATCGACCGCTCGCGCGGTCAGCGCCTGCAGCGCGGCTTCCAGCGTGGTGGCTGTCGGGTCGTAGTGCAGATCGAGCGTGGCCGGGGCGAAGGCCGGGTCGTTCAGGTGCAGCAGTTTGTCGAAGGCCTCCTTCGACAGCAGCGGGGTGTGCACTTCCACGCGGTGGGCGTGGGCCGGGCTTTCCTCGAACAGGTTGCGCTCGGGACCGAAGGCGGTGTTGAGCGACATCACGATCGCCTCGCGGATCGGGTCGATCGGCGGGTTGGTGACCTGGGCGAACTGCTGGCGCAGGTAGTCGAACGGCGAGCGCACTTTCTGCGACAGCACCGCCATCGGCGTGTCGTCGCCCATCGAGCCGATCGCTTCGGCGCCGTCCTCGGCCAGCACGCGGATGATCTGGTCGCGCTCCTCGAAGCTGACGTTGTGGAGCTTCTGGTGCGTCAAGAGGCTCGCCGCGTCCATCACCGGCAGGTCGGCGTCCTGGTTGATCGACAGGTCGAGCTTGACCGCGCTCGACTTCAGCCATTCGCGGTAGGGCTGGCGGCCCTTCAGTTCGTTGTCGATGTCTTCCGGCATCAGCAGGCGGCCGGTATCGAGGTCGGCGGCGATCATCTGGCCGGGCTTGACGCGGCCCTTGCGGTCGACATTGGCCGGGTCGATCTGCCACACGCCGACTTCGGACGCGATGGTGAGGATGCGGTCCTTGGTCAGCACCCAGCGCGCCGGGCGCAGGCCGTTGCGGTCGAGCGTGCAAACCGCATAACGACCGTCAGTTAAAACAATTCCCGCGGGGCCGTCCCACGGCTCCATGTGCATCGAGTTGTATTCGTAGAACGCGCGGATGTCGGCGTCCATCGACTCGACGTTCTGCCACGCCGGTGGGATCACCAGACGCAGCGCGCGGAACAGGCCCGCGCCACCCATCACCAGGCCCTCGACCATGTTGTCGAGGCTCATCGAATCCGAGCCCTTGGTGCCGACGATCGGACGGATCGCGTCCATGTCCGGGATCAGCGGCGTCTCGAACTTCTGCTCGCGCGCGCGGCTCCAGTTGCGGTTGCCCTGCACCGTGTTGATCTCGCCGTTGTGCGCCAGATAGCGGAACGGCTGGGCCAGGCGCCACTGCGGCCAAGTGTTGGTGGAGAAGCGCTGGTGGAACACGACCAGGCTCGACGCGAAGCGCGCATCGTTGAGGTCGGGATAGAACACCGGCAGGTTGTCCGGCATCACCAGGCCCTTGTAGCTGATGACGCGGCACGACAGCGTCGGCAGGTAGAACACCGGGTCGGTCGGCTCCAGCGCCTTCTCGGCCTGGCGGCGGGCGATGTAGAGCTTGCGCTCGAAGTCGTCTTCGCTCGTTCCAGCCGGCGCGTTGACGAACACCTGCTCGATGTGCGGTAGCGAAGCCAGCGCGGATTCGCCGCACACCGACGCATCGGTCGGCACCAGGCGGAAGCCGGCGACCGTGAGGCCCTGCGCTTCCAGCGCGGACTTCAACGTGGCGCGCGCATGCGCCTGCGGGGCGGCATCGCGCGACAGGAACACCAGACCGGCGGCGTACAGCGCGCCCAGCGTGAAGCCGGCATCAGCTGCTACCGCGCGCAGGAAGGCGTCGGGTTTCTTGAACAGCAGGCCGCAGCCGTCGCCAGACAGACCGTCCGCCGCGATCGCGCCGCGGTGCGTCATGCAGGCGAGCGAACCGATCGCGTTCTGCACCAGCGTGTGGCTGGGCTGATTGTCGATCTGCGCAATCAGGCCGAAGCCGCAGCTATCCTGTTCGAAATCGGGCGAATACAGCGTCCCGTCCAGCCAGCGTTGTCGTTCCATGGTTCCGTATGCTCAGGCAACAGCGGCCTGCCCATGGGGCAAGCCGCAAAATTCAAGCGAAAAGTGCAGCATTTTAATCCCTCAGGCCGCGTGCGGCAATGACCGCCTCTGGCAAGGCCTTGCGGCGGCAAGGGTTTACAACCGGACTGCCGTATTAATTGGGAGTGTTGCCGCCCCGGAAAATTCCTTGCCTATGCTGACAAGAGCAGCTTGGGAGACCACATGAAGCTATTGAGCTGGAACATCCAATGGGGGCGCGGCATGGATGGTCGCGTCGACCCCGCGCGCATCCTGCGGACCATACGCCAGCTGGGCGATTTCGACGTCATCTGCCTGCAGGAAGTCGCGGTCAACTTCCCCGGCCTGCCCGGCAGCCGCGGCGAGGACCAGGTGGCCGAATTGGGTGCCGGCCTGCCCGGCTACACGGCCATTTACGGTGCGGCGACCGACATCCCGGACGGCCGCGGCGGCCGCAGCCGGTTCGGCAACGCCATCTTTACCCGCCTGCCGGTCGGCCAGGTGTGGCGGCACCTCTTGCCGTGGCCGGCCGAGGCGGACCAGCCCAGCATGCAGCGGGTGCTGGTCGAAGCGGTGGTCGAAACCGACATCGGCCCGCTGCGCGTGATGACCACCCACCTCGAGTACTACTCGCAGCGCCAGCGCGAGATCCAGATCGACGCCATCCGCCGCCTGCATGCCGAGGCCTGCGCCATGTCGGCGCGGGTGCCGCTCATCGAAGAGCAGGGCGGGTCGTTCGAGGTGTTTCCCCGACCCGCGCAGGCCCTGCTGTGCGGCGACATGAACTTCCCCGCCTCGGCGCCCGAGCGCGCGCAAATCCTTGCTCCGTTTTCCGGCGACGACCCCGGCTTTCGCGACGCCTGGGCGCTGCTGCACCCCGGCGAGCTCCACGCCCCAACGGTCGGCATCCACCCGGTCGATTTCGTCAAGCAGCCCGAATGCTTCGACTTCGTCTTCGTCACCGCAGGGCTCGCTGGTCGCCTGAAGACGCACGGCATCGATGCCGTGACCGAGGCGTCGGACCATCAGCCGGTGTGGGTGGAACTGGCCTGACGAATCCCGGTGCCGGGGCGCGCAAAGCTAATCGCCCCCGATTTCCGGCTTACTGCTTCACATTCGCGTCATCCTGGGTGTTCTTCTTGTTGCCGCCCGTTTCGAATGCCTTGTCGGCCGCCTCTTTGGTCGCTTCCATGGCATGACGTGCCGCATCCCGGGTTTCTTCGGCCGCCTTGCGCGTAGCGGACGCGCCGGATTTGGCCGCCTGTCGGGCGGATACTTCGGCCTTCATCACGGCCTCCCGGGTGGCCGTGGCCGCTTTCTTCGCGGACGCCTCCACCTTCTGCGCGGCCTCCCGGGTTGCTGCCGACGCTTTCCGGGTGGCCACGGCGGCTTTATGCGCAGCGAATTTTGCGGCCTTCTCGGCGTCTTGCGCCGCCTGCCTGGCCGCATAGGCGGCTTTCTGCGACGTATCGCCGACAGCCTGTTCGGCTTTTTCCATGGCCACTTTGGCGGCGTCTGCTGCCTTCCGCGCGGCCTCCCTGGCCTCCTCGGCCGCCTTCTTCGCGCTGTCCTCCGCTTTGTGCATGGAGGTTTTGGCGTCTTCAGCCGGCTTCGTAGCGGGTGGCTCGGCGGCCCACACGTTCGTCCCGGCCACCAATGCAGACACAATCAACCATTCTTGCAGTTTCATGCTTCTTCTCCTTGGGTCATGGAGCGGGGATGCGTTTGCCAAGCACTGTTTCTCCCGGGCTCCGGGTTCTCGGACTGCTGACTGAATTTAATCAAGACTGCAACGCCAGCCGGGAGTTTCGCAATCGGAAGCGTCTGAACACATCATAGACGCCATCTGACGGGCGTGTGGCGCAGCGATCGGGCAATACGAGGTAGAAGGAAAGAAAGTAGAAGGAAAGAAAAAGGCCAGCGCATGGTCTGGCCTTTGTTTAAGGTGGTGGAGCGGAGGAGGATCGAACTCCCGACCTTCGCATTGCGAACGCGACGCTCTCCCAGCTGAGCTACCGCCCCAGTGCGGCGGATTATAGCCTCGTTTCTAGCGGGGCCGGAAGAGCCTCCCGAGGTTGTCAGGGAGGTTGGGGAGAAGGCGGGCGGCGAGCCAGCCGAGCAGGACGCCGCCGGTGTTGGCCAGCGCGTCGAACACGTCGGGCTGGCGGTCGGGGGTGAGGCCCTGCAGCAGTTCGATGGCGCCGCCGAACAGCGCGACGGCCAGCGCGAGCCGCCAGCGCCGGCGGACGACGATTTGCGCCCACCAGAACGTCAGCACGGCGTAGCCGGACAGGTGCACGATCTTGTCGGTGTGGCCGCGCTCGTTCATGAAGGGCGGGATCAGCGACAGCACCAGGGCGGCGGCGACGCCGAGCCAGGCGAACGCCTTCCAGATGCGCTCGATCATGCGCGCCGCAGCGACCAGCGCAGCATGATGAGGCCGGCGACGATCATCGGCAGGGAGAGCCATTGCCCCATGGACAGGCCGAATTGGAGCAGGCCGAGGAAGCTGTCGGGTTCGCGCGTGAACTCCATGAGGAAACGCAGGCTGCCATACCCGATCAGGAACACGCCGGAGACGGCGCCGACCGGCCGCGGCTTCTTCGAATACAGCCACAGGATCGTGAACAGCAGCAGGCCTTCGCCGGCGAATTCGTAGAGCTGCGAGGGATGGCGCGGGATGCCGTCGCCTGCCTGCGGGAAGATCATGCCCCACGGCAGGCCGGTGGGGCGTCCCCACAGTTCGCCGTTGATGAAGTTGCCGAGGCGGCCGGCGGCGAGCCCCAGCGGCACCAGCGGCGCGATGAAATCGGTGACGGCGAGCCAGCGCAGCTTGTGGCGATGGGCGAACAGCATCATCGCGACGAGCACGCCGAGAAAGCCGCCGTGAAAACTCATGCCGCCCTGCCACACCTTGATGATGTCGAGCGGGTGGGCCAGGTAGTCGCCAGGCTTGTAGAACAGCACGTAGCCGAGGCGTCCGCCGAGGACGACACCGAGCACGCCGTAGAACAGCACGTCGTCGAGCATTTGCTGCGTCCATCCGGTCCACGGCCGATGCGCGATGCACCAGCGCCCCAGCAGGATGACCTGGATGAAGGCGACGAGGTACATGAGGCCGTACCAGTGGATGGCGATGGGGCCGAGCTGCAGGGCGACAGGATCGAATTGGGGAGCGAGCATGGAGGCAGGATTCAGGGGTCGGGATTCAGGGAGGTCAAAGCGCGGGTAAAATGGCCGGCTGATTATAGATTGCCTGAGTGACCATCATGCCCGACTATCGTTCCTGGACCACCACCCGCGGCCGCAACATGGCCGGTGCCCGTGCGCTGTGGCGCGCCACCGGCATGAAGGACGGCGACTTCAACAAGCCCATCATCGCCATCGCCAACTCGTTCACCCAGTTCGTGCCGGGCCACGTGCACCTCAAGGACATGGGCCAGCTGGTGGCGCGCGAGATCGAGGCGGCGGGCGGCGTGGCGAAGGAATTCAACACCATCGCGGTGGACGACGGCATCGCCATGGGCCACGGCGGCATGCTGTATTCGCTGCCGAGCCGCGACCTCATCGCCGACTCGGTCGAGTACATGGTCAACGCGCACTGCGCCGACGCGCTGGTGTGCATTTCCAACTGCGACAAGATCACGCCCGGCATGTTGAATGCCGCGCTGCGCCTCAACATTCCGACCGTGTTCGTCTCCGGCGGGCCGATGGAAGCGGGCAAGGTGGTGTGGGAATCCAAGACCATCAAGCTCGACCTGGTCGACGCCATGGTGTCGGCGGCCGACGCCAAATTTAGCGACGAGAAGGTCAACCAGCTCGAGCGCTCGGCCTGCCCGACCTGCGGCTCGTGCTCGGGCATGTTCACTGCGAACTCGATGAACTGCCTGACCGAGGCGCTCGGCCTCTCGCTGCCTGGCAACGGCTCGATGCTTGCGACGCACGCCGACCGCAGGAATTTGTTCCTTGCCGCCGGCCGCCTGATCGTGAAGAACGCGCGGCGCTATTACGAGGACGGAGACACCACCGTGCTGCCGCGCGCGATCGCCAGCTTCGACGCGTTCGAGAATGCCATCGCGCTCGACATCGCCATGGGCGGCTCGACCAACACCGTGCTGCACCTCTTGGCCGCCGCGCACGAGGCCGGCGTCGACTTCACGATGGCCGACATCGACCGCATGAGCCGCCGCGTGCCGCATCTCTCCAAAGTCGCGCCGTCGATCCAGACCTACCACATGGAAGACGTGCACCGCGCCGGCGGCGTGATGGCGATCCTCGGCGAACTCGAGCGCGGCGGCCTGGTGCATCGCGACGTGCCGACCGTCCTGATGAAATCGCTCGGCGAGCAGATCGACGTCTACGACATCCGCCGCACCAAAGATAAAGACGTGAAGGACTACTTCCGCGCCGCCCCCGGCGGCGTGCCGACGCAGACCGCGTTCTCGCAGGACCGCCGTTTCGCCAGGCTCGACGACGACCGCGTCAACGGCTGCATCCACGACATCGAGCATGCCTATTCGAAGGACGGCGGCCTCGCAGTGCTGTACGGCAACCTCGCGTTGGATGGCTGCATCGTCAAGACCGCCGGGGTGGATGAGAGCATCTGGACCTTCTCGGGCCCGGCGCGCGTGTTCGAATCGCAGGACGCTGCGGTCGAGGCGATTCTTGGCGATCGCATCATCGCCGGCGACGTCGTGGTGATCCGCTACGAAGGCCCGCGCGGTGGCCCCGGCATGCAGGAAATGCTGTACCCGACCTCGTACCTGAAATCCAAGGGCCTCGGCAAGGTCTGCGCGCTGATCACCGACGGCCGTTTCTCCGGCGGCACCTCGGGCTTGAGCATCGGCCATGCCTCGCCGGAAGCGGCGGAAGGCGGCACCATCGGCCTGGTGGAAGAGGGCGACCGCATCGAGATCAATATCCCCGCGCGCAGCATCAAGGTCGCGGTGAGCGACGCCGAACTCGAACGCCGCCGCGCTGCGATGGACGCCAAAGGTGCGCAGGCCTGGAAGCCGGTCAACCGGGTGCGTGAAGTGTCGCCTGCGCTGCGCGCCTATGCGGCGATGGCGACGTCGGCTGCGTTTGGTGCGGTGCGCGACGTCAGCCTGGTCGAGCATCCCAGCGAGGCGCAAGCACATGCCGACCCGTTGGCGCGCTTCGTCATTCCCGGCCAGCTGAGCTTCCGCGTTGGCGCCGGTGGTCTTGTGTATGCCGACATCGACAACCACGGCGGCCGCGCGACGATCTGCCTGCAGGGCGCGCACGTGGTGAGCTACCGGCCCAAATCGCAGCAGACGCCCGTGGTGTGGGTGTCCGACGCCGCCAGGTTCGCCGCAGGCAAATCGATCCGTGGCGGCGCGCCGGTGTGCTGGCCGTGGTTCGGCGCGCATGCCAGCGAAGCGTCGTTCCCCGCGCACGGCTTTGCGCGCACCGTGCCGTGGACCGTGATCGCTAGCCGCAAGCGCAACGATGCCCGGACCGAGATCACCCTGCAGTTGGTCGAGAACGACCAGACCCGTGCACAGTGGCCGCATGCCACGCGCCTGACGCTGACGGTCATCGTCGGCGACAGGCTGGAGATGCATCTGGCCACCACCAACACGGGCGATGCCCCGGTGAAGATCGGCGAGGCGCTGCATACTTATCTGCACATCAGCGACATCGGCGCGGTGACGGTGAGTGGGCTGGAAGGCGCGACGTTCCACGACAAGGTCGACAACTTCGCCACCAAAAAGCAGAGCGGGGCGATCGGCTTTTCTGGCGAAGTCGACCGCGTCTACGTCAACACGCCGGCCGACTGCGTGATCGTCGACGCCGGCCTCAAGCGCCGCATCCGCATCGCCAAGACCGGTTCGCAGTCCACCATCGTGTGGACGCCGTGGACCGAAAAGGCCGAGAAGATGGGCGACTTGGGCCAAGGCAAGTCGGGCGCCGGCTGGCGCGAAATGGTGTGCGTCGAATCGGCCAACGCGATGGACAACATCGTCACCGTGGCGCCGGGCGAAACGCACACGCTGGCGGTGACGTACAGCGTCGAGGCGTTGTAGGTTTCTTATCCGCGAATACCTTGAGGGATGTCACCCCGGCGAACGCCGGGGTCCAGTTGATGGCGCTGGATTTCGGCATTCGCCGGAATGACGGGCTTTAAAAGTTTTCAACAAGGAGCAAGCATGCGCGTGATTCTGGTGGCCAACCCCAAGGGCGGCAGCGGCAAGACGACGCTGTCGACCAACCTGGCCGGCTATCTGGCCTCCAGGGGCGAGCGCGTGGCGCTGCTGGATCTCGACCGCCAGCAGTCCGCCACCCACTGGCTGGCGATGCGCGATCCGGCGCTGCCGGAGATCGGATTGCTGCGCGAAGGGCAGAAGGGAAGCAGCGCCTGGCTGGTGATCGACTCGCCCGCCGGCTTGCACGGCAAGAACCTCGAGCGCGCGTTAAAACTGGCGCACAAGGTGGCGGTGCCGATCGCGCCCTCGCTGTTCGATATCCGCGCCAGCCAGGATTTCCTCGCTGCGCTGCACGCCGAAAAAGCGGTGCGCAAGGGTCATGCCTTCGTCGGCGTGGTGGGCATGCGGGTCGATCCGCGCACGCGTGCCGGCGTGACGCTGGAGCAGTTCATGGCGCAGCAGGACCTGCCGGTGCTGGCGCATCTGCGTAACACCCAGCATTACGTCAACGCCGCGTTCGAGGGCAAGAGCCTGTTCGACCTGCCGCACCACATTGCCGAGCGCGATGTCGAGCAGTGGCAGGGCCTGATCGACTGGCTGGGACGCTGACTTTTTCCCCTCCCCCGCAAGCGGAAGAGGGGGCAAACGTGATGCCCAAACCGATCAATGCGTGGTCGGCTTCATCAGGTTGACCACCTGCGGCTTGACCACGCTCTTGGTCGACGAGCACGAGCCGTCTTCCTGCACGCCCAGCTGGCGCTCGGCTTCGGTCAGCAGGTTGATCACGTCCACGTAGAACTTGTCGCTCGCCATCAGGCGCGCGGTGCGGCCGCCCTCGTTGGTGGCGAGCACATCGGCGCCGGCGTTGATTAGCCACTCCACCACCGGGGCGTCGCCGCCGCCGGCCGCCAGCATCAGCGGCGTAATGCCGAAGAAAATGCGTTCGTCGAGCGAGGCGCCGGCCTCGTGCAACGCTTCGACGACCTCGACGTAGCCGCGCTCGGTTTCGCCGTTGTACGCGGCTTTCGCCACGGCGGTCCAGCCTTGCGGCGACTTGGCGTTGACGTCGGCGCCGGCGGCGATCAGTACCTGCACCGCGGCGACGTGGCCGCCACGGGCGGCGTGCATCAGCGCGGTCTCGCCGGCTTCGTCGGCGGCGGCGTGATCGGCGCCGCTCTCGAGCAGCGATTTGATTTGGGCGGCATCGCCCGACTGGGCGGCGGCGAACAATTGCTGGGACATGGGGCACTCCTGCTTTTTTACGATTGGCAGCAAGCGTACAATTGTTGACTGATTTAATCAACTATTAGCCCGTGGGGTTTACGCCATCATGCCCAATCGCCTCGCCACCGAGCCCAGCCCCTATCTGCTGCAACACGCCGACAACCCGGTCGACTGGTATCCCTGGGGCGCCGAAGCGCTCGACAAGGCGCGCCGCGAGGACAAGCCCATCCTGCTGTCGATCGGCTATTCGGCCTGCCACTGGTGCCATGTGATGGCGCACGACTGCTTCGAGGACGACGAGGTGGCGGCGGTGATGAACCGCCTGTTCGTGAACATAAAAGTCGATCGCGAGGAGCGCCCCGACCTCGACCAGATCTACCAGACCGCACACCAGCTGCTGACACAGCGTGGCGGCGGCTGGCCGCTGACAGTGTTTCTCACGCCCGACCAGACGCCGTTCTTCGCCGGCACCTATTTCCCCAAGACGCCGCGCTACCAGCTGCCGGGCTTCATCGACCTGATGGAAAACGTCGCCCGTGCCTGGCACGAGCGGCGTGGCGAGGTGCTGGCGCAGAACGAGGCGGTGCGTGATGCGCTCGCGCAGCAGCAACCGGCTGCGGCCATGCAGTCGGCGCTGACTGAGGCGCCGCTTGCCGAAGCCGTGCGCGACCTGGCGCAGGCCTTCGATCCGCTGTGGGGCGGCTTCTCGCGTGCGCCCAAGTTTCCGCGCCCGGGCGAGCTGTTCTTCCTGCTGCGTCAGGCGCAAGCGGGCAACGCGCAGGCGCGCGACATGGCGCTGTTCTCCCTGCGCAAGATGGCCTCCGGTGGCGTGGTCGACCAGCTCGGCGGCGGCTTCTGCCGCTATTCGGTCGACGAACAATGGGCGATTCCGCATTTCGAGAAAATGCTCTACGACAACGGCCCGCTGCTGCATCTGTACGCCGACGCCTGGGCGCTGACCGGCGAGACCTTGTTCAAAGACACCGCCGAGGGCATCGTCGACTGGCTGCTGCGCGAAATGCGCGCGCCGGCAGGCGGCTTCTATTCCGCGCTCGACGCCGACAGCGAAGGTCACGAGGGCAAGTTCTACGTGTGGACGCCCGATGAAGCACGGGCACTGTTGTCCGCCGAGGAGTACGCAGTGGCCGCGCCGGTCTATGGCTTCGACCTGCCGCCCAATTTCGAGAATGCGCACTGGAATCCCATCCTGGCGCGCCCCTTGAACGAGGTCGCGGCCGAACTGGGCCTGAGCGGCGAGGCGGCAGCGGCACGGCTGGGGAGCGCGCGCGCCAAGCTGTTCGCCGCCCGCGAGGCACGCATTCGACCGGGGTGCGACGACAAGCAACTCACCAGCTGGAATGCGCTGATGATCGCCGGGCTGGCGCACGCCGGGCGGGTGATGGCACGTCACGACTGGGTCGACGCAGCCCAGGCCGCGCTCGACTTCCTGCATCGGAATCTGTGGCGCGACGGGCGCCTGCTCGCCAGCTACAGCCACGGCGAAGCGCGCCTCAACGCCTATCTCGACGACTACGCCTTCCTGCTCGATGCGCTGCTGGAAACCCTGCAGGCCGGCTACCGTGAACAGGACATGACGTGGGCGCGCGCGCTTGCCGACGCGCTGCTGGTGCATTTCGAGGATGCCGAGGCGGGCGGTTTCTTCTTCACCAGTCATGATCACGAAGCGCTCCTCACCCGTCCCAAGCCCGGCTACGACAACGCGACGCCGTCGGGCAACGGCGTCGCAGCGTATGCCCTGCAACGGCTTGGGCATGTGTTGGGCGAGGCGCGTTACCTCGACGCCAGCGCGCGCTGTCTGCGCCTGTTCCATGCGCATCTGATCCAGCAGCCGATCGCTTATCCGACGCTGCTGGCCGTGCTCGACGAGACGCTGGTGCCGCCGCGCGTGATCCTGCTGCGCGGGCCGGCCGCGGCGTTGCGCGAGTGGGTCACCGCGCTGGTGCCGAAGCTCGGCGCGCGCGACCTGCTGCTGGCGCTGCCCAACGGATTGACGTTGCCCGACGCGCTGGCCAAGCCGGAAGCGGATCGTCCCGTCGCCTGGATCTGCAGCGGCACCGCTTGCCAGCCGCCGGTCACCGACCTTGCTGCGGTTTCGCCATGAGAGGGTCTATCAGCATTTGCTATTAGGAACCCGTGGCGGCGCCTGCTATCAAACAAACAGTCTGTCTGTCATCAGGAGCGATCATGAGCACACATACTGAACACCCGGTCTTCCATCCGCAGGCCGCCCGCATGGATCTACCTGGCATCCGCAGCGTGACGGCCGATCAACCCTTCCACTGGCTGCGCGAGGGCGCGCAGGACATGGCCAGGGCGTGGCCGCTGAGCCTGTTCTACGGCATCGTGTTTGCGCTGCTCGGCTATGGCCTGGTGCATGCCGCGGAGGACAAGCCGCATCTGGCAATGGCGCTGACCTCGGGCTTCCTGTTCGTCGCGCCAGTATTAGCCACGGTGTTCTATTTCCTGAGCCACCGGCTGGAGCACCACCACAAACTGCCCCACCTGTTCGTTCCTCTGCTGTCGTGGCGTGCCAATCCCGGCTCGCTGGGGCTGTTCACCGTGATGCTGCTGTTCGTGCTGATTTCCTGGGAGCGCATCTCGGCCATCCTGGTCGGCCTGTTCCTCAACGGCTCGGGCATCGGCGGTCTGTCCGACCTGCTGAGCCTGAGTGCCGTGCAGCAGCACGCCGATTTCGTGCTGACCTACCTGGCGTTCGGCGGTGTGCTGGCCTTGATGGTATTCAGCCTCTCGGTGGTGTCGTTGCCGATGATGCTGCACCGCAAGGTCGATTTCGCCACGGCGCTCGTCACCAGCTTCATGGCGACCCGGCTCAACTTCCCGGTGATGCTGCTGTGGGGCATCCTGATTGCAGGCCTGGTCGCGGTCGGCATGGCGACCGACTTCATCGCCATGGCGGTGATCTTCCCGTGGCTGGGGCATGCCAGCTGGCATGCCTACCGCGAATTGATCGAGCGCGGATAAATAACAATGTTCTACGGGGCCTGGTAACAAATATTCCAGCCCCCATCTTGCGTGGAAGGGGATTTTCCTTAATATTGGCGGCGCAATGATTTCTCGAACGCGACCCACCCGACTTCCACGGAGACTGTTAAAGATGAACAAGTTGATGATGACCGCAGCGTCTGCTGCGCTGCTGTTGATGTCCGGCGTGGTTTCTGCGGACGACCAGAGCGCGGCCATGGCGCTGGCCCAGAAGAACGCCTGCCTGTCCTGCCACGGCGTGGACAAGAAGATCGTGGGCCCTGCCTACAAGGATGTGGCCAAGAAGTATGCGGGTGACAAGGGTGCAAAAGCCAGACTGATGGCCAAGGTGAAAGCCGGCGGCAAGGGCGTGTGGGGCGAGATTCCCATGCCGCCGAACCCGCAGGTCAGTGCCGCCGATCTGGACAAGATCGTTACCTGGGTCCTGAGCCTGAAATAATCCGGCGCGGCATCGCGTCCGCACAAGGCCGGCGTTCGCGCCGGCCTTGTGCTTTCCGGCGCACCGGAAAGCCGGTCGCCGCTGGCTTTATGGTATAAATCCCGCGTTTCAGTTTGATTGCGGGGAAGACCGAGATGACGGGTCACAGGCTGGCTTGGGTGGTGGTAGCGGCGGCACTGGTCGCGGGGTGCGGCGACAAGCCGCAGCAGAATGGCGACAAGCAGACGGTGCTGATCGGCCAGGCGTCCCCGCTCACCGGCCCGCAGGCCCATCTCGGCAAGGACAACGAGAACGGCGCGCGCCTGGCGCTGGACGAAATCAATGCCGCTGGCCTCACCCTGGGCGGCAAGAAAGTCGTGCTCGAACTGAAGAGCGAGGACGACGCGGCCGATCCCAAGACCGCCACCACCGTGGCCCAGAAGCTGGTCGACGAAGGCGTGGCGGGCGTGATCGGCCACCTCAATTCGGGCGCCACGATCCCGGCCTCCAAGATCTATTCCGACAACGGCATCCCGCAGATTTCGCCCTCGGCCACTGCAGTCGCCTATACGGCAGCGGGCTACAAGACGGCTTTCCGCGTCATGACCAACGATGCGCAGCAGGGTTCGGTGCTGGGCAATTACGCGGTGACCAGGCTGGGCGCGAAGAAGATCGCCATCATCGACGACCGCACCGCCTACGGCCAGGGGCTGGCCGACGAAGTCGAGAAGGCGGTCAAGGCGGCCGGCGGCGACGTGGTGGCGCGCGAATACACGTCCGACCGCTCGACCGACTTCATGGCGATTCTCACCTCCATCAAGGGCAAGGCACCCGACCTGGTGTTCTTCGGCGGCATGGACCCGCAGGCCGCGCCCATGATCAAGCAGATGAAGCAACTCGGCATCCATGCGAAGTTCCTCGGTGGCGACGGCGTGCAGACGCCCACCTTCATCGAACTGGCCGGCGCCGACGCCGAGGGCGCACTCGCCTCCAACCCCGGCCTGCCGCTCGACGCGATGCCGGGCGGCGCCGCGTTCAAGGCCAAGTTCGAGGCCAAGTACGGCCAGATCCAGAACTATTCCCCCTACGCCTACGACGCCATGCACGTGCTGATCGACGCGATGAAGCGCGCCGATTCCAGCGATCCCGCCAGGTATCTGGCGGAGCTGCCGAAGACCGATTATCAGGGGGTGACCGGACGCATCCGCTTTGATGCAAAAGGTGACCTCGCCGGCGGTGCAGTCACGCTGTACCAGGTGAAAGACGGCAAATGGCAGACGCTCGAAACCGTGCAAAGCGGCAAGTAAACTGAGTCGGGCGCGCTGCGCGCAAACGCGGACGCAAAGATGGATATATTCCTGCAGCAACTCATCAACGGCCTCGTGCTCGGCAGCGTCTACGCGCTGGTGGCACTGGGCTACACCATGGTGTACGGCATCCTCGAACTCATCAATTTCGCCCACGGCGAAATCACCATGATGGGGGCGATGGTGGCGCTGGCCGTGATCGGCGCGCTGGCGCTGGCGGCGCCCGGGCTGCCTGGCGTGCTGGTGCTGGGGGCGGGGCTGGCGGTGGCGATCCCGGTGTGCGTGGCGCTCGGCCTCGTGATCGAGCGCGTCGCCTACCGGCCGTTGCGTCATGCGCCACGCCTGGCGCCGCTCATCACCGCGATCGGCGTGTCGATCATCCTGCAGAACGTCGCCATGCTGATCTGGGGCAAGCAGTACATTCCCTTTCCTGCCGTGCTGCCGCAGGGCCGCCACGCGATACACGGCGCGACGATCACCGATGTGCAGATCGCCATCCTGCTGCTCGCCACGGGCATCATGCTGATGCTGATCCTGGTGGTGCAGAAAACCCGGCTCGGCCGCGCCATGCGTGCCACCGCGCAATCGCGCCAGGTGGCGAGCCTGATGGGGGTGGACGCCAACCGGGTGATCGCCGCCACCTTCGCGATCGGCTCGGCGCTGGCGGCGGTGGCCGGGGTCATGGTCAGCGCGTATTACGGCCTGGCGCACTATTACATGGGCTTCCTGCTCGGCCTCAAGGCCTTCTCGGCGGCGGTGCTGGGCGGCATCGGCAACCTGGGCGGGGCGATGTTGGGCGGCCTGCTGCTGGGGCTGATCGAGTCGTTCGGCGCGGGCTACATCGGTGACCTCACCGGCGGCTTCCTCGGCAGCAATTACCAGGACGTGTTCGCGTTCTTCGTGCTGATCGCCGTCCTGGTGTTCCGTCCCTCGGGCCTGCTGGGTGCGCGCGGTGTCGAACGTGCCTGACTTGAAGACGCCGCCGCGCTGGCTGGCCTTTTCCCTGCTGGCGCTGGGACTGGCGGTGCTGCCGTTCCTGGTCGACGCTGGGATGGGGCGCTCGTGGGTGCGGCTGCTCGACCTCGCGCTCCTGTACGTCATCCTCGCGCTGGGACTCAACATCGTCGTCGGCTACGCCGGCCTGCTCGATCTCGGCTACGTCGCGTTCTATGCGCTGGGGGCGTACGTCTATGCCTGGCTCGCCAGCCCGCAGTTCGGCCTGCATCTGCCGTTCTGGGCGGTGCTGCCGCTGGGCGCCGCGCTGGCCGCGCTGTTCGGCGTGCTGCTGGGCGCACCCACGCTGCGGCTGCGCGGCGACTATCTCGCCATCGTCACGCTGGGCTTCGGCGAGATCATCCGCATCTTCATGAACAACCTGAACGCGCCGGTCAACATCACCAACGGCCCGCAGGGGATCAACCTGATCGATCCGGTGCGCCTCGGCAGCTTCGACCTGAGCCAGTCGCATCAGCTTTTCGGCTACACCTTCACCGGCATCCATCTCACCTACTATCTGTTCCTGCTGTTCACGCTGATGGTGATCTTCATTTCGATGCGGCTGGAGGATTCGCGCATCGGGCGCGCCTGGGTCGCCATCCGCGAGGACGAGATCGCCGCCGCCGCGACCGGCATCAACACGCGCAATCTCAAGCTGCTGGCGTTCGCCATGGGCGCCACCTTCGGCGGCCTGGCCGGCGGCCTGTTCGCCAGCTTCCAGGGCTTCATCAGCCCAGAATCGTTCAACCTCATGGAATCGATCATGATCCTCTGCATGATCGTGCTCGGCGGCATGGGGCATATCCCCGGGGTGATCTTCGGCGCGGTGGTGCTGACCCTGCTGCCCGAGGCGCTACGCTACACCGGCGACTGGCAGCGCGAGCTGTTCGGCCGGATCTACGTCGACCCGGCGGACCTGCGCATGCTGCTGTTCGGCGTCGCGCTGGTGGCGGTGATGCTGTATCGCCCCGCCGGGCTCCTGCCCTCGACGCGCCGCCGCCGCGAATTCGCCGACGCTAAGGGATGAGCGTACCCATGGCAGGCAATCTCCCGTCGGGCGAGCCCGAAGCAGAGTCGACACCGCTGCTGACCGTCTCCGGCGTGAGCAAGGCGTTTGGCGGGTTGCAGGCGCTGTCCGATATTTCGCTGCAGGTGAACGCTGGCGAGATCTTCGGCCTGATCGGCCCCAATGGTGCAGGCAAGACCACGCTGTTCAACGCGCTCACCGGCCTCTACACGACCGATCGCGGCGAGATTCGCCTGAACGGTCTGCGCCTCGACGGCCGCAAGCCGCACCAAGTGCTGAAGGCCGGACTGGCGCGCACCTTCCAGAACATCCGCCTGTTCGCCGAAATGACCGCACTCGAGAACGTGCTGGTCGGCCGCCACGCGCGCACCACCAGCGGGGTCGTCGGTGCGGTGCTGCGCCTGCCCGCCACGCGTCGCGAAGAGGCCGACTCGCGCGAACGTGCCCACGCGCTGCTGCATCGCGTGGGCATCGCGCAGCACGCCCACCGCCTTGCCAAGAACCTGCCCTACGGCGACCAGCGCCGGCTCGAAATCGCCCGCGCGCTGGCGACCGAACCTCAGCTGCTGGCGCTCGACGAACCCGCCGCCGGCATGAACCCGGCCGAGCGGGCGGCACTGCGCGAACTGCTGCTGCAGCTGCAGGCCGACGGCCTCACGCTGCTGCTGATCGAGCACGACGTGAAGCTGGTGATGGGGCTGTGCACCCGGCTGGCGGTGCTCGATTATGGCGTGAAAATCGCCGAAGGCACGCCCGACGTGGTCAGCCGCGACCCCAAAGTGATCGCCGCCTACCTGGGGGACGAGGCGCTATGAGCGTACTGCTGGCAGTTCATCAATTGTCGGTCGCCTACGGCGGCATCCAGGCGGTCCGCGAGCTCAGCCTTGAGGTAGCGCCGGGCGAAATGGTCTGCCTCATCGGCGCCAACGGCGCCGGCAAGACCACCACGCTCAAGGCGCTCAGCGGGCTGCTTGCACCGCACGGCGGCAGCGTGCATTTCGACGGCCAGTCGATCACCCGGCTGCCCGCGCACGAGATCGCGCGGCGCGGATTGGCGCTGGTGCCGGAGGGGCGTGGCGTGTTCCCGCGCATGTCGGTGGCCGAGAACCTGATGATGGGCGCCTACGTCCGCAATGATCGCGCGGTGATCGCCCGCGACCTCGACCAGGTCTACGCGCTGCTGCCACGCCTGACCGAGCGCCGCGCGCAGATGGCCGGGCTGCTGTCCGGCGGCGAGCAGCAGATGCTGGCGCTGGGGCGCGCGATGATGGCGCGGCCGCGCCTGCTGCTGCTGGACGAGCCGAGCATGGGGTTGGCGCCGCTGATGGTGCAGGCGGTGTTCGATATCATCCGCCGGATTGCGGCCGACGGTGTGGCGGTGCTGCTGATCGAACAGAACGCGCATCTCGCGCTGAAGACTTGCGCGCGCGGCTACGTGCTGGAGAACGGGGTCGTCACGCTGAGCGGTCCGGCGTCCGACCTCGCCGCCAACCCGGCGGTGCGCCAGGCCTACCTCGGCGAATAAACGCTGAACAAGTTGTCACCCCGGCGCTTGTGCCCTTTGGGTATTCGCCGGAATGACAAAATTGGACTTCCAGTGTTTCCCTAGCCGTGGTTCGAGTTGAAGCGGTGCAGCCGGCGTTCGGTCAACACCGCGTCGAGCGGCATGTCCCACGGGTCGTGCGGCAGCGCCGCCACTTGCTGGCATTCGAAGGCGATTCCCACCAGCCGCGGCTTGCGCCAATGGCGCCGGTGCCGCATGAAGGCCAGCGTGGCGTCGTAGTAGCCGCCGCCCATGCCCAGCCGGTAGCCCTGATTGTCGAACCCAACCAGCGGCATCAGCAAGAGGTCGAGCTGGCGCGCGCGCAGCGGCTTGGCGTCGAGCGGCTCGGGGATGCCGTAGCGGTTTTCCTTCATGCGCGTGTTGCGGCCCAGCCGCCCGAACCGCATCACCCGGCCGCGGCGCGGCAGCACCGGCAGGTAGCATGCGCGCTGCATGCACAGGGCCTGGTTGAGCAGGGGGTGGATGTCGAATTCGCCGCCTTGCGGCAGATAGAAGCCGATGCGCTGCGACCGCAGCAACAGCCCGTGGCGTAGCGCCAGACGCAACGAGGCGCGCGCGGCCTGGCGGCGCTCAGCCGGCTTGAACGCGTTGCGCGCGGCCTTGAGTTGCCGCCTGAGGGTGTATTTGTCCATCGAGAAAAGAGGCTCCCCGCCTGTGCCGTGACTGGCTGCGGACTCTTGAACCTGGGTCCAAGACGGCCGCAATCAAAGGCGCTTTGGGCACATGAGACGTGTCACGCGCACACCCGCACCGGAATAGACCGCAGCCTTGCACGTATGCATTGGTTCAGAGAAATTGCAACCAGCCTCGAACACCGCAGGGAGCAGCACCAGTTTAGAAGAGTTTGTCCTGATCTTCCAGCACAGAATCCAGCAGCGTGTTGCAGTGGGTCAGGCGAGTCCGCGTTTCCTCGACCAGACCGCCGCCGCCCTGGGTCAGCAGGTCGTGCGCCAGGTTGAGCCCCGCCATGATGGCGATGCGCTCGGCGCCGATCACCTTGCTGCTTTCGCGGATCTCGCGCATTTTCTGGTCCAGGTAGTCGGCGGCCGCGATCAGCGCCGACTCCTCCTCGCGCGAACATGCCACCTTGTAGGCGCGGCCCAGAATATGGATTTCGATCGAGCGGGGGCCGGCCATCACGCGTCCTCCGGCAAGGTGTCGAGCAGCGCATGCAGCCGGGTCTTGGCGGCATCCAGCCGGGTCGTCAGCTGCCTGTTGTCCTGTTGCGCAGCGAGCACCTGCTGGCGCAGCGCGATGTTTTCCTGCCGCAGCGCGTGGCACAGCTCGGCCACCTGGCGGATCTTGGCTTCGAGGGTATCGAGTTCGGCGTGCATGGCGGGACTATAGGGGGCGACGTGCGGACGGTCAATCTAGGGCCTGTTAACGCTAATTTCGCGCCTGCGTTGCCACGAGAAAGCGATGGATGCAAGGCGCGTCGCGCTGGCAAGGGCCATCCCTTGCCAAGCGGCGCAACGCCGCAGACGCGCTTCCTCGTGGCAACCCGGAGGGGCGGGCCGATTCGGGCGCATCCCTTTGTCGCAGGTCGCTTGCTGTGAGCGGCACAGCGGCGTGCCCTGCTTCGCGGGCTGCATCCCGAATCGGCCTCGCCGCAGGCGCGAAATTAGCGTTAACAGGCCCTAGCATTATAATGCGCGCCTTCAGGTGCCGACGCGGCTTTCCGCCGCCGAGGATAAACGGGAAACAGGTGCACGGTTTTCAACCGCCATGCCTGTGCTGCCCCCGCAACGGTAAGCGCTAAACGGTCCATCACACATGCCACTGGGCTCGCCCGGGAAGGCGTTGGATTTCAGGCGCGAGCCCGGATACCGGCCTGAGCCCTGCATGGCAGTTGCCATGCAGAGGATCGTGCAACGCGCCTGCGGGGAACCGGGCGCCCAATTGGAATTCATCATGCGTCAAACCTCTCTTGCGCTCGCCCTTGGCGTTGTCTTCGCTTCATCCGCCTGCGCGGAAACCCTGCCGGAATATGTAGGCGACACCATCGTCGTGACGCCGACCCGCTTCAGCGACCTTGCGAGCGATCGCGCGGTCAATGTCACCGTCATCACACGCGAGGAAATCGAGCGCAACCCCGCCGTAACCCTGCCCGAAATTCTTCAGGATTACGCCGGCATCGGAATGCGCGATCTGTTTGGCAACAACGCGTCGGATAGCACCGTTGATCTGCGTGGATTTGGTGCTGCAGCTGAGCAGAACACCTTGATCCTGGTCGATGGCGTGAAGCAGAACGACATCGACTTGTCCGGCGTGGTCTGGTCGGCGATCCCGCTGTCGGCCATCGAGCGCATCGAGATCGTGCGCGGTGGAAACAGCGTCCTGCATGGCGCAGGCGCCGTGGGTGGCGTCATCAATATCATCACCCGCTCGCCTGCGGACAGCTCCAACGAAGCCACGGTGAGCGCACGCTACGGAAGCTTCAACACCAGCAACGTGCAAGCCACGGGAAATCTGGTCGGGGAGAACATGGGGTTGACGCTGTCCGCTGGCAATGACCGCTCCGATGGCTGGCGCGAGAACAACGAAA
Source organism: Hydrogenophilales bacterium (assembly GCA_016195805.1). GTDB lineage: Bacteria > Pseudomonadota > Gammaproteobacteria > Burkholderiales > Thiobacillaceae > Thiobacillus. Next base: position 141,668 of record JACPYT010000006.1, read on the forward strand.
ACCGCCAGAGCAATTTTTACGGTAACGCCCGTTGGAAACTCGAAAATGGCGAGGTCGGGTTCAAGCTCGGCGCGGACACGCAAAGTCTGCACCTGCCGGGCGGACGTTTCGTCGAGCCGGACAAGAATCTGAACGACCTGGCTCTCGATCCCAAAGGCGCACAGACGCCGCGCGACTGGGCGAATCGAGACGGGTGGCAGGCGGCGCTCAGCGGCCAGTTCCGATTGCCGAAGGGCGAATTTGCCGCGGACCTGAATTACCGCAGCAAGGACCAGGAGGCGTACTTCTATCAGGGCGGGTATCCGGACTACCGCAGGACAACGCTCGACATGTGGACCTTCTCGCCGCGGGTCAAGCTGCCGCTGCAGATGGGTGGGCTGGAACACGAAGTCATCCTGGGCCTCGACCAGGAGCTATGGGACTACCATCTCGCGGTATCCAACGACCCCGCCAATATCGGCCAGCCGATCAATCGTGTACAGGCCGACCAGCGCAACACTGCGCTCTATGCGCAAGACCACCTGCGCGTGAGCGATGCGCTGAGTCTGACAGCAGGCGCGCGGGTGGAATGGTTCAGGATCAGGGCTTCTGACAGCTTCGATCCTACGGCGCCGGGTAGTTCGATCTATGGATCCGCTGCGCCCACGGGTGAACAGAACGAACGCGAATCCGCCTGGAACCTTGGCGCGCGTTATCGTATCGCGCCCGGACAGACGCTCTATGCCAAGGCCGGCCGCAGTTTCCGCTTTGCGACCGTGGACGAGATTTACGAATACACGCCCACTTACTCACGCCAATTCCAGTTCCTCAAGCCGCAGACCTCATACGATGAGGAACTGGGCTGGGAGTTCGGTACGGTCCGTCATGGCGGCCGGGTCGCGTTTTACCACGCGCGCGTCGAGGACGAGATCCATCTCGATCCCTACAGCGCGGGGGTCGGCAACACCAACCTGCCGCCGTTGCGGCGTTACGGACTGGAGGTCGAAGGCCGCGAGAGTGTGGGTGTCGTCGATCTGTCTGCAGCCTATACGCTGGCCTTTGCCGAGTTCACGAGCGGGGTATTCAACGGCGTTTCGTTGAAGGGGAACAACGTGCCTCTCGTGCCGCGGCACAAGCTTGCCCTGGTTGCGACGTGGAATATCAACGCGGCGACGCGGCTGACTGGCAGCGCCAATTACGTCAGCGACGAGTACATGGACAACGACGAGCCCAATACGCTGGGCGTGAAAATCCCTGCGTATACCGTGGCTGATGTTCGGCTGGAGCATGGCGTCGGCAACTGGAAATTCGCCGCAGCCATCAACAATCTGTTCGATGAGAAATACTACACTTACGCCGTCCGCAGCCAGTTCGATGCCGACCGTTATTCAGCTTACCCGCTGCCCGGCCGACATGGCTGGGTCAGCGCGGAATACCGGTTCAAATGACGAGTGGGCCAGACTGATGTAGATGCGAACGAGGGACAGTGCATGAGCGAACCCGATCGTAATGCGCGCCACGCCGCGCGCATGGCGCGCAAGAAGGCGCTGGTCGACGCCGCTATCGCCGCTGCCAGCGACGAACGCGGGCTGCTCCTCGTCATCACCGGCAACGGCAAGGGCAAGAGCACGTCGGCCTTCGGCATGGTGGCGCGCGCGTTGGGTCACGGCATGAAGGTCGGCGTGGTGCAGTTCATCAAGGCGCGCACCGACACCGGCGAGGAGGTCTTCCTCGGCCGGCAGCCCGGCGTCGAATGGCACGTCACCGGCGACGGCTTCACTTGGGATACGCAGAACCGCGAGCAGGATATTGCCACCGCCGAACGCGGCTGGACGATTGCCGCGCGCATGCTGGCCGATCCCGCGTTCAATCTGGTCGTGCTCGACGAGCTGACCTATCTCATGAGCTACGGTTATCTCGACAGCGACACGGTGCTCGATGCGCTGGCCAACCGGCCGCCGATGCAGCACGTCGTCGTCACCGGACGCGCCGCGTCGAGTGCCTTGATCGAACTGGCCGACACCGTGTCGGTCATCGCCGACGAGAAACATGCCTTCCGCGCCGGCGTGAAGGCGCAGCCCGGCATCGATCTGTAATCACCCTGTAACCGTCCTGCCATACAACGGAGGTTTTCCGACAAGGAGAGCTTGCCGTGCGTATCCTGATGGTGTCCGACGTGTACTTCCCGCGCGTCAACGGCGTATCCACGTCCATTCAAACTTTGCGCCAGGTGCTGGCCGAAGCGGGCCACACGAGCGTGCTGGTGACGCCGGACTATCCGGCTGCGGCCGCCGAGCCCGGCATCGTGCGGGTGCCGGGGTGGCAGATTCCGCGCGACCCGGAAGACCGTCTGATGCATCCGCGCGCGCTGGCCGGCGCGCTGGACGCGCTCGATCCTGCCGATTTTGACCTCGTCCACATCCACACGCCTTTCCTGGCGCACCGTGCCGGCGTGCGCTGGGCCCGCAGGAACGGCCTGCCGTGCGTCGAGACCTATCACACGCTGTTCGAGGAATACTTCCATCACTATCTGCCCTTCCTGCCGAAAACCCTGTTGGCGGCGGCGGCGCGGATGATCTCGCGCAAGGAATGCGATGGCGTCACCGCGGTGATCGCGCCGTCGTCGGCGATGAAGAACGCGTTGCGGGCGTACGGCGTCAGCAGTCCCGTCCACATCATTCCCACCGGGCTGCGGCAGGCGGATTTTTCCAATTGCGACGGCCCCGCGTTTCGCGCCCGTCACGGTATCGCGCCGGAGCGGCCGGTGATGGCTTACGTAGGACGGGTGGCGTTCGAGAAGAACCTGGATTTCCTGCTGCAGGTGACCGACGCGGTGCGACGCAGCCTGCCCGACGTGCTGCTCGTCATCGCCGGCGAAGGCCCCGCACAGGCCTCGCTCGAACGCGCGGTGGCGAAACGCGGCCTCGCCGACAACGTGCGCTTCGTCGGCTACCTCGAGCGCCGGACCGAGCTGCCGGCCTGCTACTGCGCGGCGGATGTCTTCGTTTTCGCGTCCAAAACCGAAACCCAGGGGTTGGTGCTGCTGGAGGCGATGGCGCTCGGCGTGCCGGTGGTCGGCTTGGCCGAGATGGGCACCCGGGACGTGCTGCAGGAAGGGCAGGGCTGCCGCATCGCGCCGGACGATGTGGCGGGCTTTGCCCGGGTGCTGTTGCCGCTGCTCACCGATCGCGCGACAGCGCAGGTGCTCGGCACGGTCGGCAAGGCCTACGCGGCCAACTGGAGCGAGGCGCGCATGGGCGAAGCCATTCTTGCGCTCTACCAGAGCCTGCAAGCGCAGGCCGCATCCCGACCCAGGCTGCGCGCGGCATAATGGCTGGGTGAATCCCGCACCCTACGTCGGGCGCTTTGCGCCATCTCCCACCGGTCCCCTGCACTTCGGTTCGCTGGTCGCTGCCGTGGCGAGTTTTCTCGACGCCCGCACGGCCGGCGGGCGTTGGCTTTTACGCATGGAAGACCTCGACCGGCCCCGCTGCGAGCCCGGTGCGGCCGACACCATCCTGCGCCAGCTGGAGGCCTATGGCCTGCAATGGGACGGCGCCATGCTCCAGCAGTCGCAGCGCGACGATGCCTATGCCGCGGCGCTCGATGCGCTGAAAGCGCGCGGCGCGGCCTATCCCTGCGCCTGCACCCGCAGCCAGCTGGCGCAGGCGCCGCGCAACCACGAGGGCGAGATCATTTATCCCGGCACCTGCCGCGACGGCCTGCCGCCCGGCGCGATCGCCCGCGCCTGGCGGGTGCGGGTGCCGGATGTGAGCACCCGCTTTCACGACCGCATCCACGGCGACCTGGAGCAGAATCTGGCCAACGACGTCGGCGACTTCATCGTCAGGCGCGCCGACGGCCTGTTCGCCTACCAGCTGGCGGTGGTGGTCGACGACGCCTTCCAGGGCATCACCCACGTCGTGCGCGGCGCCGACCTGCTGTGGAACACCCCGCGCCAGATTTATCTGCAAGACCTGCTCGACCTGCCGACGCCGATTTACGCGCATGTGCCGCTCATCACCAACGCCGCCGGACAGAAGCTGTCCAAGCAGACCCTCGCCCCGGCCCTGCCCGAGGCCGGGCGGGGCGCGGTGCTGGCCCTCGCCCTCGCCGTGCTGGGCCATCCGCCGCCGCCCGAGCTGAACAATGCCGGGCCGGCACAGCTGCTGGCATGGGCAAGCACGCACTGGCGGATCGAGCAGGTACCGCTGCAGCCCGCCATTGCCAACGCCGCCCCCTGACCCGACAATCCACTCACCGCTCACTGTTTACCGCTCACCAAAATGGCCCAACTTCCGCCCGCCGTCGAACAGGTCCTGCGTGTCCACGCGTCCTTCATCCACACCGTGGTCAATGCCCTGCGCGACCGCAGCCAGCTGCCCGACCTGGTGAAGCAGCTCGACGCTGCCGAGCAGGCCGGCTGGGCGCGGCTGGTCGGCGCGCTGCGCCACGTGATCAACGGCCGCCGCGATCCGTCGATCAAGTTGGGACTGGACGAGGAGGACGGCATCCTGCTCGATGCCATCCTGCGCGGCCTCGACAACCCTGCCACGCTGCCGCCGCTGGATGCCCAGCCGGACGGCAGCAGCGCCGCCCCCGGCCTGGCTGCGCTGATCGATGCCTCGGCGCGCGGCGACGCGCAGGCGATGTCCGTGCTCGCCAACATGGCCGAACAGATGATGAAGGCGGGCGGCGACATGGCCTTGCTGGGCGGGCGCATGCGGCGTCTCGTCAACGGCGAGCGCGACGCCGACCAGCTCGTCGCCGGCATGGGGCCGCTGGGCCGCGAACTGCTGATCAGCCTGCTCGACGAACTGGCGAGGCTGCGGCCGCAGTAAATCCTGCGCAAACCGGACATCGCCGCTTTCCCGTCGTGCGGGGCGCTTTGACAGGGTGCGCCGCGATCAGCTAAAATGCGCGCCTTTTCGGCGGTCCTCAGCCGGAAAAGCAGTCCCAGGGTGATGTAGCTCAGCCGGTTAGAGCGACGGATTCATAATCCGTAGGTCGGTGGTTCAAGTCCACTCATCACCACCAGCTTCCTTTTCGTAGCGCTTTGCTACGAAATCCCTGCCCCCAGTCTATTCACTGCCCCGGCATATGATCCCAGCAACCGCAGTCGATCGCTTTCCACCCCGATCAATCCCGCGCGAAAGCGGCGTTTCAAGCCTCCCGGACACATCGCGGGAAGCAGGCAACGCTACGCACCCGCTGGTACGCCCGACCGCGCGCCTGCCTTTGTCGCGCCTCCTTGCCTACCGGAGTAGGCTGCGTCGTTGCTTCGCGGCAGACACCCGCCCAAACGCACCATCGGGTGCGTCCGACTACGGTTGCTAGGATCATGAAAAAGATCTACATCAAAACCTTCGGCTGTCAGATGAACGAGTACGACTCGGACAAGATGGCTGACGTGCTCAACGTGGCCGAAGGCCTGACCCCGACCGACACGCCGGAGGATGCCGACGTCATCCTGTTCAACACCTGCTCGGTGCGCGAGAAGGCGCAGGAGAAAGTGTTCCACGATCTCGGCCGGGTGCGCCATCTGAAGCAGGCCAATCCCAAGCTCATCATCGGCGTCGGCGGCTGCGTGGCGAGCCAGGAAGGCGCGGCCATCGTCGCGCGCGCGCCCTTCGTCGACGTGGTGTTCGGCCCGCAGACGCTGCATCGCCTGCCCGAACTGATCGCCAAAAAGCGCGAGACCGGGCGCGCCCAGGTCGACATCAGTTTCCCCGAAATCGAGAAGTTCGACCACCTGCCGCCGGCGCGCATCGAGGGCGCGTCGGCCTTCGTGTCGATCATGGAAGGCTGCTCCAAGTACTGCACCTTCTGCGTCGTGCCCTACACGCGCGGCGAGGAAGTCTCGCGCCCGTTCGACGACGTCATCGCCGAAGTGGCCGACCTCGCCGAACGCGGCGTCAAGGAAGTCACGCTGCTGGGACAGAACGTCAACGCCTACCAGGGCGCGCTGCACGACGGCGGCACTGCCGACTTCGCTTTCCTGCTGGAGATGGTGCACGAGATCCCGGGCATCGAACGGATCCGCTACACCACCAGCCACCCGCGCGAAATGACGGCGCGGCTGATCGAATGCTACGGCCGCCTGCCCAAACTGGTGTCGCACCTGCATCTGCCGGTGCAGTCCGGTTCCGACCGCATCCTCGCGGCGATGAAGCGCGGCTACACCGTGCTCGAATTCAAGTCGATCGTGCGCAGGCTGCGCGAACAACGGCCCGACCTCTGCCTGTCGTCGGACTTCATCGTCGGCTTCCCGGGCGAGACCGAGGCCGACTTCGAGGCGACCATGAAACTGATCGAGGACCTCGACTTCGACGCCAGCTTCTCCTTCATCTACAGCAAGCGCCCCGGCACCCCGGCGGCGGACTACCCCGACGACGTCTCGGCCGAACTGAAGACGCAGCGGCTGATGCGCCTGCAGGCGCAGATCGAGGCGCAGGCGCAGCGGGTCAACCAGGCCATGGTCGGCACCGTGCAGCGCGTGCTGGTCGAGGGGCACGCCCGCAAGAACGCCGAAGAACTCGCCGGCCGTACCGACAACAACCGCATCGTCAACTTCGCCGGCCAGCCGCGCCTGGTCGGCGGCTTCGTCGACGTCACCATCACCCAGGCCCTGCCGCACAGCCTGCGCGGCGAAGTCGCCATCACCGAAAGCGAAAGCGCTTGAAAACCGACATTGTTGAACTGCGCCTGGCCCCCGAGGACAACCGGCGGCTGGCCAACCTGTGCGGGCCCATGGACGAGAACCTGCGCCAGATCGAGGCGGCGTTCGACGTCACCATCGGCCGCCGCGGTTCGAGTTTCCGCTTCAGCGGCGATGCCGCGCAGGCCGAAAAGGGCGCGCAGGCGATCGAGCATTTCTACAACCGCGCGCATGACGAATTGAGCCTGGACGACATCCAGCTCGGCCTCGTCGAACTCACGCGCGGCCGAGCCGACGAGGAAGGACCCGCGCTGCGCACGCGGCGGGCCGACTTGCGCGCACGCACGCCGCGCCAGGGTGAATACATCGAGCAGATCCGCAGCCACGACATCACCTTCGGCATCGGCCCGGCCGGCACCGGCAAGACCTATCTGGCCGTCGCCTGTGCGGTCGACGCGCTGGAGCGCGAGCAGGTCAAGCGCCTGGTGCTGACGCGCCCGGCGGTGGAAGCAGGCGAGCGGCTCGGCTTCCTGCCGGGTGACCTCACGCAGAAGGTCGACCCCTACCTGCGCCCGCTGTACGACGCGCTCTACGACCTGATGGGCTTCGACAAGGTGACGCGGCTGATCGAGCGCCACGCGATCGAGGTGGCGCCGCTCGCCTTCATGCGCGGGCGCACGCTCAACCATGCCTTCATCATCCTCGACGAGGCGCAGAACACCACGCCTGAGCAGATGCAGATGTTCCTGACCCGCATCGGCTTCGGCGCGCGTGCGGTGGTCACCGGCGACCCGACGCAGATCGATCTGCCCAAGCACGTCAAGTCCGGCCTGATGGACGCAGCCGACGTGTTGCAAGGCGTGCGTGGGCTGGCCTTCACCCACTTCCAGTCCGAGGACGTGGTGCGCCACCCGCTGGTCGGCCGCATCGTCGACGCCTACGCCGCGCGCCGCGCGGAAACGGACAAACGTGGGGCCTGATTTTAGCCTGGCGGTGCAGTTCGCCAGCGCGGCGGATGAGCTTCCCACCCGTGCCCAGATTCGCCGCTGGGTCGCCGCTGCGCTGGAACACGCCGCCGAGATCACCGTGCGCATCGTCGACGCCGAGGAGGCGCAGGCGCTCAACCAGGACTACCGCCACAAGGGCTACGTGCCCAATGTGCTGACCTTCGAATACGGCGAGATTTCACCCGGCGTCCTCGGCGGCGACGTGGTGATCTGCGCCCCGGTGGTCGAACGCGAGGCGCGCGAGCAGGGCAAACCGCTGCAGCATCATTACGCCCACATGACGATCCATGGCGTGCTGCATCTGCAGGGCTACGACCATCTCGATCCGGCGGACGCCGACATCATGGAATCGCGCGAAGCCGTTATACTGAAGCGGTTCCGTATCCCCAATCCCTACACTTCCTGACGCAAATGGAGTCCGACAGTAGTCCCAAGCCGAGCCTGCTCGAGCGCATCTCACACTGGCTGATGCGCGAACCCGAAGACCGTGAACAGCTGATCGAGCTGCTGCACGGCGCCTACGAAAACAGTCTGATGGATGCCGACGCTCTGGCGATGATCGAGGGCGTGCTGCAGGTGTCCGAGATGCGTGTCGGCGAGATCATGATCCCGCGCGCGCAGATGGACGTCATCGACATCAACGACGCGCCCGAAGTCTTCATCCCTTTCGTCATCGAAACCGCGCACTCGCGCTTCCCGGTCATCGACAAGGATCGCGACGACGTCATCGGCATCCTGCTGGCGAAGGACCTGCTGCGCCACTACGCCGAATCCGACAGCGACATCCGCGGCATGCTGCGCCCCGCCGTGTTCATCCCGGAATCGAAGCGGCTCAACGTGCTGCTGAAGGAATTCCGCTCCAACCGCAACCACATCGCCATCGTCGTCGACGAATACGGCGGCGTCGCCGGACTGGTGACGATCGAGGACGTGCTCGAACAGATCGTCGGCGACATCGAGGACGAATACGACTTCGACGAAACCGAGGACAACGTCATCCGCGAAAAGGAAGACGTGTTCCGCGTGAAGGCGGGCACCGAAATCGCCGACTTCAATGAGGCGCTGGGCGCGAAGTTTTCCGACGAGGAATTCGACACCGTCGGCGGCCTCGTCGTTTCGCGTTTCGGCCATTTGCCCAAGCGCGGCGAGTCGGTGAAGTTCGACGGCTTCCAGTTCAGCATCCTGCGCGCCGACAGCCGCCGCCTGCACGCCGTGCGCGTGACGCGGCTGGCGCCGGAAGAGGACGCGCAGCTGCCGCTGGTGTAGGACGCTGCCTCAGACCTTTGCACCGTTCGCCCTGAGCTTGTCGAAGGGCATGTCCGAGTGGGAACAGGGCTTCGACAAGCTCAGCCCGAACGGTGTTGTGGCGAGAGCCAAGTCAGAGTGAGCGCTCAAGCGGACATATCGCGGCTCAGAGCGAATGCCGCCGATCCCCGCGCGCAAACCCGGCCAGCGGTGCCACGCTGCCCTTCGTCAGCCCGATTACCTTGAACAGCTCGCCCATCTCCGCCGGCGACACCAGCCGCTGCATTGCGTTGGCCTGCGGCAGGTAGGCCGCCGCATCGGCAGGCGACGTCTGCAGCAGCAACTCGGTGAGTCCGTTGTTCAACAGAAAATTCGCCTGGCTCGCGTAGCCGGCGAGTTCCAGTCCCGCACCCATCCCCGCCCGTGCCACCGCGCTGAAATCGACGTGCGCGGTGAGATCGGCGAGCCCCGGCAGATGGAACGGATCGTCGAGCGCGTGATGGCGGTAATGCACGCGCAGCGTACCCATGTGGCGTTGCGGGTGGTAGTACTCTGCGGCACCGAAGCCGTAGTCGATCATCAGCATCAGGCCGTGGTCGAACGATTGCGCGAGCGAGGCGATCAGCGCGTCGGCGGCGAGATTGATTTCCGAAAGATAGCCCGGCGCCAGGTTCAACGCTTCGGCGCGCGCGCGCAGCACGGGGTCGGCGATGGGCCGGTCCTGCCAGGCGAATGACTGGCCCTCCAGTATCACCCCGCGCGCCAGCGGCCCGGCCTCCGTCCAGTGCACCAGCTCCACCGGCAGCGCGTCGAGTACCTCGTTGCCGAGGATCACGCCCCTGAAACGCCCGGGCAGCGCATCCAGCCACTGCACCCGCCCGGCAAGTTCGGGCCATTTGCGCGCGATCGTTTCCTGCTGGCGTGCGCGCAGGTCGGCGCTCACCTCCAGGATCGAATAGCGCGCCGGCAATGCGCCGAGCCGTGCCAGCTCGCCCAGCATGTCCGCGGCCAGCCGCCCGCTGCCCGCGCCCAGCTCCAGCACCTCGCCGCCGGTCTGCGCCAGCACCGGCGCGATCGCCTGCGCCAGCGTGCGGCCGAACAGCGGCGTCAGTTCCGGCGCAGTGACGAAATCGCCCGCGGCGCCAAACTTCGCCGCCCCGGCGGCGTAGTAGCCGAGGCCGGGTGCGTACAGCGCCGCTTCCATGAAACGCGAGAACGGCATCCAGCCGCCGGCGTCTTCGATCAGCGACCGCAGATGCGCAGTCACGCGCTGGCTGTGCGCAAGGGCGTCGGCGGAGGAAGCTGGGAGCATCGGGTTCAGGGATAATGCAGAATGGCTGGATAATCCAGAATCGAGTGACTATAAGGGCGAATCCCGATGCATGGCAAAGTCGTACTGATTACCGGCGGGGCCAAGCGGGTGGGGGCGGCCTCTGCCCGCCTGCTGCATGCGGCCGGCGCCAACCTGATGATCCATTACCGCAGTTCGGCCACCGAGGCGCGCGCGCTGCAGGACGAACTCAACGCCGCCCGGCCCGATTCGGTGGCGCTGATCCAGGCCGATCTGCACGACACCCACGGCCTGCCCGCACTGGTGAACCAGACCGTCGCCACCTTCGGCGGCCTCGACGTGCTGCTCAACAACGCGTCGAGCTTCTATCCCACGCCGGTCGGCACCATCGCCGAGAAGGACTGGATCGACCTCATGGGCAGCAACCTCAAGGCGCCGATGTTCCTGTCGCAGGCCGCCGCGCCCGAGCTGAGGAAGCGCCACGGCTGCATCATCAACATCACCGACATCCACGCCGAACGGCCGATGAAGAGCTACGTCGTCTATTCCGTCGCCAAGGCGGGGCTGGTCGGGCTCACTAAGTCGCTGGCGCGCGAACTGGCGCCCCAGGTGCGCGTCAACGGCATCGCGCCGGGACCGATCATGTGGCCCGAGGACGACTCGAATTTCGACGAGGTCTCGCGCCAGCGCATCGTCTCGCACACCATGCTGAAGCGCGCCGGCGATCCCCACGACATCGCGCTGGCGGTGCGCTTCTTTGCGATGGACACGAACTTCGTGACGGGACAGATCCTGGCGGTGGACGGCTGGCGCAGCGCGAAGCTGTAGACGTCGCCGACACCCGCAGCTTCGCCATGGCCAGTACCTTGTAGAGCCTGAGCGCCGCGAGGCGATTCAATTCGTCGTCAGCGCGCACGGAGCGCAGGCGCGACAAGATCCTGCGCGAACCGACGCGCAGGAGGTTGCGGTCCAGGGCCCGGCGCGGGGCCGCCGCTGTCGCGTATCGACGACAGCGCGCACGCCACACGGCCTCGCTCAACCCTGGCGCCGCTGGCTGCGGAACGTGGAGCCGGAGCGAATCTCCTCGAGCTCCGTGGCCTTTTCTTCAAGCGCTTCGGACGCCGGGGCCTCCGTCACGGCTTCCGGCAGCTTGGCGAGCGCGGGGCCGGCCGCATGGACCGCGATGTTGCCGGTGATGACGGCGCCTTCCTCGACCATCAGCGCGCCGTAGCGGATCGTGCCGTTGACACGGCCGGTGGCGTACACCACCAGACGCTTGCGGGCGGTCAGCTCGCCCTCGAAGGTGCCGCGCACTTCCGCCACGTCGATCTCGGCCTTGCCCGAGAACACGCCGCCCTCGGCGATGCGGATGTCGCGGCTGTTCATCGACGCTTCCACGCGGCCTTCCACCACCAGGATTTCGCAATCGGTGATCTCGGCGCCCTTCAGCTTGATGTTCGGCCCGACGATGAGCTTGCTGCCCGCGTCGCCCGGGGAAGCCTTGATGACCTCTGGCGCGGCCGCTTCCTTGACGGTCTCGGCAGGCTTGGGGGATTCGGACGGCTTGGCCGGATAGCCCGTCGGGCCCGTGCGGGCGGAGTCGGTTCGGGTGCTGCTGGGCGTGCCGGGTTGCATGAAGGATTTGAGCATGGTTCGTCTCTCTCGTATCTGGGTGGTCAAACGGGGGGTACTGCACTCTGGTGTGGTTGCGCCCGGAACTGGACGCAGGGGTGCCACAGCAACAGACGGGCCAGCACGGGAAACCTGTTGATAAACAGGCGGATAAGAAATTCGGGGGCGTTGCCCGGGGCAAAAAACAGGAAAAAACGTCGCTCAATGGCGACGCCGAATCGGGGCGTTTTGAAGAAAATTCCTACGAAACAAAAGGATAGGGCAGATTGCGGCTGTCGTCAGATGGCGACGTGATCGTGAGGCCTGAGGGGATGGGGTTTAACTGTTGAGGTGACCGACGGGCCATAGACGGGCGACAGCCCGCCGCGAGAACGCCCGTGTCGACTGCCATGTTCGGCATCAGTACGCGGGACGGTCGTAAAGAGTCGATCGAATCACCGGCACATCTAGTCCATAGCGTCGCGCCAGTTGCTCTACCAATCGGCCAAACCACAGTGGGGCCGACGGCGAGACGTGAATTGCTTGTATGAGGTCCTTGGGTTCGACGTCAATAGACACGGATGTCGCGTCGGCAGCAATCTGCTTTTGATTTACGTCTTCCCACGACCAGATGATGGCCCTCAGTTCGGACTCATGTGCAAAGCTAAGACGCTTATGGACAAAAGGAAAGAACCCGTTGTTCATAGGAACAGGCGCTTGATCGTAGTCAATGTACTGCACCATGGACGTGCGCGCCATGAGTGGACTCTTCTCCAATACGGCACAGAGCCGTTGATGGTCAGCTCGAATTGCGACGCCTTCAGGACTTTGGAGATACAGTTTCCACATCGCAGCTGACTCGTATTCAGCTGCATTCCAGCAGCTAATGAACATACCCTCTCGGAACCGCGGAGCGTTCCGGATCATCATCTCGACGGACTTGGCGGGGAAGCCGGACTTCTGCGCCTGCTTCCGAGCCAACGCTACGCCAGCCCGGGAAAACGCGCCCTCGTACGGATCGTCGAATTGATCCGCGCGCGGGAAGAAGAGCTGGTGGTTCTCCAGCAAGCTCAAGAGCTTTGTCAGATCGGTGTAGCGCCATAGCGTGCAGTTGCCCGTCGGCGGGAACATCGCTTCATGCTTGTTATCAAGCACCCTTTGCTCCTGATGTATAACGTTAAATCAACGGCACATCACCCTATAACCGGGAAGGCCCTGCAATCCAACGCGACCATAATCAGCCCAGCTTCTTGTATCCCCGATACCACTCCACCCACTTCCCGATCCCATACTCCAGCGACGTCGCCGGCTTGAACCCGGTATCGCGGATCAGGTCGTCCACATCCGCGTAGGTCGCCTGCACGTCGCCGTCCTGCATCGGCAGGAAGTTCTTCTTCGCGGTTTGTCCCAGCGCGGCTTCGATGGTGCCGATGAAGTCCATCAGCTGCACCGGGGTGTGGTTGCCGATGTTGTAGATGCGGTAGGGCGCGTGGCTGGTGGCGGGGTCGGGGTGCTTGTGGTCGAAGTCGGGATTGCCCTGCGGGATGCGGTCGAGCACTTTCACGGTACCGTCGGCGATGTCGTCGATGTAGGTGAAGTCGCGCATCATGTCGCCGTGATTGAAGACGTCGATGGTGCGGCCTTCGAGGATGGCCGAGGTGAACAGCCACGGCGACATGTCGGGCCGGCCCCAGGGGCCGTAGACGGTGAAGTAGCGCAGGCCGGTGGTCGGCAGGCCGTAGAGATGCGAGTAGGTGTGCGCCATCAACTCGTTGGCCTTCTTGCTCGCGGCGTACAGACTCACAGGATGGTTGACCGGGTCGTGCACCGAGAACGGGATCTTGGTGTTGGCGCCGTACACGCTCGACGAACTGGCGTAGACGAAGTGCTTGACGCCATGGTGGCGGCAGCCTTCGAGCAGGTTGGCGAAGCCGACCAGGTTGGACTGCACGTAGGCGTGCGGATTCTTCAGCGAGTAGCGCACGCCGGCCTGCGCGGCGAGGTTGATGACGGCGTCGAAGTGACCCTTCTCGAACAGGTCCTCCATCATCATGCGGTCGGAGATGTCGTCCTTGAGGAAGCGGAAGTTGGTGAAGGGCTTCAGCTGCTCGAGGCGCGCGAGCTTGAGCGCGGGGTCGTAGTAGTCGTTGAGGTTGTCGATGCCGACCACTTCGTCGCCGCGCTTGAGCAGGATTTGCGCGACGTGCATGCCGATGAATCCGGCCGCGCCGGTGAGCAGGATTTTCATTGTTTGGCCTCCAGAGTGGCATCGATTCTAGCATCGGCCCCTTTACAATCCGGCGATGTCCAATCTGCGCCTGATTCTCGACTGGAGCCTATACCGGCTGGCCCTGCTGCTGGCCGCGCCGCTGATTCCGCTGCGGCTGCTGTGGCGCGGACGGCGCGAGCGCGGCTATCTGCGGCACTGGGGCGAGCGGCTGGCGCTCGGCCCGGCGCCGGCGGCCGGTGCGCTGTGGATCCATGCGGTATCGGTCGGCGAGATGCGCGCGGCGCAGCCGCTGGTTGCCGCGCTGCGCGACGCGCATCCGGACGCGCCGCTGCTGCTCACCTGCATGACGCCGACGGGACGCGCCACCGCCGAAGCGCTGTACGGCAGCTTCGCGCGCATCGTCTATCTGCCCTACGACTACGCCTGGTCGATGCGCCGCTTCCTGCGCCGGGTACGGCCGCGCGTCGGCATCCTGATGGAGACCGAGTTGTGGCCCAACCTCGTCCATGCGGCCGCGCGGGCCGACGTACCGCTGGTGCTGGCGAACGCGCGGCTGTCGGCGCGCTCGGCGCGCGGTTATGCGCGGCTGCGGGGGCTGACGCAGGCGTGCCTCGAGCGCATCGCCGTCGCCGCCGCGCAGACCGAAGCCGATGCGGCGCGCCTGCGCAGCCTGGGCGCGATGACGCTTCACGTCACCGGCAATCTCAAGTTCGACATCGCGCCGCCTGCCGACCTGCTCGAACGCGGCGCGGGCTGGAAAGCGCACTGGGGATCGCGCCCGGTGCTGCTCGCGGCGAGCACGCGCGAAGGCGAGGAGGCGCCGCTGTTGCGCGCCTTCGCCGAGACCGCGCCGGCCGGCGTGCTGCTGGTGCTGGTGCCGCGCCATCCGCAGCGCTTCGACGAGGTGGCGGGCCTGATCGAAGCGGCAGGTCTAAGGTACCAGCGGCGCAGCACGCTCGGCGATGTGCCGCTGAGCCCCCAAATTCGCGTGCTGCTGGGCGACAGCCTCGGCGAACTGTTCGCGTACTACGCGGCGTGCGACGTCGCCTTTGTCGGCGGCAGCCTGATGCCGCTGGGCGGGCAGAACCTGATCGAGGCGGCAAGCGTGGGGCGGCCGGTGCTGGTGGGGCCGCATACCTTCAACTTCGAGGAAGCGACGCAGCGGGCGATCGAGGCCGGCGCTGCGCTACGGGTGAGCGATGCCGGCGATTTGATGACGAACGCGCTGACGCTGCTGGACGATGCGGCGGAATGCGCCCGCATGGGCAGAGCGGGCCTGGCGTTCGCCGCGCGCCATCGCGGCGCGGCGAGCCGGGTGGCAAGCCTTATTTCGCCGCTGGTTTCAGATAGCGGTCGATCTCGGCCAGGTCGGCCGGGCTGAGGCTGCCCACGGCGGCCTTGAGCGACAGCCCCGACAGCAGATAGGCATAGCGCGCGCCGGCCAGATCGCGGCGGGCGGAAAACACCTGCTGCTCGGCGTTCAGCACGTCGAGGCTGGTGCGCACGCCGACCTGCAAGCCGAGCTTGGTGGAATCGAGCTGGGCCTGGCTTGAGACCAGCGCCTGTTCCAGCGCGCGCACACGGGCCGCGCCGCTGTTGACGTTGAGCCAGGCCTGACGGGCCTGCAGGCCGGCGTCGCGGGTGGCGTTTTCCAGGTCCTGGCGCGCCTTTTCCTGGTTGGCGACGGCTTCGCGCACGCGGGAACTGGTCAGCCCGCCCTGGTAGATCGGCACGTTAAGTTGCAATCCGACGCTGGCGACGCGCGAGTCGATCTGCATCGTGCCGAAATTCTGGTTGTTGTTGACGTTGTAGCCGGCGACGGCATCCAGCGTGGGATAGTGGCCGGCGCGATTGCGTTCGACTTCCTGGTCGGCGATGGTCTTGGCGATGCGCTGGATTTCGGCCTGCAGGTTGCCCTGGGACGCGCGCGCAGCCCAATCGTCGATCGTGCCGGACTCGGCCTTGAACTGCGCCGGCTCGGCCAGCGCGTCGAGGGCGCCGGGCGGCTTGCCGATGAGTTTTTCCAGCGCGCGCAGGCGGATGTCGAGGCTGTTCTGCTCGGCGATTTCCTGCGCCACGGCGAGGTCGTAACGCGCCTGCGCTTCATGGGTGTCGGTGATGGTGGCGGTGCCGACCTCGAAGTTGCGCTTGGCGGCGGCCAGCTGCTCGGTGATCGCCGCCTTCTGCGCTTCGATGAAGGCGATGTTGTCCTGCGACTGCAGCACGTCGAAGTAGGCCTGGGCGACGCGCAGGATCAGGTCCTGCCCGGCGGCCTTGAGCTGCATCTCGGCGATCTTGACCTGCTGTTTGGATTGCGCGTACTGCAGCCAGTTCTGCATGCGGAACAGCGGCTGCGCGGCGGTGACCGAATAGCCGTTGGAGGTGTATTGGGAGTCGCCGCCAGGCAGGCTGGAGTGGAGATCGTAGCGCGTGACATTGCCGCCTGCATTGACGTTGGGCAGCAGCCCGGCGCGGCCCTGCACCGACTTTTCCTGGCCCGCCTGATACGCGGCACGGGCGGCGGCATATTGCGCATCGTAGGCCTGCGCGTCCTGATAGACGGCGGACAGGTTCTCCGCGTGGACGGCGGGCGTCAGGGCCAGGGCAATGGCGAGGGACAGGGGCTTGAATGGCATGGTGGTTCAGTCCTGGATAGGGGGTTCAGTAGCGCGGCATGGCCGGATCGACTTCGTCGGCCCAGGCGGCCACGCCGCCCGAGAGATTGACGACGTCGCTGAAGCCGGCCGTCTCCAGATAGCGTGCGGCGTGATAGCTGCGTACCCCATGATGGCAGATGACGACTGTTTCGGCATCCTTGTTCAATTCCGACAGGCGCGCGGGCAGTTCGCGCATCGGGATCAGGATCGCGCCGGGCAGGCGGCAGAGGTTCCATTCCCACGGCTCGCGCACATCGAGCAGCACCGGCGTGTGGCCGGACTGGATATGCGCGGCGAGTTCGGGTGGTCGGAACTGGCGCATCAGAATACGAAGGCGGCAGGGTGGGGCGCATTCAGCAGCGGCGCCACGCAGGTTTCGAACAGCGTCACGCTGCGAAATGCGCCGGGCGCGGTGCAGGTGACGAGCTGCGCCTGCATCACCGGCGCTTCACCGACGATGGCGAACAGGCGGCCGCCCACATGAAGGCGGCGGCGGAAGGCCTCCGACAGCAGCGGGGTCGAGCCGGTGAGCACGATCACGTCGAAGCTGGCTTCGTCGGGCCAGTCGTGGGCGCCGTCGCCGGGGTGCAGCACGATGTTCCCGAAACCGTGCGCGCGCAGCTTCTGCGTGGCGGCCGCGGTGAATTCGGGGACGATGTCGATCGACACCACGTTGGCCGCTTGGGAGGCGAGGAGCGCCGTGAGATAACCGCTGCCGGTGCCGATTTCCAGCACGCGGTCGCTCGGGCGGATGGCGAGTTCCTGCAGCGCGCGCGCTTCCAGTTTGGGCGTCCACATCGTCTGGCCATGGCCGAGCGGAATTTCCATGTCGACGAAGGCCAGCGCCCGGTGCGCCTCGGGCACGAAGTCTTCGCGGCGCACCCGGGACAGCAGGTCGAGTACCGCCTGATTCAGCACATCCCAGGGGCGGATCTGCTGTTCCACCATGTTGTAGCGCGCCTGCTCGATGTCCATGCCGTACCCTTGTATATCAATAAGTTAGATGGGGTCTTGCCTTGCAATTATTCCACATTTCGGCTACCTTGAGCCGCTCGCCAGGGGTCTCCAGCCGGACGGTTTGCAGGATGGAGTGAGACATACCCTTTGAACCTGATGCGGTTGAGACCGCCGTAGGGAGGCCGATTACAGCCTCCCGCATTTCATCCAGGGAGGTGGATTCCAGCCTCCCCCTGTTTTTTCCAGCGAGGCTGTCCACGGCCTCCTGCTTTTGGAGCGCCCATGAACGCCAATCCGAAATTCCTTGCCGCCACGGCCCACGTCGACGAGGCCGCGGTGCAGCCGCTGCCCAATTCGCGCAAGATCTACGTGCAGGGCAGCCAGCCCGACATCCGCGTGCCGATGCGCGAAATCAGCCAGGCCGACACGCCCCTGATGTTCAGCGGCGAATCCGGCTCCGATGGCGCCCGCTCCGAACCCAACCCGCCGATCTTCGTCTACGATTGCTCCGGTCCCTACACCGACCCGGCCGCGAAGATCGACATCCGCACCGGCCTGCCCGCGCTGCGCACGCGCTGGATCGAGGCGCGCGGCGACACCGAAATCCTGGCCGACCTGAGCTCCGAATACGGTCGCCAGCAGGCCGCCAATCCCGAACTCGCCACGATGCGCTTTCCCGGCCTGCACCGCACGCCGCGCCGCGCCAAGGCGGGGATGAACGTGACGCAGATGCACTACGCGCGCCAGGGCCTCATCACGCCGGAGATGGAGTTCATCGCCATCCGCGAGAACAACAACCGCGCCGCCTATCTGGAATCGCTGAAGCAATCCGGCCCGCTGGGCGCGAAGCTCGCCGCGCTGATGGCCCGCCAGCATCCGGGGCAGAATTTCGGTGCGCTGCTGCAGAACGAGATCACGCCCGAGTTCGTGCGCGACGAAATCGCGCGCGGCCGCGCCATCATCCCCAACAACATCAACCACCCGGAATCCGAGCCGATGATCATCGGCCGCAATTTCCTGGTGAAGATCAACGCCAACATCGGCAACTCCGCGCTCGGCTCCAGCATCCAGGAAGAAGTTGAGAAGATGACCTGGGCGATCCGCGGGGGCGGCGCCACCGTGATGGATCTCTCGACCGGCAAGAACAT
>JACPYT010000008.1 GCA_016195805.1 Hydrogenophilales bacterium
CGAGCCAGCCTGTTCGATTACATGGAGGTGTTTTATAACCGCCAGCGGCGTCACTCGACCTTGAACTACGAGACTCCGCTGGCCTTCGAGGCGATGCAGATCGCCTAATTACCGTGTCCACCGAACGTGGGTAGGATCACTGTTTTTCGGAACCCGCCGGAAGACCAAGCCACACACTTCGGCCAAAGCTGGCGTCCACTCCGACCCGATAGGGCTCAAACTGCCACTTCAGTCTTGGCTACTGCAATGCTTAAGATTTGCGTAGGACGCTTCGATTCCTGGCGCTACTAAGCGCGCCTTGCGTTCCGTGTCATCTTTCTCAGCAGAAATTTTCGCTTTCAGGTCCCTAAAGCCAGAATAGACTTGTTCCATCTCCGCGTTCTTGCCTTGTCGCTTGATCTCCTCCAGCGAAGGGTTCGGTGTTTTTTTGTCCCACTCTAATACCCGATCAAGTATCTCGATGAAGCGAGGAACATTCTGAAATGCATAGTTATTAATCGGGGGGCCAACCGTCATTAGCATGACCGTCATCAACTGACCGCGGTCACCATTGTTAACAATCATCTGCTGTCGAACACGGAGCTGGGCCGCATAAAACCAAAAGACCGCCTCGTCCTTCCTTCCGTGCATGAATAAGACGAACGACGGCTTAAAAAGCTCCAAGGGCTCATTCAACGACTCCGGGTCATTGATAACCTCCTTAGCCGCAGCCAAGGCGATCTTTGAATCGCATGAAGCAAGTCGTTCTTCCCTGGTTTTTGGCGCACTTGCGATAATTCGTGTCGCGGCGTTCTCCAGGTCGGGGCCTTCCGTCTGCCCGCTTGGCGAGCGCTCCAGTTGGTCAATCATGGACAACACTTCCGTCCTGTTTCGCTCCTCGTATGCCTTCATAGCGGTCTTGCGAAGATTCGTCCAGTCTGGCGTGAGACCGGCCTGCCTCTCCAACGCCACGAGAGTCCCAACGGTGACCAGTTCTCGCTTGATGGATCCCCAGTGTCCGATGGCAATGGAGGACACGAGAGGCGTACGTCCTTCGCTGTCAGCCACCCTTAGATCCGCGCCCTTGGCGATCAGCATCTTGATCATGGGGTAATTGCTGGAATTCGCGGCGTAATGCAGAGGCGTACGCCCCAGGCTGTCCCGAACATTGATGTCGGCACCCGAATCAATAAGTCGTTCCGCGAGTTCTACCGACTGCTGGCAGTAATCCTCCCAGTATTTCTGGGGCGATGGATCGTAATTGGGGGCGTTAGCGAGCCTGTGCAAGATAGTGTCTTTTCCCGGCCCGTAATGCATGTTCAAGTCAGCGCCATTCTTCAGAAGTAAATCGCGCATTTCCTTATATGGGGCTAATCGGAGACGGCCTTGCTGATCGAAGACAGCGGCTTCAAATGGAGGACGCCCCATGAGCCCGGCCGCGTTCACGTCAGCGCCAGCGGCGAGAAGCCGCCGTGCAATTTCCACGTTATTGTTCTCCACAGCGGCATGCAGCATGGACTCTCTTCCAACCTGGATGTTTCTGATGGGTGCCCGCGCTGCAATCCACTTGAGAATAGCGGCGTCCACAGCGGATACCGAAGACAATCCCACATAGCATGGGCTAAAGTCTTTCGCGATGCCGTGCTGCTCCAAGAACTTCAGAGTGTCCAAATTACCCTGTCGGCAGGCCCATTGAATTATTGCCGGCATGTCCGCAGCGGTAACCTTTGCGCCATGATCGAGCAATATTTGGAGGACCGCCGTGCTCGCCTTGTTCGAAGCGCCAAGGGTAAAGGCTGTTCCGTCCTGGGGTGACGCCAGATTTACGTCTGCACCATGATCGACAAGCCATTTCACTGCCGCCTCCCTCCCATAGTGAGCGTTTTCCTGAAGTGGAGTGCGCTTGAACATGCCGCGTTGCTCGTTGATATCGGCACCCCGTTGCAGCAATAGTTCGGCTGTTTCGAAGGCCTCGTTAGTTATCGCCGCGCTAAGCGCATCGCAACGGGGACCACGGAATTCCGCTCCCTGATCGATGAGCCAACTGACTATCTGAACATTCTTAATAGCGACACAAACAGCGGCATCCTCCTTGATGCTGGCACCAGAGCGAACGAGGCTCTCCAGGATATGCTTATTGTTGTTCTTTGCCGCCAGGTCCAAAGGGCTCAGATACTTGTTTTTGTTGCCTCTCGCATTTGGATTGACTTTCTTGGCAAGAAGATCGTCAACTGTTGCCTCGTCGTTCCTTTCGATTGCTTCCATGAGCCGATCGCCATCAGCAGTGGGAGCAGGAAGGCCATTTGCATGCGTTGGCTGCAGAGCGCCGAGGCCGAAAGGAGTTGCGGCTGCTGGCATGCTTACGGACAGGAATAGCGCCATGGTCGCTGCTGCGTATCGATTTAATATGGACTTGCGCTTATTCAAGGTCTCCCCTTTTATATGTGTGTGGCTTCGTGATTTTTCTCCTCGCATGTCTCGCCTAACTGGTTGAGGAGACTAATGGTTCATTAGCACGAACCCGCATAATTCTTTTAACGTGCATATCGCCACCGGATTGGGTCACGTCCCACCACTCAAACTGCAAGTAGCCATCCTTGGCTTGAAATGTCGGGATGTCTATGAAGCCTCGGAAGCCATAAAGTGGCTTCGGCTTTTCGAGGCTCAATCGATATCTGAAGTCACCGTTAATAGCGAACTTCGTCAGCGTAACTCTTCCGCTTTCGGCCACGTAGTCCAGGAACCAGATGGCATCGCTGTCACAAATTACGTCTCCAGCATATCTGGCTTTCTTTCTACCAGTTGGATCGTTAGTGAAAAGCACCCATGTCTGCATTAATGGAGCACCCACAGATTCTGGCTTAAGCAGGGTTTGACACCGCGTTGCACGCACTTTGTCGAAGGTAAGTTCTGACCATTTCGAAAAGCCCGTACCTATATCACCCTTAATAATCCAATCTGGATCAAAGTTTTTCACTTCAAGCACTTCTAGAGCGACCTTCGTCGAATGAGAGGCGTATCCTTTCAAGCCACCTGGAGGTTCTAGACCAAGCGCCCGTCCCTGGGGGTGGGAAAGCAGGGCGGCAGAATTGAGAAAATTGGTCAAAGGGTAGGCTTGAGCCTGTTCACTCAGGTGTTCTGCTAGCGCGCTTAGGATGTTCCCGTGGAATAGATATTCAAATAAAAGGGGCTGTTCTTCCTCGTCAGAATCGGCGCCATCTTTCGTCTCACCCAGGAACCCATTCCTGTACGATCCATCGTAGTTCGCAAGCAAATTTCCATCGGCATTCTTCAGCTCAAGATGAATGTGTGTTTCTCGTGGCTTGTTCGTCTCCGTGACCCGCAAGGTGGGCGCCCATTCCTCTTCTTTGGCTCTTGAGAAACCTGAAGCCAGAACGACATTCATTACGTCCTCATGCCAGTAATCAGCTCCAAGCGATGGCGACGGAGTTCTGAAGCCTCTAGTTACAAAGCAGCCGTCGCCATAGCACGCAGGAATCGCGTGCGCATACTGATGCCATCGTGCGGCTATTCCAGGTGTGTTTGTAATGACGTGGATTGGTTGGCCAACTTCTCCCTGAAGGCGCGAAATAAGCTCAATTTTGCTGGGTCTATGGGCAACAACGTCCGAGATGATCGCGGGGATTCTGGTATTAAGCCCGATGACAAGGGTGGCAAAGATTGCGACCAAACTGGCGCTAATCTTGCTCGACAAATTTGTTCGAGAAATTCCATAGACAATTAGAAATATCCCGATTAGAAACAGATTCGGCGCCAGCCAACCTATCAATAACCCCAATATCGGGATCCCGCCAGCCAATGCGGCCGGAATACTAATAAATGCGAGGACAGCACCGACGATAGAAACGTTGGACCATTTTGGACTATGCGTCTTCGTTCCAACCATGATTTCCCCAAAATTGATAATTTATAAATATGAGCGTACACAAAATCAAAATTCTTAGGGTAGCTCCGTGGCTTTCACAGAAATCAGTTTGCGTTTCAGGGGTTAATGAACCATCTTCGTGTGAAGCGAATCAACAAACGAGCCTGCATAGAGAATGTTCGCTTCGGCCGATCTGCGGTCTGTTAGCCGCCGCATCAGATGACCGCTACACCCCGATACCTGCTGTTGAACCACCGAATTGACGAGTGACCGCAACGGGTCGGTCTCAGTCATCGTCCCGCCCAGCCAGCCACGCCCGCCACCCGCCGTACTGCGTGATGTCCTTCGCCCCGGCCACGCCTATGCCTTCGCAGATGAATCCGTTCACAACCGATCCATCGGCCAGATCCAGCTTGCCGATGCCGAGCGGTGCGGGAATGCCGGCGACGAAGGAACCGAACTGGCTGGCTGGCATTTCCCAGATTTCGCAGGCGATGGCACCGCCGCCCTCCTGAACTTTGACGAGGCCTGGACGCTTACCGTCGAGCAGGGCGTAGAAGCGGTAGGTCGGCGCGGTCTGCGTCGTGGCGAGCAGACGCGCGTTGCGCTCGGTGAGTTGGTGGTTGAGTGGCAGGCCGCTCAGATGGGCGCCAACGACAGCGACCCGGACCTGGCCGCCAGGAAGCAGGTTCAATGTTTCGGCATCCGGCAGAACATGATCGGTGGCGCCCAGCTTGCCGCCGAGCGCCTGCTGCATTCTTGAAGCCAGATGCAGCAGCGGACCGTCCTGATGCGGCGGTGCGATGAGGGTGACGCCGAACGGCAGGCCGTCGTTCTGGAACCCCGCCGGCACAGCAGTGGCGGCGAGGTCGAGCAGGTTCATGAAGTTGGTGTAATAGCCGAGATTGGAATTGAGGCGGATGGGGTCGGCCTGCATTTCGTCCACGCGGTAGATCGTGCCGGCGGTGGGGGTGAGCATCACGTCGATGTCGTTCCACACTGCATCGCACACACGCTTGAACGCGCGCAGCTTGTGAAGATGGGCGAAGGTATCGGCCGCGCTGACGTCATGGCCACCGGCGATGATTTCGCGCACCGGCGGGAAAACCTTGTCGGCCTGCGCGTCGAAGAAGTCGCGGATGGCGAGGTAGCGCTCGGCGACCCAGGGGCCGCCGTAGAGCAGGCGCGCGGTTTGGAGGAAGGGCGCGAGGTCGAACTCGACCGGCGTTCCGCCCAGCGCTTTCATGCGTTCAACCGCCTCGCCGAACAGGCGCTCCGCCTCGGCGTTGCCGAAGAATTGCAGATCCTTCTGCATCGGCACACCGAAGCGGAAACTGGTGGCGCGGCCGAAATCGAAACCGTGCGGCGCCAGCGGGCGCGCGTATTCGTCGTCGGCATCGAAACCTGCGGCGACGGCCAGCACACGCTCGGCATCCTCGGCGGTGAGCGCGAAAATCGACACGGCGTCGAGCGAACGGCAGGCGGGCACCATGCCGCGGGTCGACAGCGCGCCACAGCTCGGTTTGTGACCGACGAGATGGTTGAACGCGGCGGGCACGCGGCCAGAGCCGGCGGTGTCAGTGCCGAGCGAGAAGCTCGCCAGGCCCAGCGCCACCGCGACTGCCGAGCCGGAGCTGGAGCCGCCGGAAATGAAGTCGGGGGCGAAGGCGTTGCGGCAGGCGCCGTAAGGCGAGCGCGTGCCGTTGAGGCCGGTGGCGAACTGGTCGAGGTTGGTCTTGCCAATCGGTATCGCGCCGGCATCGATCAGGCGCTGCACGACGGTCGCGCTGCACTCCGGCGTGTAGGCAAACTCGGGGCAGGCGGCGGTGGTGGGCAGGCCGGCAAGGTCGATGTTGTCCTTGATGGCGAAGGGGATGCCGTAGAGCGGCAAGCTCGCGGGATCCTTGCCTTCGAGCTTGCTGGCGTAGGCACGCAGCGCGTCGTCGCCGAGGCGGCTGATCCAGATGTGGTGCGTGTCTTCGCCGGCCAGACGGGCAAGCAGGGTTTCCACCAGTTTCTGCGGCGTGAGGTCGCCGGATTGGTACTGGCGGCGCAGGGTGGCGATGTCGAGACTGAGCGTTGCGGTCATGAGAGTTACTCGGTTGATTATTCTTTGTCGTCACCCCGGCGGACGCCGGGGTCCAGTTTTAATCAGGCTGGATTCCGGCATGCACCCGCAAGGGGTAGGCCATGGTTGTAAAGCCGCTGAAGCGGCAACAACCATGCACCGCCGGAATGACCGCTATTCGCCCACCAGCACCAGCAGGTCCTGCCCGGCGCTCACCTGCCCGCCTTCGCGGCAGAACACCTTGTGGACGCGGCCGTCGCACGGCGCCAGCACAGCGAACTCCATTTTCATCGATTCGACGATGACCAGCGGATCGCCCAGCTTCACCATGGCACCATCTGCCACCTCCACTTTCCACACGTTGCCGGCGACGTGGCTGGCGATCGCGCGGCCCTTTTCCGGCAGGTCGAGTTCGCTGTCGGGCGCGGCTTCGGCCACCGTCAGGTCGCTAGCGTAGTCGGCCTGGCCGCTGGCGCGCCAGCGTTCGCGCTCGGCGTCGAACGAGGCCTGCTGCTGCGTCTTGAAGGCGGCGATGGAATCGGCATTGTCGGCGAGGAAGGCGTTGTACTCGCGCAGGCTGAAGGTGGTTTCCTCGATCTTCAGCGGGTAGCGGCCGAGCGGAAAGTCCTCGCGGATTTTCAGCAGCTCGGCCTCGCTCACCGGGAAGAAGCGCACCTGGTCGAAGAAGCGCAAGAGCCACGGCTTGCCGTCGGTGAATTCGGCCGTCTGGCGCCAGCGGTTCCACATCTGCAGCGTGCGGCCGACGAACTGGTAGCCGCCGGGGCCTTCCATGCCGTAGACACACATATAGGCGCCGCCGATGCCGACGGCGTTTTCCGGGGTCCAGGTGCGGGCAGGGTTGTACTTGGTGGTGACGAGGCGATGGCGCGGATCGACCGGCGTCGCCACCGGCGCGCCGAGGTAGACGTCGCCCAGGCCCATGACCAGGTAACTGGCGTCAAAAACAATTCGCTTCACCTCCTCGATGCTGTCCAGCCCGTTGATGCGGCGGATGAATTCGATATTCGAGGGACACCAGGGCGCGTCCTTGCGCACCGACTGCATGTATTTCTCGATCGCCAGTTTCGTCGCCGCGTCGTCCCACGACAGCGGGATATGCACGATGCGGGTCGGCACCTGCATGTCCTCGATCGCGGGTAGTTCCTTTTCCGTCGCCAGCAGCAGGTCCATCAATTTGGACAGCGGCAGCACGCGCGAATCGTAGTGCACCTGCAGCGAGCGGATGCCAGGCGTGAGGTCGAGGATGCCCGGCACCGCGTCGGCCTTGAGCCGGGTCATCAGCGCGTGGACGCGGAAGCGCAGGTTGAGGTCGAGCACCAGCGGGCCGTATTCGACGAGCAGGTATTTGTCGCCGGCGCGGCGGTAGACGACGGCGACGGGGTTGTCGGTGTCGGGGGTACGGTGGAGGATAGGTTCGGCGAGCGGCTCCGTATCAGCGACCACCGCGGCCGGGACAGCGAGGCCGGCGATGGCGGCGTCCTGCGCTGCTTCCATGCGCTCGGCCTGCGCCTGCGAGAGTCGCTTGAAGCGCACGGTGTCGCCGGGGCGCAGCTGGCCCATCTTCCACAGCTCGGCCTGCACGATGGTGGCGGGGCAGACGAAGCCGCCGAGGCTGGGGCCGTCGGGGCCGAGGATCACCGGCATGTCGCCGGTGAAGTCGACCGCGCCGATGGCGTAGGCGTTGTCGTGGATGTTGGAGGGGTGCAGGCCGGCCTCGCCGCCGTCCTTGCGCGCCCATTCTGGACGCGGGCCGATCAGGCGCACGCCGGTCCGGCTGGAGTTGTAATGCACTTCCCAGTCGGTGGAAAAGAACGTGTCGATGTCGGCATCGGTGAAGAAATCCGGTGCGCCGTGCGGGCCGTAGAGCACGCCGATTTCCCAGGCGTGGGCATAGGCCGGGACCAGCGCGGCAGGCAACGTCTTATCGATGTTCGAGGCTTCCACTACCGGAATATGCAGCACGTCGCCGACGCGCAGCGTGCGCCCGGCGTGGCCGCCGAACTGGCCGAGGGTGAAGGTGGACTTGCTGGCGAGATAATCCGGCACATCGAAGCCGCCGCGCACCGCGAAATAGGCGCGGCAGCCCGCGTCTTTGATCGCGCCGAGCTTGAGCATGCTGCCGGCCTTCACCGCATGCGCGGCCCAGTTGGCGAGTGGTTGGCCGTCGAGCTCGGCGCCCATGTCGGCGCCGGCGAGCGCGATCACGGCGTCGCAGTTGAAGCGCAACGTGGGGCCGGCGACGGTCAGTTCCAGTGCGGCCGCGCCTTCTGCGTTGCCCGCCAGCCTGTTGGCCAGGCGCAAGGCCAGCGCATCCATCGGCCCCGACGGCGGCACGCCGACGTCCCAGTAGCCGGTGCGGCCCGGCCAGTCCTGGATGCTGCTCTGCACGCCGGGCTCGATGACGTCGAGGGTCGTGGGCCGGTAGTGGAAGGCATTGAGATAGCGCGTGGTCTGGCGGCCTTCCCTGAACACCGCGTCGCGCACGATCTGGCCGAGGTAGCCGAGGTTGGTCTCGATGCCAGCGACGCGGGTCTGCGCCAGCACCTGCTGCATTTTCTCCAGCGCGTCGGCGCGGTCACGGCCCTTGACGATGAGCTTCGCCACCATAGGGTCGTAGAACGGCGGCACGTCGGAGCCGCGCTCGACCCAGGTTTCGATGCGCGCATCCTGCGGGAAGACGACTTCGGTCAGCACGCCTGAGGCCGGCTGGAAATCCTTGCCCGGGTCTTCGGCATACAGACGCACCTGCATCGAGGCGCCTTTGGGATCGGCCTTGAAGCCGGACAGATCCAGTTCGCCGGCGGCTTCGCGCACCATCCACTCGACCAGATCGACGCCGGTCATTTCCTCGGTGACGCCGTGCTCGACCTGCAGCCGGGTGTTCACTTCAAGAAAGTAGAACTCGCCGCTCAGGGTGTCGTATACGAATTCGACGGTGCCGGCAGAACGGTAGCCGACTGCTTCGCCGAGGCGCACCGCGGTAGTCAGCAAGTTGCTGCGTTGCGCGTCGGTGAGGCCAGGCGCCGGCGTTTCCTCGATGACCTTCTGGTTGCGCCGCTGCACCGAGCAATCGCGCTCGCCCAGTGCGACGACGTGACCGCGGCCGTCGCCGAAGATCTGCACCTCGATGTGGCGCGCGTGCTCGACGTACTTTTCCAGAAATATCCCGGCCTCCTTGAAGTTGGCGCGGGCGAGGCGCTCCACCGACTGGAAGGCTTCGACCAGCTCATCGGCACTCCAGATCAGACGCATGCCGATGCCACCGCCGCCGGCGGTGCTCTTCAGCATCACCGGGTAGCCGATGCGCGCGGCCTCGGCCTGGGCGTGGCCGGCGTCGGACAGCAGGCCGGAGCCCGGCAGCAGCGGCACCTTGTTGTGCTCGGCGAGGTCGCGCGCGGTGTGCTTGAGACCGAAGGCGCGCATCTGCGCCGGGCTGGGGCCGATGAAGGCGATGCCGGCGGCGGCGCAGTCCTCGGCGAAGCCGGGATTCTCGGAGAGGAAGCCGTAGCCGGGGTGGATGGCCTGGGCGCCGGTGGCCTTCGCCGCTTCGAGAATCTTGTCGGCGCGCAGGTAGCTTTGCGCCGCCGGTGCGGGGCCGATCTCGACGGCTTCGTCGGCGAGCCGCACGTGGAGGCTGTGTCGGTCGGCTTCCGAATACACAGCGACCGATTTCACCCCCAGCGTGCGCAAGGTGCGGA
This sequence comes from Hydrogenophilales bacterium, assembly GCA_016195805.1. Taxonomy (GTDB): domain Bacteria; phylum Pseudomonadota; class Gammaproteobacteria; order Burkholderiales; family Thiobacillaceae; genus Thiobacillus. Next base: position 9,653 of record JACPYT010000008.1, read on the forward strand.
TGATGCGGCAGGCGATGGCGCCGCGGTTGGCGATGAGAACCTTGTCGAACATGCAATCTCCGGCGGGTCGTCCCGCTTCATTCAACGCGGCGGGTCGTCCCGCCGTCAGTTATTTCCCTTCGTCCGTCACTCCGGCGGAGGCCGGAGTCCAGTGCGTACAACTAGATTCCGGCGCGCGCCCGCAAGAGGCAGGCCATGGTTGTAAAGCCGCTAAAACGGCAACCACCATGCACCGCCGGAATGACCAATTACTGCGCATCCCAGACCAGCACCCGAACCGGCGTCGGATTGTAGGCGTTGCACGGATTATTGAGCTGCGGACAGTTGGAGATGAGGCACAGCACGTCCATCTCGGCGCGCATCTCGACGTACTTGCCCGGCGCCGACACGCCGTCGGCGAAAGTGAGCCCCCCCTCGGGCGTCACCGGCACGTTCATGAAGAAATTGATGTTGCTGGTGATGTCGCGCTTGGTCAGCCCACCGTCATAGTGCGCGAGTGCGTGCAGAAAGCTGTCACGGCAGGAGTGCATCGGCCGCTTGTCCAGTGCGTAGCGCACCGTGTTGCTCTCGCACGAGCAAGCGCCGCCCAGGGTGTCGTGGCGGCCGCAGGTATCGGCGGTGATCGTGAGCATCACCCTGCCCTCGGTCGACATCAGCTGCGTGCCGGCGGTGAGGTAGAGCGCGTCCTGCGCACGCACGGTGTCGGCGGCGCTGTAGCGTTCCTCGGGGTCGCGCGCGTTGAAGAACAAGGTGTCGACGGCCTGGTTGCCCTCAAGGTCGAGGATACGGAAGATCTGGCCCTTTTTGATTTCATATAGCCACGGATCGCCTGCGTTGACGACGGCGTCGACCACGGCGTGCTTGGGATCGAAGGGACTCTCGACGAGGTTGAATGTGCTCATGCCCGGCCTCAGCGATAAAGGATTTCGGTTTGATAGAAGCCGCGCTGGTTTTCCGCGCAGCTATTGCGGCACACGTCATCCGCGGCAGGTGACCCACTCTTCCACGCGGTGAGCATGACGTCGCCCGGCGCATAGTCTGGACGCGGATCGAGCGGATGCGGCGCAGCGGACAGCACCACCAGCACGTTCATCTCGAAGCGTAGATCAATGTACGCGCCGGGGTGCGAATTCGATTCGTCGAAGGACAACCGGCCGGCTTCGTCGGCCGCTACCCTGCTGAAGAAATTCACGTTCGGCACCACGTCGCGCTTGCCCAGCCCCCACTTGCCGAGCTCGACCAGCAGGCCGTCGCGGCCGTTTCGGTGCATGGCGTTGCGGTGGGTCTGGTAGGTAGCCTCGCCGTATTGCGCCTTCACCATGTCGGCATTGGACACGCCGCACACGGTGTCGTGCCAGCCGCAGCTGTCGTTGATCACCGAGCACAGCACGTGGCCCATGTCGGAGTAGAGCGCATGGCCCGTCGTCAGGTGCGCGGTGTGCTGCGCCTTGAGCGTGTCGGGCATGTTGTAGCGCTCGAGCTTTTCCTCGGCGTTGTAGAACAATGCCGAAACGTTGGCGCGGCCGCTGAGGTCGGTGAGCCGCAGCGCATTGCCGCGGCGCAGGATGCCCGACCAGTGGCAACCGCCGGGCAGCGCCTCTTCCCACAGGAAGAGCTCGGGCGGGATGGGGTTGAGATTTTGTGCCATGTGAGTTCCAGTCGATGTGTTGATGGCCGTCATCCTGCGGCCGGCGCGTGCAGCGGCGGAATGACCGCCGCCAGCAGCTGCAGGCGCCCGGTGATGACGCCACGCAGCGCGAGCATTTCGTGGGTGATGGCCTGCAACTTGGCGGCCGGGCCCTGGACCAGGATCACCTCCAGCATCTGGTCCTCGGTCAGGTGCACGTGCAGCGAGCTGATGACCTCGGCGACGTGGTGGTACTGGATGTCCGCCACCCGCGCCTGCAGGCCGCGGGTGGCACGGTTGTAGAGCAGGGTCAGCGTGCCCGCCATGACCTCGTTGCCGAGGCTGCGCTTGTGCTCGGCCAGCTGGTAATTGACCATTTCGCCGATCGCCTGCGAGCGGCTGCCGTAGCCCCGGCTTTCGACCATGCCGTCCAGTTCGGCCAGCAGGTCGGGCGGCAGCGAGACACTGATGCGGCTGACCAGGCTGGACACCTTGTCGCTTCCATTTGTCATCGTCATGGTCGGTCCTTTCCCGGCTTCAGAACATGTAGCTGTAGCGTTCCACTTCCCACTTGCTCACCGCCAGGTGGTAGGCCTCCCACTCCTCGGTCTTGTAGCGGATGAACTCGTCGCGCAGCTCGCGGCCCAGCGTGGCCTCGACCAGCGGGTCGGCGGCGAAGGCGGCCACCGCCTCCTGCAGGGTCTGCGGCAGGAACTCGATGCCGCGCGCGCGGCGCTCGTCATCGCCGATGGCATAGAGGTTGTCCTCGTTCGGATTGCCTGGATTCAGCCCCTCGCGGATGCCTTCGAGGCCGGCGGCCAGGACCAGGGTGGCGGCCAGATAGGGATTGACTGCGCCGTCGGCGTTGCGCGACTCGCAGCGGCCGCCGCCGGCCGGGATGCGCACGGAGTTGGTGCGGTTGTTCGAGCCCCAGGAATTGAACACCGGCGCCCACGAGAAATAGCTCATGGCGCCGCGCCGCACCAGGCGCTTGTAGCTGTTCACGGTCGGCGCAAACACGGCGCACAGCGCGCGGCCGTGCTTGAGGATGCCGGCGACGAAGCTGTATCCGAGCGGGGTCAGGCCGATGCCGTGCGGGTCGTCCTCGGGCGCGCAGGCGAACAGGTTCTTGCCGGTCGCGAGGTCGTAGATCGACATGTTGAAGTGGGCGCCGTTGCCGGTCTTGTCGGCGAAGGGCTTGGGCATCATGGTGGCGAGCAAGCCTTCCTCCTTGGCGTAGTGCTTGGCCATGAAGCGGAAGAAGGTCAGGCGGTCGCAGGTCGTCAGCGCGTCGGCGTAGTTGAAGTCGAACTCGAACTGGCCGTTGGCATCCTCATGGTCGAACGAGTACAGATCCCAGCCCAGCTCGTTGATGGTCGTGGCCACCTTGTCCAGCCAGGAGAAGTTGTCGACGAAGCCGCGCACGTCGTAGCAGGGCTTGGTCAGCTTGTCGTCGGCGACCGGCACCGACAGGCTGCCGTCCTCGTTCTGCTTCAGGAGGAAGATCTCGCACTCGATGCCGAGGTTCATGCCGTAGCCGAGCTTGGCCGCCTCGGCCAGCTGGTTCTTCAGGGCGACGCGGGTGTTCAGCGCGTAGGGCTGGCCCTGGAAATGGTTGTCGGCCGGAATCCAGGCGATCTTCGGTTCCCACGGCAGCTGGATGGCGCGGTCGAGGTCGGGCACCGAGGTCAGCTCGTCGTCGTTGGGCGCCTGGCCGAGGCCGTCGAGGGCATAGCCGGTGTAGCGTTCGGAGCCCCTGGCCATCTGGCCGAGATGGCCGATCGGCACGACCTTGGCCTTGGGCACGCCGTGGATGTCGACGTAGGCGCCGATGCAGTATTTCACGCCCTTGTCGATCAGCTCGCGCTGCAATTGGGCCGTCGCCTCGGACGAATGGTGCGTGGCGGTGTCCGGCTTGTCCAGCACGGCGGTGTCGTCGATCGTGTTCATGATGCGTCCTTGTCTATCGGGTGGTGGCGGGGACGGCGTCCCCGAAATAGGAATGGTCGAGCGGCGGCGTTTCCACGACGCCCCTTTGAACCAGTGCGGCGAGGTCGGCGACCAGCCAGTCGAACCAGCGCTGGCCTTTCTCGGCACTGGCCAGGCTGGGCGTGCCGGTGACGCCGTTGAGGCTGGTGCGGTTCACGGGATGCGCGAAGATGCAGCCGCAGGTGCGGTCGGGGTCGTCGGCCTCGGCGAGCTTGTCCGGACGCACACCCTCGGGGGCGATGGCCAGCATGATCGAGGTCTCGGCGTCGTTGGCGTGCCAGTCGGCGGCGTCGACGGCGTGGAATTCGCGCACCCGTTCGCTCAGCGTGGCGGTATTGATCACCGTGACCATCAGGTCGTCGTGCTCGGCGCGCAGCATCTCCAGCGCGCAACGCAGCGGCGCGGCGTTGGTGACGTGGGCGTTGACGATGAACAGCCGGCGTACGCCACCGTGATACGCCCAGTCGCCGATCTGCTTGACGAGTTCAATGAGGGTGATGGGCTGCAGCGCGATCGTGCCGGGCCAGCGCCGGCTGTGGCCGAGCGAACAGCCGTAGGGCAGCGTCGGCAGCATCGGCACGCCAGTCTGCGCGGCGACCGCGGCACAGAGCTGTTCGGCGATCACGAAATCGACGCCGCAGCCGAGATGCGGACCGTGCTGCTCGGTCGCGCCGACCGGCAGGATGGCGGCGTGGCCGCAGCGGGCCAGCACGCCGGGGATTTCGGACCAGGTGAGATCGGACCACTTCATCGCATCACTCCACGTTGTCGTGCACGTCGGTGAAACGGATCATGTGCGGCTTCACGGCCTGCTCGTCTTCCGGCAGCGGCTCCGGCGCCGGATGAATGAGCGCTTCCAGGCGGGCCTTGGTGGCGCGGAATTCGGGCGAGTTGAACTGGCCGGGCGTGCGCGGCCGCGGCACCGGCACCTCGATCACTTCCTGCACCTCGCCCGGATGCGCCTTCAACACCAGGATGCGGTCGGCGAGATAGATCGCCTCGTCGAGATCGTGGGTGATGAACAGCACCGTGACGTCGATGTTCTTCCAGATGTCGATCAGGTGCGTCTGCATCTTGGCGCGGGTCTGCGCGTCGAGCGCGCCGAAGGGCTCGTCCATCAGCAGGATGCGCGGCTGGTTGACCAGCGCGCGGGCGATGGCGACGCGCTGGCGCATGCCGCCGGAAAGCTGGTGCGGATAGGCGTCGGCGAATTTCTCCAGGCCGACCAGTTCGAGCCAGAGCTTGGCGTCGCGCTCGGCCTGGTCATGGCCCTCGCCCTTCATGCGCGGGCCGAACATGACGTTCTTCTTGACCGTGAGCCAGGGGAACAGCGAATAGCCCTGGAACACCATGCCGCGGTCCTGGCCGGGCCCGGTGATCGGCTTGCCGTCGAGCAGGGCCTCGCCCGAGGTGTGCTTGTCGAGCCCGGCGAGGATGCGGATCAGGGTCGACTTGCCGCAGCCGGAAGGGCCGATGACGCAGACGAATTCGCGCCGTCGCACGCTGAAGTCGATACCGCGCAGGGCTTCGATCTCGCCCTGGGGCGAGCGGTAGCGCTTGCCGAGCTTGCGCACTTCAAGAATGACTTCCCTTTGACGGATGCGCTCGAAGCGTGCGCGCACTTCGTCGGACTGGTCGAGATAGCTGGGCAGCATGGGTTCAATCAGGTTCATGCGCATATCCTCATTGCCGGTCCTGGGTACGATCCCAGGGGAACAGCCGCCGGCCGAGCCGGCCCAGGACCAGATCGGTGCCGAAGCCGATGATGCCGATGGTCATGATGGCGGCGTAGACGTTGTCGAAATGCTGGTAGCGCGCCTGCTGGGTGATGAACCAGGTAATGCCCGAACTGGTGCCGATCAGTTCGGCGACGATCAGGTAGGTCCAGGCCCAGCCGAGCAGGATGCGCTGGTCGCGGTAGAGATCGGGCAGGATGCCCGGCACCACCACTGTGCTCAGCAGCTTGAGATTCTTGCTGCCCAGGGTGCGGGCGGCCTCGATCAGCGTGGTCTCCAGCTTGCGGGTGGTGTTGGCGATGATCAGCACCTGCTGGAACAGCGTACCGATGACGATGATCGCGATCTTGGGCCCGTCGTAGATGCCCAGGATGGCCACCGCCAGCGCGCCGAAGGCCGGCGCCGGCAGGTAGCGGAAGAATTCGATGAAGGGTTCGTTCAGGCGGCCCACGAGGTTGTAGGTGCCGGACACGATGCCGAGCGGCACGCCGATCAGCGACGAAATCAGGAAGCCCCAGAAGATGATCTGGACGCTATGCCACAGGCTGGCCGGCATCGAGGGCACGTCGGTGCTCTTGGGCGGATGGACGAAACCGTTGTAGAAGGCCTTCGCCACGTCGTCGGGCGCAGGCAAGTATATGGGATTGGACGGGCGACCCACCGGAAGGGCCAGATGGGACTGCTCCATGTTGGCGACCTCGTCCTTGAACATCGCCTTGTCCACCAGCATGTCGACCTGGAAGTAATCCACGCCGCCCGGATCGGTGACGAGGACCTTGGGATGCCAGACGAACGGCGCATAGCTGACCAGGCACCAGACCAGCAACGGCAGCAGAAACGAACCGATCGCGAGGAACGTGCGTTTGCGTGCGTCGATATCCGCACCGCGACCGAACAGGCTGAAAATCATGTTGTCTCTGCTCCGTTGTCAGGCTGGGGAGGTCAGGCGATCACTTGGCGTGGGTGAAGGACGGGTCGATGTAGCCGTCGACGTCCTGATGCGCCTTGTAGACACCGTTGGCGACGTTGAAGTCGTCGGCGACCTTGGACGAGCCGTAGAGCGAGCCGAAGCCAGGACCTTTCACGTAAGCCTTCTTGCCATCCTCCAGGCTCAGCAGGTGGGTGCCCTTGAGCAGCGGCAGGTAGGCGGCAGGCGAGATGCCGACCCGGGCGGCCATGATCTTGACGGCGTCCGGCTGGGTCTTGGGATCGTTGATGTACTTCACGACGCGGTCCCACACCTTGACGACCTTCGCCCATTCGGCCTTGTTCTGCTTGGCGCTGGCCGGATTGACGGCGAGCACGTCGTAGATCAGGCCAGGCTCGTTGGCCGAGGTGTAGACCGGACGCGAACCGGGCACGGCCTTCATGGCCTGGCCGGCGATCGGCTGCCAGGCACCGATCGCGGCGACGTCGCCGGAGGCGAGGACCTGCGGCATTTCGTTGGTCTTGGCGTTGACCAGGGTCACGTCCGCTTCCTTCATGCCCGCCTTCTTCAGGCCATTGAGCAGCAGCAGGTGCTCGACCAGCCCTTCTTCGACGGCGACCTTCTTGCCCTTGAGGTCCTTCAGCGATTTGATGCCGGGCTTGGCGACGATCATGTCGTTGCCGTTGGAGTAGTCGGTCAGCATGACCATGACGCTCTTGCCGCCGGCCGCGCCGGTGACCAGAGCATCGCCGTTGGTCATCAGCACGGCGTCGATTTTGCCGGCCGAGTAGGCATCCATGGAGGCGGAATAGTCGAACCATTCGAAGTCGACGGGCACCCCGGCTTCCTTGAACCAGCCCTTGTCGAGGGCGACCTGCCAGGCGACCCAGCCCGGCCAATCGCTGTAGCCGATCTTGAGGGGTTGGGCGGCATGGGCCGAAATGGACATGGCCGCGGCGGCGGGGATCACCAGCCGGGTGAACAGAGTCTTCAGGGTGCTTCGGATGTGCTTCACATTCATGGTGGGCTCCTTGACAGGGTGGGTATTACTGAAGTGAATATTCGTAATATTCATTCACCATTAAGCAACCCCCGTGCCATGGTTCGAATATCAACCTATCAATATGAATACAAAGATTTAATAAGAAACTCACGCCTGTTTTTCCGGTATGCAATGGGCATTCTTTTAGTGCGCAAGCGCACCGTTTTAGCGTTAACAACGGGACGGGCGAGGCGTGCCGTGATATGGCTGGAGGCCCAATGAAAAGGGGCGCCCCGAAGGGCGCCCCAGACTTCCGTCGGAGACAGGAAGGCTTACATGCTGTAGGCACGCTCGCCATGCTGGGTGGTATCCAGACCTTCGCGCTCCTGCTCTTCAGGAACACGCAGACCAATGGTGATATCCACCAGCTTGTAGCAGATGAAGGCCACCACACCCGACCAGACCAGCGCGGTCAGCACCGCCTGCGCCTGAATCCAGACCTGCGAAGCGATCTCGGTGTTGACCACCGTGTTGTTCACATAGTCGGCGATGCCGGTGCCGCCCAGGCTCCAGTTGTTGAACACGCCCGTCAGCAGCGCGCCGAGGATGCCGCCGATGCCGTGCACGCCGAACACGTCCAGCGAATCGTCCGCGCCCAGCAGCTTCTTCAGCCCGGTGACCCCCCACAGGCACACCACACCTGCCAGTGCACCGATGGCCAGTGCGCCGCCCACGCCCACCCAGCCGCAGGCCGGGGTGATGGCGACCAGACCGGCCACTGCACCCGACGCCGCACCCAGCATGGAAGGCTTGCCCTTGAGCAGCCATTCGGCAAAGGTCCAGGTCAAGGCCGCCGCAGCGGTCGCATTCAGCGTGTTGATGAACGCCAGTGCAGCCGTGCCGCCCGCTTCCAGCGCAGAACCTGCGTTGAATCCGAACCAGCCCACCCACAGCAGCGACGCGCCGATCATGGTCATGGTCAGGCTATGCGGCGTCATCGATTCCTTGCCGTAGCCGATACGCTTGCCCACCACGAACGCACCGACCAGGCCCGCAATCGCCGCATTGATGTGCACGACCGTGCCGCCGGCGAAGTCGAGCGCACCTTTCTGGAACAGCCACCCACCCTTGGCCGTTTCCGTGGCCAGGCTGGCGGCATCCTTGATCGCATCCGGGCCGGTCCAGAACCACACCATGTGCGCCATGGGGATGTAGGAGAAGGTGAACCACAACGCGGAGAACAGCAGCACGGCCGAGAACTTCATGCGCTCGGCAAACGAGCCGACGACCAGCGCAACCGTAATGGCCGCGAACGTAGCCTGGAAGGCGACAAAGGCAAACTCGGGAATCACCACGCCCTTGCTGAAGGTTGCCGCATTCGCCACGCTGCCGTCAGTCGAATTGAAGATGCCCTTCAGCAGCAAGCGGTCGAAACCGCCGAAGAAGGCATTGCCCTCGGTGAATGCCAGCGAATAGCCATAGATCGCCCACAACACCACGATGAGCGAAAAAATGGAAAACACCTGCATCAACACCGACAGCATGTTCTTGCTGCGCACCAGACCGCCGTAGAACAGTGCGAGTCCGGGGATCGACATCATGATGACCAAGACCGTCGACAACAGCATCCACGCCGTATCGCCCTTGTTGGGGGTCGGCGCAGGTGCCGGTGCGGCAGCGGGTGCCGGTGTAGCCGCAGGCGCTGCGGCGGGAGCGGCCACAGCCGCTGCTGCCGGAGCCGGTGCGGCCTGGCTTTCGGCCGCCGGCGCCGCCGGGGCGGCAGGAGCGTCATCAGCCAATACCAGGTTGGGAGACAGCAGGGCAAGCATCAGGCCCAGTGAAGCAAATAGCTTTTTCATGTTCTAGCTCCTCAAAGGGCGTCGGGGCCGGATTCGCCCGTGCGGATGCGCACGACCTGCTCCAGGCTGGTGACAAAAATCTTGCCGTCGCCGATCTTGCCGGTGTTGGCCGCCTTCTCGATCGCCTCGATCACGCGCTCCAGCAACTCGGCCTTGATGGCCACTTCAATCTTCACTTTGGGCAGAAAATCGACCACATACTCCGCGCCGCGATACAGCTCGGTATGGCCTTTCTGCCGCCCAAACCCCTTCACTTCCGTAACCGTCAAGCCGGTAACGCCGATGGCGGACAACGCCTCGCGTACTTCATCCAGCTTGAACGGCTTGATGATTGCCGTTACGAATTTCATTCCTATCTCCCGATTCAAAGGGTTTTCCGGGCTCGCTCCTCTCCACCTCGCAGAGAGGAGCGAATAGCTCAGACTGGATTAGAAGGTTTTGGTGAAGGACAGGAAGAGATGGCCATCAGCGACTTTTTTCGCGTTGGCACCCACAGCCGAGGTCGCCCAGGTGTAGGTAGGGGTGTCCGCGTTCGTGTCCGTGTAGGCCAGGGTGAAGACACCGAAGCCGACATCCTTGGTTGCGCCGACTTTCCAATCCGTATAGTCGGCAACACTCAGGTTCTCGATTTTCTGATGGCCGACGTGGCCCAGCACACCCCAGCCGCCGCCGAGGTCGTAGTTGGCATTCGCCTCGATGTAGTTACTGTTGCGGGTATTCTGGCCTTGGGCACCCACCCAGCCGACGAAGTGGCTGGACACGGTATGGCTGTACTTCAGGCTCAGGAATTTCCAGCTGCCGCTCACGTAAACCTCGGTGGTATCCGGGCTTGCCACGCCGGAAATCTTGTCGCCCGGGTAGTAGTACTCGATCGCGCCGACGTCGTAGCCAAAGTCACCCATCGACTGCCTGAAACCGCCGTAGAGGTCGAGCTCCATGCTGTTGTTGTTTTTGAACGCTTTGCCAGCTGCGTTGAGGGTGGACACCCAGGACACGTTCGATGCCCAGGTCCCCACATAGAAGCCGCTGGGATGCGCGTAGTCGATTCCGCCCTGAATCGCCGGGCCGTTCTGGCTCTGGGAAATGCCACGGAAGACGTAGTTGCTGGTGAGGCCGATATTGGCGGTCAACGGATTCGGCGGCGCGGGATCATCTGCCATTGCCAGGGCAGGCATCGCCACCAAACCCGTCAGAACCAAAGCGTGTGCAAATTTTTTCATGAATTTCTCCTGTATCGATGAGGGCGCGCAAAATCGCACTTCTCGTTGAGCATAAGCTATGCCAGTTTTTTATTTATTTAAGAACAACAACTTATAACCATGGCATGGATGGAAGGCGATTAAACCGCACTTCCATGGTGCGCCACGGAAGCGTCATGCACACTCTTTGTGCCGTATGCCGCACCCTCATGCCTGTGCTGCGTTGCGTGTCCAGTGCTTGCTACACTCTCGCAATCACTGGAGGCCGTCATGAATCCGAAATTCCCCAATCCCACATTCATCAACGATCTGGTCAACAAGCTGGGTGAGGTGCTCAAGCAATCGCCCGCCAAGGACATCGAACAGAATCTCAAGGCCGGGCTGACCTCGATGCTCGGCAAGCTGGACATGGTGAGCCGCGAGGAATTCGACGTGCAGACCGAAGTGCTGGTGCGCACGCGCGAGAAGCTGGCGCAACTGGAAGCGCGTCTGGCCGAACTGGAAAAGCAGCAGCGCGAAGAAGAATAAGCAACGTGGCCGTCGCCGTCGTCAAGAGCCGGGCGTTGAACGGCATGCATGCGCCCGAGGTGGTGGTCGAGGCGCATCTCGCCAACGGGCTGCCGGCGTTCACCCTGGTCGGACTTCCGGAAACCGAAGTAAAGGAAGCGCGCGACCGGGTGCGCGCGGCGATCCAGAATGCGCGTTACGAATTTCCGGCGCGCCGCATCACGGTCAACCTCGCCCCGGCCGACCTGCCCAAGGAGTCCGGACGCTTCGATCTGCCGATCGCACTGGCGATCCTCGCCGCCTCCGGGCAGATTCCCGCCGACAAGTTGAAGCACGCCGAATTTGCCGGCGAGCTCGCACTGACCGGCGAACTGCGCCCGGTACGCGGCGCCCTGGCCATGGCGCTGGCTATGCGCACCACTGGCCGGCAACTGATACTGCCCACCACGTCGGCCAGCGAAGCGGCACTCGCCCGTGGCGTCGAGACACTGGCTGCGGCAAGCCTGCTCGATGTCTGCGCCTGGCTCGCGGGGCAGACGCCGCTCGCGCTTTCCGAGGCGGACACCGTCCCCCAGATGCCCGCTTATCCCGATTTTACCGACGTCAAAGGCCAGGCCGCCGCCAAGCGTGCACTCGAAGTCGCCGCCGCCGGCGGCCATTCGGTGCTGATGTCGGGTCCGCCAGGGACCGGCAAATCGATGCTGGCCGCACGTTTTCCGGGCATCCTGCCGGCGATGGGCGAGACCGAGGCGCTGGAAGCGGCCGCGGTCGCTTCGCTCAATGGCGGCTTCCGCCACGAGCACTGGCAGCGCCGACCCTTCCGCGCGCCCCATCACACCGCCTCGGCGGTGGCACTGGTCGGTGGCGGCGGCAACCCGCGCCCGGGCGAGATTTCGCTGGCTCACCACGGCGTGCTGTTCCTCGACGAACTGCCGGAATTTTCGCGGCAGGTGCTGGAAGTGCTGCGCGAGCCGCTGGAAACCGGCCGCATCACGATCTCGCGCGCCGCCCGGCAGGCCGATTTTCCGGCGCGCTTCCAGCTTGTCGCAGCGATGAACCCCTGCCCCTGCGGCTATCTGGGCCACCCGACCCAGGCCTGCCGCGACACGCCGGATCAGATCGCGCGCTACCGCGCACGCATTTCCGGACCGCTGCTCGACCGTATCGACATCCAGATCAGCGTGCCGGCGCTGACGCAGGATGAACTGATGCAGGCCGGTGCAGGCGAGCCCAGCGAGGCCATACGCGCCCGCGTGGAGGCGGCACGCGCACGCCAGATGCAACGGCAGGGGAAGCCCAATGCCGCGCTCGGCACCCAGGAGATTGAACAGTTCTGCCAGCTGGATACAGCAGGGGAAACCCTGCTCAAGCAGGCGATTGCCCGCTTGAACCTGTCGGCGCGCGCCTACCACCGTGTGCTCAAGCTGGCGCGTAGCGTGGCCGATCTGGCGGACAGCGACGTGATCATGCCGGCGCATCTCGCCGAAGCCATTCAATATCGGAGGCCTCCCGCATGAGTGATCCCTACGAATCCTGGCAGGAAGAAAAACAATCGGCCTGGCTCTATCGCGTGGTCGCGGAATGCGAGCACGGCACGCCGCGCGAGGCGCTATTCAACGAACTGGCCCAGGCTGCCGACGATCAGTCGGAGATCTGGCTGGCCGCCATGGTGCGAAGCGGCCGCCCGGCACCGGCAGCGTTCCGGCCCGACCTGCGCACCCGCGTCGTGGCCCGGCTCACGCGCGTGTTCAAGCCGCGTGTGATGCGCGGCGTGCTGGCGGCGATGAAAGTGCGCGGCATGGTGCTGTATACGCAGAATCCGCCGCATCCCATGCCGATCAGGCGCGACGACATCGGCAAACGCCACCAGAACGGTGCAGCCGGCAATGCCCTGCGCGCCGGCGTGTTCGGCATCAACGACGGCCTGGTGTCGAATGCCGCGTTGATCTACGGCGTCGCCGGAGCCGCGCCGGAACCGTCGATCATCGTGCTCACTGGCGTGGCCGGACTACTGGCCGGGGCATTCTCGATGGCGTCGGGCGAGTATGTGTCGGTGCGCTCGCAGCGCGAAATGTTCGAATACCAGATCGGCCTCGAACGCGACGAACTGGAGCAATACCCTCAGGAGGAAGCGGCCGAGCTGGCGCTGATCTACACCGCCAAGGGCATGGATGCTGCCGAGGCGCGGCGCCTGGCCGACACCCTGATGCAGGATCCCGGGCGCGCGCTCGACACCCTGGCACGCGAGGAGCTCGGATTGAACCCCGACGAGCTCGGCTCGCCGTGGGTGGCGGCGATCTCGTCGTTTGCCGCCTTCACCGCCGGGGCGGCGCTGCCGCTGCTGCCGTTCCTGTTCGGCCATGGCCATGCACTCGCAGCCTCGATCGGACTGACGGCGCTGGGCCTGTTTGCCGTCGGCGCCAGCATGAGCCTGTTCACCGGCCGCCACGCCATCCTCTCCGGCCTGCGCATGCTGGGCATCGGCGCCGCCGCAGGGCTGGCGACCTATTTCATCGGCGCCTGGCTGGGGGTGAAGCTGGGCTGAGGCTCCCTGTCACGTCTGTTCCCACGGCAGCCCATCGAAACGCCAGCCGTTTTTCGTACTGCGGTGGCGGGTCTCGTCCATCTCGCCCTCGAACCCGTGCGTGACGTTGTAGACCTCGGGGAAGCCGTATTTTTCGAGATAGCGTCCGGCATCTGCCGAACGCCGACCTGAGCGGCAGATCAATACCACCGGGCGATTGACCGACGCGGCCTTGCGTGCGTGGCCCAGAAAATCCGGATTGACGTCCCAGTCCGGGCCATCCTGCCAAGCGATGTGGATCGCTCCCACGGGATGCCCGACGAACAGGTATTCAATCTCCGAGCGGCAGTCGATAAACACGGCCTCAGGGTGCCGGTTCAGGAAATCGAGGGACTCTCTTGGTGTCATATGTTTCATCGCATTCTCCGCAGTGCGGTTCTTCCCTACATTAGCAGAGTCTGAATTCAGCACGCCTGAAAACAAAAAGGCCCCGATAAACGGGGCCTGTTCTACTTGTTGCAGGAAAGGTCAGACAGTCCTGCGGACAAGGCGCCTGGAATTGATGCGCGTCAAGCCAAACAGCCCCGCACCCATCAGGAACATCGTGCCAGGTTCCGGCACGCCGCCCCCATTGTTCGTCCCGCACCCGGGCGTTCCTTTCGGTGCGGTTGAGCAGTCGCATCCTGATACTGAAAGGATCTTGAAGTAATCCTTCTGACTATCCTGCACACCCCCTACCAAGGTATTGAGCGCTCCAATCAGCCAGTAGCTGGAAACCACACTATTTGCAAAGGTATGGGTCGTACCACCACTTACGGCACCGCTCACGTTGGTATTCGCGATCAAGGTCCAGCCATTTTGCAACAGGCCGGTAGCCCCACCAGTATTTCCATAAGTCAACGCCGACAGGTTCGGGATACCGGACCCGGTATAGGCCAGCACTGTGAAATCGGCATCACCCGATTCGTAACCTGTCGTAAAGGATGTCAGGTTGACCTTGTCACTAGTAAAGCTGAATAGGATGGAATCGATGTTGCCCGAGTTGTCTACCGCATGGTTGGGCGAAGAAAAGTCGGCGGTATCCGCAATGGTGGGGGCTCCCCCGGTAGCGGTTTTGGAATCGGTCACCCCCATCGCGCCGTAGGCACCGATATACGCCTGCTGAAGCAACGAGTTGGTCCCGCCCAAATTCGAATAAGCCTTGGCGACCGCAGACGTGACCCCCGCCGGCAGCGAGTTGGTCTGTGATTCAGACAGCTTGAGCGTAGCGGTGTTTCCGACGATGGTGCCGGATTGGTTGAATGTCCAGGTGGGGCAGGAAGTAGAAGGCGTACCGCCCCCGCCACAAGAGATATTGGCCTGAGCCGCGCTCATGACGCCAAGGCCGATCGCCAATACGCCAATTACTTTCGTCGCTTGCCGGAATTTAGTCATTTTGGATTGTCCCTGTCTGCTGTCTTGAGGAATACTACGTGTCCATGTCCTATGCAAAACACGTACCCAAGGCTTTATATCCATTATTAATCATATAGATAGAATAAAATTCCATCTCCGCCCCGCGGATTTTCTGCTTTCTTGTAAAGAAAGCCGACAAGTATTCCTGTCTGTTCCGTTCATAGCCCGGGTTCAATCACCGCTGAGCGGCTCCCGCCCGCTTCAACGCTTCAGCCAGATGATCACGAACTTCTGGATCAGTGGGCGCCCGGATTTTGGCTTCTCGCAAATAACGCAAGCCTTTTCTCACCTCACCTGCTTCCACCCAGGCCCACCCCAGCGTGTCGGCCACATTGGCGTTGCCGGGCGCCAGTTGATAAGCCTTCTCCGCCATCGCCAATGCGCCGGGTTGACGCCGCTTGAGCATGATGTAGGCCAGATCGTTATAGACACTGGCATCATTGGGCAACAGTTTGTTCAAGGTCTCATATTGCTGCTGCGCCATATCCAGCTGTCCCGCCTGAACATAGGCGCCGGCCAGGGCCCGGCGGGCAACAGGGTCGGCGGGATTGCTGCCGACCCACGACTGGATGAACGCCAGAGCCTTGGCGTTGTTTCCGGATCGGCTGTAGGCGCTGTACAAGCCGATCGCGTGCTCTGAATTCTTCTCAAGGTCATACGCGCTCCCATAGGCGGAAATGGCATCGCCCCAACGCTGGCGCTGTATGGCGACGTCGCCGAGCAGTTGCTGCACGGCAGCCTCCCTGGGGTACTGGGCAGCCAGGGCACGCCCCTGTTTATCGGCCGCATCCAGATTACCCGACAGCCTTTCAAGATCGGCCTTGAGCAACAAGGCCGGCAAGTAGCCCGGCTTGCTCAGCAAGGCCTTGTCCAGCGAATAACGTGCGCCTTCGTAATCGCCTGCCCTGATCTGAAGCCCGGCCGTACGCTGCTGCCAATCGGCGTCGAAGCCGGCCAATTGGGTCATGCGTTTGAAGTTCTCGCGCGCCAGCCCGCGATTTCCGATTGCCAGATAGCTTCGCCCCAGAGCCGCCAGTGCAAATAGGTTATCCCGGTTGGCCGCCTGTATGTCCTTAGCGATATCTAGTGCTTTCTGCACATCTCCCGTACCAAGATATACATCAACCAGCATGAGGCCAGGTCTGAGACTTTGCGGATTGAACGAGCGCGCCTTTTCCAGCCAGCGCACCGCATCCTGTGGGCGTCTGGCGGCTAGTTCCAACTGTGCCAGCTCGTACAGCGCATCCAGATTTTTCGGCTGATCCTTGAGAATGGCCAGGAGCCGCCGTCGCGCGTCTTCCGGCTTGCCTTCATACCGATCCAGGCGTGCCAGATTGAGCTTTGCGGGGATAAAGCCCGGGCTTTTCTCCAGAACCAGCCCGTACGTCTTGCGTGCCCCTACCAGGTCTTTCGACAAGCCCTGTGCTACCCCCAGGAGATTCAGCGCAGTCAGATTCCGCGGTTCGTTCCTCGTCACTGCCTGCAAAATCTGTATTGCCGGTTTGGACTGGCTCTGCTTCAGATACAGAATGGCCAGCGGGAGGCCTGAGTAGGCGTGGCCAGGATTCTCCGCGTAAGCCTTCTGCAGTTGCACCACACCCTGCGCTTCCTGCCCGCTTCCAATCAAGCTCAAGCCGAAATTTGCGGTGATATCCGGCGTGCCGCCGCCGCTCATCGAGGACGCCTGCTCTAGCAGGGAAACCGCCTTGGCATGCTGGCCCAGCGCCATATACGCGGTCGCCAGCATGGATAGCGCCTGGGGATCATTGGGTCGTGTCTTCGCCGGGCCTTCCAGGATCGTGATCACCCCAGTGTAATCCTTCTCGCTCGTCAGGATGGCCGCCATGATCTTGCCTGCCCCAACGTGCCGGGGGTATTGATTGAGGTAGCTTCCCAGATAGATTTTGGCCTTTTCATTCTGGCCGAGACTGTAATGCGCGATGCCACCCAGAAGAAGCAGTTGGGGACGCGTCTTCACCGCTTCGAAAGGCAGGGCATCCAGGGCACTCGCCGCTGCAACAAGCGCATTGCGGGCTTCCGTATCCTTCCCTTGCCAACCGGCCAGAAGTGCCTGCAGGTAGGCGCTGCGTGGATCGCCGGGGAATTTCTGTTTCAGAACCGCCACGTCCCGGACCGCCTCGTTGTTTCTGTTGAGGTCAAACAGCAGGGAGGCCCGGGCAATCAGCGCATCCAGGTAATCGGGCTTCAGGGCCAGTGCCTTGCCGTAGCCTGCCAGCGCTTCCTGGACATTCCCCTGTGCATGGGCGACCGAGCCTTTCATGTTCCAGCAGGAAGGATCGGCCGGGGTTTTTGTGACCGCCAATTGCGCCATGGCAGCGGCATCCGGAAAATTCCCTCTGCGCAGATAAGCCGTCGCCAGTGCAACCAGTGCGGATGGCTTGTCGGGAGCAATCTTCCGGGCCTGTTCCAGCGACTGGATTGCTGCGGGCATCTGGCCAAGATCGATTTGCGCATAGGCACGGGTGACCAGCACCTTGTACTTCACGTCGGATGGCAGCCCCTCCGGCGAGAACCGTTCCAGCAAGGCCTGATTCCTGCCCAGGAGGTTATACGTCTCTGCCTGCATGGCGATGATCTGCGATCGATCCGCACCCAGCCGCTCCGCATCCGCCAGCACGCGCTCAGCCCCCAGTGGCGCCCCGCTTTCAAGGTAGGCCTTGCCCAGCAGGACGAGGGCAGGCAGCATTTTGCTGTCCTGCTGCAGCGCGTTTTTCAACTGGAGGATGGCGCCCGCGGTGTCCTTATGTTGCATGCGCACCAGCGCATCCTCGTAATAGTCCGAGGCTTTTTCCTCACGGTCGGCAGCAAACACCGCATGGGGAAACAGCGCACCCAGCAAAAGGATCAACAGGATTCGATTCAATTGTTTGCTTGTGGTCATCCGGATGCTCGCGGTTTCGTGTGCCTGGTTTTTGTAGCGAGGCAGCAATTATCAGACCAGTCCCTCCGGCACTTTTGATGCCCTCCATGCGGGATGCCGGTTCACGCCCTGTGGCAAACCGGATAGGGATGTCGACATGTCAACAGTCGCAATCGAGGCCCATGTCCGGGGTGATAACATTCGGGTTTGTTCGCATCCCCCTGCATCATGTCCAATCGCACCGCCCTGATCCGCTCCCTGCTCGCCCAGCGCATCCTGATCCTCGACGGCGCGATGGGGACGATGATCCAGTCCTACAAGCTCAGCGAAGCCGACTATCGCGGTACACGCTTTGCCGATTTTGCGCACGATCTCAAGGGCAACAACGATCTGCTCTCCCTGACGCAGCCGCACATCATCAAGGAGATCCACGCCAAGTATCTGGCCGCGGGCGCCGACATCCTGGAGACCAACAGCTTCAACGCCACCTCGATTTCCATGGCGGACTACCACATGGAATTCCTGGTGCCGGAACTCAACTTCACCGCCGCCCGACTGGCACGCGAAGCCGCCGACGAGGCGACCGCGCAGAATCCGGACAAGCCGCGTTTCGTCGCCGGCGTGCTCGGTCCGACCTCGCGCACCGCGACCATCTCGCCGGACGTCAACGACCCCGGCTTCCGCAACGTCAGCTTCGACCAGCTGCGCGCGGCCTATCTGGAAGCGATCGATGGTCTGGTGAAGGGCGGTGTCGACATCCTGATGGTCGAGACGATTTTCGACACGCTCAACGCCAAGGCCGCGTTGTTCGCCATCGAAGAATACTTCGAGGCCCACCAGTTGCGGCTGCCGGTGATGATTTCCGGCACCATCACCGACGCCTCCGGCCGCACGCTGTCGGGCCAGACCGGCGAGGCTTTCTGGAACTCGGTGCGCCATGCCCGGCCGTTATCCATCGGTCTCAACTGCGCGCTCGGCCCCGACCTGCTGCGCCAGTATGTCGCCGAACTGTCCAGCAAGGCCGACGTCTTCGTGTCGTCCCACCCCAACGCCGGCCTGCCGAACGCTTTCGGCGAATATGACATGGACGGTGCGCAAATGGCCGTACACATCGGCGAATGGGCACGCTCGGGGCTCTTGAACATCGTCGGCGGCTGCTGCGGCACCACGCCCACGCACATCGCAGCCATCGCCAAGGCGGTCGAAGGCGTCGCGCCACGCACCCCACCGGTGCTGGAGCCAGCCATGCGCCTGTCGGGGCTGGAACCGTTCAACGTCGGCAAGGACTCGCTCTTCGTCAACGTCGGCGAACGCACCAACGTCACCGGCTCCAAGGCCTTCGCCCGCATGATCCTCGAGGGCCGCTACGACGACGCGCTGTCGGTCGCGCGCCAGCAGGTGGAAAACGGCGCCCAGGTGATCGACATCAACATGGACGAGGGCATGCTCGACGCCGAGGCGGCGATGGTGCGCTTCCTGCACCTGATCGCTTCCGAGCCCGACATCGCACGGGTGCCGATCATGATCGACTCGTCGAAATGGAGCGTCATCGAGGCCGGCCTCAAGTGCATCCAGGGCAAGGGCATCGTCAATTCGATCTCGATGAAGGAAGGCGAGGCCGAATTCATCGAGCGCGCCAAACTGTGCCTGCGCTACGGCGCGGCGGTGATCGTGATGGCCTTCGACGAAACCGGTCAGGCCGACACCTATGCACGCAAGACCGAGATCTGCGCGCGCGCCTATAAACTGCTGACCGAGACCGTCGGTTTCCCGGCCGAGGACATCATCTTCGACCCCAACATCTTCGCGGTCGCCACCGGCATCGAGGAACATGCCAACTACGCGGTGGATTTCATCGAGGCCACCCGCTGGATCCGCCAGAACCTGCCGCACGCGCACATCTCGGGCGGCGTGTCGAACGTGAGCTTTTCGTTCCGCGGCAACGACGCGGTACGCGAGGCGATCCACACCGCCTTCCTCTACCACGCGATCCAGGCCGGCATGGACATGGGCATCGTCAACGCCGGCCAGCTCGGCGTCTATGCCAACCTTGACCCGGAACTCAAGGAACGCGTCGAGGACGTGCTGCTCAACCGCCGCCCCAAAGGTTCCGATAAGGACAGCGCGACCGAGCGGCTGGTCAGCTTTGCCGAGAACGTCAAAGGCGGCGCCAAGGAAAAAGTCGTCGACCTGGCCTGGCGCAACCTGCCGGTCAACGAACGTCTGAGCCATGCGCTGGTTCAAGGCATTACCGAATTCATCGTCGAGGACACCGAAGCCGCGCGTCTTGAAGCCGAGCGCCCGCTGCACGTGATCGAAGGTCCGCTGATGGCCGGCATGAACGTGGTCGGCGACCTGTTCGGCGCCGGCAAGATGTTCCTGCCGCAGGTGGTCAAGTCGGCCCGCGTGATGAAACAGGCGGTGGCGCACCTGCTTCCCTTCATCGAGGCCGACAAGCAGGTCGGCGACGCGCAGAGCGCAGGCAAGATCGTCATGGCCACGGTCAAGGGCGACGTCCACGACATCGGCAAGAACATCGTCGGCGTGGTGCTCGGCTGCAACGGCTACGACATCGTCGACCTCGGCGTCATGGTGCCGGCGCAGAAGATCCTCGATGCTGCAAAAGAGCACAAGGCCGACATCATCGGCCTGTCCGGCCTGATCACGCCGTCGCTGGAGGAAATGGCGCACGTGGCGAAGGAAATGCAGCGCCAGGGTTTCACCATTCCGCTGCTGATCGGCGGCGCCACCACTTCGCTCGCCCACACCGCGGTGAAGATCGAGCCGAACTACGAGCACCCGGTGGTCTACGTGAAGGACGCCTCGCGTGCGGTCGGCGTCTGCACGCAACTTCTGTCGAATGACCTGCGCGACGCCTTTGCTGCCGAAATCAAGGCGGACTACGCCGTCACGCGCGAACGCCACCTCAAACACAAGTCCGACACCGTACGCCTGCCGCTGGCCGAGGCACGCGCCAACAAGTTCAGGATCGACTGGTCGAGCTACACGCCGCCCGTGCCCAGGCAACCTGGCGTGCATGTGCTGAAGGCCTACGACCTGGCGAAGCTCGCCGAGACCATCGACTGGACGCCGTTCTTCGCCTCATGGGAGCTGCACGGCAAATTCCCGAAGATCCTCGACGATGAAGTCGTCGGTGCCGAGGCGAAGAAGCTCTACGCCGACGCCCAGGCGATGCTGCAGAAGATGATCGCGGAGCACTGGGTGGAAGCCCGCGCCGTATTCGGCTTGTTTCCCGCCAACACGGTCAATGACGACGACATCGAGGTCTACACCGACGAATCGCGCTCTAGCGTACAGATGACCTGGCACAACCTGCGCCAGCAAATGAAAAAGCCGGAAGGTCGCGCCAACCTGTGCATCGCCGACTTCGTCGCGCCCAAGGCCAGCGGGCTGAAGGACTATCTCGGTGCCTTCGTCGTGACCGCCGGCATCGGCGAAGACGAGCGTGCCAGGGCCTTCGAGGCCGCCCACGACGACTATTCGGCGATCCTGTTCAAGTCGCTGTGCGACCGCCTCGCCGAGGCCTTCGCCGAGCACCTGCATCTGCGCGTGCGCCGCGAATTCTGGGGCTATGCCAGCGAGGAAGCGCTCACCAATGACGATCTGATCGCGGAAAAATACCAGGGCATCCGCCCCGCACCGGGCTATCCCGCCTGCCCTGAACACAGCGAGAAGGCCCCGCTGTTCGAGGTACTCGACGCCACGGCCCGGATCGGGGTGGTGTTGACCGAGAACTTTGCCATGTGGCCGGGCGCCGCGGTATCGGGCTTCTACCTGTCGCATCCCACCAGTCAGTATTTCGCGGTGGCGAAGATCGAGCGCGACCAGGTCGAGGACTACGCCCGCCGCAAGGGCTGGACGCTGGCGGAAGCGGAGCGCTGGCTGGCGCCGAACCTGGCCTACCCGCCCGGTTGAGGCTGAATGTCAGGGCCTACCAGCCCTGCTGCAGCATCTTCTCCAGCCAGAATAGTCCGATCACGGTCTTGGTTTCGCAGATCCTGCCGCTGCGCAGCCAGTCCATCGCTTCGCCGAACGGCACCCGCAGGATTTCCAGGAACTCGTCGTGGTCGCGGCCGTGGTTGCCGGGTTTGAGCCCACGCGCCAGATAGAAGGCCAGCCGCTCGTCCGAGTAGCCGATGCAGGGATAGATGGTGGTGACCTCGCGCCATTCGGCGGCGGTGTAGCCGGTCTCCTCTTCCAGTTCCCGTTTCGCGCAGCTGAGGTCGTCCTCGCCGGGGTCGATCTTTCCGGCGGGCAGTTCGATGAAGTCGCGGTGCAAGGGGTAGCGGTGCTGCCGTTCCAGCAGCAGGTCACCGTTGTCGAACACCGGGATGACGACGACGGCGCCGGGATGAACGATGTATTCGCGCGTCGATTCCTTGCCATTGGGCAGGCGCACGCGGTCGCGCTTGACGTGCATCAGGCGTCCCTTGAAGACGGTTTCGCTGGCCAGCTCGATTTCTTTGAGGTCGGGGGACTCGTTTTCCATGGCCGCCATGATACCGAGCGCGGGCGAAAAAATGCCGGGTCCTTGCGAACCCGGCAGAGATGAGGAGACACGTTCCTCATTGCGGAGAACTTCTGCTTGCAGCCATACAACAGCAAGCCCGGTCATCCTACGTAGCGGAACGAAATCAGGCTATACAACTTTAGTTGTAGACGCGCACTAAACACATGATGTAAAAGACATTTATTTTATGGGCTGGCCATAAAATCCAGGCTTTCCAGCGGATCCAGCCCCCTGACAACTGAAATCCCGCCCGCGATACCTCAGGTCAACGGGATTTGAGGGTCTCTCGCAGGGCAGAGTACTGGCGCCGGCTGACAGGCAGGCGCTCGTCCAATCCGTCCAGGCGTAGGAAATGGCCGTCGTCCTCGCCGGCCCGCTTGCCGATTTCGCGGATGCGCGCGCGCGCCACCAGGCAATTGCGGTGGATGCGCAGAAAGGTGTCGCCCCACTCGCTTTCCAGGCGGGTGAGCGATTCCTCGAGGAGAAATTCGCGGGCGGCGGTGCGCACCGTGACGTACTTGAGTTCCGCCTTGAGATAGAGAATGTCCGGCACGGGAATCAGCACGATGCGGCCCTTCTCGTTGACCGAAAGATGCGTGCGCGCCTTGGGATGCACGGCCCGCAGCCGTTCCAGCACATTGTCGCTCAGGCTGTGCGCCCGCGACAGGGCACGCATGAGACGATCGGCGCGCACCGGTTTCAGGAGGTAGTCGACCGCGTTGAGGTCGAACGCCTGGCAGGCATACGCCTCGTAGGCCGTGCTGAAGATGATGGCCGGCGGCTTGTCCAGCGTATTGAGATGGGCAGCACACTCCAGGCCGTCCATGCCGGGCATGCGGATGTCGAGCAATACCGCGTCGACCGGCTGCCGCTGCACCTGATTCAGCGCATCCAGCCCGTTGTCCGCCTCGCCGACGATGTCGACCGGCAACCGGTCGGCGCAATCCGACAGCACGTCACGCAGGCGCCGGCGCGCGGGCGCCTCGTCATCGACGATGAGGACGCGCAGGGGCGGGTTGGGTGCGTTCACGGGTGTAGGGAATCACGATATGCACCTGATAAACGGCACCCAGCGGTTCCAACTTGAGCTGGGCGTCGAGGTCGAAATGCAGCAGCAGGCGTTCGCGGATGTTCGCCAGCGCGATGCGGTTGCCCTTGTGGTGTCCGGCGTCGGTGGCAATCGGATTGCGCACCACGATGTGCACCTTGTCGGCGCTACGGTAAATATTGAGATTGATTTCGCCGCCCTCCGGCAGCGGCTCGATACCGTGGTACACCGCGTTTTCCACCAGCGGCTGGATCACCAGGGGCGGAATCAGCGCGTCGGCCGGCATCTTGTTGATGTGCCAGGCCACCTGCAGACGGTCGCCCAGACGCAGCTGCTCGAGTTCCAGATAGGCGCGGGTGAGCGCGACTTCGTCTTCCAGCGGCGCCAACTGGCTGGCATTGCCCATCAACGCGCGAAACAGGTCAGCCATGTTTTCCAGCGCATGCTCGGCGCGGCGCGGATCGCTGCGCACCAGCGACAGTACGGCGTTCAAACTGTTGAACAGGAAATGCGGCCGGATGCGCGCCTGCAAAGCCTGCAGGCGTGCCTCGGTGATGGCGGGCGAGAGCGCGCGGGCGCGCAGGTTGAAATAGGCCAGCAGGCCCGCGCCAATCAACAAGGCAAACAGCGCCACCCCGGCAGGCGGATACGCGTCGAGCCCGGCCAGCCGGGGATTCAGCCACAGTGTGATCAATACCGGCACTGCCATCCCCAGCGCCAGGGCGAATCCCGCGCCTATCCGGTAAGGCCGTTCGCGCAGCCAGCGCCCCGCCGCGCACAGCGCCACCAGGGTCAGCAACAGGGCCGGCTGCGCGAGCGCCGACAACGCGATGAATTCGGTCCAGAACGACGGGGCATCTGGCGCGCGTGCCACCACGCCCGCAACCAGCGCCGCCTCGACCGTCAGCGCAATGCGCAGGGTCACCCCCAGGTGACAGAAGTTCGGCAATTCGACCTGCCGGTTGTTATGATTCCTTCTTTTCATCCCCGTTATTGCCCCATGAGCACGTCATCGACGACGCCGGCCGCCTGGTCCGGCCGCTTTTCCGAGCCGGTTTCCGAAATCGTCAAACGCTACACCGCCTCGATTCCCTTCGATTATCGGCTGGCCGAGTTCGATATTCAGGGTTCGCTGGCGCACGCCGCCATGTTGCACCACGTCGGCGTCCTGTCCAAGGACGACCTCGATGCGATCCGCCGCGGCATGGCTGAACTGCTGGCCGAGATCCGCGCCGGCCAGTTCAGCTGGTCGCTCGACAGGGAAGACGTCCACCTCAACATCGAGGCCGCGCTCACGGCGAAAATCGGCGACGCCGGCAAGCGCCTGCACACCGGGCGCAGCCGCAACGACCAGGTGGCGACCGACATCCGCCTGTACCTGCGCGACGCCATCGACCGCATCCTGGCCGGGCTCAAGGCCTGCCAGACCTCGCTGCTCGACCTTGCGGAACAGCACGCCGACACCGTGATGCCCGGCTTCACCCACCTGCAGGTGGCGCAGCCGGTGACCTTCGGCCACCATCTGCTGGCCTACTTCGAGATGCTGGCGCGCGATGCCGAACGCATGGCCGACTGCCGCCACCGCGTCAACCGGCTGCCGCTCGGCGCCGCCGCGCTCGCCGGCACCAGCTATCCGATCGATCGCCAGTTCGTTGCGGACCAGCTCGGCTTCGAGGCGGTGTGCCAGAATTCGCTGGACGCCGTTTCCGACCGCGACTTCGCCATCGAATTTTCCGCCGCCGCCGCGCTGGTAATGACCCACCTGTCGCGCCTGTCGGAAGAACTGATCCTGTGGATGAGCCCGCGCTTCGGCTTCATCGACCTGGCCGACCGCTTCTGCACCGGCTCGTCGATCATGCCGCAGAAGAAGAACCCCGACGTGCCCGAACTGGTACGCGGCAAGACCGGGCGGATCAACGGCCACCTGGTCGCCCTGCTGACGCTGATGAAGGGCCAGCCGCTGGCCTACAACAAGGACAACCAGGAGGACAAGGAGCCGCTGTTCGACACCGTCGACACGCTGACCGACACCCTGGCGATCTACGCCGACATGCTGCGCGGGGTGACGGTGAAGCCCGAGGCGATGCGCGCCGCGGTGATGCAGGGCTTCGCCACCGCCACCGATCTGGCCGACTATCTGGTGAAAAAGGGCGTTCCCTTCCGCGACGCGCACGAAGTCGTGGCGCGCGCGGTGCGGGCGGCGGAAGCGTCCGGGCGCGATCTGGCCGACCTGCCGCTCGCCGAACTGCAGGCCTTCAGCCCGGTGATCGCGGATGACGTTTACGCCGTGCTGACGCTGGAAGGTTCGCTGGCCGCCCGCGACCACCTCGGCGGCACCGCCCCGGCGCAGGTGCGCGCAGCCATTGCTCGTGCCCGCCAGCGGCTTTAAGCCGTCTCCAGCGCCAGCGGCGGCGCGTGCTCGCGGCAGATCCGCCGCACCTCGGGACTACTGAGCTTTTCCTGCATCAGCCCGCAGAAATAGCTGCGTGGGCCCAGCCGCTGATTGTAGCGGCAGGTGGCGCACACGCCGAAGCTGCGTTTTCCGCTTTGCGCCTGCACCTGCGCCAGCACCTGCCGCAACACCACCATCGCCGACGTCACCCGCGCCGGGCTCGCCGTCTGCACGATGTCGCGCCAGGCGCCGCCGGCAGAGAGCGTCTTCAACAGGTTGGTGCCGCCTTCGGTCAAGATCAGCCGCACCACCCTGCCGTCGCGCGGATCAGCATACCGCGAGATCAGGCGGCGCCTCGCCAGCACCAGCACCGTCTGCGACACCGTGCCCTTGGTCAGCCCGAGGTATTCGGTCAGCGCCTGCGGCGTGTTGCTGAAGCGGTTGGCCTGGTTCAGGTAGAACAGCACCTGCAGGTGCACCGGCTGCAGGCCCTGCGCCGCACCCGCCTGCCGCAAGTCGGCCCGGGTCAGCAGCG
The DNA here is from genome assembly GCA_016195805.1 of Hydrogenophilales bacterium. Lineage (GTDB taxonomy): Bacteria > Pseudomonadota > Gammaproteobacteria > Burkholderiales > Thiobacillaceae > Thiobacillus. Next base: position 35,846 of record JACPYT010000008.1, read on the forward strand.
ACAGCCGCTCGACCAGGTCAAACAGGGTGAGCGCCTGGCTTTTCAACGATGTTCAGAAGCGGACCATGACGCCGCCTTGCGCGGCGATCAGCGCAGCCAGCTTGTCATAGAGCGGCTCGCCGCTCTTGGTATCGACCCAGCCGGCGTCCAGCGGCTTGAAATGGAAACCGCCCGAGCGCGCGGCGACCCAGATTTCGCGTGCGACGCCATGGCGGTTGATGATGATCTTGCTGCCGTCGTCGAACTCGACCTCGATGATGCCGTCCGCCGGTGTCTCGAAATCGAGGTCGGCATCTTCCAGCGCCTGTTCGATGCGGGCCAGGGTCGTTGCGGCAGCCTGGTTGAATTCGGCCTCGCTTGATTCGCTTTTCGTCATGGTGTCCCGTGCTAACATTTCGTGCATGAAACTGCGCACCCTATATATAGTGTCCCTGTTGCTGTGCAGCCTCGGTCTGACGGCCTGCGGCTCCAAGGGTGACCTGTATCTTCCCCAAAATCCCCCCGCACCGCAACGGACTTCCAATTGAATACCCTGAATCGCATCAACGGCCGCCTCCATCTCGAGGACGTGGCGCTGGACACGCTTGCCGAACGTTTCGACACGCCCCTCTACGTCTATTCCCGGCGGGCGCTCGAGGAGGCTTATCAGGCCTACGCCCGGGCATTTGCAGCCACCCCGCATCTCATCTGCTATGCGGTCAAGGCCAATTCCAGCCTGGCGATCCTCAACCTGTTCGCCCGGCTGGGGGCAGGCTTCGACATCGTCTCCGGCGGCGAGCTGGCCCGCGTGCTGGCCGCTGGCGGCGATCCCGGCAAGGTCGTGTTCTCCGGCGTCGGCAAGACTGCGGAGGAAATGCGCGCCGCGCTCGAGGCCGGCATCCTCTGCTTCAACGTGGAATCGGTCAGCGAGCTGCATCGGCTCGACCGGGTGGCCGGCGAATTGGGCAAGATCGCGCCGGTCTCGTTCCGCGTCAACCCGGACGTCGATCCCAAGACGCACCCCTACATCTCTACCGGACTGAAGGAAAACAAGTTTGGCGTGCCGATCGCCGATGCGCCCGCGCTGTATCGCCTGGCCACCGGCCTGCCAAACCTGAAGGTCACCGGCATCGACTGCCACATCGGCTCGCAGCTGACCGACCTGTCGCCGCTGGCCGATGCAGCCGATCGCGTGTTCGCGCTGGTCGACGCGCTGGCGGCCGAGGGCATCACGCTGCATCACATCGACCTTGGCGGCGGGGTCGGCATCCGCTATCGCGACGAGACGCCGCCCGACCTTGCCGCCTACGGACGCACGCTGGCAGCGCGCTTTGCCGGCCGCCGCGAGAAGCTGCTGCTGGAACCGGGGCGTTCGCTGGTCGGCAACGCCGGCCTGCTGCTCACCCGGGTCGAGTACCTGAAGCCGGGCGCAGACAGGAATTTCGCCATCGTCGACGCGGCGATGAACGACCTGATGCGGCCGGCGCTCTACGAGGCCTATCACGAGATCGTCGCCGTCAACGAAAGAAGCGTGCCAACGCAGCGCTACGACATCGTCGGTCCGATCTGCGAAACCGGCGATTTCCTTGGCTTTGCGCGCGATCTGGCTATCGAGGAAGGCGACCTGCTGGCCCTGCTTTCGGCGGGCGCCTACGGCATGAGCATGGCTTCCAACTACAATTCGAGGCCGCGCGCAGCGGAAGTATTGATCGACAAGAATGAAATACACCTCATTCGTGAACGCGAGACGATGAACGGGATGATCTCCGGAGAACGGCTTGTTTACTGACTTTCCATGGCACCAATCAAGCCAGACTGGATCCGATTTTTAGTATCGTATCGATACATTTTGCTTGACCGCGACATTTTTCATCGAATTATTTCCACAAGACCTTGACTATTCATTGAACCCCCGACAAAAGTAACTAGAATGAGGCTCACCAAGCGGAGCCTCGGTATCGCCCGTGTTTAGCGGGTTTCGGGCAAGTCGGTCGCCTGTCGGTACCACGCTTTGGAAGTGCAAATTCTTACTGCACGTGGCATCAAGCTGTAGTGATAAGTGAATGTGTTCAACTTCTAAGGAGTGTTAAATGGCAACAGCAAAGAAACCCGCCGCCAAAAAACCGGCAGCCAAGCCCGTAGCCAAGAAGGCCGCCGCCAAGCCGGCAGCCAAAAAGGCAGCACCGGCTAAAAAGGTCGTCGCCAAAAAACCGGCAGCCAAGCCCGTAGCCAAGAAAGCCGCCGCCAAAAAACCGGCAGCCAAAAAGGCAGCACCGGCTAAAAAGGTCGCCGCCAAAAAACCGGCAGCCAAGCCCGTAGCCAAGAAAGCCGCCGTCAAGCCGGCAGCGAAGAAGCCTGCTGCAAAACCTGCAGTCAAGAAAGCGGCCCCGGCCAAGAAGCCTGTAGCGAAGAAAGCGGCCCCCGCCGCCAAACCCGCGCCGGCTCCTGCGCCTGCCCCCGCACCGGCGGTACCGGTCATCAAGCCTTTCGGGCTCTAACAGGTCGGGCACTGCCCAATCTGAAACGGGGGCTTGTCCCCCGTTTTTTTATTTGAGCGCCCGCAATAGACCAGCGCTCCGGTCTATTGCCTCGCCCTCTTCACGATCTGGCAGGCGCCAGACGACCACGCACCACGTGCAGCATATTCAGCCCCCACGGCAGGCGCATGGCCAGCAGGAAGGCAAGCACCGCCCCTAATATCAGGGGTTGCGTCATGTCCTTTTTCACCAGCCACAAATAATGGACCACCCCCAGCAGGGCAACCGGATAAATCAGGCGATGCAGCTGCTGCCAGCGGCGGCCGAGACGGCGCATCATGGCGTGGGTCGAGGTCGCGGCAAGCGGGATGAGCAGGACGAAGGCGGCAAAGCCCGCCGTGATGAAGGGACGCTTGACGATGTCCTTGCCGATGCCAGCCAGATCGAAGAACTGATCCAGCCAGATATAGGTGACGACATGCAGGCTGGCATAAAAAAAGGCGAATAGCCCCAGCATGCGCCGGTAACGGATGAGCTCGGCGCGCCCGGTCAGTCGTCGCAGCGGCGTGACCGACAAGGTCGCCAGCAGCCCGGCCAGCGTCCAGGTGCCGGTGGAGTGGGTGATGAACTCGATCGGGTTCGCTCCCAGGCCGCCGCTGACGCCGAGACTGACGAGCCGGGCCAGCGGCAACAGGCAGACGGCAAACAGCCAGAGCTTCGGGCTGCGTAGAACCGCGCCCATCAGAAGTATCTCTGCAGATCCATGCCGCGATACAGCTGTGCAACCTGGGCGCCGTAGCCATTGAACATCAGCGTGTCACGCTTGAAGAATTCGCCGATGCGACGTTCCTTCGCCTGGCTCCAGCGAGGATGATCGACGCGCGGATTGACGTTGGAGTAGAAGCCGTATTCCTGCGGCGCCGCGCGCATCCACGCGGTCAGCGGCTGCTTCTCGACGAAACGGATCCTGACGATGGACTTGGCGCTCTTGAATCCGTATTTCCACGGCACCACCAAGCGGATCGGTGCGCCGTTCTGGTTGGGCAGCACTTCGCCGTAGAGCCCGACGGCCAGGATCGTCAGCGGATGCATCGCCTCGTCCAGCCGCAGGCCCTCGACGTAGGGCCAGTCGAGCACGCGCGAACGCTGCCCCGACATCTGGCCGGGATCGTTCAATGTCACGAACTCGACGTAGTTTGCATTGCCGGTGGGCGCAACGCGGCGGATGAGCTCGTGCAGGGGAAATCCCACCCATGGAATCACCATCGACCAGCCTTCGACGCAGCGCATCCGGTAAACGCGTTCCTCCAGCGGGGCGAGTTTCAGCAGCGAATCGATGTCGTAAACGCCGGGCTTGCCCACCTCGCCTTCGACCGTCACCGTCCACGGACGGGTTTTCAGGCTGCCCGCATTTTCGGCCGGGTCGCCCTTGCCGGTACCGAATTCATAGAAGTTGTTGTAGCGGGTGACCGACTTGTAAGGGGTTTTCTCCTCGTTGAGGGCGTAGGCGCTGCTGCGTACCCCGGCCAGTCTGGCGCCCGCCTGCACGTTCGGCGCAATCCCCAGGGCTGCGCCGGCCGCCAGCATGCCCATGCCCTGCATGAAGCGACGACGCTCACGGTAGATCTCGGGCGGGGTGATTTCGGACGGGAGAATGTCGCCGGATCGACGTATCAGCATGACGGAATCCTACAGATAAAAGGGAGAGCATACCCGGACAGTCGGAGCAGGCCAGGCTTCCTTACAACCCGCATGGGAAGTTGACCCGGCCATGCAATTCTTGTTTCACCGCGGACCTGCTACGGGGCAAGCCATCGTGGGTCTATCGCTCTCTTTGCGCAATCCGCGTTCGCGCTCTGCTCACCCCGCCTCTTCCCCCACCGGAATTGACGAACTCGCCTACCGCCCTGACGAAGCTTCGTCAGGGCGATACCGGTCCACCTTCATCTATCCGTCACGCCGCCTTGGTTTAATGCGGTTTACCACACCATCAGGCATCACGGGAGGCTGGCATGAACCCTGCTCAAGTCCTTGTACAGGCAAGACAAGGAGAGACGGCGATGATCGAACTGGAGCCCGGCAATGCGCTGGACATCACCCTGAAGGAAGACACCCACGGCCGCGATCGCGTGGTGGTCACGCTCCAGGCGCACGGGTGTGAACTCAACCTCACCCCGCATCAGGCTCGCGTGCTGGCAACCGAGCTGATCATGGCGGTCAACCGCGCGGAAGTACGTGGCAACCTCAAGCACAGCCAGAATATGGTGCGCAGCACACCGCCCACCGAGCAGAAACGAAGCCTGTTCAGCCAGGCCTTTGCCAAATAGATTCAGGCCAGTCGGCTTCGACTGGACCGGGGTAGCGGGTAACCAGACCCCAACTACCCGATAAGCCGCCTCCGCATTGTCGGAGGTCCGCCATCCATGATAGGGTGGCACTAGGCGCGAAGATTCGTCCTCGCGCCTTTTTATTTTTATGCCCTCAGCGGGTATCTTCATAATTTTGCGGGAACCAGCATGGCCGTCATCGAACTCACCAAGGACAATTTCGAATCCACCATCAACGGCAGCGACGTCGTCGTCGTCGACTTCTGGGCGCCGTGGTGCGGGCCCTGCCGTGGATTTGCGCCGATTTTCGAGGCTGCGTCGGACAAGCACGCCAACATCGTTTTCGCCAAGGTCAACACCGAGGTCGAGCAGGAACTGGCCGGCTACTTCCAGATCCGCTCCATTCCCACGCTGATGGTATTCCGCGAACAGGTCATTCTCTATTCCGAGGCCGGCTCGCTGCCCGCCAATGCGCTGGATTCACTGATCGAACAGGTGATGGGACTGGACATGGC
>JACPYT010000007.1 GCA_016195805.1 Hydrogenophilales bacterium
ACGAGATCGTCACCTCGGTCAAGCGGGTCACCGACATCATGAGCGAGATTGCTGCGGCGAGCCAGGAACAGAGCGCCGGCATCGAGCAGGTCAACCAGGCCGTCACCCAGATGGACGACGTCACCCAGCAGAACGCTGCGCTGGTGGAAGAGGCGGCGGCGGCGGCCGAGAGCCTGCAGGATCAGGCCGGCAAGCTGGCCGAGGCGGTGAGCGTGTTCAGGCTGGACGGGATGGTCAGCCAGCGGGCGGAATTGCCGGTGTCAAGACAGGGGGTGACTGTTACGCAGGACACCCGGGCAGCTCCGGGGGACATGAAGAAGGTCCAGCCCAAGCTGACACTGGTCGAACGACCGAAGAAGCGTTCGGTCGGCGGCGGCAGTGAGGCGTGGGAGTCGTTCTGATCAGGGGGTCAATTCGCCTTGGCGATCAGGTGCAGAAACTCCTGCCGAGTGCGGTCATGATCGCGGAAGGCCCCCAGCATCATCGAGGTGACGGTCCACGAGTTCTGTTTCTGCACGCCGCGCATCATCATGCAGAAGTGCTGGGCTTCGATGACGACGCCGACGCCGGCCGCGCCGGTGGCGGTCTGGATGGCCTCGGCAATCTGGGTGGTGAGCTGCTCCTGGATCTGCAGGCGACGCGCGAACATGTCGGTGATGCGCGCGATCTTTGACAGGCCGATCACCTTGCCTCGCGGCAGGTAGGCCACGTGGGCCTTGCCGACGAACGGCAGCAGGTGGTGCTCGCACATCGAATACAGCTCGATGTCCTTGACGATGACCATTTCGTTGTTGTCCGAATCGAACACGGCCTCGTTGAGAATCTCGTCCAGCGATTGCGTATAGCCCTGCGTCAGGAACTTGAGCGCGGCGGCGGCGCGCTCGGGTGTCTTCAGCAGCCCGTCACGCGAGATGTCTTCGCCTGTGCTTTGGATGAGCTGTGCGTAGAGCTTGGCGGTGTCCATTTCCGGTGTCCCTGTTTGACGCGTGACGCGTTGACTGTGTCAGAGCGCGGATGCAGCGTCAACCTGCTCGAACCGGTCAGCGGGCCGATAGGTAGCGGGGGAAGGCGTGCTTGTCGAGCAGGATCTCGATGAGGTTGAGGCCGCGTTCCAGATCGGCATGCGCGAACAGCGCGTCGAGGTCGGCCAGCTCGGCGACGCGGTAATGGCGTGCGCCGAAGGACTGTGCGAGCAGCGCGAAGTCGGGATTGACGAAATCGCAGTCGATGTAGCGTTCGCCGTAGTGCTGGAACTGGTTCTTGCGGATGAGCGAGAGCGTGCCGTTGTTGATCACCACCACGTTGAGCGGGATGCCGTAGTTCACCGCCGTCATCATTTCCGTCGCACACATCTGGAAGCCGCCGTCGCCGAGGATGGCGAAGGTCGGGTTGTCGGGCGCGAAGCAGCGCGCGCCGATGGCGGCGGGCAGGGCGTAGCCGAGCGAGGAAACGCCGGTGTTCGGGAAATAGTGGTTGCGGTCGGACACCGCGTAATAGCTCTGCGCGAAGACGATGTTGTCGTCGAACACCATGGTGTCGCGCGGGAAACGCGCTGCCAGCTGCGCGAAGAAGGCGCGGGCGAGGGCGAAGGCCGCGTCGTCGGGAGGCGTGGCTTCCGTGGCGGTCGGCAGGGCAGTCTCGGCTGCGGGGGGCAGTGCCTTCTTCGGCATGTTCGCGTCCGCCAGCGCATCGTGCAGGGCGTGGACCGCCGCGAGAATGTCGCCGCAGATCGCCACGTCGGGCTGGAAGACGCGGCCGAGCTGCGCGGGGTCGCGGTCGACCTGCGCGATCCTGCGGCCGGCGGTAAGCTGCCTGTCCCACAGATAACTGGTGCGTTCGTTGAAGCTCGCGCCCAGCACGATCAGCAGGTCGGCATGTTCGACGAGATAGCGGCGAGCGGCGCCGTCGGAGGTGACACCGAGGCAGCCCAGCGCGAGCGGCGAGCCTTCGGCGACCACGCCCTTGGCCTTGAGGCTGGTGGCGACCGGGATGCGATAGGCCTCGGCCAGCGCCGCCACCGCGTCGCGCGCACCGGCGCGGATGCAGCCGTCGCCGGCAATGATCACGGGGGCGTGCGCGTCGCGTATCAGTGCGGCGAGCGCGTCGGTCGCGGGAACCGGGGCCGGGCCGGGCGTGGGGATGTGCACCTGGTCCAGCACGCCGGGATCGACGCTCTCCTTCTGTACGTTGTAGGGGATCGTCAGCAGCACTGGGCCCGGCGCGCGGCCGAGCAACGCCTGCGTCGTCTGGTTGAGCACCTGGCCGAGATAGTCGGTGCGCTCGATGCGCCGTGCGTAGCGCGTGATCGGTTTGAACAGCGCGACCTGATCGATGGTGCCGCCTTCGCCTGCGCTCTCCTGCAGGCCGCCGCGGCCGAAGATGTAGGTCGAGGTCTCGCCGGTGATCGCGAGCACCGGCAGCCGCTCGGCGTAAGCATTGGCGATGCCGGTGACGAGGTTGGTCGCGCCCGGCCCCGCCGTGGCGATGCAGGCCGAGGGCCGGTTCGAAACCCGCGCGTAACCGTCCGCCATGAACGCCGCGCCCTGCTCATGCTTGACCAGCACGCTCTTCACGCCCGAATCGCGCAGGCGGTCGTAGATGGGCAGCACGTGCGCGCCCGGCATGCCGAAGATGTGGTCGATCCCCAGGCGTTCCAGATACCGGACGATCAGTTCGCTGACTGAAATGTTCATGTGCTTGTTATGTGTTCTGCGGTCCCGCTCCCGTCCGGCGCCGCTGAGGGCTGTCCGGACGGTTGGGATTTGAGCACAAGATGCCGCGCGGGAAAACCTCGGATGCGGCATGGGATAGGCGGGAGGCCCCGCTCCGCGGACCTGGGGCCCCGCATCCCGCAGGACATGGCGCGGTCACGCCCAGGCATGGGGGCCGCAACAGAGGCGATCGCTGCGCCTGCTCCGCGGACGATGTAGCGATCAGTCAGCTCAGGCGTGCGCCAGCTGCTGCTCGATTTCGATGAAGGTGTTGGCCAATTCGGTGGTTTCGACGGTGACGCCCAGCTGCTTGCACAGTTGCGACAGCGACAGCAGGCCGCGCACCATCTGCCGGCCTTCGGTGTGCTCGATCACCAGGGCATGCTGGCGGCCGCGCGCCTTGAGCGTTTCCAGCACGTGGCCGACGCGGGCGTGGGCGATGTCGTCGTAGTCGACCGCTTCCAGCCGCTCCACCGGCGTCATGATGTCGGCCACCAGCACTTCGTCGCGGCGGATGCCGCGGCCTTGCACGACCTGCATGGGCTTTTCGCCATGGATGTCGGTGCTGGTGATGAGTCCGGCCACGCGGTCCTGGCCGTCCATGACGAACAGCAGACGCACCTTGCGGCGGATCATGCGTTCTTCCGCCTGCTTGATGGTGTCGCCGGGGGTGGCGATGAAGGCGGTCAGGCGGCGGAAATCGGTCATGACGTCGAGTGCCGGGTTATCCAGCCCCACCCGCTCGGGCAGGATGCAGGCGGGACGCAGGAGGCCGGCAGTCATGTCGAGATTGCGGGCGGGCAGGCGGGTATAGGTCAGGGTCATGGCGGATCTCCTTGCATCGGTTTGGAACCCCCTGCACGTGCAGGGCTGGAATTGGCAATCCTGTCCCTCGGCGTGCTCCCTGTCCATTCAAGATTTTTTAGCCCGACATAAATTGTTCTTGCTTGAACCGGCGTGGGGCGGGGCGTATTGCAGGCGGCTCAACGCGCCATCGCCTGCGCGTGGAATGCCAGATGTTCGCCGATGAAGGTGGCGATGAAGTGATAGCTGTGGTCGTAGCCCTCCTGCATCCGCAGCCGCAGCGGAATGCCGCGCGCCGCACACGCCGCCTGCAGGTTCTGCGGATGGAGTTGCTCGGCCAGGAATTCGTCGGCGGTGCCGTGGTCGATCAGCGCGGGCGGAATCGGCGCGCCGGCGTTGACGAGGCAGGTGGCGTCCCAGGCTTCCCAGGATTTTTTGTCAGGGCCGAGATAGGCGCCGAAGCAGCCCTGCCCCCACGGGCTGAGCACAGGGTTGCAGATGGGGGCGAAGGCGGAGACCGACGTGAACATGCCGGGATTCTTCAATGCGCAGATGAGCGCGCCGTGGCCGCCCATCGAGTGGCCGCTGATGGCGCGCTTGCCTGGAATGACCGGAAAGTGCGCCTCGACCAGCGCGGGCAGCTCGCGGGTGACGTAGTCGTACATCTGGTAATGCGTCGCCCACGGCGCCTGCGTGGCATTGACGTAGAAGCCCGCGCCCTGGCCTAAGTCGTAGCGCTCGGGCACGTCGGGCACGTCGTCGCCGCGCGGGCTGGTGTCGGGCATGACCAGGATCAGCCCCAGCTCGGCCGCGTAGCGCTGCGCGCCGGCCTTCACCCGCACGTTGTCGTCGGTGCAGGTCAGTCCCGACAGCCAGACCACCACCGGCAGCTTCTGCGTCGCCGCCTGCGGCGGCAGGTAGACCGAGAAGGTCATGGTGCAGTGGCAGGTAGCCGACTCGTGCTGCCAGCGCTCGAGCCAGCCGCCGAATTCCTTGATTCTTTCGACTTGCTTCATCGCCGCCTCAGAAAATAATGACCGAGCGGATGCTCTTGCCTTCGTGCATCAGGTCGAAGGCGCGGTTGATGTCTTCCAGAGGCATGGTGTGGGTCACCAGCTTGTCGATTTCGATCCTGCCGGCCATGTAATCGTCGACATAGCCCGGCAGCTGGCTGCGGCCCTTGACGCCGCCGAACGCGGTGCCTTTCCAGGTGCGGCCGACGACGAGGTTGAACGGACGGGTGCAGATCTCCTGCCCGGCGCCGGCGACCCCGATCACGGTCGACACGCCCCAGCCCATGTGGGTGCATTCGAGTGCGTCGCGCATCACGTTGACGTTGCCGATGCACTCGAACGAATAGTCCACGCCGCCTTTCGTCAGGTCGCGGATGTATTCCGAAATCGAGCCGTTGACCTCGCGCGGATTGACGAAGTCGGTCGCGCCGAGCGCCTTCGCCATCTCGAACTTGTCGGGGTTGATGTCGATGGCGAGGATGCGGCCGGCCTTCGCCATGACCGCGCCCTGGATCGCCGACAGGCCGATGCCGCCGAGGCCAAATACCGCGACGGTCGAGCCGGGCTCGACCTTGGCCGTATTCAGCACCGCGCCAATTCCCGTCGTCACGCCGCAGCCGAGCAGGCAGACCTTGTCGAGCGGCGCGGCGGGATTGATTTTGGCGAGCGCGATTTCCGGCACCACGGTGTATTCGGAGAAGGTCGAGCAGCCCATGTAGTGAAAGATCGGCTGGCCGTTCTTCGAGAAGCGCCGAGTGCCGTCGGGCATGTAGCCGGTCCACACGGTGGCGGCGATCGACTGGCACAGGTTGGTCTTGGGCGAGGCGCAGTATTCGCAGTGGCCGCACTCGGGGATGTAGAGCGGGATCACGTGGTCGCCGGGCTTCAGCGTTTTCACCCCGGGTCCGCACTCCACCACGATGCAGCCGCCCTCGTGGCCGAGGATGCAGGGGAAGGCGCCTTCCGGATCATCGCCAGACAGCGTGAAGGCGTCGGTGTGGCAGACGCCGCTGGCGACGACCTGCAGCAGCACTTCGCCCTCGCGCGGGCCCTCGACGTCCACTTCCTCGATCGACAGCGGTTTTCTCGGTTCCCAGGCGACAGCAGCACGAGATTTCATGGACAGGCTCCTTAGATGGGGAAATAAGACCAAGCGGCTTCGGAGGGGCGATGATGCGCCACTTCACAAGCACTCACAACGCGTGCCAGGCAGGGTGGATGCACCGCTCAACCGGTCTGCAGCAGCAGCTTCTGGTAAGCGGCCTCGAACAGTTTGACGCCGTCGTCCTGCAGGGTGTTGCCGACCGCATCCAGGTCGATGCCCAGCCGCGCCAGCTCCGTCCGCTGCGCCTCGGCCTCGGCGACGCCTTCCTCCACGCGCAATACCGGCTGGCCATGGTCGCGCAATGCGGCGAGCGTCTTGTCGGGCAGGGTATTGATGGTTTCCTTGCCAATCAGCGGCTCGACGTATAGCAGGTCGGGGTAGTCCGGGTTCTTCACGCCGGTGCTCGCCCACAGCAGGTATTGCGGCGTGGCTCCGTGTTGCGCCAGCGCGGCGAAGTCGCGGCCATGAAAGGTTTTCAGATAGCGCTGATAGGCGAGCCTGGCCATCGCCACCGCGGCCTTGCCGCGCAGCGCCAGTGCGGCCTGGGTTCCGATGGCGGCCAGCTGCGTATCGACCAGCGTGTCGACGCGCGACAGGAACAGGCTCGCCACCGCCTTGCTGCGGCGCACGTCGGCGCCGGCCTGCATGCGCGCGGCGAGGCCGCGGATATAGGCGTCGAACACGGCCTGCGTCTGCGCCACCGAAAACAGCAGGGTCACGTTGACGTTGATGCCGAGCGTGGTCAGTGCCTCGAATGCGCTGACGCCTGCGGGCGTGCCCGGCACCTTGATCAGCAGGTTGCGGCGGTTCACCAATGCCGCCAGGCGCTGCGCTTCCTCCACCGTGCGCGTGGCGTCATAGGCCCAGCGCGGTGCAACTTCCAGGCTGACATAACCGTCGTTGCCGCCGCTGGCTTCATAAGTGGGGCGCAGCAGGTCGCAGGCCGCCTGGATGTCCGGGATGACCAGCGCCTCATAGCGCCGCTCGGCATCCGGCTCGTCCACTTTCAGCCGTGCCAGGTCGTCGGCGTAGTAGGGGCTGGTGGCGAGCGCGTTCTGGAAAATCGACGGATTCGACGTCACGCCCGAAACGCGGTCTTCGGCGATCAGCTTCGCCAGCGTGCCGTCGTGAATCAGGCTGCGCGACAGGTTGTCCAGCCAGAGGCTCTGGCCGAGGGAGGCGACGGATTGCGTGGCGTTCATGGGATGTCCTCGTTTTCGTCAGGTGTTCAGGATAGCTGCATGAATAGAACGCAGTTGTGACAGCAAGTTCATCAGATCGTGGCGTCCGGCGCCCGAAGCCGCGCCTGTGCTAGACTTCGGGACATTCTTTCGGCTCCTTTTCCGGCTACTTTCCATGTCTGGCAGCACACTCGGCAAACTGTTCTGTGTCACCGTGTTCGGCGAATCGCACGGCCCCGCGATCGGCTGCGTGGTCGACGGCTGCCCGCCCGGGATGGAATTGGCCGAGGCCGACATCCAGCACGACCTCGACCGCCGCAAGCCCGGCACCTCGCGCCATGTCACCCAGCGCCGCGAGTCCGACACCGTGGAAATCCTCTCCGGCCTCTACGAAGGCAAAACCACCGGCACGCCGATCGCGCTGCTGATCCGCAACGAGGACCAGCGTAGCAAGGACTACGGCAACATCGTCGAGACCTTCCGACCCGGCCATGCCGACTACACATACACGCAGAAATACGGCTTCCGCGATCCGCGTGGCGGTGGCCGCTCCTCGGCACGGCTCACCGCGCCCATCGTCGGTGCCGGCGCCATCGCGAAGAAGTGGCTGAAGGAAAAATACGGCATCGTGGTGCGTGGCTACATGAGCGCGCTCGGCCCGATCGATATTCCCTTCGAGTCGTGGAGCGAAATCGACAACAACGCCTTCTTCTCGCCCAGCGCCGCCATCGTGCCCGAGCTCGAGGACTACATGGACGCGCTGCGCAAGTCGGGCGACTCGGTTGGCGCCAAGGTCAGCGTGGTGGCCGAGAACGTGCCGCCCGGCTGGGGCGAGCCGCTCTACGACAAGCTCGACGCCGACCTCGCCCATGCCCTGATGGGGCTGAACGCCGTCAAGGGCGTGGAGATCGGCGACGGCATGGACGCCGCGCGGCAGAAGGGCACCGAGCACCGCGACGAGATCACCCCGGACGGATTCCTCTCCAACCACGCCGGCGGCGTGCTCGGCGGCATCTCGTCGGGCCAGGCCGTGGTCGCCCACCTCGCCATCAAGCCCACCTCGTCGATGCGCCTGCCCGGCCGCTCGATCGACCTGCACGGCCAGCCGATCGAGGTCGTCACCCATGGCCGCCACGATCCCTGCGTCGGTATCCGCGCCACCCCCATCGCCGAAGCGCTGATGGCCATCGTGCTGATGGACCACGCGTTGCGCCACCGCGCGCAGTGCGGCGATGTCGCGAGCGGCACGCCCGTGATTCCCGCCAACGGCTGAGGGCGCCGCCCAAAAGGCAACCGGGATTTGACGGATCGGCGCCGTGCGCTAGGGTTAAAGTCCCGTGCTCCCGCTGCCTGACGCCATGCGCCTCCCCATCAGCCTGAAAATCTTCAGCATCACCACCGCCCTCTTGGTGCTGATGGTGGTCGTCACCTGGCTGTCGGTGCTCAACTTCCGCCAGTTGAACAACCAGGTACGGGCGCTTTCCGACTACTACCTGCCGCTGCAGCAGCAGGTAGCGAGCGTGGAAATCCTCATCCGCGACCAGATGGTGCACATGGAGCGGGTGATGGCGGGCATGGAGGTCGCCAAGCCCGATCCCGAATACCTCGCGAAGGAATCGAACGCCTTCGACATGCGCGGGATCAACGCCGACCAGATCATCGATTCCTCGCTGCGCATGCTGGCCGAGGCCGAAGCGGAAAAGGGCATCGCACTCGACCGCGTCACGCTCGCCGTGCTGGGCAAGGAACTGCCCTTGATCCAGACCACGCGCCAGCATTTCCACATGACCTTCCGCCAGTTTCAGATCGAGGCGCAGGAAGGTACCCCGCGCTCGGAGAAGATCGTGCGCGACGCCCTGCTGCGCGAGAAGGACGCCGTCGATGTCGAGATCGGCAAGACCACCGATCTTCTCAACAAGCTGACCCAGGACACCGCCAGCCAGGCGAAGGCCGAGGAGGCGCGCGCGACCACGCTCAACTGGAGCGTCACCGCCATCGCCACCGCGCTCGGGCTGATCTTCGCCGCCTTCGTCACGCGCGCGCTGGTCGACCCGGTCAAGCGCCTGCTGGGCGGCACGCGCGCGGTCGAGGCGGGCGACCTCGAAGTCGAGATCCTGGTGCGGACCCACGACGAACTCGCCACGCTCGCCACCTCGTTCAACCACATGGTCATCGGCCTGCGCGAGAAGGAGCGGATCCGCGCGACCTTCGGCCAGTACGTCGACCCGCGCATCGTGAAGAGCCTGCTGGACAACCGCATCGCCGCAGACAAGGGCGAGCGCCAGGTGATGACCGTGTTCTTCTCCGACCTGCAGGACTTTACCCGGATGTGCGAAGGCCTCACGCCGGACGCCGCGGTGCGCTTCCTCAACCGCTACTTCGCCATGATGGCCGAGGTGATCCGTGGGCGGCAGGGCATCGTCGACAAGTACATCGGCGATTCGGTCATGGCCTTCTGGGGGCCGCCCTTCACCGACCCCGCCGACCACGCGCGGCTCGGCTGCCTCGCCGCGTTCGAACAGATGAAGAAGATGGACGACTTCCGCGCTGCCCTGCCCGAGCTGTTCGGCATGAAGCACGGCCTGCCCGAGGTCAACGTGCGCATGGGCATCGCCAGCGGCGAGGTGACGGTGGGCAACATCGGCTCCGAAACCTCGCGCGGCTACACCGTCATCGGCGACACCGTGAACCTCGCGTCACGACTGGAGCAGGCCAACAAGTTCTACGGCACGCGCATCCTCGTCAGCGAAGGCACGCGCGAGTTGGCAGGCGACGCGCTAGCCTTCCGCGAGATCGACAGCCTGCGCGTCGCCGGCAAGCTGGAGCCGGTGCGGGTGTATGAGCTGCTGGGGCTTGCTGCCGAGGTGAGCGAAAGCGACAGGCTGCGGGTGCAGGCCTACGAGGCCGGGCTGGCGCGCTATCGTGCGCAGGACTGGGATGCGGCCGAAGCGGCATTCCGCGAATGCCTGGCGACCGCGTCGGGCGACAAGCCCAGCCAGGTCATGCTAGAGCGGGTTGCGGCGTTCCGGAAGTCGCCGCCGGAGGCGGGGTGGGATGGGGTTTGGGTGGCGGTGAGTAAGTGAAATCTAACGAATTCAGTGGCGGGCTTTAGGCATGAAACGCATTGCCTTTGCCCAAATTGCATTGGGCGCACTTTGTTTGAAGGTTCTCATCTACGGTTTCACCGCCCTTTGACCAAGGGATGACGTGATCCACATGAAGCTCTACGCCTGGCTGAATCAACGGGCTTGCTCCGCACGATTTGCAGCGGAAGCCATCTCTGACCAGAATGCGGAAGCGCTGTCGATCTGATATTTCGCGCTTTGTTCTACGCTTGGCCGGGACGGCATGATTTAGTTTTTGGCCATGCAGAGGCGGAGATGACTCGCCGTCTTCCCGTGCCGACGGCTCCTCCGAGTTAACCCACTCTACAAACGTGGCGAGAGCATTTCTCCAAGACCCGAAGCGATTTTCGTAGGTTCCGGCAGAGAACTTCGACGCCGGGGCCTTAACCTCGCTATACCTCGGCTGCCTGCCAAGGCTTACCCACATCGCCTCGATGTTTTCCATTAGCTCGTCATCGGTAATGCCAATCTTGGAGCGACTGGGTTTTAAACCCGCTAACTCCAGCGCCCGAACCCATGAACCAAAACGACGCTGAAACGTAGATGGGTGAACTTTCCCAACGTCGGCGTATTCAGAAGCGGTGATTGTGTCCCTGCCGATTTCTGATGCGCCCCGGCGCAGATCAGCAAGAAGTTCTTCGTCGGAGATTCCGCGATTGTTTTCTTCTAATTCGAATTTCACGAAACCACCCTTTCACGCCTAATGTAATTTAGACGGCATGATGTCTGGTTTCGCAGCCGCATATCAAGCGCCTGCGGATATCGGGGACAGACCCGCTTTCTTCGCGAATTGTTACGCGGCCTGTTCCATCGGAATGACATCCCGATTGATCTGCTCGCCACGCTCGGCCAGCGCGATCTTCATGTCGTAGTCCGACTGCAGCCCCAGCCAGAACTCCGTGCTGGTACCGAAGTAGCGGGCCAGTCGCAGGGCGGTGTCCGCGGACACGGCGCGGCGTTCGCGCACGATGTCGTTGATGCGCGGTGCGGGTACGCGCAGGGCAATGGCCAGCGCGTTGGCCGAGAGTCCTAACGGAACCATGAATTCCTCGCGCAGGATCTCGCCCGGATGGATCGGGCGCATGCCGTTCACAATGGTCATTGGGGTCTCCTGTCAGTGGTAATCGACGATTTCCACGTCGTAAGCGTTGCCGTTCTCGAACCGGAAGCAGAGTCGCCATTGGTCGTTGATGCGTATGCTCCAGCTTCCCTTCCTGTCGCCTTTCAGCTTCTCCAGCCTGTTCTGGGGCGGTACGCGCAGATCGTCCAGCTGCGCGGCCCGGTGCAGCATCTGCAGTTTGCGTTCGGCGACGGCCCTGAGGTTCACGAAGCGCTTGACCGCCGTGCCTGCAAAGAGTGCTTGCGTGTCCGCGCATTTGAACGACTGGATCATACACAAATGATATAACGTTGCGCGTTAAATGCAAGTGGGTATAACTTATCCAGTTCGGCCAGCGTGAAGGAACCTGAAAACAATCGGGAACAGCCCCGGATTTCCGTGCGTCACTCGGCAACGCCCTCATCCCCATGGCACGTACACCCCGGCTCGGTGCTGGTGGTGTTGTCGCAGCACACGATCTTGCCGGCGCGGCAGCCGCAGACGCCCTTGTGGCCGGAGCAGCAGTTGATCTGGGCGACGCGGTCGCCTTTGGCCCGGGCGAGGCACGCCTGGGTGGCGGCCGCGTCGTGGCGGGCGGCGGCGAGCAGGGCGCTGGCACTCGAATCGGCGGCGGCCGGGAGGGCTAAGAAGGCGGGGGCGAACGCCAGGGCGGCGAGCAGGGAGCGGATGCGCATGATGGTCTCCTCAGGGAAGCGGGCTGACTCACTATAGCCGATCAAGCACGGCCTTACGCGTCGCGCAGCAGCAGCCCGAGCATCAGCGCGGCGCCCACCAGGATCGACGCCAGCAGCGTGAAGGCGCTGCCGTAGCCGGCGACGCCGACCATCCAGCCGGTCAGCACCGGGCCGATCGACTGGCCGACGTCCATCACCGTGCGCAGCACGCCCATCGACGAGCCGTAGCGGCCGTCGCGCGTGAGGTCGGCGACGAGCGCGGAGGTCGATGAGGTGACGGTGGCGAAGCCGATGCCGAACGCGAGGCTCAGCACCGACAGGCCGATGAAGCTGGGCGCAACCGGCAGCAGCGCGACGCTGGCCGCGCCGATCAGCAGGCCGGGGAGGATGACGCGCCGGCGGCCGATACGGTCGGACACCTTGCCCATCAGCGGCTTGGCGAACACGATGCTGACGAGCTGCACGCCGAGGATGATGCCGATCTGCCATGCGGGGATGCCGAGCGAGGCGGCATACAGCGCGAGGAAGGCTTCGATGGCGCCGAACACCAGGTATTGCGCGGCCTCGGTCAGGCTCACCAGCATGATGCTGCGGTCGCGCAGCACGGTGGTCAGGCTGGTCCAGAATCGCGGCAGTTCGAGTTTCTTCGTCGATGGCGGTTCGTGATCGGACAGCAGCAGGCCGATCACCAACGCCAGCACGCCGCTGATCGCACAGGCGATATAGACCGCGTGGAAACTCGCCAGCGAAATCAGGCTGCCGCCGAGAAACGGCGCGATCGAACGCCCCACGATGGTGATCGAGGAATAGGTGGAGAGCCGGGCTGCGCGGTCATTCGTGTAGCGCTCGGCGATCGCCGCGTTCGCCACGGTGCCGAAAATCGCGGTGGCGAAGCCGTGGTAGAAGCGCACCGCCATCAGTTGCGGGGCCGTTTTGACCAGCAGATATAGGAAGGGCGCGGTGGCGAACACGACCAGCGACGCCAGCAGCAGGCGGCGTGAGCCCAGGTAGTCGGACAGCGCGCCGGCGGGGTAGCTGATGAGGATGCCGGGGATCGTCGACGCCATGACGATCCAGCCGATTTCGGCGGGCGTGGCGTGGAGCGCGTGGGCGAACAGCGGCAGCACCGGGGTTTTGGACAGCGTCGAACTCAGGATGGCCAGCCCGCCGATGAGCGAAATCAGGACGAAAAAGGACGGGCGGGCGGATTTCATGGGGTGTGCGCTGTGCCGTGGTCGGCGTTTCCTAGAATGTAGTGCGAAATCCCGCCGCATGCGAATCTCGAGGCAACGTGGACAATCCGATACCGACTGTCAGCCCCGCGCGGGTCCTGTTTGGCGCCTTCGACCGCCACAACTTCGGCGACCTGCTGTTTCCCCATCTGATGGCGGCCTTGCTGCCGGGGCAGACATTCGTGTTTGCCGGCCTGGTCGAGCGCGATTTAGAGGCGTTCGGAGGTCACCGGGTGAAACCGCTGGCTGCGTGGGGCGATGCGCGGCCCGTTCAGCTGATTCACGCCGGCGGCGAACTGCTGACCTGCACGGCCTGGCAGGCTGCGGTCATGGTGCTGGCGCCGGACGAGGCCGAGAGGGCGATTGCGCGCTACGACGCCGACCCGGTTGCCGCGGCCGAGTGGGCCGCCCATCAGCTTGGCACGTCGCGAACCGCACCCTATGTGGCGGGGCGCGAGGTGTTGGCGCCGGGTGGGACGCTGATCTTCAACGCCGTGGGCGGCGTGGACTGGCCGAATTTGCCGGCCGCGCAACGGGACGAGGTCAAAACAGCCCTCAGTCAGGCGGACTGGGTCAGCGTGCGGGACCATCTGACGCAGGCCGCGTTGCGGGCGGAGGGCCTCGATTTCCCGTTGTGTCCCGACCCCGCCGTGATGGTGGCGGAATGCTTTGGTGGATTGATCGAGGAACGCGGGCTGCAGGGCGCGGTGCAGGCCATGCGGGATGCCTTTCCCCGGGGCTACCTGGCGTGCCAGTTCAGCGCCGACTTTGGCGACGACGCCACGCTGGAAGTCCTGGCGCAGGCGTTGTCCAGGGTGGCGGCGGGGACCAGCCTGGGGCTGGCGTTCTATCGTGCCGGCGCGGCGCCCTGGCACGACGATGCGAAGCTTTATGAGAAATTGCAGCGCAGGCTGCTTCCTGGCACGGCGTGCTTGTTTGAGTCGCTGAACCTGTGGGACATCTGTGCGCTGATCGCCGCCAGCCAAGGCGCGGTCGGCAGCAGCCTGCACGGGCGGATCGTCGCGCTGGCGCATGGCTTGCCGCGGGTCAGCCTGATCCCGCCGCAGCAGGGCGCGCGCCCCCTCAAGACGGCTGCCTTCGCAGAAACCTGGGAACCGGACACGATTCCTCGCAGCGTGACGGTCGATGAGATTGAACGAGCGGTGATGCAGGCGCTGGCGCTGCCCGAACGCTTGCTGCGGGAGAATGCGGCGCAGCTGCGCACGCATTACCAGCACAGCCTGGCCCGGTGGGCCGGCATGGTGACGGGGATTCCATGAATACGGGAGGGGCTGAACGCAGCGGCTATAGTGGCTGTAAATAAGCTTTCCTCCCCTGCTTGCGCCCACCATGCTGAGAACCGTACCGCTGGATCGTCTGGAAGGTTTGTCGAAGCCGGACCAGGGCCTGACGACCGAACAGGTCATGGCGCGGTCGCAGCGCTTCGGACTGAACCTGATCCTGGAAACCGAACGCGGCGGGTGGTGGCTGCTGGTTCGCGCGACCCTGGCCGATCCGATGGTGTGGTTCCTGCTCGGCACCAGTTCGCTGTTCGCCTTCGTCGGCGAGTGGACCGAGGCGGTCATCATGCTGGTCGCGCTGCTGCCTTTCCTGGGCATGGATGCGTTCCTGCATCGCCGCACCCACGCGTCGACCGCCGGGCTCAGCAGCCGCCTCGCCAGCGTGGCGACAGCGCTGCGCAATGGCTCGGAGATCACGCTTGCAGCCACCGAACTGGTGCCGGGCGATCTGGCGCTGGTCGGCGTGGGCGAGGCCTTCCCGGCAGATGGCCTGGTGGTGCAAGGCGAGCAGCTGCAGGCCGACGAGTCTGCGCTGACCGGCGAAGCCTATCCGGTGCGCAAGCTTCCGCTGGCCGAACTGGCCCGCCTGGACGACGAGGCGAAAGTCGACACGCAGCACTGGGGCTTTGCCGGCACCCGCCTGCTCACCGGCAAGGCCTGGTTGCGCGTCGTCCATACCGGTGGCGAGACGCTCTATGGCGAGATCGTGCGTTCGGCCACGCGCGGGGTGGCCAACCGCACGCCGCTGCAGGGCGCGGTGGGCAATCTGGTTGCGGTGCTGCTCGCGAGTGCGGCGCTGATCTGCCTGATGCTGGCGTGGGTGCGCCTGCAGCAGGGCCACGGCCTGCTCGACGCCCTGCTCTCCGCCGTCACGCTGGCGGTGGCGGCGCTGCCGGAGGAGTTCCCGGTGGTGCTGACCTTCTTTCTCGGCGTCGGCGTGTATCGCCTGGCCAAGCGCCAGGCGCTGGTGCGGCGCGCGGTGGTGGTGGAGAACATCGGCCGGGTGTCGTGCATCTGTTCGGACAAGACCGGCACCCTGACCGAAGGGCGGCTGCAGTTGACCCACCGTTACCCGGCGCCCGGGCTAGACCCGGAACGCCTGCTGCAATTGGCCGCGGTGGCGTCGCGCCGCGAGACCGGCGACCCGATGGACCTGGCGATTCTCGACGCGCTCGGCCATCCGCCCGATGGCGCGCCGGTGGCCACGTTCCCATTTACCGAGGACCGCAAGCGCGAGACCCGCATCGTGCGCCAGGATGGCGCGCTGCTGTCCGCCGTCAAGGGTGCGCCGGAGCAGCTGTTCGGCATGTGCACGCTGGCGGACGATGCGCGTGCTGCATGGCTGGCGCGGGTCGAGCAACTGGCGGGCAGCGGCCACAAGGTGATTGCCTGCGCTTGGCGCGAACTCGATGCGGCCGCCTGGCCGGGTGGCGAACCCGACCACGGCCTGCAGTTCGCCGGCCTGCTGGCGTTCGAGGACCCGGTGCGCGCCGGCGTGAAGGAGGCGCTGGCAATCTGCCGGTCGGCGCGCATCCACGTCGTCATGGTGACGGGCGACCATCCGGCGACCGCGCGCGCCGTGGCGAAAGAAGTCGGGCTGGGCGGGGCCGATCCCGTCGTCATCGAAGGCGAGGAACTGGAGGCGCGCCTGGCGCGCGGCGAAACGGCGTTCCTGCATGAAGTGGACGGGATCGCGCGCGCCGTTCCCGCCCAGAAGCTCTCGCTGGTGCGCGCCCTGCAGGCCCGGGGCGAGATCGTGGCCGTCACCGGCGATGGTGTGAACGACGTGCCGGCCCTGCAGGCGGCGGACATCGGCATCGCCATGGGCGAACGCGGTACCCGCAGCGCGCGTGACGTCGCGGCCATCGTGCTGCTGGACGACAACTTCCGCAGCATCGTGCGCGCGATCGCCGAAGGGCGGCAGCTGTTCGCCAACCTGCAGCTGAGTTTCCTGTATCTGCTGATGATCCACATTCCGCTCGTGCTCACCGCCGCGCTGATTCCCCTGGCCGGCTATCCGCTGCTGTACCTGCCGGTGCACATCGTCTGGCTGGAGCTGATCATCCACCCGACGGCGCTGCTGGTGTTCCAGGACATGCCGGCCGATGCGCAGCTTGCCCCGGTGGTGCGCACGCGGCGCCTGCGGTTCTTCAGCCTGCGGCAGTGGCTGATGATCGCGGCGGTCGGCCTGGCGGTGACGGTGATCGTGTCGCTGAGCTATGTGCGCAGTCTTGGCGCTGGCTTCGACGTGGAACATGCACGCGCGATGGCGCTGGTGGCGCTGACCGCGGCGAGCGCCGGCATCACCCTCAACCTCAGCCGGCTGCGCACCCCGGCGGCCTGGGTCATGGTCGGGGGAACCCTGGCCTTGTCGCTGCTGTTCGTGCAGACCCCGCTGCTCGCCGCATTCCTGCACCTGCGGCCGCTGCATCTCGACGACTGGCTGCTGGCGCTCGCCGGCGGCTTGCTCGCGTCCCTGCTGTCCGCCCTCACCTTGCTGCCCGCGCCGTTTAGAATGAAATGAATCCATTCATTTGAGCCGCGCTGTGCGGCCCCGTCCCCACACCATGCCGATTGCCACCCTGTCGCCTGCCGATCTCCGCCTGACCATCGATCCCGCCACGCTCGGCTTCGTCGACACCTCCGAACTGGCGGACGAGGCCCTGCCGTGGATCGGCCAGGCGCGCGCCGAGGCGGCCGCCCGCTTCGGCCTCGGCATGGACCAGCCCAACTACAACCTGTTCGTGCTGGGCGAGGTCGGCAGCGGCCGTTCCTCGCTGCTCAAGCAGGCGATGGTCGAAGCGGCGGCCAAGCGGCGGGTGCCGCCGGACCTGTGCTACCTACATAACTTCGATACCCCCGAGCGGCCCCTGGCATTGCGCCTGCCGGCCGGCGAAGGGCGGCTGCTGCGGCAATTGCTGACGCAGGCGGTGAAAGCCCTGCAGGCCGACATTCCGCCGCAGTTGGGCGGCCAGGACTACAAGACCGAGAGCGAGCGCATCGAGAAAGCCTGGAAGAACGACGTGGCGCGTCTCTATGCCGAGCTGTCGGCATTTGCCGAGGCGCGCAGCTTTTCGCTGCACCGCGAGGCCGGGCGCATGGTGTTCACGCTCACTGGCAAGAAGGGGCAGGCGCTTACCGAGGACGAAGTGCTGGCGTTGCCGAAGGCGCGCCGCGTGGCGGTGGAGCAGGCTGAGCAGGAACTGCGCGCCGAAATCGCCCGCTACATCGAGAAGACCCAGCCGCTGGAACGCGCGATGAACGAGGCGCTGGCGGCGCTGCGGCGGCAGGTGGTGAAGCCGCTGGTCGAGCGCGCGCTGCAGGCGATCCGTGCCGGCCTGAAGAAGCAGATCAAGGATGCGGCCAAGCTCAACGCCTGGCTCGATGCGCTGGAACGGGACGTGTTCGACAACCTGGAACTGTTCAACGGCGACGAGGAGGACGAAGGCCGGGAGGAGGCGCTGCATGCCGTGCTGGCGCGCTACCGCGTCAACCTGGTGGTCGACAACGGCGGCCTCACCGGCGCGCCGGTGATCGTCGAGGACAACCCGTTGTTCCGCGCGCTGTTCGGCAGCATCGAATACCAGTCCGAGAACGACGTGCTGGTGACCGACTTCTCGCGCATCCGCGCCGGCAGCCTGCTGCAGGCGCACGGCGGCTTCCTGATGCTGCATCTGCGCGACGTGCTGGCCGATCCGCTGGTGTGGGAGAAGCTGCGGCGCTTCCTGCGCAGCGGGCGGCTGCAGATCGAGGAGCCGGGCGTGTCGTTCTCGCCGATCGCGGCGGTGTCGCTGGTGCCGGAAGCGGTCGACGTCGAGGTCAAGCTGGTGCTGATCGGCTCGCGCGACCAGTATTACGAGTTGCAGGAGGCCGCGCCGGAATTCGTCCGCCATTTCCGCGCCAAGGTGGATTTCGCCGACAGCTTCGTGGCCGGCGCGGACACCCGCCGCGCCTCGTCGATTTTCGTCGCTCATGTCTGCCGCGACTACGGCCTGCCGCACTTTTCGGCGCCGGCGGTGGCGCGCCTGCTCGAGGAATCGCACCGCGAGGCGGGCGACCAGACACGCGAGAGCGCGATCTTCGCACGCACCGAGGCGCTGGTGATGGAAAGCGCGGCGATCTGCCGCGCGCGCGGGCCGGGCCTGGTGACCGCGGACGATGTCGAGACGGCGCTTGCGGCGTACATCGCGCGCCACGATTACCCCGAGCGGCGCCTGCGCGAGGAGATCGCCGAGGGCGACGTGCTGATCGATCTGCACGGCGAGCGCCAGGGCCAGGTCAACGGCCTCACCCAGATCGACCTCGGCGATTACCGCTTCGGCCTGCCGGTGCGGCTGTCGGCGCGCGTCCATGCCGGCGAGGACGGGCTCCTCAACATCGAGCGCGAGGTCGAACTGTCGGGCCCGATCCACGACAAGGGCGTGTTCATCCTGCAGTCCTATCTGGTGGCATTGTTCGCGCATCTGGCGCCGCTTTCCCTCAATGCGTCGATCGTGTTCGAGCAGCAATACCACGGCGTCGAGGGCGATTCCGCTTCGTGCGCCGAACTCTATGCCGTGCTGTCGGCGCTGTCGGGCCTGCCGCTCAGGCAGGGCATCGCCGTCACCGGCGCGGTCAACCAGCACGGCGAGATGCTGCCGGTGGGCGGCATCAACGAAAAGATCGAGGGCTGGTTCGGCGTCTGCGAGGCCGCCGGGCTGGACGGCAGCCAGGGCGTGCTGATCCCCGCACGCAACCGGCGCCACCTGATGCTGGCGCCGCGCGTGGTCGAGGCGGTCGCCCGCGGACGCTTCCATATCCATACGGTGGAGCAGGTGGCCGCGGGCATCGAATTGCTGACCGGTCTGGCCGCGGGCGAACCGAACGCGGCGGGCCACTATCCCCCCGACAGCGTGCTGGGGCATGCGCAGGACACGCTGCTGGCGTTTCGCCGTGCCTGCCAGATGCAGGAGCATACGCGGGCACCGCGCCGGCATTTTCGTGCGGGCGACCGTCCGCAGCGGCGCTAGCCGGCCTGCAGGCGGACGGGACGTGAACTATATTGAAAGTCGTCCAATCGTTTTGCCAGGAGGCGATCATGAACGCACTGCACCGCATGGAACGTTTTCTCGACCGGCATATGATCCCGTTCGATCTCGTCGCGCATCCGCACACGCATACCAGCGCCGAAACGGCGCGTGCGGTCGGGGTGACGCCCGATCGGGTGGCCAAGGGCGTGCTGCTCGATGGCGTCGGTTGCCAGATGGTGGCGATGGTTCCCGCCGACCAGGAAGTTCATCTCGGCAGGCTGGGACTGGACCATGGCGTGGAATTCAGTCTGGCCGATGAGACCAGCGTGAGCCGTCTGTTCAGCGAATGCGAGCCCGGCGTGGTGCCCGGGCTGCCGAATGCCTGGGGCGTGGAGATGGTGTGGGACGACGCGTTGATGGCGCAGCCGGATATCTATCTGGAGGCCGGCGATCACCAGCGTCTGCTGCATATCGAAACCCGCTACCTGCGCGAGGCGTTTGGCGACGCCCCGCACTGCCGCTTCAGCCAGCCGCGGATGCAGCACGTCTCCTGACCGTCTGCTCGGTCAGGGGCGGCGGTGAATCCGGAAAGCCGGCCACCCATCCCGTTTGCCTCGGGAATACGCGTATTGCGGAAGGCGGCGTGCAGACGGCGCGTGCAGCGCTGATTGTGCATGCGCAGGGCGTGGAATGGAAAAAGCGCTTGGACATCTGAATCTTCTGTGTTATCAATACGCCATCTGTTGGATTCAAGCTTTAAATTGCGGTACCTCTGGTAAGCCTTTTTCCTTGAAATACGACTGATAGAGCATGTCGCTCATTTTTTAGATAGATAGGAAACAAGATGGAAACGGGTACTGTTAAGTGGTTTAACGATGCAAAAGGTTTTGGCTTCATCACCCCGGATAACGGCGGCGAAGACCTGTTTGCACATTTCTCCGCAATCAACTCCAGCGGCTTCAAATCCCTGCAGGAAAACCAGCGCGTCAGCTTCGAAGTGACCACTGGCCCCAAGGGCAAGCAAGCTTCGAACATCCAGGTCGTGTCGTAATCTTTTCGACCTGATGTGAAAAAACCCCGGTTCGCCGGGGTTTTTTTATTTATGCCCTTTGGGCATTCATGCCTTCCGAGTGTGAGCACCCATGGCACTTAAAGCCACCATCTACAAAGCCGACCTGCAGATTGCCGACATGGATCGGCACGTCTACGGCGACCACGCACTGACCATTGCACGCCATCCTTCCGAAACCGACGAACGCATGATGGTGCGGGTGCTGGCCTATGCGCTCTACGCCCAGGACGGCATCGCCTTCACCAGGGGCCTGTTCGACGTCGACGAGCCGGACGTGTGGGTGAAGAACCTGGCGGGCGAGATCACGCTGTGGATCGACCTCGGCCAGCCAGACGATGCGCGCATCCGTCGCGCCTGTAGCCGCGCCGAGCAGGTCGTGGTGCTGTGCTACAGCAGCAGCTGCGAGGTATGGTGGAAGCAGATCGCCGGCAAGCTCACGCGCTTTGCCAACCTGACCGTGCTGCAACTGCCCGCCATGACCAGCCAGACGCTGGCGGCCCTGGCCGAACGCAGCATGCGCCTGCAATGCATGGTGCAGGACGGTGAAATCTGGATCAACACCGATACGCAAAGCGTGCCGGTGAAACTGCTCGCCCTGCAATCGGCCGCCTGAGCGGGCGCCTCATTTGGCGGGCGGACAGTTCTTGACGCACACCGTCTCGGTCACGCGCTGGCCGCCGCAGCCAACGAAGCAGCTGTCGTAAGCGGGCAGGCAACCGCAGTCGGCCTGGCAGTTCGATTTTTCCAGTTGCGCGCGCACGCTTTCGCGCGTCGGCATCACCGGCTCACGATAGGGCGGCGGGAAATAGGGGCCCGGCCACGGATCCCACCAGTAGGGCTGGTAGGGATAACGGTTCATCCAGTCGAAGCGCATCTGCATTTCATAGTTCCGCAATGCCGCCGCATACTGCTTCAACTCGAGTTCGTACTTTTTCAGCGCATCGAGATAGTGCGCTTCCACCTGGGGGGCAAGTGTCTTCACGCAAGCCTGGTAGCGGGTCTGGCAATTGCTCTGGCATGCCGTCTTTCTGGCTTCGCAGTTCTGCACGCAAGCGCGGCCCTGCGCGTCGGCCGGTGGAATCAGCCGGACGGTCGTCTGGTACTGCGGCGTGGCGCAGCCCGCAATGACGGCGGCGAACAGGACCGGCACAGCGAGGCGTAGGGACAGGGCACACAGGCGCATCGGAAACCCAGGTAAAACAGACACTTTATAAAAGCATAGGCCTTTTTACGGATTACTGTGGGCCGAGAAAACGCGCTTCGAGCTCCTGCAGATTGAGTTCCTGCAGGATCTGTTGCAGGCGCTCGCGTGCGTTGCGGCGCGGCGCACCGGCATGGGTGGCGATGATGAGTTCGTTCTTCAGCGAATGTTCCCAACCGACCAGTTCGGTGACGGTGACCTGGTAGCCGTGCGATTCCAGCTGCAGGCAGCGCAGCACGTTGGTGAGCTGGCTGCCGAATTCGCGGGTGTGGATCGGGTGGCGCCAGATCTCCGACAGCGGCGTCAAGCCGAAGGATTCGTTCTTGTGCTTGCGCAGGACCGCGGCGACTTCGGCCTGGCAGCACGGCACCAGCACAATGTGGCGGGCCTGTTTGGCGAGTGCGAAGCGGATGGCGTCGTCGGTGGCGGTATTGCAGGCGTGCAGCGCGGTGACGATGTCGATGCGCGGGGGCAGGGACTCGGTGGTGATCGACTCCGCCACCGTCGCATTGAGGAAGGACATGCGCGCAAAGCCCAGCCGGGCCGCCAGCTCACGCGATTTTTCCACCAGTTCGTCGCGCGTCTCGATGCCGAAGATGTGGCTGCCGGGACGCTCCTTCAGAAACAGGTCGTACAGGATGAAGCCGAGATACGACTTGCCGGCGCCGTGGTCGGCCAGCGTCAGTGTGTCCTGCCGGCCCAGCACGTCGTTCAGCAGCGGCTCGATGAAGTTGCACAGGTGATACACCTGCTTCAGCTTGCGGCGGCTGTCCTGGTTGAGCTTGCCGTCGCGCGTCAGGATGTGCAGTTCCTTCAGCAGCTCGATCGACTGGCCGGGGCGCAGCACCTCGGTGAGCGGATCGGCATAGGCGGTTTTGGGGGCGGGAGAACGCTTCATGGTCGGGTACGGGCAGGGCAAGGGCGAAGGGTATCAAAAACCGACGCCCGCGCCGAACCGCCGGATGGCCGGGACAGCCTGCTTTCCGGGATAATGCCGCTTTGTCGTTATGGTTTTCTGCGCCGTGTCCGTCGTCAACATCTCCTGCTACAAGTTCGTCACGCTCTCCGACCGCGAGGCCCTGAAGGCCGACCTTACCGCGCGCTGTCTGGAACTGGATCTCAAGGGCACCATTCTGCTGGCCCCTGAGGGGATCAACGTATTCCTGGCCGGCTCGCGCGACGCGATCGATGCCATCGTCGCTCACCTTCGGGCCGACCCGCGCTTCGCCGACCTGCAGCCCAAGGAAAGCCTGTCGGCCGAGCCACCGTTCAAAAGGATGCGGGTGCGGCTGAAGAAGGAAATCATCACCATGAAGCATCCGCTGATCCGCCCGGAAGCCGGTCGCGCGCCGGCGGTGCCGGCGGCCTTGCTGAAGCAGTGGCTGGATCGCGGGGTGGACGACGAAGGCCGCCCGGTAATCATGCTCGACACCCGCAACGACTACGAAGTGGCGGCCGGAACCTTCGAGAACGCAGTCGATTACGACATCGGCATCTTCAGTGACTTTCCCCCGCGCCTGGCCGAACACCTGGCCGACTACGCCGGCAAGACCGTGGTGTCGTTCTGTACCGGCGGCATCCGCTGCGAAAAGGCCGCCATCCACATGAAGGAAATCGGCATCGAGCGGGTGTACCAGCTTGAAGGCGGCATTCTTAAATACTTCGAGGAGGTCGGCGGCGCGCATTATCACGGCGACTGCTTCGTGTTCGACGAACGCGAGGCGGTGAGTGCGGATTTGCAGCCGGCGGCGGGGCGGTTGCATCGCTGACGCGGTCGTTGTCGGCGCGGGCGCGGTCCGCGCTCAGTTCAATGCGCGGATCGATTCCATCGGCGGCACACGGGTGATATGGCGTGCGGTGAGCCAGCCACTCATGCCAACGAGCAGCGCGCCTGCCAGCGGCAACGCGAGCCACAGCCAGGGATGCAGGCGGAGTGGCAGGTCGAACAGGCGTTCGGCGATCAGTGCCATGGCGATTTCGGCGCAGGCACTGGCGAGCAGACCGGCCAGCAGTCCCAGCGCGAGGAATTCGCTCCACAGGCTTTTGGCCAGATAGGCGCGCTGCGCACCCAGCGTGCGCAGCAGGACGGCTTCCTGCTGGCGCGCATCGAGGCTGGCCAATAGCGTGGCGATGACGACGGCCATGCCGGCGGCGAGCAGAAAGCCCAGCAGCAGCTGGATCGCGCCGATGATCTGATCGAACACGGCCTGGATGTTGGCGATGAGCTTGTCGAGGGCAAGAATGGTGATGCCAGGAAAGGCCTTGACGAAGCCGGGCAGCACCCCGGTTGCGCCGGGCGGCACATAGACGCTGGCGATGGAACTGGTCGGCAGGGCGTCGAGCTGGCCGGGGGCGAAGATGACGAAGAAGTTGGGCTGCATCGAGTCCCACTTCACGCTGCGGAGGCTGGTGATGCGCGCGGCGAGTGTCTGGTCGCCGATCTGGAAGCCGAGGCGGTCGCCGACGGCGAGATGCAGCCGCTCCGCCATGCCCGATTCGACCGAGATTTCGGCGGCACGGTGGTTGCCGTGCCAGTGGCCCGCCAAAATGGCGTTGTTGGCGGGCAGGGTGGCGGTCCAGGTGAGATTGAGCTCGCGCCGCAGCGTGTTGCTGTCGCGTGCCTCAGGCGGCAGGGTGGCGGCGATGGGCGCGCCGTTCTTGCTGACCAGGCGGCCGCGCACCATGGGGTAGAGCGTGGAAGACTTGAGGCGATGCTGTGCCAGATATCCTGCGACCGCTGCCTGCTGCTGCGGTGCGATGTTCACCAGAAAGTAGTTGGGCGCCTGCGGCGGCAGTTGCTGGCGCCAGCCGGCGATGAGGTCGCTGCGCACCAGGGCCAGCAGTGCCACCAGGAACAGGGCCAAGGTGAACGCGCCGAGCTGCAAGGTGCTGTCGAAGCGGTGGCGCAGCAGTTGTGCGAGGCCGAAACGCACCGGACCGTGGCTCATTTTCTGGACGCTGCGGCCGGCCGCCAGCGCGAGCCGTGCCAGCAGGGCAAGCACGCCGACCAGTCCGGCGAGTGCGCCGACGAAGATGCCGACCAGCCTGGCGTCGCCCGCATACCAGGCAATCAGGAACAGCAGCGCCGATCCGCTGATGGCTGCGCTGACCCACGCGGCAACCGGCAGCGGCGGCAGATCGCGCCGCAGCACGCGCAGTGGCGGCACGCGGATCAGCCGCATCAGCGCGGGCAGGCTGGCGCCCGCCAGCGCCAGCAGGCCGCTGACGATGGCGACCCCCACCGGCGCCAGACCGAGTGCCGGCAGCCGGGTGGCGGCGCCGGGCAGGACCAGCAGCGCCAGCGCCTGCTGCATCAGCGCGCCGATCGCCACGCCGAGCAGGCTGCCCAGGAGCCCCAGCGTCAGCAGCTGGACGGCATACAGCGCACGCAACTGCGCAGTGGTGGCGCCGAAGCAGCGCAACAGCGCCGCCTGGTCGTAATGACGCAGCGCGTGACGGTGCGAAGCGATGGCGATGGCGGCCACCGACAGCAGCAGGCTGACGAGGGCGGTGAGCTGGATGTAGCGGTCGGCGTTGGCGAAGGCGCCGTGCAGGGTCTCGACGCCTTCGCGCGAGCCGATGAGGCGCTGGGTACTGTCAAGTGCGGGTTTCAGCGCGGCGCTGAATGCCGCGAGGCGATCCGGCGTGCCCGCGAATTGATACAAATAGGTCACGCGGCTGCCGGGCTGCAGCACGCGGGTTCGCGCGACCTCGTCGGCACGCAGGAACACGCGCGGGGCGAGACCGAACACGCTGCCGAGCTGGCCCGGTTCTTCGGCCACGACGCCGGCGATGCTGAAATGCGCCTCGCCGATCTGGACGCGGTCGCCCACCTTGGCCGACAGCAGGGGAAGCAGATCGGGGGCGACATAAACCGCACCCGGCGGCGGCTGGGCCGGGCGCGGCGTGCCCGCCGCGAAGGGACGATCGGCGATGCGCACGCTGCCGCGCAGTGGGTAGGCGGCATCGACGGCACGCAGGGTGGCGAGCTGGAAGGCATCGCCGCGGCTCACCATGCTGGCGAACTCGAGCGCGCGGCTGGTTCGCAGCGTGCTGTTCTTGGTGGAAGCGGCAGGCCAGGTTTCGATCGGGCGCGGACTGGTGACCAGGAGGTCGGCACCGAGAAAGCTGGCTCCCTGTTCGTTCATGGCGCGCTTGATGCGGTCCCCGAGAAAACCGGTGGTGGCGACGCTGCCGACGCCGACGATCAGCGCCAGCAGCAGGACGCGCCATTCGCCGCTTCTGCGCTCGCGCCGCAGCAACCACAGGCCGAGCCGGGCGAAGTTCATGCGACGCGCCCAGCGATCAGATGCAGACGGCGCTGGCAGCGTCCCGCCAGCGCGTCGTCGTGGGTGACCAGAATCAGCGTGGTATGGGCAGAGGCGTTGAGTTCAAACAGCAACTCGATGATGCGCGCGCCGGTTTCCGCATCGAGATTGCCGGTGGGTTCGTCGGCAAACACGATTTCCGGATCGGTGGCGAAGGCGCGCGCGATGGCGATGCGTTGCTGCTCGCCGCCGGACAACTGGCGCGGCGTGTGCGCGGCGCGCGCGGCCAGGCCGACGCGGGCCAGCCAGTGGGCGGCCCGCTCGCGGGCGTCGGGGCGGCCGGCGAGTTCCAGCGGCAGCAGGATGTTTTCCAGCGCGGTGAGCGCGGGCAGCAGCTGGAACGACTGGAACACGAAGCCGATGCGGCCCGCACGCAGGCGGGCACGGGCGTCCTCGTCGAGCTCATCGAGGCGCTGGCCGAGCAGAACGATTTCTCCCGCGGACGGATGGTCGAGCCCGGCCAGCAGGCCCAGCAGGGTGGATTTGCCGGAACCGGACGCGCCGGTGATGGCGAGCGTCTCGCCCGCTTTGACGGCGAGCTCGACTTCGCTGAGGATGTCGAGCTCGCCGTCGGCGGTGGGCACGCGCTGCGACAGGGCGCGTGCCAGGACGGCTGGATCAGGGAACTGGGCGCTGTCGGGAGGCGTCATTGGAATGGGTCAGGTCAAGGTGAGTGAATGAATTATCGCGTGTTGTCGCTGTGGCTGCTGCTGTGGATTCCGGGCTGGGCGGCGGCGTCGCCCTGTTCCCTGTTGATTGTCGGCGACAGCCTGAGTTCCGGCTATGGCCTGGCGCCGGGGCAAAGCTGGGTGGACCGGCTCGGCGCACGCCTGAAGAAACGGGCGCCGGACTGGCGCGTGGTCAACGCCAGCATCAGCGGCGATACCACGCAGAACGGGCTGCAGCGTCTGCAGCCTGCACTGGATCGGCATCATCCGCAAGGCGTGCTGATCGAACTCGGCGGCAACGACGCCATGCGCGGCACGCCGCCCGAGGCGATCCGGCAGAACCTCGTCACGCTGATTCGTCAGGCCAGGGCCACGAGCGCCTGGGTAGTGTTGCTGGAAGCACCGGTGCTGCCCAATTACGGCAAGCCGTATGCCGATGCGGTGGCGAAGCTGTATGTCGACGTGGCACGCGACGAGAAGGTCGTTCGCGTGCCGTGTTTTGTCTGCGGGGTCGGAGTCGTGCCGGGCATGATGCAGGCCGACGGCATCCATCCGAATGAGAAAGCCCAGGGAAAAATGCTCGACGCGGTATGGCCGTACATCAAACCGGAATTGCGCTGCCCGGTGAAAAAACCATGAGCGGCGCGGCCTGTCCGTGCGGATCGGGACGCTCGCTCGCAGCCTGCTGCGGGCGGTTTCACGCCGGCGAGCCGGCACCGGACGCCGAAAGCCTGATGCGCTCGCGCTACAGCGCCTATGTTCTGGGGCGGGAGGATTATCTGCGGGCAACCTGGCACCCCGCGACCCGTCCCGCTGCGCTGGAACTCGACGCCGTGCCGCGTCCGCAATGGCTGGGGCTGACAGTGAAATCACACACGCCGCTGGACGCGACCCACGCGACGGTCGAATTCGTCGCGCGCTACAAGCTCAATGGCCGCGCGTTCAGGCTGCACGAAACCAGCCGGTTCGAGCGGGTGGACGGGCGCTGGCTGTATGTCGATGGCGAGATCCGGGAATGAAATGGACAAAGCCCGCTTGCGCGGGCTTTGTCGTGTTCTGGGGTGGATGATGGGACTCGAACCCACGACAACAGGAATCACAATCCTGGACTCTACCAACTGAGCTACATCCACCATTGTGTCGCCAGCAAGGCCGGCAACGAAAAACTTGGCCTGCCCGACAGGAATCGAACCTGTAACCCCCAGCTTAGAAGGCTGGTGCTCTATCCAGTTGAGCTACGGGCAGAGACTCACTTCCGCGCTACCGGGCTGCGCTACACCCCGAAATCCTATCGGCGTTCCGCATCCTGTCGAGGAGTGCGGGCGCATTTCGGAGAGGCGAGACTATACCTTGGCGAACCGGCGGGGTCAATTTTCGCTTGAGTAGGAGGGGGGGTTTCCGGGAAAATCACCCTTTTGCTTCAGGGTTGTCTTGATGAGCGCACGTATTCTCGACGGCAAGGCCATGGCCGACACCATCCTCGCAGTGGTCCACGACAAGGTGGCCGAACGCGAGGTGCAGGGCAAACGCCGTCCCGGCCTGGCAGTGATCCTGGTGGGCGACGATGCCGCTTCGGCCGTGTACGTGCGCAACAAGAAGCGCGCGTGCGAGCGAGCCGCCGTCACCAGCGTGTCGCATGACCTGCCCAGCGCGACGACGCAGGACCAGCTGCTGGCGCTGATCGATACGCTGAATGCCGACCCGGCCATCGACGGCATCCTGGTGCAGCTGCCGCTGCCCGCGCATATCGATGCGGAGACGGTGATCGAGCGCATCCGCCCGGATAAGGACGTCGACGGCTTCCATCCCTACAACATCGGCCGGCTGGCGGTGAAGATGCCGACGCTACGGCCCTCCACGCCGCGCGGCATCATGACGCTGCTGCGTGCCACCGGCGAGGAACTGCGCGGCAAGAATGCCGTGATGGTGGGTGCGTCCAACATCGTCGGCCGGCCGATGAGCCTGGAGTTGCTGCTGGCGGGCTGCACCATCACCGTGTGCCACAGCGCCACCCGTGACCTGGAAAGCTTCGTGCGCTCGGCCGAAGTGCTGGTGGTGGGGGTGGGGCGCCCGCGCATGATCCCGGGCGAATGGGTCCGCGAAGGCGCGATCGTGATCGACGTCGGCATCAACCGCCTGCCTGACGGCAAGCTGGTCGGCGACGTCGATTTCGACACTGCCGTCGAACGCGCCAGCTGGATCACCCCGGTGCCCGGCGGGGTGGGGCCGATGACCGTGGCGACCCTGCTGGAAAACACGCTCGAGGCTGCGCTGATGCACAACCCCTGAACGGTGAGCGGCAAGCAGTGAGCGGTTTAAAGCTGATGTAACATTTTTAAATAGGCCACGTCGACGAAGGGCTGGCCGAGATCTGGGCCGGCGAGCACCCGATTCGGCGCGCCGGGATCGCCAAGGTCGGACAGCACGACGGCGGCACCGGTGAAGTCGTGGTCCAGCGTGTAATCGTTGGTCGTCACCAGCGTTTTCAGGCCGGCTCCCCGGCTGGCACGCAGGCCGTTTTCCGAGTCCTCGAACGCCAGGCAGTCGGCGGCGGCGAGGCCCATCTTTTCCAGCGCGTAGTGATAGATGTCGGGTGCAGGTTTCTTGACCGGCACGATGTCGCCCGCCGCGATGACCTCGAACCAGGCCTGCGTGCCTGAGCCCAGGCTGTGTTCCAGCAGCACGGTGACGTTTTCCGGGGTGGTGGTGGTGGCGATCGCGAGGCGCAGGCCGGCGGCGCGCGCCTCGATCAGAAGACGTCTGACCCCAGGACGCATGGGGATGCCGCCTTGCGCGGCCAGCGCACTGTAAATGCGGGTCTTGGCCTTGTGCAACTCGGCCACCAGTTCGTCGAAATTGTCCGGCTTCCTATAGTCCGGCCGAAAGTGGTCGATATAGTGCTTCATCCGCTCCTTGCCGCCGGTGACGGCGAGCAGTTTGCCGTAGAGGGCGATATCCCAGTGCCAGTCGAGGCCGGCGTCGGCAAAGGCTTGGTTGAAGGCGGGCCGGTGGCCGTCGCGCTCGGTGTCGGCAAGCGTGCCGTCCACGTCGAAGAGTAGGGCGTGTAGTGTCATGGGTTGCGGTGATTTAGCGATTCTGATATTAAGTCAGGTTGGGCTGGGCCCGGATTAGACCGAAATTTTCAAAGAGAACAGAGAACGAGATGGCTGAAACTTTGATGCGCTTCGAGCCTTACAAGGCCAAAAAGGGCGAAGAATACATGAATGCAAAACAGCTCGCGCATTTTCGCAAAATGCTCGAGGCCTGGAAAGGCGAGCTGTCGCAGGATATCGATACCACCCTGCATTCCATGCAGGACGAACAGACGGTTTTCGCCGACCCCAACGACCGCGCCACCCAGGAATCCGACATGGCGCTGGAGCTGCGCAACCGTGACAGGGAACGCAAGCTGATCAAGAAGATCAACGAAACCATCGCCAAGATCGACGGCGGCGATTATGGCTACTGCGAGTCGTGTGGGGTCGAAATCGGGCTGGAGCGCCTGCAGGCACGGCCGACCGCGACGCTGTGCATCGACTGCAAAACGCTCGAGGAAATCCGCGAGCGCCAGGTCGCCAAATGAGCGCAGCGTATCGGGCCGCCGATCAGGGCGGACCCGATACGCTGCAGAATAGTCCGGCAGCGCCTGTCGCCGCCCTTTTACCACCACTCATTGCGGACTTGTACCATGGCAGATACCGACGAATTCGACCGCTATTACAATGGGTTGCTTTACAGCGTGATGCGCTGGGATCAGTTGACGGCGTTCTGGCAGAAGGTGGATGCCAGGGCGGGCTGGTATCTCTACGCAGTGGGGCAGGATGTGCCGGTCGAGCCGGCTGCCGCCGACAAGGTGCAGCAGTTCATGCGTGAACTGGATGAATTGCTGCGGCGCGAGCATCACGAGGATTATTGCGCGATTGTTTACGCGGACAATCTGGATGCGCCCAACTTCATCAAGATTTACGACCCCAACCATCTCGGAAGTTCGTGCGGCTCCAGCTCGATGAAATCCTCGGTGCTGCCCGGCTGGCTGATGAGTCAGACGCCGCCGCGCGAGCTCGAAATGCGCGGGGTGGTGACCGGCCAGCGCAAGCGCTGGTGGCAGTCGTTCCTCGCCGGTACGGCATAAAAAAACCGCGCCCGAAGGCGCGGTTTTTTGTGCCAGGAAGGATTACTTCTTGGCGGGTTCGGCAGCAGCGTCACCCTTTTTCTCTTCCATTTTCTTAGCAGCTTTCTTGGCGTGCTTCTTGACCTTCTTGTGGGCCTTTTTCGGTGCGGCTGCGGGCTTTTCTGCAGCGGTGGCAGCGCCGTTAGCGGGAGCGGCAGGAGCGTCGGCGGCGATGGCGGACAGGCTGAAAGCACCGGCAATGGTGGCGGCAACCAGGGAAGACAGCAGTTTGTTCATCAATTTCTCCATATGATCAAGTGGATTGGCATGCAATCGCAATCGACTGCATGGGGGTCACTATGCGGCGCCATGCTTACATGAACCTTACGATCTTCCGCAAGGATCCGCGCTTTATATTCGCAAAGTGTTGAAGGCCGAATGGCCTGGGTTTGTGTCAGACTGCAAGCATGAAAATTCTGCTCGTGGAAGATGACCCGACCCTGGGCGAGGCTGTCATGCTGGCGGTCCGACAGGCGGGCTTTGCGGTCGACTGGAGCCGTGATGGGGTGCAGGCTGAAGCCGCGTTGAAGGCCTATGCCTACGATGCCATGCTGCTTGATCTGGGCCTGCCGCGGCGCGAAGGTCTGGAGGTGTTGCGCAATGTACGCAAACGCGGCGCGACGCTGCCCGTGATGATCCTCACCGCACGCGATACGGTGGAAGACCGGGTGCGTGGCCTGGATGCGGGGGCGGATGACTATCTGCTGAAGCCGTTTGCGCTGGATGAGCTGCTGGCACGGTTGCGGGCGCTGCTGCGGCGGGCGCATGGCGTGGCCGATACCCAGATACGCATGGGTCGCTTTGGGTTTGACAGCGTGAAGCGGCAAGCCAGCGTCGACGAGACGCCGCTGGCATTGTCTGCGCGCGAGATGGAGGTACTCGAAATCCTGCTCAACCATGCCGGCCGTGTCACCGCCAAGGAAGCGATCGCTGACCGCCTGACAGGCTGGGATGAAGGCGTGGGCGACAATGCGGTCGAGGTCTACATCCATCGACTGCGGCGCAAGCTCGAGGGCTCCGGCGTGGTGATCCGCACGCTGCGCGGCCTGGGGTATCTGCTGGAAGCCGAACGTTGAGCGGGGGAAATCAGACAAGCCTGCGGCGGCAACTGATTGTCCGCATGCTGGCGATGATGCTGCCGCTGTTCATCCTGCTGTGGGTGATTGCCTATTTCTACAGTCAGTATTTCATCAATGCGGCCTTTGATCGCTCGCTGATACGGCGCACTTACGCGCTGGCCGATCGGGTGGAGGTCATGCAGGGGCAGGTGCAAGTCGATTTGCCGGTTGCCGCGAGTGAGTTGCTGGTGTTCGATCAGGAAGACTTGGTGTTCCACAGTGTCGTCAATCCGGCAGGACGGGTCGTCGATGGGGAGCAGGATATGCCGCCGCTGCCGGCGTATCAGCGCATCAGGCCGGGCCAGTTGATTCTTTACGACGGCGTCAAGGACGGCGAGAAGGTCCGGGTGGCCACATTCGCGCTCTCGCTCAAAGGGACGAGCGCGCGCGGGACGGCCCTGATCCAGGTTGGGGAAACGCTGTCGCACCGTTCGGCGATGGCCGACCGTGCCACGCTGGCGATTGTGATTCCGATGTTGCTGATGACCCTGACGGCGGCGGTAGCCATTGCCTATGGCGTGGGGAAGGGCCTCGAGCCGCTGAGTCGGCTGCGCGACCGCCTGTCGGCGCGCCAGGCATTCGATCTGAGCCCGGTTCCGCTGGAGGGTACGCCTGCCGAATTGCGGCCATTTCTGGACGAGATCAATTCGCTGTTGCAGCGTCTGTCCGAAGCGGTCGAGTCGCAATCTCGTTTCGTCGCGGATGCCGCGCATCAACTCCGCACGCCCATTGCGGGGATCCGCGCCCAGGCCGAGGCGGCCCTGGCCGGCGGGCAGCCTGAAGATGCGCAACATGCGCTGGCGCGCATTGCCCAGTCGACGCAGACCATGGGCGATCTGGTACAGAAATTACTTATTTTGGCGCGCGTCGACGCAGCAGAAAATACTCTGCGGCTGAGCCGGCTGGACGGTGTCGAGGTGGTGCGGGAGATTGCGCGGGAATGGGTACCCCAGGCGTTGGCTAAAGGGGTGGAAATCGGCTTCGAAATGAGAGACTGCAGCGAAGCGTGGGTGATGGGGGAAGCGCAATTGCTGCGCGAGATGCTTGCCAACCTGATCGACAATGCCCTGCGGTATGGCGGAACGCGCATCATGCTGACGGTGCGTTGCTTCGGTCAGGGCGTGGCATGGCAGGTCGCAGACAACGGCCCGGGCATTCCGGCGTCGCAGCGTGCTGCAGTGTTCGCGCCTTTTCATCGACTGTCGGGCAGTGTCGATGGAGCAGGCCTCGGCTTGACCATCGTCGAGCGCATCGCGCATTTGCATGGTGCCAAGGTGAGCCTGGAAGCGGGCGAAGGGGGCGCTGGCCTGGTGGTCAGCGTCATATTCCCGCCGGCCCCAGCGCCAGCCTAGGCACAAAAAAAACCGCGCCCAAGAGCGCGGTTTTTTTGTGGGGGCGGGCTGATTGATTCAGCCCGTGGTTCCCGGCGTTTCGCTGTCAGTGGCGGCGGGTGCATCCAGCAGGGCCTTCATCGACAGGCGCAGGCGGCCTTTCTCGTCGGCTTCGAGGATCTTCACCTTCACGACCTGGCCTTCCTTCAGGTAGTCGCCGATGGTGTTGACGCGCTCGTGGGCGATCTGCGAGATGTGCAGCAGGCCGTCGCGGCCCGGCAGCACATTGACGATCGCGCCGAAGTCCAGCAGCTTGATGACCGGGCCCTCGTACACCTTGCCGACTTCGACTTCGGCGGTGATTTCCTCGATGCGCTTCTTCGCCAGTTCGCCGGCCTCCATGCTGGTGCAGGCGATCTTCACGCTGCCGTCTTCCTGGATGTCGATCTGGGTGCCGGTTTCCTCGGTCAACGCGCGGATGACGGCACCGCCCTTGCCGATGACGTCGCGGATCTTTTCAGGGTTGATCTTCATCGCGATGATGCGCGGCGCATAGGCCGACATTTCATGGCTGCCGGAGACCGAGGACTTCATGATGCCGAGGATGTGCATGCGGCCTTCCTTCGCCTGCGACAGCGCAGCCTGCATGATCTCGGTGGTGATGCCGGTGATCTTGATGTCCATCTGCAGCGCGGTGACGCCCTTGTCGGTGCCCGCGACCTTGAAGTCCATGTCGCCGAGGTGATCCTCGTCGCCGAGAATGTCGGTCAGCACCGCGAAGCGGTTGCCTTCCTTGATCAGGCCCATGGCGATGCCGGCGACGTGCGCCTTCAGCGGTGCGCCGGCGTCCATCAGCGACAGGCAGCCGCCGCACACCGAAGCCATCGACGACGAGCCGTTGGATTCGGTGATTTCCGACACCACGCGCATGGTGTAGCCGAACTCTTCCTTGGTCGGCAGCACCGCCATCAGCGCGCGCTTGGCCAGACGGCCGTGGCCGATCTCGCGGCGCTTGGGCGAACCGACGCGGCCGGTTTCGCCGGTGGCGTAGGGGGGCATGTTGTAGTGCAGCATGAAGCGGTCAGAGTAGGAGCCTTCCAGCGCGTCGATGGTCTGCTCGTCGCGGCCGGTCCCGAGCGTGGTGACCACCAGCGCCTGCGTTTCGCCGCGGGTGAACAGGGCGGAGCCGTGGGTGCGCGGCAGCACGCCGGTGCGGATGGTGATCGGGCGCACGGTGCGGGTGTCGCGGCCGTCGATACGCGGCTGGCCGGACAGGATGCGGTTGCGCACCACGCCGGCTTCCAGGCGGTGGAACGCGTCCTTGACGTGGTTCTGCGCCACGGTGTCCATGTCGGCGGTGATCAGTTCGGCGAAGGCCTTGCTGCGGACTTCGTCGACGGCAGTCATGCGCGCCTGCTTCTGCTTGATGTTGTAGGCCTGCTGCAGGCCGTCCTCGGCCAGCGTCTTCAGGCGTTCGACCATCGCCGTATCCTCGGCGAGCGGCTGCCAGTCCCAGGCGTCGGCGCCGGCTTCGTCGGCCAGTTCGTTGATCGCGTTGATCGCAGCCTGCATCTGGGTGTGGCCGAACACGACTGCGCCCAGCATGATGTCTTCCGGCAGCTCCATCGCTTCGGACTCGACCATCAGCACGGCGGTTTCGGTACCGGCGACGACCAGGTCGAGCGCCGAGTCCTTCAACTCGGCGTGGGTCGGGTTGAGTACGTATTCGCCGTTGATGAAGCCGACGCGCGCCGCGCCCACCGGACCGTCGAACGGCAGGCCGGACAGCGACAGCGCGGCGGAGGCACCGATCAGCGCGGGGATGTCGGCGCTGACTTCGGGGTTGGACGACATGACGGTGGCGATGATCTGCACTTCGTTGAAGAAGCCTTCGGGGAAGAGCGGGCGGATCGGGCGGTCGATCAGGCGGGAGATCAGGGTCTCGCCTTCGGACGGGCGGCTCTCGCGCTTGAGGAAGCCGCCGGGGATGCGGCCGGCCGCGTAGGTTTTTTCCTGATAGTCGACGGTCAGCGGGAAGAAATCCTGGCCCGGCTTGACTTCGTTCTTGGCGACGACGGTGACCAGCACCACGGTGTCGTCCATGTTGACGATGACGGCGCCGGAGGCCTGGCGGGCGATTTCGCCGGTTTCCAGCGTGACCTGATGGCGGCCGTAGGTGAAGGTTTTCTTGATAGCGCTCACACGAGTTCCTTTCAAAGCAAAAACGCCCCGCAGATGCGGGGCGTGCGAAATTCAGGGGGCAAAACGCCCCATCCACTGTGCCGGTGCAGCAGGGTGCCGGGTCATCACAGTGGCCCTGTCGGGTTTACTTGCGCAGACTGAGGCGGTCGATCAGGATCTTGTAGCCTTCGAGGTTGGTGCGCTTCAGGTAGTCGAGCAGCTTGCGGCGGCGGCTCACCATCTTCAGCAGACCACGACGCGAGTGGTGGTCCTTCATGTTGGCCTTGAAGTGGCCGGTCAGATCGTTGATGCGTGCCGTCAGCAGGGCAACCTGCACTTCGGGCGAGCCGGTATCGGCGGCAGCGCGTTGATAATTCTGGACGATTTCAGCTTTTTGAGCGACGGTAACAGCCATGGTGTACTCCTTGTTAAATCGCGTGGCCTGCGGCTGTGCGGGACACGTTCGGGGAAAACATCGCATTTTACGCGAAAAGAGCCAACCAGCTCAAGTCTGCAGGGTGGCGATCAAGCGGCGCGGGATCAGCTTGCCTGCATCGATGTCAGCAAGGCCGATAAAGCTGTGCGATGCCGTATACACGCGCGTCAGCCCCGGGTGTGCAGCCGGATGTGCGACGCTGCGGCCTTGGCGCAAGGCCTCGGCATCGGTTGCATCGAGCTGTATGGCAGGCAGGTGCGCCACCAGGCAGTCTGCCGGCAACAGCAAATTCTGGCGCTGGCTGGCGCCGAGCGTTTCCAGTTCGGCAAGCGTGTGCGCCTGTTCCAGCAGGAATCCGCCGGCGGCGGTACGCGTCAGTGCCGTGAGGTGGGCGCCGCAGCCGAGTGCGGCGCCGATGTCCTGCGCCAGCGTGCGGATATAGGTGCCGGCACTGCATTGCACGTCGAGGACGAGCCGCGGCGGCTCGCATTCGATGCACGCCAGGTCACGAATCGTCACCTTACGCGCAGGGCGCTCGATTTCGATCCCGGCGCGGGCATATTCATAGAGCGGGCGTCCCTGGTGCTTGAGCGCCGAATGCATGGGCGGGATCTGCTCGATTTCGCCCATGAAGCGCGGCAGCACGGCGGCGATGTCGGCGCAGCTGGCCGCCACCTCGCGGGTGTCGAGCACTTCGCCTTCGGGGTCGCCGGTCGTGGTGGTGACGCCCAGTTGCAGCACGGCGCGATAGCGCTTGTCCGCATCCAGCAGGTAGGCCGAGAACTTGGTGGCCTCGCCGAAACACAGCGGCAGCAGCCCGTCGGCGAAGGGGTCGAGGGTGCCGGTATGGCCCGCCTTTTTGGCGTTGAGCAGCCATTTGGCTTTTTGCAGCGCGGCGTTGGAGGTGATGCCGACCGGCTTGTTCAGCAGCAGCACGCCATCGATCGGCTGGCGGGCGGGTTTCACGCGTCTTTCGGGTGTTTGGCGTCTTCGGCGACGGCCGATTCGATCAATTGGGTGAGCTCAATGCCGCGCTCGACCGAACGGTCGTACACGAAAGTGAGTTTGGGTACCACGCGCAGCTGCATGCGGTGCGACAGTTGCGAGCGCAGAAAGCCGCTGGCGCGCTGCAGGCCCTGCAGGCAAGCGGCATGCTCGGCCTCGCCACCCAGCGTGGTGAAGAAGACCTTGGCAAACTCCATGTCGCGGTTGACCTCCACTTCGGTGATGGTCAGCATGCCGACGCGCGGATCCTTCACTTCCTGCCGGATCAATTCCGGCAGTTCGCGCTGGATCTGGTCGGCGATGCGCCGCGCTCTCGGGAAATCCTTCGGCATTACAGCGAACGCGCGACTTCCACCACTTCAAAGACTTCCAGTAGGTCGCCTTCCTGGATGTCGTTGAAGTTCTTCAGCGAGAGGCCGCACTCGAAGTTGGCCTTGACTTCCTTGACGTCGTCCTTGAAGCGCTTCAGTGAATCGAGCTCGCCCTGGTGGATCACGACGTTGTTGCGCAGCACGCGCACGCCGGCGCCGCGCTTGACCACGCCATCCTGCACATAGCAGCCGGCAATGGTGCCGACCTTGGAGATGTGGAAGACCTGGCGGATTTCCACGGTGCCGATGACGCTTTCCTTCTTCTCGGGCGCCAGCATGCCGGACAGCGCGGCTTTCACCTCATCCACCGCTTCGTAGATGATGTTGTAGTAGCGGATGTCCACGCCGCTGGATTCGGCCAGCTTGCGGGCCGACGCATCGGCGCGCACGTTGAAGCCGATCAGCACCGCCTTGGAGGCGAGCGCGAGGTTGACGTCGGATTCGGTGATCGCCCCCACGCCGCTGTGGATGATGTTGACCTTGACCTCGTTGGTCGACAGCTTGCCCAGCGCATGCGCCAGGCCCTCGTAGGAACCCTGCGTGTCGGATTTGAGGATGATGGGCAGCTGTTGCATCTCGCCCTGGCCCATCTGCTCGAACATCGATTCCAGTTTGGCTGCCTGCTTTTTCGCCAGCTGCACGTCGCGGAACTTGCCCTGGCGGAACAGTGCGATTTCGCGTGCCTTGCGTTCGTCCGGCAGCACCATCATGTCCTCGCCGGCCTGCGGCACGTCGGACAGACCCTGGATTTCGACCGGGATCGAAGGGCCGGCTTCGTTGACGGTCTTGCCGGCTTCGTCGAGCAT
Source organism: Hydrogenophilales bacterium (assembly GCA_016195805.1). Taxonomy (GTDB): domain Bacteria; phylum Pseudomonadota; class Gammaproteobacteria; order Burkholderiales; family Thiobacillaceae; genus Thiobacillus. Next base: position 37,964 of record JACPYT010000007.1, read on the forward strand.
GGCGCGCACACGGCCGTAGACCTGGCCGGCCAGCACCATGTCGCCGCGACGCAGGGTGCCGGATTGCACCAGCAGCGTGGCGACCGGGCCCTTGCCTTTATCGAGGCGCGCTTCGATGACGAGGCCCTTGGCCGGGCCATCGGCGGCCGCCTGCAGTTCCAGCACTTCGGCCTGCAGCAGGATGGCGTCGAGCAGGCCGTCGATATTCGTGTTGGCCTTGGCCGACACTTCGACGAACTGGGTATCGCCGCCCCATTCCTCGGGCGTGACGCCCTGGGCGACGAGTTCCTGGCGGATGCGCTCGGGGTTGGCGTCGGGCTTGTCGATCTTGTTCACCGCCACCACCAGCGGCACGTTGGCCGCCTTGGCGTGGTGGATGGCTTCGATCGTCTGCGGCATGACGCCGTCGTCCGCCGCCACCACCAGCACCACGATGTCGGTGGCTTTCGCGCCGCGCGCACGCATCGCGGTAAACGCCTCGTGACCCGGGGTGTCGAGGAAGGTGATGACGCCTTTTTCGGTTTCGACGTGATAGGCGCCGATGTGCTGGGTGATGCCGCCGGCTTCGCCGCTGGCCACCCGGGTGCGCCGGATGGTGTCGAGCAGCGAGGTCTTGCCGTGGTCGACGTGGCCCATCACCGTGACGACCGGCGGGCGTGCGACCTGTTCCACTTCGCCGGCCTCGCCGGTATCGATCAGGAAGGCTTCCGGCGTGTCGAGCGCGGCCGGCTTGCCGATGTGTCCCATTTCCTCGACCACGATGATGGCCGTCTCCTGGTCGAGCACCTGGTTGATGGTCACCATGCTGCCCAGCTTCATCAGGGCCTTGATGACTTCTGCCGCCTTCACCGACATCTTGTGGGCGAGTTCGGCGACGGTAATCGTTTCGGGCACCAGCACTTCGCGCACGATCGGCTCGGTCGGGGCAACGAAGGTGGTTTCTTCGTGGCCGGACTTGGATTTGCCCTTGCGGCCGCGCCAGCCTGCTTCGGGTGCGGCGCCGCCACGGGTCTTGAGTCCACCCTTGCGGCGCGCGGCGTCGTCCTTCCAGGTTCCTCCGGCTTTCTTGTCCGGGCCCTTGGCGCCCTTGGCAGCAGAAGGTTTATCCGGTTTGTGCAGCGTTTTTTCCGTTGGGGCGGCCGGCGTGGCGGCCGGAGCAGCGGCTTTTTCCGCTTCGGCCAGTTTGGCAGCTTCGCGCGCGGCTTCGGCCTGTTTGCGCAAGGCTTCGCGCTCGGTACGGGCCCTGGCATCCGCAGCCTGGCGTTCCTGCAGCGCAGAGTGGCGGCGGGCTTCTTCTTCGCGAGCCTTGACCTCGGCCTCGTTCAGGATCGAGGCTTTCTTGATGCGGGTGGTTTTCTTCACCACCGGGGCGGCCTCCGCTGCGGGTTCAACTGGGGCTTCAACCGGCGCGGCTTCCGCGACCGGGGGTTCAACTACAGCGGGTTCGACGGATACGGGCGTGACCTCGACGGGCTGCGCCACAACCGGTTCGGCGACAGGCTCGGGAGTGGGGGCTTCGATCCTGGCTTCGACGACTGGCGGAGCCGGCTCCTCGACCTGCGGAGCGGGTTGGGCTTCCGCGATCGGCTCGGCGGCAGGCTGGGCCTCGGCAGCCAGCGCAGCGGCATCGCGCTTCACGTAGGTGCGCGACTTGCGGACTTCCACCTGGATGGTACGCGACTTGCCGGTACTGTCGGTCTTGCGGATCTCACCGGTCTGCTTGCGCGTGATGGTGATCTTGGTCTTGCCGGTCTCCGCCCCGCCACCGTGCATCTTGCGCAGGTAGTCGAGCAAATGCGCCTTGTCCGCCTCGGTGACGGAGTCGATCACATCGTTTTTATTGACGCCCGCCGCTTTCAGCTGTTCAAGCAACAGCTGGGGCGGCAGTTTCAGTTCCTGGGCAAATTGTTCAACGTTCATGCAGTCCTCTTAGCCTTGGGCGAACCAGGGCGCGCGTGCGGCCATGATCAATTGTTTGGCACGTTCGGCATCCATGGCGGCCATTTCGGTCAGCTCATCGACGGCCAGTTCGGCCAGATCCTCGGTGGTGTGGACGCCCTTGCTGGCGAGCGTGCGTGCGGTTTCGGCGTCCATGCCTTCGAGCGACAGCAGATCGCCCGCGGAGGCTTCGACCTGTTCCTCGCCGACGATGGCGGCGGTCAGCAGGGCATTGCGGGCACGGTTGCGCAGTTCGTTGACCAGGTCTTCGTCGAAGGCCTCGATCTCGAGCATTTCGTTCAGCGGCACATAGGCGACCTCTTCCAGCGTGGAGAAGCCCTCGTCGACCAGGATCTGGGCGACTTCCTCGTCCACATCGAGCTTCTCGATGAAGAGTGCGAGCGTCTTGCCGCTTTCGGCCGACTGTTTTTCTTCGGCCGTTTCGCGCGACATGATGTTGAGCTCCCAGCCGGTCAGCTCGGACGCCAGGCGCACGTTCTGGCCGCCGCGGCCGATCGCCATCGCCAGTTGCTCCTCGTCCACCACAACGTCCATGCTGTGCCTGTCTTCGTCGACCACGATGGAACTGACTTCGGCCGGCGCCAGGGCGTTGATCACGTACTGTGCCGGATCGGCCGACCAGTGGATGATGTCGACGCGTTCGCCGGCGAGTTCGTTGGTCACCGAAGTGACGCGCGAACCTCTAAGGCCGATGCAGGTGCCGATCGGGTCGATGCGCGGGTCGTGCGACACCACGGCGATCTTGGCGCGCAGGCCGGGATCGCGGGCGGCCGCCTTGATCTCGAGCAGACCTTCCTCGATTTCCGGCACTTCCAGCTCGAACAGCTTCATGATGAATTCGGGCGCGGTGCGCGACAGCACCACCTGCGGGCCGCGGGCGCCGCGGTCGATGCGCAGCAGGTAGGCGCGCACGCGGTCGCCGACGCGCAGGTTTTCGCGCGGGATCATCTGGTCGCGGTGCAGGAAGCCTTCGACGCGGCCCGATTCGATGATGGCGTTGCCGCGGTCGATGCGCTTCACCACGCCGTTGACGAGGTGTTCCTTGCGGGCCAGGAAGTCGCTGATGATCTGCTCGCGTTCGGCGTCGCGGATCTTCTGCAGGATGACCTGCTTGGCGGCCTGGGCGCCGATGCGGCCGAATTCGACGTTTTCCAGCGGCTCCTCGATGTAGTCGCCGATTTCGATGTCGGGAATCTTGTCCTGGGCGTCGATCAGCAGGATCTGGTAGCCCTCGGATTCAAGGTCGGCTTCGGTCACGACCTGCCAGCGGCGGAAGGATTCGTAGTCGCCGGTGTCGCGGTCGATCGATACGCGCACGTCGGCCTCTTCCTTGAAGCGTTTCTTGGTGGCGGAGGCGAGCGCCTGCTCCAGCGCTTCGAACACCACTTCCTTGTCCACGTTCTTTTCGCGTGCCAGCGCATCGGCCAGCATCAACATTTCACGACTCATATTCCCTCCAGCCCTGCTACGCCTAAACCATCGGTTTAAGACGGGCAGCGTCCACATTTCTCAAATCAACCGACACTTCCGTGCCATCGACGATCAACTTCACCGCATCGCCTTCCAGACCGACCAGCTGACCGCTCAGGCGGCGCCGGTTGTCCATCGGCACCCTCAGCTTCAGCGTCACCGGCTCGCCGGCGAAGCGCGCATAGTCCTGCGGCTTGACCAGCGGCCGGTCGAGGCCGGGCGAGGACACTTCCAGCCTGTCATAGTCGATGTTCTCGACCGTGAACAGATGGGTCAGGTGATTGCTCACCGCGACGCAGTCGTCGATCGTGATGCCGCCTGGCTTGTCGATGAAAATCCGGATCAGCCCGCGTCCGGCGCGCTCCAGCATCACCAGCTCGTAACCGAGTCCGGCAAGCACAGGCTCCAGGCGGGCGGGCAAATCCATCATCGCAAATCCATCGCCATGCCATAGCGTGACCCGGGCAGGGCACGCAGCACGGCACAAAGCACAAATAAAAAATGGGCGAACCGCCCATCGTGTTAATAATTAAAGCGCAAAAATTATACCACTCGGGCCGGTGAACTGGAAGGTGGTGCCCGGAACCGGAATCGAACCGGTACGCCATCGCTGGCGAGGGATTTTAAGTCCCTTGTGTCTACCAATTTCACCATCCGGGCGAAGCGGACAGTTGGCCTTGAGTCTGGAGGCGCGAGCCGGAGTCGAACCGACCTACACGGATTTGCAATCCGGTGCATAACCGCTTTGCTATCGCGCCGTCGCGGTAAAACGCTTGAACGAAAAGGGGAAAACGTCCGGCTAAGCCTTCTGTTTTCCCCGGAATTCTGGAGCGGGAAAGGAGGTTCGAACTCCCGACCTCAACCTTGGCAAGGTTGCGCTCTACCAGCTGAGCTATTCCCGCGTTGAAGGCTGCGCATTATGGGGATTTCGTTTTTTTCTGTCAACAGCCGGCAGCAATTTTCATGAAGTTTTTTGCAGGGCACGCGCCGCCATCACCAGGTAGTAAATCATGGACACCAGGGTGAGCAGGGCGGCGACCCAGATCAGCAGTGTGCCGATGGTCGCAATGGGCAAGCCTCCGACCGGGTTGAAGTACAGCAGCAACACGATGGCGATCATTTGCGCCGCAGTTTTCAGCTTGCCAACGAAGGACACCGCCACGCTGGCCGATTTGCCGGCCTTGGCCATCCACTCGCGCAAGGCGGAAATGGTGATTTCGCGGCCGATGATGATGAGGCCGATCAGCGGCGCCACCCGGTCGAGGTCGATCAGCACGATGAGCGCGGCGGCGACCATCAGCTTGTCGGCGACCGGATCGAGGAAGGCACCGAAGGCCGAGGTTTGTCCCAGTTTGCGCGCCAGCCAGCCGTCGAGCCAGTCGGTCAGCGCGGCCACCCCGAAGAATGCTGCCGCCAGCAGATTGGCCTCGGACGGCGTCACCCAGCCGTCGGGGAGGTAGAACACGCCCGCCATCAACGGAATGAAGAGGATGCGCAGCCAGGTGAGAAGGTTGGGGAGATTGAGCGGCATCAGCGTTAATGGAGGGCGTTATAGAGGGTTTCCGCCAATTCTCGGCTGATACCGTTCACCGAGGCAAGCGCGTCGACGCCGGCGTCGCGCACGCCCTGCAGCCCGCCGAAGTGTTCCAGCAGCTGTTTACGGCGTTTGGGGCCGATGCCGGGGATGTCTTCCAGCGTCGACTGCAGGCGTACCTTGCCGCGCTTGGCGCGGTGGCCGGTGATGGCGAAGCGGTGCGCCTCGTCGCGCACCTGCTGGATCAGATGGAAGCCGGGGTGGTCCTTGGCGAGATTGAGTTCGCGGCCGTCGGCGAAGATCAGCGTTTCCAGCCCGGGTTTGCGCGCCTCGCCCTTGGCGACGCCGAGCAGCGGTACGTCGCCCAGTCCGAGTTCGGCCATTGCCTCGACCGCCATTGATATCTGGCCCTTGCCGCCGTCGATCAGCAGCAGGTCGGGCAGCACGCCGTTTTCCTCGACGCTCTTGTGGAAGCGCTTGATCAGCGCGGCGTGCATCGCGGCGTAGTCGTCGCCCGGCGTGATGCCGCTGATGTTGTAGCGCCGGTAGTCGGATTTCTTCAGGTCGTCGCCTTCGTAGACGACGCAGGAGGCCACGGTCGCTTCGCCCATGGTGTGCGAGATGTCGAAGCACTCGATACGGTTGAGCGTCGGCAGGTCGAGCGTGTCGCGCAGCGCGGCGAGCCGTTGCGACTGGTTGGCGCGGTCGGCGCTGCGGCGCTCGGCCGACAGGCGCGCGTTGGCCTGCGCCATGCCGATCCAGACACGGCGTTCGCCGGTGACGCGGTGCAGCAGGCTGACTTTTTTCCCGGCCTGTTCGGTGAGCAGCGTTTCCAGTGCGTCGGTCTCGATCGCTTCGCTGACCAGGATGCGCGCCGGGATGGGGTGGTCGAGGTAGTGCTGGACGATGAAAGCCTCCAGCGCCTCGGCCGGCGTCGCGCCTTCGCCGTGCTGCGGGAAAAAGCTGCGATCGCCGAGATGACGACCGCCGCGGATCATGGTCAGATTGACCGCGATCACGCCACCGGCTTCGGCGACCGCCACCACGTCGGCGTCGGCTTCGCTGCCGGTGGTGTCGACGAACTGCTTCTCGCGCACCGTCGCCAGCATGCGCAGGCGGTCGCGCAGCAGCGCGGCGGTCTCGAAATCGAGCGCGGCCGCGGCGGCGTTCATCTGCTCGGTGATGTGTTCGGTGAGGGCGCTGGCCTCGCCGTGCAGCAGTTGGGCGGCCTCGACGACGTCGCGCGCGTAGGCTTCCGGCGTGACGTGTCCGACGCAAGGCGCGGTGCAGCGTTTGATCTGATACAGCAGGCAGGGCCGCGAGCGGTTGGCGAACACGGTGTCCTCGCAGGTGCGCAGCTGGAACACCTTCTGCAGCAGCTGGATGCTTTCGCGTACCGCATAGGAATTGGGGTAGGGGCCGAACGCCTGGTCGCGCTTTTTCGGCGTGCCGCGGAAATAGGCCAGGCGCGGAAAGCGGTGGCCGGTCAGCAGCAGGTAGGGATAGGACTTGTCGTCGCGGAACAGGATATTGAAGCGCGGCTTCAAGCCCTTGATCAGGTTGTTTTCCAGCAGCAGCGCCTCGGCCTCGGTACGCGTCACCGTGGTGTCGATGTGGTCGACGCTTTTCAGCATCAGCCGGATGCGCGGGCTCTGGTCGCTTTTCTGGAAGTAGCTGGAAACGCGTTTTTTCAGGTCCTTCGCCTTGCCGACGTAGAGCACGGCGTCGGCCGCATCGATCATGCGGTAGACGCCGGGCAGGGTGGGTAGCGAGGCGAGAAATTCCTTGTCGACGCTCAAGGCTCAGTCTTCGTCGAGCAGCTTGCCGGCGATCGCCCAGTTCTCGTCCGGCAGTTCCTCGAACGCGATGTAGGTGTACGAAGCCGGCTTGCCGGCGTGGCGCTCCAGCGTGGCGGTGATTTCCTCGGCGACTTTCTGCTTCTGCTCGCGGGTGAGTGAGCCGGCGAGCTTGATGGTGACGACGGGCATGGTCAGTCCTTCGCTTGAAGTTTCTCGAACACCGCCGTGAACATCTCCGGGGTGAGGCGGCGCGTCTGGGTATTGTAGCGGGAGCAGTGGTAGCTGCTGACCAGCCGCCGGCCGGCGGGCAGGCGGTAGTCGCTGGCGTGGGCGAAGGGGTAGTCCTTGAGCTTGAGGCCCTGCGCGCGCAGCACCGCCTGATGCGCGATCTGGCCCAACGCCAGGATGCTGGCGTGCGCGGGCAGGGCGTCCAGTTCGGCGGCGAGAAAGCGGTTGCATTCGCGAATTTCGCCTGGCTCTGGCTTGTTGGCGGGCGGCAGGCATTTCACCGCATTGGTGATGCGGCAGTCGGTGAGGATCAGGCCGTCATCGACCGAGACCGATAGCGGTGCACTGGCGTAGCCGAATTTGTGCAGGGTTTCGTACAGCAGCACGCCGGCATAATCGCCCGTGAAGGGGCGGCCGCTACGGTTGGCGCCGTGCATGCCCGGAGCGAGGCCGACGATTAGTAATTTCGGCGCAGGGTCGCCGAAGGCGGGCACAGGGTGGGCGTGGTAATCGGGGTGGCGGACGCGCACCTCATCGAGCAAGGTGGCGAGGCGCGGGCAGGCGCGGCAGTCGAGGTCGAAGTGCATTGGCAGCAATAAAAACGCCCCATGGCGGGGGCGTCCATTGTACGCGTGACGCCGGTCAGCTTTCGATGGGGCCGGCGGCGGTTTGCATGTAGTTCTGCTCGCCCATGAGTTTGACCAGATCGAGTTGGGTTTCGAGATAGTCGATGTGTTCTTCGGTGTCTTCCTGGATGTCGACCAGGATTTCGCGCGAAACATAGTCCTTGACCGCTTCGCAAAACGCGATGGCCTCGACGTAGAGGATGCGGCCGGCGAGTTCGAGTTTGAGGTCGCATTCGAGGCATTCGACGACGTTTTCGCCGATCATCAGCTTGTTCAGGTCCTGCAGGTTGGGCAGGCCTTCCAGAAAGAGAATGCGCTCGATCAGCTTGTCGGCGTGATGCATTTCCTCGATGGACTCTTCATATTCATGTTTGCCCAGCGCGGTCAGCCCCCAGTTCTTGTACATGCGGGCATGCAGGAAATACTGGTTGATGGCGGTGAGTTCCACCGTCAGGGCCTTGTTCAGATACTGGATGACTTTCTTGTCGCCTTTCATGGCCGCTCCTGGTGGTTGAAGATACCCGCAGGTGGGGGGGCGGGCCGGGGGATGACTCAATGGCGAGGCGCGATTAGCAGCATTCTAGATGCCGGTGCGGGCAACGCAAGCGTTGCCGGTAACCTGCTAGCGGAGGCTGGCGGATCAGGCCGCCACGAGACCGGGGCAGCCTGCTGTGTCGCTGCGTGTTTCGGCCACGGCCTCGCGCAGGACTTCTCTGGCGCAACGGCCGCATTTTCCGCACTGGGTGGCGACGCCTAGCTGGCGGCTCAATTCGCGCATGGTGCATACGCCTTCGGTACGCACAAGCCGACGGATATCGGTGTCGGTGACACTGTGGCAAAGGCAGACATACATGGGGACCCTCCAGCGGAGCAATGATTGGCCTGAAGGCGTATTGTATACAAATGGGAATGATTGTCAATAACATCCTTGTTCTGTATGGCGCATGCCCGATCCGGCACTTGTCGATGGGTTCCCCACGCTCTTTTTTTGTTGGGCCAAGGCATCGAGCGCATCACGCCTGGATGGCTGGCATACAAAAAAAAGCGACAGGGATTTATCCCCAGCCTGCCGCGACGGCCATCCGGTAGGTGACGAACGAGGCCAAGTAGGCCAGTGCAAAGAGGTAACCGGCCATGATCAGCGGCATGGTCCAGCCGCCGGTTTCGCGCTTGACGGTGGCGAGCGTGGCCAGGCACTGTGGCGCGAAGACAAACCAGGCCAGCAGCGACAAGCCGGTGGCGAGGCTCCAGCTGTGGGCGATGAGCGGGCTGAGTGCGCCTGCGGTGTCGTTGCCGGTGGCCGACAGCGCATACACGGTGCCGAGCGCGCTCACCACGACTTCGCGTGCGGCCATGCCGGGCACCAGCGAGATGCTGATCTGCCAGTTGAAGCCGATGGGCTCGAACACGACGGCGAGCGCACGCCCCAGCATGCCGGCGAAGCTGTACTCGATCGGCGCGCCGGTCGCGCCTGCCGGCGGCGCGGGAAAGCTGGCGAGAAACCACAGCAGGACGGTGAGCGCGAGGATGATGCCGCCGACGCGCCGCAGGAATATCTTCACCCGCTGCCACAGGCCGATGGCGATGTTGCGTAGGCGCGGCAGGTGGTAGATCGGCAGTTCCATCATCAGCGGGTGCATGAGCTTGCGCGCGGTGAAACGCTTGAGCAGCCAGGCGACGACCAGCGCGCCGACGATGCCGGCCACGTAGAGGCAGAACAGCACCAGACCCTGCAATTCCAGTCCGCCCCAGATCGTGCGCTGCGGGATGAAGGCGCCGATGAGCAGCGCATACACCGGCAGCCGCGCCGAGCAGGTCATCATCGGGGCGATCATGATGGTGACCAGGCGGTCGCGCGTGTTGGTGATGGTGCGCGCGGCCATGATGCCGGGGATTGCGCAGGCGAAGCTCGACAGCAGCGGGATGAACGAGCGCCCGGACAGGCCGACGCCGCCCATCAGGCGGTCGAGCAGGAAGGCCGCGCGGGGCAGGTAGCCGGATTCCTCCAGCACCAGGATGAAGAAAAACAGGATGATGATCTGCGGCAGGAACACGACCACGCCGCCGGCACCGGCGATCACGCCGTCTACCAGAAGGCTTTGCAGCCAGCCGTTCGGCAACAGGGCGGCGACGCTGTCGCCCAGCCAGTGGGTGGCGCTCTCGATCCAGTTCATCGGCGTCTCGGCCCAGGCGAACACCGCCTGGAAAATCAGGAACAGGATCACCGCCAGCAGCGGCGGGCCGGCCAGCGGATGCAGCACCACGCGGTCGAGGCGATCGCTGGCAAGGTGCGGAACCGCCTTGTCGAGGCCCATGCCTTGCAGGATGCGGCGTACCGTCTCGTGGTCGGCTTCGGTATTGTCGGCGGCGGACGCGCCATTGCCGATGGGGGCGGTCCGTTTCCAGTTGTCCGGCCGGTCGAGCAGGGTGAGCAGCGCGGCGGCGCCGTCGGCATTCACCGCGACGGTATTGACGACGGGCAGGCCGAGTGCGGTCGACAAGGCTGCACCGTCGACCCGGATGCCGCGCTCTGCAGCGAGATCGGTCATGTTGAGCGCCACCACGCAGGGCAGCCCCAGGCGTTTGACCGCCAGCACCAGCCGCAGGTTGCGCCGCAGGTTGGTGGCGTCGACCACGCACACCACCAGATCGGGACGCTTCTCGCCTTCCGCATGACCGGTGAGCACGTCGCAGGTCACCTTTTCGTCGGGCGAACGCGGATGCAGGCTGTAGGTGCCGGGCAGGTCGAGCACGCGCAAATGTTTGCCGGCCGGGGTAACGAGCTTGCCTTCCTTGCGCTCGACCGTGACGCCGGCGTAGTTGGCGACCTTCTGGTGACTGCCGGTGAGTCGGTTGAAGAGCGCGGTCTTGCCGCAATTGGGGTTGCCTACCAGCGCGACCAGCGGTCCGCCGCGATGCACATGGACGATGGCCTGCTTCATGTTGCTGATCCGTCAGCCGCCATATGCTCGGTCGCCACCTGCACGCAGGCAGCCTCGACGCGCCGCAGCGCAAACGTGGAAGAGCCCACCCGCACCACCAGCGGGTCGCCCCCCGGCAGGGCACGCGTCATCACCATCACCTGCTCGCCGGGAAGGAAGCCGATCTCCTCCAGCCACGCGTGCCATTCCGGGGCGTCGGCGGGGGGCGCGACCTGGGTGACGGTGCAGGCCTGGTGGTCGGGGAGCTGGTCGAGGGTGAGCGTCATGAGCTGGCTTTTATGCGGGCTGGCGGATTGTACGACGGGGCGGCGACATGGCGCTGCTGCGGGTGCTGCGGCTGATTGACGCGGGGCAGCGCGCGGCGGCGTCCCCGCCGGATGTGCAGCCCGAGCAGGAGCGGCAGCGCGAGCCCAGCGATCCAGTGCAGCGGCGGCAGCCAGGCGGCGTTGTCGTCGGAGGAGAAATAATACAGTGCGTAGCCGGTGGCGGCGAGCCAGATGGTGAGCGCGAGCATCGGCAGGCCGCTGCGGTGGTTCCGGCGGCGGTTCCAGGCGAGCCGGATGTGATTGGGCGCGAGCGAGCCGGCAAGCGCCAGCGCCAGCATGGCCATCAGCCCGTGCAGGCGCAGCCACCAGGCTTCGAGGGGATGCGCTTCGGGGCCGAATTCGCCGTCCATCCGCAAGAAATAATGAAACGCCAGCCACAGTGCGCCGCTCAGCCAGAGCAGCGCGAAGCCGGCATAGAGCGACTTCTTGTGACGCGGGCCGAGACGGATGATGGCCTTGCTCATACCGTGGCCTTGCAGGGCAGTGGGCGCCAGCCTGCGGCATCGCCGAGGGTGATGCCCGAACCGGACGGATCGATCAGGATCGCCTGCGCGCCGCGCTGTCCGAGCAGCGCAGGCGCGCGCTGCGGATCGGCAGCGACGATCTTGGTCAGCGCGTCGGCGGCCAGACAGGTCGGCGCCAGCACGCTGACGCTGAGCGTGCGGCACAATTCGCCGCCTGTGTGCGGGTGGCGCAGCGGGCTGGCTGCAGTCTCGGGCTGGTAATACCCGGCCGAGGTGGCGGCGGCGCCATGTTGCAGATCCGCCAGAGGCAGGCTCAGCGTGGGCTGTGCGGGGTGGCGCACGCGAATCGGCTCGGCGCTGCCGCCGAAGCGCGCGAGGTCGCCGCCGGCGTTGACCCGCGCGCTCGCCATCCCGGCCTCGCGCAGCACGGCGAGCGCGGCGTCGACCGCGTAGCCCTTGGCGATGCCGCCGAAATCGACGAGCAGCGGACGGGCGAAGCGTACCCGGTCGCCGTCGAGGTCGATCGCCTGCCAGTCGGGTGCGGCATCGGCCGGCATGTCGGGGTGGCGCGGCAAGTGGCCGGTTTCGACCAGCCAGGGCGCGACGCTGGGGTCGAACAGGCCGTCGCTTGCAGCGGCGAACTCGAGCGCGGCAGCGAATACATGTGCCAGATCGTCGGAGAGCGCAACCCAGTCGCGTACGGCGTGGCGATTGACACGTGAAAGCTCCGAATCGGCGTCGTGAAAGCTCATCGCGCCATGAATGGCGGCGATGCGTGCAAATGCATGTTCGATTGCCGTGTTGAGGCGGATCATGTCGGCCTCCTCGGCAGCGATTTCGACCAGGGTGCCCAGCCAGGGCTGGGCGCGTTGTGCACGCGCGTTCATTTCAGGGCAGCCGCATGAATCGCCAGGACGCGGCGCACGCCTTCGGCGATGTGCTTGCAGGAGAGCGTGGCGCCGCTGATGTTCTGGATGTCCTCGTCGAGTTTGAGCGCCGCGCCATGGCGCGCGCCGTTGAACTGCGCGCGCCATTTGGGATTGCGGATCTCGCCGCCGTGGGTTTCGCGGTAGTCGAGGATTTCCACCCCGCGCACCGCGCCGCTGGCATCGAGCGCGACCGCGTAGGTGATGAACTCGTGCTTGCCGTATACCTCGTCGAGCACGAACCAGCCGTCCGGCTTGCCGTCCGCCATGACCTGCCAGACGGGCTGCTCGGGAAAGTGCATCCGCACCCTGGCGGCTTTCTCGACCATGCTTTTTTGCGCATCGGTCAGGCGTACCGGATGTGGAACGAATGTACTGGCGTCGGGAAACATGATTTTTTGCGCGGCTTCGGTCGTCAGGTATTGCACGGCATAGGCGGGGCTGACCATGGTCGCTGGCGCAATCAGGGCGGGGACGATCAGCCAGGCAGGAGCGTGGGACATGGCTAGGATCCTCAGAAGTTGTAGCCGAGCTTCAGACGCAGCTCGTTCTTGGTTTTTTCGATCAGGTGCAGGTCGTCGTCGGTCTGGTTGATGTATTGCTCGCGTCCGCCGGCCAGCTGGTTGAACCAGGTCAGCGTCGCCCACCACTGCTTGCCGCCGTAGTGCAGGGTCGGGCCGGCGAACAGGCTCCAGCGCTCCTGCCCGACTTCGGTTTCGAATTCGGTCTGATACTGCGTTTCGACCCCGACGTTCCAGTTCGGCGCGAAGTGGTACGACAGGCCACCGCCGAGCGTGAACTCGATCTCCATTTCCGGCTTGGTCGGCCATTCGAAAGTCGCACTCGGATTGCCGGTCAGCCCCTGCATGGCGGCGTCCGCGCTCGCCTGCGTCGCGGCATCGAGCGGTGCACGCTTGGCATAGGTGCCTTCGAAGCCGGCGTTGGCGACCGCGACAAGCTGGTCGTCGAGGAAGAATTTCTGCAACTGCATGCTGACGTCGAACGAGGTGGTGTCCTTGTCCCTGCCCGAATGCGGGTCGAGCCAGGACCGGTGCAGCTCGAACAGCGCCGACAGGCCGACCGGGTCCATGGCCGCGGAGAGGAAGTTGTACTTGGCTTTCATTTCAATGCCCGAGGGCTTCAGGCCATACGACTCGGCGCCCGGCAGGTAGGCGTCGATCACCAGGCCGTGCGTGTCGATCGACTGGCCGAGCAGCGCGACCGAGGCGGTGAAGCTCGAGGTGACGCCATATTCGTACTCGAGTTCGGTGTCGTAGGCGGTGTATACACCCTGGCCCTTGTCCCAGCGGCGGGTGAGCCAGGCGTAGGCTTCGGACGCGCCCTGGGGCAGGGTTTCAGCGCCGGCCACGTAGCCGAACAGGTTTTCGTCGGCGGCTGCAGGAAACGCGGCCGCCAGGGTGAGTGCAGCGGGGATTGCGGTAAGCAGGGATATCGATTTCATGGATCAGGTTTCTTTCCAGGTAGTGAGATTGGCTGGCTGATTCCATGGAACGGGCTGGCTGGTTGAGAAGCGGGGTCAGTGGGCTGCGTGCTGCATGTGCGCGGCGGGGCGCGCCTCCTGGTCCAGTTCGTCGAGCAGGCACTGGCAGGTTTCGCGTTCGGCGGGACTGAGCGCGGCGTGCTGCGCCGCGCGCGCGAGCAGCAGCGATGCGGTGGCCCGACTGCGTGCGCAGGGATGGCGCAGCATGACCAGGGCGGCAATCAGGAGCGAGGCGGGATGCATGGCTTTCCTTTCAAGAGGCGGGCGGGTTGAAGGCAGGATTACTTGGTCAGAATCAGCTTGTTGTTTCGGGTGAGGCGTAGCCGGTAGATTTCACCGTGATGGTTAATCAGGATTTCCTGGCTCCCCTGGAACAAAAGGCTGGCAGGAATGCCGACCTGCGAAGGGGGCTGCTGCCCGGCCCCGGCTGGAAGCCGGGAGCCAGGCGTTTGGGTGGGACGACCAGGGCGCATGGGTTCGGAGGGCATGGTTTTCGGATGGAACGCGATCAAGTTTTGATTAAGAGAATAATAACGATTCTCATTAACATGTCAAGCGCTGTGAACGGACAGCCTATAGCCATCCACTGGATGGCCGTACTGTCAGGAAAAAGAGGAATGCGGGGGGTAGGGGCGGCGCACCAGTGGATGTGCGGACAAGGCTTCAGGCTGCAGCGTGACGTGACCGATTCCGTGGCGCGCGTCCATGCGCTGGCGCGCGGCGGTGAGAATGCCTGGCCAGTCATCCAGGTTGTTGATTTCAAGATGAGCGGACAGCGCAATGCTGCCGGACGACAGCGTCCAGACGTGCAGGTCGTGCACGCGCAGCACGCCGTCGAGCGCAGCCAGATCCTGGCCCACGGCATCGAGCTGGACATGGCCGGGTACGCCTTCCATCAGAACATGCACCACTTCGCGCAGCAGCCGCAGGGACGAGACCAGGATCAGCGCCGACACCAGCAGCGATAGCAGGGGGTCGATCGGTGTCCAGCCGGTGGTGACGATGACGATGCCGGCGCTGATCGCCGCCACCGAGCCGAGCGCGTCGCCCAGCACGTGAAGCAGCGCGGCGCGGCTGTTCAGCGTGTGTTCGCCGCGGCTCAGTACCCAGGCGACGAGCAGGTTGATGCCGAGACCGATGATGGCGACGCCGATGACGGTATTGCCGGCGATCGCGTGCGGGGTGCCGAAGCGATCGATGGCCTCGTGCACGATGTAGCCGAGCAGGACCAGCATCAGCAGGCTGTTGAACAGCGCAGCCAGAACTTCGGCACGCACCAGGCCGTAGGAATGACGGAAGCTAGGCGGGCGGCGTGCCAGCCAGGCGGCTGCGGCCGCCAACCCCAGCGCGGAGGAGTCGGTGAACATGTGTGCGGCGTCGGACAGCAGCGCGAGCGAGCCCGACCACCAGCCGGCCAGCGCCTCGACCCCGGCGAACGAGAGCGTCAGCAGCAGGGCGGCGATCAGCTTGCCGTTGGCCCCGTCGTGCGTCGTGTGGGAGTGGGCGTGGTGTATACCGTGGCCATGTGCATGGGCACGGGGGGCGTGATTATGAGCGTGCACAGTAATCCGTGGGGTCGATCGGCAGGTTGAGGTCCGCGCTGTTCTGTCCCAGTCCTGCAATGTGGTGCAACGCATTGGCGTAACGCGTCGATTCGCGCAGTGCGGTCAGGGTCGGCGGGTGCGGGTGGCCGTGCATGCGTGCCAGTCGCGCCCGGGAAGGGGCGGGCCAGTCCACTTTGAGATTGGCCAGCACGTCGTCGGCCAGGTCGGACCGGTTGCACACCAGGGCCATATCGCAGCCGGCCTCGATGGCAGCCGTCACGCGCTCGACCACGCCGCCGGCGACGGCCGCGCCCGCCATGCAGAGGTCGTCGCTGAATACGGCACCGTCGAACCCCAGTTCTTGGCGCAGCAGCTTTTGCAGCCAGACGCGCGAAAATCCCGCCGGCAGGGAATCGATCTGCGGGTAGATCACATGCGCCGGCATGATCGCAGCCAGTCCCGCCTCGATCATCAGGCGGAACGGCACCAGGTCGGCGATGGCGATATCGGCCAGGGTGCGGGTGTCGACCGGAATGTCGACGTGCGAATCCGCCACCACGAAACCGTGGCCGGGGAAGTGCTTGCCGCAGGCGGCCATGCCGGCGTCCTTCATTCCCAGCATCACCGCCTGCCCCAGCTCGAACACGGCGTGCGGATCGGCATGGAAGGCGCGGTCGCCGATCACCGAGGAGGCGCCGTAATCCAGATCGAGCACCGGCGCGAAGCTGAAGTCGATGCCGTGCGCCCGCAACTCGCTCGCCAGCACGTAGCCGGTTTCACGCGCGAGATGTTTCGCCTGTTGCGGATGGGCGTTCCAGATTTCGCCGAACGCACGCATCGGCGGCAGGCGGGTGAAGCCTTCGCGGAAGCGCTGCACGCGCCCGCCCTCATGGTCGACGCCGATCAGCAGCGGCGCGGACTTGAGCGCGTGGATCTCGGCGGTCAACGTTGTTAGTTGCGCCGGGTCGCGGTAGTTGCGGGAAAACAGGATCACCCCACCGACGAGCGGGTGGTTCAGACGACGGCGGTCGTCGTCGGTCAGTTCGGTGCCTGCAACGTCTAGCATCAGGGGTCCGAGCGTCATGTTGCCTCCAGGATCACATAAGCAAGGATGAGGTCACCCTCGTCCGACAGCGAAACATGATGCGCCGTGACCTTGCGTGCCGCCAGCCAGGCGGAGAGTTCGGGCGCACACTCGATCACGGGTTTGCCTTGCACGTCGCGCAGCACGGCGATGTTGCGCAGCGTGACCGGCGCACGCAGGCCGGTTCCGGTCGCCTTGGCGAAGGCTTCCTTGGCAGCGAAGCATTTGGCCAGAAACCGGGCCGGGTCGCGGCTCGCGCGATAGCCCGCCTGCTCGGCGGGAGCGAGGATGCGGTCCGCATAGGGCTCGCCGTAGCGAGCGAGGCCGCTCCGTATGCGCCCGGCGTCCAGGAGATCGGTGCCGATGCCGTGGATCATGGCGACACCTTCACCGGCAAGCCTGCAGCGCGAATTTTTCCGGCAAAGGCCTCGAGCCATGCGGCGGGCAGAGCGGACAGCCGGCTGGCCTGCGGCTGCATCGAGGGGCGCGCCAGGCCATAGAGCAGCACGCCCCGCACGGGAATCTGCTGCTGCCGCATGCGCTCCACCGCGGCCAGATAGGCCGCCTGCTCGGCGTCCGGTGGCGGCGCACCGTCCAGCGCGAACACGCAGGTCTGCAGCCAGGTCGGGCACAGCTGCGCGGCCGCGGCCAGGCGCTCGAACTGCTTGTCAGGCGAAATCCGCGTCTGGTTGACGGTGCGCATGCCGTTGGCCGTCGCGCTGTCGAACTTGAACCACGCTTCGCCGTTCAGTGCCGCCATTTTCCGCAGGCCGTCCTGCACGCGCGGACGGTCGGCCAGGCTGCCATTGGTGATCAGCACCAGCTTGATTTTCCCTACAAGGTCGAAATCCGCCATCACCCGGCCGATCAGTTCGATGATCTGCGGAAAAGCCTTGGCGCTGGTCGGTTCGCCGTTGCCCGACAGCGCAATGTCGTTCAGCCGCCTCGCCTCTTCGGGCACGCGCGTTTGCATGAAATCGCCGTGGAGGATGCCGGCGAGCAGGGTGCGCAATTCGGATTCCAGTTGCGCCAGATCGATGTCCGGCGCGGTGCCGCGAACCAGATCGGGCACCTGGCAATATACGCACGCCCAGTTGCAGGCGTTGTTGGGGTTGAGGTTCACCCCCACCGACACGCCCCCCGCGCGGCGCGAGACGACGGGATAGACATACGTCATTCCCGCGTTGTCGCGGTCGTGGTTGGTGGGGGTGAGCTGGGCTGACACGTTGCTGGGTGGGTATTGGGCGAACGCGTCATTCTACTTGAGCGGGCGTCAAACCATGCCCCACTCGGCTTGTGGGAAAGCCGGGCAGGTCACTGCGACCCGCGGGGTTTCCACATCAGCACGGTGTAGCGTTGCAGTCCGCGCTGCCGGGTTTTCGGGTCGTACACCGGATAGGCCAGTTGTCGGGTCTGGTCCGGGGGGCCGAACAGGGTTTTGGCCATGGGACAGGCGAGGTCGTCGGACTTGCCGAAACTCAGGGTGCCGCATACCGCAACCTTGTTGCCCGCTTTCAGCGCGCGGGCATCGATCCAGGGGGATGCGGCAAGATCAGGCCCGCCAAGATCAAATCCATACAGGCCATGCGGATGGTCGGACGAATAGAAGCTCAAAATGTAAGGCAGGGGGAAGGTTCCGGCAGCGTATTCGATGGGCTGGCCGTACGTGTCCCGATACAGCCGCGTGACATCCTCGGCGATGCTTTGCGGGAGCGCCCAGGCCGGCTTCGCCGGATAGGCGCGATACTGCCTTTCCCAGATTGCAGCCGCCGCGACCGCAACCAGAAGATAGGCCAGCCCGAACCGGTAGGTTCGTCGTGCGAGTATTCCGCTGTCGAAGCGGGTCGGGGTGAGATCGACCAGGGCCCAGCCCAGGAACAGCAGGGCTGGAATCAGCCAGGACGACACGGGGCTGATCCCTTGTGCCAGGGCGGCCAGCACGGTCAGTGCCACGCTCAGGACAAGAATGCTCAAGCCCAGCCTAGGCGGTCGTGTTTCCGCGATGGCCTGGGTGTGGGGAAGCCGGAAGAGGCTGCCGCCCCAGGCCAGCAAGGCGACGCCGCTGAACCCCAGGGCGCCTGCCAGCGCGACAAGGTAGGCCCTGAAGCCACCGACCTCAGCCACGTCTTCATGTGCGGCATGCATGTAGTGCAGGCTGGGCCAGCCATGCTGGATGGACCAGGCAATATGCGGCGCGACCAGCAGCAGGGCGGTCGCGCCGGCGATGGCGGAGCCTTTGAGCAAGGGGATCAGGGGTGGGCGCAGGGTGATCAGGACGGCCAGCCCGATGGCCGCGAACAGCACGAGCGCATAGTATTTGGTGAGCAGGGCCGCTGCGGCGAACACCCCCGCGAGGACGAACCAGCGTGCGCGGCCCCGCTCAAGCGCGTGCAGCAGACTCCACACGAATCCGGCGACAAAAGGCAGCAGGGCAGTATTGGCGTTGTATTTGAAGCCGCTGTCGGGTCCGAAATGGGTGACCAGCGTGGTGAGCACCGTGGCAATCAGCACCTTTTCCCAGCCGAGGACACGTTTCATCGCCAGCGCCAGCAGTCCCAGCGCGATCGCCAGATTGACTTGATTGAGCAGGTAATAGGCGTCGTCTCCGGCCGGAAATAGCGTGAACCAGCCCGCAGTGATCCAGCCGAACAGCGGGGGGTGTTTGTTGGTGCCCCATTGCCATTCCATGCCCCAGGCATAGTTTTCCACCATGTCGGCGCCATCCAGATAATGGCGGGTCAAGGCGAAAATCCCCCACCAGGTGAGGCAAAAGACCAGGATATACAGCAGGGTACGGCGTGGGATGGCGTAATCGGGACGATATTTCAAGGCTGGGCGGGCGCCGATCTCGCGCGTTATCGGGAAGTTGGGGCGGAGTATCCGGATCCCGGATTACGATTGGCTTACAGCGTCGCCTTCAAACTGGAGTTCGATCAGCGCGCCGCCCAACTCGCTTTTGCCCACAGAGACGACCGCGCCATGCTTGCGCGCAACCTCCTGAACGATGGCCAGCCCCAGGCCGCTGCCTTCCGTCGTGCTGCTTTCCGGCGCCCGGTGGAAGCGCTGAAAAATCAGCGGCAGTTCCGCTTCAGGAATACCGGGGCCGCTGTCGGCCACGGCAAACACCGGCGGGAAAGCCCGGACCGACGTGGTGACGGTTCCACCTTCCGGCGTGAACTTGAGCGCATTTTCCACCAGGTTCTTCATGGCCTCCTTGACCAGCATGACGTTGCCGCGTATCGGAATCGCCTGATCCGTTCCCTCAAAGCCGAGATCGATCCGCCGGCGTGCCGCGGCCGCGACAAAGTCGCCGGTCACTTCCCTTGCCAGTTCGGACAGATCGAACAGGACATGGGTTTTTCCTGCATTCGCTTCCGAGTGCGCCAGCGCGAGCAGTTGACGTACCAGGTGGGTGAGCCGGGAGGTGGCTTTTTGCAGGCGGCTGTAGGTGGGTCGGGCGCACGGGCAGGTGGTATCCGAGAGTGCCAGATCGATTTCGGCCGTCAACACGGCAAGCGGTGTCTTGATCTGATGCGCAGCATCGGCCATGAAGCGGCGTTGTTCTTCCTGTACCGCCCTGAATCTCAGTAGCAGGTCATTGAGTGCGGTGATAAGTGGCAGCAATTCTCTTGGGGAATTGTCGACGGGGATCGCATCAAGATCCTGGGCTGACCGCTGGGTAATGCGGCGGCGCAGTGCTTCAAGCGGATGCAGCCCCCTGCTGATGCCAAACCAGATCAGCGGAATGGACAGGATGAGAACAAACGCCTGCGGCACGAGCACACCCCGAAGCAGATGCAGGGTCAGCCGGCCACGCCTGGACGTGGTTTCCGCCACCTGGATCTCGAAACCCGGAAGATCTTCCGGACCACCTTTCAATATGGCCCGTCTCAACTTTCTGCCGTCCAGTGACAGGTTGCCGAATGTCGCGCGTTTGCCGCTGCCAATGCCGGCCCCCATGCGGGTCAATCGTCGATCTCCGGCAAGCAGCGTTCCGCTTGCGTTGTAAATGGCGAAATAGCGCTGGTCTCTGGCGTCCCGGATGAGCAGGCTGAATGACAGGGAATTCGGGTCGATCCTTCCATTGCTTTCAAAGGTGGCGGAAACCAGTTCTTTCAAATCGTCCGTGATTTCTTCCAGTACGAGGTCGCGCTCTGTTTCCGCAAGGTGGTAGGCGTTGCGGTAAGTGGTGTAGGCGCTGACGGCCAGCAGGAAAAAAAGCGGGATCAGCAGCCATCCCAGGAGCGCGCGGGTCAGGGTGCGTTCTTTGCGGTGCGTTTCAGGCGGGGCGATCATCGGATGACTCGATCAGGTAGCCCAGTCCGCGCACGGTGCGGATGGAAATGCCGGCAGGCTCCAGCTTCTTGCGCAGCCGATGGATGTAGACCTCGACCGCATTCGATCCCACGGTCGCATCCCAACTGGAAATGGCGGAGGTCAGCGCCTGCTTGGAAATGATCTTTCCCGCCTTGTGCAGCAGGCTGGACAGGACTTCCCGCTCGCGGCTGGAAAGTTCGACTTCCCTGCCCTCCAGAAAAACCTGTCGGGTCACGGTGTCGTAGCGCAGTGTACCCAGGTCCAGACAGGCCGAGGCCGCGCCGCCGTGATGGCGCCGGACAAGGGCGCGCAGGCGGGCTTGAAATTCCACGAGGGCGAACGGCTTGGGCATGTAATCGTCCGCACCGCTGTCCAGTCCTGCCACCCTGTCTGCAATGGCCTCGCGCGCAGTCAGGATCATCACGGGCAGGTGGCTGCCGCGTTTGCGCAGGCGCTTGAGCACGTCCAGCCCATCCATGCGCGGGAGGCCGAGATCCAGTACCAGGGCATCGTAGGTTTCGCCGGTGAGGGCGAGATCGGCCGCCACCCCGTCGCTGACCCAGTCGACGCTGTAGCCTTCCTGTCTGCAGGCGCGCAGGAGCAGATCCGCCAGCGCGGGATCATCTTCGGTCAGCAGGATGCGCATCGATGCGTGTCAGGAATTGTGTAAGGAGATTGAAAGGCAGTCAGGCGCATTCTGCATCAACCCAAACTGGAAATGTAAGCGGATCCGGAATCCGCGAGTAACCAATGCGCCAACACGAACTTCACCCCCATGGTCCTTCCCAGACGCTTGCTGCGGAACGGATCGCGTCCCCGTCAAGAAACGAACGGACCTTTTCCATGCAACCACGCGACCGGCTCCCCAGCCTGTCGGTCGTCATTCCGTGCTACAACGAGGCGGAGAATCTGAACCGTTTGTTGCCCCGTTTGCAAAGTGTGCTGCAAACGCTGGTGGCAGACTGGGAAGTCATTCTGGTGGACGACGGCAGCCGGGACAACACGCAGGAAGTGTTCGCTTTCTGGTCGAACCAGCCTGGGTTCCAGGCCATCCAGTTGTCGCGCAATTTCGGCAAGGAGGCAGCACTCACGGCAGGCCTGGAAGCGGCGCGTTGCGAAACATGCCTGATGATGGATGCTGACCTGCAGCATTCGCCCGATTTGATCCCTGCCATGCTGGCGGAATGGCAGCAGGGGTATGACGTGGTTTATGCGGTGCGCGAACACCGTCGCGACGAAGGTCCCTTCAAGCGTCTGGGGGCTCGGTGGTTTTACCGGCTGGTGAACGCCGGCGCGCGTTTCCAGGTTCCCCCGGATGCCGGCGATTTTCGCCTGATGGACCAGGCGGTGGTCGAGGCCTTGCTCGAACTGCCCGAGCGGAACCGCTTCCTGAAGGGGTTGTACGCGTGGGTGGGATTCAATGCCACCGAAATTTCCTACGTGCCGGCAGTGCGCGGTAGCGGCCGCAGCACGTTCAATCTGTTCCACCTGTTGAGACTGTCCTTCGACGGTCTGACGGCATTCACGACCTGGCCGCTGCGTATCGCCAGCCTGGTGGGTTTCATGCTGGCGCTGCTGGCTTTCACTTACGGCGGTTTCCTGGTATTCGATTATTTCGTGCACGGCCGTGACGTTCCGGGCTGGACCACCATCGTGGTGGGTCTGATGTTCTTCTCAGGGATACAGCTCATCGGGCTGGGTGTGCTGGGCGAGTATGTCAGCCGCATCTTCGAGGAGGTCAAGGGGCGCCCCCTGTACGTGGTCCGGCACCGTGCCGGCCGCAGCTTGCGGGATGCACAGCCATGATCGCGGGCTGGAACAGAAAGGAAGCGGGACTATTCCTGCTCGCGCTGGCCTGGCTTGCGCTGACGCTGGGCGCCAGGCCGCTGGCATTGCCCGATGAGGGGCGTTACGTAAGCGTGGCCTGGGAAATGGTGACTTCGGGCAACTGGCTCTACCCGACCCTGGATGGTTTGCCCTTTTTCCACAAGCCGCCCCTGTTCTACTGGATCACCGCTGCCAGCCTGGGCGTATTCGGCACGCAAGAATGGGCGGGCCGGCTTGCGCCACTATTTGGCGCCGGTATCGCAGCGTTCGCCCTGTACGGATTCGCGCTACGGCAAAAAAGCACGACCGTCGCACGCTGGTCATTGTTGATCCTGGTGACCCAGCCGTTTTTCTTCGGCGGGTCCCAATTCGCCAACCTCGACATGCTGGTTGCAGGCTTGATCAGCGCCACCATTCTGCTGGCGGCTGAAGCTGCGTTGAATGCTGAAAGGAACAAGCCCTACAAGGGACTGCTTGCAGGCGCGTATCTGGGCGCGGCGCTCGGGTTTTTGGCAAAAGGCCTGATTGGCCCGGTGCTGCCGGGACTGGTGCTGCTCGCCTGGCTTGCCTGGAATCGGCGGCTGGGCTTGTTGCGTCAACTTGTCTGGGTGCCCGGCCTGATCATCTTCCTGCTGGTTGCCGCGCCCTGGATTATCGCCATGCAGGCGCGTTTTCCCGATTTCCTGAATTATTTTTTCGTTTATAACCAGTTCCAGCGATTTGCCGAGCGTGGGTTCAACAATCCCATGCCGTTCTGGTTCTACCCGCCCGTCATTCTTCTTCTGATCCTGCCCTGGTCCTGGTGGCTGCCGGCTGCCTGGAAGCGGACTGAACGGGATGTCGAGACGAAGCCGACGATCCGTTCCCTGATGTGGATCTGGCCAGCCGTGATTGTGGGATTCTTCTCCATCCCGTCCTCCAAGCTGGTGGGGTATGTGCTGCCTGTTCTGCCTCCGCTGGCCTATCTGATTGCCGATGGACTGGTGCGCAAATGGGGCAGCGCTTCGAGTCCCCGTCTCCTGAAGGGATTCGCGATTGTTGCCGGCGTGGCCTGCCTGTCGGCGATCGCCGCCAATAATGTTTTCAATCACAAGACGAACAAGGGCGTGAGCAGCCTGATTGCCGCGCAACGCCAGGGCAACGAGCCGGTCGTGTTCATGTGGAATCAGTTCTTTGACGTGCCGTTCTACCTGGGACTGAAGGCGCCGGTCCAGATATTCGATGACTGGAGCCCATCCAACACCTCGAAGGCGGACAACTGGCGCAAGGCGATGGCCGATGCAGGGACGTTCGACTCGGAACGGGCCAAGCAGGTATTGGTCGACCATACCGAGCTCGATCGCACCCTGTGCAGTTCGCCGGTGACATGGGTGATCGCGCCGAAAGGGACGGAGAGCACCGACGCATTCCTGCAGCAGATTGCGCCGTTTGCGTCACACGATGCGACGTCGGTCTGGCGGATTACGCGCAGCGAGATGACGTCTAGGGGCGGGTGCGGGCAAATGCCCAGCGACGACTCAGCAGGTAAGTCACAACCGCCACGCACACCAGGATAATCGCCAGCAGGAGATAATAGGGAACCTGGCTGCTGTGCAACAAAATGGCGTAGGCCGATTCATTGATGGCGAATCCCGCGGCTGAAAGCAGGAAGAACCGGCTGGCCGACTGCAGCACCGGCGCGTCATGATCGGCAAAGGTCAGCAACTGATGCCCGCCATACGAGACCCCGAAAGCGCACAGCCAGCCGCCAATGTTGGCGATCAGGGGCGCCAGTTGCATCTTTTCCACCAGCAGGATGACGGTGAGGAGGTGGACGAGCGCGGCGGCGCTGCCGACCATGATGAAGATGACCGGGCGGTGACGAAGCAAAAACATGGGGGACTTGCCTGGGAAGATTCCCGGCATTCTACGGTATGACTGCATTGCCACAACCTGCGTCAATCTCAGCACGGCGCCTCATCAGCGTATGCGTGGACGACTTCGGCCAGCATGAAGGCATCAACCAGGCGGCGCTGGATCTGGCGGGCCGGGGGCGAATTTCCACGATCAGCTGTCTCGTCGACGGGCCGGCCTGGCACACCGGCGCACGCGCGCTCCAGGCGCATGCAGGCAGCGTGGAAGCGGGCCTGCATCTCAATTTCACCGAGGATTTTGGCCAGGGCGCATGCCATGCGCTGCCCGCGCTGATCCGGCGTTCCTATGGCCGCCTGCTCGATCGCGCTCGAATCCGGACGGCGATTCAACGGCAGTTCGACCGTTTCGAGCAGGCCATGGACCGCTTGCCGGATTTTGTCGACGGTCACCAGCATGTGCATCAATTGCCCGTGATACGGGATCAGCTCATCGCAGTCATGAATCAACGCTATGGCTCGGCCAGGCCGTGGTTGCGCTCGACGCTGCCACCCGCTGCCTGCTGGAAATCCGGATTGCCATACGCCGCTGTGGCCAAATCGTGGCTGATCGGCCGGCTGGGTGCAAAGTCGTTGCGCGCGCTGGCCAGACGCCATGGGTATCCGCAAAACAACCGTCTCGTCGGCGTATACGGATTCGAGCTTTCCGAAACGGACTACCTGCGGAACGTGAAGCTATGGCTCGATTGCGCGCGCGACGGGGATGTCTTGATGTGCCATCCGTCGTTGCCATGGACGGGTGGGGATTCGCTGCAGGGTGCCCGGAATCAGGAGTACCGGGTGTTGTCGAGCGAGGCTTTTTCCGCGCTGCTGGAATCCGCCCGGCTTGAAATCGGGCCGTTGCAGGGACGTCGGAGTGCATCTATGGACGAAGGGGCAAGTGTCGGACGTGAATCCGGAATCTGGCGGAAGCGGTGAGATTCGAACTCACGGATGGCTTGCACCATCGCCGGTTTTCAAGACCGGTGCCTTAAACCGCTCGGCCACGCTTCCACGGCGCGCATTGTAGCGGGTTCGTCCGGCCTTGTGCGTGAGCGGGCAGGTGGGATGGGCTGACGTGGCTTCAACACGAGATGTCGGATTTTCGTTAGCGTGGCCCGGCCGGGAGAAGGGCAGGCCCTTCAAATCTGAACAAAAGCAAGGCGTTGATCCGGGTATCGGGCAATCCGTGGTTTGGCATAAATGGTGCTGGTCAGCAGGTGTCCGAAACAAGCTGACGCCTGACATGAGCGATTTCTTCGAAATGCTGAGTACGATCACCCGTCGCAGAAAAGCCGAAGGGGGATCGCCGTTCGCTTCCGTGAAGGCGACCGAGAAATGGCTGAAATCGCTGCATGCGGATTCGGATTACGATGCCCATCATGCGCTGGTCGAAGGCTTGGAGCGCTTCAATGCGGAAAATGAGACGGCCTCGCTCAGCCGCATGAAATCGCTGATGAAGCTGGAAGAGGCGGGCCTGCCTTTGCAGGCGCGTATCGTCGAACAATATGTCCGCAACCAGGCTACGTTCCGCCTGGCGCGTCAGGCGCTGTGGCGCGAATCCTGGGTGTTCTGGTCGATGCTGGCAGAAGCCTGGCTCTGCATGCTGAAGCAGGCGTATCGCAATCCGGCCAGCGCGGAACTCAAGCCTCTTGCAGCCGAAATCGCCACCCGCGCGTTACGTTATGCCGGCCGGGTCATGCGCTGGGACTATCATCAGGCGCGCAATCCGGCTGCCTCGGCCTGGCGCCGCATGCACAAGATCTACCGTCTGATCGAGCGCGACGGGTTTGCCTCGCAGGCGGTGCAGATCGATGGGCACCCCACCCACTGCGCCCGCGAATACACGCTGGTCGTGCTGATGGGGCTGGTGCACCCGCTGGGCTACCGCGCGCAGGAAATCGAATCCATTGCCCGGATACTCGAGGGGTACGAGCCTTTGCCCTTGCCCGAGACCGTACCGGAGCGCGATGTGCACACCCACATGGTGGATCTCTCGCTGAGCGAAGGGGCGGCCGTGCTGGATAGCGAGTGGGTACAGGGCCGTCGCCTGCGCTACTTTGCCCTGGGCCCGCTGGTCGATTATCTGAAGTCGCTCGATCAAGCCACGGCGGACGTGGACACCGGACTCACCCGCCAGGTTGCGAGCCTGATCGAGCGCGGCGGTATCCGCCGCGGCCGTCAACGTACGCACCGCTTCGGGCGGGTGTGGGTGGCGGCGGGCATGGATGAGATTCTGAACGCGCTGGCCCATCCCGATTCTTCCAAGGGGCGGCCCGCCCTCACGCCGTGGATGCTGCGCGACGAGAGCACCGAGGGCATGGGGTTCGCCCTGTCCGAAGCCACCGCCTTGCCGCATGGCCGGCTGGTGGCAGTGAGTTGGGATCCCTCGGAGAACGTCTGGCAATTGCTGGCGATCCGCTGGGATCGCGAGGAAGACGGTCAGCGCCTGGTGGGTACCCAGCGCCTGTCACGCCATCCCAAGCGGGTGGAAGTCTATTTTGAAGCGGAAATGCCGGGGGTGACGCGCGAACCGACTACGGCCGTGTTCCTGCCGATGACCCACACCGAGCAGGGCGTGAGCAATTTGCTGATTCCGAAAACGCATTATCAGCTTGGCGCGCCCTTGATGCTGCGTGACGGCGACATCGTCTATCGGCTGCGGCTGGGGGAAGTGCAGGAAGCCCACGAAGGCTGGCTGCGCGTGGGCATGGATGTGGTCGGACGCGAGCAGTTTGCCGTCGCCGCCTGAGCCACAACGGATTCAGCGCGTGCGGATGTCGCCGAAATGAAAGTCGAATGAGCCGGTGCGGCGATCGCTGAAATACTGCTCCAGCGTGGCGCGCACGGTACGGAAGGCGATTTCGTCCCAGGGGATGTCGGCTTCGCTGAACAGCCGGGTTTCGAGCGACTCGATACCGGGCTGAAAGTCGAGATCGAGCAGCCGGGCGCGGAACATGAAATACACCTGATTGATGTGCGGCAGGTTGTACAGGGTATACAGCCCGCCCACCTCGATGCGTGCGCCGGCTTCCTCCCAGGTCTCGCGCGCCGCGCCTTCGAGGGTGGTTTCGCCGTTTTCCATGAAGCCGGCGGGCAGGGTCCACAGGCCGTATTTCGGCTCGATGGCGCGCCGGCACAGCAGCACCTTGTCTTCCCATTCGGGGATGCAGCCGACCACCATCTTGGGATTTTGGTAATGGATGGTGCCGCAGTCGGGGCAGACATGACGCGGAAGGTGGTCGCCGCTGGGCACGCGCAGCACCACGGCGCCGCCACATTCACTGCAAAAATTCATGCTGCATCCATTCAGTCCGATTTGCGCCATATGACCCGCATGTGCTTTTACCCTTGGCGGGTACAAGAGCGCATAGCGGATTAGAGTCCTTTAGGGCACGGTAACAAAATCCCCCCACGTCGAGCAAGGGCGAAGCTGGTAGCCGGCTGCGCGAGCGATTATCATCTGGGCTCACTCAGCGTTGTTGTCAAGTCCATGCGTCCCTCACACATCGAAACCATCCTCAACCGTGAATTCGAAAGTGCCGCAGACGGCCATCACACCCCCGTGATGCTGTGGGGGCCGCCGGGCGTCGGCAAGTCGCAGATCGTGGCCAAGATCGCGCAGCAGCACGGCGTGCCGCTGATCGACATCCGCCTGTCGCAGATGGAGCCGACCGACCTGCGCGGCATTCCCTTTCGCAGCGGCCAGCTGGTCGAATGGTCGATCCCCTCGGTGCTGCCGGACGCCGAGCGGCATGGCCCGTCGGGCATCCTGTTTCTGGATGAGATCACCTCGGCGCCGCCCACCGTATCGGCCGCGGCCTACCAGCTGATTCTCGACCGCCGCCTCGGCGAATACAAGGTGCCGGACGGCTGGGTGATTTTCGCCGCCGGCAACCGCCAGGGCGACCGCGGCGTGACCTACGCCATGCCGGCGCCGCTGGCCAACCGCTTCACCCACTACGAAGTCGAGGTGAACCTCGACGACTGGGTGGACTGGGCGCACAGCGAGAACATCGACCCGCGCGTCATCGCCTTCCTGCGCTTTCGTCCCGACCTGCTGTTCAGTTTCGACCCGGCGCACACGCCGATCGCCTTCCCCAGCCCGCGTTCGTGGGAATACGCGCACCGCGCGCTGCAGAAATTCGACAAGACCGAACTGCTGGCCGATGCGCTGATGGCCTGCGTCGGCCAGTCGGCCGGGCTGGAACTGAAAACCTTCGTCGACAACATGGCACAGATGCCCGACATCGACGCCATCATTGCCGGCGAGGTGGCCGAAGTGCCCGAAGGCATCGACCTGCAGTACGGCGTCGCCGCCGCGTTGGTTCGGCGCGCGCTGCAGGCCGCCGACAACGGCAACGCTGCGGCGGTCTACGGCAACATCCTCAAATACGCGCAGCGTTTTCCGCAGCGCGAAATGGGCGTGATGCTGGTGTCCGACCTGCACCGCGCGGTGGGGCGTCCGCTGTTTGCCGTGCCGGCGTTTGCCGAGTGGGCCAACAGCATCACCGATCTCGTCCTGTACGAACATTGATCAATGGCCGACCAGCCTGACGCCACGCTCGAACCGATCCTCACCAAGCTCGCCGCCGCGCGCACGCGGCTCATCATGGAGCGCCCCTTCCTCGGCGCGCTGGTGATGCACCTGCCGCTGAAGCCCGGCGGCGAGTGGTGCAGCACCACCGGTACCGACGCGCAGGCCTTCTATTTCAACCCGAAGTTCATCGACAACCTCAACCTCGCGCAGACGCAGTTCGTGCTGGCGCACGAAGCGATGCACTGCGCGATGGGGCACACCCACCGCCGCAACCATCGGGTGAAGCGGCGCTGGGACGTGGCGTGCGACCACGCGGTCAACCTGATCCTGATCGAGGAGGGCCTGAAGCCGCCGCTGCACGGCATCCTCGCCGACCAGAACTACATGACGCTGTCGGCGGAGGAAATCTACCCGCTGATTCCGGAGGACACGCCCGAGGAGTCGTTCGACCAGCATATGTTCGACAACGACAACGAATCGGGCGCCAGCCCTGACGAGAACGAGCGCCAGGACAACCCTGACGCCGGCGAATCGGGCGGGCAGGGCAAGGAAGGCCAGAGCCAGGCCGAGGAAAAAGAGGGCAGCGGCAGCCAGGCCTCGCAGAAACCGAACGAACTGTCGCCTTCCGAGCGCGAGGAGCTCGCCGAGCAATGGAAGAACCGGCTTGCTGCCGCTGCCCAGGCCGCGCGCCAAGCCGGCAAGCTGTCGCAGTCGATGATGCGCTGGGTCGACGGCCTCTTGGCGCCCAGCCTGCCGTGGCGTGCGCTGCTGGCGCGCTTCTTCGCCGTCAACCAGCGCGACGATTATTCGTGGCGCCGGCCGTCGCGGCGCGAGGGCGACGCGTTGCTGCCGCGCCTGTCGAGCGAAGGCATCGACGTGGTGGCGGCGATCGACACCAGCGGCTCGATCAGCGACGACGAGTTGCGCGAATTCGTCAGCGAACTCGACGCCCTGAAAGGCCAGGTGCGCGCACGCGTCACCCTGCTGGCGTGCGACAACCGCGTGGCCGAACAGGCGCCGTGGGAATTCGAACCGTGGGACACCATGCAGTTGCCGGCCGAGATCGCGGGCGGCGGCGGCACCGACTTCCGCCCGGTGTTCGACTGGGTCGAAGCTGAGAACCGCAGCCCCAGCATGCTGGTGTATTTCACCGACGCCGAGGGCGATTTCCCCAAAACCCCGCCGAACTACCCGGTGATCTGGCTGGTCAAGGGCAAGGGCGGGGTGCCCTGGGGCGAACGGGTGCAGTTGAATTGAGCGCGCCGCCCGACCGCGTCCGCAGTTTTCTCTTCGAGCAGCTCGACATCCGGGGCGCCTGGGTGCAATTGGGTGCCGCCTGGCGCGAGATGACGGCGGGCCGCAATTACCCCGAGCCGGTGCTCGAGCTGCTGGGCCAGCTGGCGGGGGTGACCACGCTGATCACTGCCAACCTCAAGCAGGCTGGCCGGCTGACCTTCCAGCTGCGCGGTGACGGCGACGTCTCGCTGCTGGTGATGGACTGCGACGAGCAGCTGCGTCTGCGGGGCATGGCGCGTGCGCCATCCGACCTGTCGGCGGGCAGTCTGCCCGCCCTGCTGGGTGGAGGTGCGCTGACCCTGACGCTCGATACCGCCGACATGCGCCAGCCCTACCAGAGCCATGTGCCGCTGCAGGGGGAAAGCCTGGCTGCCGTGTTCGAGCATTACCTCGCGCAGTCCGAGCAGGCGCCGACCCGGCTGTGGCTGGCGGCCAACCACGAGACCGCGGCGGGCCTGTTCCTGCAGGCACTGCCGGGCGCCGCCGCGCGCGATGCCGACGGCTGGAACCGGGTGCAGATCCTGGCCGATACGGTGCGGCCCGATGAGTTGCTCGGTCTCGGCGCGATCAAGCTGATTGAACGCCTGTTTCCAGAAGAAGACGTGCGCGTGTACGACCCGCGTCCGGTCAGCTACCACTGTCCGTATGATCCGGCCAAGATCTATTCCATGCTGCGCAGCGTGGGGCGGACCGAATGCGAAGCCATCATTGCCGAGCACGGTGAAATCCGGGTGCACGACGAAATCTGCAACCACGAGTACGTGCTGGACGCGGCCGCAGTGGCGGCCCTCTTTGAATGAAAGGATGCGCGATGCGGACAGGATGGATGCTGGTGGGGCTGCTGGCCCTTTCGGCCGGGGTACACGCGGAAGATGGACGTGCCGGGGTCGGACGCTACGAGGCCCTGCCTCTGGCAGGTGCCGAAGGTGGCAAGGGGGGCGGGCGGGCGCTCATCCTCGATACCCGTGACGGCCATGTCTGGATATGGAGCGAGAACGAACTCATCACCGCGCCGGATGGCCGCCGCCGCTACGGTTCCGGCTTCATCTATCAGGGCAAGCTACGCCCCGGCACCCAGCCGGGCGAGATGATCGAACAGCAGACCAAGTGACCTGCCCGTCGGCAGGCCGGTTCCCGGGCCTGCGATGGGAGGGGCGTCTCAGGCGGCGGCAACCTCTGGCGATGGAGTCTGTGCCTGGGTTATGTGCCTTTTTACTTAAGGCAGGGCCGGATTAGGCCGATACGTGCTCATCCTTGCGAGTTGCCCCGAGAATCCATGCAGACAGAGACAGCCCCCCCCGCCGCATCGACGCAGCCTGCACGCCAGAAAATTCGCCTGGGCGACCTGCTCGTCGAGCAGAAGGTCATCTCCAGCGCCGATCTCGACATCGCGCTGGCCGCGCAGAAGAAGAGCGGACGCCGGCTGGGCCGCATCATCGTCGAAAGCGGGCTGGCGGGGGAAAACGACATCGCTCAGGCGCTGGCGCGGCAACTGAGCCTGCCGTTCGTCGACCTCAGGAAATTCAACCCGGACGCGTCCATTCTGCAGCTGCTGCCGGAGACGCAGGCGCGGCGTTTCCGCGCCATGCCGCTGGCGCGGCGGGACGGCAGCATTTTCGTCGGCATGGCCGATCCGACCGATCTGACCGCCTACGATGAAATCGCCCGGCTGATTCCGCAAGGCATCCAGCTTGCCGTGGTCGCGGAAGGCGACCTGCTGGCAGCCATCGACCGGATCTACCGGCGTACCGACGACATCCACGGCCTGACCGAGGAACTCGCGCGCGACATGGGCGAGGCCGAGGCCAGCATCATCGGCCTGGAAGCGCTGGGCGAAGGGCAGGCCGATGCGCCGGTGGTGCGCCTGCTGCAGACGCTATTCGAGGATGCGCTGCAGGTGAACGCATCCGACCTGCATATCGAACCGCAGGAAAAACAGCTGGCCATCCGTTTCCGCATCGACGGCGTGCTGCATCCGCAGACCCAGGCCGATCTCAAGATCGCGCCGGCGCTGGCCCTGCGCCTGAAGATCGTTTCCGGGCTGGATATTTCGGAAAAACGCCTGCCGCAGGACGGCCGCTTTGCGGTCAAGGTGCGCGGCCGCACCGTCGATGTGCGTCTGTCCACCATGCCCACGCAATACGGCGAGTCCGTGGTGATGCGTCTGTTGAGCCAGGGCGACAACCTGCTCGCTGTCGACAACCTGGGCATGCCGCCTGACATGCAGGAACGCTTTCGCGCCATCCTGCATCGTCCCAACGGCCTGGTGCTGGTGACCGGTCCCACCGGCAGCGGCAAGACCACCACGCTCTATGCCGCGCTCGGCGAACTCAACGACCCGGGCACCAAGATCATCACGGTCGAAGACCCGGTGGAATACCGGCTTGCCGGCATCAACCAGGTACAGGCCAACGAAAAGATCGACCTCAGTTTTGCCCGCGTGTTGCGCGCCATCCTGCGCCAGGATCCGGACGTGATCCTGGTCGGCGAGATGCGCGATGCGGACACCGCGCAGGTCGCGCTCAGGGCGGCGATGACAGGCCACCTGGTACTGTCCACCCTGCACACCAACGATGCCGCTTCCACTCCGGTGCGCCTGCTCGACATGGGCGTTCCCGCGTTCATGGTCGCGACGTCGGTGCAGGGCGTGCTGGCGCAGCGGCTCCTGCGCAAGGTATGCGGCCATTGCAAGGCGCCGCATACCCCGACGCCGCAGGAACGGGTCTGGCTCGGGCGGGCGCAGGCCGACGGCCAGGCGGAAGACGGCTATGTCGCGGGAACGGGCTGCGACCGCTGCCATGGCACCGGGTATTCCGGGCGGCGCGCGGTCCATGAGCTGCTCGAAATCAATACTGCGCTGGCGGAAACCCTGGCCCGCAGCAACCCCGCCGAATTCGTCGCCGCCGCGCGTGCCGCCATGGCCGGCCACACCTTGCGTGATCAGGCCATTGCGCTGGCACGAGCCAGCGTGACCTCGCTGGCCGAGGCGATGCGCGCAAGCGCCCAGGATGAGACAAGCTGATGCTGCGCTTTGCGTATACCGGCCGTACCCAGAGCGGCGAGAAGGCTCAGGGCATCCTTGAGGCAGACAATGCGGCGGCGTGTGCGAGCAGCCTGCTGAAAAACGGCATTTCGCCCGTCACCATCCAGGAAACCGGCCAGTCCGAGCGGCGCGGCGCGAAACCGAAAAGCCTGAGCCTGTTCGAGCCCACCGTGCAGGCCATCGACGTGCAGCTGTTCTCGCGCCAGCTCTATACCCTGATGCGTGCCGGCGTGCCCATCCTGCGCTCGCTGTCGGGCCTCCTCGAGTCGACCACCAATGCCGCCTTCGCCCGGGTGATCACGTCCCTGAAGGAATCGCTCGAAGCCGGACGCGACCTGTCGACCGCGATGCGCCAGCATCCCGCGGTCTTTTCGCCCTTTTATGTAGCGATGGTGCGGGTCGGCGAGGCGACCGGACGCCTGGATGAAATCTTTCTGCGGATGTTCGAGCATCTGGAGTTCGAACGCGAGACCCGGGCCCGTATCAAGGAAGCCCTGCGTTACCCCACCTTTGTCCTCATCGCCATGGTGGTCGCGATCGGCGTCATCAACGTGTTCGTCATCCCGGCCTTCGCCAAGGTCTATGCCAGCCTGGGCGCCGAGTTGCCGCTGATGACGCGGATTCTCATCGAGACCTCGCGCCTGACGATTGCCTATGGCTGGCTCATGCTGGCCGGGCTGGTGCTGGCCATCTTCGGATTCCGCATGTGGCGCGCCAGCCCC
>JACPYT010000009.1 GCA_016195805.1 Hydrogenophilales bacterium
GCGTCCCTGTTCGCCGGCTCGCGCGGCTTCGACCGCTGCGTTCAAGGCTAGGATGTTGGTCTGGAAGGCGATGCCGTCGATGACGCCGATGATGTCGGCGATCTTCCGCGAGCTGTCCTTGATGGAGGCCATGGTGTCGACGACCTGGCCGACGACCTGGCCGCCTTTGGCGGCAACGTCGGCGGTGGAAACAACCAGCTGGTTGGCCTGGCGGGCGTTCTCGGCGTTCTGCTTGACGGTGCTGGTCAGCTCTTCCATCGACGAGGCGGTCTCTTCCAGGGACGAGGCCTGTTCTTCGGTGCGCGAGGACAGATCGAGGTTGCCCGCCGCAATCTGCGTCGAGGCAGTCGCTATGGTGTCAGTGCCGATGCGCACTTGGCCGACAACTTTCACCAGATTGTCGTTCATGTCCTTCAGTGCCTGCATCAGTTGCCCGACCTCATTGGTCGAGTGGGCCTCGATGCGCTGCGTCAGATCACCCTCGGCGACCGCACGCGCAAGCTTCACCGCCGAATCGAGCGGACGGGTGATCGAGCGGATCAGCATGAAGCCGACCCACGCGAGCAGCGCCAGGCCGCCGATGGTGCCGGCAATCGCGAGATAACGTGTGTTCACGCTGCGCTCATGTGCCCGAACGTATTCCTGCTTCGACACATCCAGCTGCAGCTTTTTGAGGGCGCTGATGCCTTCGCCCACCGGCACGTAGAGTGGCCGCACCTTGTCGGTGACCAGCTGCTTGGCCCCTTCGATATCGTTTGCGCGCAATGCAGCCAAAGCAGGCTTCAGCCCTTCGACGACGAAGCGCTTGCGATCGGCAGCGAATTTCTCAGCCAGCGCCTTTTCCTCCGGCGTGTGATACGCCGTCATGTAGGCGTCCCAGGTCTGGGAGATGGCCGCAATATTCTGCTCGACCTTGGCTGTCGACTCGGCAATGACTTCAGGCGTGGGGGTGACCAGGGAAACGGCAATGGCCAGGCGGTTTTTTAGCAGCATCGCCTCGATAGCCGAAACCTGCCCGAGCGGGATCGTGCGGTCCTCGTAAACGGTTCTCAGCCCTTCTTCGGTCTTGGCCATGCCGCCCAGGCCCATGAATCCCCCGATGATCAGCATGATCGCCATGAAGACGAGCATGAAGATCAGGCGCGACTTGATTGTCAAATCTCTAAACAATTCCTACTCCCCGATTAATTTGTGTGTTGTACGTAATTCTTTTGGCGACCGTTCACGCCGCCATCTTCTCGATCAGCCCCATCTCAGCACTGGACATCAGCTTGTCGATGTCCACCAGGATCAGCATGCGCTCGCCGAGCGTGCCGAGGCCGATGAGATAGTCGGTATCGAAGGCCGTGCCGATTTCCGGGGCGGGCTTGACATGCTCCGGCGTGAGCGTCATCACGTCGGACACGCTGTCGACCACCATGCCAACCACCCGGCCGGCAATGTTCAGGATGATCACCACGGTGAACTGGTCGTAGGTAGGCGTGCCCAGGTTGAACTTGATGCGCATGTCGACAATCGGCACGATGGTGCCGCGCAGGTTCACCACGCCCTTGATGAAATCGGGGGAATTGGCAATGCGGGTCACCGGCTCGTAGCCGCGGATTTCCTGCACCCGCAGGATGTCGATGCCGTATTCCTCGCGGCCGAGGGTGAAAGCCAGAAACTCGTTGCCGGCGCCTTCGCCTGCGGCTTCCGTGAGGGTTTGCGTCTGTGTGGTGTACGACATGGTTTTGTCCTTGAATCTGGCTTTAGAAGAAAACGGGGTCGGCGTTGAGCTGGCGGCTTGAACGCAACAGGGCGGACACGTCGAGAATCAGGGAAACCCCGCCGTCGCCCAGGATGGTGGCGCCGGAAATGCCGGCCACCTTGCGGAAATTCGATTCCAGGTTCTTGACCACGACCTGCTGCTGCCCGACCAGGCTGTCGACCAGCAGGGCCGCCTTCTTGCCGTCGGTTTCCAGGATGACGATGATGCCCTGCGAGGGATCCTCGAAGCGCGGTTCGATCGCGAAGATCTGATACAGCGGAATCAGCGGCAGGTACTCCTCGCGCACCTTGACCACCTTGCCCTGGCCGGCGACTTCCTTGACGTCGACTGCGGCCGGCTGCAGCGATTCGATGACGTAGCCCAGCGGCAGGATGTAGATCTCCTCCCCCACCTTGACCGACATGCCGTCGAGAATCGCCAGCGTCAGCGGCAGGGAAATGGCGATCGTGGTGCCGCTTCCAGGCGTCGAGCGGATGTCGACCGTCCCGCCCATCGCCGTGATGTTGCGCTTGACCACGTCCATGCCGACCCCACGGCCGGAGACGTCGGTCACCACTTCCGCGGTGGAGAAGCCGGGCGCAAAAATGAGTTGCCAGACGTCGCTGTCCGGCATGCTGTCCGACACGGGCAGGCCTTGCTGCTTCGCCTTCGCGAGAATCCTGTCGCGGTTGAGGCCGCCGCCGTCGTCACTCACCTCGATCACGATATTGCCGCCCTGGTGCGCCGCCGACAGGATCAGCTTGCCGGTTTCGCTCTTGCCGCTGTCGCGGCGTTTCTCGGGCAGTTCGATGCCATGGTCGACACTGTTGCGCACCAGATGGGTGAGCGGGTCGACGATACGCTCGATCAGCCCCTTGTCGAGCTCGGTGGCGGCACCGCGGGTGACGAATTCGACCTTCTTGCCGAGCTTGCCGGCGAGGTCGCGCACCATGCGCGGGAAGCGCGAGAACACGTAGTCCATCGGCATCATGCGGATCGACATCACGGCTTCCTGCAGGTCGCGCGTATTGCGTGCCAGCTGGCTGGCACTGTTGAGCAGACGCTCGTGATGAAGCGGGTCGAGTGCGGCGATGCGCTGCTCGATCATGGCCTGGGTGATGACCAGTTCGCCGACCAGGTTGATCAGCTGATCGACCTTTTCCACGCCGACGCGAATCGAGGACGACTCCTGGCTGCCCCCTTCCTTGTCGGTGGCACGGCGGCCCCAGTTCTTGGCTTCGCCTGCAGGCGCGGCACTGGCCGCCGCCTGGTCGGCTGCGGGGGGAGCAGCTTGGGGGGCTGCGGACGGTGCTTTCTCCGGCTCAAAAATCCCGTAGCCGGGATCTTCGGCTGGCGGGCTGACGGCAGCGCCAACTGCCTGCGGCGCTGCCGGCGCACCGCCGTACGTGATCTTGAGATCGTCCGGGTCGAGCACGAACGAGCAGATGGCGACGATCGTGTCCTGGCTCTCGCTGGTGGTCAGCATGAACACCGCGTGCTTGTCGGCCAGGGTTTCCTGCGTGATGGTTCCGAGCAGACCGAGTTCGGCCGCCAGCGCATCGATGTCCTTCTGGGGCACTTCGGGCAGTTCGATGCGGAAACGATAATTGCCGTCCGCATCCGCAACCGGGGCCGCCACGGCTTCCGCTGCCGCTGAAACGGGTGCCGCAGCAGCCGGGGCATCCGCCACGATGCCCTGCGACAGGGCCTTCAGCCGCTGGCATACGCTGTCGACCGCATCCTGGTCGACGCTCGAGCCATGATGGTGGCCGTCCATTTGCATGGTCAGGACATCCTTTGCCACCAGGAAGGCATCCACGTGCTCGGGCGTCAGCGCCATTTCCCCCTTGCGGATGCGGTCGAGCAGCGACTCCAGCATGTGGGTGACTTCGGTGATGTCGTTGAACGCGAAGGTGGCCGCCCCGCCCTTGATGGAATGCGCAGCGCGGAAGATCGCATTGAGATCCTCGCTGTCCGGTGCATTCACGTCGAGAGCCAGCAAAAGCTTTTCCATTTCGGCGAGCAGTTCGTCTGCCTCGTCGAAAAACACCTGGTAGAACTGGCTCATGTCAATTGTCATTTTTGAACTCCGTCATAGTCACGCTGCATGTCTGGCCGCTGCATCCTCAGCCGATCAGTTTTTTCACCACCTCGGTCAGGCGCGCCGGATCGAATGGCTTGACCAACCAGCCGTTGGCGCCTGCCGCTCTGCCCATCGCCTTGATGTCGTCGCCCGACTCGGTGGTCAGCATCAGTATCGGTACGCTCTGGTAGTTCTTCATGGCACGAAGCGCCCTGATCAGGCTGAGGCCGTCCATGCCCGGCATGTTCTGATCGGTCAGCACCAGATCAACGGTCTGCTGTTTGGCCTTGTTGAGGCCATCCTGGCCGTCCACGGCCTCGATCACGCCATAGCCGGCTGCCTTCAGGCTGAAGGAGAGCATCTGGCGCAGCGAACCCGAGTCATCCACTGCAAGTATTGTTTTCGTCATCATTGCTCCTGCTACGTTCGTTGGCGGGCCATGCCCGCGTATTCCCTGATCTCAAAACAGTTCGATGTCGCCGCTTTCCATGTGGCGCTGGTTGACCGTGCTGCGTACGGTTCCCGCCAGTTCGGTGCAGCGCGCGCCGACCCGGTCGCTGATGTGGCTCAGCATGGCCAGCATCTCTTCGCTGCCGCTTTCCGGCAGGTCGGTCGAACCGTTGGTACCCAGCGCACCGAACACATCACGCAATCCCGCCAGGTGCTGCACCATCCGGCCAATCAGTTGGCTGGTCATGTCCTGGAACTGCAAACCGGTGACGGCGGCGCCGACATGCTGGCCGATCTCCTCGCGCAGCGCCTCCAGGCGTGCGGCCTGCTCGGGCGCCGCTTTCTCGGCCGACAGCATGCCCTTGAGCGTTTCCTGCTGCAGGTCGATTGCGTGATGAATCGCCATGAAGCTGGCGCACAGCTTCTTGATCGCCTCGCTCAGCAACACGTCCATCTGCACCAGATCGCGCTCGACCTCGGCCAGATGCTGGTCGCCATGAACGGACACGCCCGACAACAGGCGGATGACCTGAGCGTTCATCAGCTCGCCGGAGTGGGATTCATGGGGGGACATGGCCTGAATGCGGGGTTACAGGTAATTGAACAGCGACAGACCGGAGATCTTCACGAACGACTGCTGTGCAGCCTGCAAGGTCGTTTGCTGCTGCGATAACAATGTGGCGGCCTTGGCGTAATCCAGGTCCTGCAGGCCGGACAAGGTCTGGCTGTACTGCAGGTCGCGATTGGATCCCACGCTATTGAGCGAATCGAGTTCCTGCATGCGCGAACCGACCGATGCCCGCACGGACATCAGATTGTTCAGGGCAAGATCCACATTGTTGCTGAGGCCGTTCAGCGTTGCCGGGTTGGGTGCGCCGGGCGTCTGCAGCAGGTTCACGAGGCTGGTGAGCGTCTGGAATATATCCTGACCGCCGCCCTGGAATATGGTTTGTCCTGGCGTGTTCACCGCCATCTGGCGCGAGGAATCGACCTGCAGCAGCTGTTGTCCCTGGTCGCCCTGATACTGCGCGCCGGTAGCCGTCTGGACGAATGCAGGCGTGGACGTTTGATAGCCGGAAAACATGTAGTTGCCCTGCGCATCGCGGGTGTTCGCCAGCCCCAGCAGGGAGGTAAGGTTCGATTTCAGTTGGGCCGCAATGTCCGCACGCTGCGTATCGCTCAATGTGCCATTTTCCGCGGAGACGACGGTGGATTTCACGTTCAGCAGCAGATCCGACACGCCCGACAGCGTGCCATCGACCAGACCGAGCGCACTCGTGGCCGTCTGGCGGTTGAGTCCGTACTGGGTATTCACCGACTGCGACTGGGAGACATCCAGCACGCGCGCGGCGGCAACCGGATCGTCCGACGGGGTCAGGATGCGGCGGCCAGTCGCAATCTGCTGCTGGGTCTGGACCACGCTGGACTGCAGATCGCTGATGCGGGCACCGCCGGATTCATACAGGGTTTGGGTGCTGATGCGCATGGTGTCTGTTCCTCTTATTGGCCGATCGTGAGAAGCGTGGCAAATAACTGGCTGGCGATCTGCATCACTTTTCCTGCTGCCTGGTAGGCCTGCTGGTAGCGCAGCAGATTGGCCGCCTCTTCGTCCAGATTGACGCCGGACTGCGACTGCACCGCCTGCGTGGCCTGGGTGAGCAGATTGTTTGCCGCGCTGCTGGTGACAT
Organism: Hydrogenophilales bacterium; assembly: GCA_016195805.1. Taxonomy (GTDB): domain Bacteria; phylum Pseudomonadota; class Gammaproteobacteria; order Burkholderiales; family Thiobacillaceae; genus Thiobacillus. The sequence continues at coordinate 5,969 of JACPYT010000009.1, forward strand.
TGAGCTCACGAGTCTTGTTGCCGACCTCGCTGACAAACTGGGCATAGGCACCCTGATAACTGACGGTGCCGTTGCCAAGGGTGTTGGTGGTTTGCAGTGCGCCGAGCAGCAAGGCATTGCTGTTGTCGCCCACGGCACCGGTCTGGCCGGCTGCGGCGATCTTGGCCGGATCGGTAATCATTGCGTTAATGCCGGATGCCCCATTGACGGTCGGGCGGATCAGGAAGCTGTCGCCCGCAGCGGGCGTACCGGAAGCCAGGTTGATGGTCACGCCGTCCACCGTCTTCGGAAGCGTGGCAAAGGTCGTGGACGTATTGTCGGACAACCGGGTCAGCGTGTAATTGGTGCCGTCATACTGCAGGTTGTAATCGCTGGCGGTCAGCGCATTGACGCTGCTGATGCTGGCCGTCACAGTGGCAGTGCCGGTATTTCCGCTATTCGCCCCCACCACCGGAGACGCGACTGAGAAGAAGGCCCCACCGGCCGCGCCATTAAGATCGAACCCTGCCTGGTGCTGCGCATTGAAGGTGCTGGCCAGCCCAATGGCGATCCGTCCGAGTGCGTTTTGCGCCGGCATCAATGACTGGGTCCGAAAGTCGATGAGACCGCCCAGACTGCCGCCAATCTGGCTCGAACTCCCCACGGGCACAAGGCTGCCATTATTGGCCCTGTAGGCCACGTCGATTTGCCCCGGGATGGTGGGGGAGGCCACGGCGGCAAGCGCGGAGGATGTAATGCCCACCACCAGGGGCTGGCCATTGCCGACAAACACGTTGTAACTGCCATCGCCCTGTTTGACGACGGTCGCCTTGATTTCCTTGTTCAGATTCAGCACCAGCTGGTCGCGCTGATCGAGCAAGTCGTTCGGCGGTTGTCCGGTTGACAGCTGGGCCTTGCTGATGGAGTCATTCAACTTGGCAATCTGTTGCGCATAGGAGTTGATGGCACTGACGCTCGACTGGACCTGGCTGTTGACGCCTTGTGTCATCTCGTTGAGCTGGCCGGCCATGCTGTTGAAGGATGACACCAGCGCGTCCGCTGACGACAAGACCGTCTGGCGTGCCGGAATGGAGGTCGGATTCGAGGCGACGCCCTGGATGCCGCTGAAGAAGTTCTGCAGGGCGGGGGACAATCCGGACGTCGGATCCCCCAGCATGTTGTTGATCTGCTGGATCTGGGTGTAGTAGGTGCCGAGCCCGCTGCTCGAAGACTGCGCACTTTGCGCCTGCACGCCCAGGTAATCGCTGTATACGCGCTGGATCGTGGAGACCTCGGTACCCTGCCCCAGGAAGCCAAAGCCGAAATTCTGCGCCGGGGCCGCGCCCTGTATCACAACCTGGCGGCTGTAGCCCGGTGTCGACGCGTTGGCGATATTGTTGCCCGTCGTGCTGATCCCCACTTGCGCGGCAGCGAGGGCGCTCTGACCGATACTGAGTATGTTGGTAGCCATCTATCTGGTCGCAAAGGTTGTGGGAAACGGGATATAAGTACGCTTGATAGGTGAATCGGTCAGCCTGCGCTTTTCTTGAGTCAGGTCGTTTCGACCAGCCGAATCACCCCCATCAGCTTCTGGGCATACCCCGGGTCGGTCGCGTAGCCGGCCTGCTGCAGGCCCTGTGCGAAGCCGGCGGCATCCTGCCCCTGGGCGATCGCGTTCTGATAGCGTGCATTGCCGCGCAGCAGGTTGGCGTAGTCGCGGAAGGCGTCGGCGTAGGAATCGTAGGCGCGGAAGCTGTCCACCTGCTTCTGCGGCTTGCCGTTGACGTATTCGGTGGTGACGACGTCGACGGTGCGGCCCTTCCATCCGCCGCCCGCCTTGATGCCGAACAGGTTGTGGCTGTTCTGGCCGTCGGGCCCGCGGATTTCGCTCCGGCCCCAGCCGGTTTCCAGCGCCGCCTGGCCCATCATGAAGCTGGCGGGGATGCCGCTGCTGGCGCTCGCCGCCTGGGCATGCGGCAGCAGTTTCTGCACGAAGGCCTCGACGTGGGCAGGGGCGTCCCCGCCGCGGGAGACGGCTGAGGCCGCCGGCTGCGCCGTCGCACCGGGTGCGTTCAACTCCATCCCGCCTTGCGGGGCCTGAACGCGCAGGCCCTCCTGCGGCGCATTCAGCGGAAAGCCGGCCTTGCCTTCAGGCGTCGTCCCGTCGGCGCCGGGCGAATTCAGGGTGCGCGAAAGCTGGCGCACCATCATGTCGGCCAGGCCGATGCCGCGGCTGGCGAGTTTCTGCGTCAACTGCTGGTCGAGCATCGAGGTGTACATGCGGGTCTGTTCGCTGTCGAACATGCCGTCCTGCGGCGTCGCCTCGCGCATGCTCTTCATCAGCATGTTCATGAACACCGCTTCGAACTGCTGCGCGGCGGCACGCAAGGCCTCGGGCGAGGATTGCTTCGCTTCCAGCTTGAGCTGGCTGACGCCCTGGACGTCGAGCGCGAACTTGGAAGTCAGGTCGGCGCCGCCAATCATTCAGATGACCTCCAGCTCCGCATGCAGCGCACCCGAGGCCTTCAGGGCCTGCAGGATCGCCAGCAAGTCCTGCGGCGTCGCGCCGATGGAGTTCAGCGCCTTCACCACGTCGGCGAGGGAGGCGCTGTTCTTGAGCAGCATCACCTCGCCCGGCTGCTGGCGAATTTCGATCTGCGACTGCGAGGTGGTCACCGTCTGCCCCTGGGAGAACGGCGCAGGCTGGCTGATGACCGGCTGGGTGTTGATGATCACCGATAGATTGCCGTGTGAGACCGCGCTGGGATCCAGCATGACCGCCTGGTTCATCACCACGGAGCCGGTCCGCGCGTTGATGATGACCTTGGCCATGCCCTGTGCCGGGTTGACGTCGAGGCTTTCGATCGCACCCAGGAACGCCACGCGCGCGTCGTCGCCCACCGGCGTCTTCACCTGGATCACCCGGCCGTTCAACGCGTGCGCCGTGTCCTTGCCGAAGCGCGCGTTCACCGCGTCGACCACGCGGCTGGCCGTGGTGAAATCGCTCTGCATCAGTTCCAGGTTGATGCTGCCGGACTGGCCCAGCGCGGTGGCGACACTGCGTTCGACGGTTGCGCCGCCCGGAATGCGGCCGACGCTCAGATGATTGATCTGCACCTTGCTGCCGCTGGCCGACGCGCCGGCACCGCTGACCACGAGGTTGCCCTGCGCCATCGCGTAGACCTGGCCGTCGGCGCCTTTCAGCGGCGTCATCACCAGCGTGCCGCCGCGCAGGCTCTTGGCATTGCCCATCGACGACACCGTGATGTCGATGTCCTGCCCGGCCTGGGCAAACGGCGGCAGGTCGGCGGTCACCATCACCGCCGCCACGTTCTTCAGCTGCATGTTGGTGCCGGGCGGCAGGTTGACGCCCATCTGCATCAGCATGTTGGTGATGCTCTGGGTGGTGAAGGGCGTCTGCGTGGTCTGGTCGCCGGTGCCGTCCAGCCCCACCACCAGGCCGTAGCCGACCAGCTGGTTGACGCGCACGCCCTGAATGGCGGCGATATCCTTGATGCGTTCGGCGTGCGCCGCGCCGCCCATCAGCAACGCGGCCAGCAGAAACAGACTTGGAATTTTCATCGTGCCCACCGTTTACAAAGGTACGAAACTCAAGAAGAACCGCGCCAGCCAGCCCATGACCTCTGCCTTGTCCAGCTTGGCACTGGTGCGGTATTCGATGCGCGCGTCCGCGACCTTGGCCGACGACACGGTATTGCCCGCCTGGATGGTGTCGGGCTGCACCACGCCGGACAGGCGGATGTATTCGGTACCCTTGTCGAGCGCAATCTGTTTTTCGCCGGCAACCACGAGATTGCCGTTGGGCAACTCTTCGATCACGGTAACGGTGATGTTGCCGGTGAAGACGTTGCTGGAATCGACGGCCGACTTGTCGTCGTACTGGGCTGACGATGCGGCCTTCAGACCCACGCCCTGCAGCGACTTGAGCGGCAGGTTGGTGATGCCGCCGATCGACGAATCGACCGCCCCGGTTTTCGCCCCGTTGGACGACGCTTTCTTGCCGGCCACGGTGTTTTCGTTGATGACGATGGTCAGCACGTCGCCGACGTGACGCGCACGCCGGTCCTCGAACAACGGGCGATAGGCGGCGGTCTGATAGATGGCGCCATTGGCGGCGGACTGGACCGGTAGCACCTGCGGGCGCGCGGTGGTCGGCTGCTGCACGATGGACGACGGCGTGGTCCCGCAGCCCGTCAGCCCCAGCAACACAAGCATCGCTCCGAATGCGCGCAACATCTTCATAGCAAACCTCAAAGCTGGGTCAGACGCTGCAACATCTGGTCGGATGTCGTGATCGCCTTGCTGTTGATTTCATACGCGCGCTGGGTCTGGATCATGTTGACCATCTCTTCCACCACGTTGACGTTCGAGGTTTCGACGTAGCCCTGATTCAGCGTGCCGGCGCCGTTGCTGCCGGGCGCGTTGGAACTCGGCGTGCCCGAGGCGGCGGTTTCGGCGTAGAGGTTCTCGCCCAGGCTCTGCAGTCCGGCCGGATTGACGAACATCGCCAGCTGCAGGGTGCCGACCGTCACCGGGGTGGCCGATCCGGCCTGCTGCACCGACACCGTGCCGTCGCGCGCGATGGTCAGGGTCTGGGTGTCGGGCGGGATGGTGATGGCCGGCTGCACGGCATAGCCGCTGGAGGTGACCAGCTGGCCGTTGGAATCGGCCTGGAACGACCCGTCGCGCGTGTAGGCCGTGGTGCCGTCGGGCATCAGCACCTGGAAGAAGCCGTTGCCCTGGATCGCCACGTCCTTGGCGTTGCCGGTCTGCTGCAAATTTCCCTGCGTGAAGATGCGCTCGGTCGCCACCGTCCGCACGCCGGTACCGACCTGCAGGCCCGAAGGCAGCTGCGTCTGCTCGGACGACTGTGCACCGGGCTGGCGGATGGTCTGGTACAACAGATCCTCGAACACCGCACGCGCGCGCTTGAAGCCGCTGGTGCTGACGTTGGCGAGGTTGTTGGAAATCACGTCCATCTGCGTTTGCTGCGCATCCAGACCGGTTTTGGCAATCCACAGTGAGCGAATCATGTCGGCTCCTTACAATAAATCGGGTGAGGGTCAGTTCATCGACAGCAGTTGTCCTGCCTTGGTGTCGTTGCTTTCGGCGTTCTGCAGCAGCTTCATGTTCATGTCGAATGCGCGGGCCAGCGAAATCATGTTGACCATCGCGTCGACCACGTTGACGTTGCTCGATTCCAGTGCGCCGCTGACCAGCTTCACATTGGGATCGGTATCCGCCGCCTGGCCGTCCTTCAGGCGGAACAGGCCATCGTCGCCGCGCACCAGGTCGGCGGTCGGCGGATTCACCAGCTTGAGGCGTCCGATCGAGGTGATGCCTTTCGCGGCGGACCCATCCGGCACCAGCGAGATCGTGCCGTCCTTGGCGATGGCGATGTTGCGGCCGGGCGGGATGGACAGCGGTCCGCCGTCGCCCATGACATTGAGGCCGTCATGGGTCTGCAGCACGCCGTTCTCGTCCAGCTTCAAGCTGCCGTTGCGGGTGTAGGCTTCGCTACCGTCGGCGGCCTGCACCGTGATCCAGCCATCGCCCTGCACCGCCACGTCGAGCTCGCGCCCGGTCTGCTGGATCGCGCCGGCGCGGAAATCGCTGCCGGTGGTGGAGTCGACCACGAACGCGCGGGTGGGCAGGATCGCCCCCTGCACCGGCACCGCGCGGAACTGATCGATCTGCGCACGGAAACCCGTGGTCGTCGCGTTCGCCAGGTTGTTCGACGTGGTCGCCTGCTGCTCCAGCGCGTGCTTGGCGCCGGTCATGGCGGTGTAGATGAGACGGTCCATGCTACCTCCTCAGTGAATCACCCGGCCCGGCTTAGCGCAGGTTGACCAGGGTCTGCATCACCTGATCCTGGGTTTTGATGGTCTGCGCGTTGGCCTGGTACACCCGCTGCGCGGTGATCATGTTGACCAGTTCGGCCGTCAGGTCGACGTTGGAGTCTTCCACCGCCGACGACTGCAGCGCGCCGAGACTACCCGAGCCGGGTGCCCCCACCAGCGGCGTGCCCGAGGTCGATGTCTCGACCCACGTGTTGTTGCCCATCGGCTGCAAGCCATTGGGATTGGCGAAATTGGCGAGCACCACCTGGCCCAGCACGGCGGACTGGCCGTTGGTATAACGACCCGTGATGGTGCCGTCAGAGCCGGTATTGAAGCCCGACAGTTTCCCCGAGGCATAACCATTCTGGTTCAACGTATTGACGCTGAATGCGGAACCGAACTGGGTGGTCCCGGTGTAGTTGAATGCAACGTTGAAGGGGGTGGCGGCACCCGTCGTCACCGCCACGGGAATGGTGAACGGCATGGCCGTGGTCAGGGCGCCGCTGCTGTTGAAATTGAGGGTGCCCGCCGCACTGGCTGCCCCGCCATCGGTCGAGGCATACACGTTCCACGCCCCGGCGCCCGTTTTGACGTAATAGGTTTGCAAGGTATGGGAATTGCCCAGGCTGTCATAGACCGAAACAGCCGTCGAACTGTTGAAGGTGGTCGGGTCGTTCATGTTGAAAGGGGTGGTCGCCGGAACCGCACTGGTGGAATCGAGGTTGAGCACGGCATTCACTTTGGACGTGACCTGCGGCGCCAGATCGGACGTGTTGATGCTCAGGGCGGCAGGCGCCCCGGTCGACAACACGCCGCTGGAATTCGCCGTATAGCCGGTCAGCTTGTCACCGTTCGAATTCACGATGAAGCCGTTCTTGTCGAGCTGGAACTGGCCGTTTCGCTGGTAGGCGATCGTACCGTTGCTGTCCATGCGGAAGAAACCGCCGCCGTTGATCGCGATATCCAGCGGATTGTTGGTAGACGTGATGTTGCCCTGCGTGAATTGCTGGGAAACCTGCGACACCTTGACGCCGATGCCCACCTGCGACCCGCCCGCTCCAGTCAGGGAATTGGCATAGACATCGGCAAACTGCGCCTGGGACTGCTTGAACCCCACCGTGCTCGCATTGGAGACGTTATTGCCGATGACATCCAGGTTTTGTGAGGCGGCATTGAGGCCGCTCAAGCCTTGCTGAAAACTCATGATCTGCTCCTTGTGATGATTGCTGGCGTCTTACCCGCCGGGTCCGCTCAAAGCTGCTCAGAAAATCTGCCGAACGTCGGCATACCCCACGCTCGTGTTCCCGGCCAGGTTCAACTGCACCCCCTGGCTGTTCTGCGAAACGCTGTTGACCATGCCCAGGCTCAAGGCGGTGTTGCCGACCGCCTGGCCGCCCTGGACGGCGTTGACCGTGAAGCTGTAGGCACCCGCAGGCGCGGCCGTACCGTTGGCCGTCAGCCCGTCCCAGGCCACCGTGCTCACGTCGACATCGCGGGGGCCAAGATCCAGTTTGCGCACCAGGTTGCCCGATGCATCCTTGATGCTGACCGTGACGTCGTCTGCCGCACGCGACAGGTCGAAGCCCATGACATCCTGCGGCTGGGCCGGACCGACCGTGTTGCCGGGAACCAGCACATCGCGGCCGATCAGGCTGGCCGCCTGCGACACCTGGCCGGCGCCCAGACTGGTCGCCAGCGCCTGCAGGCTGGTGTTCATGTTGGTGATGCCCTGCACCGTGCTGAGCTGGGCCATCTGGCTGGTCACCTGCGCGTTGTCGAGGGGATTCAGCGGATCCTGGTTCTTCATCTGGGCCACCAGCAGGCTCAGAAACCGGTTCTGGATGTCGGTTGCGCTGCCATTTGCCGTACTGGCTGCGGGGGTGCCCGCGCCAAACAGGCTGCTGACACTGCTGGTATCTTGTATGGCGCTCATTGCGTCGTCTCCTCGGTGACTTTCACAGGCTGTCGTTTCAGGCGGATCACTGGCCCAGGCTCAGAGTCTTGAGCAGCAGGGATTTGGTGGTATTCATCATGTCCACGTTGGACTGGTACGAACGCGAGGCGGAAATCATGTTGACCATTTCCTCCACCACATTGACGTTGGGCATGGTCACGTAGCCCTTCCCGTCGGCCAGCGGATTCTTCGGGTCGTACACCATTTTCATCGGCGACTGATCCTCGACCACCGCCGCCACGTTCACCCCGGTTGCGCCGTTCTCGCCCACCGGCGTGGCGGCGAACACGACCTGCTTGGCCTTGTAGGGCGTGCCATCGGCGCTGGTGGCGCTGTCGGCGTTGGCGAGGTTGCTGGCGACGGTATTCAGCCGCTGCGACTGGGCGTTCATGGCCGAGCCGGCCACGCTGAAGATATTGAAGAGTGACATGTACTGGACTCCTTATCCCTGGATCGCCGCCAGCATGGTCTTGATCTGCTGGGTGATGCGGGTCAGGTTGAATTCGTAATGAATGGCGTTGTCGGCAAACGCGGCGCGTTCGGCATCCATGTTCACCGTGTTGCCATCGACGCTGCCCTGGGCTGGGGTGCGGTATAGCAGCCCGGCTTCCGCCGCCAGGCCGGGATTGCCAGCCAGATGCCCGGGCGAGGTGGTGGCCAGCGTCGTACCGCCGGCCGCGGACGTTCCCTGCAGCGCGCCCTGCAGTGCAGCCTTGAAGTCCAGGTCGCGCGCCTTGTAATTGGGCGTGTCAGCGTTGGCGATATTGGAGGCCAGCACCTGCTGGCGCTGGTCGCGTATGCGCAACGCCTGGGTGTTGAAGTTCAGCATGTCATCCAGCCGGTTCAGCATGGTTTTCACCTCTTTCTGCCGCAAAGCCTTTTTGCGATGACTGCATCCTAGGCACCCGACTGTCCATTCAATCGAACGATAAAGGGCAAAAAGCCGGCTCATTTCGCCGTTTAAGATGACGCGCGTCTCCCTACAATGCGGCAGTGTGAGAAGCCGAGCCAAGGAGTCGGGATGGCAAGCAAACGTTTCCGGATCGTGGGGCGCCGCCTCGGAATGGGGCTGGCAGCCGTCGCCTGCCTGGGCCTGGCGGCCGTTGCGCAGGCAGCGGACCGGCAGGATCCGGCCGCCGTGCAGGCGCAGGCCGAGCGGTTCCTGAAAACCCAGACCGGCGGGCTGCCCGGTAAAGTGACGATCCAGGTCCAGGCGCCGCGCGCCAGCCTGCCCGCCTGTTCCGCGTTCGACGCCTTCCAGCCCGCCGGCAGCCGCGGCATGGGGAAAACCACGGTGGGCGTGCGTTGCCTGGCGCCCACCCGGTGGACGGTCTATCTGGCCGCGCAGGTCCGCGTGCTCGGGTCGTATGTCGTGACCCGCGAACCGCTGCCCGCCAACCACATCCTGATCGCCGCCGACCTCGCACTGCGCGAAGGCGATCTGGGCAACCTGCCTGCCGACGTCGCCACCCATGCCGACGACCTGCTGGGTTACCGCACCGTATCCGGAGTGGCCGCCGGCGCGCCATTGCGCACTGCGCTGCTGCACGCCCCGCTTGCCGTGCAGCAGGGGCAGACCACCCGCCTGGTGCTGAACGGGCCGGGCTTTTCGGTGCAGAGCGAAGGCCAGGCGCTGGCCAACGCCAGTCGCGGCGACCGGGTCCGGGTGAAAACTCCCTCGGGCGAAGTGGTCAGCGGCATCGCGCAGGACGGCCAGCAGGTGGTGGTCACCTTTTAAGCCGGGCAGCCTTCAGGAAACGGTTAAATTGACGTTACTGATCTAACCTTTTAAACCATACGTCCCGTCCCGCCGACCCGACCCAGGAAACTGCCATGAAAATCGATCCCGGCCTGAAGCAGGTCACCCTGCCGAACCCCGTCGAAAGCCGTGCCGGCAAGGCTGAAGGCAACAAACCCGCCGACACCCAGCAAACGGATGTCAGCCTGAGCCCGCGCGCAGTCCAGCTGAAGCAACTGGAAACCCAGCTGGCGGCGATTCCGGTCGTCGATCGCGCGCGCGTGGACAGCATCAAGGAAGCCATCGCCAGCGGGCAATACAGCATCAATACCGGCAACATCGCCGAAAGCCTGCTCAACTCGGTCAAGGAAATGCTCCATGTCGCCAAGTGACCCCTCCCGCAGCCCCGCCCTGATCGCCAGGCTGACGGTGGAAAGCGCGGCCTGGCAGGCGCTGCTGAATGTACTGGGCGAGGAGGAACGCGCACTGGTGGACGGCGAGGCCGATCGCCTGGCGTCATTGAATGCCTCCAAGCTGGCGCAGCTGCAGACCCTGGGCAACCTGGCACAGGCGCGTCACGACGAGCTGCTGGCCGCCGGCCACACCCCCGACCACGCCGGGATGAACGCCTGGCTGGCGCAGCATGGCCAGCCCGAACACGACGCCCGCTGGCGGCAACTGTGCGACCTCGAACTGCAGGTCCAGGCGATGAACCAGCGTATCGGTACGCTGATCGATATGCGCCTGGCCGCCACCCGCCAGGCGCTCAATGTGCTGATCCACGCCGCGACCAGCCAGAACGGCCTGTACGACCAGGCCGGCCAATCGGTCTCCGCAAACAGGGGCAAGCCGCTCACCGCAGCCTGAGCCTCACCGGGCGGTAAAGCGCCCCGGCGCAATCGCCTGCATCAATCCGGTTTCCAGCGGCCAGGGCTGCTGCATCATCTGATCGGCCAGCGCCTCGCCCAGCAAACCCGCCCACACCACCCCGCGCGAGGCATAGCCCGCCGCGACATACAGCCCCGCCTGGCCATCGACCGCACCCACCATCGGCAAGCGGTCCGGCAGGGTGGCGCGCAACGAGGCGCGCCCGCTCACAGCTTCCCCAGCCAGCCGTTCGCCCGCACCCGGCAGGATCGCCTCCAGCCGCGCCAGGTTGGCGAGATCGCTTTCCAGGCGCGGCGCTGTGTCCTCGTCATCATGTTCGTAGGTGGCGCCGACCAGCGGCCATGCGCTTGTGCCCTTCAGGGTGCCCGGCGCCACGTAGCCCTCGCGCGAAATCACCCGCCGGATTTCCGGCAGGCTGCCGGACGGCAACTGCGTGATCTGCCCGCGCACGGTATTGAGCGGCCAGGCCGGGCCGGGCGCCAGACTCAGGACGTCGCGCGCGTTCGCCAGCACCACGGCATCGGCGTCTGCCAGCACCCCGCCGTCGCGACCCACGACCTGCCATCCCGCTGCCACGGCTTCGACCCGCGCCACGGTGCAGCCAGTCTGCAGGCGGATGGCCGGGTGATCGAGCCAGGCGCGGCACAGGCTCCCCGGCACCACCCAGCCCGCCGTAGGGTAGAACACGCCGGGCGCCGCCACCGGCCAGTTCGCCAGCTCGCGTGCCTCGCCCAATTCGACCCAGCGCGCATACTCGGCGGGCGGCGCGGTGGCGGCCAGCGCCTGCTGCTGCTTCGCTGCAGCCTCCGCATCCTTCGCCAGATGCAGCACGCCGCAGCGCGCCCATTCGACGTCCGTCAGCATCGCCCACGCGCGCTGGTCGTGCAGGAAAGCCGCGCGCGTCAGGCGCGTGGCGCGGTTGTCGTCGCGCGCGATCACCGGGCGGAACACCGCCACCGGGTTGCCCGACGCGGCCTGTGCCGGCGCAGCGGCGCGCTCCAGCACGCTGACCTCCAGGCCGCGCAGCGCCAGCGCATGGGCGATTGCGGCACCGGCCACGCCGGCACCGATGACGGCGACGTGCCGCAGTCTGGCGGATTCGACCCATCGGGATTGACCCGCGAAGCGCGCGCTCAGGCAATGCCGCTTGCGGCCATAGCCGGCACGTTTCTCGCAGACGAAACCGGCCTGCATCAGACCCTGCCGCACCGGCGCCGCCACCGTATAGGTCGCCGCCGTGGCATCGGGTTTCGCCAGCCGTGCCAGCACCTCGAACAGTTTGGGCTGCCACAAGTCGGCGTTGCAGTCGGGCGCAAAGCCATCCAGATAGAACGCATCCACCCCGGCGTGCACCTCGGGCAGACAGTCGAGCGCGTCGCCCAGCATCAGGGTGAGCTGCACCCGCCCGCCGTCGAGCGCGATGCGATGGAAGCCCGGCACCAGCGTCGGCCAGTTCGCCAGCAGTTCGGTGGAGAGCGGGGCGAATTCCGGCCAGTGCGCATGCAGCCGCGCCAGGTCGTCGGCACGGAACGGGTGTTTTTCGACCGAGAGGAAATGCAGCCGCGTGGGACGCGCCGGGTCGTCGCGCCACGCCGCCCAGGTCGTCAGGAAATTCAGCCCGGTGCCGAATCCGGTTTCCAGCACGACGAAGCGGTCGCGTCCCGCCCACGCCTGCGGCAAGCCGCAGCCCTGCAGAAACACATGGCGCGCCTGCCCGGCGCCGCCGTCGGCGGAATGGTAGATGTCGCCATAGGCGGCGGAATACGGCACGCCGTCCTTGAATTCGAGGCGGGCGGGAACGATGGTTTTCAGCATGGTCGAATGTTACATTGGGCCGGTTCACTGTCGCCTCCCCCATCATGTTGAAACCCAAAACCTGGCTTCGCCTTGTCGTCATCGTGCTGGCCGTCGCTGCGCTGGCCTATGCCGGCTGGCACTTCACCCGCCCCCAACCGCCCGCCGTCGAACTCGCCACGATTGCGCGCGGCCCGGTCGAATCGACCGTGGTCAACACCCGCGCCGGCACGGTCAAGGCCTGCCGCCGCGCCAAGCTCGCCCCGGTGGCAGGGGGACAGATCGTCAAGCTGTGGGTGAAGGAAGGCGAACGCGTGAAGGCCGGCCAGCCGCTGCTGGAACTGTGGAACCGCGACCTCGCCGCGCAGCGCGAACTCGCCATCCGCCAGCTGACCACCAGCGAGGAACGTCGCCGCGAGGCCTGCATCATGGCGGACAACGCGAAGCGCGACGCCGAACGCAGCGCCCAACTGGCCGCCAGGGGATTCGTCAGCCCGCAGAGCACCGAAGACGCCCGCGCCAATGCGCGCGCGCGCCAGGCCAACTGCGATGCGCTCGCCGCCGACGTCAAGCGCGCGCAGGCGCAGATCAGCGTGACGCTGGCGGGGCTGGAGCGCACCACGCTCACCGCGCCGTTTGCCGGCATCGTCGCCAAGATCACCGGCGAGGTCGGCGAATTCACCACCCCCTCGCCGCCCGGCATCCCCACCCCGCCTGCCGTGGATCTGATCGACGACAGCTGCCTCTACGTGAGTGCGCCGATGGACGAGGTCGACGCGCCCCGGCTGAAGCCCGGCCAGCCAGCGCGCATCACCCTCGATGCCCTGCCCGGCCGGACCTTTCCCGGCCATGTCCGGCGCATCGCGCCCTACGTGACCGAGGTCGAGAAGCAGGCACGCACGGTCGACGTCGAGGTCGATTTCGACACGCCGCCGCACGATGCCCTGCTGGTCGGCTACAGTGCCGACGTCGAAGCCATCATCGAGCGCCGCGACAACGTGCTGCGCGTGCCCACCCAGGCGATCCAACAGGACGGCAGCGTGCTGGTGCTGGGCAAGAACGACACGCTGGAAACGCGCCGCCTGAAAACCGGGCTGGCCAACTGGGCGTTCACGGAAATCACCAGCGGCCTCGAAGCCGGCGACCGCGTACTGCTGTCCTTCGATAACGAAAACGTGAAGGCCGGCGTGAAAGTCACCCCAAAAGTCGCGCAGCCATGATCCGCCTCGCCGCGATCACGCGCGTGTTCCGCATGGGCGACCAGGAAGTACGCGCGCTCAACGGCATCAACCTCGACATCGCATCGGGCGAATACGTGTCGATCATGGGGCCGTCCGGTTCCGGCAAGTCCACCCTGCTAAATGTCATCGGCCTGCTCGACCAGCCGAACAGCGGGCGCTACGAACTGGACGGCCGCGACGTCACCGGCCTGTCCGAGACCGAGCGGGCACGCGTGCGCCGCGAGAAGATCGGCTTCGTGTTCCAGTCCTTCCACCTGGTGCCGCGCCTGACCGCAGCGGAAAACATCGAGCTGCCGCTGATGCTGGAGGGCATCGCCCCGGCCGAGCGCAAGACCCGCGTCGACGCCGCGCTCGACGCCTTCGACCTCAAGGACCGCGCGCGCCATCGTCCGGCCGAACTCTCCGGCGGGCAGCGCCAGCGCGTGGCGATCGCGCGCGCCACCATCCTGCGCCCCACCGCGCTGCTGGCCGACGAGCCGACCGGCAACCTCGACCACCGCATCGGCGCCGAAGTAATGGAACTGCTGGAAGGCCTGCACCATGCCGGCACCACGCTGATCGTCGTCACCCACGACCGCGAGCTGGGCGCGCGCGCGCATCGCCACATCGCGATGCGGGACGGCGAGATCGTCGCCGACGAAAAATGAACCTGCGCGACACCCTGACCCTCTCCTTCGAAACCGTGGTGAGCTACCGCACCCGCTCCCTGCTCATCGTACTGGCGATGGCGCTGGGGGTGGCGGCGGTGGTCGTGCTGACCGCGCTGGGCGAAGGCGCGCGCCTCTATGTGGTCGGGCAGTTCTCCTCGCTCGGCACCAATCTGGTCTTCGTGCTGCCGGGCCGCGCCGAGACGTCGGGCGGATTTCCCGGCGCGGCGCTCGGCCAGACGCCGCGCGACCTCACCCTGGAAGACGCCCGCTTCATCGGCCACCTGCCGCAGGTCAAGCGCTATGCGCCGCTCAACGTGGGCGTGGCCGAGCTCACCTCCGGCGGACGCTTGCGCGAGGTGACGGTGCTCGGCAGCACCTCCGAACTGCTGCCGATCCGCCACATGAAGCTGTCGCAGGGCAGCTTTCTCGCGCGCGGCTCGGAACGCAGCGCGCAGATCGTGTTGGGCAGCGTGATTGCGCACGAATTCTTTCCCGACGGCAAGGCAGTCGGCCAGCGCATCCGGCTCGGCGACAGCCGCTTCCTGGTGTCCGGCGTGCTGGCCCCGCAGGGCGAGTCGATGGGCTTCAATTCCGACGAGATCGTCATCATCCCGATCGACTATGCGCAGGAACTGTTCAACACCCAGTCGCTGTTCCGCATCCTGATCGAGGCGCGCAGCCGCACCGACATCGAACCGGCCAGGGCCGCCATCCGCCATGTCCTGAAGCTGCGCCACGACGGCGAGGAGGACGTCACCGTCATCACCCAGGACGCCATCCTCGCCACCTTCGACCGCATCCTGCGCGCGCTGACGCTGGGGGTGGCGGGCATCGCCGCGATCAGCCTGGCGGTGGCCGGCATCCTGGTGATGAACGTGATGCTGGTGGCGGTGGCCCAGCGTACCTCGGAAATCGGCCTGCTGAAAGCCCTCGGCGCGCCTGCCGCCGACATCCGCCGCCTGTTCTTCGCCGAGGCGCTGTGGCTGTCGCTGGCGGGCGGCGCCATCGGCTACGCGCTGGGGAACCTCGGCGCCTGGGTGATCCGCCTTGCCTACCCGCAGCTTCCCGCCTGGCCGCCGAACTGGGCCAGCGTGGCGGGCATCGCCACCGCCCTCCTCACCGGCGTCATCGCCAGCCTGCTGCCCGCCGCGCGCGCGGCGCGGCTCGATCCGGTGCTGGCGCTGAGCGGAAAATGAGCCTCGTCGACACCCTGCGCTTCGCCCTGCACGCGCTCACCGCGCACCGGCTGCGCACCTTCCTGTCCGCCACCGGCATCGCCGTCGGCATCGCCGCGGTCATCCTGCTCACCTCGATCGGCGACGGCATCCACCAGTTCGTGCTGTCCGAGTTCACCCAGTTCGGCACCAACATCATCAACGTCAGCCCCGGCAAGATCACCACGCACGGCGCCTCGGTCGGCGCCATCGGCAGTTCGCGGCTGCTGACGATCGACGACGCGCTGGCGCTGAAGACCTCGCGCTACGCCCAGTACACCAACGCCGGCGTGATGGGCAACGCGGAAATCCGCGCCCACGGCCGCAGCCGCCGCGTCACGGTGTACGGCGAAGGGCCGGACTTTTCGCGCGCCTTCAACATGCACGTGGCGGTCGGCCAGTACCTGCCCGCCGACGATCCGCGCAATCCGCGCGCCTATGCGGTGCTGGGCGCCAAGGTGCGCACTGAATTATTTGGCACCGCCAATCCGCTCGGCGCCACGCTGCAGGTCGGTGCCTCGCGCTTCCGCGTGATCGGCGTCATGGCGCCCAAGGGCCAGGTGCTGGGCTTCGACCTCGACGACACCGTCTACATCCCCACCGCGCGCGCGCTCGAAGTCTTCAACCGCGAGGGCGTGATGGAAATCCACATCGCCTATCATCCGGGCGCGCCGCTCAAGGCGGTGATCGCCGACGCCAAGCGCATCCTGATCGCGCGCCACGGCCGCGAGGATTTCACCCTGACGCCGCAGCAGCAGATGCTCGACACGCTCTCCACCGTGCTGGAGGTGCTCACCTTCGCCGTCGCCGCGCTCGGCGGGATTTCATTATTGGTCGGCGCGGTCGGCATGGTCACGCTGATGCACATCGCCGTCGCCGAGCGCGTCGCCGAGATCGGCCTGCTCACCGCGCTCGGCACGACCCGCGCGCAGATCCGCACCCTGTTCCTGATGGAGTCGACCGTGCTGTCCACCCTGGGCGGCCTCGGCGGACTGGCGGTCGGTGCCGGCATCGCCTGGCTGCTGAAGACCACGGTCGCCGACCTGCCGGTCAACACGCCGTGGGACTATGCCTTCGGTGCGCTGGGGGTGTCGGTGCTGATCGGGCTGGCTGCAGGGGTGGTGCCGGCGATGCGGGCCGCAAGGCTTAATCCGGTGGATGCGCTGCGGGCGGAATAACGAAGAAGTTGTGACGCCAAGCGGCTTTGTCGCGCTGTGTCCATGTTGACCGCTGTGTTACCAAAAATGAGGATGTTCAAAGGTAGACATCGAGGAGTTCGCGAACACCCTCTATAACATCTCCAATGTCCTTGAGATCAAGTTTGTCCCATTCGGCATGGAGAGCCGAGTTCCTGACGCCCGAATAGGACTTCATGCGCTTTGCCTTTACAGGCGTGAATACACCCACCTTTGTCAGTTCGTCTATCAGAGGCTCAAGCGAAAGACCGACACTATCAATGTCGTTCTTAACCGCGACTCGCTTGAGCGTGTCTTCGAGAACGGTGGAAACCAATATGGCGGATTCCTTCACCTTACCTGACTTGTGAAAGTGCGACGCGTGGTCGAGGAAATCATCGAACGCAGTTGCAAAGACTTGATACTCCAACTTAGCAAGCAATCCGTTTTGTGCTTCAGTCTGCACAGATCTAAGAACGCCCTGAACTTTCTGGAGCACACGAATCGGGATGCCGTTGCTAAGTTGTGGATCAGTCGTAAGGCGATCAATCTCGGCGCGAAAGAAACTGCCAAGGGGAGCCACCTGCAAAATTGTGTTCGCAGCGGAAGCCATCCAGGCTTGTGCTTGGACGACATCTCGTGTCCAGTAATCATCATCATCGTATGGGCGGACAACGGATTGGCCCTGGTTCAGCAACTCTTCGATTCGCTTAATCAGTTGTGCGTACATTTTTTCACTGGTTTGATAAATGCGTCACTAGATACGCAGCAAACTTCATCTGAGCAAATAACTCAAAATCAAGCTACCGCATCTCTCCCTTCATCAATTTGTCAGGCCTCATACCCCTCGCGATGCGTCGCATTGATCGTGCGCAGCAATTCACGGAACGGAATGCTGCGCTCGTGCTTCTTGAACAGCGGCATGAAGGCCAGGTCCTCGCCCGACCCTACGCCCGCATATTTCCCGGACGCCATCGATTCGTGCAGGTCGCGCAGCATCTTGTCGAGATCGTCCAAAAACGGCGTGTAGGTCGACGCCTCGTCATCGTCGTGTTCCAGGCAGGCGCGCAGTTCGTCGACTTCGTACACCGCTTCGTGCACCAGGTCGATCAGCTGGTTGAGGTCTTGGGCTCTTTTCATGTTCGTGTGCGTGTGGGACAAAGCGTAAGGATACCGCCGCTTGGCAGGCGGTGCGACAGGGAACCCATGAACAAGTCCTGCGACAAGCTCAGGCAGCGTCGTGAGCTCGTCAAACGGGCGAACGACAAGTGATGGATTCCGTTCGCTCTGAGTCTGTCGAAGCCTGTCCTGGGCCGGCCGAATGGGGGCTGCCCTTCGACAGGCTCAGGGCGAACGGACCGGGGCGAGTCGCTCGGGCGAATTCTCTGGCGGTCTTGAATCTGAGGCTGACCGTTGCCCCGTTCGTGGTGAGCCTGTCGAACCACAGCATTTCAAAACTGCTTGACCCGAACCATAGAATCTCAGGGCGAACGGTTGAGGGCTGAGCGAGCGCCATCATGACCGCTCAACTGCAATTTCCAGGATGAATTCGAGCGCACGTTCCGGATTGCGGGCCGGCCCGAACCGGTCGACACTGTGATTCCCACCCCCCGGATGAGATTCACCATGGATACCGAATCTGTCGCGCCCTTGCCGAACGCTGCCCCGCAGGCGTCCGAACAGCTTGCTGAGCAACGCTGGCAGGCCGTGGTGGGCCGCGACCCGCAGGCGGACGGCGAATTCGTCTACGCGGTCCGCACCACCGGCGTGTACTGCCGGCCCTCGTGCCCGTCGCGCGCCGCCAGGCGGCAGAACGTGGCGTTTTTCGATACGCCGGCGCTTGCCGCCGCAGCGGGCTACCGCCCCTGCAAGCGCTGCCGGCCGGACGCACCCTCGCCGCAGCAGGAACGCAATGAACGGGTGCTTCGGGCTTGCCGAACGATCGAGCACAGCCTGTCGGCCCTGTCGCTCGCGCAGCTGGCGCAGCAGGCCGGCATGAGCCCGCACCACTTCCAGCGCGTCTTCAAGGCCGTCACCGGCCTTTCCCCCAAGGGCTATCACAAGGCCGTTCAGGCGCGGCGCGTGGCAGCTTCGCTGCAGTCCGCGCCGTCGGTGACCGATGCCTTCTACGACGCCGGCTTCAATTCGGCGGGGCGATTCTACGAGGAGGCGCCCGCCCTGCTCGGCATGTCGCCCGGCAACTATCGCAAGGGCGGCGCCGGCGAGCACATCCGCCATGCCGTGGCGCCCTGCACGCTCGGCTGGGTCATCGTCGCCGCCACCCGCAAGGGGGTGTGCGCCATCGAGTTCGGCGAGTCGGCACAGGCGCTGGAAGACCGCATCCGGGCGCGCTTTCCGCAGGCCCGGTTCGAGCCGGCCGACGCCGGGTTCGAGCAATGGATCGCCCGAGTGCTGGAGTACATCGAGCAGCCGCGCGGCGTGCTCGATCTGCCGCTGGACGTGCAGGGAACGGTCTTCCAGCGCCGCGTCTGGCAGACCCTGCAGGCCATTCCTGCGGGCGAGACCGCCAGCTACGGCGAAATCGCCACGCGCATCGGTCAGCCCGGGGCATACCGCGCGGTGGCGCATGCCTGCGCGGAGAACGTGGTGGCGGTGGCGATTCCGTGCCACCGTGCCGTGCGCGCGGATGGCAGCCTGGCGGGCTACCGCTGGGGCCTCGCGCGCAAGGCGGAACTGCTGAAGCGGGAACGCAAGAAATAGGCGGCGCAGGGTGCCCACCCTTTCATTTCTTGCGATACTCCGGCATCGACAAGATCGGGCAGCCGAAGCGCTGCCACCGGGCACACTTCATGGAAAACCTGCTGTACTGGGTCGGCCTGTCTGCCGTCGCGGTGTTTGCGCTCACCGGCGTGCTCGATGCCGGGCGCAAGAACATGGATCTGGTCGGCGCCGTGATGGTGGGAACGGCCACCGCGCTGGGCGGCGGAACGGTGCGCGACCTGCTGCTGCAGCGCCCGGTGTTCTGGCTCGGCGAGCCGGTTTATCTGTATGTCGCGCTGGCGACGACGCTCGTCGTCTTCTTCGCCGTGCGCGGCCTGCGGCTGCCGCCGCGCCTGTTCCTCGTCCCGGATGCCATCGGCCTGGCGCTGTTCACCATCGTCGGCACCCAGATCGCGCTGGACTGGCACGCGCCCTGGCTGGCGGCCAGCCTGCTGGGAATGATCACCGGCATCTTCGGCGGCGTGGTGCGCGATGTGCTGTGCAATGAAGTCCCGCTGGTATTCCTGCGCGGCGAGCTTTACGCGTCGGCCGCTTGGGCCGGCGCCCTGGTGATGATCGGCCTGCAGGCCCTGGGCCTGGCGCCGGTGATCGCAGCGTGGGCAGGGATGGCGACCATCCTTGGGATTCGGCTGATTGCGATGGCATTCCGCATTACCCTGCCCACCTATTCGGCGCGCAAGTAAGGATGGAAAACGCGGCGTCGCAATAAAAACGGGGACCGAAGTCCTCGTTGCGTTGCGCGCTGCGCCCGGATCAGTGCGCGTAGCGCTTTCTGCGATGAACCGCGAAACCGACCAGCCCCAGGCCAGCGAGCAGCAGGACATAGGTCCCGGGTTCCGGAACCGCAGCCGCCAGATTGACCGCGGCATTCTGGGCACCGAGGTAATTGCCGAGATCGACGACCTTGGTTGGATCGTAAAGCGGATCGTTGGGATCATTGGGATGCGAGTCGCTGAACGTCACCAGTGCCTCATGGGTTTCCGGATCGTACACGCCGGAATATTTGTAGAACTCGTAGCGACGCAGGATCGATGCGGCATTCGGACCCACCGGCACCCCGTAGCCGCTCTCCAGTTGGCCCGCCAGGGGATTGCCCGGATCCTTCTGCAACAATTGCCACTCGACCTCGGTGACGGCCTGCTCGACTTTCGGGTTGCCGCCCACGAGTTCTTCCAGTACGACCGGATCCGCAAGCTCCGTGGTGAACACCTTGACCCAGATGGCTTCCCCGAACTGGGCTTCATTCTCGGGTGCCGGGGCCTGGATTTGCGCGACGACGACAGGTGGGTTGCCGACGACCGGGGCAGGGATCACGTTCCAGACGGGGGCGGGAAGGTTGACGACCCCATTGCTCAGGACACCCGGCGCTCCGGTCTCGACCAGCCAGCTATACGTGGTCTTGGTCGCATTCGCGGTCGTGCCGACGCCGAAGTGATCGCACGGCGTCGATGCGCTGTAGCCCACACCGCCGCCCGACCAGCAATTGTCACCCGGCGTGATGAAGGTGCCGCTTGGCGTGCCGTAATCCCAACTGGCGGTATTACCGTCGAACACGCCCAGGTAGGTGATTTTCGTGCCGAACGTCGAACCGTTCGAGTATTCGGTGATGGTGGGCGAGCCGTAGCGTTCCACGCTGGTGGCCGGATCGAAGCCGCGGCCGCTGGGAAAGCCTCGCCCAACGCCACCGAAGGTGTCGGTGATGTCGCTGCTGTGCAGGCCTTCGAGATCGATTTCGAAGCCATGCGCGGTGAAGCCCGTGTCATTGATCACGTCAAAATTGCCCAGGCTGCCAAAGACTGAAGCAGCGCCAACGCCCGGTGCGATTGCCATGGATACAGCCACCGCCACGGCGCAGTATTTTGATTTCAACATAGTCAGGCTCCCTGAGTTTAGCGGCATGAGGCGCGCGTTCATGCACAATGGCCTCGGCCCTTCCACCCCGAGAGGGAAAGCGCAAACGCCTGGCTGACGGCCATGCAACGCAACCAATTATTGATAACTTAATCCGATTATATTTTTTATTCCGCCCAACAGGCAAGCCTGGTGATCCAGATTCGTTCAGGCGTGAAAACTCCAATTAAAAAAGCACGCCGAAATGCCGTTATTCCTTACTGGGTTGCGCACGTTACAGCGGAGAAAACATGGGCATCAAACGCGACATCGAATACGCCATCTACATCCATGGAGCATGGAAGACCCAGTTCCGGAATTTCCTCAGCGGCCGGGCGCCGATGGACTTGTCTGCCGTCGGCGGCACTCAGGCTTGCAAACTCGGGCACTGGCTCGACAACGAGGCACGCAGGATGCTCTCGCCCGAGGATCATGCCGAGGCCTGCCGGCTGCATGTCCGGTTCCACGAAATCGCCGGCGAAATCGTCCGCAACATCAAACAGAAGGATTTCGCAACCGCGCGCGCGTCATTGAATCCCACCGGCCCCTTCGATCAAGCCAGCCAGGGGTTGGCAACCTTCCTGCGCAAAATGCCGCTACGTCAGCGGGCACGTGCCGATAGCTCATCCGCAGAAACCGAGGAGCGGCAGGCAGCCTGAACGCTTCTTTGCCGTGCAGCAGGCGGCAGGCACAAAAAAACAGGGGCCGCAGCCCCTGTTTTTTTGTGTAAAGCCGCTCAGCGCTTGACCGGCTTGGCGGCGATTTCCTCCAGCCTGCGCGCCTTGATGACCTGGCCGTTCAGCGCGGCCTCTTTGGCGTTGCCGCCGTAGGCCACGACCATCAGCTGGCTGTAGTACATCACCGGAATGTTGAACTTGGTGCCGTAGCGCTGGTTGATCTGGCCCTGGTAGATCTCGACGTTGGCCTGACACAGCGGGCACGGCGTCACGATCATCTCGGCGCCGTGGTCGTAGGCCGACTCGACGATGTCCTTGATCTGTGCCTGCGCCTTTTCGGGCTCGGAGAATGCCAGCGCGCCGCCGCAGCAGGTGACTTTCTGCTCGTATTCAGGGATCGGCTCGGCACCGACCATCTCGACCATCTTGTCGAGGTAGACCGGGTTTTCGAACGACTCGCCGGCGACGCCGAACGGACGGTTGGTCTGGCAGCCGACGTAGCCCGCGATCTTGACGCCTTCGAGCGGACGAACGACGTGTTTCTTCATTTCGTCGAAGCCGAGGTCCTCGATCAGGACTTCCACCATGTGGCGGATTTCAGGCATCTCGTTGATCGTGAGTCCGGCTTCCTTCAGCGCCTCGCGGGTGTCCGCCATCAGCGTGTCGGAGTGCGTGAGGCGCTCGCGCGTTTCGCGCGCACCCAGCCAGCAGGCGGCGCAGGTGGCGACGATTTCCTGCCCGGGCAGGTTCTTCTCGGACAGCGCGAAGTTGCGCGCATTCATGACGTGGCGCGGCAGTTCGCCGGCTTCGGCGTAACCGATCGAGGCGCCGCAACAGTTCCAGTCGGGGATTTCGGTGAGCTTGACGTCGAGCGTCTTGCACATCGACTCGACCGACGTCAGGTAGTTGGAAGCGGAAGCGCCCTTCTGCGACGAGCAGCCGGGGTAAAACGCGTATTCATGTTTGGCCATATTTTTCTCCTCAGCCCGCCATCTTGGCGGCCTTGCGGCTGCGCTCGATTTCGTAGGCTTTCTTCAGCATCGCCTGGATGCCCTTCTGGTCCTTGCACTTGTGGCCGCCGAACAGCTCGAACACGTTCAGGCGCTTGGCCTTGACCAGGCCCAGCGCGACGGCCTGCATCGCCATGCCGTTCTTGATGCCCTGCGCAAAGCCGTCCTTGAAGTACAGGCCCATCGACAGCTTGAGCTCGTTGACGCGTCCCGTATGGGTGCAGTTCTTCCAGAACAGGCCGCTGAAGAAGCGCGTCGGCTGCATTTTCGGCGCCATGCCGAGCCGGTGCGCGTATTCGGCGATGCCGTGCATGATGTGGGTGATCGGCAGCTTGCGCGGGCAGCGCACGATGCAGTTGTAGCAGGAGGTGCAGTTCCACATCGAGGTGGTGGTCAGCACTTCCTCGCGCTTGCCGGCGCGGATCATCATGAAGAGTTCCTGCGGCGGATGTTCCCATGCCGACTGGAAGTTGGTCGGGCAGGAACCGGAGCAGACGCCGCATTGCATGCACATCTTCACCCAGTCGCCCATCTCGACCTGTTCTTCGATTTCCTTCAGGAAGTTGTTGCGGTATTTCTCCGCCAGTGCGGTGTTCGCGCTCATGTCTAGTCCTTTGCCTGCTTAATGATGCATCGTCGAAAATGGCCGATGCATGGCTAGAAACCCTTGAACGGGCTGGGGCCCACGGCAACCAGCTCGGCGGCATACTTGTTGATCATCTCGGGCACCCGCTCGATGTCGGTGATGGCGACTTCGAGATCGCGCACACGCTCCGATTCCAGGTTCAGCGTCTTCAGCGTGTCGTCGATCTTCGACATGCGCACGCGGCCGAGCTCCGACCCCTTGACGAAGTGGCACTGGTACTCGTCGCCGGATTTGCAGCCCATCATCATGACGCCGTCGTAGCCCGCGTTCAGCGCGTCGGTCACCCAGATGGTGTTGACCGAGCCGAGGCAGCGGATCGGGATGACGCGCACGAACGCCGAGTACTCGTTGCGGTTCATGGCCGCCATGTCGAGCGCCGGGTAGGCGTCGTTCTCGCAGGCCAGGATCAGGATGCGCGGCTTCTCGGAGAACTCGTCGGGGATGTCGACCGCCTTGATCTGCGCGCCGACGCTGTTGACCGAATAGTTCTCGAACGAGATCACGCGCACCGGGCAGGCGCCCATGCAGGTGCCACAGCGGCGGCAGCGCGATTCGTTGAACACCGGGAAGCGCTTCTCGTCTTCGTCGATGGCGCCGAACGGACATTCGACCGTGCAGCGCTTGCACTGGGTGCAGCCTTCAAGGCGCACTTTCGGGAACGACAGGTCGCCCGAGCGCGGATGCGCGGCACGGCCGAGTTCGGCGTTTTCCAGCGCCTGGATCGCCTTCAGCGCGGCACCGGTGGCATCCTCGCGCGCCTGCGCGATGTCCATCGGACGGCGTACCGGGCCGGCCGTGTAGATGCCGGTACGGCGCGTTTCGTACGGGAAGCAGATGAAGTGCGAGTCGGTGAAGCCCTGCTTCAGCTGCGGCACGTCCGGGCCCTGGCGGTAGGTCAGGTTGAGGATGGAAATCGGCTTGACCTCGACCGCAGCTTCTTCTTCCGCGGTCTTGGGCGCTGCGAAAATATCGATGCCGGAATTGGCCACCTGGCCGGTGGCCAGCACCACCAGGTCGACGTCGGCCACGGCGGCATCGGTGTCATCGAGGATCAGGTCGTGGAACTTCACCATGCTGGTATTGCCGCTGGGCACCACCTGGGCGACCTTGCCCTTGGTGAAGATGACGCCCTTTTCCTGCGCGCTGCGGTAGAAATCCTCGCCGTTGCCGGGGGTGCGCAGATCGGTGTAGATGATGGTGGTGTCGACGGACGGATTGGCGTCCTTGAAGTACATCGCCTGCTTGATGCTGGCGTTGCAGCAGAAGCCCGAGCAGTACGACAGATGCGTTCCCGACGGGTCGCGCTGGCCGGCACACTGCACGAACACCACCGACTTAACGGGTTGACCGTCGCTGGAGCGGCGGATCACGCCGTCGCCTGCCGCGGCCGCAGTTGCCAGCGCTTCGAGGCCGGCCTGGTCGACCACGTTGGGCGACTTGCCGCCGCCGAGTTCCGGCAGCTTGTTCATGTCGTACAGCGTGAAGCCGGTCGCCTGCACGATGGCGCCAATGTCCTCGGTGTGCGTTGCGCCCGATTCGGTGGCGATGTCGACGACGAAGCGGCCCGGCGCGCCGTCGGTCTTGGCGACGGTGGCGTTGAGATACACCTTGATGTTGCTGTCGCCCAGCACCTGCGAAGCCAGGTCGGCCACGCCGGTGTCGGCCGGCGACTTGAACGGTTCGTGTACCGGCGTGCGCTTGTAGAGCTTGCCGGCCCAGCCGCCGAGCGCACCGGACTTCTCGACCAGCACCACTGGGTAGCCGGTCTTCGACGCTTCGATCGCGGTGGTCATGCCGGTGACGCCGCCGCCCACCACCAGCAGCGTCTTGCTGCTGCCGGTTGCGGGGTTGCCTTCGGGCGCAGTCATCGCCTTCACTTCGGCACAGCCCATGCGGATGTAGTCTTCCGCCATCTCCTGCGTGGTTTCGCGCGCCTCGTCGGTATCGGGACGGATCCAGATCACGCCTTCGCGCAGGTTGGCACGCGCCACCGCGTTCTCGGGAAAATAAAACGCCTCGGTCTTGGCGCGGCGCGAGCAGGCGCCGATCATGATGTGGGTGACGCCCTCGTTGGCGATGTCGTTCCGGATCATCGCCACGCCGTCGGCGTTGCACAGGAAATCGTGCGACTTCGCCAGCGGCACCTTGCCGTCCTTCTGTGCGATCTTGACCAGCGCGTCCGCATCGAGACGCTCGCCGAGTCCGCAGCCCTTGCAGATATACGCTGCGACTTTGATGTCAGCCATTGTTTAAGCCTCCGCCTTTGCTACTTTGTTGACCACCTGGATGGCGCGCAATGCCGCCGCGGTGGCCGATTGCACGGCACGGTTCACGTCCAGCGCATTCGATGCGCAGCCGGCGCCGAATACGGCACCGTTGGCCGGGTCGGCTTCGATGAAGCCGCTGGAATCCGCGACGATGTGGCCGGGAATGTTGATGCCCTTGACCGAGGGCTCCATGCCCACCGCCAGCACCACCAGGTCGTGCGGCGTCATGTAGCGCTTGTAGCCTTCGGTGTTGACGCCATGGCACACGGCGTTGCCGTGCGCGTCCTCGGTGATCTTCGCGACCTTGGACTTGATGAAGGTGACCGAGGGATCGGCCTGGACCTTCTGGTAGAAATCTTCAAATCGATCAATCGCCCGGATGTCGATGTAGTAGATCGTCGACTTGCCGTCTTCCGGATACTTCTCGCGCACGTAATGCGTCTGCTTCAGCGAGGCCATGCAGCAGATACGCGAACAGTGACGCAGATGGTTCTCGTCGCGCGAGCCGGCGCACTGGATGAAGGCGATGTTCTTCGCTTCCTTGCCGTCGGACGGACGCAGGATCTTGCCGCCGGTGGGGCCGTGGATGTCGGCCAAGCGTTCGAATTCGACGCTGGTGATGACGTTCTTGAAGCGGCCGTAGCCGTAGGGCTGAATCTTCTTCGCATCGTACGGCTGCCAGCCGGTCGCCCATACCACGGCACCGGCTTTCACCTGGATCGTCTCCTCCTTCATGTCGAGGTCGATCGCGCCGTATTTGCACGCCGCCCTGGCCTTGTCGGCGTCGGCGCTGCCGATGATCGCCGGGTCCAGCACGTAGCGCTGCGGGTAAGCCATCGCGTTCGGCAGGTAGGCCGCCTTGTGCTGGCCGAGGTTGTAGTTGAACGGGTCGTCCACCATCGTCTCGACCGCGCGACCGCAGTCGCCGCAGGCGGTGCAGTTCTCGTTCACGTAGCGCGGCTTGACCTTGACGGAGACGGTGTAGTTGCCGGTGCCGCCTTCGATGCCGGTGACTTCGGCCAGCGTCAGCACGCGCACGCGGGGATTGTTCTTGAGGCGGCGCAGGTTGATTTCCAGACCGCAAACGGGATGGCACAGCTTGGGAAAGTAGCGGTACAGCTGGGAGGTGCGTCCGCCCAGTGCGGGATTTTTCTCAACCAGGACGACGTTCTTGCCGGTTTCGGCCGCTTCGAGCGCGGCGGTCATGCCGGAAATCCCGCCGCCCACCACGAGTATCGTCTCGTTGGTTGCAACATGCTCCGTCATTGTTGTTTCCTCCATCCGATGGAAGTAAAGCCACTTGGAATTACCTGGGATTCAAGGCTTTAAGTCACTCCCAGATAGCGGGTTTTTAACCCGAATTGAACATCCGAAATGGTACTCCGAAGGCCTCGCCTGTCGCCATGGACGAGCGTGCATTCTCAATCGAAGTTTTCTATGCGGGAATAAGAGGAAATACTTGAACCGGCCACGCTGGCAACGTTTGCGGGCTGGGTTACGTCAGCATAACCCTACACCCATTCTTGGATCATGGTTAAGCTTTTCCGCTCGTCGTCAAAAAACTTCGCGGAGGATGCCGATCGCGCATCCCGATGCAAGGTGCAGCCAGGCGTGCGCTCACGAAATTGCCTCACCATGAGGCAGCCTGCCGCACGAAATAGCTTAAAATTGCGGCTTGCTTCATATCCGTTTGCCCTCCCCGATGGAATCCACCGCAACCGCACCGGCGCTGACCGGCGACCCCGCCTTGACGCGCGACGTCAAGAAGCGCCGCACCTTCGCCATCATCTCGCACCCCGATGCCGGCAAGACCACGCTGACTGAAAAGCTGCTGCTGTTCGGCGGCGCGATCCAGATGGCCGGCACGGTCAAGGGCAAGAAAAGCGGCAAGTTCGCCACCTCCGACTGGATGGCGGTCGAGCAGGAACGCGGCATTTCGGTCGCCAGCTCGGTGATGCAGTTCGCCTACGGCGACTGCGTGTTCAACCTGCTCGACACCCCCGGCCACAAGGACTTCTCGGAAGACACCTACCGCGTGCTGACCGCGGTCGACGCCGCCATCATGGTGGTCGACGCCGCCAAGGGCGTGGAAGAGCAGACGATCAAGCTGCTGGAAGTGTGCCGCCTGCGCGACACGCCCATCATTACCTTCATCAACAAGATGGACCGCGAAGTGCGCGAGCCGCTGGAACTGCTCGACGAGATCGAGTCGATCCTGAAGATCCACTGCGCGCCGGTGACCTGGCCAATCGGCATGGGCAAGCGATTCCAGGGTGTGTACCACCTGATCCACAACGAAATCCTGCGCTTCAAGCCGGGCGAGGAAAACGCCAGCCAGCAGTTCGAATCACTGCAAGGACTGGGTGATGACGCGCTACGCGAACTGTTCCCGCTCGAAGCCAACACGCTCTTGTCCGAAATCGAACTGGTGCGCGGCGCCGGCGCCACCTTCGACCTCGACGACTTCCTCGCCGGCAAGCAGACCCCCGTGTTCTTCGGTTCCGGGATCAACAACTTCGGCGTGCGCGAAGTGCTGCGCGCCCTGTCCGACTGGGCGCCGTCGCCACTGCCTCGCGAAGCGGTCGAACGCGTCGTCGACCCCACCGAACCCAGGTTCACCGGCTTCGTCTTCAAGATCCAGGCCAACATGGACCCGCAGCACCGCGACCGCGTCGCCTTCTTCCGTGTCTGCTCCGGCCGCTACAGCCCCGGCATGAAGGTGCGCCACCGCCGCACCGGCAAGGACATGAAGATCGCCAACGCGGTGGTCTTCATGGCCAACGAGCGCACCCGCATGGAAGACGCCGTGGCCGGCGACATCATCGGCATCCACAACCATGGCCAGCTGCACATCGGCGACACCCTCACCGAAGGCGAGGCGCTGCAATACAAGGGGATACCTTATTTCGCGCCCGAACTCTTCAGCCGTCCGCGCCTGCGCGACCCGCTGCGCGCCAAGCAGTTGAACAAAGGGCTACTGGAACTGGGCGAGGAAGGTGCGGTACAGGTGTTCGCCCCCTTCACCGACAACACGCTCCTGATCGGCGCCGTCGGCCCGCTGCAGTTCGAGATCGTCGCGCATCGGCTCAAGACCGAATACGGCGTCGACGCCAGCTTCGAAAACGCCGGCATCCACACCGCCCGCTGGGTCACCTGCCCCGACGCCCAGCACCTGGCCGAATTCACCAAAGCCAATACGCTGAAGCTGGCGAAGGATGTCGATGGGAATCTGGTCTATCTGGCGGATACGCGGGTGAATTTGCAGCTGGCGCAGGAGCGCTGGCCCAAGGTCGCGTTTCATGACACTCGGGAGCATGGGCAGGTAATGGGTTAGAGAAGGGCGGGTGTCAGCTGATTACAGCAGCTGCACACTCAGGGCCTAAACGGAATACTGGAGGCAGCGATTTTAGCTATGAGCCCTGGCTTACCGTTCATTTCGAGAATCCGTCCCATAGCAGTTGCCGCAAGCCTAGTCGAAATTGACGGCCCTAGAATAATTCGGTCCACGAGCGTTTCAAGTGATAAATCGGCGTCTACAGCCCCATCTAGCGGCTTGACCTTCAGCTTGAGCTTTGGCTCAACACCACGACCAGTGATCGCGTAACCGAGCATCCCTTTAAGCTTATTGTTTGTATCTCGCTCGCTCATATAAACAATACGCCACTCCCTCTCCTCTTCGAATCCAGAGTGCTTCGTGAAGAGCGCAAAGAGTTTGAGGCGCTCAATCCAATAGTGGGCAACGGCGTGCAGGTCAGCGTCATCTAGCTCATTCGAAGCAACAAACTGAGCAATGCGCTTAACCTTGTCGTTGATCCATTGCCTCCTCTCATCTGGACTAGCGTAATGAACCTTATCGACGATTAGCGGAAACTCTCCTGTCGCCTGCACTTTAGAGGTATCAAAGACTATCGCAACTCCACTTGCATTCGCCCCATAACCACGCCACATCGACAATACGCCATCGTTATCATCCGACTTATGTTCGGCGAGACACATTACGTATGTATCGAACGCATGCTTACTGTCGAATTCGTTAAATAGATAGTCGAAGTAGTAGATTAGCTTCGCGTGGCGTTCGTTATCTGCACAAGCATTCCAGAGATCCTTGCTAGTGCGGAATGCAGCAGCCCCTTCGTTCATCCCGAACCGAAGTTCCTCCAGATCATTCATATACAACGGATTCGAAAACCAAATCTCGTCGTTCTTGATCATCTGCTCAAGTGTGGCCACCGATGTGTAATGCGCTAGGAGCGGACGAGCGGACGGGAACGAATCATCTGTCGTTATATCGCTCCACAGCTCTTCAGCAAGCTTGGAAGTCAATTCTTGTGGCATAAAATCTTTGGCAGCTGAATTAATGGAGGAGTTTAAGAATTAAATTAATGGGGTCAGCATCGGCTGAGACCCGATATCAAGCCGCCTGCGCCAACGTGAAATCGACGCGCACCTTGTCGAACGGACACACAATCTTTCCACTCTCGGTTTTCTCCAGCAGGCCGGTTTCCAGCAGGGCATGCACGTCACGATGCACGGATTTGACGTCCCGTTCCAGCCTGCGGGCCAACTCGCGCAGGCTCATTTCACCGGCGCCACTCATGGCTTCCAGCACACCCCAGCGCTTGGGGCTGATTTCGGAAAACAGCAGCTCGGGGCTGGCATAGCTGAAGGTGAATTGCTGGGTACGCCCGGATTGGGCAGCCTGGCGTATGCCTTTTGCGCCTGCCCTGAGCGCGGCTTTCCAGTCGGGATTGATTTCGATGACGGCGGTTTTCATTCAACTCTCCTTTCAACTTCTGCCAGGAAATCGTCCAGCAGTTGGTCGATGGAAACAAAGCGGTAGACGAACTCTTTTCCGTCCAGATGCTTGTGGTCGCCCTTGCCGCGTTCATTGTCGAAGCCGACCAGGCGTTTCCCGTTCAGGACATACACCAGGCGATACTTGAAGGCATGATCACAAGGCGGTACCGGACAGGGCAGCTTCCATATCTTCATCTCGACCAGCCCGCCGTTGGGCAGGCGCTGACGATGCTGCTTGAGCAGTTCGGCCTTCATGTTGGCATTCTTGACAACAACAGGTTGGAAGTCAAGCCGTAGTAGAACCTCACCCTCTCCCCCGGCCCCTCTCCCCTCAAGGGAGAGGGGAGCAGGTCATGGGAATGCTCAGCTTTCCCTGAACAAGCGGATCGCTTCATCCAGCCGTTGCACGGCATGAATCTCCATGCCGGCAATCTTCTGCTTGGGCTGGTTAGCCGCCGGCACGATGGCCTGGGTGAAGCCGAGCTTGGCGGCTTCCTTGAGGCGTTCCTGGCCGCGCTGTACCGGGCGGATTTCGCCGGCGAGGCCCACTTCGCCGAACATCACCAGCTTGTCGGGCAGCGGCTGGCTACGGAGTGACGACACGATGGCGGCGAGCACGGCGAGGTCGGCGGCGGGTTCGCTGATCTTGACGCCGCCGACGGCGTTGACGAACACGTCCTGATCGAAGCAGGCGATGCCGGCATGGCGGTGCAGCACGGCGAGCAGCATGGCAAGGCGGTTCTGCTCCAGGCCGACGGAGAGGCGGCGCGGACTCGGCGCGTGGCTGAAATCGACCAGCGCCTGGATTTCCACCAGCAGCGGCCGCGTGCCTTCCTGCGTGACGAGCACGCAGGAACCGGGCACCGGCTCGCCGTGGCGCGACAGGAAGATCGCCGAGGGGTTGGAGACGCCCTTGAGGCCCTTCTCGGTCATCGCAAACACGCCGATTTCGTTGACCGCGCCGAAGCGGTTCTTGAACGCCCGGACGAGTCGGAATGACGAGCCGGTGTCGCCCTCGAAATACAGCACGGTATCGACGATGTGTTCGAGCACGCGCGGGCCGGCGATGGCGCCTTCCTTGGTGACGTGGCCAACGAGGATGATCGCGGTGCCGGTCTGCTTGGCGTGACGGGTGAGCTGCGCGGCGCATTCGCGCACCTGCGCGACCGATCCGGGGGCGGAAGTCAGCGCCTCGGAATACACGGTCTGGATCGAGTCGATGACCGCGACCTCGGGCTTCATCTCGGCCAGTTGCGCGAGGATCGCTTCGAGCCGGATTTCCGGCAGCACCGGCAGGTTGGTCTCGGGCAGGGAGAGGCGCCGCGCACGCAGCGCCACTTGGCGCGCCGATTCCTCGCCGCTGACGTAGAGGGTCTTCAGGTTGCCGGACAGGCCGGCCAAGGCCTGCAAGAGAAGCGTCGACTTGCCGATGCCGGGGTCGCCGCCGATCAGCACCACCCCGCCCGGCACCAAGCCGCCGCCGAGCACGCGGTCGAGTTCGCCGATGTCGGTGGCGATACGGCTTTCCTCCGAGGCTTCGACGTCGTGCAGGAATTGCGCGGTGCTGGTCGCCGCCAGCGAAGCGAAACGCGGCTTTGTCGACTCGGCGATGGTCTCGACCAGGGTGTTCCAGGCGTTGCAATGCGGGCACTGGCCCTGCCACTTGGGCAGTGTACCGCCGCATTCTGTGCAGGTGTAGATCGTCTTGGTTTTGGCCATCAGGCGTTATGTTTCTTCGTTGGGGTTTCGTTCACAGACCGACCTCGCGCTGATGGCGAATCGCCAGCACGCGCGCCACATCGCGAATTTCGTCATAGCGATACAACGCAATGTATCCGGTTTTTCCGCGCGAGATGACCAGTTCGCGCACTTGGCTCCCGCGACGCCTGCCAATGTTAGGGTGCAGGCGCAGTGTCTCTACCGCCGAAATGATAAGGGGGATGGTTTTTCTGGCGGATGGCGCATCCAGTTCGAGCAGAAAATCTTCTAGCCGGTCCAGATCGTCGAGTGCTTGCGGAGTATAGACGACCGCCGTCATCGATCAGATCTTGATCGGTTTGGGACGTTTGACTGGTTTGCCTTCGAGCTTGGCCAACAGATATTGATGCACATCTTCCGCTGCATAGCCGAGTCCCGTTTCCGTCATTTCACGGTCAGCTTCGAGCGCCTCGGCCATGAACGCGGCGTAGGCCTCGGATTGCGCGACGCGCTCTTCCAGCGCTTCGATCATCCAGGCGTGGGGCGATTTACCTGCCGCCTCGGCCAGCGGGGCAATCCGCGCCTTGAGCGGTTCGGGCAATTTGAGCGTGGTGGTCGCAGCCATGACGATCCCCCGATTGTTGAGGTGTTACCAAAGTAGCACCTCAATGGATGCCCGTCAATTCAGGCCGGAAAAACGCCCGTCGACAGATAGCGATCCCCGCGGTCGCACACGATGGAGACGATCACCGCGTTCTCGACTTCCTTCGACAGCTGCAGCGCAGCCCACAGCGCGCCGCCGGACGAGATGCCGGCGAAGATGCCTTCCTCGCGCGCCATGCGGCGGGTGGTCTCCTCGGCATTCAACTGGCTCACATAGATCATGTGGTCGACGCGGTCGTAATCGCAGATTTTCGGCACGTATTCTTCCGGCCACTTGCGGATGCCGGGAATCTGCGAGCCCTCGGTGGGCTGCACGCCGACGATCTGGATGGCGGAATTCTGTTCCTTGAGGTAGCGCGAGCAGCCCATGATGGTGCCGGTGGTGCCCATGCTGGAGACGAAGTGGGTGATCTTGCCCTGCGTGTCGCGCCAGATTTCCGGGCCGGTGGTGCGGTAGTGGGCTGCGGGATTGTCGGGGTTGGAGAACTGGTCGAGGATCTTGCCGATACCCTGCTTCTCCATCGCGATCGCCAGGTCGCGCGCGCCTTCCATGCCGGCTTCCTTGCTCACCAGCTGCAGCTCGGCGCCGAATGCGCGCATGGTCTGGCGCCGTTCGATCGACAGGTGCTCGGGCATGATGAGGATCATCTTGTAGCCGCGCATCGCCGCCGCCATCGCCAGCGCAATGCCGGTGTTGCCGCTGGTCGCCTCGATCAGGGTGTCGCCCGGCTTGATCTCGCCGCGCGCCTGCGCGGCGTCGATCATCGACAGCGCCGGGCGGTCCTTCACCGAGCCGGCCGGGTTGTTACCTTCGAGCTTGACGAGAATGGTGTTGCTGGTCGCGCCGGGCATGCGCTTCAGGCGCACCAGCGGCGTGTTGCCAACCGTATCCTCGATCGTCTTGTACGTGCTCATGTCTTCAGCAGATGTTCGATGTAACGCGCGGTGCCTTCTTCCACGCTGTAGAAGGACGCATCATACCCCGCCCCGCGCAGCGCCGAGATATCCGCCTCGGTGTAGCTCTGGTACTTGCCCTTGAGCGCGTCAGGAAAGGCGATGTAGCTGACGAGGCCCTGGGCCTGCATCTGCTCCAGCGTCAGGGCCGGCTGACCTTCCGCCGCGCGGCAGGCGTTGACCGCCGCCACCGCGACGTCGTTGAAGCTCTGGCAGCGCCCGGTGCCGACGTTGAAGATGCCGGACACGTCTGGGTGGTCGAGGAACCACAGGTTGACCCGCACCACGTCCTCGACCGAGATGAAGTCGCGCCGTTGCTCGCCATTGGGATAGCCGTCGCAGCCCTCGAACAGTTTCACCCTGCCTTCGGCACGGTACTGGTTGAAGAAGTGGAAGGCCACCGAGGCCATGCGCCCCTTGTGCTGCTCGCGCGGGCCATAGACGTTGAAGTAGCGGAAGCCGGCGATCTGCGCGGTGCGCTCGCTCCACAGGCGGCGCACGCTCTGGTCGAACAGGAACTTGGAATAGCCGTAGACGTTGAGCGGCGACTCGAATTCGCGCGATTCGGAAAACACCCGCCCGGCCCCGTAGACGCTAGCCGACGAGGCATAGAGGAACTGCGCGCCCTCGTCCTGGCAGAACTTGAGCAGCGCGCTGGAGTAGCGGTAGTTGTTCTCCATCATGTAGCGGCCGTCGGTTTCCATGGTGTCGGAACACGCGCCCTCGTGGAAGATCGCCGCCACGGCGCCGTCAAGCACGCCCTCCTCGACCAGGTCGAGGAATTCGGTCTTGTCGAAGTAGTCGGCGATTTCGCAGTCGGTCAGGTTCCTGAACTTGTCCGCCTTGGTCAGGTTGTCGACCGCAATGATGTTGGTCTCGCCGCGTTCGTTGAGCGCCTTGACGATATTGGCGCCGATGAATCCGGCGGCGCCGGTGACGACGGTGTACTGGCTCATGCTTCTTCTCCAAAAACTTCATCGGCCGTGGCGACCGCAGTGCCGAACTTGCCGACCACGATGCCCGCCGCGCGGTTGGCCAGACGCACGGCCTCGACGCCGCTCGCGCCGGCCGCCAGCGCCACGGCCAACGCGGCGATCACGGTGTCGCCGGCACCGGAGACGTCGAACACTTCCTGCGCCCGCGTGGCTTCGTGGTGCGCGCCGGTGGCGTCGAACAGGCTCATGCCTTCCTCGCTGCGCGTCACCAGCAGGGCGTCCAGCTGGAAGCTCGCGCGCACCGCCGCGGCCTTGTCGGCGAGCTCGGTTTCGGATTTCCAGCTGCCGGCGACTTCGCGGAATTCACTGCGGTTGGGCGTGATCAGGGTGGCGCCGCTGTAGCGCGCCCAGTCATCGCCCTTGGGGTCGACCAGGATCGGCTTGCCGGCGGCGCGCGCCAGTTCGATCATGCGCGTGACGTGGGTCAGCCCGCCCTTGCCGTAGTCCGACAGGATCACCACGTCGCAGTCGGCCAGCAGTTGCGCATAGGCTTCGAGCTTGGCGGCCAGCACTTCGTGACCGGGCTGGGTCTCGAAATCGACGCGCAGCAGCTGCTGCTGGCGGCCGATGATGCGCAGCTTGGTGATGGTGGAAAACGCCGGATCCTCGTGCAATTGCACATCGAACGACTCGGCATCGAGTAGCGCGCGCAGCGCCTGCCCCGCCTCGTCGCGCCCGGCCACCGACAGCAGCGTGACCTGCGCACCGAGCGCCGCCGCGTTGCGCGCCACGTTGCCGGCGCCGCCGATGCGGTCCTCGTTGCGCGTGACGTGCACCACCGGCACCGGCGCCTCGGGCGAAATGCGCGAGACGTCGCCGAACCAGTAGCGGTCCAGCATCACGTCGCCCACCACCAGGACGCGGGCACGGCGGATGGCGTCACGCAAGGGCATTGGGCATCCCCATTACTGACGGCCGATCGGCAGGTAATCGAAGCCCATCTCGCGCATCGCCCGGGGTTCATACAGGTTGCGGCCGTCAAACACCAGCGGCGTCTTCAGCAGCGATTTCATGGTGTCGAAATTGGGGCTGCGGAATACTTTCCATTCGGTGACGATCAAGAGCGCGTCGGCGCCTTTCAGCGCGTCCATCGGGCTGTCGACCAGCAGCAGGTCGCTGCGCTCGCCATAGATGCGGCGGGTTTCTTCCATCGCCGCCGGATCGTAGGCCGAGACGCTGGCACCCATCGCCCACAGCGCTTCGAGCATGGTGCGGCTAGGCGCTTCGCGCATGTCGTCGGTGTTGGGCTTGAACGCCAGGCCCCACATGGCAAAGCGCTTGCCCTTGAGATCGGTGCCGAAGCGCGCGGTCAGCTTGTTGACGAGGATGTGTTTCTGCAACTCGTTGGCCTCTTCCACCGCGTCGAGCACGCGTAGGGTGATGCCGTTTTCCTGGCCGGTGCGGCGCAGCGCCTGCACGTCCTTGGGGAAGCACGAGCCGCCGTAGCCGCAGCCGGCGTAGAGGAAGTGGTAGCCGATGCGCGGGTCGGAGCCGATGCCGTGGCGCACCTGCTCGATGTCGGCGCCGAGCTTCTCGGCCAGCACGGCGAGCTCGTTCATGAAGGAAATGCGCGTCGCCAGCATGGCGTTGGCGGCGTACTTGGTGAGCTCGGCGCTCTTCACGTCCATCACGGTGAGGCGGTCGTGGTTGCGCTGGAACGGCGCGTACAGCTGGCGCAGCAGTTGCGTCGCGTGCTCGCTGTCGGTACCGATGACGATGCGGTCGGGTTTCATGAAGTCGTCCACCGCCGCGCCTTCCTTGAGGAACTCGGGGTTGGAGGCGACGTTGAATTCAAGCGCGGCGCCGCGCTTCGCCAGTTCTTCCGTGAGCGCAGCGCGCACCTTGTCGGCGGTGCCGACCGGAACGGTGGACTTGTCGACCACCAGCTTGTAGTCGCTCATGTGGCGGCCGATGTTGCGCGCAGCGGCGACGACGTACTGCAGATCGGCGGAGCCGTCCTCGTCCGGCGGGGTGCCGACGGCGATGAACTGGATCTGGCCGAAGGCGACCGACTCCTCGATGTCGGTCGTGAACGACAACCGGCCGGCGGCGACGTTGCGCTTCACCATGTCTTCCAGGCCCGGCTCGTAGATCGGGATGCCGCCGGATTTCAGGATCTCGATCTTGTTGGGATCGACGTCGAGGCACAGCACCTCGTTGCCGACCTCGGCCAGACAAGTTCCGGTCACCAGGCCCACGTAGCCGGTGCCGATCACGGTAATTTTCACAAAATCCCCCTAAGCGTTCTGAATTTCGGTTTGGATTCGTTTCAATGCATCCAGCGGATCCGGCGCTCCCGTGATCGGGCGTCCGATCACCAGATCGGTCGCACCGGCACGCAGGGCTTCCGCTGGCGTCATCACGCGGCGCTGGTCGCCCAACTCGGCACCGGCCGGCCGGATGCCCGGCGTCACCAGACGAAAGTCCGCACCCAGGCTGGCGCGCAGCATGGACGCCTCCTGTGCCGAGCAGACCACGCCGTCGAGCTGGCAGGCCTGCGTCAGGCGCGCCAGCCGCAGCACCTGGTCGGCCGGCGCGTCGGCCACGCCGACCTCGGCCAGATCCTCGGCACTCATGCTGGTCAGCACCGTGACGGCAATCAGCAGGGGCCGGCCGGGCAAGCCCGCCAGCGCCTCCTGCGCCGCGGTCATCATGCGGCGCCCGCCCGAGGCATGCACGTTCATCATCCATACACCCAGCCCCGCCGCGGCCCGGCAGGCCGCCGCCACAGTATTGGGAATGTCGTGGAATTTCAGGTCGAGGAACACCTCGAAACCGCGCGCCACCAAGGCACGCACCAGTTCCGGTCCCGCGACGGTGAAAAGTTCCTTGCCTACCTTCAAACGGCACAGCGCAGGATCGAGCCGCTCCACCAGCGCCAGTGCTTGCGTCGCATCGGCGAAATCCAGCGCGACGATAATTTTTTGTGTCATTCGTTGTTCCCTGATCCCCGGCCTCTGAATCCCGACCCCTAGGCCTCGCTCTCGCGCCGCTCGGGATCGAAGCTGTCCCACCGTCCACATGCCGGGCAACGCCAGAAAAACTGCTTCGCCTTGAATCCGCAGCTGGCGCACTGGTAGCGCATCATGCGCTGGCTGTGCGACGCCACCAGGGTTTTTTCCACCTGCAACAGTTCGCGCGCGTCCGGTTCCGCGTTGACGAGTTCGGCTTCGAGCAGGCGATCCAGCGTACGCAGGCTCGGATTGCGCCGCAGTTCCTCGCGTGCGAGTTGGCTGGCTGCGGCGGCACCTTCGATTTCGGACACGGCCAGATACAGCGCGTTGAACACGTCCGGTGACGGCTGCCGGGCATACAGTGCGCGCAGCCACTGCACCCCCTCTCCCAACCGTCCCAGCTGGCGATAACTGCCGAGCACGCGATCCACCACCAGCGCCATGTGCGCAGCGCTTTGCGTTTCGACCAGACGCCAGTTCGCGATGGCGGCCTCGTGCCGTCCTGCCGCCGCATCGAGGTCTCCCGCCATCAGGTTGGCGCGCACCGACTGGCGGTTGCTGGACAGCGCCTGCTGCAGATGGGCAACGGCAGCGTCGGAATTGCCCCGGGCCGATTCGAGCAGCGCCAGTTCGCAATAAAAGTGGGCAATATCGGCGTTGAGCGGCTTGCTGGTGTCTTTTTCCAGCACGCGCGCAGCGTCGATGGCTTTTTGCCAGTCCTTCTCCTGCACGTAGATTTCCAGCAGGTAGGTGCGAGCCAGACCATGCTGCGAGGTTTCCAGCAGCTTGCCGAATACCTGCTCGGCACGATCGAGCAGGCCGGCTTTCAGGTAATCCTGGCCCAGTTCACTCATGGCGCGCAGACGCTGCTCCTCGACCAGACCCTCGCGTTCCAGCAGGTTCTCGTGCATGCGAATGGCGCGATCGAGTTCACCGCGGCGGCGGAACAGGCCGCCCAGCGCAAAGTGCAGGTCGATGGTTTCGGGTTCGAGCTTGACGACTTCCAGAAAGGCCTCGATGGCCTTGTCGGGTTGCTCGTTGAGCAGGAAATTCAGCCCGCGGAAATACGAATTGGGCAGCGCACGCGACTCGGTCACCACCTGGCGAATGTCGACCCGCGCGGCCAGCCAGCCGAGCGCAAAGAACAGGGGAAATACCAGCAGCCACCAGAATTCGAATTCCATGGCGGTTCAGACGGCCGGCATGTCGGTAATCTGCGCGATCGTGTCGGCCTCGCCCGCCTGCGGCCTGCGCGCAATTTCGCGCCGCAGGCGGAACAGGGTGGGCAGCAGGGCGAGCATCCCGGTCAGCGCGCCGAGGACGAACGCCAGTCCCAGCATGACGATCAGCGGCGCCTGCCACACGTAGCCGAGATAGGAATAGAACGTCGCCGTATGGCTGTTTTTCAGGGCAAAACCCAGCACCAGCAGGAATACCAGCAGTTTGAGCGCCAGCCCCAGATAACGTGTGAGATTTTTCATGAATGATCGCGTGTGGTTGGCGCCCATTCTACCTTTGCAGGGGCAATAGAA
Organism: Hydrogenophilales bacterium; assembly: GCA_016195805.1. Taxonomy (GTDB): domain Bacteria; phylum Pseudomonadota; class Gammaproteobacteria; order Burkholderiales; family Thiobacillaceae; genus Thiobacillus. Next base: position 45,288 of record JACPYT010000009.1, read on the forward strand.
AAAGAAAACGGCGCAATCTGCGCCGTTTTCACTGCCTTGGACAACTTAAAGAAAGCTTAAAGCGGAAAATCCACCCGGTCGCGCAACTCCTTGCCCGCCTTGAAATGCGGCACATACTTCGCCGGCACTTGCACGCGCTCGCCCGACTTGGGGTTGCGCCCGAGACGGGCGGGTCGAAAGCTCAGACTGAAGCTGCCGAAACCGCGGATTTCGATACGCTCGCCGCGCGACAGGTTTTTCGCCAGCGCGTCGAGGATCGTTTTCACCGCCATCTCGATATCCGCAACCGAAAATTGCGAATGCCGCGCTGCCAGTTGAGCAATCAGCTCGGACTTGGTCATGGATTACTCGGCGTTCTTGTTGTCGAGCTTGGCTTTCAGCAGCGCGCCGAGGTTGGTCGAGCCGCTGGCAGCCGCTGCGGATTCTGCCGAGAATTTCTTCATCGCCGCATCCTGCTCGGTCATGTCCTTGGCCTTGATCGACAGGTTGATCACGCGGTTCTTGCGATCGACGTTGATGATCATGGCTTCGATCTCGTCGCCTTCCTTGTAGTGGCTGCGCATGTCTTCGACGCGGTCACGCGAGACTTCGGATGCACGCAGGTAGCCTTCCATGTCGCTGTCCAGCTGCACGGTGGCGCCCTTGGCTTCCACGGTCTTGATGGTGCCCTTGACGATGCTGCCCTTCTCGTGGCCTGACGCGTAGCTGGTCAGCGGATCGCCTTCGAGCTGCTTGATGCCGAGCGAGATGCGCTCGCGCTCGAGGTCGATGCCCAGCACCACGGCTTCCACGTCCTGGCCCTTGCGGAAGTTGCGCACGGCTTCTTCGCCGGGAACGTTCCACGACAGGTCGGACAGGTGGACCAGGCCGTCGATGCCGCCCGGCAGGCCGATGAAGACGCCGAAGTCGGTGATCGACTTGATCGCGCCGCTGACCTTGTCGCCCTTCTTGTGGTTCATCGAGAAATCTTCCCACGGGTTGGACTTGCACTGCTTCATGCCCAGCGAGATGCGGCGCTTGTCTTCGTCGATGTCCAGAACCATGACTTCGACTTCGTCGCCCAGCTGCACGATCTTGGAGGGGCTGACGTTCTTGTTGGTCCAGTCCATTTCAGAGACGTGCACCAGGCCTTCGATGCCTTCCTCGATTTCGACGAACGCGCCGTAGTCGGTCAGGTTGGCGACCTTGCCGAACATGCGGGTGCCCTGCGGGTAGCGGCGTGCGATGCCGACCCACGGATCGTCACCCAGCTGCTTGATGCCGAGCGAAACGCGGTTCTTCTCGGTGTCGTAGCGCAGGATCTTGGCTTCCAGTTCCTGGCCGACGTGCACCACTTCGGACGGGTGCTTGACGCGGCGCCAGGCCATGTCGGTGATGTGCAGCAGGCCGTCGATGCCGCCCAGGTCCACGAACGCGCCGTAGTCGGTGATGTTCTTCACCACGCCCTTGACGATGGAGCCTTCCTTCAGGTTCTCCATCATCGCTTCGCGGTCGGCACCCATGGTCTCTTCCAGCACGGCACGGCGCGACACCACGACGTTGTTGCGCTTGCGGTCGAGCTTGATGACCTTGAATTCCATTTCCTTGTATTCGAAGGGCGTGGTGTCCTTGACCGGACGCATGTCCACCAGCGAACCCGGCAGGAAGGCGCGCAGACCGCCCACCAGCACCGTCAGACCGCCCTTGACCTTGCCCTGCACCATGCCGGTGACGATACGGCCTTCGTTCATCGCGGCTTCCAGATCCAGCCACGCAGCCAGCTTCTTGGCGCGCTCGCGCGACAGCTTGGTGGCGCCGAAGCCGTCTTCGATCGACTCGATGGCGACCGAAACGAAATCGCCGACCTTGGCTTCGATCTCGCCCTGGTCGTTCTTGAATTCTTCGAGGGGAATCAGGCTCTCGGACTTGAGGCCGGCATTCACCGTCACGAAGTTGTGGTCGATGCCGACGATTTCGGCGGTGATGACTTCGCCCTGGCGCATTTCCTGGTGCTCGAGGGATTCCTCGAACAGGGCGGCAAAGCTTTCCATGGACTCGGGGGCGGAAGCAGCGGTAGCAGTAGACATTAAGAACCTTCTTGTCCGTCGGTGAGGACGGGGTTAGTTGCACATCGCCAGCCTGCGGGCGCAGAACCGGCACATTTTTACTTACAGTTGTTGCGGTAGTGGGCCAGCACCGCCTGCACCGCCGACTCGATATCCATGTGGGTCGTGTCGAGCAGAAGCGCATCCGGCGCGGGCTTCAGCGGAGCCACGGCACGCGCGGTATCGCGCGCATCACGGGCCTGCATATCCGCAACAAGGCTTGGTAGACTAGCAGAGTTCCCCTTTTCGATCAACTGCTTATAGCGCCGTTCGGCACGCGCCTCGGCGCTGGCGGTAAGGAAGATCTTGGCCACGGCGTCGGCGAACACCACGGTGCCCATGTCGCGCCCGTCGGCCACCAGGCCGGGCACCTGGCGGTAGGCGCGCTGGCGGTCGAGCAGCGCCGCGCGCACCGCCGGCAACGACGCCACCTTGGAGGCACCCTCGCCCACCGCCTCGGCGCGGATCGCGTCGGTGACGTTCTCGTCCCCCAGCCAGATCGCGCCGCCCCTGAATGTCGCCGGCAGCGTGACCGCCAGTTCCGCCACGCGGGCTTCGTCGTCGAGCGCGGCGCCCTGCTTCATCGCCGACAGCGCGGTCAGCCGGTACAGCGCGCCGCTGTCGAGAAAATGGAAGCCGAGCGCGGTGGCCACCCGCTCGGCCACGGTGCCCTTGCCCGAGGCCGACGGGCCGTCGATGGCGATGACGGGAATGCTGCTCATCGGGCAATCTCCGCGAATACCTTGAAATACTCCGGGAAGGTCTTGGCCACGCAACCGGGCTCGTTGATGCGCACCGGCACGCCGCCGAGCGAGGCCAGCGACAGGCACATCGCCATGCGGTGGTCGTCGTAGGTGTCGATGACGGCGTTGGGCATCAGTTTTTCCGGCGGGGTGACGCGGATGAAATCGGCGCCCTCCTCCACGGTCGCGCCGACCTTGCGCAGCTCGGTCGCCATCGCGGCGATGCGGTCGGTTTCCTTCACCCGCCAGCTGGCAATGTTGGAAAGCGTGGTCGTGCCGTCGGCGAACAGCGCCGCCACTGCCAGTGTCATCGCCGCATCGGGGATGGCGTTGCAGTCGAGGTCGATCGCCTTCAGACGGCCACCAACCGGCGCGCGCGCCTCGATCCAGTTCGGCCCCATCGTGATCTGCGCACCCATCTGCGCCAGCGCGTCGGCAAAGCGCACATCGCCCTGCACGCTGTCGGCCCCCACACCCTCCACCCGCACCGGGCCGCCGCCGATGGCACCCGCGGCAAGGAAGTAGGAGGCGGACGAGGCGTCGCCTTCGACGTAGATCGCGCCAGGAGATTTGTAGCGATATGGCATTACTACCGCATGACGCCAATCTCCCCCAGACAATACCTCTGCGCCGAATCGCCTCATCATCGCCAGCGTAATTTCGATGTACGGCTTCGAAATCAGTTCACCCACCACCTCGATCTTTACCTGCCACCCCAATAGCGGCAGCGCCATCAGGAGGCCGGTGAGGAACTGGCTCGATACATCGCCGCGCACCTGCACGCGGTCGCCCGCGAGTTGCGCCGGGTGGATATGCAGCGGCGGGAAGCCCGGATTGCCCAGATAGTCGATGCGCGCGCCGAGCTGCGCAAGCGCATCGACGAGGTCGCCGATCGGCCGTTCATGCATGCGCGCGACGCCCTTCAGCACATAGTCGCCGCCAGACAGCGCCAGCGCTGCCGTCAGCGGGCGGAATGCGGTGCCGGCGTTGCCGAGAAAGAGCTCGGCCTGCTTCACCGGAAAGGCGCCGCCAACTCCGGTGATGCGCCAATGGTTGTCGCCGCAGTCCTCGACCCCGACGCCCAGCGTGCGCAAGGCCGCCAGCATGTGCCGGGTGTCGTCGGAATCGAGCAGGTCGTACACCTCGGTGGCGCCGCCGGCCAGCGCCGCCAGCAGCAGCACGCGGTTGGAAATGCTTTTGGAACCCGGCAGGCGCACCGTGCCGCGTGCGGCGGTGCTGGCGGGCAAATCGAGAAAGTCCATCAAGAATCCTGAGTCACGATCCAGTTTTCGCGGGCGTTGCGGGCACGCGAAAACATCTTCAACAAGGCATCCGCATCTTCCGCATCAACTGCCTGCCGCAGCATCTGAAGCGCCGCGAGGTAAGCATCCAGCTCGGTCAGCACCGCCTCGCGATTCGCCAGTGCAATGTCGCGCCACATCTCCGGGCTGCTGCCGGCGATGCGGGTGAAATCGCGGAAGCCGCTGGCGGCAAAGCGGAAGAAGGTGTCGGCGTCGGCGCGCTGCGCCAGATCGTCCACCAGGGCAAACGCCGCCAGGTGCGGCAGATGGCTCACCGCTGCGAAGATGCGGTCATGCTGCGCAGCGTCCAGCGTTTCGACCTGCGCGCCCGCTGTTTCCCACAACGCACGGACCGTGGCAACGGCGTCGGCGCGGGTATCGGCCTGCGGCGTCAGCACCACGCGCTTGCCCCGATAGAGATCGGCGCGCGCGGCGCCAGGGCCGCTCTGCTCGGAACCTGCGATCGGATGGCCCGGCACGAAATCGGCGAAGCGTGCGCCCAGCGCGGCGCGCGCCGCCTCGACGACCTTGAGCTTGGTGCTGCCGGCATCGGTGACGATGGCGCCAACTTTCAGATGCGGCGCGAGCTGTTGCAGCGCGGCCGCGGTCTCGCCCACCGGCAGCGCCAGCAGGATGCAGTCGGCCTGCCCGGCCTGCGCCCAGTCAACCGCGTGGTCGATCAGGCCGAGTTCGCGCGCGACGGTAAGCCGCGCGGGACTCCGCCCGACCCCCAGCACCTCGCGTACCGCGCCCGCCTGTTTCAGCGCCAGCGCGAACGAGCCGCCGATGAGGCCGGTGCCGACGATGGCGAGCTTGTCGACGATCACAGGCAAGCTTTCAACGCGTCGAGGAAGCGCGCATTCTGCCCGGCCAGCCCGACCGACACGCGCAGGAACTCCGGCAGGCCGTAATTGGCGACCGGCCGCACGATCACGCCGCGCTTGAGCAATTCGGTGTTGATGCGCGCGGCATCGCCGACTTTCGCCAGCAGGAAATTGCCCTTCGACGGCACCATTTCAATCTTCAATTCGGCCAGCCCTGCCGCCAGTTGCGCCATGCCGGCGCTGTTGAGCGCATAGCTGCGCAGCAGGAATTCGATGTCGTCGAGCGCGGCCTCGGCGGCGGCGAGCGCAGGCGCATTGACGTTGAAAGGATGGCGCACCCGGTTCATGAGGTCGATCACGGCGGGATGTCCGACCCCGTAGCCGACGCGCAGGCCAGCGAGGCCATAGGCCTTGGAGAAGGTGCGGCTGATCAGCAGATTCGGGAAGCGCTCGATCCACGCCAGGGTGTCGCAGCGGTCGTCGGTCGGCAGATACTCACCGTAGGCTTCATCGAGCACCATCAGCACCTCGCGCGGCACGGTTTCGAGGAAGGCCTCAATCTCGGCCCACGGCAGGAAGGTTCCGGTCGGGTTGTTGGGATTGGCGATCCACACGACGCGGGTGTCGTCGCGGACCGCGGCGCGCATCGCGGCAAGATCGTGGCCGTAGTTCTTTGCCGGCACCGCGATGCCCTGTGCGCCGACGGTCTGGGTGGCAATTGGGTAGACGGCGAACGCATGCTGCGAGTAGACCGACGAAGTGCCCGGCGTGAGGAAGGCGCGCGCGGCCAGGTCCAGCACGTCGTTGGAGCCGTTGCCGAGCACGATCCAGCTGGCGGGCACGCCGAGCTTTTCCGACAGCTTCGCCTTCAGTGCAAAACCGGCGCCGTCGGGATACAGCGCCATGTCGTAGAGCGCGTCCTGCGCCGCCGCCAGCGCCAGCGGGCTGGGACCGAGCGGGTTTTCGTTGGAGGCCAGCTTGACGATGTCGGCTTCGTTCAAACCCAGTTCACGGGCGAGCTCGGAGATGGGCTTGCCGGGCTGATAGGGGGCAATGGCGCGCACATAGGGCGGCGCGAGATCACAACAATTCATCACGATGCGACGGGGTAGGAGCCAAGTATCTTGAGGAAGGCGGCGCGCTTCCCGATTTCGGCGAGTGCGCCGGCGAGATTCGCATCCAGTCGGTGGCCCTGGCAAACGACGAAGAACAGATATTCCCAGTTGCCCGAGCGCGCCGGACGCGATTCGAGCCGGCTCATGGAAATGCCCGCGTCGGCCAGCGGCTGCAGCAGTTTGACCACCGCGCCCGGCTCGTTCTTCGTGCTCATCACCAGCGAGGTCTTGTCGCGCCCGGACGGCGCGGCATCGCTTTGCCCGAGCACCAGAAAACGCGTGGTATTGCTGGCCTCGTCCTCGACGCGCGCCTCTACCACGTCCAGGCCATACAAGTCCGCCGCGGTCTCGCTGCCCAGCGTGGCGGCGTCGGGCTCGGCCGCCGCACGGCGCGCGCCCTCGCTGTTACTGACGACGCTGACGCGTTCGGCGGCGGGCAGATGGCGGGCGAGCCACTGCTGGCACTGGGCGAGCGATTGCGCATGGCCGTACACCCGCTGGATGCCACCGAGGCCGCCATGTTTCCGCATCAGCGTCTGGTGGATCGGCAGCATCACTTCGCCGCAGATTTTCAGCGGACTGGCGACGATCAGATCCAGGGTGCGGCCGATCGCGCCCTCGGTGGAGTTTTCCACCGGCACCACGGCAAAGTCGGCACGGCCGGTTTCCACCGCCTGGAAACAGGCGTCGATGTCGGCCTCCGCGAGCGCCTCGGCCTCGTGACCGAAATGCTTCTGCACCGCCTGCTGGCTGAAGGTGCCGGCGGGGCCGAGATAGGCGATGCGCGTGGTTTCTTCCACGGCACGGCAAGCCGACATGATTTCGCGGATCAGGCGTTCGATGGTGTCGCCCGACAATGGTCCGGGGTTGGCTTCGCGCAGGCGCCGCACGATCTGCGCCTCGCGTTCGGGCCGGTAGATCCTTTCGCCGTTCTTGGCGCGCCCGACCTGCTGGGCAATGCCTGCGCGCTCGGACACCAGCTTGAGGATGGCGTCGTCGATGCCGTCGATACGCGCACGCAGCGCGCCAAGTTCGGTCCGCGCGTCCGGCGCGCTGTGCGCTTCGTCCTTCATGCCGGCAGGTAGCGCACCGCCAGAACCCCGGCAATCGCGGCAAGCTGCTGCATCACCGCAGCGTTCACGGCGCTGTCGACGTCGACCAGCGTATACGCCATGTCGCCCTTCGACTTGTTGACCATGTTGTGGATGTTGAGGCCGGCCGCGGCGAGCACCGACGAGATCTGACCCACCATGTTGGGCACGTTGGCGTTGGCAATCGCGATGCGATACGCGGATTCGCGCGCCATACTGACGTTGGGGAAGTTGACCGCGTTGAGGATGTTGCCGTTTTCCAGATAGTCGGCGAGCTGTTCGGCCACCATCACGGCGCAGTTCTCCTCAGCTTCCTCGGTGCTCGCCCCCAGGTGCGGCAGCGCCACCGCCTTGGCGTGGCCCTTCAGCGCGTTGGCCGGAAAGTCGCAGATGTAGGCATGCAGCTTGCCGGCGTCGAGCGCCTCGATCACCGCGGCATTGTCGACCACGCCTTCGCGCGCGAAGTTGAGCAGCACCGCGCCGGGACGCATCACCGCAATGCGCTGGGCGTTGACGAGGTTGCGGGTGGCATCCAGCAGCGGCACATGCAGGGTGACGAAGTCGGCCATGCGCAGCACGTCCTCGACGCTCTCCGCGCGCTTGACCTGCGATGGCAGCCGCCACGCGGCGTCGACCGTGATCGCCGGGTCGAAGCCGACCACGTTCATGCCGAGCTTGATCGCAGCTTCGGCAATAAAGGAACCGATGGCACCGAGCCCGATCACGCCGAGCGTGCGGCCCGGCAGCTCCATGCCGGCGAACTGCTTCTTGCCGGCTTCGGTCGTCTTGTGCATCTCCTCGTCGGTGCCGGACAGGCCTTCGACGAACTTCAGCGCCGGCACCAGGTTGCGCGCGCCCAGCAGCATGCCGGCGATGACCAGCTCCTTCACCGCATTGGCATTGGCGCCCGGCGCGTTGAACACCGGCACCCCGCGCTCCGACAGCTTCTTCACCGGGATGTTGTTGGTCCCCGCGCCGGCGCGGGCGATCGCCCATACCGACGCCGGGATATCCATGTCGTGCATGTTGGCCGAGCGCACCAGGATGCCGTCCGGATCGACGATGTCGCCGCCGACCGTGTAATGCTCAGGTAGCCGCGCCAGCCCGCGTGCGGAAATGGCGTTCAGGGTGAGGATCCTGCGCGGCTCAGCCATGGCTTTTCTCAAAATCGCGCAGGGTGTCGACCAGCGCACGCACGCCCTCGATCGGCATCGCGTTGTAGATCGAGGCGCGCATGCCGCCGACCGAACGGTGACCTTTCAGCTGCAGCAGGCCGCGTTCCTTGGCGAGCTTGAGGAAGGCCTCGTCGAGCGCGGCATCCTTCAGGGTGAACGGCACGTTCATCAGCGAGCGGTTTTCCTTCGCCACCGGCGAGGCGTAGAAATCGGTCGAATCGAGGTAGTCGTACAAGAGGCAGGCCTTCTCGCGGTTGGTCTTTTCCATCGCGGCGAGGCCGCCATTCTTCTTCAGCCACTTGAACACCAGCCCGGCCGTGTACATGGCGAAGGTGGCAGGCGTGTTGTACATCGAGTCGTTGTCGGCGTGGATCTTGTAGTCGAACATGGTCGGGGTGCCCTTCAGCGTCTCGCCGATCAGATCCTCGCGCACGATGACGATGGTCAGCCCCGCCGGGCCGATGTTCTTCTGCGCGCCGGCGTAGATCAGGCCGAATTTCGAGACGTCGATCGGGCGCGACAGGATGGTCGACGACATGTCGGCGACCAGCGGCACGCTACCGGTGTCGGGGGTCCAGAACATTTCCACGCCGCCGATGGTTTCGTTGGGCGTGTAGTGCAGGTAGGCCGCGTTCGGATCGAGCTTCCACTGATCCTGCGCCGGCGCGTAGCTGAAATTCCTGTCCTCGCTGGTCGCCACCACGTTCACCGCGCCGTATTTCTTCGCTTCCTTGATGGCCTTCTTCGACCACTCGCCGGTGTTCAGGTAATCGGCGCTGGTTTTGCCGCGCAGCAGGTTCATCGGCACCATCGCGAACTGCGAGGATGCGCCGCCCTGCAGGAACAGCACCTTATAGTTGGCGGGGATGCCCATCAGCTCGCGCAGGTCGGCTTCCGCCTCGGCGGCGATACCCATGAATTCCTTGCCGCGGTGGCTCATTTCCATCACCGACATGCCGGAGCCGTGCCAGTCGACCAGTTCGGCCTGCACCTGTTGCAGCACATCCTTGGGCAGCACGGCCGGGCCGGCGCTGAAGTTATAAATGGTCATGCTTGGTCTCCCCTTCATTCCTCTTCGTTGTCGGATTCAGCCAGTTTTTCCAGGCCGATCAGCGTTTCGCCCTTGTCCAGGTTGATCAGCGTGACGCCCTGCGTCGCGCGGCTCATGGCACGGATTTCCTTGACCCGGGTGCGGATCAGCACGCCACCAGTCGTGATCAGCATGATCTCGTCGTCCGGCTTCACCAGCGTGGCGGCCACCACGCGGCCGTTGCGCTCGCTGGTCTGGATCGCGATCATGCCCTGCGTGGCGCGCGCGTGACGGGTGTATTCGGCGATCGGCGTGCGCTTGCCGTAGCCGTTTTCGGTCGCGGTCAGCACGAAGTCGTTCTCGTCCTCGGCCACCAGCAGCGAAATCAGCTTCTTGCCCTTGGCCAACTTCATGCCGATCACGCCGCGCGCGGTGCGGCCCATCGGGCGCACGTCGTTTTCGTCGAAACGCACCGCCTTGCCGCCGTCGGAGAACAGCATGACGTCGTGGCGGCCGTCGGTGATCGACGCACCGATGAGGAAGTCGCCGTCGTCCAGCCCCACCGCGATGATGCCGGCAGTACGCGGGCGCGAGAAGTCGGACAGCGGCGTTTTCTTGACGATGCCGTTGCTGGTGGCCATGAACACGTAGTGGTCGTCGTCGAAGGTCTTGACCGGCAACAGCGCATTGATCTTCTCGCCCTCTTCCAGCGGCAGCAGGTTGACGATGGGCTTGCCGCGCGCGGTGCGCCCGCCCTGCGGCACGTTGTAGACCTTGAGCCAGTACAGCCGGCCGCGGTTGGAGAAGCAGAGGATGTAGTCGTGGGTGTTGGCGATGAACATCTTCTCGATGAAGTCTTCATCCTTGGTGCCCGCCGCCTGCTTGCCGCGCCCGCCGCGCTTCTGCGCGCGGTAGTCGTCGATCGGCTGCGACTTCATGTAGCCGCCGTGCGACAGCGTGACGACCATCTCTTCCGGCTTGATCAGGTCTTCCATCGACATGTCCTGCGCGTTCTCGACGATGGCCGAGCGGCGCGCGTCGCCGAATTGCTCCTGCACCTGGGTCAACTCCTCGCGGATGATCTGGGTGATGCGCGACGGATTGGACAGGATGTCGAGCAGATCGGCGATCTTCGCCATGATCTCCTTGTACTCGCCAATGATCTTGTCCGATTCCAGGTTGGTCAGGCGCTGCAGTTGCATTTCCAGGATGCGCTGCGCCTGGATTTCGGACAGGTGATAGCCGTCGACGTGCAGGCCGAACTCTGGGCCGATGTTCACCGGACGCGAGAACTCGGGATCGATGCGCGCCAGCATTTCCTCGACCATCGCCGACTTCCAGGCGCGGCCAAGCAGGCGCTCTTTCGCGATGACCGGGGTTTCCGACGACTTGATCAGTTCGACGATGTCGTCGACGTTGGCCAGCGCCACCGCCAGGCCTTCCAGGATGTGGCCGCGTTCACGCGCCTTGCGCAAGTCGAACACGGTGCGGCGGGTGACGACTTCGCGGCGGTGGCGCAGGAAGGCGTCGAGCATTTCCTTGAGGTTGAGCAATCGGGGTTGCCCGTCGATCAGCGCCACCATGTTCATGCCGAAGGTGTCCTGCATCTGCGTCTGCTTGTACAGATTGTTCAGGACCACGTCGGCGTTCTCGCCGCGCTTCAACTCAATGTAGACGCGCATGCCCGACTTGTCGGACTCGTCGCGCAGGTCGGCGATGCCGTCGATCTGCTTCTCGCGCACCAGCTCGCCAATTTTTATCAATAAATTGGCCTTGTTCACCTGGTAGGGCAGCTCGTCGATGATGATGGCCTGCTTGCCGCCGCTCTTGTCGAGGTCCTCGACGTGGCAGGTGGCGCGCATCACCACGCGGCCGCGGCCGGTGCGGTAGCCGTCGCGCACGCCGGAGAGGCCATAGATGATGCCGGCGGTCGGGAAGTCCGGCGCCTTGACGATATTGATCAGCGACTCGATGTCGGTCTCGGGGTCGTCCAGCAGCGTGTGCAGCGCGGTGCAGATGTCGGTGAGGTTGTGCGGCGGGATGTTGGTCGCCATGCCCACCGCGATGCCGGACGAGCCGTTGATCAGCAGGTTGGGGATCTTGGTCGGCAGCACCAGCGGTTCCTGCTCGGAGCCGTCGTAGTTGGGGCCGAAATCGACCGTTTCCTTGTCGAGGTCGGCCAGCAGCTCGTGCGCGATCTTCGCCATGCGCACTTCGGTGTAACGCATCGCCGCCGCGTTGTCGCCGTCGACCGAGCCGAAGTTGCCCTGGCCGTCGATCAGCGGGTAGCGCAGCGAGAAGTCCTGCGCCATCCGCACCATGGTGTCGTACACCGCGGTGTCGCCGTGCGGGTGGTATTTACCGATGACGTCGCCGACCACGCGGGCCGACTTCTTGTAAGCCTTGTTCCAGTCGTTGCCCAGCTCGTTCATCGCGTAGAGCACGCGGCGATGCACGGGCTTCAACCCGTCGCGCACGTCCGGCAGCGCGCGCCCGACGATCACGCTCATCGCGTAATCGAGGTAAGAACGCCGCATCTCCTCTTCGAGACTGACCGGGAGGGTTTCCTTGGCAAACTGTTCCATAACCGGCTTTTATTTATTCAGGCTTTAAAGCCCGCGATTTTAGCATGGCTGCCCGACGCGCCCGCCTTTGCCAAACCACGCCCAAACAGTGAGAATGCAGGCCACCATGAAAGCCCCCGCCGACCTTCTTCTCCTGCCGCAATGGGTGGTACCCGTCGAACCAGCAGGAACCCTGGCCGACCATGCCGTCGTCGTGCAGGACGGCCGCATCCTCGACGTGCTGCCCGCCGACGCCGCGCAGGCCCGCTACGATGCCGCGCAAACGCTCGCCCTGCCCGGCCAGGCGCTGATCCCGGGCCTCGTCAACCTGCACGGCCATGCCGCGATGTCGCTGTTTCGCGGCTTTGCCGACGACCTGCCGCTGATGGCCTGGCTCAATGACCGCATCTGGCCGACCGAAAAAAAGCACGTGTCCGAGGCCTTCGTGCGCGACGGCACCCTGCTTGCCGCCGCCGAGATGCTGTCCGGCGGCATCACCACCTGCAACGACATGTATTTCTTTCCCCGGGCCGCGGGCGAAGCCTTCCTGCAGGCCGGGATGCGTGCCACGCTGGGCATGATCGTGCTGGAATTCCCCAGCGCCTACGCCTCGGATGCCGACGACTACCTGGCCAAGGGGCTCACCCTGCGCGACGAACTGAAGGACGAGCCGCTGCTCTCCTTCGCCTTCGCCCCGCACGCGCCCTACACCGTTTTGGATACCACGTTTGGCCGCATCAACACCCTGGCCGAACAGCTCGGCCTGCCCATCCACACCCACATCCACGAAACCGCGGACGAAATCCAGCATAGTCTGACGCAATATGGCGTGCGCCCGCTGGAACGGCTGGCGCGGCTCGGCCTGCTGGGACCGAATTTCATCGGCGTCCACGCGGTGCACGTCAACGACGCCGAAATCGAATCGCTCGCCGCACACGGCTGCCACGTGGCGCACTGCTCGAGTTCCAACCTCAAGCTTGCCTCCGGCCTCGCGCCGGTGGTCGAGCTGATGCGGGCAGGCGTCAATGTCGGCCTCGGCACCGACGGCGCCGCCAGCAACAATCGCCTGGACCTGGTCTCCGAAATGCGCATGACCGCCCTGCTCGCCAAGGGCGTCAGCGGCGACGCGGCCGCCCTGCCCGCCGCGACCGCGCTGAAAATGGCGACGCTCGACGCTGCCCGCGCGCTCAGCCTCGACGACAAGATCGGCAGCATCGTTCCGGGCAAGCGCGCAGACCTGGTCGCGGTCGACCTGCGCGGCCTGATCTGCCAGCCGGTGTTTGACCCCATCTCGCACCTGGTTTACGTTGCGGGACGCGAGCACGTCACCCACGTCTGGGTCGACGGCAAGCTGAAACTGAATGACCGCCGTCTGGTCAATCTGGATGTGGACGACCTGACCGCCCGCGCCGCCTACTGGCGCACCAAACTCGCACCACGAGGACACGCATGAGCAACGTCGACGCTGCCGAAATCGCCAAGTTTTCCGAGCTCGCCCACCGCTGGTGGGACCCGAACTCCGAGTTCAAGCCGCTGCACGAAATCAACCCGCTGCGCCTGAAATGGATCGACAAGCAGGCGCCGCTTGCAGGCAAGAAGGTGCTCGATGTCGGCTGCGGCGGCGGCATCCTGGCCGAGGCCATGGCGGGTGCCGGCGCCGAGGTCAGCGGCATCGACCTCTCGGAGAAGGCCCTCAAGGTCGCCAAACTGCATCTCTACGAATCGGGCAAGAGCGTCGACTACCAGCTGGTGTCCGCCGAAGCTTTCGCCGCCGAGCACGCCGGCGAGTTCGACGTCGTCACCTGCATGGAAATGCTCGAACACGTGCCTGACCCCGCTTCGGTCGTCGCCGCCTGCGCCAGGCTGGTCAAGCCGGGCGGCTGGGTGTTCTTCTCGACGCTGAACCGCAACGCCAAGAGCTATCTGTTCGCCATCGTCGGCGCCGAATACGTCCTCAAGCTCTTGCCGCGCGGCACCCACGACTACGCCAAGTTCATCCAGCCCGCCGAGCTCGCCCGCATGGCGCGCGAAGCCGGGCTCGACACCCAGGAACTGATCGGCATGACCTACAACCCGCTGTCCAAGGTCTACAAGCTGGAAGCGGATACCGACGTCAACTACCTGATGGCGACGCGCCGGGGGGAGTAAAGCCGTGATGCTCGAGAACATCCGCGCCGTCCTGTTCGACCTCGACGGCACCCTGGTCGACACCGCACCCGACCTCGGCCACGCGCTCAACCTGCAGCGCACACGTCATGGCTTCGCCCCGCTCGCCGATGAAATCATCCGTCCGCAGGCCTCGCACGGCGCGCGTGGCCTGCTCGGCCTCGGTTTCGGCCTGCATCCGGAGGATGCGCGCTTCCCCGCGATGCGGGAGGAATTCCTCGAACTCTACGCCGCGAACATCTGCCGCCACTCGCGGCCCTTCCCCGGCATTCCCGAACTGCTGGATGCCCTGGAACGGCGCGGCCTCGCCTGGGGCGTGGTCACCAACAAGCCGGCGCGCTTCACCGAGCCGCTGATGTCCATCCTCGACCTGGCCGAGCGCGCCACCTGCATCGTCTCAGGCGACACCTGCCCGCAGCCCAAGCCGCATCCGGCGCCGATGCTCGCCGCCGCCGAACTGTGCGGCACGAAGCCTGAACAGTGCCTGTATCTGGGCGATGCCGAACGCGACATCCAGGCCGCCAACGCCGCCGCCATGCCGGCGCTGGTCGCCGCCTGGGGCTATCTCGACACCGCCGACCAGCCGCAGTCCTGGGGCGCCCATGCGGAGATTCATCACCCGCTCGAAACCCTCGATTACCTGGCGCCCTGAACATGACCTACAGCCTGCTCAAGCATTTCCACCTCACCACCGTCGCCATCACGCTGACGCTGTTCGTCCTGCGCGGCGTCTGGATGATGGCCGATTCCCCGCGGTTGCAGGCGCGCTGGGTGCGCATCGTCCCGCACGTCAACGACACCCTGCTGCTGATCAGCGGCTTCGGCCTCGCCATCATGCTGGGCCAGTATCCGCTGGTAAACGGCTGGCTCACCGCCAAGCTTGTCGCGCTGATCGTCTACATCGTGCTCGGCACCGTCGCCCTCAAGCGCGGCAAAACCAAGCGCACGCGCATCGCCGCCTGGATCGCCGCCCTGCTCGTGCTCGGCTACATCGTGGCGGTGGCGGTCGCACACGATCCCCTTCCCTTCCTGCACTAAATCCGGCCGACCGAAATTTATCCCGGCGCCGGAACTTTCCCGCCGGTCCGCCCTCTATGCGGTACACTTGTTGCAGCAACACACATGGGGCCGACCTGGCTTCGACGTGGGTCGCAAAGCAGCGTAGGGCATACCGAGGGTCAGAGCACCTCGTAAATCCAACTGAAAAACTTTAGTCGCAAACGACGAAAACTACGCCCTGGCCGCTTAAGGTCCAGGACTCACACTAGCCTGTTCATGGGCTAGGCCGGGTCAAACCGGCAGTGAGTTAATTCACATGAAATCGTGCTTGTCCGGGTCGCTTGGGCAGGTGCAAAATCCAAGGCGACTCGGCGAAATCCAGCCTGTTCGGCGGGCGTGATGGAGCTTAAAGCATAAAAACACCGGACTAAGTATGTAGAACTGCCTGTAGAGGGCTTGCGGACGCGGGTTCGATTCCCGCCGGCTCCACCAGAATTCGATCCCTGGTGGTCCAAAGAAGGCCATAATTCTTGTTAAAGGGTTATGGCCTTTTTATTTGCCTATTACGTCCAGTAACGCCTGGAGAAATCCAACGGTAACTGGCGGCACTACCGGATTCATCCGCCGCGTTACCGATAGGGATTACCCGTAATGAAACGCTGACCGTCATGACGATGAACCTCACCGTCGCTTACTCGGCCGAAGGCGCCGTTAGCAATCTGCGTGCTGTGAGTCGGCAATGCAGTGGTTAGCCGACATTGCAGCGACCAATTAGTTGAACGACAGTTTTCTCGGCCGACGAACGCGTACACCCGCCAGCGAAAGCTCCAGATTGCTGTGTGCATACGTTCCCATCTATGCTCCATTCATTCTTCTCGTCAAGGCCAACACGATGCAGTTTAAACAACGCACTCTTGTGCAGATTGCGGACATGATTTGCGGCAATTTCCCAGCGGATACCAGCTTCTTCGTCTATCGCAGCAGTAGCCGCCTGACCGAGTTCTTCCAAGATTGCGACACCGACCATGCCCATGACGGCTCAACCCGCAATTACTGGGTCGCGGAGACTTTGCGTTCGATCCTCGCCGAGCCGCAGCCCGGCCCGAACACGCCGTCAGATACCTTTGCACGGGTGATCGAAACGTTGATGGATCAGGCAGACGCCCAACATGAGGGGCACGACCGGCCGGGCGCCTTGGCCATGTTAGCAGCGGCACTGGCTCGGGAGGGTTTTGAGCCCTTCTATGCTGAGGACAAAAAGTGCTATCTGCGCCACATCGCCACCAATGTGATTGTGGCCCTGCCTGCTAACCCGCACCGGCCGTTTTCTAATGCGGAGTTGAAACGTCGAGAGCAGTTGATCACGTATCTCGACAAGGCTTCGGAGGACGAACTGATTGAGGAGGTCCTTTTGCCCCTATTCCGGCAACTTGGTTTCCATCGTATCACTGCCGCAGGGCACAAAGACAAGGCGCTCGAGTATGGCAAAGACGTCTGGATGAAGTTTGTTCTTCCCACCCTGCACGTCCTCTACTTTGGCATTCAGGCAAAGAAGGGCAAGCTGGACGCAGCGGGTATGACCAAAGGAGAAAATTCCAATATCGCTGAGATCCACAACCAAGTTTCGATGATGCTTGGGCATGAGATCTTCGATCCAGAGATTGGTAAGCGCGTACTGGTAGACCATGCGTTTATCATCGCTGGTGGTGAGATCACGAAAGCAGCGAGAAACTGGCTCGGCAATAAGCTCGATGCAACGAAGCGGAGTCAGGTAATGTTCATGGATCGTCACGACATCTTGAACCTGTTCGTCGTCACCAATCTTCCGCTACCGGCAGGTGCTTTGCCAAAATCTGCTGATGATGACGATTTGCCGTTCTGACGGGTTCCCACGCGACCTCGCTTGTTGCGCAGCTCGGTGACCGCTTTGTACTGGTGAGGCTGCACCGGTTTTCGTACTAGTCTTAACTGGAAATTTCCGGCTCTTACATGCGAAGCACGGCCTAGCTCAATGTTCGGTGGTCACAAGAACACTGGCATGGCGTGTGGCCGCACATAGAATACGTGGGATACGACCTTCTGCCGAAGGGCGGATTCCAACGCGGCCGAGAAGTTCGCCACGTTCGCGGTCACCTGCTCTTTCCTCAGCAGGCCGCGCCAGTGTGGCCGGTCATCCTGTGGTGACTCCCAGTTGAGAAGATGAACCAGTGCCGTGTGCGCAAACTGCATGCCCTCATTGCCAGCAACGAATCGCAGATGTATGTGCGAATCGTTGTGTTCCTGCTGTTCCTCCAGGTCCCATGTACTAAAGAGCGACTGGACCTCACCATCTAGATCCTCTCGACGGTTGCCTTCGTAGTCGGTGAAGGCGACGTCGTCGATTGTCATCATCCATTGTTCCGTGCCGCCGTTGTCGGCCACTTCTTTCTCAACCAGCTTGTCCTTGCGGAGACGAAGATGAATCCCCGCGCCAGCGCCAATCTTGTACGCAACGTCGCCGGCCAGAGAGCCGAGAAGGTTTTCTCGCATGGCTGTCTCCATCGTGATGTTGAAATTTTTATTGGCCTTTTTCATGTGCCTCGCCTCAAAAAGCATCCACAGGCTGTGGAACTTCCACGCTATCAGCAGAGGCATATCCACCAGATCGGCGTAGTTCTGTAGGCGCTGCAAATAGTCGGGCCTGAAAGAGAGGAACTTCTCCTTCTTTGACTTCACCTCGATCAGCACGGGGGGCTTGCTGGTCTGAGTCGAGAACTTGGCCAGCAGGTCCGGCACCTGAAACTCCTGCCGAGACGCGACGGGTACTTGTTGTTGGTTGAGCTTATGAAGGAGCTGGCACTTCCCGAGCCAAGCACAGACGACGGAGAACTCGTCCTCTGCAGGCAACCCAACGTCAAGGCGCCTGACGCCCTCAGCAACGACCGCAACATCCGCTGACCACCCCAGTTCAGCCAGAACATCTTGGATGAGCCTCGCGCCATCCGCTGGCATTGCCTTCTTCTTGTTTTCCATGGATACCGTGTACTCCCCGTCATCAACAAAACCTAGAAGAATAATTGCCAGGGGGATCTGTAACAAAGGAATTGGCCGTGGGTTCTCCACCGAATGGCGACTCATCGATGCATTACGGACTCAATCAGTTATTTGGCCCACGGTCGGCTTTGGCCGAACAAGAGACGGTCAACCACCTCAAATCATGCTGCCTCCCTGATGCCTACTGCGGCGGAACAAATTGTCTGCGGCCCAGCGCACGCCACACTTCGCTCATGAAGCGGCGCTGGTTGAAATCCGACTTTTCCATGATCTGGGTGACACGGCCGTTCAACGCGTGCCGGTCCTCTGTCGTCAGCAGCTTGGCGGTGAGGATGAGGATGGGGATCCTGGCCGTTTCGGGATGCGCGGCGAGCGCCTCCACCACTTCGAAGCCGCTCACTTCCGGCATCATCAGGTCGAGGATGATCAGGCTGGGCAGATAGGTTTGCGTCATCGAAATGCCCTCGGCCCCGCCAGACGCCTGCAACACCTTGAAGGGGAAGGATCTCAGGTAGGCCGTGGCGAGTTCGACCGCATGCGGATCATCATCTACGACCAGGATGGTCCGTGGCTCGCCAGCTTCGTCGGTGCGCCCCAACCCGAGCCGCTCCAGCGCGGCATCGAGGTCATCCTTCAACACGGGCTTTTGCAGCACTTCGGCGGCCCCCAGCGAGAGGCCCTTGCTGCAGTCGGCGACGATCGACATGATGACCACGGGGATCTGCGCGAACCGGGGGTTCTGCTTGATCCTGGCGAGGAGCTCCCAGCCGTCCATGTCGGGCAGCAGGATATCGAGGCTGACCAGATCAGGCCACGGCGGCTCGTTCAGCATGGAGAGCGCGATCTGGGCCGAAGCCGCGCGCATGACTTCGCAGCCGTTGGCCTCCAGTTGCATGCGGATGAGATCGGCCGCCTGGTTGTTGTCCTCCACCACCAGCACCCGCGGTGCTTCCGTCTCCACCGGCATGGCATCGGGCCGGACCAGGATGGCCTGCCTGTCTGCTTCGCCGGGCGTGTCACGGTAAGGCAGCCATACCGTGAAGCGGCTGCCGCGGCCGGGCAGGCTGGCCACCCGCACGGCGCCGCCATGCAGCTCCGCCAGCTTGCGTACCAGCGCCAGACCCAAGCCCGTTCCTTCGAAACGGCGGGAAAGCGAGCTGTCGATCTGGACGAAAGGCTGAAACAGCCGCGCCATGTCGTCCGCCTCGATGCCGATGCCGCTGTCGGACACGTCGATCTGCAGGAAGGCATCGACGTTCTCGGGAAGCGGGGTGCGCACCTCGGGCAGATCGCCCGCCCGCTGCAACGCCGCCTCGCGCGTCACCAGCCCGGCATGCAGCGTGACCGCGCCGCCTTCCGGCGTGAATTTGACCGCATTGGAAAGCAGGTTGTAGACGATCTGCTTGAGCTTGCGCGGATCCAGCCAGCACGGCGCCATCTCCTCGGGCACCTCCAGCTTCAGGCTGATCCGGTGCGCCAGCGACTTCTCCTTGACGATGGAGAGGCTGCCGCCCAACAGGGGGATGGGATCGGTTCTCTCCAGTTCCAGGTGCATCTTGCCCGCCTCGACCTTGGACAGGTCGAGCACGTCGTTGATGAGCGCGAGCAGATGCTGGCCGCTGTCGAATATGTCGCACAGATACTCGTGCTGCTTGTCGTTCAGTTCGCCGACCAGGCCGTCGCGCAACACTTCCGAGAAGCCGATGATCGCGTTGAGCGGCGTGCGCAATTCGTGGCTCATGCTGGCCAGAAATTCGCTTTTGAAGCGGGTCGATTCCTCGGCGGCCTGGCGCATCTGGATGAGCAGGCTTTCCTTTTCCTTGGCTGCGCTGATATCGTCGATCATCCAGATCGCGCCGTCCGGATAAAGCTCGGGATCCAGCGGCTTGTGGACGACGTGCGCCCAGAACGGAACGGCCTGGCGCTTCAGCTGGATTTCGGTATCGAATATCTCGCTCGGCGCACGTTCCTGCCCGGTGTCGCCCCATAGCGTCCCGCTTCCTGCCGGCTGCAGCAGCGACCGGATCGGGATGCCCGCCAGCGCGTCAGGCGAAACCGTGCCGAACAGGTCGGCGGTTTTGGGATTGGCGCGCACGATGCGGTTGTAGGTGGAAAAAATGACGCCCACCTGAATGTTATCGAGGATGGTTTCCAACTCCAGGGTGCGTTCGCGAACGCGCTTCTCGAGTTCGGCATAGACCCGTACGTTCTCCAGCGCGACCGCCGTCGTGTCCGCGAGCGCCTGCAGCACCTTCACCTGTTCCGGGCTCGGCTGATGCCGCGCTGCCCAGTAGTTGCCGATGGCGCCCACCGGATCCAGGGTGCGGATCGGCACCATCGCCAGGCTTTTGACGAAGGTGGGGCGATAGGCGTCGGCGGGAATGCGCGAATCGGCGTAGATGTCCTCGATCACTGCAGGCTGCCGATTCAGCATGGCCCAGCCGCTGATGCAGACATCCATGGGAAAACGCTGCCCTTTCCACAAGGGACTGATCGCATCCTCGTCTGCGTAGAAGCATTTGTCGCCGTCGCGCAGCACGAAGGTTGCGCCGTCGGCGCCGGTGAGCGCGCGCGCAGCATGCTTGACGATGTCCATCACCGTAGCCAGGTCGCGCGCCATCGACAGGCGTTGCACGACCTCGACCAGCTGCTCCATCGCATTGCCGTACCACAGGGCCCGCTCGCGGGCGTTTCCGGAGTCTGTCGATTCTGTCATGGCGAGATTCGTGTCGGGTTGACCGGGCAGGTGTTTGCGCGCGCCATCGCTCAGTCGGTGTGCGATTGATAGATGTCGTTGAATACGTCGGCTTGGCGGGTAAACGCGGCCAGCACGGCAGGATCGAAATGGCTGGGGCGGGTCCGCTCGTCTCCCACGACGATCAGGTTGAACGCCTGCTCATGGGTAAACGCGGGCTTGTAGGGGCGCACGCTGCGGAGTGCGTCGTAGACGTCGCAGATCGCCATGATCCGCGCTTCCAGCGGGATGGCTTCTCCCGCGAGTCGACCCGGATAGCCGCTGCCGTCCCATTTTTCGTGGTGATTCTGGGCAATGGCTGCGCCCATACGCGTGTAGGGCGAAGTGCTCTTCCCGCTGCCCAGGATCCTGGCGCCGAGTTCGGCATGGGACTTCATGCTCTCCCACTCGGTCGCATCGAGGCGGCCCGGCTTGAGCAGGACCGTATCCGGCACGCCGATTTTCCCGATGTCGTGCAGCGGGCTCGCATGATAGATGGTCTCGACGAAATCAGCCGGCATCCCCAATTGTCCGGCCAGATGCCTGCAGTAGTAGCTGATACGGCGGATGTGCGCACCGGTCTCCTCGTCGCGGAATTCCGCCGCGCGCAAAATGGTGTAGAGCGTGTCGAACTGGCTTTCGACGAGCTGCTCGGTGCGCTCCCTCACCTGCACTTCCAGCGTGTGGTTGTAGTTGACGAGAAAATCACTGTATTCCTTGAGCCGCAGCAGGTTCCGCACGCGCACCCACAACTCCGCGCGGTCCACCGGCTTGGTGAGGAACTCCTCGACGCCGCTCTGCAGGGCGGCCAGCCTCGAGTCGCGCCCCGACAGGGAGGTCACCATGATGATGGGAATGGCCCGG
Organism: Hydrogenophilales bacterium; assembly: GCA_016195805.1. GTDB lineage: Bacteria > Pseudomonadota > Gammaproteobacteria > Burkholderiales > Thiobacillaceae > Thiobacillus. Next base: position 67,011 of record JACPYT010000009.1, read on the forward strand.
GTGGCATCGGCAGCCTTGAGTTTGGCCGCGACCTGGAAGCCGTCCATGCCCGGCATCATGGCATCGAGCAGGATGAGGTCCGGTTTTTCCGCCGCGGCCCGCTGGAGGGCGGCTTCGCCGGTCTGCGCCTCGAGCGCGACATAGCCCTCGGCTTTCAGCAGCAGCGCGAGATGGGCCCGGTTCTTGGCATCGTCATCGACGATCAGGATGGTTTTTTGCGCGACAGCGGCGTCCATGCGTGCCTATTCTCCCTGCGGGTCTGCGGCCGCGCTGGTGGGCAGCGCGGCCGCGATCGTTTCGAGGAACGTCCGGTAATTGAAGGGCTTGGCGATATAGCCGTCGCATCCCGCTGCCCGGATTTTGTCCTCGTCGCCTTTCATCGCAAAGGCAGTCAGTGCAAAAACCTTGCTGTGCCGCAAGTCGGCGTCCGCCTTGATCAGTTGCGTGGCAGCCAATCCGTCCATCCCGGGTAGCTGAATATCCATCAGGATGATTTCGGGCCGATGCGCACGCGCCAGCGCGATTCCGACTTGCGCGTCGCTTGCCTGCAATGTCATGTGCCCGGCGTTTTCCAACAGAAAGCTCGCCAGCTTCATGTTGTGGGGGTTGTCTTCGATGATAAGAACAGTTGCTATGGTAAGTTTCCTCAGCTTTCCGGTTCGGACTGTTCCCCGCTTTTATTTTCTATTCTGGTGTTGCATCTCGATGCGGCCGACAGGGCAAGCACACGCCTCGATCCTGGCACAGCCCCCTCCTTGAGAAAACGGCCATGACTTCGTACGCGCCCCCCCGGCCCCTTCATGCCATGTCTACCTTGAATGCACGGCCTTATTAAACAATAAGGCATAGCAGTCGGTCTATCTAGCCCGCATGAGCACGCCCAGCGGCGGCCGGCGGCCCCTTGCCCCTCCGGGCAGGCGTTTTGTTGCTAGGGAACCGGATTCACAAAGCAAGGGTTGGGCGTGATTGGACACGTCATGTTTCATTCTGGTTCTTGCGGCCAGTTAATGCTTGAACAGCCTGCCGGTTCGGCTGCGCTGAGGTTCGTTTCGGCCGCCATATGCTTACTTCCCGGCCCGTTTTTGGTTAACTGAACAATGGCCATAATTCCTATTAAAAACAATGGTTATGGCCACTCTCACTACCCGAATCGTCCAAATCCGTCCCTGGCAACCAGGACCCTTTCCGAGGCAGACGGCGGGCCCGTTATGCGCGGGCCGACCTGACTGGGCCTGCCCATGCGGAAAAACCGGCGCTGACCGTTCGAAACCTCAGTGGGCTTTTTTCACCGAGCGAAACGCACCCGGGCATGACCGGCCGGAAAGCCCACCCGAATTGCCGCTGTGGCCCAAGCGGCGACCGGGGCGGCCCAGGATCTGCTTATCGCACCTGGCCGAGCTGCTCACGCAGGCTATTCAAGGCCCCCTGTTCGCCGCGGACGCGGAAGATCGCGCCCTCATGGTCGGCACGCTCATCCAGCACCTCGCAGCGCGCGAAGATTTCCCCGCGCAGTTGCTGTGCCGACCAGGGCAGAAAAAGCTCGGCCTCGACCAGATCCCGCTGGAAAAACGCAACGATCGCCTTGTGCAGCTTCGCGACGTCGTCCGGGCGGCGCGCGCTCATCACGATGCAATCAGGGTACGCGGCGCGCAGCGCGGCTTCGCGTTCGGCTTGCGCTGCGGCGTCGCCGACGTGATCGATCTTGTTGAAGATGCGGAAACGCGGCACGTCCTGCGCGTCGATCTCGTTGAGGACGTGTTCGGTGGTTTCGATCTGCCGTTCAAAACCGGGATCGCTGGCGTCGATGACATGCAGCAGCAGCGACGCATCGAGCGCCTCTTCGAGCGTCGACTTGAACGACGCGACCAGCCCGTGGGGCAGGTTCTTGATGAAGCCGACCGTGTCGCTGACCAGTACGCGCGGGATGCTCTCGGGATAAAGGGTGCGCACGGTGGTGTCGAGCGTCGCGAAGAGCTTGTTGGCGACCAGCACCTCGCTGCCGGTGAGCGCGCGCATCAGGGTTGACTTGCCCGCGTTGGTATAGCCGACGAGCGCCACGCTGGCGAGCCCCTGGTGCGCCTGCCGCCGTGCGCGCTGCGTCTTGCGCTCGACGTCCATCGCGGCGATTTCCTTCTGCAGTTCGGCGATGCGGTCGCGGATCTTGCGCTTGTCCAGCTCGGTGTGCGATTCGCCGGCGCCGCGTCCACCGACGCCGCTGCGCTGCCGTCCTTGCGGCCCCGCGAGCTTCGCCGCCTCGCGCAGGCGCGGCGCCAGATAGCCCAGGCGCGCGATCTCCACCTGCGCGCGCGCAGCGGGGGAGCGCGCGTTGCGGTGGAAGATCTCGAGGATAACCATGGTGCGATCCATCACCTGGCAGCCGACCTCGTTTTCGAGGTGGCGCGCCTGCGACGGGGATATCTCGTGGTCGACGAAGATGACGTCGATCGGGTCAGGCGAGATGTCGTCGTCCAGGCCCTCGACGAAGTTGGAGAGGCGATGCAAGGGGTTCTGCGGCTCGGCGTCGAGCCCGGTTTCGTTGCCCGGTTTGCCGCTGACAAAGTGGCGGATCTCCTCGCGCTTGCCGACACCAAGATATGCCGTCGAGTCGAAACCGGCGCGCTTCTGCGTGAAGGTGCGGGTGACCGTGAACCCCAGTGTCTTCGCCAGCTCGCGCAACTCGGTCAGCGACGCCTCGAACTCGACGTCGCTCACCCCCGGCAGCTGTACCGACGCCACGACGGCGTACTGGAGTTTTTCCTTGACTTCTTTTTGCATACGACGCGTGCTTCTGTGAGGTGGGCGAAGCGACGCATTATCCGCCAATGTAATCGGCGCCGGTATTGAGCATGAACAGGGATTTCCCGGACGGCCTCACTGAAGCCGGACACGCACGGCTATCACTTCCACCCTCTGAAACCGGCCGGGGGCGGCTGTCAGGTATTGCGACGCCTGCCCGTCACGACGACCGCCAAGGCCGCGGTTCGCTTTGCGGGCATGGGGCCCGCATGCGCGTCTCGGCATGCCCCCCCTTCCAGGAACCCGCCTGGGGGGCGAGTCGAGTGCTACGCATTCGGCGTCGCCGCAGGAGGACACTGCAGATTCGGCCTGATCGCGCAGCGGCAATCCTGGCCCTGATCCTGTCCGCCCGGCACGAGGAACAGCGGCGCGTAGTAATGCTGCGGCCCATGGGGTGGCTGTTCCGCCGGGATGGGGTTGCCGTCGGCATCGATCCTGGGCACGCCATTGCTGTCGAGTTCGGGCGGCCATTCGACGTCGCCGGTGGCCACACGCGCTGGAATCAGCCAATAGTCCCCGGCCTTGTATTGGCCGTTTTGGGCAAACCAGATCTGCACGCCGTCTTCGAGTGCGATCCAGCCCTGGTCAGGCGTCTGCGCTTCGGTAATCGGCAGTGCGCCGCCGTAGGCCGCCAGGTCGCCGGCATGATCCCAGCGGCGCAGCAAGGGATGTTTGCCGAGCGCGTCGGTCGCGGCGTAAGCAGGCAGAGACGTCACCCCCGCAGGCAGCTTGAGGGTGACGGTCAGCTCGTCGCGGTCGACCGTATCCACCTGGGCGAGCGGGCCGGCCTGCTCGCCCAGCGCGATGCCGTCATCGCTCACCTCGACCCAGTCGCCGGGCTTGAGCGAAAGACAGTCGTCCCGGCCTAGGCTTTCTACGACCACGGTGGTGCCAGAGAGCGAGACGATGGGGAAGATGACCGAGCCGTTGTCCCGCGACCACTTGAAGGTCGCGCCGGGAGTGCCGGTCGCGGCAACCCCGCCCTCGTGCACTTCCACCCGGTAGAGTTGGTTCTCCGCACCGCGATAGCGCGAGTCAGGTGCAATCACGCACAGCTCGGTGGGCGGCTTGTCGAGACGCGCCCGTGCCCGGAGGTGGGGCAGGTCGCGCGCCAGCAGGCCTTCCAGCGAGGTGCAATCGAACTGCTCGACATTGTCGGAGCGCAGCAAGGCCTTCAGCTGCCACACCACCTGCGCACGGCTGCAGGTGTCGGGGCCGCCGAGCGCGACCTCACGGATAGGGTCGTCCTGGACATAGGTGATGTGGCGCTCCCATACATCCAAGTAGGCGAGCAAGGCCTTGTTCTGGATGTTGTCCAGCGTAGTGGCCTCGGAAAACGGGTAGCCGGGCTGCTCGGTATAGGTGATCGCCCGGTCATTTTCCACGAGCACGCCATGCACGTAATAGCGGCCGGTGCCGATGACCACATCGCCGTCCGCCACTTTTTTCTTCAGCACATCGGCCCGCGCCGGATCGGGCTCGATCGCGTCGATCCGGGCGTCGGCGTTGGGTCCCTTGGTGATGAGATAGAAACCCATGGCCTCTGCCGGCCCGGCGCCGGGGCCCAGAATGTCCGCCGTCAGGATGCGCAGGTAACGCAGCAGGATGGCTGTCTGCTCGTTCCAGTCGGCATCCAGCTGCACGCGGCCCTGCTGCATGAGCACGCGACTGAAGTGTTTGGCGGCATCGAAGGTATCGCGCGTGAAATCGCCGTTCATTTTTGTCTCCTAGTTCGCAAACAGGATGCCGGACTCCATCCCCGCCGGCGTGTATTCATCGAGACGCGCGCGCAGATTGGCTTCCCGCTGCGGTTGATAGAGATCGTGGAAGGCGCCCATTTCGGATTCGTCATCCGCCCCGCGCTTGACCTCCTCGGCGCAGTCGCAGGCCAGCTGGCAGTAGGCCGGGTGGCCATAACGGGTGCTGGTGAACCGTGGACGCACGCGTACCCGCTCACGCTGTCTGGCCTGGGCAATCATCGCAGCGGTGAGCGGCGGGTCGGTGATGGCGCGCGGTGCGCTGCGCACGGCTTCCTCGATCGCCGCCTCGGCCAGCTCCGGCTGGCAGTGGTAACGGCGCGGCGTGCGCGAGCCCGGCGTGACATAACAGAATCGCAGGCAGCCATGCTGACGGCGCGCGACCAGGACGTGGCTCATGAAAATCGAATTCTCGGCCAGGGTGATGGCGTGGGTATTGACCTCGCCGATCACGGTGCAGCGCACCATGGTCAGGTCGGCGAATGCGAGCGGCAGGTTGGCGGCGCCAATGGCCACGCGCGTTTCGCTGGTGGCGTCGACGATGCTGTCGGAAATTGAAATCGCCACCGGATCGGTCTGCACCTCGTCGGCGACCACCTGGATCGCGCCGATGATGCTGTGTTCGATCCGGATTTTCGCAGCCGTGGAGAAAAGCTCCAGGCTCGGCTCGCTGGGCCGCTTCGGCTCGCAGTCGCATTCCAGCGCCCAGCCCGGCACCAGCGTAACGTGGCGCAGGGTGACGTCGCACAGGTCGCCCTCGGCGAAGCGCTCGGGATCGGCGCGGTCCGGCCCCACGATCTGCATGGCGCGCCCGGTGACGACAATTCCGTCGAGCGTGAAGCGGCTGCCCTGCCTGCCGGACACCGTGAACGCATCCGGACGATCGGCCATGTAGTCGAGCAGACGAATCACCGGCCGCGTGCGGTTGGCGGCGCGAATCTGCAGGCTCTCGCCGGCCTGCAATTCGACCGCGATCGGTTCGGTGTACACGGCGCTGTCCTGGATCTCGACCACGGCTGCACGCAGGCGCGTCCTGTCGTTCAGCCACTTTTCCTTGCCGGCTGCATCGGCGGGCTCGGCACCCAGGTTCTGCTGGTCCTGGCGCCATTGCGCAATGGCTGCGTTGATGGTGTCGATGCTGTCGGCCACCGGCTGATCCTTGGCCACTTTATAGAGCGCGTACGCCAATGGCTGAAACAATGGGCGGTCATACTCGCCGCCGCCCATGTCGGCGCTGAAGGCATAGTGGTAGCCGACCCAGACGCCGCGTTTCGGCAGCTGCCCGGCGGGGAAGACCATGCGCCCGCGCACCGGATCCACCGCCAGCTGCCCGCGCTGGGCGCGATAGCACCAGTCGCTCAGGTCGGCGGGGATCACGCTCGCGCGCGGTACCGGCTGGGGCGCCCCCTTGGTCGGCCAGTCCGGCGCGTAGATGACCAGGCTCCTGGCCTCGCCATAGTACATAGCCGAGGCCTGGGTCTTGAGCGGCCGCAGGCTGATGCGTTCTTCCAGTGCCCGCCGGCGGATCGGCGCGGGCAGGTTGATTGCGTCGGCGATATGCGTGGGTGCGGTTTCCGGCTCCGCCTTGGTGTAGAGCGGCGCGTCGTGGCCCAGCACGCTGAAGGTGAAGCACTGCGGCCCGGCGCTCTCCAGGCAGTAGGCCGGCGCGTGCGTCACCGAATAGACCTTGAGCCGCCACACGAAGACGCCGACGCTGGGGATGTTGTAGCGTCCCTGCCTGCGGTGCGAGATCGCCCGCCGCACATCCACCGAATGCGCGAGCGGGTCGAACGGCCCGCCTGCGAGATCGAGCGCACTGCCGTTTCTCAGGTCGGCGCTGCGCGCCCGCCCCAGCCGCAGATGGTTGAGTTGCTGTGTCCAGTTGAGCAGGGCGTAGAACTCCATCGCCCGCGCCGGCCAGCCGGCGACGTCGTTCGCCAGTTCCTCGAGCAGGGCGAGCGTGCCCTTGCGGCGGCGAAAGCCCAGGGTGTTCGCCACCTCGTGCCGCGGGATCAGGATGCGATTGAGACGTCGCCCCTCTGCCGAATCGGACTCCAGTGCCGGATCGCCCGCCTCCTGTACCGGCCGGTAGCCGATGAGATCGCCGATGTAGGGCACGACCCAGTCTTCACAGGTTTCGATGAACCAGTTCTCGTAGAGCTGTGCGATGTCGTCCTCGACCCCATTCACCTGCTCGTTGATCACCCGCAGCAGCGCGCGCAGCGGATAGCCGTACTCGGCATCGCGCGCGCGGTGCACGACGGGAAGCAGTTCGTACAGGCGATCGAGGGAGCGGCTCATGGCTTGATCTCCTGCAGAATCAGCGTGTCCGGCACCTCGGACGACAGATAGGACAGCTGAGCCGGTTGCAGCAGGCCCTGCTCGAAGCGCGCCGGCTCGATAAGAATGCGATCGCGCAGACCGAGCGCACTTGCCGCGGAGGCGGTAAAGCCGGCAAGCAGATCATCCCCGGAAATGGTATCGAACACGTCGACATCGACGTACACCACGCCGGGCACGGCCTGGATCACCCTGATCGCATCGGCCAGCAGCAGATCCTGCGCGAGATCGACGTTGTCGAAACCGAAAGCGTCGAGGACGGCGCTGCGCACCCTGGGCTCCAGCGTCTCCCACTGATAGTCCTGGTCGACGCGAATGTTGGCGCTGACCACCAGCGCCAGCCGCTCGCGCACGGCGAGCCGGATCGGCAGATAGGGATCGCCGTAGCGGTGCAGCGCGTCGTACAGATTGCGGTAGAGGTCCGAGGTTGCGTCGATGGGAATGTCGTCCACCCCGGCAATGGTCACGTGCACCAGTTGCTGCCGGCCATTGCCGAGACGGGCGGCGGCCGCCTTGCCGATGCCGCCGAAGGTTCTGGAAAAATCCGCATAGTCCGGCGTCGACACCAGCCGGTCGAGCGCCATCACCGCCAGTGGCGCATTCCTGCGCGCCTGATCGCGCGCCTCCTTGTCGGCACCGCCGGAGGCACGAATCGGGTTGATCACCTCTTTCACGCCTAGGGGTCGGGTATTGAGCAGCGAGATCTGCCCGGCCCTGACGTTGCCCGGCTTGCCAATACCGTTGCGGTAGGTCGCCTTGACGTTCTCCGGCCCCGTGGGTAGCCGGGCGCCATGCTCGCCATTGCCGAATACCACGGTGGTCTTCGCCGCGTCATCGGTGCTGGTGATGAACGTGCGCGCGTTCGCGGCGAGGCCGGCGAGGCTGTCCACCTCGTGCCACGCCACGTCATTCACCCGCACTTCGAGCGTGCTCGCGACGCCGGAAACCGTCGGCGCCGAAACATAGGTCAACGGCGGCTGTTTCAGCGTGAACTGCTGCAGCGCCTGGGTCGCGTCACCGCCGCCCAGGGTTTCCTGGCGCGTTTCGCCATTCGTTGCCTTGACCACGTTGCCGTAGATCGTCACCGTGTCGCGCTTGTAAGCGTAGGCCAGTGGCTTGGCGAGCGTGAGATGGGTATGGAGGGTGTCGCCGGCCACCGGCTCGTTGTTCACTTCGCGCACCTTCTGGGTCACGGCGGCCAGCATGACCAGCTCCGCCGCCTTCACGCCCGACGCAGCGACGCCGCCGACAACGACATCGGCACGCTCGCCGGCGACGATCAGCCAGCGTCCGGGCTGCAAATCGTCGTATACGTCGCCCAGCTCGATTTCATCCCCGGCGACCATGTCCGTAATCGGTTCCTCCGCCAGGTCGAGTTGTTCGCTGCCGGCGTAGACGCGGGTGGTGCGCACCGGCGTGAAGTCGCTGGAACCGCTATCCACCCACCCTGTCGCCGTGTCCGGCAAATCCACCTGTACGGTTTTGCCGGACAGGCCATAGGCCGCCAGGGAACGGTGGGTGAGCAGGACGGGCGGGGTGACGATGGTTTCCCCATCCACTTTCTCGATCGCGACGTAGCTGTCGGGCGCGATGTCGTAGTCATTGTCGAGATAGAGGGTGCGCGGCTCGTGGTGGTCCGGCGCCGCTGTCTCTTTCGCTTTCTTGAGCATCAAAATGGGACCGCCGCCGTTGCCCGTGTTCCATGGGTCGTCGATATTCCATTCGCCAAACGTCGCCTGGTTCTTGTCTTTGTTGAACTCTATCTGCCGTAGCGGCGCATTGTGGCCGAAAGGCGCCGCGGCCACGCGCAGGGCGTACACCCTGATCGGCTGCGGCTGGGGCGGCGGCAGGCTTTTCCAGGAGCGATAGAAGACGCCCTTCAGCAGCGGCTGCATGAGCGTAAGCAGGCGCGGCACCATATCTGACTGCCCGCCAAAGGCTGTTCCCACGCTGCGCGGCAGCTGCCTGGCGCTTGCCGGCGGCACCGACGGCGGCAGAACCAGCCTGTCGATGAGCCCGCCAAGGAGATTGCGCTTGCCTGGCGCGCGTATCAGGCCCATGGCTGGGGTAGGCGTCGGCCCGATCCGCGCACGCTGGGTTTGCAGGTCATTGATCAAGCCGCTGAGCCAAGGCGTTAGCTTGGTGAAATGGCCGGACTGGGCCTTGCTGAGCTCCGCTTTGAGCTTTGGCAGTGCCGCCGCGTCCAGATGGGTGGCCAATGCTGCATCCCCCTCAGCACCGGCATGGCCGATCTCCTCGATCAGCGTCAGCACGCGGCCGGCGGTCGCGGAGTCCGGCGAGACGCCGAAGTTCTGCACGTCCCGGTAGCGCTGGATCAGCGCGGCCATGGTTGCCTCCGTGGCCTCCGTACGCAGCAGAACGCAGGTGCGCTGGCTCTCGCTGTCTTCAGCCACCGAGGCAATGTGCACCAGCTGCAGGCCATTCCCATCGGCGTAATCGATGAGCAGCGGATCGTTGGCCTTGAGCCTGGTCGCGGTCCCATTCAGATACAAACCATTCTGGGCGATCGAGGCTGCGGTCTGGGGCTGTGTAATACGAGGGTTGATGGCGTTCCACTCCACCCGTGCTTCCAGCGGCTCCGAGGTTTCGAAGGCCTGCATCTGCTCGCCCGGTCCGGGGATGCTGTTGGCGCGTGCGCCCTGGGGGATGGTCACCGGCTCCGCGTTCTTGTCGAGCGAATAGGCGAGATAGACGCTGGCCGACACGCCGGGCCGCAGCGCATAGCCGATGAGCCGCGCGAGCTCCAGCACCGAACGCCGTTCGGTCGCGGTGCGCAGGTAGCCTTCGTTGGCGATGCGCTCCTGGTAGAAGCTCAGCACATCGCCGACGATGGACCAGGCATCCAGCAGGGCAATCGACGGATCGCTTTTCTCGCGCGTCCTGAGGTCCGCCAGTTCGGGATAATCACCGCTCGACAGGCGCGCCTGCATGGTCTCGAAGAAGGTCGCGTGCGTGCCGACGCGGTAGCGCAGCGTGCTCAAGCCCGGGCGGTTGTCGGTGGGCAACGGGGTCAGTACCCGCGGGCCGTCGCAACAGTCGCAGGGCGGTTTTGGATTGCATGCAAGGTCCGGCGTACAACCCTGATTCATAAGCCACCTCTGAGGATCAGTTCGAGCTTGCCGTTTTCCGGGAAGCTGGGGTCGTTATCGAGTTGGGCGATTTCCATGGAAGCCATGGGCAGCACGCCATTGGCGGGAACGCCGATGCCGCCGCCAACCGGCAACAGGCGAGGCGGCATGCTGTCGTCGAGCCGCGCCAGCTTCAGCAGGCGCACCGCATCCACGCCTTCCACGCCCTTGGCCGCGGCGATCAGGCGCGACACGTAGATGCCGTCGCCGAAGCTGAGATTGTCCGGATGGAAGAAGCCCGGCGTACCGTCTGCGAGCCGGCGGTTGCTGAACACCTTGAGCAGCTCGGCCTTGACCGTGCCGCGCGCATGGTGCGGCAGCACGCACACTTCCATCGCCACCTCGATCGGCACGTAGCGCGCCGGCACCACCGCCAGGTCGTGGCCCATGCGCCGGTACTTGTAGAGATCCCCGGCAATTTCCGCGAGCAAGGCGGCGTCCGCGGTTTCGGTGCAGAGCGGATCGACCGCGACCTGCGCCTCGTACCAGCTGCCCATCCAGCGCAGCTCGGCGGCGGCGCGCTGCAGTTTGGGACTGGCCTGCGCCAGCTCGGCGTAGTCTTCGGCGGTGATGGCGCGTTCGCGGCGGGCGCGAAATGCTCCTGGCGCGAACAGCTTGACCTCGGCCACCGGCTCCGGTGCCGCGCCACCCTGCGCCGGCAGCGGATTGCGCGGTTCGATGCTGTCGGCGCTGAGCGAACCTTCGCGCAACACGAGATAGGTGATGGTGTCGCGGCCCACGTTTCCGGCCGGGCCGTTGCCGACGCGGTAGCAGGCGCGGAACGTCGTGCCGGCTGCGGGCACGCGGCCCAGATCGCCGTCGCCGAAACGCAGGTGGGCGCGGCCGTCATCGTCCATCTCGGCGACGAAGTGGCGCGCGTCGCCATTGCTCGCCAGCAGATCGTATTGCGTCTGCCACGCCGGGCCCGGGGCATCGGTGCCAACGTATTCCTGCAGCTCGACCCTGGGGAGCGCGAGGCGCGGGTCCTGCACGATTTGTGCGGAAGCGGGCGCCTCCGCCGGCAGCGGCTGGCCGAAGCTGAGCGGCGCCTGTTCCAGCGTCGGGGTGAAGCGCTCGGGCGTGGTGCGGCGCTCCACCACGCTGCCATCGCAGGCACACTCGCCCACGGTCTCCTTGGGCGGCACCGGGCCGATCGGCTCGCACACGCTGCGGCCATGGTCCACCAGCACGACGTTGCCGCGCGCCACGCTGATGTCGTCGATACGCGCGCAGTCGGGCGCCGGCAGGCGCGCCGATAGGCAGAGCGAAAACGGCAGCGCATCCTCCACCGCCCATTCGATCTCCAGCACGAGACGGCCGAGCAGGCCATCCACCGAGGGGGTGACCTTGGTAAGGCGCACCGCATGGCGATGCGCCGGATCGGCATCGGCCGGATTGCCGGTGGTGGGGCCGAGCACTTCTTCGAAGATCAGGACGTCGCCGGATTTGATATCCAGGGCGCGGGATGCTTGTGTCGCCGCCGTGGTGGTGCTGGTGATGGGCGATGGCGTACGCTCGTCAAGCAGCGTCGCCCGGGTCGCGCCTTGCGCCAGGCAGCATTCGAGGTCGCCCCAGGTATAGAACGGAATCTCGCAGTGAGCCGCGCGGAATTGGAACGTGGCCTCGGGGTCGGACACCAGCGGTTCGAACACCTCGTACCCGTTGCCCGGCACCTGTTCCAGGTCTGCCTGCTGGACGACCCTGCCGCTGGCGGCCTTGATATCCGGGAAACCGGTGATGAAGTAGAGATTGCCCGCCTTGATCGGATCCAGATCGGTCCGGGTGCACACCGTGATCCAGGCGCGCGCATTGTTCCCCTCGTGCATGCGGTAATCCACCAGCCGCGCATGGCGGCGCACGGAGATGCGCCGGCGGGCAGTGTCGAGATAGGCCTCGGTCGCCACCGCGTCCTGGTAGTAGCTCAGATAGTCGCCGGCGTAGGCGAGCAGTTCGACCAGGGTCACGCCCAGGTCGGGTACATGGCGCTCCTGCCAGTCGGGCATGATCAGCGCCAGCCGGTCGTAGATCAGTTGCCGGAAACTCGCATAGTCCTTGGCGAGATAGTTGATCTCCGGCGCCGGGAACACTTCGGGTGGACAGGCCTGATCCTGCCTGCAGTCGAGATCGCTCGGGCAGTCGACCTTGAAGCTGAAGCAGAGACAGGCATAGCGCGGGTCGATCCCGGATAGCGGGCGGTAGCCGACTTCTCCGGCCATGTCTGGCGCGTCGGTACTCGGGACCACCTTTTCCACCAGGCACAGTCGATAGATGGAGAAGTCGCCGAACCTGTCGAGGCTGATGCGCAGGCAGTCGTCCAGCTCCGGATCGTTTGCACGCTCAATTTCCACCTTCACGGCGTGAAGGTCGCGGATGCGCCGACCGCCTTCGATACGGATATTCTCGACCGTCACCCCTGCCGGCACCAGACCGAAGAAATGCACGCAGAGCGATAGCTGGTCGTCGGACACCTCGAGGAAGTCCATGCCGTTCCAGTCCGGGTTGCCGAACAGCTTCTTGCGTCGTTCCTGGAGACGACAGGCAAGTGCGCTGGCATCCGTCATGTGACCCCCTGCTCGAACGTATCGGTGCGGGTTTCGCCGGTTCGGCGCAGCGCATAGGTGAGATCCACCTTAAGCCGTGCATCTATACTCGACACCTCGAGTGCGCGAACTTCGACCACATCGCCCAGCCAGCGATCGAGCGCCGCCTGCAACGTGAACTGCAAGGCGGCTGCCAGCTCGGGGCTATTCGGTGCGAACACCATCTGCATCAATCCGCTGCCGAAATCCGGGCGGTTCACCCGCTCGCCGGGGCGGGTGAACAGCAACTGCTCGATCATGTCGCGCACGTGATCGCTGTCGTCGGTGGAAGCGGTCCGTCCGCGGCTGTCGAAGTGGAATGGATAGTCGATGTTCATGGTGCGCTCACATCGCCGTCACGCGCGGCTGGGTGGCGACGATCAGCAGCGGCGTGCCGGTGGGAATGCAAGTGGACTGGCTGCTCTGCACGATCACCGGCTGGCCCATCGAGGTCACGCGCGCCGCGCCCAGGGTCCACTGCGCCGTGGCGCACGGCGGGGCGCCGCTGCTCATGGCCGGGAAGGTGCAGCCGGCGATGCTGTAGGTGTTGGCCAGGGTGACGATGGGCTGGCCCGACACCGTCACCCGCGGATTGACCGTGATCGGCTGGGCGATGCCTGCATGCGCGCATTGCACCGCGGCCCCCATGTGAACAATGAATCCCGGCATGCTTCCTCCTTCACGTCACTTTCAGTGCGCCCTGGTTGACATCGGTGACGCCGACCAGATTGATCGCCGCCGCGGTGATCTCGACCTTGGGCGCCACCAGCGAGATGCCGGCCTGGTTGATCAGCACCGTCGAGGCGCCGCTGCGCAGCATGATCCCGCCCGCCGGTCCCGGCACGTCGCTGATCACCACCATGTTCTGTCCCGCCGTCTGCAGCACGATGCTCGGCGACACCGGCAGGCCGGCGTGGGCGATGCTCGGCACGTCGGCCTGCGACCCCCAGCGGCAGCCGACCCAGATCGGACGGTTGGGATCGCCGTGCTCGAACTCCACCCACACGCCGGCACCGATCGGCGGCACCAGGTACACGCCCATCGGCGGCCCGGTCGGCCCCGCCAGCGGCGCGCAGGCCTCGGCCCAGGTCGAGGGCAGCAAGGAGGTCACGTCCGGCACCATCACCTGCAGCCGGCCACGCAGTTCGGGGTCGATGTTGTTGATCACCGTGCCCTGGTACTTGCCCCAGAATTTCTTTTCTCCGTTCACGCTACCAACCTTGGGGTATTAGAAATAAGCCCATCGCGCGACAGGCTGAAGTTCTGCTTGTACTCGCCGCGCTTGATGTTGTGGGTCACGCTGTCCACGTAGTACAGGCCGTCGTAGGCCAGCCCGGCGCCGCGCACCCCTACCAGCATGCGCGAGCGCAACACGCGCCCATAGCGCAGCACATCCAGGGTGCCGCTGCCGCTGATGGCCTCGGCGTTGTTCATGAAGTAGGCGAGAATGCTGCGCGCCGCTTCGGTCGGGTCCATCTGCGCCACGTCGTCGGCGAACTCGATCTTGGCCGGCGGCGTGGGACGCAGTCCCAGCGGTGGCTTGAACGCGTTGACGTTGGGCGCGGGAATCGGGATCGGGATCTTGTGGGTGATCGGATCGAGGATGGTGAAAATCCGCACTTTCTTCGCCAGCCCGTCGAGAGAAAAACTCAGCGACTCGACGTTGGTATGCGCGTCCATGTTCACGTTCAGCGCAGGCTGGGGAATCGGGATGCGGATGTCCGGCCCGAAATAGGCGATGCTCTGCCCGGGCAGCGGGCCGGGCTCCACGTAGAACACGTAGCCGCAGTCCGAGGCGCGGCCCTTGATGAACTGCAGATCGGTGGTGTATTGCGTGTCCCAGCCGTCGGTGGGGATGCGCAGCACCGAAATGATGGGCGGAATCGCCACCGGCACCACGCCGAACATGGCGTAGGGCGCAAGCGCCGCGTAAATCTGCGCGATCTCCGGCATCGCCGGGTAGGACATGATCTTCTGCACCACGTCCATCAGCACGCTGAGGTCTTCGCCGGTGACGGTGAGCGTCGATTGCCCCGGCTCGTTGCTGGGCTGCAGTTCCTGGCGGGTGATGATGCCGTCCATGAGCACATTCGGAAATCCGCTCAGCGTCGCGATGATGATGACCCGCGTCACGACGGGATCAAAATAGCCGGCGGGCAGCATGGTCGTCAGCAGTGTCGACTTCTTGCTCACCGCGAAGGTGAGCTGAAACCCGCTGCGGTCGCTGCCGCTGGTCACCTGCACAGCGGTGAGCGCATCCACCACCGACTGCGGCGCAGGAATGGGCACCGCCGGGCCGATCATCAGGGTGAGATGCACGCCTTTAAGCATTGGGCGTCCCCGGGATGCCTTCGGGCAGGGTGATGCGCAGCGTGCTGCCGGGGCGTTCGGTCAACTCGTCCGGACGCAGGGCGCGGTTCGCGTCGCAGAGGCGCCAGAACTGCTCCGGATCGGCAAGGTACTGCGCGGTGATGTTGTCCAGGCGTTCGGCCTGCTTGACCCCATGCACCAGCAGCAGGGAAAAACGCTCCGGTGCGGGCACGAAGCGGCGCCTGAGATAAACGGTCTTGTCACCATTGACGCTCTCGAGCGTCGCGGTCTCGATACCGTAGTAGCGGCTGGTCGGCGGAAACTGGAAGGTGCTCATGGAATCCCCGTGATGCCCAGGGTGGAAAGCGCGCCGCCCGGCCCGAGTTGCGCCAGCAGCTCCTTGTTCTTCAGATAGGTCATGAAGAGGTTGCCCCCTTTGTGGCTGAAGCCGAGATCGTTCACCGACAACACCCGCATGCCCAGGCTCACCTTGGCGCGAATCGGATTCAGCGCGATATCGAATGCCTCTTCGGTGATGCTGAATTCGGTGATCCGCACCGGGAGAATCCGCGTCTTGCTCCAGATGAACAGAGACAGCGGCGATTCGGCCGGCGAGATCTCCAGGGTTCCGGCTTGTGCGAGGCTGTTGCCGGATTCGAGCTGGGCGCTGGTGGGATAGACGATGGTCTCCAGCGCCGCGAGCTGGGGGAAGATGCCGAGTTGGGCCGTGGTGCGGTTGTCGTCCGGAAACTCGAGCTGATCGGTCGCGTCGATTTCCGCGTCGAGCTTGAGGGTTTCGTTCGGCGGCCCCTTCAGGCGCAGCGCTTCGAGCCGGTCGCCCTCGCCGCCCACCGCTTGCACCTGGAGCGTGCGCGTGAGCGTGTCAGGGTTGTACTGCAGGGCGACGATGCGCTGCACCGCGCCGGTGGTGGGATCGATCAGCACGATGCCGCCCTTGATGATGCGGGGAGAGCTGGAGAGTCCGGTCATGGTGCGCTTCCCTCTGTCCCTTCCAGGCGTGGCAGCCTGGATTTCATGCCAAAGCTGCGCGGACGCGACGATGGAGGAATGTAGAACCAGACGTCCACGCGCCGATTCTTGGCCTTTTCTTCGGCGTTGGCCTCGCCTGGAAACAGCAACCGTGTCTCACCAAAGCCCTGAGGCGCAATGCGCCGGCCGTCGACCCCGCGGCGCACCAGCGCATTGCGCACCGCCTGGGCACGCTGCTCCGACAGACGCTGGTTGTATTCCTCCGTATAGCTGCTGTCGGTATGGCCTTCCACATGCACTTCGGCGTCGCTGTAGAGCTTGAGCTGGCTTGCCAGGCGGTCGAGCTTTGCAGTCGCGGTTGCGGGAATCTCCGGACGGTTCAGCGAAAAATGATCGATCGTGTCCGACTCGATGGTGCCGAAGGGAATATTGGGAAACTGGAGTTCCAGGCGCGGAATCGTCGAGAAGGTGAGGCCGCCCGGCGCCGGCGTGGGCGGCATCGGAGGCGTCGGCGCACGCTCGGGCCTGACACAGCGGTCACTGATGACCACCTCGTCAGCGGTGCAGCAGCGGAAGCTCATGAGTCCGATGTTCTGCCACCGGCAGCAGCGGTCCCGGTCGCGCACGAATTGCGGGCAACACAGGCCGTCGGCATCGCCGCCGTGGGCGGTCTCGTACCCCGGCAGGATCCGTGTGCAGAAATCCTGCCCCGGACCTCCCAGTGACGGCAGATTCCCGCGTAGCACATCCAGTGCGCTACGCAAGGTGCTCAACTTCACTTGCCGCCCACGCAGGAAGCTCGGCACTCCGGGCACATCCGGCACGATGATCATCGGGTCCAGCTCATCGAACACAGGGATCGGGATCAAGGGTTCTTTCGTTTTCTTCGGTTGCCGTTGCAGCGTGGGACGCGCCGGCGCAAGCATCGGTCCCATGGCGCTGCCGAGGGCATGGCCGATGCCGGTCTCCGGCAGAGACGCCGCCACGATCTGCTCGGCCGCACGATCCGCCTCGCGTTCCTGCGGCGTGTCGGCGGGTCCGATTTCCAGGCTCGGCGCCGCGCCCGAAAGATGCGCCTGCTGCACGGTGTGGGCAAGCTCATGGGCGAGCAGCCGCCGCCCGGCCGCGCCCTGCGGTCGGTACTCGCCAGGACCGAACACGATGTCGTGGCCGACCGTGTAGGCGCGCGCATCGACGGCTTGGGCCGATGCGGCTGCGCGGTCATCGGCGTGGACGCGGACACGGCTGAAATCGCGGCCGAACCGGCTCTCCATGAACGTACGGGTTGCACCATCCAGGACCTCGCCCGGCGAATTCAAAACGGCGTGCACACTCGGCGGAATGTCCGGCGTTTCACGCCCAACCCCAGGCTTGCGCTGCAAGCTTTTCCGCTTGGCCGAGCATTCATTGCACAGCCCCCCGGCGGACGAAGCGTTTCCGCACGCGCACTTGCGCTGCAGGATGCCGCGTGCCGGCACCACGCTATCCGGCCTTGCGGGGGAATTCATCTGTTGTCGACTTACATTCATCGTCTGTCAGTGCCCTCCATCCGCCGGCCCTCGTACCGCAATCACCTTTTGCCGCCCCACGAGCTTCTCGTCCCACGCGCGATCGGCAGAAAACAGCTCGGGCCGGTACTCCAGCTGCAACACCATCCGCACGGTCCGATCGCCCTGGTGACAGCCGACCTCCACCGCGCGCAGTTTTCCTGGTGGCTCATCCACCATCCTCGCGTCGCTGAATGGCGTGCCACACAGGGCAAGCACCTGGGCAACGGTCAGGCCTATCCAGTTCTCCATCGCTTATCCCGACGCCAGCTTTGCGCTCTTGGGCACTGGACTCTTCGCGTCCGGGCGACACACCCCGTAATAGCAAAGACCGCAGCCGGCGATCGCCGACCTTACCGCGGCGTCCACCTTGAGCTGGAAATTCCCTCCGGCTGCGGCGAACTTGTCGTCCCAACGCTTCTTGACGTCGACGCTCTTGCAGCCATCCCGCGCCGACGCGTCCCGCGTGTCCATGATGAAAATGCAACTCCCGCCATGGACATACTTGACGCTGCCCTGCCCGCCTGCGATGAAGTTCTCGATGTCGCCACCCGAGAAGCTCACGCCCAGCTTGGATCCTTCCGATTTGCTATAGGGGTGGGTATGAAAAGTGCCCAAGGTGACATCGCCCGCTTCTTCCGCAGGCAAGGCGATGCTGCCCCCGCCTCCTGACCCGGTGCGAATGACCCGCTTTCCAGCCGAGTCCGTGACAACGCGACCGCCATGTTCCGCGACCGTCGCGCCTGCCTGCCCCGACTTGGACCATGCCTCGCCCATGGCCTTGTAGATATCGTCCGGAATCGTGTGCGTGGATGGACATTTCTTCTTGCCGCCGCCCTGTCTCGCCAGGTTCCGAGGCGCGTGATCCAAAGGACCGTGCGCCTGGCCAGCCACGACCGCCTGGGCCGCACGGTCGGCCTCCGATTCCCAGCGGTCCGACGCAGGCCCGATACGCAGCCCGGTTTCCGGCGAATGAGGCGAAGCGTTCTGTTGCGCAACATGTGCAAGCTCATGCGCCAGCAGCCGCTGCCCCGTGGGCGTCGCCGGTTCGTATTGACTGGAACCGAACACGACATGGCGGCCCACGGTATAAGCCAGCGCATCGACCGCCCGTGCCGAAGTCGCCGCCATCGCATCCGTGTGCACCCGTACCTGGCTGAAATCGCGGCCAAAGCGTGGCTCGAAGAATGCGCGGGCGGATGGGTCGAGCGCTTCTCCGGGGGAACGGAGCACGTCATGCACAATCGGCGGCGCCTCCGACTGCGTGCTTTCCCCCGACGCCGTCCGTTGCAAGCCAAGCCGGTTCTTGACGCATGCCGGGCACACCTCGCCCGTCGGCGTGTGATTTCCGCAGGCGCACTTCCGTTGCAGCAGCCTCGCCCCTGCCGGGAGGAAGGATGTCTCGGTTTTTGGCGCGGCTTGTCGACTCGCTGGGGTCATGGTTCGATTCGCTCAAACTCCACGGTTGGATTCAGCCCGATCACGCGACGCTCCGGGCTTCGATCATGTTCACCAGTTCGTCCACCGTCAGTGCACCCCGATGCTCGAGGCGCATTTCCCCATCGGTAAACGCCAGCCACACAGATGTCTCTTCAAGCCCTTCAAGGCCGGGGCACCACGCGTCGAACTCTTCCGGCACGTCGAAGGGACGCAGCCCCAATATGAGACCTCCGCCGAAGCGCTTGGCGGCATCCAGGGCCGTCTGAATCGCTTGGATGTCCGGCATGCTCCATGCCGCGAAGGCGAGCACCAGCCATCGTCCGCTGCCGAGCTCCGGTTCCCGGGATGACGGTGCAGCTGCAAGCGCCCTGCAGTACAGGGGCTCGTCCCGGAGATCGATTCGGGGCCGTCCATCCCCGTTGCGCGTCACGTGATAGGTCATGGTTCACGGTCCCGGCACGGTGATGGTGGATTCAATGGCGCCATTCTTGATGTCCTTCCTGATGGTGCCGCCCACCGCCTTGGCTATCTGGTCGTGGTAGCGCTCCATGTTGTCCGGTCCATAGAGGACAATGGTGCCGCCCGGCGCGACGATGCGGGCAATCTCGTCGATCAGGCCGGCGAGCATGAGCGGGCCGTTCTCGGACGTGACCAGGTCCGCGACATGATCCGCGATGGGAATCCGGTTGACGGCCGCGTTCGTTGCGGAGAACTTGCGGTATATGAGATTGGGTACGCGCGATCCCGACACGCCGGTGGTACTCGTCCGCTCGGCCATTCCGACGTTGATCGCGCCGGGGAAGAAACCTTCTCCGAACAGGTCGACGTGGTACCTGGCGCCTGCCGGCACGTGCTTCGCATGGAGATCGGACCCGGAGTCGATCCCCGTGCCGACCGCCCACTTCGCGTAGGTATCGCTTGCGGCCGCCGCGTGCCCCTGGTCTGCCAGCAGTTTGTCGATGGACTGCCAGGTGCCTTCGGCCGACAGGTAGAACTGGCGATAATCGGTCAGGTCCTTCCGGTCGAGCTGCGCACCCTGCGGCGCGACTGATTTCGGTATGCTTTCCAGCCAGCCCTTGAGCTTTGCGCGATGCGCGGCTGCGGTGTCGAGATTCGCCTGGCTTGGATTGTTCTTGGCCCGCACATAGAGTTGGCGGCCCTGGCTGATGACGGAAGCGGGATCCAGCCACGCCTCGGGCGTGGGCCGGATTTCCTCAACCACCACGCTGCGCCAGAATTCCCGCGGGTTGGGGTCGGCTTTCGCGCCCGCTCCCGTCGCGGGCGTGGGACCATGTTTGAACCGATCGAGTATGGGGCAGTCGGGGCGCCGCGTCTTCGCCAGGACGGCGATCACATTGGCGCGGTGGCACGATAGCGCCCAGTTGAATCCAGCACCGCCCTCCTGGCTCGCAAATCCGTGGATATTGAGCTTGCGCCCCGGTTTGAGCTTGCCGATCTTTGCATCCTCGCCGGGAAGCAGCTCGTCGCACCCCACCTTGAACAGGAACTGCCAGCCGCCGACACCTTGTTTGCTCTCCTTGCACTCGGGCTCGGGCGCCTGCAGTTCTTTGCCGCACTTGCGTTGTAGCGCAATCGCCGAGGAGGGAATGGCCGGAAATTTCATCGGCTCGGGGCCCGGTTTGTGACGCCCGTTTCCGCCGCCGGACTGCTGCACGACGTGGGTGAGCTCATGCGCAAGCAGTCGCCGTCCATCCTGGCTTCCCGGCGCGAAGCGGTGGGCACCGAACACGATGTTGCGCCCCACGGTATAGGCAAGCGCGTTCACATCCGCGGCAGATCGCTCCGCAGCGTGCCCAGTGTGAATTCGCACTTGGGAGAAGTCATGGTCGAATCGCTGCTCCATGTCCCGGCGCAATGCCGGAGCGAGTGGACTGCCAGTGCCCTCCAGCGCCTGTCCCACGCTGGACGGAGCCATGTCGTTGCCGGCCTGCGCTCCCGCAAGGCGCTGAATGCGCGGCGCGCCATCATGCGAAGGACTGTGCGCCGGCATTGCCGCCACGCGATCTGCAACGCGGTCGGCTTCCTGCTCGTAGACGTCTGCCGGGCCATCCACTGCAAGCTTCGTCTGCAAGCCGCTGCGTTTCTTTTTCCCGCAGCTGCCGCATTCGCTACCAGCCAAGGTATGGCTGCCACAAGCGCACTTGCGCTGAAGCAGCCCGAATGGATTCACGCCGGCTTTTTGCTGCGGCGAAGGCGCCTGGCTGACGGCTTGCCTCGTCATTTGCTCAAAGCTCCATAAACTGCGCCGGCGATCTGCGCACCCAGTTGACCAGACGTAGCTTCGCGCGCCAGCACGATATTTGGCGCCTGCACGCGATGCACATGCCCAGCCAACCCAGCGGCGCCGCCCGCCGCGAGGCGTCCGGCCAACTCGCGTTCGATCGCTTTTTGCACGTGCGATCCCTGGTCTACGCCAACGGGCAACCCGTCCAGAATCAGTCGCTCGATATGCAGGTTGATGTTCATGCCTTGCCTCCCGCAGCTTCGAGCCAACGAAAATCCGCTTCGTTGATCGGCCGTTCCATCTTCCTGAATTCGTTGCGCGCCGCTTCCAGCACCAGCGGCATGGTGACACGACTGCCTGACTGCGCAGCGAGAAAGGCGGCATTCAGCGCGATGTTGCTGATGCTGCCGCCGGTGATGTTGAGTCTGGCCAGGCGTTGCAGGTCGAGATCGCCGATCGGGGTCTTCTGCGGAAACACGTGCTGCCAGATCGCTACGCGTTCCGTCGGCCCCGGAAAGGGAAAATTCACCACGAAACGGAGCCTTCGCACGAAGGCGTTGTCAAGGGCGCCCTTCATGTTGGTGGCAAGGATGGCCAGGCCGCGATACGACTCCATGCGCTGCAGCAGGTAGTTGATTTCGATGTTGGCGTAGCGGTCGTGGCTGTCCTTCACTTCGCTGCGCTTGCCGAACAGGGCATCGGCTTCGTCGAAGAACAGGATGGCGCCGCTGTCCTCGGCGGCGTCGAACAGCTTGCGCAGATTTTTCTCCGTTTCGCCGATGTACTTGCTCACGACGGCAGACAGGTCGATGCGATAGATCAACAGGCCAAGCTCCTTGGCGATGACTTCCGCCGCCATGGTCTTGCCGGTACCCGACTCTCCGGCGAACAGCACGCTGATGCCCAAGCCCCGGTTCATGCGTTCGCGGAATCCCCAGTCGTCGTAGACCGCCATGCGGCTCGCCACCTGGTCGGCGATCTGCCGCAACAGGCGTTTTTCGGGAAGCGGCAATTCGAGGTCGTCCCAACCGGCCTTGGGCTCCAGTACCTGCGCGAGCTGGTCCAACGCGGGTCGCGCCTGGCGCAGGCATTCGGTCCAGAGCGTGTCGTCCAACTGGCCGCCGCCGTTGCCGGCCATGGCCAGCGCACTGCCGGCGACGCTGCGGATGGCGGCGGTGTTGAAACTGAACTGCGCTGCCAAACGCGTCACGATGCCCTCGTGTCCGCCGCCCAGCGCTTGCTCCCAGAGCACGCGTTGCTCCTCGGGCGACGGCTTCGCCACGTCCAGGACGATGCTCTCGCGGCCCGGTTCGGGCCAGGGCTCGCGCGTATCCAGGAACACGAGCCCCATACCCCGACCGACCAGGCGCTGGATGGCGGACGCCTGCGGACTGGCAGCACGTTCGAGCTCGCTCGCATCGATATAGAGGGCAATCGGCATGAGCGCGCTCTCGCGTTGCCACAGGCGCACCAGCGTCTCATGATCGCCGGCCTGCGCGGGAACAGCGTCGGCCGGCAAGCGATAGAGCGTGAGCCCCAGGCGCGCGGCGATGTCGCCAGCAATGGCGAGCTTGCTCGCGCTGTCGCTTCCGACCAGCTGGAAAACCGGCAACGACCCGGCACGCGCCACCTTTTCCACGTGGTTCACCACCGTCTCAAGCGCCCGCATCTGCGACGGCGGCAGCGGGTCGACCGGACGACCGACGGGCATGGTGAGCGGTGCCAGACGATCATCGAGATAGTTGAGTCCCTTCAGGTAATTCACGATGCGCTCGTCCGCCTTGACAGCGCTGGTGACGAGTGGCTGTGCGCCGGGCTGATTGATTTCGACCAGCCGCCAGTAGCGCAACGGCCGCTCCGGCGAGAGGATGTCCCACGCCGGGTTGTCGAACAGCGCCAGGGCCAGCGCGAAGGTCGGGTAGGGGCGCGCCGCGTCGCCCTGCGCGCGGGCGCAGAGGACCGCGATACGCGTGTCGAACTCCATGGCCGCGCACAGCAGCAGGGTGTTGCGCTCGAATTCGGTAAGACCGAGGCGTTGGGCAAGAAGCAGCAGAGCCGAGGTAGGTTCGGACGCACCTGCCTCGGGCATCGCTTCGGGCGAAGGCTCGGCCACGACCACCGTCGTTGCCGCGGGATCGGCTTTCACTTCCGCTCCCGCCGACAACGTGGAGCTGGCCTCCACGGGCTTGGGCTGCGCGCTGAACAATCGCTCCAACAACGAGCGTTGTTTGGGTGGCAGGCCCGGCGCAACGGCGGGTGCCTCGGGGACGGGCAATACCCGTTCGGGAGCGGCAGGCTCCGCGCCCTGTCCTGCCAGGCGCTCAAGGCGCTGACGCAGTTCGCTCAACGCATCCGCGAGGTACCGGTCATTGGCTTGCAGCCACGCGTCGAGTTCGCTCATGTCACGGTCACTCTTTGTGCAGGGTCGAACGCGGGCACCGGCGGCGTGCCGCTGTAGACCACCGGGATGCTGTCGGCGCCGTCCACCCGGAGGCGCACCACGTAGATGCCGGCTGCAACGCCGGGTATGGTGAAGGTGAGCATGCTCGGCTGCGTCGCATCGGCCGGGTTGGTCAGCGACGCCGGCTCGACCTGCTGCTCACCGAAGATCAGTAGCACGCGCTGGCCGGATACGATGCGCGGCTCGCAGTTCAGGGTCAGGTTCAGCGTGCCTGCCGGCGCGGCACTGGGCGTGACGCTGATGCGCGGTGCCAGCGCGAAAGCAACCGGATTGCTGAGCAGGGGCGGCAGGCCGGCATGGGTAACCACCAAACTGGCGGTATAGAAACCAGGTGCCCAGCGGGACATCACGCTCGGGTCCTCGGTCTTGTCCGGCAGGTGAACCGTGATTTCGCTTGCGCTGCCGCCAGGCTGCGGCATCAGTTCGATGGGTTGAGCAAGCCGCGTACTGGTGAAACGGACGACGGCATCGGCGCTCTGCAGCTGGCTGCCCAGGATGCCGACATCCTCGCCCTGATGCGCCGCCGGCTGCGACATCGGCGGACGCAACTCGGTAAGCACCGGGGCGGCGCCGGTGACGGTCGCGACGCCGCGATCGCCGGGACCACGCGTCAGCACCGGCAGCGCGGCCTTGGCGGGTGACCGCGCATCGATGAGCACGACCGTCACCTCGTAGGCGGCGGAGACGCGATATTGGGTCTGGAATACCGTCCATAGACGGGACATCTCTTCGATGCCGATCACCAGCGGCGTGATGCGCAGACGCTCGAACTGGCTGGCCAGATCATTGTTCGGCAGCGAAGCGGCGATTTCGCCCTGACCCAGCAAGGGATGATCGTGAAGCACGCTCAACGCCCCCCCCAGGACGCGGTGGGTGGTGCCGTCGGTGTCGGTTTCGCCACGGCCGTAGGCGGTCACCAGGTAGTGCAGATTCAGGGCCAGGGGCGGCGCCCCCGTCTCACCCGGACGAACCTGGCGCGGCATGTCGAGGTTGCGCCAGGCGCCATTCACCACCGTTTGATAAAGAAACAGGTTGAGCTGTGCCTTGGTGATTCCCTTGCGCGCCAGATCCGGCGGCTGGATGGTCACCTCCAGGTCGGACAAATCCGCATCCAACGCAGGTATCCGGGTAAGCAGGAGATTCCGCAGCGTAGAGGTCGTGGCTGCGATGGCAAGCGTGTTGCTCATCGGTCCCCTCCGCGCTGCTTCAGGTAGTCGTCAAGACTCAATGGCTTCGGCCTGGAGGGCTCGTTGCGAGGCTTGCCCGCAGGTGGCTGGACGGCGCGCACTTCCACGCGGCCGATGGTGACATTGATCACGGGCGGCGGCTCCGTCATCAGCATAGTGGGCGTATTGGCAGTGAAGTCGCGCGCAGCAGATGCGGCGTCCGCCCTGGGTGCCGCCCTGACAGCGGAATAGGGCGCCGGACCAGCTTCTGGCTTGGGAATGAGCACGCCTGATTCCTGATGCAGGTCATTTGGCACGGGCCCGGACACTTCGCGGGCACGGCCCTGAGCCCGCCTCAGGACCGTTCTGGCTGCGCGCAGGACGCCGGGCTCAGGCTGAAAGCCGGATCGCTGTTCGCCTGATCGCGTCGCAGGACTTGCCACGACTCCGACCCTGCCTGGCAATGGCTGCAAGCTTGCCATCGGCGTCCCCTCCGCTGCACGCTCCCGGCGATCGGCCTCCCCCGGGACACGTTCGTCAGCCTGCCCCGTCGTTTGGACAGGCCGCGGCGCCAGAGGGTGCAATTCGTGCATGCCAGGGCTGCGTGATGGCATCGACGCCGGCCGCAGATCCTGAAGCTCGCGTGCCGCAACGGATGTCATCCGTTCTTCGATCGCTTCCGTCGGCGCCAACTCCACACCGGCAACGGGTTCGAACAACGCGGGCAGACGCGGCGCGATGGAGCTTTCGGCACCGCGCGCCTTCACCACGATGTGGCTGAAGAAGTCCATCGGCGGAGTCGTTGCGCTTGCTTTCATGGGCGGCAAAGTCCCAGATAAATCTGGCGCCGGGTCGGGCTCAGCGCCAGCACATCCGCCTCGCGCCAGCCATAGGCGCGTGCCAGCACATGTACGTCGCGCAAGGTGCGCTGCGCCCAGGCATGAATTTCGTGCCAGAGGAAACCGGCGATGTCGAACACTTCCGGCCAGCTGTAATGGCAGGCGGGACACTCGAAGTTGAGTTCGACCACCGCCCCCGGATCGGCAGACTCCATGTGTGTGGAGAGCTCGGCAAGCACGCGCTGCGGCAAAGCCCCGACCGGAATCGCCGCGCCACTCGGGTCGCGGGCGTCAAGCACGCAGCGCGCCAGCAGGCGCTGACGCGCGCGGCCAGCATCCATTTCTCCAGCCAGCGCGATGAGATCGGTGCTTGCGGGCGGACGGACGCTGAGCGCGTATCCCTGCGATTGAACACTGTGCGTTTCGGCGAATGCCGGTTCGCCATCGAAGACAAGGTCGGCGGTGCCGAGTTGGGACTCGATCAACTGCGCGCAGTGCGGACAGGGAACCACCAGCTGCAGCTGCCCACCGAACAGGCATTCGCGCAGCCGCAGCAGGCGCGCGTCACGCTGGCCAAGCGGCAGCGCCGCAAGCGCCTCATGCGTAAGCTCCGGCTCGGCAGCGGCCAGCAGGCTCAGCGCGCGTTGAGCGGGCGGCTGAGCCAGCGCGCCTTCCCATGTATCAAGCAGTTGGGTAGCCGAGGGAACTCGCATGACGCCTCATCTAGCTGGCCGGCTCGGTGAATTGGGGTTCGCTGGGCTCGGGCACTTCGTAATCGCGTTCCCAGCCCTCGTTCTCCAGCTTGATGTGCTGGATCGCCACCGCGTTGGCATTGGCATCCAGGTCCGGCAGAGCCTGGTATTCCGACACCCAGCAGCGGTAGAGCTTATAGGCGAGCGCCAGCTGGCCGGCCTCGTTGTAGACCTCGATGATGATGTCCTTGCGGAAATCCTTGAGCGAGACTTCCGCGCCCAGGCCCGAACCGTAATTCCATACCTTGTTCGCCCATTTCTCGAACTCGGTGTCGTGGGTCACGCCGCGCTCGACGGTGATCGCCTCATACTCGGTGCGGCCGGGCGACTTTCGGCTGCTCGACGGGTCGCCGCCCTCCCGGTGCTTGACCACTTCCGTGGTGCGCTTGAGACCGCCTACCTTGCTGACGCCGGCGACGTAGCGGCCATCCCATTTGATGCGGAATTTGAAATTCTTGTAAGGGTCGAATCGCAGGGTGTTGACGCTGAACTGAGCCATGACAGCCTCCCTTAAGTCTGGATCTGTCCAGCGATCTGCTGGATCTGGATGATCACGAATTCCGCCGGTTTCAGCGGGGCGAAGCCAACGACGATGTTGACGATGCCGAGGTTGATGTCGTTCTGCGTCGTGGTTTCCTTGTCGCACTTCACGAAGTAGGCTTCCTGCGGCGTCTTGCCCTGGAACGCGCCCTGGCGGAACAGGTCGTGCATGAAGGCGCCGACGTTGAGGCGAATCTGCGCCCACAGCGGTTCGTCGTTCGGCTCGAACACGACCCACTTCAATGCGCGAAAGAGGCTCTCTTCGAGGAACAGTGCGGTGCGCCGGACCGGAACGTATTTCCACTCCGAACCGCGCTCGTCGTTGCCCTGTAACGTGCGTGCCCCCCAGATGATGGTGCCGTAGGTGGGAAAGTTGCGGATGCAGTTGACCGCCTTGGGATTGAGCACCCCGTTCTCGTCGTTGGTGAGCAGGGTCTTCACGCCGATGACGCCGGTCAGGCTCGCTTCCGTGCCGGCCGGCGCCTTCCACACGCCGCGGGTCGAGTCAGTGCGTGCGTACAGGCCAGCCACAAACCCGCACGGCGGAAAGTCGGTCGGCCGGTTCTGCTGCAACGGGTCGGGGGCGGTGACCCAGGGAAAGTAGAACGCGGCATTGATGGCGTTGTCGCCGGTGATGCCAGGATCCGGCTGGGTGGGCGTTGCCAGCGTGTCGAAGGAAACATCCGCGGCGCAGTCAGCAATCAGGAATGCGCGTCGGGCACGGCAGAACTGCTGCAGGTCGGAGAGCTTCGTCGCATTGCTTTCGCCGGGAACGCACAACAGGTTGAACAGGTCGATCCGGTCGAGCAGGTAAACGCCGCCGTTGCCGCTGACGGGTTGCAACGCCGCTTCAAAGGCCGGATCGTTCGGATTCAGCACCTTGCCGTCGTTGCCACCGACCAGCTTTGCACTGGCTGGAATCTCCCCGGCATGGGGGTCCGGCGGGACGGGTATCGCGGTATCGGCAGGCGGGTCCGTCGCGCCGCCTACCACGGCTGCGCCGACCAGACTGGATTCGTTTTTGAGCACGTTCACCACGTAGCGCGGATCGGTCGCCAGCATCGAAAGGTTTTCGAATATCTCGGCCGGAACGCCTTTAGGATCCTGGCTGACGTTGACGACCTTGAGCTGGAAGCGCGTCGCGTCGTCGGCACGCCGCTTGGTGACGATCGCATAGCCATTGGCCCAGGCACCCGGGTTCTGCGCCGTAACCGTGAGCTTCCCGTCGAGCGTCACCGCGCCGGGTGAGGCATTGTCGGCCGGCGTGTCGGATCCGCCGGTGACCAGGCGAACGATGTAGGCACGCTGCCCGCCGTTGGCGAAAAACTGCGACACCGAGTGGCCAAACTGGCTGCGCGCATCCAGACCACCGAATTTCCGGTCAAAATCCGACCAACTAAGGACGAGTTCCGCGCGGTCGGTCGGCCCTTTCGGCGCCCATCCCACGAATGCGGAAATTGACGTGGCAACACCCGTAATGGTGCGTACGCCGCTGGGGATCTCCTCGATGTACACACCTGGATAGCTGACCTGGATCATGCTGTCTCCTTTTTCATCTGAATGTGTTGCCTGGTTCCTTGAACGGGGTAACGGCCCTTCGCGTTACCCGCGTCACTCAGTCCTCTCTGCGTCCCTACAAACCTTGTCCAGCCGGCGAGCGGACAAATCACCCTGCTGGGCAGCCGGATGATTCAGCGCGCTTTGCGCCTGTTTATCGCTGGCACGCAGCCCTTGGCCCCGCCGCCCATTGGCATGCCCCGGCCAAGCCGGTCGTCCAAGGCTTACCTTAGGTAAAAATTCAGGGATTGATATACAACTTTAGTTGTAGGCGCGGCTCAAGCTTGGCCGCGTTATCGGGGGCGCACTGCCCGTCGGGCGTGGGTTGAAGTACCGTGGGCCACGGTGAGGATGCACGCTGGGCGGTGGCAACGAAGCCGGTTCGCTGCAAGCGCGCCACGACTACCGCTCTCCTAATCCGCCCCCAAAGGGAAGAGAGCCTTGGCACCCTGCGCTGATTGGGCGCGGGCCAGGTGAAGCTGCGCGAGCCCGCCTCGATCGAGCCCCCGGTTCCCGGGGCCCGCGCTCAGGAGTTGGCACCCTCGCGCAACTCATCCATGATGGAATCGATGTCCTTCTCCCAGCGCTCGAATACGGGTTTCAGCGCCGGATCCGGGAAGAATTGCTGCAGCGTCTGCGGATGGCTCGCCACCAGAATGGCCTGGTCGCCCTCTGCGAAGATCGTGATGTTCAGCGGCAGGAACGGGATCAGTTCGGGATGGGCCGCCGTCACCTGCCTCACTTCATCCAGCTTGCCGAAATACACCACGCGGTACATGTCGCTCTTGAATTCGCGCCGTGCCAGATTCTCATTCACCTGCTGCAGGCGCGTGATCGTGTAGCCGCGCGACGAAATGGCGCTTTGCAGCAGGGTCATCGCCTCGGGAAAGGGCTGGTTCACGCGCGCCATCAGCAAGCCGTCCGCGAAAGCAGGCGACAGAAAAAGCAGCGTCAGGGCGACCGCCCCCATTTTTTGCATCAGCTTCTTCATAGCGTCGACTCCTCCATGATGGCGGTGTAGTTCTGCTTCATCTGCTCGCACAGCTGGTTCAGCTCGGAGTTGTTGAACAGCCGGCTCAACACCTTGGGATTGACCGACATCACCTGCACCTTGCCGTCGGGTTTCTCGAGGATGGTGATGCGGCAAGGCAGGAACATGCCCACGCGCGGGTCGATGGCCAGCGCCTGGTTGAGCAGGCTGATATTGCAGAAATAGACGATGACCTGTTTCGGGTTTTCACTGGCCGGCGCGGTCAGGCCATATTCCAGCGTCTGCACCCGGCCATAGAAGAAGTTATGGGTGGTCACCGCCGTCTTGACGTTTTCCACCGTGGTCTTCAGATCGTACGGCGAGTCGCGGACGATCACCGGATTTTCCTCCTCCAGCACCTGCGCCGATTTCGCAAGCGGCTGCTTTTCGAAACTGCGCACGTAACTGACGATGTCGTCGATGTCCTTTTCCTTGAGCCCCTGCTTGAGGAAGGAAACCATCGGCGTGCCTTGCCGGCCCTTCATCAGGGTGGCCTTGATCATGGCGTCAGGGGCGGCGGCCAGGAAGCCGGGGTTGTGCAGTGCGGGCGCCATGATGGGCAGGTTGCGCGGACGCGAGAACGTCACGCCCGTGCCCTGGGCCCCCTCGCCGTTGACGCCGTGGCAGGCGACGCAGTATTTCTGGAACAACTGCCGGCCATGCGACGGATTGCCCGGTATGGGCTTGTCTGAATAGGTGACGGTGGGCCCGGTGTTCCAGGATCGCACGTAGCGCACGATGGCCTCGATCTCATCCTCCTTCAGATTGGAGAAAGTCGGCATGACCCGGCCCGGGCGGCCCAGATGGATGGTCTTGCGCAGGTAGTCGTCGCTGATGCTGGCCTGGAACGAAGGCAGTGCAAGCGGAACGCCGATGCCGCCCGTGCCCTTCTCGCCGTGACAGGCGGCGCAGTTGCGCGCGAACAGCTTGGCGCCGTTCGGGTCTGCCTCGGCCTGGGACAAGCCCAGCCCGCCAAGCAGGAGCAAAGCAAATAGACGAAGCAGCATGGGCGTTCCCCTCCAACTCCACTAATCGGACACGGATATCTTAATGTTCATTCTAATCCCATATTTCTTCGCCACGCCAGCGCCTGACGGTCGGGCAAGAAATAGTCGGAAATCAGCGCATGCCGCTTTTAATCATGTGCCTCCGGCCAAGTGTACGGAAGGACGACGTTTGCCAATCCGCTATAGCCGCATCGGCCGGATTTGCAAAGCGCAGCACAGCGAGCCACTTTCATGTCAATCTGAGGCTACGATACCCTCACCCTTCATCATTAAATAAGCGCACCAATAAATATATGAATGAACTGTTCAACTGGCTGCCCCCCGAACTGGCCTCGCTGCCGCGCTATGTGGTGGCGCTGGCGATCGGGCTGCTGATGGGACTGGAGCGCGAACGCAATCCGGCGGCGAAGGCAGGGTTGCGTACCTTTGCGCTGACGGCCTTGTTCGGCGTGCTGGCGGCACATCTGGCGACGGCCCTGGGCGATCTGTGGCTGATCGCCGTGGGCCTGTTCCTGGTCGGCGCGATGATGATCGCGGCCTATCTGCAATCGCCGCCCCAGGACGGCGACCCGGGGACGACAACGGTGGCGGCGCTGATGCTGTGCTACGGCCTCGGCGTAATGGTGTGGCACGACGAAATCCAGCTGGCGGTGATGCTGGGGATCGCCAGCACGATGCTGCTGTACTTCAAGCCCGAATTGCGCGGCCTGAGCCAGCACATGACGCGCCGTGACCTGCTGTCGATGCTGCAGTTCGCGGTGCTGGCGCTGATCATTCTGCCGCTGCTGCCGGACCGGAACTACGGCCCGTATGGCGCGCTCAACCCGTATCAGATCTGGTGGATGGTGGTGCTGATCGTCGGCGTGGGACTGGCAGGCTATGCCGCGCTGCGGCTGGTCGGGCAGCAGCGCGGCGCGGTGATGCTGGGCCTGCTGGGCGGGCTGGTGTCGTCGACTGCAACCACCCTGTCGTTCAGCCGCCACGCCCGCGCCAACGGCGCGATGATGCCGATCGCGGTGACCGTCATCGTGCTGGCCAACCTGGTGGTGCTGGTGCGCCTCGGCGTGCTGGCCGCGGTGCTGGCCCCGGAGGTGCTGACGGCTTTGCTGCCGGTGCTGCTCGGCGGGCTGATCGCCGGCGGACTCGGTGCGGCATACGGGGTGCGCCGGCTGCAGCCGCAGGGCGTCCTGCCCCCCCTGGCGATGGGCAACCCCACCGAGTTGCGCCCGGCGCTGGGCTTCGGCCTGATGTATGCCGTCGTGCTGCTGGCGGCGGCCTGGCTGTCCGACTGGCTGGGCACGCGCGGGCTGTATGCGGTGGCGCTGGCGGCGGGGCTGACCGATGTCGACCCCATCACCCTGTCCAGCCTGCGGCTGCTCAGCCTGGACAAGTTGTCGGTGACGGTGGTGGTCAACGTCGTCACGCTCGCCATGCTGGCCAACCTGCTCTTCAAATCGGCGCTCACCCTGGTCATCGGCGGCTGGCAGATGGCACGCCACGCGATCGCCGGCATGGGCGCGGTGGGCGTGGGGATGGTCGCCGCCTGGGCTATAATGCGCGGTTTTTCCGCCTAGTCACGAGCACAATCATGGAAGCCGAAAGCCTCAATCAGATCGAAGCCAAACTCGCCGACCTGGGCGAGCGTGCCACCCAACTCAGGGGGTTTCTTTGACTACGACCACAAGAAAGATCGTCTAGAAGAAGTCATCCGCCTGTCCGAAGCACCTGACTTCTGGAACGACGCCGCCCGCGCCCAGGAAATGGGACGTGAACGCAAGTCGCTGGAAGACGTGGTGCAGGTGCTCGACCGCGTGGCGTCTGGCCTGAAGGATGCCGCCGAGCTGTTCGAGATGGCGCGCGAGGAAAACGACGACGACACGCTCATTGCCGTGCAGTCCGACATCGCCGGCATCGAGAAGGACGTCTCCACGCTGGAATTCCGCCGCATGTTCAACAACCCGGCCGACCCCAGCAACTGCTTCGTCGACATCCAGGCCGGCGCCGGCGGCACCGAAGCCTGCGACTGGGCCTCGATGCTGCTGCGGCAATACCTGAAATACGCCGAACGCAAGGGCTTCAAGGCCGAGCTACTGGAGGAATCCGAAGGCGACGTCGCCGGCATCAAATCCGCCTCGATCAAGATCGAGGGCGATTACGCCTACGGCACCCTGCGCACCGAAACCGGCGTCCACCGCCTGGTGCGCAAATCGCCGTTCGATTCGTCCGGCGGCCGCCACACCAGCTTCGCCAGCGTGTTCGTCTATCCGGAGGTCGACGATTCGATCGAGGTCGACATCAACCCCGCCGACCTGCGCATCGATACCTACCGCGCGTCCGGCGCCGGCGGCCAGCACATCAACAAGACCGACTCCGCGGTGCGCATCACCCACCTGCCCACCAACATCGTGGTGCAGTGCCAGAACGACCGCTCGCAGCACAAGAACCGCGCCGAGGCGATGTCGATGCTGAAGTCGAAACTGTACGAAGCCGAGTTGCGCAAGCGCCAGGCCGAACAGGACAAGCTCGAAGCCGGCAAATCCGACGTCGGCTGGGGCCACCAGATCCGCAGCTACGTGCTGGACAATTCGCGCATCAAGGACTTGCGCACCAACGTCGAAGTCTCCGCCACGCAGAAAGTGCTGGACGGCGATCTCGATGTGTTCATCGAGGCGAGTTTGAAACAGGGTGTGTGACAGCCGTACCCGCCATGCGGGTGCACCGGATACCTACGCAAGCCCGCTGCAGGAGACCCCATGCGCACCGAAACGCCCGTCACGCTTTTCCTGAAGGATTACGCCCCGCCCGCCTGGTGGATCGAATCGGTTGATTTGCACGTTGCCATCCACGACGGCCACGCCGAGGTTCGGTCGCGCCTGCGCTGCATGCGCAACCCGGCCGTTGCGGCCGGCGCGCTGGTGCTGAATGGCGAAGCGCTGGAATTGATTAGCCTCACGCTCGACGGCGCAGCACTTGACGCTGCGCGTTACGCCTACGCCGACGATCTGCTGACGATTGCCGCGCCGCTGCCGGATGAATGCGTGCTGGAAACCGTGGTGCGCATTCATCCGGACCAGAACACCCAGCTCTCGGGCCTGTACCGCTCGCGCGACGGCTATTTCACGCAATGCGAGGCGGAAGGCTTCCGGCGCATCACCTTCTTCCCGGACCGGCCGGACGTGATGGCAAAGTTCAGCTGCACGGTGGAAGCGGATCGCGCGCGCTTCCCGCAGCTGCTGTCGAACGGCAACCCGGTGGCGGCAGGCGTCAGCGCGGACGACGCGACGCGGCACTGGGCGCGCTGGGACGATCCCTACGCCAAGCCCTGCTACCTGTTCGCGCTGGTCGCGGCCAAGCTCGACGTGCTGGAAGACGCCTACGTCACCGCCTCGGGGCGCAAGGTCCGGCTGGCGGTCTACGTCGAACCCGGCAAGCTCGACCAGTGCGGCCACGCGATGGCGGCGTTGAAAAAAGCCATGCGCTGGGACGAGCAGCGCTTCGGCCTGGAATACGACCTCGACCGCTACATGATCGTCGCCGTCGGCGACTTCAACATGGGCGCGATGGAGAACAAGGGCCTCAACATCTTCAACACCAAGTACGTGCTGGCGCGCCCCGACACCGCGACCGACGCCGATTACCAGGGCATCGACCGCGTGGTGGCGCACGAGTATTTCCACAACTGGACCGGCAACCGCGTCACCTGCCGCGACTGGTTCCAGCTGTCGTTGAAGGAAGGCCTCACCGTGTTCCGCGACCAGGAATTCGGCGCCGACATGCACTCGCGCGCGGTCACCCGCATCCAGGAAGTGCGCGCCCTGCGCGTCGGCCAGTTCCCCGAGGATGCCGGGCCGATGGCGCATCCGATCCGGCCGGCCTCCTACGCCGAGATCAACAACTTCTACACCGCCACCGTCTACAACAAGGGCGCCGAAGTCATCCGCATGATCCACACCCTGCTCGGGCGCGACGGCTTCCGCCGCGGCATGGATCTCTACTTCGAGCGCCACGACGGCCAGGCCGTCACCTGCGAGGATTTCGTCGCCGCCATGCAGGACGCCTCCGGCGTCGACCTCGCGCAGTTCCGCCGCTGGTACGCGCGCGCCGGCACGCCGCGCTTGAACGCATCGGGCAGCTACGACGCCGCGACCCGACGCTACACGCTGACGCTCACGCAAACTCTCGCGCCGACCGCCTACGAGAAGCGGCTGGCCGAATCGGGACAGGCCATCGTCGATGGCACGCTGCATATCCCCGTCGCGCTCGGGCTGGTGCTGCCGGACGGCAGCGACGCGCCGCTGAAATTCGCCGGCGAGGCCGCGGCGTGCGGCACCACGCACGTGCTGTCGCTGACCGATCCCACGCAGACCTTCATCTTCGAGGACATTCCCGCCGCCCCCGTCGCCTCGCTGCTGCGCGACTTCTCCGCGCCGGTGCAGCTCGAATTCGAACAGACCGATGCCGAACTCGCCCACCTGATGGCGCACGATTCCGACGCCTTCAACCGCTGGGAAGCCGGGCAGCGGCTGGCGACGCGCGTGCTGCTTGCCGGTATTGCCGCCGGCGGCAGCGGCAGCGGCTGGATACCCGACGCCTTCGTCGCCGCCTGCGGCCGCGTGCTCGACGACGGCGAGCGCGGCGACCCCGCGCTCGCCGCCGAGGCGCTCAACCTGCCCGCCGAAGCCGTACTCGCCGAAGCGGTGGTTGCGCAAGGCGGCACCATCGACCCCGAAGCCATCCACGCCGCGCGCGTAACCCTGCGCCGCCACCTCGCCGCCCGCCTGCGCGAAGCGTTCGAGAACACCTGGACCGCCCTCGCCCCGACCGCAGCCTATGCCCCCGACGGCGCGCAGGTCGGCCAGCGCGCCCTGCGCAATACCTGCCTCGGCTATCTGGCCGAAAGCGACGCCGAGTATTTGCAGACCGCAGTCGTGCCGCGCCTCATCGCCCAGCTCGCGGCTGGCGGCAACATGACCGACGAGATCGCTGCGCTGGCCACGCTCGCCAACCTCGACCTGCCAGAAAGAGAGGCGGCGCTCGCCGATTTCTACGCGCGCTGGCAAAACGAAGCCCTGGTCGTCGATAAGTGGTTCTCCGTGCAAGCCACCTCGCGCCTGCCCGGCACCGCCGCGCGCGTGCGCGCGCTGATGCAGCATCCGGCGTTTGATCTCAAGAACCCCAACCGCGTCTACGCCCTGATCCGCGGCTTCTGCGGCGCCAACCCGCGCCACTTCCACGCTGCCGACGGCAGCGGCTACACGCTGGCGGCGGACGTCATCAGCGAATTGCAGGCGATCAACCCGCAGGTCGCGTCACGCATTGCGCGCAGCTTCGACCGCTGGCGGCAGTTCGACGCCGGCCGGCAAACCCATGCGCGCGCCGCGCTGGAGCGCATTGCGGCGATCGAGGGCTTGGCGAAGGACGTGGCGGAGGTCGTGGGGAATGCGCTGAAGGCTTGAGCGCGGACGAGGCTGCCTTGCTAGTGCAGGGTGAGGGACGGTGCGTTTTCGGCCTAAGCGGCCTCTCAGGCTGACTGTTCCATATATCTGGTGTTCGGCACTTACCGGTCAACGGGCTAGGTGAGGGCCGCCGGAGCACCGAAGCTGCGGAGGGAACCTGCCAGCGTAGTTGGCAGGCGGTCCCACTGATTCGTTTGCCATCGCATTACGCATCATGTTTCATCTTGGCGATGTGTTGCTTGAGGAAACGAGTGCGCGACTTAAGGCCGGAGCGATGTGGCCATGCAAATAGGAAGTGACGTAGTGCGGGGTAAAGCAACTCATTCAGCGCCTCGATGCCGAAATATGTTTCGTTCTGCTCAATGAGGCCAAAGACTTCGACGAGCTCTTGATTTACCAACGATATGATCTGTTTTGCGTCTGCCTCCTTTATCCGCGCGGGTTTCGATATCCGGCCTGCTGTATCTATGCGTTTTCCAACCTTCTCTAGACCGACATAGATCGCCTGCTGTTTCTTTTGCTCAAGCTTCTTGCTCTTGATGAAGCGAACGAGGCGAGGTGAGAAATCAAAGACCTCTCGCGCCACAAAGGCATATTGTTTTTCGGTGTGAGAGTAAAGCAACCACAGCCACTCTTGCTCAAAGGCAGGGTCGCCAAACCCTTCGTTCGTGATGGCTGAGCCATAGACATGGTCTATCCATTTGGCCTTCGCAAACTCTTCAAGAGCAAGCACGGCAAGGTGAAAGGACGATGGAAACGAGCCTGCCTTGTACAAAAGAATGGAATCGGCATGCAGCCGAATGGAATTCTTGAGCGCCTCCTCTGCGAGGCGCTTGTATTTGTATGCGGACAGCCCCTTCAGCTCGGACATCGAGATGGCTAACGTCAGAACTCACCGGCCTGGCGCGGCTTGGTGCGACAGGCCCGGTGGAATGATGGGTTGGGCGGCGCGCCGAATGGGGTTATGTCAGTCATGGGGTGACCCTCAACGCATGATCCTTCTCGATGCAGAGAATAGATAGCCACCTCACAAATGGCAGGGCAATCCCAACATTCCTCGCTTCAGAAGAATAAGGCTCAAAGGTAGCAGTTGCCCTACCCTTCCGGGTCTTTTTTGAGTGAACTATTGCGCATCTAATCTCGTACAGCCAACGGGCCAAATCGGAACGGTGACTATTAGGGGGGGCGGGAGAAAATCCACGAATGACCACGCCTGATGATGTCTGCAAATCTGCTGATATGGCTCTGGACAGATGTGTATCTAGCCCACAAATGAATGCAAGAATATCGGCGTCTGTCGTAAGAAGTTCAAGTACGCACAGCAACTGTTCGAGTTCTGTCTTTGCACTTCGACCTAATAGGGCTGGTGCTTCTTCAAAGTAATACTCAAGGACATTGTAGAAGCCAACGTATGACTTCAAAGGGTTGTCCTCCTTGAGCCCCGAGAAGTAGTGAGAGAGAAGAATTGGCGTATGTCGTTTTGTCGTCGTTATCCGCTCGACTGGGAGCGAATCAATAACAGCCGAAGCCTTCGATATCCCGAGTGAGATCGATGTTGCTGATGGTGAAATGGCTCGTATAGATATATTGTCGAGAGATTCAGCTTGGTGGAAATCTATTAGCCCGTGCCCGGCTTTGATGACTCGAAGCTTCCCTAAGTAACCGTCTCGGTACTCTGATGGAAGTACAACTACCGAAACCTTCTTTTCGAAGACGCCACAAATTGCGTCGACGTAGTTGTGGAAGGACTTTGCAACGTAGTTATGCCCTATGCGCCAGTCGGACAAATCAATTGAATCGCTTGGATCAAGTGCTTGGATAGCTTTGACAGAAGGATCGTTGGCCATATCAAGTGCTAACGCCTCCGTGTGTCCCTGATCGGCCTGGACATACATTTCATTGGGATCGTTTCTCCAAAACTTCCCGCGCGTAACCTTGAAAGAAATTTTCGAGCGCGGGTCTATCTTGCTGTATTCGAATAAGTAGTTATCGACAAGATATTCAAGGTTCTCTTCAGAAAGCTCCTGCTCTCCAGTCTCGTAACGAAGTTGAGCGACTGACTCCAGTTCTTCCAAGTAGTAGAAAGCTTGAGCCGTGAGAAGTGGCTCGCCATGAATTGTCGGACGTACGACAAGTGAGTGGCTGAGTCCAGTAAAGACAAGGACCTTCATTAGCCCCTCGCTGTTAGCAAGTTGAAGAGTTACGTTTAGAGCCATTTTCTGCTTCGCTTATATAAGGTCCGATTGAGACAGTTAAACCCTGAAACTGGTCGACGATTGTGCCGCCCAACAAGTTATTAGGCGGACACCGTCGGCCAAGACAACCGATTGCGTACGGCTCATCCCGCTGCCACCACCGCCAGCACATCCTCGCCGTAGGCTTCCAGCTTCTTCGTCCCCAGCCCCGATATCTCGCCCAGCTCCGCTAGCGTGGCGGGACGGCGCGCGGCGATCTCGCGCAGGGTGGCGTCGTGCAGGATGACGTAGGCGGGCACGCCTTTTTCGTTGGCGGTTTCGCGGCGCCAGGCGCGCAGGGACAGGAACAGGGGATCTTCGTCGTCGTGGACGCCGGCGCCGGAACTCGGGGCGAGGCGCGATTTCTTGCGCGCGGGACGCGCTTCGATGGCGCGCAGCATCACGGTTTCCTCGCCTTTGAGCACCGGCTTGGCGGCCTGGGTGAGCTTGAGCGCGCCGTAGGCGCTGTGATCCACCTCCAGCAGCCCGCGCACCACGAGCTGGCGCAGCACGGCGCGCCACACCTTGTCGGTCTGGCTGGCGCCGATGCCGAACACGGAGAGCTGGCTATGGCCGAAGCGCTCAATCTTTTCCGTGGTCTTGCCGAGCAGCACGTCGATGACGTGGCCGGCGCCGAAGCGCTGGCCGGTGCGGTAGACCGCCGACAGCACTTTCTGCGCGGCTTCGGTGCCGTCCCACAGGGTGGGCGGATTGAGGCAGACGTCGCAGTTGCCGCAGGGCTGGCTGGCTTCGCCGAAGTAGCTCAAGAGGGCGACGCGGCGGCAGCTGGCCGCTTCGCACAGGCCGACCAGGGCGTCGAGCTTGGCGTGGCCGATGCGCTTGTGCGTGTCTTCGGCCTCGCCTTCGTCGATGAAACGTCTTTGCGTCACGACGTCCTGCAGGCCCCAGGCCATCCACGCCTCGGCCGGCTCGCCATCGCGCCCGGCGCGGCCGGTTTCCTGGTAGTAGCCTTCGACCGAACGCGGCAGGTCGAGGTGGGCGACGAAGCGCACGTCGGGCTTGTCGATGCCCATGCCGAAGGCCAGCGTGGCGACCATGACGACGCCGTCCTCGCGCAGGAATCTTTCCTGGTGGTGGCGGCGCGTGTCGTTGTCCATGCCGCCGTGGTAGGGCAAGGCGGTCATGCCGGCCTGCGCCAATCCGGCGGCGGTTTCCTCGACCTTCTTGCGCGTGCTGCAATAGACGATGCCGGCCTCGCCTTTGTGCTCGGCGAGGAAATCGAGCAGCTGGCGGCGCGGGTCGGATTTCTCGGCGATGCGATAACGGATGTTGGGGCGGTCGAAGCTGGCGACGAAGACGCGCGCAGCACCAAGATCAAGCCGGGCAAGGATTTCCGCGCGCGTCGCGGCGTCGGCGGTGGCGGTCAGCGCGATCCGCGGCACTGCGGGAAAGCGTTCGTGCAGGGCCGACAGGCCGAGGTATTCCGGGCGGAAGTCGTGGCCCCATTGCGATACGCAGTGCGCCTCGTCGATGGCGAACAAGGACACCCGAGCCTGTTCGAGCAGGTCCTGGAAACGCGGCGTGAGCAGGCGTTCCGGGGCGACGTAGAGCAATTTCAATTGGCCGGTGACGAATTCGCGCTCGACCTGCATCGCCGCCGCGCCGTCGAGGCTGGAGTTCAGAAATGCCGCCGTGATGCCGAGTTCCTGCAGCGCCGCGACCTGATCCTGCATCAGCGCGATCAGCGGCGACACCACCACCGCACAGCCCTCGCGCAAGAGCGCCGGAATCTGGAAGCACAGCGACTTGCCGCCGCCGGTGGGCATCAGCACCAGCGCGTCGCCACCCGCCACGACGGTGTCGACGATGGCCGCCTGCTCGCCGCGGAACGCGGAATAGCCGAAAACGCGGTTGAGCAGGCTCAGAGGAGTCTCAGACATAGGAAAAAACGGCTGGCGGTTGATGTGTCACGTTAGCTATAATTGTGTCACGTTTTGCCTGGTTCTTTGGAGGCTTGCCATGAAAACCCTGACCATCCGCGAGGCCCGCGAAGGCCTGTCGCATCCCGACCAGATGTTCGCCGACAGCGACGAAGTGCTGGTGGTAAAACATGGCGAGCCTGTAGCGCGAATCTTGCCTGTCGAGCCGCGCAAGAAAGCATTCCGCTCGCTGCGCAAATTTCTGGAAAACCAGCCCATGCAAACCGTGCCCAGCGAGGACATTCTGGCCGAAGAGCGCGAGGACCGCGTTTGAGCGCCTATATCGACACCAGTGCACTGGCCAAATGCTACATCCGCGAACCCCGTTCGCTGGACGTGCTCGACTGGGCGGATGCCCAGGATGGCGTGGCGACGAGCCCGCTGACCCTGGTGGAATTTCGCTGCCTGCTGGCGCGCCGACGTCGTGCCAACCAGATCGACTTGCCGCTGGAGCGCGTGGCACTGGCCGAGTTCGACCGCGATGTGCACGCCCGCACCTGGCGCCTGTATCAGGATGCGGCGGGCTTATTCGACGAAGCCCGCCAACTGATCGATCTCATTTCCGAAGTGCCGCTGCGTGCGCTGGATGCGCTGCACCTGGCCTACGCGCGCCATTACGACGCAAAAGTCTTCGCTACCGCCGACAAGAACCAGGCCGAAGCAGCCCGTGCGCTCGGCCTCCCTGTTTTCACCTTTTTTTGAACTGGCATCATGACTGAACCCACTTCCGCTCCCGCCCTCGACGAAAACCAGATCATCGCCGAACGCCGCGCCAAGCTCGCCGCGATCCGCGAGGCGGGCGTCGCCTTCCCCAACGATTTCGAGCGCCACGACTATGCCGGCAAGCTGGCCGCCGTCCACGGTGAAAAATCCAAGGAGGCACTGGAGGCCGAGGCGATCCAGGTGCAACTCGCCGGACGCATGATGCTGAAGCGCGTGATGGGCAAGGCCAGTTTCGCCACGCTGCAGGACATGAGCGGGCGCATCCAGGTGTATGTGTCGAACGACATCACCGGGCTCGATGCGCACGACGCATTCAAGCACTGGGATCTGGGCGATTTCCTCGGCGTGACCGGCACCCTGTTCAAGACCAACAAGGGTGAACTGACCATCCAGGCGAAGTCGATCCGCCTGCTGTCGAAGGCGCTACGTCCGCTGCCGGAAAAATTCCATGGGCTGGCCGACCAGGAGCAGAAATACCGCCAGCGCTACCTCGACCTCATCACCAACGACACCGCGCGCGAGACCTTCATGCGGCGTTCGAAGATCATCCAGGCGATCCGCGAGTTCATGAGCGGCCACGGCTTCCTCGAAGTCGAGACGCCGATGATGCACCCGATCCCCGGCGGCGCGGCCGCGAAGCCTTTCGCCACCCACCACAACGCGCTCGACATGGAGCTGTTCCTGCGCATTGCGCCCGAGTTGTATTTGAAGCGGCTGGTGGTCGGCGGCTTCGAGAAGGTGTTCGAGATCAACCGCAACTTCCGCAACGAGGGGCTTTCCACGCGCCACAACCCCGAGTTCACCATGATGGAGTTCTACGAGGCCTACCGCGAATACGGCTACCTGATGGACTACACCGAGGCGCTGATCCGCCACACCGCGGTCGCCGCCACCGGCTCGACCACGGTCACCTATCAGGGCAACGCAATCGAGCTTGGCAAGCCGTTCGACCGCCTCACCATCGTCGAGGCAATCCGCAAATACAACCCTGAATACACCGTGGCGCAGCTGAACGACCGCGACTGGCTGATCGCGCAGTTCACCGCGATGAAGGCCAAGTACAAGCCGCAGGACGGCATCGGCGGCCTGCAGCTCTCCTTCTTCGAGGAAACGACCGAGGCGCTGCTGATCCAGCCCACCTTCATCATCGACTACCCGGCCGAAGTTTCTCCCCTCGCCCGCCGTTCCGATACCCAGCCCGACATCACCGAACGCTTCGAGCTCTTCATCACCGGGCGCGAAATGGCGAACGGCTTCTCCGAGCTGAACGACGCCGAGGACCAGGCCGAGCGCTTCATGGAGCAGGTGCGGCAGAAGGAAGCCGGCGACGAAGAAGCGATGCACTACGACGCCGACTTCATCCGTGCGCTCGAGCACGGCCTGCCGCCCACCGGCGGCTGCGGCATCGGCATCGACCGCCTGGTGATGCTGCTCACCGATTCGCCGAGCATCCGCGACGTCATCCTCTTCCCGCAGATGCGGCGCGAAGGCTGATCCCGCCGCCATGGGACACTACGCGCTCAAGGTCGGCCTGTCCGCGCTGATCCTCGTCGCCATTGCCGAAGTAGCCAAGCGCAGCACCTTCTGGGCGGCGGCGCTGGCGTCCTTGCCGCTCACCTCGCTGCTGGCCTTTGTCTGGCTGTATCTCGACACCAGCGATGTGCAGAAGGTCGCCGCGCTGGCCGGCGGCATCTTCTGGCTGGTGTTGCCCTCGCTGCTGCTGTTCGTGCTGCTGCCCATCCTGCTGCGCCTCGGGTGGGGGTTCTGGTTCAGCCTGGCTGTGTCCAGCGCCGCCACGGCGCTGGCCTACCTGGGCATGATCAAGCTGCTGGGCCTGTTCGGCGTGCGGCTGTAACGGGCGGCCGCAGGCCCGTCCATCATGCGTGATCGCTTCCGGTAAAATCAGGCCTGTGAGCCACTTAAATTCTTAGCCAACCATCATGACCGACACCTTCAACACCCACGATTCCTTTTCCACCGGCACCGGCACGGTCCGCTTCGCTTCGCTGAAAAAACTGGAAACCGCGTTGGGGGCGTCGGTGGCGCGGTTACCGGTGTCGATCCGCGTCGTCCTGGAGTCGGTGCTGAGGAACTGCGACGGCGTCAAGGTGACACCCGAGCACGTCAGGCAGCTGGCGAACTGGAAGGCGAACGCCGAGCGCACCGAGGAAATCCCCTTCACCGTGGCACGCGTGATCCTGCAGGACTTCACCGGCGTGCCGCTGCTGGCCGACCTCGCCGCGATGCGCTCGGCCGCGCAGCAAATGGGCCGCGACCCGAAGAAGATCGAGCCGCTGGTGCCGGTCGACATGGTGGTCGACCACTCGATCCAGGTCGACGCCTCGGGCACGTCAGACGCGCTCGACCTCAACATGAAAATCGAATTCGAGCGCAACCGGGAACGTTACCAGTTCCTCAAGTGGGGCATGCAGGCCTTCGACACCTTCAAGGTGGTGCCGCCCGGCGTCGGCATCGTGCACCAGGTCAACATGGAATACCTGGCGCGCGGCGTGATGGAAAAGGACGGCATGGCCTACCCGGACACGCTGGTGGGCACCGACTCTCATACCACGATGATCAACGGCCTCGGCATCGTCGCCTGGGGCGTCGGCGGCATCGAGGCGGAAGCCGCGATGCTCGGCCAGCCGGTGTATTTCCTCACCCCGGATGTCGTCGGCGTGAACCTGACCGGCCACGCCAGGCCCGGCATCACCGCCACCGACGTCGTGCTGACCCTCACCGAGATGCTGCGCCGCGCCAAGGTCGTCGGCAAGTTCGTCGAATTCTTCGGCGAAGGCGTGGCCGCGATGTCGGTGACCGACCGCGCCACCATCGCCAACATGGCGCCGGAATACGGCGCGACCATGGGCTTCTTCCCGGTCGACGAAGCGACCTGCCAGTACTTTGCCGCGACCGGCCGCCCGGCCGCGCAGGTCGACATGATCCGCGCCTACTACCAGGCGCAGGGCCTGTTCGGCATTCCCAAGGCGGGCGACATCGACTACTCGCAGACGCTCAGCCTGGATCTCTCCACGGTCGAACCCAGCGTCGCCGGCCCCAAGCGCCCGCAGGACCGGATCGAACTGAAGAACCTCAAAACCGGCTTCGCCGCGCTCATGGACAAGGCCGCGGCCGAAGGCGGCTATGGCAAGTCCGGCGAACTCGGCAAGCGTTATCCCCTGCCCGCCGCCATGCCGGTGGCCGAAGTGATGAGCAGCGGCAGCCAGGATGAGCCCGTCCCCGTCCCCGCGTCGGAAGAAGAGATGCTCGACAGCCATCCCTCACCCGATCACGTCGCCACGGCCATCGCCGGCCATGCCGACGACGGCAGCCTCGGGCATGGCGACATCGCGATCGCCGCGATCACCTCCTGCACCAACACATCCAATCCCGGCGTGATGCTGGCCGCCGGCCTGCTGGCGAAGAAGGCCGCCGCGCTCGGCCTGAAGCCGCCTGCGCACGTCAAGACCTCGCTCGGCCCCGGCTCGCGCGCGGTCACCGAATACCTCGACAAGGCCGGCCTGATGGACGCGCTGGAGCAGGTCGGCTTCAGCGTGGTGGGCTACGGCTGCACCACCTGCATCGGCAACTCTGGCCCGCTGAAGCCGGAGATCGAAAAAGCCATCGCCGACAACGACCTGGTCGTGGCGTCGGTGCTGTCCGGCAACCGCAACTTCGAGGCGCGCGTGCACCAGGCGGTCAAGGCCAACTTCCTCATGTCGCCGCCGCTCGTAGTCGCCTTCGCACTGGCCGGCCGCGTCGACATCGACTTCGACAAGGAAGCCATCGGCACCGGCAAGGACGGCCAGCCGGTGTACCTGAAGGACCTGTGGCCCACCAACGCGGACATCGCCGCCGTGATGGGCACCGCGACCGATGCGGCCGCCTACCGCAAGATCTACGCCGACGTCGGCGCCGACAACCCGCTGTGGGACGCCGTCTCCGCCCCCACCGGCACGGTCTACCAGTGGGACGCGAAGTCGACCTACATCCAGCAGCCGCCGTTCTTCGCAGGCGGCAAGGCTGCCAGCAGCGGCA
This sequence comes from Hydrogenophilales bacterium, assembly GCA_016195805.1. GTDB lineage: Bacteria > Pseudomonadota > Gammaproteobacteria > Burkholderiales > Thiobacillaceae > Thiobacillus. The sequence goes on from JACPYT010000009.1 coordinate 111,907, forward strand.
TCCGCGGCGCCCGTGCACTGGCGATCTTCGGCGACTCGGTCACCACCGACCACATCAGCCCCGCCGGCGGCATCAAGCCCACTTCACCAGCCGGTTTGTACCTGACCTCGAACAAGGTCGAGAAAGCCGACTTCAACAGCTACGGCGCCCGCCGCGGCAACCACGAGGTGATGATGCGCGGCACCTTCGCCAACGTGCGCATCAAGAACCTGATGATCCCCGGCTCCGAAGGCGGCATCACGCAGAAGAACGGCGAGCAGCAACCAATCTACGACGCCGCCATGCAATACCAGGCCGAAGGCACGCCGCTGATGATCTTCGCCGGCGAAGAATACGGCACCGGATCGTCCCGTGACTGGGCGGCCAAGGGCACCACGCTGCTGGGCGTGAAGGCGGTCGTCGCGAAAAGCTTCGAGCGCATCCACCGCGCCAACCTCGCCGGCATGGGCGTGCTGCCCTGCCAGTTCAAGGACGGCGTCGATGCCGCTTCGCTGAAACTCGACGGCAGCGAGACCTTCGATCTCGAGGGCCTGGAATCCGGCATCGTCCCGCAGCAGGACGTCACGCTGGCGATTCACCGCGCCGATAGCAGCACCGAGCGCGTTGCGCTCAAACTGCGCATCGACACGCCGATCGAGGTCGAGTACTACAACAAGGGCGGCATCCTGCCCTTCGTGCTCGAGCAGCTGGTGGGCTGAGGCCATACCTGGGCGGATGAGGACAATCATCCGCGCTACGAAGCCGATGAGTTGAGTGAGGCGGACTAGGATGAGAGAACCCCTTCTCTCAAAGGAGTCCGCCATGGACAAAGCCCAGGAAAAATTCATCCTCAACCTGATGCGCCGGCTCAAGTACATGACGCTGGCCACGGTACGGCCAGACGGCTTTCCCCAGGCCACGAAAGTGGCCTTCGCCAACGAGGGAATCGCCCTCTATTTCTGCTGCGACTCCGCCAGCCAGAAGGCGAAGAACCTCCGCAAGAACAACAAGGTGTCCGCCACCATCGACCGCGAATCGCGCGACTGGAGCAAGATCAAGGGGCTGTCGCTGGGCGGGCATGCACAGCTGCTGAAAGGCAAGCGCGAGCGCGAACATGCCTATGAAGTGCTGGTAAGAAAATTTCCGGAAATGACTGACTATCCGCCGAGCGATCCGGCCATGGCCTTCGTGCGGGTGCACCCCAGCGTGATATCCATACTCGATTACAGCCAGGGCTTTGGCCACACCGAACTGGTCGGGATCGACGCCTGCTAGCCCTGCAGAGGTGCGAACAATCGCAGCGAAGCCTTCGACTCGACGGGACCGAGAACGGCATCACCCACAGCGGCATGTCACCTTGATGATTCCTCGGCTGATCGCGTTGACTTCTGCCGGCCGGCCAGGCTTCACCCGGCCAGCTTGCGATAGAGCGTGCGTTCGCTGATCCCCAGCTGGGCGGCCAGCGATTTGCGGTCGCCGCCATGGCGCGCCAGCGCCCATTGCAGGTAGCGCAGCTCCGCCGTCTCCAGCGGCACGATGGCCTCCTCGTCCGGCATGCCCACCTTGGCCTCGCCGGACAGCTCGGGCGGCAGATGCTCCGGCAGCAGGGTATCGCCGTCGGCCATCAGCATCGCGCGCTCGAGGATGTTGCGCAGTTCGCGGATATTGCCCGGGTAGTCGTAGGCCTGCAGCCGCGCCCGTGCGGCCGGGCTGAGCGTGTAGGCGCGTCCCGGCGCCAGCCGGGCCAGCAGGGTCTCGGCCAGCAAGGCGATGTCCTCGCGCCGCTCGCGCAAGGCGGGCAGGTGAATGGGAAATACGCTCAGCCGGTAATACAGATCGCGGCGGAAACTGCCACGCTCGACCATGAGCTTGAGGTCGCGGTGGGTGGCGGCGATCAGGCGGAAATCGGCACGCAGTGACTCCACCCCGCCGACCCGGCGAAACGTCCCGGTTTCCAGCAGGCGCAGCAGCTTGACCTGCAGGCCGAGCGGAATGTCGCCGACCTCGTCCAGGAACAGCGTGCCGCCCGACGCCGACTCGACCAGGCCGATCTTGCGCTGGCTGGCGCCGGTGAAGGCGCCCTTCTCGTAGCCGAACAGTTCGCTCTCGAACAGGGTTTCGGTCAGCCCCGAGCACTCCACCACCACGAACGGCCCGTGCTCGCGCCCGCTCTGCTGGTGGATGGCCTGCGCGACCAGTTCCTTGCCGGTGCCCGACTCGCCCAGCAGCAAGGCCGCAGTGCTGGAGGGCGCCACCCGCCGCACCAGCGCCAGCATGCGGTTGAAGGCAGGCGACTTGCCGACCAGGCCGCTTTCGGCGGGAAAGCTGCTGGCCTCGCGCACCGTCAGCATGCGCTCGACGAAATACTCGATCTTGCCCGAGGTGCCGACGATCGGTGTCAGCTCCACATCGACATGCTCCTCGCCGCGCGGCGTGTGGTGCAGGTGCAGCACGCGGTTCGGCTCGCCGCTGGCCCGGCTGGCTGCCAGCGGGCAGGACTCGCCGCACTCGTCGCAAGGCCGGCCGTAGCCATGCGACACCGCATAGCAGAACTGTCCGACCACATTCCTGCTGCCGGCGTAAATGCGGCGATAGGCCGCATTGGCCGCCAGAATCCGGTAATCGGCGCCCATGACGATCTGCGGATCGGGATGGGTTTCGAGAAAACTGATGAGTTCGTTGGTGGGTGACATTGCCGCACGTCATCATGTCAAAAACGTCAGTCCAGTCTACCCGGTTTTGTCATTTATGGCAGTTTGTATTTTCAGCGGCACTAACGGAAATGGTCTATTGTTTTGAAATCAAAGAACAATTAAAGCAGTGACACCCAACAGGGAGTTGGCACGGCCTTTGCGCGTAATGGAGCCCATATGAAGCCCCCCCTGCCCACCTTCCTGCAACACCGCCTGGCCCGGGAAGTCACCCTGGCCATCGCCATCAAGCTGCTGGTGATCGCAGCGATTTATTACGCGTTTTTCGACGGCCGTGCGCTGCACCCCGACGCCGACGCCGTCGCCGAACGCCTGGCCAATCCGAACCAAGCCACCCAATCTCAACCCCCATCCGGGAGCTCCCATGCTGACTGAAGAACTCGTCGACCTGTCGCGGCTGCAATTTGCAGCCACGGCGCTGTACCACTTCCTGTTCGTGCCGCTGACGCTGGGTCTGGCGTTCATCCTGGTCATCATGGAGCTGACCTACGTCATCACCGACCGTCCCATCTACAAGGACATGGTGCGCTTCTGGGGCAAGCTGTTCGGCATCAACTTCGCGCTCGGGGTGACCACCGGCATCACCATGGAATTCCAGTTCGGCACCAACTGGGCGTATTACTCGCATTACGTCGGTGACATCTTCGGCGCGCCGCTGGCGATCGAGGGGCTGATGGCCTTCTTCCTCGAGTCGACCTTCATCGGCCTGTTCTTCTTCGGCTGGGACCGCCTCAACAAGTGGAAGCACTTCATGGTGACGGTGCTGATGGCGGTCGGCTCCAACCTCTCCGCGCTGTGGATCCTGATCGCCAACGGCTGGATGCAGGACCCGGTCGGCGCGACGTTTTCCTTCGTCACCATGCGCATGGAAATGAGCGATTTCTGGGCCATCGTCTTCAACCCCACGGCGCAGGCCAAGTTCGTGCATACGGTGTCGGCCGGCTACGTCACCGCCTCGCTGTTCGTGCTGGGCATCTCCAGCTATTACCTCTTGAAGGGGCGCGACCTCGATTTCGCGCGCCGCTCCTTCCGCATCGCGGCCGGCTTCGGTTTCGCCTCGGCGCTGTCGGTCATCGTGCTGGGCGACGAATCGGGCTACACCGTGAGCGAATCGCAGAAGACCAAGATGGCGGCGATCGAGGCGATGTGGGAGACCGAACCGGCCCCGGCGGCCTTCACGGTGTTCGCCGTGCCGAACGAAAAGGCCGAGCGCAACGATTACCAGCTGCAGATCCCTTACGCACTGGGCCTGATCGGCACGCGCTCGCTGACCAAGACCATGCCCGGCATCAAGGAAATCAAGGAGCGGAACCGCGCGCGCATCGAGAATGGCATCCAGGCAGTGGTCGCGCTGGAGCAATTGCGCAGGAACCACGACGACAAAGTTGCGCTCGCGCAGTTCGATGCGCACAAGGCCGATCTCGGCTTTGGCCTGCTGCTGAAGAAATACCTTGTCGATGTGTCGCAGGCCACGCCCGAAATAATCCAGCAGGCAGTCGACGACACCATCCCGCGCGTCGCCCCGCTGTTCTGGAGCTTCCGCTTCATGGTCGCCCTGGGCTTCCTGTTCCTCGTGTTGTTCACGCTGGCGCTGTTCTATTCGGTCAAGGGCACGTTCATCGAGAAGAAATGGCTGCTGCGCTGGGCGCTGTGGTTCATCCCGATGCCATGGATCGCCGCCGAACTCGGCTGGGTAGTCGCCGAATACGGCCGCCAGCCATGGACGATCTACGGCGTGCTGCCGACCCACATCTCAGTCTCCAACCTCACGCCCGCCAACATCTACGGCTCGCTGGCCGGCTTCATCGGCTTCTACACCGTGCTGCTGATCGTCGAGATGTACCTGATGACGAAATACGCGCGACAAGGCCCGGCCAGCCTCGGCACCGGCAAGTACCACAATGAAAAAGCGGCTGGCGGCGCGCTGCCCGCAGGCGCACCTGCGCACCGGATCTAAGGAGCGACCATGGACTACGAAACCCTGAAACTCGTCTGGTGGCTGCTGATCGGCGTACTGCTGGTCGGCTTCGCCATCATGGACGGCCACGACATGGGCATGGGCGTACTGCTGCCGTTCGTCGGCCGCAACGACCTCGAGCGCCGCGCCGTCATCAACACCGTCGCCCCGCACTGGGACGGCAACCAGGTCTGGTTCATCACCGCCGGCGGCGCGATCTTCGCCGCCTGGCCGATGGTCTACGCCACTGCGTTCTCGGGCTTCTACTGGGCGATGATGGCCGCGCTGTGGGCCCTGTTCTTCCGCCCGGTCGGCTTCGACTACCGCTCCAAGATCCAGAACCCGACCTGGCGCAGCACCTGGGACTGGGGCCTGTTCATCGGCGGCGCGGTACCGCCGATCATCTTCGGCGTCGCCTTCGGCAACCTGCTGCAGGGCGTGCCCTTCCACTTCGACGACATCCTGATGTCGACCTACAGCGGCAGCTTCTGGCAACTGCTCAATCCGTTTGCGCTGCTCGCCGGCGTCGTCAGCCTCGGCATGATCACCTTCCAGGGTGCGAATTACCTGATGATGCGCACCGAGGGCGACATCTACCGCCGTACCCACACCGCCAGCCTGATCTTCGGCGCGCTGACCTTCGTCACCTTCGCGCTGGCGGGCTGGTGGGTGGCCAAGGGCATCGACGGCTATGTCATCACCAGCGCCATCGACCCCAACGGCCTGCCCGACCCGCTCGCCAAGACCGTGGCAACCGCGGCCGGCGCCTGGATGACCAACTACCACACCTACGTGTGGGCAAAGTGGGTGCCGATTGCCGCGTTCGCCGCACTGGCCGCAGGCATCCTGTTCGCGCGCCTCGACAAGGCCGGGCTGGCATTCTGGTCCTCGTCGGTCGCATGCGCCGGTATCATCGGCACCGCCGGCGTCTCGATGTTCCCCTTCGTCATGCCGTCGTCGAGCGATCCGCGCTCCAGCCTCACCGTGTACGACGCCGTGTCCTCGCATCTCACGCTCGGCCTGATGCTCGGCGCCACCGTGATCTTCATGCCGCTGATCATCTTCTACACCTCGTGGGCCTACAAGGTGATGTGGGGCAAGGTCACCACGGACTACATCGCCGCCAACGACAAATCGGTTTACTGAAAGGAATCGCCATGTGGTATTTCGCCTGGATACTCGGAGTCACGATGGCCGTGCTGCTCGCCTCGATCAGCGCGATGATGTGCGACGCCAGGGAATGCGCGCTCGACGAAGCGCGCAATCAAGCCGCGAACGGCTCGCGGCAGGGCTGACCCCCCCTTTGAATGAGCCTGCCCGCGTCATGCGGGCAGGCCCCTCGTTTGCCTTGATTTCGCAGGCTTGCCACAGGAACTCGCCATGAGCCCACCTCATATCGTCGTCCTCGGGCCGGGATTCGCCGCCCTCACCGCCGTGCGCGAACTACGCCGGCGTAGCGGGGACGTTCGATCACGTGCGTCTACGCGCTGACGATGGGGGGCGCATGAACCGCTTTCTCGACAGCGGCTGGGCGCGCGGCGTTTCGCTGGTTTCGGCGCTCGCGCTGATGATCCTGGTCACGGTATTGCCGCGCGGCCTGACCGCCCCAGACGGCAGTCCGATCAGCCACGGTCTCCTCGCACTCATCATGTGGGGCATGTCCGCGGGCTTTGTGCACGGCATCGGATTTGTTCCGGGCAACAGGATCCTGCGTAGCGTGCTCGGCCCCATCGCCGCCTGGCTGGGAATGGGCATAGGCCTGGTTTTCTACGTGCATTATTTCCTGAGGTGACGACATGCAGACGACCGATCGACCCGGCTTGACGCCTTACCTGCGCATCGGTGGCGACACCACCATCCGCAGGCTGGTCGACCGCTTCTACGAATTGATGGATGAATTGCCGGAGGCCCATGCCACGCGCAAGATCCATCCGGCCGACCTGACCGAGTCCAGCAACAAACTGTTCGATTATCTCTCCGGCTGGCTGGGGGTCCGCAGCGTTATATGGAGAAATACGGCCACCCCATGCTGCGGCGACGTCACCTGCCTTACGCCATCGGCCCGGACGAACGCGACCAATGGCTGATGTGCATGTGCAGCTTGCACTGGCGGACACGATAGCGGACGAGGTCCTGCGAACCGCCTTGTTTGCGCAGTTTGTCCAGCTGGGCGAACACATGCGCAACCGGCCCGGGGCCATACCCGTCCGACAGCCCGACATACCTTAGCCGCGCCCTTCCCATTCATTTTCACTTTCCTTCAACCGAAATCTCCGTCATGGCTCACATCGTCATCCTCGGCGCAGGCACGGGCGGCACGCCCGCCGCCTATGAAATGCGCCACCTGCTCGACAAGTCGCACACCGTCACCCTGATCAACGCGTCGGACACTTTCCAGTTCGTGCCGTCCAACCCCTGGGTCGCGCTGGGTTGGCGCGAGGCGCACGAGACCACGTTCAAACTGCGCCCCTACCTCGAGAAAAAAGGCATCCGCTTCATCGCCCAGCGCGCCGACACCCTCGACGCGGCCAACAGCCGGATTCACCTCGCCAGCGGCGAAGTCGTCGACTACGACTACCTGGTGATCGCCACCGGTCCCCGGCTCGCCTTCGACCTCGTGCCCGGGGCGGGGCCGGAAGGCGGCCACACGGAATCGGTCTGCACCGTGGAGCACGCCGAGCGCGCGCATGAACGCTATCTCGAATTCCTGAAAAACCCCGGCCCGGTGGTGATCGGCGCGCTGCCTGGCGCGTCGTGCTTCGGCCCTGCCTACGAATACGCGATGGCGCTGGAAACCGATCTGCGCCGCCGCAAGCTGCGCCACAAGGTGCCGATCACCTATGTCTCCTCAGAACCCTATGTCGGGCACCTCGGGCTGGGCGGCGTCGGCGATTCGAAGGGGCTGCTGGAAGCCGAATTCCGCCAGCGCCACATCAAGTGGATCACCAACGCGAAAACCACCCGGGTCGAAGCGGGCAAGATGCATGTGGAGGAAGTCGACGATTTCGGCGAGAGGCTGCGCGAACATACGCTGGACTTCAGCTTCGCGATGATGCTGCCGCCTTTCCGCGGCGTGGCGGCCGTCGCCGCAGTGGAGGGCCTGTGCAATCCCGGCGGCTTCGTGATCGTCGATGAGCATCAGCGCAGCCCAACATATCCCAACATCTATTCCGCGGGCGTCTGCATCGCAATCCCGCCGGTCGAGCAGACGCCGGTCGCCACCGGCACGCCGAAAACCGGCTACATGATCGAATCGATGGTCACCGCCATCGTCCACAACATCGCCGACGAACTCGCCGGCAAGGCGCCCGGCCACACCGGAACCTGGAGCACGATCTGCCTGGCCGACATGGGCGACACCGGCGCGGCCTTCGTCGCGATTCCGCAGATTCCGCCGCGCAACGTCACCTGGGCGAGGAAAGGCAAATGGGTGCACCTGGCCAAGGTGGCGTTCGAAAAGTATTTCATGCGCAAGATGAAAACCGGAAATTCCGAACCGCTGTACGAGAAATACGTGCTGAAGGCGCTGGGTATCAAGCGCCTGAACTGAACGCTCAGGCCAGGGTGAACGTCTGTGCAAAAAGCTCGCTCACCTGATCCGGCGGCAGCGGCTTGGCGATCACATAACCCTGAATTTCATCGCAGCCTCCGCTTTTCAGGAACGCCACCTGCTCGAGCGTTTCGACGCCTTCGGCCACGACGCGCAGATTGAGGGCATGTGCCAGACGAATGATGGCGGTGGCGATCTCGGCATCGTCACTATCCGTCAGCACGTCATCTACGAAACTCTTGTCGATCTTCAGGGCGTCGATCGGCATGCGCTTCAGCTGGCCCAGGTTGGAATGGCCGGTACCGAAGTCATCGATGTACACGTGCAACCCGCGCTGGCGCAGGGCATCGAGCATGTCGAAGGTGCGCACCGGATTCTCCATCGCAGCGCTCTCGGTCACTTCCAGTTGCAAATACGACGACTCCATGCCGGTTTCCTTCAGGATGGCATCGATATCGTCGATCAGTCGCGCATCCGAGAACTGACGCGGCGACAGATTGATGGCCACGGGCGGCGGATCGAGGCCGGCATCGTACCAGGCGATCCACTGCTGGCACGCCGCCCGTACCACCCAGCGGCCCAGCGGCATGATCAGGCCGGTTTCCTCGGCCACCGGGATGAACTGGTCGGGCCAGACGATGCCACCCGACCGGGTCAGCCAGCGTGCCAGGGCTTCCAGCCCCACCACCTGGCCGCTGGCGAGATCGACCTTGGGCTGGTAGGCCAGCGCCAGTTCGTTGCGCTCGAGTGCTTGGCGCAGGCCGGTTTCCAGGTTCAGCTGTTGCTGCGCGACGGTGTTCAATTCGTCGCTGAAGTATTCGAAGCCGCTGCGGCGCTGCTTGGCCTGGTACATCGCCAGATCGGCCTGGCGCAGCAGGGTGTTGGCGTCGAGACCATCGTCCGGATACACGCTGATGCCGATGCTGGCGCCGATGGCATAACGCCGCCGCTCGAGCTTGAACGACTCGACCAGCGCCTTGAGCAGCTTGCGCGCAACCCGGCTGGCCGCCCGCGAAGCCGGCGGATGCATCAGGATGACGGCGAATTCGTCCCCGCCCAGGCGGGCGACGAAGTCGTCGGCGCGCAATTGCTCGTCCAGCCGGTTGGCCACGACGCGTAGCACCTGGTCTCCCACCTCGTGTCCCTGCGAGTCGTTGATGTGCTTGAAGCGGTCGAGATCGATGAACAGCAGCGAAACCTGGAGTTTTTCACGCTGCGCGCGCGCCAGCGCATGGCCGAGGAAATCCTGGAAATACGAACGATTGGGCAGGCCGGTCAGCGGATCGTGGTTGGCCAGCATGTCGAGCCGCATTTCGGAATAGCGGCGCTCGGTGAGGGCGGCCGACACGAACAGGCCGCCCAGCGCCATGGTCACCATGCTGATCTGCAGCGCAAACACGTCGCGTGGCGTCGTGGCGCCGGTGAGCCCCCCGAAGGAGACGACCGAGACGCCCAGCACGATGAGCGCCGCCAGAAAAATGGCCACGCTCGCCCCGGTCACCGAGAACCGCAGTGCCGCCCACAGCACGCCCGGCAGCAGGACGAACAAGACGATTTCGGCGGGCCGCAGGGGCTCGGCATACTCCATCATCACGCGCGTCAGCAGCAGCATGCTGAGCACCAGAACCAAGCCTTCCAGGCGCGCGCCCTTGTTGGTCGGCAACAAATCCCAGCGCGACGCCGTCAGCAGCAGCGGCGCAATCAGATACACCCCCAGCAGATCGCCCAGCCACCACACCAACAAGGCCCGCAATACCAGATCGGCCTGCAGACCGCCAAAGAAGTGCAGGCTGAACACGCCTGCCAGCGCGCTCACCGCGCACCCCAGCGGCGCGGCTACGAGCGCAAACTTGGCGACACTGGAGACATAATCGAGGGTGGAACTGAAGGGCGGAAGGTAGCGCGGCAGATAGCCCATGACCGCCGCCCCTGCGGACGCACCGAGTGCAAGGCGAAATGCCTGGTCCGGCGGCAGGATCTGGCTGTTGACCGCAAACGACCCCAGCAATACCCCCACCACCCCCGCCATGCCGAACCGCAGGCTCGTCATGGCGCCGATGCCGGCAGCCAGCCAGACTGCGGCCACCACATTGGCCACATACGCAGCAAGCTTGAGGCTGGCCCAGCCTGCCAGCGCGTAGGCCAGCGCCGTCAACCCGACAATCAGCGCAACGCGCCTGACTTCAGCAGGAGCAGGCAGTGCCAGGGAGGCCAAGGCGTAAAACCGGCTACTGGGCTGGATCGACTTCGGCGCCCACGGACTCCAGCGCGTCCTTGAGGGTTTCCTCGGACAAGCCGTTGAGTTGTTCGGCCAGCAGTTCGGCCGCGTCGATGGTGTCAGCCTCATCGGGCAGGCTGTCGGTGTCGAGGTTGGCGACGAACACCGCTGCTGCACCCGTCACCTGCAACAGCTGGCGGCGCTCGTTCATCAACATTTCGATTTCGTCGCGCAACAGGCGGATTTCATCTTCTTTCATGGCGTGCAGGGTCATGCCTATCTCCGTGTTTCTTCATCCGGTCAGCCAAACAGGGTCAACACCCCCGTATAGCCATATAAACGGTTATGGGAAATTTCCCCGTTGGCGAAGAAGCCCACCAGCGGAAAGTCTCCCAGGGCGTCGCGAATCAATCCCAACTCCCGGTTCGGCGCGCCGAACATGTGCTGGCCGCGTCCCAGGCAGGAATAATACACGCCACCCCGGATCGGTGCGTCCAGTTGCGCACCGATGGCCGAGAGCATCCGCAGCATATCCGCTTCGGCGGTTTGCTGATCGCGGCGACAGAACAGCAGTTCGTCCCCGGGCTCGACATACTCGCCGACGGCCACGAGCTTGTTCTGCGGATCGACGCCCAGGATATTGCGCACCAGATAATCGCCGGTATCCGACCCGCGAACCGGCAGGCCGACGAAGATGTAGCCGGCCGCGCGCCGCAGGTCGCGTGCCAGCACTTCGCCGATTTCTTCCTTCATCACATCGAGCGCCGGACGGTGATCCAGGCTGCCGATGACGTTCTTGTTGGCGGTGGTGATGCGATGGCGCGGGCCCAGTGGCGAGATGCCCTGCGTCAGCCGCGTCGCCAGCTTGACCCGTTCGCTGAACAGCACCCCCGACAGGCCGCCACTCACCACTTCGTCGCTGATCTGTGCAGTCTCGCCACGCGAGCTCGACAGCCCGCCGACGACAAAACCGCTCGATACATGCGCGGAGAGGCTATCGATCAGTTCCTGCATGCGACCATTCGCCGGGTCGCCGTGAGCCACGGCGAAATAGGCGTTCGCCGGCTGCGCCTCGATGTCCTCGGGCGAATGCAATACCGGCAGCATGCTGAAATCGGCCGGATCGAATTCTCCCAGCATCACGGCCAGCGCAGGCTCTTCCAGATACTCCACGCCGGTGGCGCAGACGCCCACGCCCACGCTGCCGGTCCAGTGCGGCACGCCCGTCGCGCGCTTGAAAAACGCCAGGATCGCATCAAGATCGCCGGCAAACGCATCCGACACATACAGGAATCCCAGCGTCGCGTCCGACGGGATCGATCCGAGCTGGTTCATGCAGGCCTGCACGGCCTGGGTCCAGTCGACATGCGCGGCGTGGGCAAACTTGAAGGGAGAGGTCATGTCGGCTGAATGAGAACATACCCGGTCGGGCCAGCCGGTATCGTAACCGGCAGCCTGCCCACGTGTCAGTAGCCTGTCTGACCGCTGCTCGGCAATTCGCCTTCGCCAAAGAAGTTCCACAGCAGATGCGCGACCACTTCGGGCGCGATCACGGTGTGCTGGTTGTGGCTCTCCTGAAGCGCGATGCGCAGTTTCTTGCGCAACGCCGGGTCGCCGGTAAGGTCGAAAATGATGTCGACTTTCGCTCCCATCGTCACGACGTCCATCGCGTCCCTGAAGACCGGCACCTTGCTGTGGCTGAAGCCCAGCGCAACGGGCGACTCCAGGTTGCGATGTGCGACGGCAACGATCTCGACATTGACGTGGTCTTCCTGGATCTTCTCCAGAAAATGCTCGGCAAACTTCTCCCCGACCTCACCCAGCCCCAGCAGGGCGACCTTGACGACATGGCTCATGGAACGACTCCTCTAATGGTTATGTTGAAAACAGACCGCAGTAATACTTATCGGCTCACCCGGACCATTACTTCAATTTATGCCAACACAAATACCAGCGTGTATTGGTTTATGCCGGCAATCAGGGGGTAACCGAGCGACGGCCTGCATGTTCAAGCGTGACGGCCTAGGCGATACTATCGACATTCACGATCCAGCCCCCCGTCATGCCCAATCCCGGCCCGTTCTACCCGCCCATCCCCCCTTACGCCAGCGGCATGTTGGAAACGACAGGTCTGCACCGCATCTACTGGGAAACCTCCGGCAACCCCGCGGGCATTCCGGTACTGTTCGTCCACGGCGGCCCCGGCTCCGGCACCTCGCCCAACCAGCGGCGCTTTTTCGACCCGGCCCGTTACCGGATCGTCCTGTTCGATCAGCGCGGCAGCGGACGCTCGACGCCGCACGGTGAACTCGCCGACAACACCACCCCGCATCTGATCGCCGACATGGAAGCGCTGCGGCGCGAACTCGGGATTGAAACCTGGCTGGTGTTCGGCGGTTCGTGGGGCTCGACCCTGGCGCTCGCCTACGCCGAAGCCCACCCCAAGCGCTGCCGGGGCCTGGTGTTGCGTGGCATCTTCCTGTGCCGGAAGAGCGAGATCGACTGGTTCCTCTACGGCATTCGGACCCTGTTCCCCGAAGCGCAGCGGCAGTTGGCCGAATTCATCCCGGAAAGCGAGCGTCATGATCTGCTCGCCGCCTACCACCGCCGCCTCGTCGATCCCGACCCGGCCGTGCACCAGCCTGCCGCTCACCATTGGGCCACCTTCGAAGCATCCTGTTCGACCCTGCTGCCCAATTCGGAACTCGTCGCGGCGTTCGGCGACGACAAAAAAGCCCTGTCGCTGTCGCGCATCGAGGCACACTACTTCGTGAACCACATTTTCCTGCCCGACAACAGTCTGCTCGCCAATGTCGACCGCATCCGCGCCATTCCGGCCATCATCGTGCAGGGCCGCTACGACGCCGTCTGCCCCATCGTGTCGGCCGACGAACTCGCGCGCATCTGGCCCGAGGCCCGCTATGTCATCGTGCCGGATGCCGGCCACTCGGCGTTCGAACCGGGCATCGCCCGCGAACTGGTCGCCGCCTGCGACCGTTTCGCCCAGACCGGAGCATTCGACTGATGGCCCTATCGCCCTACGTCTTCGATGCCAGCGCGGAGAACTTCAACCGGCTGGTGCTGGAAAATTCGCACAAGGGTCCGGTGCTGGTGCATTTCTGGACGCCCAAGGCCGGCCCCTGCTTCATCCTGATGCCACGGCTGGTCAAGCTCGCCGCCGAATACGGCGGCAAATTCCTGCTCGTCATGCTGAACGCCGACGAGCTGCCCGAACTGGCGCGCCGTTTCAGCGTGAATTCGGTGCCGACGGTGAAATTCTTCTGGCGCGGCGAAGTCGCCCACACCATCCACGGCGCCGACCCCGACAGCAGTTTCCGCCAAGTGCTCGACCGCTTCATCGCCGGCGACGCCAACCGTGCCCACGCGCTCGGCGTGGCCGCGTGGCAGGCAGGCAACGTGCAGCAGGCGCGCATGCTGCTGGCCAACGCGGCAATGGCCGAGCCCGACAATCTCGCCATCCCGCGCGACCTCGCCAAGTTGCTGTGGGCCGAGGGCGACGGCGAACAAGCCCTGAAACTGCTGGAAAGCCTGCCGCCCGAGGCGCGGGCCGAACCCGGGATTGCCAGCCTGCTCGCGCACCTGAACCTGGCCGAAACGGCGCGGCAGGCGCCGCCGCTGGCCGAACTCGACACACGCCTCGCGCAGCGGCCGGACGACCTCGACGCGCACTACCAGCGTGCAGCCCGCTTGCTGGCCGCGGACGAGTTTGCCGGCGCAATGGACGAACTGCTGTGGATCGCCCGCACCGACCGCGGCTACCGCCACGATCTCGGCCGTACCAGCCTGCTGGCGCTGTTTGATCTGCTGGGCAGCACGCATCCATTGACGCGGCAGTACCGCCAGGCGCTGTCCGAATCGCTGCATTGAAGTTCGATCATCCCGCCTTCGCGCCCTATCGGGCGTTGATCGATGCGCTGGACCTCGCGCGGTCCCTGCCCTCGCCCGGCCCGGATTGCCTCGGCGCGCTCAACGCACAGGCCGCCCGCCTCGGCACATGCAATGCAGGCGGGCTGCCGCTGCGCTTTTTCGCGCCCGACGGCCGCCTTTCCGCACGCGACTACGAAACCCACATCCTGCACACCGGCCAGGTTCCGACCCGCGCCGACACCTGGCACGACGTGCTGAACGCGCTGGTGTGGCTGCGCTTCCCGCGCTTCAAGTCCGCGCTGAATGCGGCCCACGGCGAAGCCATCGCCGACGAGACCGGCTCCACTCGCGGCCGCCGTCGTGACGCGCTGACGGTGCTGGACGAGTCCGGCGTATGGGTGATCAGCCGCGATCCGGCGTTGCCGGCCCTGCTGGCCGAACGCGCCTGGCGCGCGCTGTTCTGGGAAGCGCGCTCACGTGTCGAAACCGACATGCGTTTCGTGGTGGTCGGGCATGCGCTGCTGGAAAAGGCGCTCGCGCCCTACCCGGCGATGACGGGGAAATGTCTGACGCTGATTGCGGCGTCGCTCGACCCTGACGCTGCGGATGGCTTGTCCGCGGTGGCACTGGCCGGGGTCGACTCGCCGCGTCAACTCGCGCCGCTGCCGGTGCAGGGCATCCCAGGCTGGGATCTCGCCAACGCGAACGCGGCGTATTACGCCAATCAGGATATTTTCAGGCTGGCACGCTACGCAGCTTCATGAACGGCCCGACCCGTCATTCGGGTGTTCGCCTCAGCCCGCCGCAGCGGGCAATTCGCCACCCGCCACCCAGGCCTGGGCCATTTCGAGATCATCGAACAGGCGGATATCCGCCGACATGAACAGGCGATTCACCCACATGCTCCACGCCACCCACTGGTCGCCGGTGAGGATGGCGATGCGGCCGAAATCGGTCTTGTGCTCACGCGAGAATTTCAGTTCTTCCCACGCGACGTCGACGCTGTACGACAGCATGTCGCGCAGATCGAACAGCAGGTTGACCGTGCCCTGGAACTGGATGCCGTAGTTCACGGCCTCCTCGAACTCCTGATAATCGGCCAGCGTAAACTGCCCCATTACGGCGACGGCGATCTGGTTGTCCTTGACGTTCAGGCTGATCATGGTGCGCTCCTCTAGAATGTGCTTTCACTATAGCGAATCGGACTGGCTTGGGGTCGACGCACGCACTGCCCACACACCAGCAGCCGCCACCACCACCATGCCGATCCAGGCCGGCAGCGGCAGTCGTTCGCCAAACAGCAGCACGCCGTACAAGGCGGAAAAGCCGACCGTGGCGTAGGCCAGCGAACCGACCGTGAGCGTGCGGCCGCGATGGTAGGCCCGCGTCAGCGCCAGTTGCGCCACCGTGGCGGTGATGCCGATGCCGATCAGCCACGGCCAGTCGCCCGGCTGCGGACGGTGAAACCCGGCAAGCGCCATCCATGCCGCACCGCCTGCAGTCGACAGCAGGGTGAAATAGAACACCACGCGCCATTCGGGTTCGCCGAGCCGACCCAACTGCTTGACGTTGACGTAGGCCACCGCCGCCAGCATCCCCGACACGAGCCCGGCCAGCGCGGGCAGCCAGGCCTGGCCCTGAACCTGCGGGCGCAGCAACAGCACGATGCCGACAAAGCCCAGCAGCACGGCGCCGGTCAGGCCCCGCCCGGAGCGCTCGTGCAGCCACCAGGCGGACAGCGCGGCGAGAAAAAGCGGGGCTGTGTAATTGAGCGTGACTGCGGTGGCGAGCGGCAGCCGCGCCAGTGCGAAGAAAAACAGCACCAACGCAGCGAAGCCGGCCAGCCCGCGCCAGAAATGGGCCTCGAAATGCGGGGTGGCAAGCGGCGCCAGCAAACGGCGATGACTGATGGCAATCACCGTCCAGATCGCGACCAGCCCGAACGCCGACCGGTAGAACACCAGTTCGGCGGGAGAAAAGGTGGCGGACGCATGCTTCACCAGCACGCTCATCAGCGCGAACAATGCTGCTGCCACCAGCATCCAGCTCGATTTCATTGCCGGTGCACGAAAAAAACGGGCGGTACACGCCGCCCGTTAAGATTTTTCATAAGGCTCATTTGAGATGTGGTTCGATCTCGCGCCGCAGGAAAGAATGGAAATGCATCATGCCGTCTTCCAGCGGCGACTGGTACGGCCCGGTTTCCGAGATGCCCTGTCGGTACAGCGCGCGTCGCCCCTGATGCATGCGCTCGCAGATATCCTCGTCCTCCACGGCGGTCTCGTGGTACGCCGCCTGCTCGGCCTCGATGAAGGCGCGCTCGAACAGCGCGATGTCCTCGGGATAGTAGAACTCGACGATGTTGCTGCACGACTCGACGCCGGTCGGAACGATGGACGACACCACCAGCACGTGCGGATACCACTCGACCATCAGGCCGGGATAATAGGTCAGCCAGATCGAGCCGTGCGCCGGCGCCTTGCCCTGCTGGTACGCCAGCACCTGTTCATGCCACTTCTGATAGATCGGGGACCCGGCCTTGCTGAGGCCGTGGTTCACGCCGACCGTCTGCACCGACCACCAGTCGCCGTATTCCCACTTGAGATCGTCGCAGGTGACGAAATGGCCGAGGCCGGGGTGATACGGCGCGACGTGGTAGTCCTCCAGGTACACCTCGATGAAGGTCTTCCAGTTGCAGGCGTAA
The DNA here is from genome assembly GCA_016195805.1 of Hydrogenophilales bacterium. Taxonomy (GTDB): domain Bacteria; phylum Pseudomonadota; class Gammaproteobacteria; order Burkholderiales; family Thiobacillaceae; genus Thiobacillus. Next base: position 128,914 of record JACPYT010000009.1, read on the forward strand.
TGGTCGACCTGCACGCGGTCGAGCATGAAGCCGGAAAAGTCGAGGTTGCGCGCCGCCTGCATACCGACCAGGTCGGCCTGGACGTCGCGTTCGCCGGCGAACAGCAGACCCTGCCAGTTCTGCAGGCCGGTGCGGTTGAGATTGAGGCAGGGATTGCCGGGAAACTCCGGCGCCCCCATCAGCGTGCCCTGGCTGTCATAGGTCCAGCGATGGATCGGGCAGACGATGTTGTTGGACGGCAACTTGCCGCGTCCTGTCAGCATGATCGCCTGGCGATGGCGGCAGACATTCGACAGCATTTCGATGCCCGATCCGCCATTGACCAGCATTTTCGCGCCGTCGAACATTTCCAGCGCATGATAGTCGCCCGGCTCGGGCACCATCAGTTGATGCCCAGCATAGCCGGGACCACGCTTGAATAAATGCTTCAATTCCAGCTCGTAGATGACTGGATCGAAGTACCAGGAAACTGGCAACTGTGGCGAAGTTAGCGACAAGGCGCTGGATTCGGCGAGATCGCTCATGGCGTACCCTACTCAAAACCAAGCCCCCTCCCGGTCTGCACCGGAAGCGGCAAGCGTGATCGTGAAACGATCACCATTAAAAATGGCATCGGGGCGACACGCCCGGATGCCCACCGGATTAACGGATGAACCCCTGACAAACCTGTCAGGGAAAGCATGAAATTCTAGCATAGGGCCACGCCCCGGAGAGGCGTCAGGGCTCTGAATTTGCTAAAGTAGCGTTCTTTCTCCGCCGGGTCCGAACTTCATGGCCAAATCCCGCGCCGCAACGCCCCCAAAAGATTACGAGTCCGCACTGTCCGAACTGGAAGCCATCGTGGCCGACATGGAGTCCGGACAATTGCCACTGGAGACTTCACTGGCAGCCTACAAGCGCGGTGCCGAACTGCTGCAATACTGCCGCCAGCAACTCGCCGACGCCGAGCAGCAGGTGAAGATTCTGGAAAACGGCGCCTTGCAGCCCTTCAAGACCGAAGACACCGATGACTGATTTTTCCGCCTGGACCCAGGCATGCCAGGCACGCACGGAAAGCGTGCTGGCCGACTGGCTCCCACCTGCCCACATTGTGCCGCAGCGCCTGCACGAGGCGATGCGCTATGCGGTTCTGGGTGGAGGCAAGCGCGTGCGTCCGCTGCTGGCGTTTGCCGCCGGCGAGGTCACCGGCGCCGACGCCGATCGCGTGCAGCACGCCGCCGCCGCAGTCGAGCTGATCCATGCCTATTCGCTGGTGCACGACGACATGCCGGCGATGGACGATGATGCGTTGCGGCGCGGCAAGCCGACGGTGCATGTCGAGTTCGATGAGGCAACCGCGCTGCTGGTGGGCGATGCCCTGCAAAGCCTGGCATTCGACATCCTGGCGTCGCAGCCGCTGACCCTTGATGCCGATACCCAACTGAAAATGGTCCAGCTGTTGGCGCAGGCAGCCGGCTCGCGCGGCATGGCCGGCGGCCAGGCGATCGATCTGGCCAGCGTTGGCAAGCCACTCGACCTGACCGAGCTCGAATTCATGCACATCCACAAGACCGGTGCGCTGATCCGCGCCTCGGTGCTGCTGGGCGCGCAGTGCGGCAACATGACTGACACGACCGCCGCCGCGCTCGACCATTACGCCAAGTGCATCGGCCTCGCCTTCCAGGTGGTCGACGACGTGCTCGACGCCGAAGCGTCCACCGCCACCCTGGGCAAGACCGCCGGCAAGGATGCGGCCAACAACAAACCCACTTATGTCAGCCTGCTCGGCGTGGCGCGCGCACGCGCACTGGCGCAGGAACTGCGCGCCGATGCCCACGCCGCGCTGGCCGATCTCGGCACGCCCGCCGCACGGCTGCGCCAGCTGGCCGACTTCGTGGTGGAGCGGACGTTCTGACATGAATCCGCCTTTGCTCGATACCGTCAATTCGCCCGCCGACCTGCGCGCGCTCGCGCCCGCCGATCTGCCGAAGCTGGCGGCCGAACTGCGTACATTCCTGGTGGACTCCGTCGCCCATACCGGCGGCCATCTGGCCTCGAATCTGGGTGCGGTGGAACTGACCCTGGCGCTGCATTATGTGTTCGACACCCCGCGCGACCGCATCGTGTGGGACGTCGGCCACCAGAGCTACGCGCACAAGATCCTCACCGGCCGCCGCGCAGCGATGGCCGGCCTGCGCCAGGGCGGCGGCATCGCCGGGTTCCCGCGCCGCGCCGAGAGCGAATACGACGCTTTCGGCACCGGGCATTCCAGCACCTCGATCTCGGCCGCGCTCGGCATGGCCGAGGCCTTCCACCAACTGGGCTCCGACCAGCGCGCGGTGGCGGTGATCGGCGACGGCGCGATGACCGCCGGCATGGCGTTCGAGGCGCTCAACAACGCGGGGGCCACCGACCTGCCGCTTCTGGTGGTGCTGAACGACAACGACATGTCGATCTCGCCCAACGTCGGCGCCTTGAACAACTACCTGGCGCGCCTGATGTCGGGCAAGTTTTATGCGGCCGCCCGCCGTGCCGGCGAGAAAGTCCTGTCGGTCGCGCCGCCGATCCGCGAACTCGCCAAACGCGCCGAGGAACACATGAAGGGCATGGTGACGCCGGGCACGCTGTTCGAGGAATTCGGCTTCAATTACATCGGCCCGATCGACGGCCACGACCTCGACGTGCTGCTGGACACGCTCTCCAACATCAAACAGCTCAGCGGCCCGCAGTTCCTGCATGTAGTGACCAAGAAGGGCAAGGGCTACGAGCCCGCCGAAACCAATCCTTGCCTGTATCACGGCGTTTCGCGTTTCGACCCCGCCGCCGGCATGGCCGAGAAATCCGGCAGCAAGCCCACCTACACCCAGGTGTTCGGCGACTGGCTGTGCGACATGGCCGCCGCCGATACCCGGCTGGTCGGCGTCACCCCGGCGATGCGCGAAGGCTCCGGCCTGGTGCGCTTCTCGCAGGAGTTTCCGAAGCGCTATTTCGACGTCGGCATTGCCGAACAGCATGCGCTGACCTTTGCCGCCGGCCTCGCCTGCGAGGGCGTCAAGCCGGTAGTGGCAATCTATTCGACCTTCCTGCAGCGTGCCTACGACCAGCTGATCCACGACATCGCCCTGCAGAACCTGCCGGTGATGCTGGCGGTCGACCGCGCCGGGCTGGTCGGCGCCGACGGCCCCACCCACGCCGGCAGCTTCGACCTGTCCTTCCTGCGCTGCATCCCCAACATGCTGATCGCTGCGCCGTCGGACGAGAACGAATGCCATCGTCTCCTGACCACTGCGTTCCTGCACGACGGCCCGTCGGCGGTGCGCTACCCGCGGGGCAGCGGCACCGGGGCCGCGATCAACTCCGGGCTCGAACCGGTCGAAATCGGCAAGGGCGTATTGCGACGCAGCGGCCGCGACGTGGCGCTGATCGCCTTCGGCAGCCTGGTCGCGCCCGCCCTTCTGGCCGCCGAAGCGCTCGACGCCAGCGTGGCCGACATGCGCTTCGTGAAACCGCTGGACTTGGACCTGTTGCGCGAACTGGCGCAAAGCCACCGCCTGCTGGTCACACTGGAGGAAAACGCCGTAGCAGGCGGCGCCGGCGCAGGGGTGGCGGAGGCATTGGCCGAACTGGGCCTGAATGTACCGATCCTCCACCTGGGCCTGCCCGACACCTTCATCGAGCATAGCGATCCCGCAAGAATGCTGGCTGATTGCGGGCTCGACGCAGCGGGCATCCTGCATGCCGTCCGCCAGCGGATAACCCCATTACCCGAGTAGTTTACTCAACTATTCAGGCAGTTTATACTCAGTCTAAACTGTATCAATCCAAGGAGCCTGCCATGAACCAGATTTGCGATACCGCCGTTTGCATGCCGGACGTGCAAAGTTCGGCCGACACACGGCAAATCGCCATCAACAAGGTCGGCATCAAGAGCATTCGCCACCCGGTTCGCGTGGCCGACAAGAGCGGCGGCGTCCAGCACACCATCGCCACCTTCAACATGTACGTGTTCCTGCCGCACAACTTCAAGGGCACGCACATGTCGCGTTTCATCGAGATTCTCAACACGCGCGAGCGCGAGATTTCGGTGGAGAACTTCGAAGGCATGCTGCGCCAGATGGTCGAGCGCCTGGAAGCCGAATCGGGCTACATCGAAATGAGCTTCCCCTATTTCGTCAACAAGGCCGCGCCCATCTCCGGCGTGCAGAGCCTGCTCGATTACGAGGTGACCTTCATCGGCGCGATCGAGAACGGTCAGTACACCCACACAACCAAGGTGCTGGTGCCGGTGACCAGCCTGTGCCCCTGCTCGAAGAAGATCTCCGACTACGGCGCGCACAACCAGCGCTCGCACGTCACCGTTTCAGCGAAAACCAACGGCTTCCTGTGGATCGAGGACCTGGTGCGCAAGGTGGAAGACCAGGCCTCGTGCGAACTCTTCGGCCTCCTGAAGCGACCGGACGAGAAATACGTCACCGAGCGCGCCTATGACAATCCGAAATTCGTCGAGGACATCGTGCGCGACGTCGCCGCCGCGATGAACGCCGAACCGCTGATCGATGCTTACGTGGTGGAGGCCGAGAACTTCGAATCCATCCACAATCACAGCGCCTATGCGCTGATCGAGCGAAACAAGACGAAGCAATAAACCCGCTTCTGCAAAGCCACAAGGCCTGCATTGCAGGTCTTGTAGCCAGTGGGGCAGCGAATCAGTAACGCTGGGTCAGCGTCATCGTCTGTCCGTCGCGCTTCATTTCCATGCGGTTCAAAAAGCTCATCCCCAGCAACGGCACACCCAGGCCGGTTTCCACCACCATGCCGTCCACCTGGTTGACCGAGATGCCGCCGACCTTGACCGTATTGAACGTGACGCGCCAGGCGGGCACCACGCCAGCCGCCGTCCCAACGCCGACAGGTCGCCCGGTCTTGTAGTCGAGTCCGATACGTTTGGCTTCGGCAGCGCTGATGGCGATGTCGGTCGCCCCGGTGTCGACCAGAAAAGTCATCGGATACCCATTGAGCGCCCCGGCCGCTGCAAAATGACCGCGTGCATCGGCAGTCAGCGAAACCGTCGGGCGTTCGCCCATCGGCGCACCGCCCGTAAACGACTGCCCCATGCCCAGGGTCCGGCGCTTGCCTTCGACGTCGAAGCTGGCGCCGTCGGAATCTGCGGCCAACAGCTTCACCCCCTGCACCGTCTGCCCCACGCTGAGGGTGCGCGGTTTGCCGCCATCGATGCTGACGATCGCCTTGTCTTTGAACAGGCCCACCACCGAAACGCTGGCCGCCCACACGCTGGTGCAGGAAAGCCCGCCTGCGGCTATCATCATCACGGCTATTTTTTTCTTGAGAGGCATCATGCTTCCTGTTCTGGTTTTCCGACATTCACCTACCGAAGGGCCTGGGTATTTCACCACGTTTCTGGATCGTCACGGCATTCCCTGGAAACTGGTGCGCATCGACGCCGGCGACGACGTACCTGAAACCCTTAACGGCGTTTCCGGCGTCTGCTTGATGGGCGGACCGATGAGCGTCAACGACGATCTGCCCTGGATTCCGTCCGTGCTCGGGCTGATCCGTCAGGCGGTCGCATCGGACATCCCGGTGATTGGTCATTGCCTCGGCGGGCAGCTCATGTCGAAAGCGCTGGGCGGCAGTGTCGGCCCCAATCCGGTGAAGGAAATCGGCTGGGGCGACGTCCGCGTCACCGATGCCGACGCCGCGCGCCCGTGGCTGGGCGATGCCAAGCAACCCATGCTGGCGTTTCACTGGCACGGCGAAACCTTCAGCCTGCCACCGGGCGCCACGCGCATCCTCGAGAGTGCCTTCTGCGCCAACCAGGCCTATGTGCTGAACGACCGCCATATCGGCATGCAATGCCACGTCGAAATGACGCCCGAACTCATCGCCAGCTGGTGCGACAACGGTGCCGCCGAAATCGCCGCCAGCGACAGTCCCGGCGTCCAGTCCCCCGACGCCATCCAGGTAGACGTGGCCGCCCGCACCGCCCGCCTGCACCAGCTGGCGGACAAAATTTATTCCCGCTGGATTCAAGGGCTTAGAAAATAATCGCACAACTGCCCGGAGAAGACGCTGGACAGCCGTATCGCGCAGCGTAGGATAGGTGCCGGAGTCACATCCAGTTTTAAAGCATCACCTGAAGCGCTTCAAATAATTGTAATTGGAGGATTTATGCAGAACGTCGATTACACCAACTTCGATTTCGGCGAGCGGCTGAACGGTTTCATCCATGAAGTGATGAATTTCGGCGGCGCGCCCCGCACCGAAGCCGACCTCACCGAAGGCCAGAAAGTCTTCGTCCGCGCGGTCAAGCGCGAAATGGTCAAATACGCCGACCCCAACCGCCATGGCTATCCGCATAACCTGCTGGAGCAGATGGAATCCTTCACCCGCACCATCGGTGATCTGCATAACTCCTATTTCGATTCCGGCATGCGCAAGGTCAGCGACTGTCTCTACAACCGCTGGAAAATGCTCTACGAAGAGACCAAAAAACTTGCGGCCGCCGGTGGAGATACCAAACCCGCCTGGGTTGACGTCATCAAGACCGAGCAGACCGACATGCCCGCCTTCTTTGACGCATAAGCATATGTTTCTGAATAAAAAAGCCCGGCTCATCCGGGCTTTTTTATTTTGAAGATTAATATCAAACCTGCTTATCCTCAAATAAAAATAAAGGATTATTCAGGCGCCACCCCCGGTGCTATTCTGCGCAGACTCTAATACCCCCATAAAGTCTGAGGAGACAGCATGTCCAAACTGGTACGCCCCCACGGCGGTGGAGAACTCAAACCCCTGCTGCTGACGGGCGATGCACTTGCCGCCGAAAAAGCCCGCGCTGCCTCCCTGCCCAAGCTCAAGATGAGCTCGCGCGAAACCGGCGACCTCATCATGATGGGCATCGGCGGCTTCACGCCGCTTACCGGCTTCATGACCAAATCCGACTGGCAGGGCGTGTGCGACGGCTACAAGATGGCCAACGGCCTGTTCTGGCCCATCCCCGTCACCCTGTCGACCGACGACGAATCCATCAAGGACGGCGACGATATCGCACTGGTCGACGGCGAATCCGGCGAGATCATGGGCACCATGAAGGTGACCGACAAATACACCATCGACAAGGCCCACGAGTGCATGCAGGTCTACAAGACCACCGACCTCGAGCACCCCGGCGTCAAGATGGTCATGGCCCAGGGCAAGTACAACCTGGCCGGCCCGGTCAAGGTCCTGTCCACCGGCACCTTCAAGGAAGAATACGGCGAGCAGTTCATGACCCCCGCCGAGACCCGTGCCAAGTTTGAACAAATGGGCTGGTCCAAGGTTGCCGCCTTCCAGACCCGCAACCCGATGCACCGCTCGCACGAATACCTGGCCAAGATCGCCATCGAGACCATGGACGGCGTGCTGGTCCACTCCCTGCTCGGCGCGCTGAAGCCGGGCGACATCCCCGCCGAAGTGCGTTCCGAAGCGATCAGCGTGCTGGTCGAAAACTACTTCGCCCCCAACACCGTGATCCAGGCCGGCTACCCGCTCGACATGCGCTATGCCGGTCCGCGCGAAGCGCTGCTGCATGCGCTGTTCCGCCAGAACTACGGCTGTTCGCACCTGATCGTCGGGCGCGACCACGCCGGCGTGGGCGACTACTACGGTCCCTTCGACGCACAGAAGATCTTCGACGAGATCCCCAAGGGTTCGCTCGAAACCGTGAACATGAACATCGACTGGACCTTCTGGTGCAAGAAATGCGGTGGCATGGCCTCGCAGCGTACCTGCCCGCACACCAAGGACGACCGCATATTGCTGTCCGGCACCAAGGTGCGTTCGATGCTGTCCGAAGGTCAGGACCTGCCGGTCGAATTCAGCCGTCCCGAAGTGGCCAAGGTGCTGCAGAAATATTACGCCGGCCTCTCCGCGGAACAGAACGTCAAGATCGAGTTGAAAGGTCACTCGGCCGCGTGATTATTCCGTACGGCAATGTTGCCGTACGGGTTTATCCCTGCAGGCATGAAATGCCGGATGGGACAAGGGTTTTAGGACACGAGCCTACCGGAAGCGGACTCGCGATACGCCCCGGCCAAGGACGGGTTCAGTTCTAGACGGACCGCGACGTACGCGGATTGTTAGCTAACTTTAGGAGACTGTAATGCCAACCTATGTTCGTACCGACAAGTGCGACGGCTGCAAAGGTCAGGATAAGACCGCTTGCATGTACATCTGCCCGCACGATCTGATGAAACTGGACAAGGACGGTTCGGAAACCGGCCACGCCATGCGTGCGTTCAACCAGGAACCCGAGCAGTGCTGGGAGTGCTATTCCTGCGTGAAGATCTGCCCGCAGCAGGCGATCGAAGCCCGCCACTACGCCGACGTCGTGCCGCTGGGCGGCATGGTGCAGCCGCTGCGTGGTTCCGACTCCATCATGTGGACCATCAAGTTCCGTAACGGCACGCTGAAGCGCTTCAAGTTCCCGATCCGCACCACGCCCGAAGGCTCGATCGATCCCTACGGTGGCAAGCCCATGCCCAAGCTGGCTGACATCAAGTCCGTCGGTTCCTTCACCAAGGACGTGATGGGTGGTTACCGCGCTGGCAACCCCGCTGAACTGATCCGCAAGTAATCTAGAGATTTAGAGAGGTAAACGAAATGGCTGGAGAATTTGGTAATCCCACAGTAGTCCAGGAAGAAGTTGACGTCCTCCTGATCGGCGGCGGCATGGCTTGCTGCGGTGCTGGCTACGAAATCATGCGCTGGGCTGACGCCGCCAAGGCTGAGCTGGGCATGGATCTGAAAATCAAACTGGTGGATAAAGCCGCAATGGACCGTTCGGGCGCCGTTGCCCAGGGTCTGTCGGCAATTAACACCTACATCGGTTCCGAGCAGGATCCGGCTGACTACGCCCGCATGGTCTCCAACGACCTGATGGGCATCACCCGCGACGACCTGGCCTACGACCTGGGCCGCAACGTGGATGATTCCGTGCACCTGTTCGAAGAATGGGGCCTGCCGATCTGGAAAACCGACGAAAACGGCGAGCGTCACGACGGCGCCCAGGGTCTGCCCGCACTGAAGGACGGCGGCAAGCCCGTGCGTTCCGGCAAATGGCAGATCATGATCAACGGCGAATCCTACAAATGGATCGTTGCTGAAGCCACCAAAAAAGCCCTCGGTATGGACCGTATCGAAGAGCGTATCTTCATCGTCAAGCTGGTCAACGACAAGAACGACCCCAACCGCATCGCCGGTGCCGTCGGTTTCTCGACCCGCGAAAACAAGGTTGTCGTCTACAAGGCCAAGGCCATCCTGCTGGCCGCCGGTGGCTGCGTGAACATCTTCCGTCCGCGCTCTGTCGGTGAAGGTACCGGCCGTGCCTGGTACCCGGTGTGGAACGCCGGTTCGACCTACGCGATGGCTGCCGAAGCCGGCGCCGAGCTGACCATGATGGAAAACCGCTTCGTGCCCGCCCGCTTCAAGGACGGCTACGGCCCGGTCGGCGCCTGGTTCCTGCTGTTCAAGGCCCAGGCCGTCAACGCCTACGGCGAAGTCTACATGGTGAAGAACAAGGAACTGCTGAACGACTACCCCCCCTACGGGCAGGCAGCCGTTCCCGCATCGTGTCTGCGTAACCACCTGATGCTGAAGGAAATGAAGGAAGGCCGCGGCCCCATTTACATGGACACCGTGACCGCTTTGGCAAAACTGCGTGAAACGCTGACCCCGCGCGAAGTGAAGCACCTCGAAGCCGAAGCCTGGGAAGACTTCCTCGACATGTGCGTCGGCCAGTGCGGTATCTGGGTGGGCGAGAACATCGAGCCGGAGAAGAAAAACTCCGAACTCATGCCGACCGAGCCCTACCTGCTGGGCAGCCACTCCGGTTGCTGCGGCATCTGGGTGTCGGGTCCGACCGACGTCGGCGCGCCGACTGACGAAGGCCACGCCGATGCGGGCAAGATCCCGGGCCACCTGCCCAAGGGCTGGAGCTGGGGCTATCGCTCGATGACCACGGTCAAGGGTCTGTTCACCGCCGGCGACGGCGTGGGCGCATCCGGCCACAAGTTCTCCTCCGGCTCGCACGCCGAAGGCCGCATGTGCGCCAAGTCGATGGTTCAGTACTGCATCGACAACAAGGACTGGAAACCCGAGCTGGACACCCCCGTCGAGCAGCTGGTCGAGGAAATCTACAAGCCGGTGCGTACCTACCTGGAGCACAAGGACTACACCACGGCAATCGACGTCAACCCCAACTACATCACGCCCAAGATGGCGCAGTTCCGTCTGCAGAAGATCATGGACGAGTATGTTGCCGGTGTCGCGACCTACTACACGACCAACGCCAACATGCTGGGCGTGGCGGAAGACAAGCTGAACATGCTGAAGGAAGACGCGGAGAAGATGCGTGCGAAGGACCTGCACGAACTGCTGCGCGCGTGGGAAAACTACCACCGCATCCTGACGGCCGAAGCCCACATGAAGCACATCCAGTTCCGCGAAGAAAGCCGTTACCCCGGCTTCTACTACCGCATGGACAAGAACTTTGTCGATGAGGAGAATTGGCACTGCTTCGTGAACTCGGTCTACGACAAGAACTCCAAACAGTGGAACTGCTTCAAGCGCGCCCACGTGGATCTGGTCGACAAGTCCAAGCTGTTCAAGCCCGCTGCTCACTAATCCCTTAGTGTTGCGGTGAACTCCGGGCGCCCATGCGGCGCCCGGTCTTTTGGGCGATGCCTAAATTGAAACAGCGGCGCCCGGTTTTTTTCCGGTTTTCTATAACAGCGAGGCCAACAGGGTTGTAGATTGTTCAGCATCCAGCCGAAAGCGCGTACCCTTGCACTTTCGCTTGTGTGTTATTAGATGAAGTGGGGGTTTCCCCGAAAGGCAGTAAGAGATGAACGAAGACCAATTCAAGGACATGATCAACGACTCCCCGTTTGGGGGCAGTCCGGTCAAACCCATCATGCTGGCGGAAAACGCCACGCTGCAATTCCGTTGCCACCGCAACGTCAAGTGCTGGAATGCCTGTTGTTCCAACATCGACATTCCCCTGACACCCTACGACGTGCTGCGCCTGAAGAAGCGCCTGGACATGTCGTCGGGCGAATTCCTCAAGCAGTACTCGGTACCGTTCGAGATGGACAAGGACGGCATGCCCGGCATCAAGCTGAACCCGGTCGAAGGCGGCACCGCCTGCCAGTTCATGACGCCCGAGGGCTGCGGCGTCTACGAGGACCGCCCGACCGCATGCCGCTACTATCCGGTGGCCTTGCTGACCATGCGCCGCTCGGACGAATACGTCGACCGCAGCGCCTATGCACTCGTGAAGGAACCGCACTGCCTCGGCCACTTCGAGGACAAGACCCAGACCATCGAGGAATACCGCCACGAACAGGGTGTCGACGAATACGACCGGAAAGCCCACGCGTGGCGCCAGCTGGTGGTCAAACGCAAATCCGCCGGTCCCGCCATCGGCAAACCCACCCCTGTTTCCAACCAGCTCTTCTTCATGGCGAGCTACGACGTCGACCGTTTCCGCGCCTTCGTCATGAGCCCGAGCTTCAACGACACCTACGACATTCCGGTCGAAGTCATGGCGACGCTGATCGCCGACGACGAAGCCCTGCTCGACTTCGGCCTGAATTTCCTGCGTCATGCGCTATTCGGCGAAAAGTTTGTCGAAGAGCGCCCGGACGCCTATGACAAGCGTCTGGCCCGCCGGCGCGCCCTGGCCGAGCAGGAAAAGGAAGCCGAATTCCAGCAGAAGATGGCGCTGGAGGACGACAAATACTCGGGTGAGCACTGACTTTCCGATGCGTAGCCTGATTGGATTAGCAGGCATTCTTGTCGTGGCACTTCCACTCCATGTAGAAGCCGCCACGCTCAACAAATGCATCGATACAAAGGGAGCAGTCACCTATTCCAACCTGCCCTGCCACAATGCGCGGGAAGTCCGCACGGTGGAGGTCGATCCCGCGCCCCCACCCGATCCGGCACATACACAGCCCGCCCGGGCCCAAGCCAAGCCGGTGCCCGCCCCCAAAGAGACCGCCCCGATACACCTCGAAGCCCAGCGTACCACTGGAAAACCCGTCCCGCATGCCTCGGCTCGCCAATGCGATACGCTGAGCGACAAGCTGGGCCGCGTATCCGACAAAATGGACCTGGCACGCCGCAAGGGTTACACGCAGCAACAAATGGACAAGTGGAATCTTGAGGTCAAGGAAATCGAACGCAAAAAACAGCAAGCCGGCTGCTTTTGAAAATCATCCCAAGCATGAACGCCCGCACCCTCGACCCCGCGCATCATCTCATCGAACAAGAGCCCTACTACGAAGCCGTCGGCGACGAAATCCAGCTGTTCGAGGCCGCCTACCGGCAGCAGATCCCGGTGCTGCTGAAAGGCCCCACCGGCTGCGGCAAAACCCGCTTCATGGAGCACATGGCGTGGCGATTGAAGCGCCCGCTCATCACGGTGTCCTGCCACGACGATCTCACCGCGTCCGATTTGGTGGGTCGCTATCTGGTGAAAGGCGGCGAAACCGTATGGGTCGACGGCCCGCTCACCCGCGCGGTGCGCTGCGGCGGCATCTGCTATCTGGATGAAATCGTCGAGGCGCGCAAGGACACCATGGTGGTGATTCACCCGCTCGCCGACGACCGCCGCACCCTGCCGATGGAAAAGCTGGGGCAGATTGTCGAAGCGCCCCCCGAATTTTGTCTCGCCATCTCCTACAACCCCGGCTACCAGAGTGTGTTGAAGGATCTGAAGCAGTCGACCCGCCAGCGTTTCGTCGCGCTGGAGTTCGACTACCCGTCGGCCGAACTCGAACGCCGCATCGTCGCCACCGAATCAGGCGTGCCCGAGGCCATCGCGGCCAATCTGGTGCGCTTCGCGCAGATGACGCGCAACCTCAAAGGCAGCGGACTGGAGGAAGGCGCCTCGACCCGTTTGCTGGTGCATGCTGGCAAGCTGATCGCCGACGGCATCAGTCCGGTGACGGCGTGCAAGTCGGCGGTCGCGCAGGCGGTCACCGACGATGCCGACATGCTGAAGGCGATCCAGGAACTGTCCTCGTCCATCTTCTGATGGCGCAGCCGCCGTTAACAGCAGCCGAGATGGAGGCGAGCCTCCACGTCTGGCTGGAAACCGAATTCACCTATTTCAAGGTCGAGCAACTCGCCGCCGAGCTCGCCTCGCTCACGCGCGACGAGCAGGATTTCCTCCTCGGCTGGATCCGCCGCATCGCCTCCACCCACATCACGCTCGCATGGCAGTTCGGTCGCCGCGCCCCTGCCCTCTTGTCGCGCATGGAGCGGCGCCTGCTCGAGGCGTGGGCGGTGCACACCTGCGACGTGTTCGACCGCACCGGGCTGCAGAACGCGTTGCGTGTCATGGAGCAGGTCGACAGCTTCGATGAGGTGCAGCACCGCCACGATGCGGCGGGTGCGCTGTTCGAGGACATCGCACCGGTGCTGGGCAATTTCGTCTGCGGCCTCTCGGGACGGCGGCTGCGCATCGAGGAAGGCGACGCCGCCTGGACCGACGGCGAGCGCATCGTGCTGCCGCCGCTGATCGCTGCCCTCCCGAACCTGGACGACAACTTCCAGCTCGCCAAAATCACGGTCGCGCTGCTGTGGGCGCAAACCCGCTTCGGCAGCCTGCGCATCGACCATGCCGGTATCGCTGCCGGCTACGCCGACCCCGAACGTGCGCTGGCCCGCCTTTACGCACTGGAGACGCTGCGGCTCACCGCGCGCATCGCGCGCGAACTGCCCGGCTTGCACCGCCAGATGCTGCGTCTGCGCGCACAGCTCGATCCCGCGCTGCCGCGAGGCTGGCAGCGTTTCGAGGCGGCGCTTGCGGCCGAACAAGCCACGTCGGACGACAGCGTGGCCCTGCTCGACGCGGCCTACGACGAAGCCGGCTGCCCGCAGTGGAGCGACCAGGGCAGCCTGCGCCCGGAGGCGATCGCTTCCGCCCGCGCCGCGCGGCTGGACAAGGAAAAGGCGCGGCTGCGCATCAAGCTGGCCGAACTGCTGGAGGAACACCAGGCCGCGCAAGCTGGCCCGCAGGCAGCCCCCGAAACGCCGCCTGCGCTGGAAGTCGAGCCGCGCGACGAGAACGGCCGGCTCGACTTCGAGATCACCCTCGATGGCGCGCCGCTTGCGCCGCCTGACGACGTCAAGCAGCTGCTTACCTCGGTCTACCTCGATTTCGGCGAGATCCCTCCGGAATACCTCACACCGGCGGGCGACGGCGAATACGACCCGAACCGGGTGTTCGACCAGCCCGAAGATCCCGACGCCGTGTGGCACGGCACCTACCATGAGAAAGGCGCGGAGCTGTATCCCGAGTGGGACTACGGGCGCCAGCATTACCGCAAGAACTGGTGCGTGATGCGGGAAAAGACCGTCACCCCGGCCTACGACGACTTCTATCGCGACACGCTGGCCCGGCACGCAGGCGTGGTGAAACACCTGCGCCGGAAATTCGAGGCACTGCGCGACGAAAACCGGATCGAGAAGCGGCAGACCCAGGGCGACGAAATCGATCTCGACGCCCTGATCGAAGCGCTCGCCGATGCGAAAGACGGCCGCGAAATGAGCGACCGCCTGTTCGTGCGCCTGCACCGCGCCGAGCGCAACATCGCGGTGGCCTTCCTGGTCGACATGAGCGGTTCGACCAAGGGCTGGATCAACGAGGCCGAGCGCGAGGCGCTGGTCCTGCTGTGCGAGGCGCTGGAACTTCTGGGCGACCGCTACGCGATCTACGGTTTTTCCGGCACCACCCGCAAGCGCTGCGAGCTGTTCCGCATCAAGACCTTCGACGAGCGCTACGACGACGAAGTGAAGGCGCGCATCTCCGGCATCCGTCCGCAGGAATACACCCGCATGGGCTTTGCGCTACGCCACATGACGAAGCTGCTGAACGGAGTCGAGGCCAAAACCCGCGTGCTGGTCACACTGTCGGACGGCCGCCCGGACGACTATTTCGACGTCTACCGCGGCCAGTACGGTATCGAGGACACGCGCATGGCGCTGCTGGAAGCGGCGCGTACCGGCATCCACCCCTTCTGCATCACCCTCGACCGCGACGCGCGCGACTACCTGCCGCACATGTACGGCGCAGCGCGTTACATCATCCTGGATGACGTGCGACAATTACCGGTGAAAGTCACCGACATCTATCGCCGCATCACGACATGAGCCTCGACGAACTGAAACTGGGATTCTTCTACAGCAATGGCGCCTACGGCCGCACCTGGGGCGTGCGCCAGCTCGCCGACATCGCCGCCGACGCCGAGACCGGCGAGATGGTATTCCATTTCAAGGGCATTGCCGGCACCTGCCGCCGCAAGAAAGGCCACTGCAGCCCTGATGAATTCGCGCGCTGGGCCCGCTACCAGGTAACGCTGGTGGAAAACGACTGGAAACGCGTGGGCGGCGACGCGCCCGCCGAACCGCAGGCCGATTAATCGGCAGCGGGTTCCGCCGGGGTTTGGGGCACCGCCTCGGCAGGTACGCGCACCTGCGTTCCCAGGTAGTCCATCACCGCATAAGTCAGCGCACTGCAGCCGGTGCCGTCGAGCGCCGAAATCACGAACACCGGCCCCTGCCAGTCGTAATCCTTCACGAACTGGGCCACCACCGCCTCGCGCTCGGCCTCGTCCACCATATCGATCTTGTTCAGCACCAGCCAGCGCGGCTTGTCGTAGAGCTGCGGGTCGTATTTGCGCAACTCCTCGACGATGGCGCGCGCTTCGTGCACGGGGTCGCCCGCTTCCCAGCGCGGGGAAATATCGACCAGATGCAGCAGCAGATGGGTACGTTGCAGATGCCGCAGGAACTGGTGGCCGAGACCCGCGCCTTCCGCCGCGCCTTCGATCAGTCCCGGGATGTCAGCGATGACAAAACTGCGTTCGCTGTCCACCCGCACCACACCCAGATTGGGCGCCAGCGTGGTGAACGGATAATCGGCCACCTTGGGACGCGCCGCCGACACCGCGCGGATAAACGTCGACTTGCCCGCGTTGGGCATCCCCAGCAGGCCAACGTCGGCCAACACCTTCAATTCCAGCGCCAGCTCCCATTCCTCGCCCGGCTCGCCCAGCGTGTGCTGGCGCGGCGCGCGGTTGATGCTGGACTTGAAGTGCAGGTTGCCGAGGCCGCCCTTGCCGCCTTTGGCCAGACAGACCGTTTGCCCGTTCTCGGCCAGATCGGCCACCACTTCGCCGCTGTTGATGTCGGTGAACACCGTGCCCACCGGAACCCGAACGGTCAGGTCCTCGCCGCCCTTGCCGTAGCATTGGGCGCCGCGTCCGCCTTCGCCGTTTTGCGCCTTGAAAGTACGCTTGAAGCGGAATTCGACCAGGGTATTGATATTGCAGTCGGCCACCGCATACACGCTGCCGCCGCGGCCACCATCGCCGCCGTCCGGCCCGCCCTTGGGAATGTATTTCTCGCGGCGGAACGAAGCACTGCCGTCGCCGCCCTTGCCGGCCAGAACCGTAATTTTTGCTTCGTCGATGAATTTCATAGGTGCGTGTCCATAAACAAAAAAGCCCTATCCGGCGGACAGGGCTTTTTTCGTCGGGAGGGATGAATCAGGCCGCAACCGGCTCGATGCGAACCACGCGACGGCGGGCAGCGCCCTTGATCTCGAACTTGACCGTGCCGTCCGCCTTGGCGAACAGGGTGTGGTCCTTGCCAATACCGACGTTGTCGCCGGGATGGAACTGGGTGCCGCGCTGACGCACGATGATGTTGCCTGCTAGAACCAGTTCGCCACCGTAGCGCTTGACGCCCAGACGTTTCGACTCCGAATCGCGACCGTTACGCGAACTGCCGCCTGCTTTCTTGTGTGCCATGGTATGTGCTCCTTATGCGGTGATGCCGCCGATTTGCACTTCGGTGAAGTACTGGCGATGGCCCTGGCTCTTGCGATAGTGCTTGCGACGGCGCATCTTGAAAATCTTGATCTTGTCGCCGCGTGCCTGGTTCAACACCGTGGCCGTGACCGTGGCGCCGCGCAGCATGGGCGCGCCCATCTTGATGTCGGCGCCATCGCCCACCATCAGGACCTGGTCAAAGGTGATCTCGCTGCCGATTTCGGCTTCGAGCTTTTCAATTTTAAGTTTGTCGCCGGCGCTCACGCGGTATTGCTTGCCGCCGGTTTTGATGACTGCGTACATGGGGGTCTCCAACCAATACGAACCCAGGAAAGCGCGAGATTTTAGCGGCGAATACGCGGCGAGTCAAACGATTTGACGCACCCCATCCATGATTATCGCGGTGCGGGCGATGAAAAACCGCGGACAGACTGCTACCATTGCAAGATTTCCCCAACAACAAGCCCCTGCCCCTATCGTGTCCCTGGAGAGCCTGCAATCCTTTCTGGCCGACGACATGCGCGCCGTCGATCATGTCATCCGCCAAAGCCTGTATTCCGACGTGGTGCTCATCCGCCAGGTTTCCGAGTACATCATCAACAGCGGCGGCAAGCGGCTGCGCCCGGCGCTGGTCCTGTTGTCGGCCGGCTGCTTCAACTATTCGGGGGGCGCCCACCACGAGCTTGCCGCGGTGGTCGAATTCATCCACACCGCCACCCTGCTGCACGACGACGTGGTCGACGAATCCGAACTGCGGCGCGGCCGCGAGACCGCCAATGCCCTGTTCGGCAATGCCGCCAGCGTGCTGGTCGGCGACTTCCTCTACTCGCGCGCCTTCCAGATGATGGTAGCGGTCGACAACATGGAAGTCATGCGCATCCTGTCCGACGCCACCAACACCATCGCCGAGGGCGAGGTGCTGCAGTTGCTGAATTGCCACGATCCCGACATCGACGAAGAAAATTATCTGCGCGTCATCCGCTACAAGACCGCCAAGCTGTTCGAAGCCGCCGGCCGGCTGGGCGCCGTCATCGGCGGCGGCAGCGCGGAAGAAAAGGACGCGCTGGCGCGCTACGGCATGCACCTCGGCACCGCGTTCCAATTGATCGACGACGTGCTGGACTACTCCGGCGACTTCCTCAAGACCGGCAAGAACATCGGCGACGACCTCGCCGAAGGCAAGCCCACCCTGCCGCTGCTGTATGCGATGAAGCACGGCACCGCCGAACAGGCCGCCAGCATCCGCCAGGCAATCGAGCACGGCGGGCTGACGGAATTCCAGAGCGTGCTCGCTGCGATCAAGGATACACGCGCCCTGCACTACACCCGCGAAGTCGCACAGCGGGAAATCCAGACTGCAAATAACGCAATTTCTGCATTACCTGATTCAAAATCCAAATCAGCTTTGCTACAATTAGCGGCTTTCGCGGTTGACCGTAGTTTTTGACCGCGTTGAAAGACGTTTCCTTGAACGTTTCCCGGTAGTTCTTCAAGCAAGGGTTCAGCTCATACTGGACCCGCCATCTGCCTCGGGGTGTAGCTCAGCCTGGTAGAGTACTGCGTTCGGGACGCAGGAGTCGGAGGTTCGAATCCTCTCACCCCGACCAAGTTTTTCAATAAGCAAATCCTCTTGTCGCCAATTTCCCTGCGGGAAAGCGGGACAAAGCATTTGATTTGCGCCAACACCCCTTCCACCCTTCGGGTCCCCGACAGCGGCACATTTTGGCCTTGCGCATCCTCTGGCGGAAGACTAGACTATCCAGTCTACTTTTTCGCATGGACCGGCATGACTCCCATTGTCGAAACGTCCCAAGGTACCCGCCAGCGCTTGCTTGAGGCTGCTTGCGAGGCTTTTCGCGAAGAAGGCTATCAGGTGAGCATCGACCGTATCGCTGCTCGCGCGCAGGTCGCGCGGCAGACGCTTTACAACCACTTCCACAGCAAGGACGAGTTGTTCGGTGAAGTGGTACGTCATTCCATTCTGTCGGTGCTGGTGACCCTGGATGGAGATGGCGACATACGGGCCACGCTGCTGGCGTTTGGCGAGGCCTACCGCACACGCCTGCTGAGCCCCAACGGGCTCGCGATCTTCCGCACCATGGTGGCAGAAGCGCCCCGCTTCCCGGAATTGGCGAAGCAGTTCTTTCGCCAGGGCCCGCAAACCACCCGCAAGCGCCTCGCCGAATACCTGGCACGTGCCATGGAGGCCGGGTGGTTGCGACGGGACGATTCCGATTTCGCCGCCGAGATGCTCACCGCCATGCTGCTGGATTTCGACCGCTTGCGCGGCCTCATCGATTTGCAGACCGATTTGCTCAATCCCCCGAAAACGGCGCAAGTAGTGGATTGCTTCCTGCGCGCCTTTGCCCCCGAAAAGGACACCCCATGAAACGCATGACCCTGTTGCTTGTTTTGCCCCTGCTCGCCGCCTGCGGTCCGGGTGGCAAGAATGCTCCCGCCGGCGCCGGAGCTGGCGGCCCGGGTGCCATGCCGCCCCCGGAAGTGACGGTCGTGAAGGTGGGCAGCCGGGCAGCCACGCTGACGCGCGAACTGCCCGGCCGGGTGGAGGCCGTGCGCACCGCGCAGGTCCGCGCCCGCGTCGAAGGCATCGTGGAAAAGCGCCTGTTCACGGAAGGCAGCGAAGTGCGCGCCGGCCAGCCGCTGTTCCGGCTGGACGACCGCACCTACCGTACCGCCGCGCAGGCCGCGCAAGCCGACGTGGATGTGAAGAAGCTCAATCTGGCCCGGGTGGAGTCGCTCCTCCCGATCAAGGCCGTCAGCCAGCAAGAAGTCGATCTGGCGCGAGCCGCGCTGAAGCAGTCCCAGGCGCAGCTCGCGCGTGCCCGGCTGGACCTGGAGAACACCACGGTGCCCGCGCCCATCTCCGGCCACATCGGCCGCACGCAGGTGACCGAAGGCGCCCTGGTCGGCCATGGCGACGCCACCCTGCTCGCCACCATCGAACAGCTGGAGCCGGTCAACGTGCTGTTCACCCAGCCCAACGCCGACGTGCTGCGCCTGAGAAGCGCGCTGGCTTCCGGCCGCCTGAAGGCGGCGGCGGACAGCCGCATCGTGGAACTCATTCTGGAGAACGGCCAGCCCTATCCCCACAAGGGGCGGCTCTTCTTCAGCGACCTGAACGTGGACCCCAGCACCGGCGCCATCACGCTGAAAGCGGAGTTTCCCAATCCGCAGCGCCTGCTGCTGCCCGGCACCTTCGTCCAGGTGCGGCTGCCCCAGGCCGTCGCGGAGAATGTGATCACCGTTCCCCAGCGTGCGGTGATGTCCGGCCCGCAGGGCCAGTTCGTCCTGCTGGTGGGCCCCGACAACAAGGTGATGCCGCGTCCGGTGAAGGTCGGCGCGATGGCGGGTACCGACTTCGTCATCGAGGACGGCCTCAAGGGCGGCGAAACCCTGATCGTGGACGGCGTGCAGAAAGCCAAGCCGGGCACGGCGGTGAAACCCGTTCCCCAGAAACAGGGGAACTGACATGGCACGCTTTTTCATCCACCGGCCCATCTTCGCCTGGGTCATCGCCATCCTGATCCTGCTCGTCGGCGGGATTGCGCTCAAGAACCTGCCGGTCGCCCAGTATCCTCCGGTCGCCGCGCCGCAGATCGCCTTCAACGTGACCTACCCGGGGGCGTCCGCACAGGTGGTCGAAGACACGGTCATCAAGCTGATCGAACAGCAGATGAACGGCATCGAGCATCTGCTCTACATGGAGTCGTCGTCCGAACTGGGCGCCGGCACGCTGACGCTGACCTTCGAGCCGGGCACCAACGTCGACATTTCCTCGGTGGAGGCGCAGAACCGTTACAAGCGCGTCGAGGCGCGGCTGCCGGCAGATGTGCGGCAACTTGGCGTGCCGGTGACGAAACCGCAGCGCAACTACCTGATGTTCGTCGCGCTCTATTCCAAGGACGGCAAGCGCAACGCCATCGACCTCGGCAGCTACGCCGCCGCCAACGTGCTCGATCCCCTGCTGCGGGTGCCGGGCGTCGGCGAGGCCATCATGTTCGGCAGCGAATACTCCATGCGCATCTGGCTCAAGCCGGAGCAGCTCACCGCGTACGGACTCACGCCAGCCGACGTGAAGCGTGCCCTGCAGGCGCAGAACGTGCAGCTCGCCACCGGCGAACTGAACCAGGCGCCGGCCGCGCCCGGTGCGCAGGTGAACGCGGTGATCGTCACCCGCGGCCGCCTCGACACGCCGGAGGAATTCGGCAACGTGGTGGTGCGCGCGCTGCCCAACGGCGCCACGGTGAAGGTCAAGGACGTTGCCCGCGTCGAATTGGGCGGCGACACCTACGAACGCTACGCCCGCATGAACGGCCAGCCGATCGCCGCCATCGCGATCCGCGTCGCGCCTGGCGCCAATGCCCTGGACGTGGCGAAGAACGTGAAGTCGCGGATGGCGGAGCTAGCCCGCTTCTTCCCCCAGGGGGTCGACTGGGCCGTGCCCTACGACACCTCGCGCTTCGTGGAAATCTCGATCTTCGAGGTGGTGAAGACCCTCGGCGAAGCGATGATCCTGGTGTTCATCGTGATGTACGTGTTCCTGGGACACTGGCGCACCACCCTGATCCCGGCGGTGGTGGTGCCGGTGGCGCTGGCAGGCGCCACCGCGGGCCTGTATGCCTTCGGCTTTTCCATCAACGTGCTGACCCTGTTCGCCATGGTGCTCGCCATCGGCATCCTGGTGGACGACGCCATCGTGGTGGTGGAGAACGTCGAGCGCATCATGCGCGAGGAGCACCTGCCGCCCTTGCAGGCCACGATCAAGGCGATGGACCAGATCCTCGGGGCGATCCTCGGCATCTCCGTGGTGCTGTCGGCGGTGTTCATGCCGATGCTGTTCTTCGGCGGCTCCGTGGGTGCCATCTACCGCCAGTTCGCCGCCACCCTGATCCTCACCATGGCGTTCTCGGTGCTGATGGCACTGTCGCTCACTCCCGCCATGTGCGCGACTCTACTCAAGCCGGGTCACGAAGATCAGGACGAAAAACGCTGGTTCAACCGCTTCTTCGGGCGGGTGACCACGCGCTACCACGGCCTCACCGCGCGCATCGTCGCCCGCAGCGGCCGCTGGATGGTGATCTATCTCGCCATCGTGATCGCCGCCGGCTGGCTCTTCGCCAGGCTGCCCGGCAGCTTCCTGCCGGACGAGGATCAGGGCTATTTCATCACCCTGGTGCAGCTGCCCGGCGGCGCCACCCAGGAACGCACGGTGAAGGTGCTCTCCCAAGTGGAACAGTTCTATCTGAAGCAACCGGAAGTGGAGCGGGTCATCGGCGTGGTGGGCTTTTCCTTCTTCGGCCGCGGGCAGAACGCGGCGCTCGTCTTCACGCGGCTCAAGGACTGGGGCGAACGCAAGGGGCCGCAGCACTCGGCACAGGGCGTCATCGGCCGGGCCATGGGCAACTTCATGCGTATCAAGGAGGCGGTGATCTTTGCGGTGAATCCGCCCGCCATCCCCGAGCTGGGCGCGGTGGGCGGCTTCGACTTCCGCCTGCTGGACCGTTCCGGCCAAGGCCGGCAAGCCCTGATGGACGTGCGCAACATGGTACTGGGCATGGCCGGCAAGGACCCGCGGCTGGCCGGTGTGCGACCGGAAGGCCAGGAACCCGGACCCCAGGTCTTCCTCGACATCGACCGCGCAAAGGCGCAGGCGCTGCAGATCGACATGGCCGACCTCAACGACACGCTGAGTTCCGCCATCGGCGTCTCCTACGTCAACGACTTCGTGCACAACGGACGCATCCTCAAGGTGCAGATGCAGGCCGACGCGGATCTGCGCAAGACGCCGGACGACCTGCTCAAGCTGCCGGTACGGAACCGGCTCGGCGACATCGTGCTGCTGGGCGAAATCGCCAAGCCGAAATGGATCGTGGGCCTGCCCAAGCTCGACCGCTACAACGGCACCCCCTCGATGAAAATCGCCGGCAACCCCGCGCCGGGTCATTCCACCGGCGAGGCGATGCAGGCCATGGAAGAGATCGCCGCCAAGCTGCCGCCGGGTTTCGGCTTCGAATGGTCGGGCACCTCGTACGAGGAGCGACTCGCCGGTTCCCAGGCGCCTGTGCTGTTCGCGCTGTCGCTGCTGGTGGTGTTTCTCGCGCTCGCGGCGCTGTACGAAAGCTGGGCCATTCCCTTCTCGGTGATCCTGGTGGTGCCCCTGGGCATCCTCGGTGCGGTACTGGCCGTGCATCTGCGCGAACTGCCCAACGACGTGTTCTTCAAGGTCGGCCTGATCGCAATCATCGGCCTGTCCGCCAAGAACGCCATCCTCATCATCGAGTTCGCCCGCCAGCTGCACGATGAAGGCAGGGATCTCGTGTCGGCCACGCTGGAAGCCTGCCGCCTGCGCTTGCGGCCCATCCTCATGACCAGCTTCGCCTTCATCCTGGGCGTGCTGCCGCTCGCCATCTCGACCGGCGCCGGCGCAGCCAGCCGCCACGCCGTCGGCACGGGCGTGGTCGGCGGCATGATCGCCGCAACCCTGCTTGCCATTTTCCTGGTCCCGGTGTTTTTCGTGGTGATCCGCAAGCTCTTCCCCACCCGGCCTCGGGAGGCAACGAAACATGACTGAACGCAACCTTGATTCCGGCCGCCCTGCCCGGCTTGCCGCGGGCCTGCCCACCGCCGCCTCGCTCATCGCCGTGGCGCTGCTGGCCGGCTGTTCGCTGATCCCGACCTACCAGCGGCCGGTCGCGCCCATTCCGCAGCATTTTGTCGCGGACGTGCCGGAGACGGGCGCATCGGTCCTGCCCGACTGGCGCGCCTACTTTCCCGATCCGGCCCTGCATACGCTGATCGAGGCGGCGCTCGCCAACAACAGGGATCTGCGGATCGCCCTGGCGCGCGTCGAGGAAGCGCGTGCGCTGGCGGGCGTCGCCCGCGCCGACCGCTTCCCGACGCTGGCAGCCCAGGCTGACGCCAACCGCACCCATACGCCTGCAGATCTTACCGGGTTCGGGGTGGCACGCACCACCAGCCGCTACGACCTCGGCCTGGGCGTGACCTCCTTCGAGCTGGATTTCTGGGGCCGCGTGGCGGCGCTGAACGAGGCGGCCAAGGCCCAATACCTGGCGAGCGACGAAGCGGCCAGAAGCTTCCGCGTCAGCCTCATCGGCGATGTGGTCAGCACCTGGTATCAGCTCACCGGACTTGCCGAGCAGACGCAACTCGCCGAGGACACCCTGAAAACCCGCGAGGACAGTCTCGACCTCATCCGCAAGCGGCGTGAGGCGGGACTGGCAACCGATCTCGACGTGCTCGCCGCCGAAAGCCTGGTCGAATCGGTGCGTACGCAGTGGGCGGAGTTGAAACGGCAGCGGACGCAGACGGAAAACGCCCTGCGCCTGCTCACCGGCATGGCGGTTCCGCTCCCCGCCCCGCCCGGCGTCTCGGACTCGCCCGCCCTGGTAGAACTTGCGCCGGGGCTGCCCTCGGAGGTGCTGCTGCAGCGTCCCGACGTACGTGCCGCCGAGCAGCGCCTGATCGCAAGCAACGCCAATATCGGCGCTGCCCGTGCGGCCTTCTTCCCGCGCATCGCCCTCACCGCCAACTTCGGCACCGCCAGCAGTGCGCTGTCCGGCCTGTTCGACGCCGGCAGCCAGGCCTGGCTGTTCCAGCCGGTGCTGAACCTGCCGCTGTTCGACGCCGGTCGCAGCCAGGCCAATCTGGAGGTGGCGCAAGCCCGCAAAGTCCAGGCAGTGGCCGACTACGAGAAAACCATCCAGCAGGCCTTCCGCGAAGTCGCCGACGCGCTGGCCGCCCGCACCGGCTACGCCGAGCAGCTGACCTCGCAGGAAGCCAACCTGCGCGCCCAGCGGGCCCGGCTCGAACGGGTGAAGGCCCGCGAACAGGCCGGGATCGCCAGCTACCTGGAAGTGCTGGACGCCAGCCGCGACGCCTTCAGCGCGGAGCAGGCCGTGGTCGTGTCCCGGCTGCAGCTGCTGAGCGCTCAGGTCACGCTCTACAAGGTGCTCGGCGGCGGAGCCTAGCGTCGTTGCGCCCGGCCCTCCGCAGAATTGCCCCAGAATCCATACGGATTTGCAGACGGCCACTGCGTCTAGAATGGCGTTTTTTCGCTGGAGCGAAGCATGTCCGAACCTGTTGTGTATGACCGCAATCCCGCCGAACTCGAACTCGAACCCGGCGAATACTGGTGGTGTTCCTGCGGTCGCTCGATGACGCAGCCGTTCTGCGATGGCTCGCACGAAGGCAGCGGTTTGGAACCGATGTCGTTCGTCATCAAGGAAAAAACGACGATATGGCTGTGCAACTGCAAGCACACCCAGGACAAGCCGTTCTGTGACGGCACCCACAATGACCTGTCCGACGACATCTTCTGATTCGCCCGATCCCGTTATGACTGCCTCGCCCGAAAGCGTGCTTGCCTTCTGGTTCGGCGCGCCGGGCAGCGCGGTCGAGGTAGCCGGACGGCAAGGCAAGCTGTGGTTCGGCAAGTCGCCGGTCAATGATCAAAGGGTGATCGAACGATTTGCCGACACCCTGGCGGCCGCAAGCCAAGGCGGGTTCGATCACTGGGCCGGCACGCCACGAGGCCAGCTGGCGCTGGTGATCGTACTCGACCAGTTTCCGCATCACATCCACCGCGACCAGCCGCAGGCCTTCGCTACCGATCCGCAGTCGCTGGCCTTGAGCCTGGAGGCGCTGGCGGCAGGCGAAGACCGGCGCCTCGCGCCGATCGAGCGGGTGTTCCTCTACCTGCCGCTGGAACATGCCGAGTCGCTGGCCATGCAGGACCGATCCGTGGCCCTGTATGAAATCCTGGCACACGAAGCCGCACCCGACGAACGCGCGCTGTTCGACAATTTCCTGGATTACGCACGCAAGCATCGCGACGTCGTCGCCCGCTTCGGCCGTTTCCCGCATCGCAACGCGATCCTCGGACGCGCGTCCACGCCTGACGAACTCGAGTTCCTGAAGCAGCCCGGCTCGCGTTTTTAGCAGCGTGTTGAAGGGCGCCGCGGCCCGCTCGCGTTAAAATGGCGGTTTTGCGCCTTCCGGCTCGCCCATGTCCCGCCAGATCCTCGTCACCTCCGCCCTGCCCTACGCCAACGGCAGCATCCACCTCGGCCACCTGGTCGAATACATCCAGACCGACGTCTGGGTGCGCTTCCAGAAGATGCGCGGCCACGACTGCCGCTATATGTGCGCCGACGACACCCACGGCACGGCGATCATGCTGCGTGCCGAGAAGGAAAACATCACGCCGGAGACCCTGATCGGCCGGGTATGGGACGAGCACACGCGCGATTTCGCCGGCTTCCACATCGGCTTCGACCATTACTACTCGACGCATTCCGACGAGAACCGTGCACTCGCTTCGAAGATCTACCTCGCGCTGAAGGACGCCGGCCTGATCGAGGTGAAGACCATCGCCCAGCTGTACGACCCGGTGAAGAACCTGTTCCTGCCGGACCGCTTCATCAAGGGCGAATGCCCCAAGTGCGGCGCGGCCGACCAGTACGGCGACAACTGCGAGGTGTGCGGCGCCACCTACAGCCCGACCGAGCTGAAGAACCCGGTGTCGGCGGTGTCGGGCGCGACGCCGGTACACAAGGATTCCGAGCACTACTTCTTCAGGCTCGGCGACTGCGAGGCCTTCCTGCGCGAGTGGACGACCTCGGGCACGCTGCAGAGCGAAGCCGCCAACAAGATGCAGGAATGGTTCGGCGCCGGCCTCAACAACTGGGACATCAGCCGCGATGCGCCCTACTTCGGCTTCGAGATCCCCGGCGCGCCGGGCAAGTATTTCTACGTCTGGCTGGACGCGCCGGTCGGCTACATGGCGAGCTTCGCCAAATATGCCGCCGACAACGGCCTCGACTTCGACGCCTGGTGGGGCAAGGACTCGAAGACCGAACTGGTGCACTTCATCGGCAAGGACATCCTGTATTTCCACGCGCTGTTCTGGCCGGCGATGCTGAAGTATTCCGGTCACCGCCTGCCGACCGCGGTGTATGCGCACGGTTTTTTGACAGTGAACGGCCAGAAAATGTCGAAGTCGCGCGGCACCTTCATCACCGCCGAGAGCTACCTGGCGCAGAAGCTGAATCCCGAGTGGCTGCGTTATTACTATGCCGCCAAGCTCAATGGCTCGATGGAGGACATCGACCTCAACCTCGACGACTTTGTCGCGCGGGTGAACTCTGACCTGGTCGGCAAGTTCATCAACATCGCCAGCCGCACTGCCGGCTTCATCCACAAGAACTTCGAGGGCAGGCTCGCCGACGGCGTCGCCAATATCGAACTGATCGGCGACTTCCAGGCCGCTGCCGGCACCATCGCCGCGCACTACGAGGCACGTGATTACGCCAAGGCACTCAGAGAAATCATGGCGCTGGCCGACCGCGCCAACCAGTATGTGGCTGACGAAAAGCCCTGGGAACTGGCGAAGAAACCTGAGGCAGTTTATCGCCTGCATGAAGTCTGCACGGTCGCGCTGAACTGCTTCCGCCTGCTGACCCTGTATCTGAAGCCGGTTCTGCCGAAACTGGCGGAGCAGGTCGAGACCTTCCTCGACATTCCATCACTGGCCTGGGACGACTCGCAAAGCCTGTTCATCCGCCACCGCATCAACGAATACAGCCACCTGATGACCCGTATCGACCCCAAATCCATCGAAGCCATGGTAGACGCCAACAAGCAGAACCTCGAACCGACCCCGGCGCCGGCGCCGGCTCGTCACGCCGAAGCGCAGGCGCACGCCGCGCAACCGGCCATGCCGGTGTCCGAATCGATCAGCATCGACGACTTTGCGAAGATCGACCTGCGCATCGCGCGCATCGCCAATGCCGAACACGTCGAAGGGGCCGACAAGCTGCTGCGGCTGACGCTCGATCTCGGCGAACTCGGCACCCGCCAGGTATTCGCCGGCATCAAGTCGGCCTATGCACCGGAAGCCCTGGTGGGACGGCTGACCGTGATGGTCGCCAACCTCGCCCCGCGCAAAATGAAGTTCGGCATGAGCGAAGGCATGGTGCTGGCCGCCTCAGGGGATGCGCCCGGCCTGTTCATCCTGTCGCCCGACAGCGGCGCGCAGCCGGGCATGAAGGTGAAGTAAGCCCGCCATGAAAACGCATCACCTGCGCATCCATGGCCGCGTGCAGGGCGTGTGGTTCCGCGAATCGATGCGGGTCGAAGCCGAGCGGCTGAACGTCACTGGCTGGGTGCGCAACACTGCCGACGGCGCGGTCGAAGCCGTCATCCAGGGGCCGGCCGGCGCGGTCGACGCCTTGATCGAATGGGCGCGTAGCGGGCCACCGCTGGCGCGGGTCGACCGCGTCGAGATCGGCGAGGCACAAGGCCAGTACAGCGGATTCGTGAAGCGGACCGACTAGCGGCCGGGCAGCCGGGCAAAATCCGGGCAAAAAAATGCCCAGCTCAGTGAAGAGCCGGGCGGAGTATCCACCAAAGGAGGAGGATTGGAGGAGACAACACCAAGTGCCATTGCGGCGACCTCAGTGTTATTAGAATAATCTAATATTCTGCATTGCTTGTCAACACTTTGTTACACAAAAAACATGGCTTGGTAGTTTTATATCAAGCGCGCTGGCGCGATCAGTAAATGACGTGCACCGCCTCGGGCTTGAGCCAGCCGCCCAGGGACTCGAGCAGCCGGTCGTCCAGCCGCACCCGCCAGTCCTCGCCCAGCCGCACCCGGCAGCGCGCATTGGGGTTGTGATACTCGACCCACACCGGACACCCGCCCTCCTGCGCCCTGTAGGGTGCCAGCAATTCAGCCAGCTTGCGGCCGCTTGACTGGCCATTGCACGCCAGCCGCAGCCCTTGGGCAAAGCGGGTGCGCGCCCCGGCCAGGTCGTAGATCCGCTCCGCCGTTACCCGCACCCCGCCCGAATAGTCGTCGCGGTTGACCTTGCCCTCGATGACCAGCAGCGCGTCGTCCTTCAGCAGGTGGCGGTTCTGCTCGTAAAGTTCGTTGAAGATCACCACTTCGACCTGCGCCGTCGCGTCATCCAGCAGCAGGATCAGCATCTTGCCGCGCCGCGTCATCTGGGTGCGCAGCGAAACGGCAATGCCGGCCAGCATCACGAGGTCGCGTGAAGGTTCCAGGCTGTCGAGCTGCCTTTTGGCGAAACTGGACACCTCGGCCAGGTACGAAGTGAAGGGATGGCCGCTGAAGAAATAGCCGAGTGCGGATTTTTCCTGCAGCAATTTTTCCTGCTCCGGCCACACCGGCACGTCGATCAACTCTTCGCCGCCGCCGTCGAGCGCCTCGCCGAACAGGCCGACCTGGCCGCCGCTGCGCGCGGCGCGGTCGGCAGTTTCCAGCGCCGCGCCGACCGAGGCCATGAGGCTGGCACGATGGGTGTTCAGGCTATCGAACGCGCCCGCCTTCACCAGCGCCTCGAGCACGCGGCGGTTGAGGTAGCGCTTGTCGACCCGCCGCGTCAGGTCGAACAAGCCCTTGTAGGATCCGTTGGCTTCGCGCTCGGCGACGATGGCACCGATCGCCGCCTCGCCACTGCCCTTGATCGCGCCAAGGCCGTAGCGGATTTCGGTTTGGCTGACCGGGTTGAAACGATAGCCCGACTGGTTGATGTCGGGCGGCAGCATCACCAATCCATTGGCGCGGCAGTCCTCGTAGAACACCCGTACCTTGTCGGTGTCGGACATTTCCGACGACATCGTCGCCGCCATGAATTCGGCCGGGTAGTAGGCCTTGAGCCAGGCGGTGTGATACGCCACCAGCGCATAGGCTGCCGAGTGCGACTTGTTGAAGCCGTATTCGGCGAACTTCTCCATCAGGTCGAACAGCCGCTCGGCGATCTTGGTATCGGCCCCCCGCCTGGCCGCGCCCTCGAGGAAAATCGTGCGCTGCTGCGCCATCTCCTCGGGCTTTTTCTTGCCCATGGCGCGCCGCAGCATGTCGGCGGCGCCGAGGCTGTAGCCCGCCAGGATCTGCGCCACCAGCATCACCTGCTCCTGGTAGACGATGATGCCGTAGGTCGACTTCAGCACCGGTTCGAGGTCGGGGTGGAAATACTCCGGCTTCTGCTTGCCCTGCTTGCGCGCGATGAAGTCATCGACCATGCCGGAGCCGAGCGGACCCGGCCGGTTCAGCGCCATCAGCGCGATGATGTCCTCGAAGCAGTCGCCCTTGAGCTTCTTCTCCAGGTCCTTGGCTGAGCGCGATTCGGACTGGAACACGGCGGTGGTGTTGCCGTCGGCAAACAGCTTGTAGACTGCCGGATCGTCGAGCGGCAGGTCTTCCAGGCGGAAATTCTCCCGCCCCGGATGGCGCTGCACGAAGCGCACCGCCTCGGCCAGGATGGTCAGCGTGCGCAGGCCGAGGAAGTCGAACTTGACCAGACCGATCGCCTCGACGTCGTCCTTGTCGAACTGCGACACCGCCGCGTCGGAGCCCTCGGCCTGATACAGCGGGCAGAAGTCGGTGAGCCGGCCCGGCGCGATCAGCACCCCGCCCGCGTGCATACCGACGTTGCGGGTGATGCCCTCGAGCTTTTCCGCCAGCGGCAGCAGTTCGGCGAGTTCTTCCTCGTTCCTCGCGCGCTCGTCGATCTGCGGTTCCTTCTCGCGCGCCTCGGCCAGCGAAATGCCCAGTTCGTTAGGCACCAGCTTGACGAACTTGTCGACGAACAGATACGGCAGGTCGAGCACGCGGCCGACGTCGCGCAGCACCGCCTTGGCCGCCATGGTGCCGAAGGTGGCGATCTGCGACACCGCGGCGTGGCCGTACTTGTCCTTCACGTACTGGATCACGCGGTCGCGCCCGTCCTGGCAGAAGTCGACGTCGAAGTCGGGCATCGACACCCGCTCGGGGTTGAGGAAGCGCTCGAACAGCAGGTCGTAGCGCAGCGGGTCGAGGTCGGTGATGGACAGGCAGTAGGCCACCAGCGAGCCGGCACCGGAGCCGCGCCCCGGCCCCACCGGCACGTTGTTGTTCTTGGCCCAGTTGATGAAGTCGGCCACGATCAGGAAGTAGCCGGGGAAGCCCATCTGGATGATCGTCCCCAGCTCGAACTCCAGTCGTTCGGTGTATTCCGGCATTCGGGCTTCGCGCTCCGCTTCGTCGGGATAGAGATGGGCCATGCGCTCGGCGAGCCCCTCGAAGGAGCGTTGCCGCATGTAGTCGTCGAGACTCATGCCGTCGGGCGTCGGAAAATCGGGCAGCTTGCTCTTGCCGAGTTCGAGCGTGAGGTTGCAGCGCTTGGCGATTTCGACGCTGTTCTGCAAAGCCTCCGGCAGGTCGGCGAACAGCTCGGCCATCTCGTCCGGCGTCTTGAAATACTGCTCGGCGGTAAATGGCCGCGGGCGGCGCGGGTCGCCCAGCATCATGCCCTCGGCGATGCACACGCGCGCCTCGTGCGCCTTGAAATCGTCCGGCGCAATGAACTGGATCGGATGGGTGGCGACCGCCGGCAGGTTCAGTGCCGCCCCGATGTCGAGCAGACCGTCGATCAGGCGTTCGGTATGCGGCTGGCAGAAGCGTTGCAGCTCCAGGTAGTAGCGGCCGGGAAACAGCGCGGCCCAGGCTTCGGCGGATGCGCGTGCGACATCGGACTTGTCGTCGAGTATGGCCTGTGCGACGTTGCCGGCGTCGCCGCCTGACAGCGCCAGCAGGCCGTCGGTACCCTCGGCCAGCCAGCCGGGATCGATCTCGGGGCGGCCGCGATGGAGGTTTTCCTGATAGGCGCGGCTCAGCAGCCCGCACAGGCGGCGATAGCCTTCGCGGTGTTGCACCAGCAGCAGCAGGCGCGATGGCCTGTTTCTATCCGCGGCATTGGTTACCCACACGTCGCAGCCGAAAACCGGCTTGATGCCGGCGCCGCGCGCCGCGCGGTAGAACTTCACCCAGCCAAAGGTGTTGGACAGGTCGGAGAGGCCGAGTGCCGGCATCGCGACGCCCTTCGCGCGCTTGACTGCCTCGTCCACCCGCACCAGGCCGTCGGAGACGGAGTATTCGGTGTGCAGGCGAAGGTGAATGAAGCGTGGGTCGGTCATGGGAAGAAGGCGGAGAAGCGAGCCGCTATTTTAACGCCGCCGAACGGGTGGCCAAAAACAAAAGGCAGCCGAAGCTGCCTTTTGTTGGAATAAGCATCGAATCAGTTGGCGCGGCGCTTGAATTCGTTGGTGCGGGTGTCGATCTCGATCATGTCGCCGATTTCGACGAACGCGGCCACCGGCAGTTCGAAGCCGGTCGGCTTGATGCGGGCGGGCTTCATCACCTTGCCGGAGGTGTCGCCGCGCACGGCGGGCTCGGTGTATTCGACTTCGCGGATGACGGTGGTGGGCATCTCGACCGAGATCGCCTTGCCGTCGTAGAACACCACTTCGACCGGCATGCCGTCGTCGAGGTAGTTCAGCGCGTCACCGAGGTTTTCGCCTTCGACTTCGTACTGGTTGTATTCGCCATCCATGAACACATACAGCGGATCGGCGAAGTAGGAATAGGTGCATTCCTTGCGGTCGAGGTTGACCGTCTCGAACTTGTCGTCGGCGCGGTAAACGCTTTCCATGCCGGAACCGTTGAGCAGGTTCTTCAGTTTCATCTTGACGACGGAGGCATTGCGGCCCGATTTCGAGAATTCGGCCTTTTGCACCACCATCGGGTCTTTGCCGATCATCACGACGTTGCCGGCGCGGAGTTCCTGTGCGATTTTCATGGGTGTGTCCTGTGCTGCGAGAGCTTCTAAGAGATTGAGAAAACTCGCTATTTTAACTTGTTTTCAACAAAATCCACCAGCTTTTCGCTCAGCAGCCCTGCCAGCCTGAGTCGATCACACCAGCCTTCCGCATGGCGCTCGATTGCAACCTGCTGCGCCCGCCAGGCTGCCCAGCAGGCCGCCACACCCACGGCCTCCGGCTGACCATTCCAGTGTCGCCACATCCCGCCTACCGCGCGCGCCGCCTCATGGCCCAGCCCCTCCGTATAATGCGCCAGCAGCGCGTCCAGCTTGTCCCAGTGCGCAGCCTCGGCCTGCGGATAGGCTTGCCACACCAGCGGGCGCGCCGCCCACTGCGCCCGTACGCAGGAATCTTCGCCGCGCACGAAATTGAGGTCGCATGCCCACAACAGCCGGTCGTACGTGTCCTGATCCGAGAAAGGCAGGATCTGCAGTTGCAAGGCGCCGCGTCTGTATGCCTCACCCGCGCGCAGCCCTGGAACCGACAGCCAAGTCGCCAGTTGAGGGATGGCCCGGCCTTCCGGCACGAGGCAGGTGATCGGGCGCGCGTCAGCCGACCAGGCATCGAGCAAAACAGGCAGCGCCGGGTTCTCGTAGGCGAACAGCGACACCCGCAGTTCATCCGCCTGCGGCACAGCCAGGCCCCGTTCGCGCCAGAACGCCGGCGTTCCGCTGCGGACGAATCCGGCGCGCCGCTGGTCCAGCTCCGCCTCGGCCAGCAAGCCGCCGGTGTCCGCTGTGTAGCCGGGGAAGTAGAAATACTTGGTCAGCGGCAAACGTGGGTGCGGCGAAGGCAAACCGTGGTGGGCAGCCACCCAGGGCTCGGCGCTGAGGTATTCGAGATTGATCCAGACCGGCGGCGGCGACTGCATGCTCATGGCGGCCAGATAGGGTTCCGGCAGCGCACAGCCGAATGCCTCGACCACCACCTGTGCCGGTTCGGCTGGCGCAAACGGCATGCGCCACGCGCAGACCGTCACCCCTTCGCAGGCTTGCCGATCCGCGTCCGCGTCGATAGCCGGCCAGATGTGGCGGAACGCGCGCAGGTCGTCCACCCACAGCCGCACGCTCAGGCCATGTTCGCCGGCCAGCCCGCGCGCCAGCCGCCAGGCGATGCCGATGTCGCCATAGTTGTCGACGACGTTGCAGAAGATATCCCAGGTGGCGCGCATGGCGTGCATCCTACCGCATCCCCAAAACGGCGAAGGCCCCTCCGGGGCCTTCGTTCAAACCTGCCTGAGCGTTCAGCTCACTTCTTGCCGGACAGACAGGATTTCATGAACGCCTTGCGTGCATCACCCTTCATCTGCTTGCCCGAGGCCTCGGCGTTGCAGTCCTTCATGCGCTGCTGCTGGGTCATTGCCTTGCCCTCGGATTTCGCCCCGCCGGACAGACAGGATTTCATGAACGCCTTGCGCGCATCGCCGGTAAGCTGTTGTTTGCCCGCATCGGCGTTGCAGGATTTCATCCGCGACTGCTGGACCGTTTCCGCCCAGGCCCCCGTGGCCAGCAGCGCGCCCGCCACCAGGCCGACCAGCATGATTCGTTTCATTCGAGTGCCCTCCTTTT
Organism: Hydrogenophilales bacterium; assembly: GCA_016195805.1. Lineage (GTDB taxonomy): Bacteria > Pseudomonadota > Gammaproteobacteria > Burkholderiales > Thiobacillaceae > Thiobacillus. Next base: position 163,067 of record JACPYT010000009.1, read on the forward strand.
GGTTGATTGGAAACCACAGTTTAGCCGAGCCCCTTGTTTTTTCTCGCTTTCCTCTTGTAAAAACGCATGCGCGGTAGTAAAAAGCCAAAAGTTTGGTTTCAAGAACCGTGCAGGTTTGGCATTACCACTGGGCATCACCGGGTAGCGCGCTTGAATTCAGACCGACGGCTAAAAAAATCACGCCGTCCTGTCATCCGCCAACGCAGTCATGCTTATCGCGGTTATGTTTAGTGTCACGCCAAGGAGGGAGTTTTAATGGCAACAGGTACTGTCAAGTGGTTCAGCGATGCCAAGGGTTTTGGATTCATCACCCCCGATGACGGCGGCGAAGATGTGTTCGCACATTTTTCCGCCATCCAGACCAGCGGCTTCAAAACCCTGAAGGAAGGCCAGAAGGTCAGCTTCGAAGTCAGCCAGGGCCCCAAGGGCAAGCAGGCTTCCAACATCCAGCCGCAAGGTTGAGCTGTTGAGTTGACGCAAAAAACCCCGCTTCGGCGGGGTTTTTTGTTGGCTGTCGCCATTAGCTACCTGTTGCCCTTAGATTCTTGATATGTGCGGCAGGATGACTTGAGCACCTCGATCGGCAACCGCGCCGTGTTCCATAGATCGATCCATAATCGGCTCAAGGCATTATTCCGAGGAGGCCGGCTCAAGCCTGTCGCCTTGGAAATAGCCTCGCCATATTCCAATAGTCACACACGCGCTTCCCGAATCCCTGCCAAAACAAAATATCGGATTTTCCGATGATGACGTTCGTATATTCCCGTTTCCTTCACACGCGCCGTTGCCGAAAAATGAACCACGCTGCAATCAGCATGTTGCTCAACTGGCAGTACGAGATAGGAGGACTCATGAAAACGAACACTGGAAAAATTGAACATGTCATGATCGTAGGTGGCAGTTCCGGTATGGGCTTGGCGCTTGCCGAGCGCTTGCTGAAGGAAGGTACTGAGGTGACGATCGTAGGACGTTCTGAAGGGCGGCTCGCCACGGCGCGGAATGGCCTAGGCGGTGAAGGACGGTTGCGTACCGAGGTGGCCGATATCGCGCAGGAGGAACAGGTCGCGCAACTGTTTGCGCGATGCAGGCCACTCGATCACATCGTCACAACTGCGGCGGACATTGAAGGTGCCTACCAATTCTTGCCGTCTCTCGAAATCGCGGCCGCACGCAAGGTCATCGATTCCAAGTTCATCGGCCCGTTGCTGCTGGCCAAATACGGTGCGCCGCGGCTTTCCCCCGCAGGTTCGATCACCTTCACTTCCGGGATCGCGGCCTACCGCCCCGCACCGCGTGGCTCAGTCGTCGCCGCGATCAATGGCGCGCTGGCATCACTCGCCTACGCATTGGCAGTCGAGCTCGGTCCGATCAGGGTCAATGTGGTATCCCCGGGCTGGGTGGATTCGCCGATCTGGGAATTCGTTGCCGGTGATGCCAAAACGGCCACGCTGGAGGCGATGGCGGAGCGGCTGCCGGTTGGCCGGGTCGGCCAGCCGGCGGACATCGCCGATGCCATCCGCTTCCTGATGCATAACGACTTTGTCACGGGGACGGTTCTGCACGTCGATGGCGGCCAACGTCTGATCTGATCGCACCTAGGCTTGCGCGAGCAGCATCCAGAAAGAGGCTGAGGGTCGTCGGCTGCACACGCCGCCGGCGCCAGCTCATCGCGATGGGCACGGACCGCGCTTCGCCCAGCCAGGGCCGGACGATCAACCCAGTTTCCGATTCGGAGACAACCAGACTGGGGACGATCGCGCAACCGAGCCCCGTCTCCACCAAGCGCCGGATCGCCGTAATGCTGTTGAACTCTCCCGCGACCCGCGGTCGGCCCGGTCTATCCACCGGGAATGCAGATTCGAACATCTGCCGATAGACGCAGCCTGCCTCAGTTACCAGGAAATCTTCGCCCGCCATGTCGTTCGGCTCGATGGCATCGCATTCCGCAAGCCAATGTCCGAGAGGCGCGATGACGGCCAAGCGCTCATGAGAGACCACTTCGCTGCACAAATCGTCATTTGACAAAACATCGCCGAAAGCAAAGCAGACATCTAGTGCACCGCGCCGTACCGCATTGCGCAGCTCGCCGCTAGTGGCCACCTTCAATTGCAAGGCGATGGAGGGGTGCGTCCGGCTGAATTCGGCTAGAAGCGGCGGCAATCGACTTGCGCAAATCGTTTCCAGACCGCCAATCGCGACACTGCCTGCTGCGAACCCTGCAGCATCCGCCACGGCGGAGCGCGCTTCGTCGACCAGGGTGAGAATGTCCTCGGCATATTCGAGCAGGCGGCGTCCAGCCCCGGTCAGGCTGAGTTTTCGCCGCGACCGATCGAACAGCGGCGTCCCGAGTTCCGTTTCCAATGCCTGGATCTGTTCCGTCACGCTGGACTGAACCAGGTGAACCTGTTCGGCCGCACGCGTGAAACTCAGCGTCGAGGCGACTGCTGCGAAAGTCTTCAGATGTCTGAATTGCATTTTTACATTAAGGGGTACCCGTTTCATAACCCGGTTCAGGGCCTTATGACCACTCCCCAATGTGGTCAACTGTCAGGGGAATCCCGTACCAGCACACTCCGGGCAGGTTTCTCTGACGCCCTCCGGCGATTCCATGCATCCGTCCATCGGGCAGCGAATGCTTCTTTCTCCTCGGGCGTCATAATCTATGTCCGTCCACGTTTCGCCTATCTTTTGGTGTCGTTGATATACGCTAAATTTCAGCCAACATTAGCCAAAAGAAAGGTCATGTTTCTGGAACATATAAGCGAGCTTCCAGGTTATGGCCATCGGGGTCATAAAAGTAGAAGGCCTTTGCTAGACCTCGCGCACCAAAAGGATTTTCTGCAATCAAACCATCTCTGACAAATACATCGCCACCAAATGGAATGTTCCTGCTTATAAGCCGGGAATGAAGCCCATAAAACGAAGCGTTGTCCAGTGAAAACGCAAGATGCACCGGACCTTTGGGTTCTTCTTGCATCAGATCAATTGTTAGCGACGGACTGACTCGGACGACTTCAAATGGACCAGCACGTCCAACGTGCTTGAATCCCAGGACCTGGTTGTAGAACTCGACAGCGTCCGGTGTGCTTCTCACACGGAGTATCAAGTGGTCGAGACAGATCATCGATCGCCTCCAGAAACGGAATTCATTACGTATGTCAGAGCCCACATGAGCTGGCGAAGGGAAGCCCTCTATTCACTTGCGCCGTAACAAGCCATGGCTTCTTTCACCAAGCCGCTCTTGTTCAGTATAAAGGTTTCGGCGACCATGCCGCGATGACCGCGATAGACAAGCACTATGCTGTTGACGCCCATCATCACGTCGTGGAGAGTGAGTTTCAGGTTCGGTATTCGTTCCAGTCCTTTGGCCCAGTAGGCGCGCACGGAGGACTTTCCGCGCAGCACGCCCGAGGGCTCGCCGGCAATAACGGGAATCAGCGGCGAGGCAAACACAAAATCCTCGGTGTAGTGGCATAACACCGCTTCCAGGTCGCGGCGGTTCCACGCGTCGATCCATTGTTCAGCAAACTTCATCGCGGTATTGCAGTCTACGATCGACATCGATGGCACCACACGGTCAATACTGTTGACCTATTCAGATTAGGTCGCTCAGACTATCATGTCAATATGGTTGACCTAAATATAAGGCGGGAACAGGAACTCAACAAGGCGCTGGAGTTGCTGCATTTCGCATTTCGCGCGGTGATTGTGAAACCGGATGCGCTACTGGCCCGGCACGGACTCTCCCGCGTCCATCACCGGATTCTGTATTTTGTGGGCCGACATCCCGGCTTGAGTGTGAATGAACTGCTTGGTGTGCTGGGCGTCAGCAAACAATCGCTGAATGCGCCGTTGCGTCAGTTGACAAGGCTCGCCTTCATCGAGGCAAAACCCGATGAAACCGACCGACGCATCAAGCGTCTTACGCTAACCAAGACTGGTGCTCGGCTGGAGGACAGGCTTTCCGGAGATCAGCGCAAACGTTTCGCACGGGTGTTCGACAAGTTAGGTCCGGGAGGCGAGGCAGTGTGGAGAGAGGCCATGCGTTTGCTGGCGGAGAAGTGAATCCGTTCAGTCCGGAAGGACATATGAAGACGTCGAAACATTCGTGGCCCGATGGGTGGAAGCCAAAGGAGGAAACGATATGACCAGGCGATCCTGGCGGAGAAGCTAGATGCACACCATACTAGGGGCAGGCGGCGCTATTGGCACCGACTTAGTCAAGGCGCTGACCAAGCGACAGCGCCCTGTCCGCTTGGTTGGCCGTAGGCCGCAGCAGATCGCTGACGCAACGGAAACGGTTGCGGCAGATCTTTCACAGTTGGATCAAACCATCGACGCTGTGGCCGGCTCAGAGGTGGTTTACTTGCTGGTGGGCCTGAAATACGATGCCCGAGTATGGGCCGGTCTCTGGCCACGCATCATGCATAACGCTATCGAAGCCTGCAAGCGCGCCCAGGCCAAGCTTGTATTTTTCGATACGGTCTATCCCTATGGGAGAGCCGACGGCCCGATGACCGAGGATACGCCGTTCAACCCCTGCAGCAGGAAAGGTGAAATTCGCGCGCGTATAGCGACCACGCTGCTCGACGAAATCAAGGCGGGCAAGCTCCAGGCACTGATCGCTCGCTCGGCGGACTTCTACGGGCCACGAGTGAAGACGAGCATCCTCAATATCCTCGTGATCGACAAGCTGGCCAGAGGTGCCGCCGCATCCTGGCTGGTGAACGATGCCGTTCCACACTCGTTCACCTTTACGCCCGATGCTGCAGAAAGCCTGGCTATGCTGGCTGATACAGACGCCGCCTGGAATCAAACCTGGCACGTACCGACAGCTGCGCCCCCACTCTGCGGCAAGGAATACATCCAGATGGCGGCTCAGGCCTTGGGTGTCGCAGCCAGACACCACGTTCTCGGAAGGCGCCTGATCAAGATGGCCGGCTGGTTCAACTCTGACATCCACGAAACCTACGAAATGCTGTATCAGAACGAGTCAGCCTACCGCTTCGATTCAAGCAAGTTCGAACGCGCATTCGCCTTTGAACCCACCAGCTACCTGGAAGGCATCCGGCGTACCGCGGATGCCTGCCGATCGGGCGCCGGATAGCCGGTTCGGCTCTCGGCCATCAGTATCGACTATTCGATATGCACGCGCCGAATGCGCGCCTCGACGCAAACAAGGTTACCGCGTAGCGTCTGGTCTTTGGCTGGGATGTCGTATACGGCCTCAAACACCGTTCGGCTGCACCCGGCATTCGCACCCATGCCGCAGCGACCGTTTCCGAAGCCTTCGGCATGTCAGTCCCGCCCCCCGAACACGCATCCTCTCTCTCTTGAGGTACGCTGAGTCAGGCGTTGCAGTTCGTCCTTAATGCTCACCGCCTCGCGCGCGTGCGATGTAGTCCTTGAAACGTCTCCCGGCCATGTCGGGGAACTGCGAGGGCAGCAGTTCCAGTACATCGATGCGATCGAGACGAAAGGTGCGGAAATCGCCGCGCAATTCGCACCATGCGGCGAGCGTCCACTTGGTACCCCAGAACACGAGTCCGAGCGGCCACACCACGCGTTCGGAAGGTGTTCCATCCTCGCGCGCGTAGGCCATGTGCACCATGAGCCGCTCGTCGATGGCCTTGCGCAGCTGCGGCATGCCGGTCACCGTCTGCGGCGGGATGAAGAAATCCGGCGCGAGCAGGGTCTCCTTGTCCCAGCGCCCGCGCAGGCGGTCTGGCAGCACTGCGTCCACCTTGGCCAGCACGCGTTCCGCGGCGCGCGCCAGCTCCGCATCCGCCCAGGCGCGGACCATGCTGGCACCCAAAGCAAGCGCCTCCAGTTCCTCACCATCGAACATCAGCGGCGGCACCTGATAGCCGGGGCGCAAGCGATAGCCGACGCCGGCCTCGCCGTCGATGGGCGTGCCGGCGGCCATGAGGTCGGTGATGTCGCGGTACACAGTGCGTTCGGAGACTTCGAGCTCCGTGGCCATCTGCCGCGCGGTCACGACGCGGCCGCGGCCCAGTAGCAGCACGATTTGGAAGAGGCGGTCGGCGCGTCGCATGGCGCAAGCTTACCCCGGACTTCCTGCCAACGGGGTGGCAGGAACATACGAGAACACCGGGCGGCGGGTGCTGACTCCTGACAGAACGGTGGCAGGGGCATCGGTTTAGAGTTCACTGACTGGCTGACCAGCCAGTCCAACTACATCCACGATCAACGAAAAGGAGTCCACCATGGAGCGCGTCATCAACTGGTTCGAGATTCCCGCCGCCGATTTCGAGCGTGCGGTAACGTTCTACGAGAAGGTCTTCGCCACCGAACTGCGGCGCGAGAAGATGAACGACATGGAGCTTGGTATCTTTCCCTACGAGATGCCAGGTCCCTCCGGCGCCGTCTGCAAGATGCCACAACTGCAGCCGGGTACGAACGGCACCCTCATCTACCTCGACGCCGGCGCCGACGTTGCGCCGGTACTGTCGCGCGTCGGGGCCAACGGCGGCAAGATCGTGCTCGACAAGACCCTCGTCAGTGACGACATCGGCTACATCGGAATCTTCATCGACAGCGAAGGCAATCGTGTTGGCGTGCACGCAGGGAAGTGAGCTTTTGGGCTTCCCCCTATCGCCAAAAGGAGCTGCCATGTCCGCGAACACGACGATCTTTAGGATCGATAAATTCGTAGTGCCGCAAGCGGCGCGCGAGGAGTTCCTCCAGCGCGTTCGCGAAACGCACGAGATACTTTGCCGGCAACCCGGTTTCGTTCGTGATGCACTGCTGGAGCAAATCTCCGGTCCCGGTCGATTCAATATCGTGACGGTGGTGGAGTGGGAGAGCCAGGCGGCTATCGACGCAGCGCGCGCGGCAGTCGAAGCCGCCTGCGCGGCGACGGGGTTCAATCCGCTGGAAACCATGCAACGACTGGGCATCGAAGCAGACATGGCTAACTACAGGCATTTTGGCGCTTGACCCACGGCGCACGGGAAGCCATGCGCCCGAGAACAAACGTCAGTGGGATCGAGGGCCGGGACAAACGTGGACAGGTTTATTTTTTGAACCAGGTCTTATGTTATCCGCTACGCCCGTGTCCTCGGCTCTTCGTTTCCTGTTCGTACGCCTTGAGAATCGATTGGCGTAACCCGGGGAATCGCGCCTCCAGTTCGCACACGCGCACCCGGCTCGTGAGTTCCACGTCTTTAGCCGACCCGGCTGGCGAGTACTTGAATGACACATTTAAATGGAAGGTAGAAGAATGCGGATGGGCGAACTGCACTACGATGAAAAATCCACGAAACAGCTACTTGCGGTGTACGTCACCCCTGATGTGGTCGCACAGCGGGAGGCGTTCATACGCATCCTGAATGCTCGGCCCGGGGAGTGTGTGCTGGACGTTGGATCGGGTCCTGGTTTTCTGGCATCCGATATTGCGTGGGAGGTGGGACCTTCAGGGAGGGTGTGTGGCGTCGACGTCAGCGAGCCTTTGCTTGCGGTGGCAAGATTGCATTGTGCTTACCAGTCGCAGGTGGATTTTCGCCGCGGCGAGGCGACGCAGCTTCCATTTCCGGATGACGAGTTTGACGCAGTCATATCGACCCAGGTTCTGGAGTACGTACACGATATTGAGGAGGCCTTGGCCGAAATTCGCCGTGTGGTTCGTCCTGGCGGTCGGGTGGTCGTCGTGGGCACGGACTGGGATTCGATCGTGTGGCATTCGCCGGATCGCGAGCGTATGAATCATATCCTCGGGGCATGGGAACAGCACGCAGCGGATTCTTACCTGCCTCGTATGATGGCCGATAAATTGCATCGGGCCGGACTTCGCGTGGAGTCACAAGGCATCGTTCCTTTGTTCAATCCAACCTACGACCCGAACACCTACAGCAATCGGCTCATTGAACTCATCGTCCCGTTCGTCACAGGGCGGAACGGGATTGCCCTTGAAGATGCCGAAGCCTGGGCTAGGGAGCTACGGCAATCTGGAGAGCGGGGTGAATATTTCTTCAGCCTCAATCGCTATGTATTCGTAGCGAAGAAATCCTAGGCCAGAAATGCCTCCGAACCCAGGGTGGTCCAGGCAGAGACGCTCCGTTGTCCCAATTGAGTGCCTGAGTCTGCCACTTTGTCTTCATGCGTCATGATCCTATGTCCGTCCTGGACATTTTCTCGATGCCAGCCGACTCGATAAGGTGCTTGCGTGTCGCATAAAGCCTTCGTCTGATTTTGAGCATGCCGATTCAGGCACGCATCGAATTTGAGATTTCTATCAGATTCATGTCTGGGTCGCGGAAATAGACGGAAAGAATCGGGCCGGCGGCTCCGGTACGCTGGACGGGGCCTTCGATGACGGCAACCCCGGATGCGGCAAGGTGGTCCACCACATCGGCCAACGGCACCGAGGTCAGAAAGCATAAATCAGCCGAGCCCGGGGTGGGGTATTCGGCTTTGGGTTCAAATTCCCTCCGGTGCTGATGCAGGTTGATCTTCTGCCCACCGAAAGACAGGGCTTTGCGCCCGCCGCCGAACGTAACGATTTCCATGCCCAGTACGTTCGAATAGAACGATGCGGTGGTGTCGATGTCCTTGACGGTCAGCACCAGATGATCAAGGCTGTCGATTCTCATTCGATGACTGTTCCCGAAGTCTGAATTCGGCGCAAACGCACGGCTTTTCTGGTCATCTCATGTGCCGGGCGACATGATCGACATATTCTCGGTGAAGTGAAAGCCTATCACTGGCCCTCACGCTCATAGAACCGGTACGCATTTTTTCTTTGAATACCCGAATCCAGGTGCATTTGTTGGCAACCTTCCTTTACGACGAATTCGCGAAGCCACGCCAGTAGGCTGGCGCAAAACCTTTCGAGCGATGAGTGGCCAAAGTGACAAGGTCATCAACGTACAGAAAACGACCCCATGACAGACTTACGCCAACTCAGGATCCGGAGTGGTTCAGGGCAGCGGAGTGCGAGGGGATTGGGGTACATAGCGCTCGCCTTCACCCAGGAGTTTTGATTTTCCGCCCGACTCCCGGGCGGTTTGCCATTTTCCAAGCTGTTGATAAACAACAGCCTGGGCAACAGGTAACAAATGACCTTACCCTGAAAAGCAGGCTTACATCTTCGCGACCATCGCCTCGGCGAACGCCGAGCACTTCACCTCGGTCGCGCCGTCCATCAGGCGCGCGAAGTCGTAGGTCACCGCTTTCGCCGCGATGGCCTTTTCCATGCTGGAAACGATGAGGTCGGCCGCCTCGACCCAGCCCAGGTGGCGCAGCATCATCTCGGCCGACAGGATCAGCGAGCCCGGGTTGACGTAGTCCTTGCCGGCATATTTGGGCGCGGTGCCGTGGGTGGCTTCGAACATCGCCACGGTGTCGGACAGGTTGGCGCCCGGTGCGATGCCGATGCCGCCGACTTCCGCCGCCAGCGCATCGGAAATGTAGTCGCCGTTGAGGTTCAGCGTGGCGATCACGTCGTACTCGTCCGGGCGCAGCAGGATCTGCTGCAGGAAGGCGTCGGCGATGACGTCCTTGATCACGATGCCATTCGGCAACTCCATCCACGGACCTTCGCCGAGGACCCTGGCACCGAATTCGCGCGCGGCGAGCTCGTAGCCCCATTTCTTGAAGCCGCCTTCGGTGAACTTCATGATATTGCCCTTGTGCACCAGGGTCACCGAGCGGCGCCCGTTGTCGATGGCGTACTGGATGGCCTTGCGAATGAGTCTTTCCGAGCCTTCGACCGACACCGGCTTGATGCCGATGGCCGACGTTTCGGGGAAACGGATTTTCGTTACGCCCATTTCCTGCTGCAGGAAGGCGATGACCTTCTTCACCTCCGGCGAATTGGCTTCCCACTCGACGCCGGCGTAAATGTCCTCGGTGTTCTCGCGGAAGATCACCATGTCGACCTTTTCCGGCGCCTTCACCGGGCTGGGCACGCCGGTGAAGTAGCGCACCGGGCGCAGGCACACGTACAAGTCCAGCATCTGGCGCAGCGCGACGTTGAGCGAGCGGATACCGCCCGAGGTCGGCGTGGTGAGCGGGCCCTTGATCGAAATGACATAGTCCTTCACCGCCTGCACGGTCTCGTCCGGCAGCCACTGGTCGTCGCCGTAGACCTTGACCGCCTTCTCGCCGGCAAACACTTCCATCCAGGCGATCTGCTTCTTGCCGCCGTAGGCCTTGGCCACCGCGGCATCGACCACGCGGCGCATCGCCGGGGTGATGTCGACGCCGGTGCCGTCGCCTTCGATGAAGGGAATGATGGGCATGTCGGGCACGTTCAACGTGTTGTCGGCGTTGACGGTGATTGTCTGGCCCGCGGCGGGAATCTGGATATGTGTGCTCATGGTGTCTCGTAAACGTTACGTGTACCCTTTTGGGTAAAATGGGACTTTGCCCCCATCCGAAGTGTCGCGTCTTATTTTGTTCAACAAACCCTACGGCGTGCTCAGCCAGTTCACCGCCGAGGGCCGCTGGCAGGGTTTGCGGGATCACCTCACGCTGCCGGGTGTGTACGCAGCCGGACGCCTGGATGCGGACAGCGAAGGCCTGCTGATTTTAACCGATGATGGCGCGCTCCAGAGCCGCATCGCCGATCCCAGGCACAAGCTCCCCAAAACCTACTGGGCGCAGGTCGAGGGCGCGCCCGATGATGCCGCGCTCGACCCCTTGCGCCACGGCGTCGACCTCGGCGACTTCGTCACCCGCCCGGCCCGGGTGCGGCTCATCGACGAGCCCGCCGGCCTGTGGCCGCGCAACCCGCCGATCCGCTATCGCGCCAGCATTCCTACGGCGTGGATCGAACTCACGATCAGCGAAGGCAAGAACCGCCAGGTGCGCCGCATGACGGCGAAGATCGGCTTTCCGACGCTGCGGCTGATCCGCGCCGCCGTCGGCGAATGGACCTTGGGCGCCTTGCAGCCCGGAGAATGGAAAGAACTGCATGTCTGAACCCGTGCTTAATTCAACACAGTGGATGCCGCACGTTGTCGCGGCGGCGATCGTCGAGAAGGAAGGCAAGTTCCTGCTGGTGGAGGAACACACCGCCGAAGGCCTGCGCCTCAACCAGCCGGCCGGCCACTGGGAGCGCGGCGAAACCCTGATCGACGCCGTACGCCGCGAAGCGCTCGAGGAAACCGCGCACCATGTCGAGCCGACCGCCCTGCTCGGCTGCTACACCACGCACTATCCGCAGCGCGACATCACCTACCTGCGCTTCGCCTACGTCTGCCGTGACATCGGCTTCGACGCCGAACGCCCGCTCGACCACGGCATCGTGCGTGCCCTCTGGCTAACGCCGGACGAACTCGCCGCCCACCCCACGTCGCACCGCAGCCCGCTGGTCATGCGCTGCGTGCAGGACTATCTGGCCGGGCGGCGCTTTCCGCTCGATTTCGTGAGCCACGCATGAGCACGCGCGTCGTCGTCGGCATGTCGGGTGGGGTCGATTCCGCCGTCGCCGCCCATCTGCGGAAGCAGCAGGGCTACGACGTGCTCGGCGTCTTCATGAAGAACTGGGACGACGACGACAATACCGAGCACTGCACCGCGCGGCAGGACTTTCTCGACGTGCTGGCGGTGGCCGACGTGCTCGGCATCGAGGTCGAGGCGGTCAACTTCGCCGCCGAATACAAGGAACGCGTGTTCAGCTACTTCCTCGCCGAATACCAGGCCGGGCGCACGCCCAACCCCGACGTGCTGTGCAACGCCGAGATCAAGTTCAAGGCCTTCCTCGACGACGCCATCGCACGCGGCGCCGAGTTCATCGCCACCGGGCATTACGTCGGCAAGGGGCACGATCCCTTCGGCCGCGTGACGCTGCTGCGCGCGCATGACGCCAACAAGGACCAGAGCTATTTTCTCTATCGCCTCTCCCAGGCGCAGCTCTCCCCCGCCCTGTTTCCGCTCGCCCATCTTCCGAAGCCCGAGGTGCGCAGGATCGCCGCGCAGATCGGCCTGCCCAACGCCGCCAAGAAAGACAGCACCGGCATCTGCTTCATCGGCGAACGCAACTTCCGCGAATTCCTCGAACGCTATCTGCCGCGCGACCCCGGCGACATGAAGACGCCCGAGGGCCGCGTCGTCGGGAAACACCAGGGGCTGATGTACTACACTCTCGGCCAGCGCCAGGGTCTCGGCATCGGCGGGCAGAAGGACGGCAACACCGACCCCTGGTTCGTCGCCGCCAAGGACATGACGACGAATACGCTGGTCGTCGTGCAGGGTCACGACCACCCGCTGCTCAAGCGCTCGACACTCGCCGCCGGCCAGCTCAACTGGATCAGCGGCGTCGCGCCCGATCCCGACAGACCCTACACCGCGAAAACGCGCTACCGTCAGACCGACGCCGCCTGCCGCATCACGAAGCTCGACGGCGACACGCTGGAGCTCGCCTTCGACGCGCCACAATGGGCCGTCACGCCAGGCCAGTCCGTCGTCCTCTACGACGGCAAGGTGTGCCTCGGCGGCGGCATCATTACCTGAAACCGCTACAATCCACGCATTCCAGATTCCCATCCCATCATGTCGCACGAAGCCCCCTCCCCCGCCGCCAACTTCATCCGCAACCTCATCGACGAGCAGAACGCCGTCGGCAAATGGGGCGGCCGCGTCGAGACGCGCTTTCCGCCCGAGCCCAACGGCTACCTGCACCTCGGCCACGCCAAGTCGATCTGCCTGAATTTCGGCCTCGCGCGCGACTACGGCGGCGTCTGCCACCTGCGCTTCGACGACACCAACCCGGAGAAGGAGGAGCAGGAATACGTCGACTCCATCGTCGAATCGGTGAAGTGGCTGGGCTTCGATTGGGGCAAGCATCTGTACTTCGCGTCGAACTACTTCGACACCATGTACGCCTGCGCCGAATCCCTGATCCAGTCCGGCCATGCCTACGTCGATTCGTTGTCTGCCGACGAGATGCGCGCCTATCGCGGCACGCTGACCGAACCGGGCAAGGACAGCCCCTACCGCACGCGCAGCACCGAGGAAAACCTCGACCTCTTCCGCAAGATGCGCGCGGGCGAATTCCCCGACGGCGCCCACGTGCTGCGCGCGAAGATCGACATGGCCTCGCCCAACATCAACCTGCGCGACCCGGCGATCTATCGAATCAAACGCGCGCATCACCACAACACCGGCGACACCTGGTGCATCTACCCGATGTACACCTACGCGCATCCGATCGAGGACGCGATCGAGCACATCACCCACTCGATCTGCACGCTCGAATTCGAAGACCAGCGCCCGTTCTACGATTGGCTGCTCGACAAGCTCGCCGACGGCGGCTTCTTCACCCGCCCGCTGCCGCAGCAGATCGAATTCGCACGCCTCAATCTCACCTACGTCGTGCTCTCCAAGCGCAAGCTGATCCAGCTCGTCGAGGAGAAGCACGTCTCCGGCTGGGACGACCCGCGCCTGCCGACGCTCGTCGGCGCGCGCCGCCGCGGCTACACGGCAGAAGGCTTCCGCCGCTTCACCGACCAGATCGGCGTGTCGAAATCCGACGGCTGGATCGACTACAGCGTGTTCGAAGCCTGCCAGCGCGACGTGCTGAACGACTCCGCGCTGCGCCGCATCGCCGTGCTCGACCCGGTCAGGCTCATCATCGACAACTATCCGGAGGGCCAGTCGGAAGAGTGCTTCGCCCCCAACCACCCGCAGCAGCCCGACCTCGGCAAGCGCGCAGTACCGTTCTCACGCAAACTGTGGATCGAGCGCGAGGACTTCATGGAAACCCCATCCAAGGGTTATTTCCGTCTCTTCCCAGGCAACTCGGTGCGACTGCGTTACGGCTACGTCGTCACCTGCACCGGCTGCGACAAGGACGCTGACGGCACCATCACCGCGGTACACTGCGACTACCTGCCCGACACCAAGTCCGGCACTCCGGGCGCCGACTCGGTCAAGGTCAAGGGCAACATCCACTGGGTGTCGGCTGCGCACGCGTACGAAGCCGAAGTCCGCCAGTACGACCGCCTGTTCACCACCGCGCAGCCGGGCGGCGAAAGCGGCGATTTCCTGAACGACCTCAACGCCGACTCGGTGCGTGTGATCCGTGCACAACTGGAACCTGCGCTGAAAGATGCCGCGGCGGAAGACCGCTTCCAGTTCGAACGGCATGGCTACTTCGTCGCGGATCGGGTCGATACGAAAGCGGGCGCGCCGGTGTTCAACCGGACGGTGACGTTGAAGGATTCGTGGGTGAAAGTGGAGAAGTAAGGTTCTTCGCGTCCGGCCCCATGGATCACTTAAATTACTGGCCACCTGGCAATGGCTGAGCCAAGAAAGCATCACTATCTGCCCCAATTTTACCTGCGGGGATTCTCTGTAAACGGAAAGCATATTTTCCAGATCGAGAAGCGCGAGGCACGTGGCTACCTATGCTCTATCAGGGACGCCGCAGCCATTCGTGACTATCACAACCTTGACTATGACGATGCCGAAGACCCACACGCTGTTGAGAAGCGTCTGTCAGACATAGAGGGGCAACTTGCTAAGGCTCTAGCCGAAGTAATCGACTCGGGTATCGTGAGCGACATCTCCCATGCCAGGCTGGTTGAATTTGTATCGCTGATGAGGGTCCGTGTTCCAGCTTTTAAGCAATACATTGAAGAGTCTCTAAGGCAAGTCGTGAAGTCAACAGGCAAGCTCCTCGAGCGCAAAGGGAAGCTGCCACCGCCCCCGAAAGGTCTAGAGAACATCTTCGCGAGAGATGGCATAAATATCTCCATCTCAAACTGGAAGTGTTTGGAGTATATGTTTGGGCTTGCGTCAGACCAGGAGATTCTGCAACTTCTCGCATCCATGACGCCATTAATACTGCGCGCCCCTCAGGGAGGTGTTCTGCTGACCTGTGACCAACCCGTTGCCGTCTTTAATCCTGAAGCGGACCCGGTGAACGCCTACGGCATTGGCCTTGCCCATCCTCACACACAGATATCACTCCCATTATCAAGTGGAGTTCTGCTTCTGCTTACTTGGGACCAAGATGCAGTTCGGGAACGGCTGTTGCTACCGGACGAAGTTGATGAGTTCAACAGACGAATTGCAGTGATGGCCGAGGCACTCATATTCGCTCCGGAACAGTCCGAAGCTGCCATTAAGACAGTCGCTCAGAACAAACACTGTTCGGCCGGGATAGCCCTGCAGGTTCTTGATACAGTAGATAGCACTCTACATATCTCGACCTTCCGTCCTGTCATGCCAGCGGAGAGATACCATGCAGCCGCCTAACCCAGACGGCCGACGAGCTTACTTAAGCCGCCCCCCAAACTTCCCCTCCGCCTTTGCCACCTTCGGCGCCACCACGAACTGACAGTAGGGCTGATACGGGTTCTGCTCGTAGTAGCGCTGGTGGTAATCCTCGGCAGGATAGAAGGTCGTCGCTTCGGTCACTTCAGTGACGATGGGCGCGCCGTACTGCTTTGATGCATTCAACTCAGCAATCACCGCTTCCGCCTCGTCCTTCTGCTCCGGCGTGTGCCAGAAGATCGCCGAGCGGTACTGGGTGCCGACGTCGTTGCCCTGGCGGTTGAGCTGGGTGGGGTCGTGGATCGTGAAGAAGACGTCGAGCAGATCGCGGAACGTAATCACGTCCGGATCGAACGTCACCTGCACGACTTCGGCGTGGCCGGTGTCGCCGTTGCAGATGTCCTTGTAGGTGGGATTCAGCGTGTGGCCGCCCATGTAGCCGGAGACGGCGGATTCGACGCCGCGCAGGCGGTTGAACACGGTTTCGATGCACCAGAAGCAGCCGCCGGCGAGGGTTGCGGTTTCATGTGGCATGGGGACGCCCTCCATTAGTGAAACGCACTACATTCTGATCGCGAGGCTCATGGAATCGCGGCGATCCGGAGTCTGCGGTCGATTCCGCTCAGGCTTCGACAGGCTCGGCACGAACGGAATCGGTCATTGATTGACGCAGTGTTCCTCAGACGACCGGCACGGTTTCCTGGAACGAGGTCCGGGTCATCAGCTTGTCGAACAGCTTCGCCAGGTTGGGATGCGCGGTGCGCCACTCGATCTCGGGGAAGCGCAGGTCCAGGTAGCCCAGCGTGCAGCCGCAGGCGACGTCGGCCAGCGACATGCTGGTGGTGTTGTCGAGGAACCAGGTCTTCTCGCCCAGCGCTTCCGAGAGGGCCTCGAGTCCGCGGAACAGGGTCTTTTCCTGCAGCGTCATCCAGTCGCCGCTCTGCTTGTCGGCCTCGCGCTTCCGTTCCAGGTAGACCGCGACCGCGGCGTCGGTGACGCCGTCGGCCAGTGCCTCGACGCCGCGCACCATCATGCGGATTTTCGGTTCGCTGGGGATCAGGTGGGCCACCGGGCTGACGTGGTCGAGGTATTCGACGATGACGCGCGAGTCGAACACTGCCTCGCCGTCCTCCAGCAGCAGCACCGGCACCTTGCCGAGGGGGTTGAAGCTTGGCACCGGGCTGTCCGGCAGCCATGGGTTCTCGACCTGGAGCTGGAAGGGAATTTTCTTTTCCAGCAGGACCACACGGACTTTGCGACCATAGGGGCTGGTGAGCGAGGTGATGAGTTTCATAAGGTTCGAATCCTGGATGCGAGGTTGCTAGGTCTGCGTGTGTGCGCCGCCATTATCGCCTGTCGCCAGTACGGCTCCAACCCGTTCGCGCAGGGCCGGTAGCACCTCCGCCTCGAACCAGGGATGACGCTTGAACCATAGACGATTGCGCGGGCTGGGATGGGGCAGCGGGAAATAGTCGGGGAGGAAATCGCGCCAGGCCTGCACGGTGTCGGCCAGCGTGCGGCCACGGCGCTTGCCCAGGTAATACGCCTGGGCATAGGCGCCGATCAGCAGGGTGAGCCGGATGTCGGGCATGGCCGCGCGCAGCGGCGGATGCCACAGCGGCGCGCATTCCGGACGCGGCGGCAGGTCGCTGCCCTTGACCGTGCCGGGATAGCACAGGCCGGTGGGGACAATGGCGATGCGCGAGACGTCGTAGAACGCGTCGCGCGTCATGCCGAGCCAGCGGCGTAATTCGTCGCCGGACGGGTCATTCCAGGGGATGCCGGTTTCGTGCACCCGCCGTCCGGGCGCCTGGCCGACGATCAGCAGACGCGCGGTGGGCGAAACGCGCAGGACGGGATGTGGCGGATGCGGCAGGTTCGCGGCGCAGACGGTGCAGGCCTGTGCGCGCGCCAGCAGTTCGGCAAAATCCTGAGGCTGGCTGGCGTTGCCCGGTTTCTTCATCGCCGCCCGGCGCGCCGGTCAGCCAGCGTGGTCGACGATGAACTGCTTGACCGCATTCACGTCGGCGTCCATGACGTGCTTCTTCTGCGGCTGCGCCTCCAGGTTCGCCAGCTCGGCGGGGCGCACCGGCTCGACGCCGAGCGCCTCGCGGATCGCGTCCTCGAACTTGGCAGGCTGCGCGGTTTCCATGCAGATCAGCGGCACGCCCGGCTCGCGGTGCTCCAGGCCCACTTTCAAGCCGTCGGCGGTGTGCGGGTCGATCATCGTGCCGTAGATCTCGTAGACAGTGCGGATGGTGTCCATGCGGTTGGCGTGGCTGCTCGAGCCGGAGACCATGCCGAACGCTGCAACGCGGCCGAACAGGCCGTCGGCGTTCAGGTCGAAACTGCCGCCCGACTCGACCGCACTCCACAGGCCGCGCACCTTGACCGCATCGCGCCCGGTGAGGTCGAACACGAAGCGCTCGAAGTTGGATGCCTTGGAGATGTCCATGCTCGGGCTGGACGTGTGCTTCGTTTCCGGGCGCGGGCGGTAGACGCCGGTGCGGAAGAACTCGTCGAGCACGTCGTTCTCGTTGGTGGCGACGATCAGCTTGTCGATCGGCAGCCCCATCTGGCGCGCGATGTGGCCGGCGCAGACGTTGCCGAAGTTGCCCGACGGCACCGAGAACGACACCTTCTGATCGTTGTCGTGCGTCGCCGCGAAATAGGCCTTGAAGTAGTACACGCTCTGCGCCGCGACACGCGCCCAGTTGATCGAGTTGACCGCGCCGATGTGGTGCTTCGCCTTGAAATCGAGGTCGTTCGACACCGCCTTGACGATGTCCTGGCACTGGTCGAACACGCCGCGGATGACGAGGTTATGGATGTTGGCGTCCTGCAGCGCGTACATCTGCGCCTGCTGGAAGCGCGTCATGCCGTGCTCGGGCGACAACATGAAGACCTTGATGCCGCGCTTGCCACACATCGCGTATTCGGCGGCGGAGCCGGTGTCGCCCGAGGTGGCACCAAGGATGTTGAGCTCGCCATGGGTCTTGTCGAGCACATACTCGAACAGGTTGCCCAGCAGCTGCATCGCCATGTCCTTGAACGCCAGCGTCGGGCCGTTCGACAGCGCCAGCACGTGCAGGCCGGGCTCCAGCGTCTTCAGCGGCGTGATGTCCGCTGCGTTTTCCTTGTCGGTCACATAGCGGTAGACGTCGGCGGTGTAGGTCTTGTCGATCAGCAGGCGCAGGTCGCCGTGCGGGATATCGTCGATCAGGCGCGACAGCACGGCGAAAGCCAGTTCGCGGTAGCTCATGCCGCGCATCGCTGCGAGTTCGGCTTCGCTGAAACGCGGGTAGGTTTCCGGCACGTACAGGCCGCCGTCGCTGGCGAGGCCACCGAGCAGGATTTCGGAGAAACGGAGGTGCGGTGCCAGCCCGCGCGTGCTGAGATAGTTCATTGCGTACCCTTCGTTACCTGGCTGCCAGCTCTTCGAGACGGATGCGCATGACCTTGCCTGCCACGGTATCGAGCGCCTCGATCTTGGCGATCGCCGCGTTGATATTCTTCTCCACCGTGATGTGGGTCAGCAGGATGATGCTGACCTGCTCCTCGCCTTCGGCGGGTTCCTTCTGCACCATGGCGTCGATGGAGATGTTGCTGTCGGCCAGGATGCGGGTGATGTCGGCCAGCACGCCGGGACGGTCGAACGCGCGCAGGCGCAGGTAGTACGCGGTACGCACCTCGTCCATCGGCAGGATCGGCGTGTCGGCCAACTGATCCGGCTGGAACGCCAGATGCGGCACGCGGTGGTGCGGGTCGGCGGTATGGAGCCGGGTGACATCGACCAGATCGGCGACCACGGCTGAAGCGGTCGGCTCGGCACCGGCGCCTGCGCCGTAATAGAGCGTCGGGCCGACGGCGTCGCCCTTCACCAGCACCGCGTTCATCGCGCCGTCGACGTTGGCGATCAGGCGGCGCTCGGGAATCAGCGTCGGATGCACGCGCAGCTCGATGCCATTCTCGGCGCGGCGCGCGATGCCCAGCAGCTTGATGCGGTAGCCGAGTTCCTCGGCGTACTGCACGTCCTCGCGCGTGAGCTTCGAGATACCTTCGGTGTAGGCGCGGTCAAACTGCATCGGAATGCCGAAGGCGATCGCCGACAGGATGGTGAGCTTGTGCGCGGCGTCGATGCCTTCGATGTCGAAGGTCGGGTCGGCTTCGGCGTAGCCCAGGCGCTGCGCCTCCTTCAACACGTCGCCGAAGGCTGCGCCCTTGTCGCGCATCTCGGTGAGGATGAAGTTGCTGGTGCCGTTGATGATGCCGGCCAGCCACTCGATGCGGTTGGCGGTGAGGCCTTCGCGCAGCGCCTTGATGATGGGAATGCCGCCCGCCACCGCCGCCTCGAACGCCACCATCACGCCCTTGGCCTGCGCCGCGGCGAAGATCTCGTTGCCGTGCTTGGCGACCAGGTGCTTGTTGGCGGTGACCACGTGCTTGCCGTTATTGATCGCCTGCATCACCAGTTCGCGCGCGGGCTCCAGGCCGCCGATCAGCTCGACCACGATGTCGATGTCGGGATCGTCGACCACGTCGAACGAATTGGTCGTCAGCGGCAGATCGCCCGCCAGCGCCTTCGCCTTGTCGAGGTTGCGCACCGCCGCGCGCAGCACGCGGATTTCGCGCCCGGCGCGGCGGGTGATTTCTTCGGCGTTGCGGCGCAGCACGGTGAGCGTGCCGCCCCCGACAGTTCCCAGGCCCAGCAGGCCGACGTTGATGGGTTTCATCTAATTATCTCGTTCAAATAAAAATCAGCGATGTGCACGATTGCGGTCGAGGAACCGGCTCATGCGGGAAATCGCTTCGGTCAGGTCTTCCTCGTGCGGCAGGAACACCACGCGGATATGGTCCGGCTGCGGCCAGTTGAAGCCGCTGCCCTGCACCACCAGCACGCGTTCCTCTTCCAGCAGGTTGAGGATGAATTTCTGGTCGTCGTGGATGGGATAGAGCTTGGGGTCGAGCTTCGGGAACAAATACATCGCCGCCTTCGGCTTCACACAGGAGACGCCTGGAATCAGGGTCAGCAGTTCGTGTGCCAGGTCGCGCTGGCGGGTCAGCCGGCCGCTCGGCGCGACCAGGTCGTTGATGCTCTGGTGGCCGCCCAGCGCGGTCTGGATCGCATACTGCCCCGGCACGTTGGAGCACAGGCGCATCGACGCCAGCATGTTGAGGCCTTCCAGGTAATCCTTTGCGTGGCGCTTGTCGCCCGACACGATCAGCCAGCCCGAGCGGTAGCCGCAGGCGCGGTAGTTCTTCGACAGGCCGTTGAAGGTGACGATCAGCACGTCGTCGGCCAGCGAGGCGATCGAGGTGTGCACCACACCGTCGTACAGCACCTTGTCGTAGATCTCGTCGGCGTAGACGATCAGCTGGTGCTGGCGCGCGATCTCGATGAGTTCCAGCAGCAATTCGGTCGGATAGAGCGCGCCGGTCGGATTGTTCGGGTTGATGATGACGATGGCGCGCGTGTTGTGCGTGATCTTGGCGCGGATGTCGTCCAGATCGGGTAGCCAGCCGGCACCCTCGTCGCACAGGTAATGGCGCGGCTTGCCGCCGCCCAGGCTCACTGCCGCCGTCCACAGCGGATAATCAGGTGCCGGCACCAGCACCTCGTCGCCGTTGTTCAGCAGCGCCTGCATCGACATCACGATCAGCTCGGAGACGCCGTTGCCGACGAAGATGTCGTCGATCGTCACCCCGGCGATACCCTTGCGCTGGGTCTCGTGCATGATCGCCTTGCGCGCCGAGAACAGGCCCTTGGAGTCGCTGTAGCCCGACGCATTCGGCAGGTTGAGGATCACGTCCTGCACGATTTCCTCGGGCGCCTCGAAGTTGAAGGGCGCCGGATTGCCGATATTCAGCTTGATGATGCGCTGCCCTTCTTCCTCCATCTGCCGGGCGCGCGCCATCACCGGGCCGCGGATGTCGTAGCAGACGTTGTCGAGCTTGGACGATTTATGGATGGTGCGTAAGCGGGGCTTGTTGTCGGCCGTCACGGCGGTCTTCCTGGTCAACCTGCGTAAAACCAAGGCAAAACAACGCCTTGGGAAACGCCCGATTTTACCGGAGGCGCCCTTCCCCGGCAAACGAAACCGGGCGGCTCAGGCACGCCTGTGGCACGCTTCCAGGGCGAATCTGCTAAGGTTGAACCATGAAACTGCACCTCAACGCCGACGCCAGCCAGCTGTTGTTTACCGGGTATGGCGAGGACCATGTCCTCATCAACGGCCATCGCCACGAAGCCAGCCTGCTGCTGACCACGCACGGCGTCGAGATCGCCCCGTGGGCCGGACTGGGTTTCGGCGCGTTGACCGCCGCCCATTTTGAATGGGTCGCCCATCGCGAGCTGGACATCCTGCTGCTCGGCACCGGCACCCGGCTGCGCTTTCCCCATCCCTCGCTCACGCGGGCGCTGGTGGAGGCCCGGATCGGGCTGGAGGTGATGGACATCGGGGCGCTGTGCCGCACCTACAACATCCTGGCGGCGGAGGGACGGAGCGTCGGGGCGGCGGTGCTGATCGAGCCAGTTTGAGCGGGCTTCCCGCTCTTGGCGCCATTCACCCGGACCCCTACGACCTCGCTCAGGACAGGTTTGTCGAAGCGCGCTAACCCGGCACCGTTCACCCTGAGCTTGTCGAAGGGCGAACGGTGCGGAGGCTGCAGGCTCAGGCCGAACGGTGCGGAACCGGCATCACCTGCTCAAAACTCGTGATCGCCTCGAATTCCCCGCAATCCTTGTGCGGCTGCCGCGAATCCGGATTGCACACCGCCAGCAGATGCGCGATGCCGTAGGCCTGCGCGCTCTTCAGCACCGGCAGGCTGTCGTCGACGAACAGGGTGCGCGCCTTGTCGAACGGCTCGATCGCCTGCAGCCCCTGCCAGAAATCCGGGTGCTCCTTGGGCAGACCGACCTGGTGCGAGGAAATCAACGCATCGAACCAGGCATCGATGCGGGTTTCCCGCATCTTGAGGCCGAGGCTCTTGGGATGGGCGTTGGTCACCATCACGATCCGGCGGCCCGACGCGCGCACCGCCTGCAGGAACGCGGGCACGTCGGGGCGCACCGCGATCAGGTGGGCGACCTCTTCCTTCAGTTGCACGATGTCGAGCGCAAGCTCGCTGCTCCAGAAATCGAGGCAGTACCAGTTGAGTGTGCCGGCGTGGCGTTCGTAATGCTGGTCGAGATGCGCGCGCGCCACCGCCTCGTCGAGCCCGTGGTACTCGGCGTAGCGACGGGGCATGTGCTCGCGCCAGAAATGGTTGTCGAAATAGAGATCGAGCAGGGTGCCGTCCATGTCGAGGAAGACGGTGTCGATCCGGGACCAGTCGATCATGGCATGCCCCCGGGCGGGGTCAGAACAGCTCGTCCTTGGACACGCCACGCCGCCGTAGCACCTGCCGCAGGATGCGCAGGGATTCCATCTGGATCTGCCGCACGCGCTCACGGGTGACCTGCAATTCCAGCGCCAGGTCTTCCAGCGTGCAGGCCTCGCAGTTGTTGAGCCCGAAGCGCCGCTCGATCACCCAGCGCTGCTTGTCGTTGAGCTGGGTCAGCCATTCGTGGACGTGGTGCTCGATTTCCTCGAGCTGCAGCATTTCGTCCGGCAAATGCGCGTTGTCGTCGGCGATCGCCTCGCCCAGCGACAGCGTGGGATCGACGTCGAGCGGCGCATCGAGCGAGGCCACCCGCTCGTTCAGCTGCATGATGCGGCGCACGTCCTCGACCGGGTGCCCGGTCAGCGCGGCGATATCGTCCGCGGTGGCGTCGGTGACGCCGTGCGTTTCCAGGTGGCGCTGCGCCCGCAGGTAGATGTTGAGTTCCTTGATGACGTGTACCGGCAGGCGGATGGTACGCGACTGGTTCATGATCGCGCGCTCGATGTTCTGGCGTATCCACCAGGTGGCATAGGTCGAGAAGCGGAAGCCGCGCTCGGGGTCGAATTTTTCCAGCGCGTGGATGAGGCCGAGGTTGCCCTCCTCCACCAGGTCGAGCAGGGTCAGCCCACGGTTGGAGTAATGCTTGGCGATGTTGACCACCAGCCGCAGGTTGCGCTCGATCATGGTCTGGCGCGCCCCGAAATCGCCCTGCACGGTACGCCGCGCCAGGGCGACTTCCTCCTCGGCGGTCAGCAGCGGCGCCTGGCCGATTTCGTTGAGATACAGCTGGGTCACGTCGACCTGCGGTTCGTCGAGGATGGCCGAGGCCAGTTCCTCGTTGGTATCCGCAGCGGCCTGCTGCTCTGCGTCCGTTTCAGCCGGTTCGGGGGTCAGTTCTTCTTCTGATTCGTCGCTGGGTTCGCG
Source organism: Hydrogenophilales bacterium (assembly GCA_016195805.1). Taxonomy (GTDB): domain Bacteria; phylum Pseudomonadota; class Gammaproteobacteria; order Burkholderiales; family Thiobacillaceae; genus Thiobacillus. Next base: position 186,617 of record JACPYT010000009.1, read on the forward strand.
GCTCATGAGCGCTCCGGCAAATAAGTCAGGGGGTCGAGCGGTTTTCCATAACGGCGGATTTCGAAATGCAGTTCGACGCGGTCGGAATCGCTGTCACCCATCAGGGCGATCTTCTGTCCGGCCGTCACCGTGTCGCCTTCCTTGACCAGGATGGCTTCGTTGTGCGCATAGGCCGAGAGAAATTCGCCTGCATGCTTGATGATCAGCAAATGTCCGTAGCCGTGCAGACCGCTGCCACTGTATACCACTTTGCCGGGCGCCACGGCCCTGACCGGCGTGTTGCGCGCCCCGGCGATATCGATGCCCTTGCCGCCCGCTGCGCCGAAGCGGCCGATCACCTTGCCGTCCACCGGCCACAACCAGGCGTCGACCGACGCGCCCGCAGCCGGCGCCGCCGCCGCGGGTTTCGCCGCAACAGGCTCGGCAGTCGCCGCTGCGGCGGGCGCTGGCGCAGCGGATGCCGATGCAGCGGGGGCCGGACTGGCTGCAGCAGGCGCTGCGGACGGGGACGGGCGCGCAGCTGACACCTGCGCCCAGTTGGCTTCGGAATAGGGCAGCAACTGCGCCTGCGGTTCGCGCAGCACGGACGGCTCCGTCAGCGGCTGGGCGCTCGGCGCCGGTTCGTCGTCGAGCGGCTTGATCTCGACTGCCCCGGCCGGCGGCGTCAGCCGCAGCACCTGGCCGACGAGGATGCGATCGGGGGACTCGAGCTGGTTCCAGATGGCGATCTCGCGGTAATCGAGGCCGTTGGCAAAGGCGATGGCATACAGCGTATCGCCGCGCGCCACGGTATGCAGGCCGTTGGTGGACGGCGCGATCTGCGGCGTGACGGGGCGCGCCGCCTCCGCCTTGACGGCGCGGTGCGTCGGCGACCGTTCATCCACCGGCGCCATCCCGCTCGACGTGCAGCCGGCCAGCCCCAGCAGCATCGCACCCAGCCAGGCGGCGCGCATGCGGTCCCCGGCGGTTGCCTTCATCACGCCACCCCCGGCAGCAGGGGAACGAACTTCACCCCTTCGAGCATGCGCTCGGTAAACGCATCGCCCTGGCGTTCCATCACGCACAGCGTCTGCGTGGCGTTGCCGAGCGGCATCACCAGGCGTCCGCCATCGGCCAGCTGTTCCAGCAGGGCGTGCGGCACTTCCGCAAATGCGGCCGCGATCACGATGGCATCGAAGGGCGCGAAATCCTTCGCGCCGTGCATGCCGTCGCCGTGCTTGGGCTTGACGTTGTTGACGCGAAGTTCGCGCAGCCGTGCACGGGTCTTGCCGACCAGCTGGGCGATGCGCTCCATCGATACCACCTCGCGCGCCAGCTTGCCCAGCACCGCCGCCTGGTAACCGCAACCGAGTCCGATCTCCAGCACGCGCCCGAGGGCGCGGCCGTGGCCGTTCTCGCCATGGCGCGCCAGTTCGGCCATGCGCGCGACGATATAGGGATTGGAGATCGTCTGCCCGAAACCGATCGGCAGCGCGGTATCTTCATAGGCGCGCGACTCCAGCGCCTGGTCGACGTACAGGTGGCGCGGCACGCTGCCCATCGCCGCCAGCACCATTTCGTCCTTGATGCCCTGCTCGCGCAGGCGTTCGACCATGCGGCCGCGCGTGCGCGCCGAGGTCATGCCGATGCCGGCGCGCGGGTTCAGGGTTTCAGCCATGCGTTCACGCTCTCCATCTGGCTGAAACGGGTGAGGTCCATTTGCAGCGGGGTGATCGAGACGTGCCCATCGGCGACGGCATGGAAATCGGTGCCTTCGCCCGCGTCCTGCGCGGCGCCGGCGGCACCCACCCAGTACACGGTCTGGCCGCGCGGATTGGTGGTCTTCACCACCGACTCGGCCTTGTGGCGCTTGCCCAGCCGGGTCACGGCGACGCCTTCAAGATCGGCATAAGCGCAGTCCGGCACGTTGACGTTGAGCAGCATCGGTTCGGCCGGCGGCCGCGTCTGGATACGCTGCACCAGGTCGGCGACCACGCGCGCGGCGGTATCGAAGTGCTGCGCATTATGGCTGGCAAGCGAGACCGCGATCGACGGGATGCCCAGCAGATAGCCTTCGGTGGCGGCCGCGACCGTGCCGGAATAAATCGTGTCGTCGCCCATGTTGGCGCCGTGGTTGATGCCGGAAATCACCATGTCGGGCAGATGGTCCAGCATGCCGGTGACAGCCAGATGAACGCAATCGGTCGGCGTGCCGTTGACGTAATGGAAGCCGCCCGGGGCCTGGCGCAGCATCAGCGGGCGGTCGAGCGTAAGCGAATTGGAGGCGCCGCTGCGGTCGCGCTCGGGCGCCACCACGGTGATGTCGGCGAGCGGCGCCAAGGCCTGCGCCAGCGCGGCGAGGCCGGGCGCGAAGTAACCATCGTCATTGGACAGCAGGATGCGCATCAGCGGCAGCCTCCGGGCAAGGCAGGCAAACGGAACGGGGAACTCATGGTGGCGATGCGAACTTCAAACATGCGCCCGATTCTACCATCGGGTTTTGATCGGCTTTCGGGCTTAGTCGTATTCCCGCGTATAGAACGCATCGAAACTGCTTGGCTGTCCGCCCTGCGCTTCCAGTCGCACGTGTGGCGACAGTTGATACAGCACCTTGACCACCTGGCTCAGGCCGTCGAGGCTCTGCTCGTAGCTCAGCGTGGCGCGCGCGGACAGGCGCTTGCCGACGCTGACCACGGTGCTGGTGAGGGTTTCGCCGCTGCCCGAACGCACGTCGAAACTGTCGATGCCCAGGGTTTCCGCCATCTTCGCCTGCAAGTTCACCGACTCGGTCCGGCTCAGCAAGGCCCCCGCCGCCACCTGCAGCAGCACGAACTCCTGCTGGCCGCTGTTTTCCAGGCCGTGCCCCAGCACCAGCCAGGCGAGCTTTTCGGTGTCGGGCAGCGCCGGATCGGAATAGAGCGTCACCAGCGGGCGCTGCACCGTGCCGCCAACCTGCACGCCCACCTTGACGGTCGGCGTCTTGCGCACTGCCAGCACGTCGAGGCCGGGGTTGTCGATGGGGCCGGCAAACCGCAAGACGCCACGCTCGATGTCCAGCGTCTGCGCATAGGCGGCGTAGCGCCCCTTTTCCACCTGGATCGTGCCTTCGGCGCGCAGTGCCTGGTTCACGGTGAACACGTGCAGCTGGCCGCCGAGCCGCGCGTCGAGTCCGGCCCCCTTGAACAGGAAATCGTCACCCAGCCTGAGCTTGAGATCGAGCGCCAGCGGCAGGCGCTGCGCCGCCGGTTTTTCGCGCGGCGGGCGGCCGACGACGACGACGTCGCTCGACAGCTCGGGCCGGCTCGCCTCGGGCATTTCCAGGCGGGCACGGTCGGCGGCGAGTTCGCCGGTGAGCTGCAGGCGTTTCGGGTCGAGATTCAACTGGGTCACGCCGGACACGATCACGCGGCGGTCGCTGCGGTTGGTGGCGGCGAATTTCTCGAACGTGAGCGTGAGTCCGGCCTGTGGGTTTCTAAGCTGGGCATTTCCGCTGACCACGATGCGGCCGCTGCTGCCCTTCAGCTCGCCTTGCTGCACCTGCACCCGGTCGTCCGCCAGAACGAGCTTGAGCGTGCCGTCGGTGATCGCCACGCCTTGTTCGGGCATGGCAAAGCGGATGGCGTCGGCGGCAATCCGGCCGTCGATGCGTGGCGCCGCCAGGCTGCCGCTGCCGGTCAGCTGCGCATTGACGCGGGCATCGGCGCGGATGCCGACCGGGATGAAGGGACGTAGCGAACGCAAATCCGGCATATCGAACTGCGCGCTCCACGCCAGCGGCGCCGTGCGCGACAAGGCGAACGCGGCACCCTCGAGCACCAGTGTTCCCCGGCCATCCAGGCGCAGCTGGCCGGCTTCCCGGCTGTCGGCGGCCAAGTGCACACGGGCCTGGCCGGCCGCCGCGTCGAGGTCGAGCGTCAGGGCACTCAGGCCCAGGCTCATCGCCGGCTCGGTCAGCCGCACATCGCCCGACTGGCGGCGCAGCCGTAGCTGGCCATCGAGCGATGCGCCCGCCCGCAGATTCCAGTCGCCGTTCATGCGCAGATCGGTGGTCAGGGGCGGCGCGGTTTTCAGAAATTCCAGCAGGGGCGCCAGCGGCAGATCGGCGAGCGTGCCACGGCTGGCGAGCCGCGTGCCCTGGCGGTCGAACTGGTCGACCGTCAGCCGGCCGCCTGCCACGCTCAGCGCCAGGCCGTTCACCTGCTGCTGGCCGCGCGACAGCAGCAGGGTGGCGGGTGCCACCAGTTTCATCGGCCACTGGCCCTGCACCTCGGCCTGATTCAGTCGTCCGCGCCACACCGCATTCGCATCCAGCCCGCCCGCCAGGTTTGCCGTCACCCGCCATGCGGGCAGGCGGGCGTCGAGCGTCAGCGTGTGCGCATTGCGGCGGCCCTGCAGGTTGGCGCGGACGGTATCCACCCGCTGGCCGGCCAGCCGCACCCCGCTCGCATCGAGCTGGCCGGTGAACGCGCCGTTGGCCGCGGCCTGCAGGTTCATGCGCAGGACCAGGGTGTCGGCGGCGATGTCGCCGGGCAGGCGCAGGCCGCTGGCGGCAAGCTGACCCTCGATCTGCGGCTGGGCAGGATCGCCGCTGGCGCTGCCGCGGCTGCTCAGCCGCCCGGCCAAGCCCAGGTTCAGGCGTGCCAGCGCCGGTGCGTCGACGTCCCAGACGAGCTGGTCGCCCGCCCGGCCGTACGCGCCCTTCAGCTTCGCCCGGTTGCCGGCCAGATCGAGGTCGACGTCGGCGTCGGCGAGATGCCGGTTTTCGTAGCGCAGCCGGCCCTGTCCTTTCACCGGGCGTCCTTCGAGTTCGCCCGGTGGCAGGGTGAACTGCGTCTGCAGGCGCAGCGCGGGCAGCAGGGCGCCGCTGGCCTGGCCGCGCGCGTTGAGTCGCCCGCGCGGAAATTTTCCGAAGCGCGCCGGATTGATCTGGCTGGCGTCGAACGAAGCGGTAAAGGCGCGCGTGGCGTCGAGCTGCAGCGCACCCGTGGCGCTCAGCCGCCCCACCTGTCCGGCGAAATTTGCCGACTCCAGGCGCAGGGCCGCGTCGGCATGCGTCAGCGTGAAACGGCCCTGCCCCCAGGTTTCGCTGACGTCGGCCGTGAGCGTCTGGCGCGTCGCGTCGCCGTCCAGTTGCAGGGTCGTCTGCAGGCGCGTGGCTACCAGCCGGCGATGCAGTCCGGCGAGGTTGAGACACGGGCTATTGAGGTTCACGCTCAGGCGGCCATTGCGCCACTGACCGTTCCCGCTCAATTGTCCGGCCGCCCCCAGGTCGATCGCCAACGCGCTGAAATCGGCACGCGCGCTGTCGCCCAGCACCGCGCCGGTGAGGCCGACGAGCGGCAGGCGGTTCTGGTCGAGCCGCTCGGCCAGCCGGTTTCCGAGACTGAAGCTGCCCAGCAGGCGTTCGCCCGACTGGCCTTCGAATACGCCGGAAAACGCCAGATCGGCGGCCGGTGCGCCCGCCACGAACTGGCGCGGATCAATGCCCTGCCCGGCCACCAGCAGTTTGGGCACACGCACGCGCGCAAACGGCGCGGCTTCGCCGCTGGCCATGAGGCCCATGTTCTGGGCCTGGGCATCGAAGCGGAAGACGATGGCCGCCAGTTGCCCCCGCACCGCGAGCGAGGCGGTGATCGGGATGGGCTCCTTGCGCACGGCATCGAAGCGGCCCTGCAGATCGAACGGGGCATCCTTGCCGAGCTCGAGCCGGCCGCTGACGTCCGCCCAGGGCGTCCCCGCCGCCATGTCGGTGAGCCGGTAGCGGTCGCCATCGTCATCGAGTCGGCCGTGCAGGTTTCTGAAAGCGAGCGTCCCGCCGGCATCGACCACGTCGAGGTGCGCCACGTCCCAGGCGGCCACCCGCACGTCCACCGGCAGGCGCAGGCTGACAGGAAGCGACAGCGGAGTCGTGTCCTGTTTCAGGATGTCGACGCGCACGCTTTGTGCCGCCAGCAGGTCGACGTCGAGCCGGCCATGCAGCAGCGCGCGCGGCTGCCATTCCAGCCTCACCTGCCCCAGCGTGACGCGCTTCGTATCCGACGTGTAGCTCAATGCATGGATGCGGATGGGGACGCCGACATGTCCGTCCAGCCCTGCGATCGCCAACCGCCCCCCGCTCAGGAAAACCGCCGCGCCGCCCAGCCCGCGAAACCCGGTGGCCGTCGTCGCCATCCCGACAACGATGGCGACCAGCAGCACCAGCGCTGCCAGCAACCCGGCCAGCGCCTTGACGACGCGCCTCAAAACGACACCCCGAGCGAGAAATGCAGGCGGAACTGGCGGGTGGCTTCGCCATACGCCAGATCGAGATTCACCGGCCCCACCGGCGAGCGGTAGCGCGCGCCCAGGCCGTAGCCGAATACCGGCGACAGCTGGCCCGGACTATCGGCCGCATCGCCCGCATCGACGAACAGCGCCATGCCCCAGTCGCGGTTGAAGAAGTAGTTGTACTCGACGCTGCCGGTGGCGAGATAGCGCACCGACGCCACCCCGCCTGCCAGCGTGCGTCCCAGGCTCTGGTAGGCGTAGCCGCGCACCGAGTTGTCGCCGCCGGCACGGAACAGGAAGTCGGTGGGAATGCCGTCGCGCGTGTCCGCCAGCACGCCGCCGAGTTCGCCGCGCAGGACCAGCCGGCCGTTCTCGCCGGCGGGGAAATACTGGGTATGGCGTCCATACAGGCGGATGAAACTGGTGTCCGACAGCAGGGCCGCCGCCGCGCCGCCGCCTTGCAGGGTGAGCACATGGCCGCGCCGCGGATAGAACGCGCGCCCCACCGTGCGCTGGGTCCACGCATAGTTGGCGGACAGCGCCTGGTTACGCTCATTGACCACATCGCCGATGGTCTGCTGTTCGGTCTGGTATTGCAGCGACAGCGTCGTCTCGATCTGTCCGCGCGTCTGGCTGCGCTTGGCCACCGCCAGCTCGGAACGGGTTTTCTGTCCCTTGATGTCTTCCTGCTTGTGCTGCACGCCAAGGCTGTTTTCGTAGCCGGCGGACGTCCGCGGCCAAGCGAGTTCCGCCGCGCCGGACTGCTGCCTGGTTTCGATGCGCGCGTCGAGTTTCAGCCGCAACCCGCGATCGGCGATGTCGCGCGCCAGCCACCCCGCCTGCACCCGCGCGCCGGTATCCGTGCTCACCCCCACGCCCACGCTGAAGGTCTTTTCAGGCCGCTCCACCACCTCGACCCGGATCGGCGCCGCCGCCGCCCGCGCGGGATCGGGATCGATGCTGACCGTGGCGTGCGCGTAATAACCGCTCGTTTCCAGCGCTGCCTGGTAATCGAGCAGATCCTGCTGGCGAAACGGTTTGCCCGGCTTGGCGGGATTGAGATTGCGGACGATCGATACGGGATAGCGCCGGGTTCCGCTGATGACCGGCTCGCCATAGAAGAATGCCGGGCCGCTGTCGATCGTCAGCGTCAGGTCGGCGGCCTGCGCGGCGGGGTCGATGCGCGCCTCGCTCGCCGTCAGTTGCGCTGCCGGATAGCGCACTGCCAGCAGCGGTTGCAGCACCGCCAGCTTGGCCGCCGTCCAGTCCGCCTGGCGAAACGGCATGCCCGGCTTCAGCAAGAAGCTGCGCTCGATGCGCCCACGCAAGCCAGCCGCGTCGGCACGTGTTTTCAGCTCACCGTCGAAGATCAGCTTCACGTTGCGCACCGTAGTGCGCGCGCCGGGATCGACCCGATAATCCAGCCGCCAGTCGTCACCCGCCCGCTCCAGCGTGCTCTCGATCCGCGGCGAAAAATAGCCCTCGGTCGCCAGCAGATCGCGCGCCGTCTGCTCGCTCTGCAGCCGCAGCCGCTCGATTTCCTCGGCGTCCGGCTTCTCGCCCTGCCGCGCCGCCCGTGCCGTTTCCAGATGCTGCGTCAGCAAGGCCTTGATTTCATCGGGTCCATTCACCTCCACCGTCAGCGCATGTACCGGCGTCGCATACAGCATGGCAAGCATGGCCAGGAATTTGAAAAGGCGATCTGGCAAGATCATTCTCATGGGACACGGCGTCAGGCCATTCTAGGAGGTGTACCAAGGCCGAGCAAAACGGTTGTCGCGGCAGGCATCGGAATCGGCAACGGGGAGGGCCTGATTTCGTCCCATCCGGACATCGGGCACGTAAACTATCGGAATTTCCGCGTGCCCCCCATGCCGCCTCTTCCCATGCAGCGACCCGCCCGATGATCCCGTCCACGCCCCGACGCACCTGGCTGTTCCTGATCGCGAGCAGTCTGGCCTATTTCGGCCCCGACCTGCTGGTGCCGGCAGCCTGGGCGCACACGCACCTCTACCTCGTCGGGTCTGCCCTCTACCAGGGCATGCTCGTGGTGCTCGGCTTCGGGTTCGGCCCCGCCCTCTGCCGGGCAATGGCGGTCAGCCCGGCCGACGCGTCCTTTCTCGACGCCGCCATCGAGCGGGCCGGGGCCGGTTTACGGGCGACTGGACTGGCCGAACCGCCCGTGCGGCTCTTCGAGCATGCGATGCCGTTCGTGCTGACCGCGGGCCTGCTGCCCAGGCAGTGCGAGGTGTTCGTCTCCACCGGACTGGCAAGCCGACTGACGCCGTCCGGCTTGCAATTCCTGCTGGCCCGCGCCGCCGTCCACGCCACCCTGCGCCATCGGCTCGCCGCGCTCCTGCCGCTGCTGGTTTTCACGATGCTGTTGCCGGATCCGGTCACGCCCGCCACCTGGCTCGCTACAGCCGGATTCCTGCTCCCCTGGCTGATGCTGCACTGGGTGTTCGAACTGGATGCCGACCGCTGTGCTGCCAAGGCAGTGGGAGCCGGGGCGGCCGATGCCTTGCGTGAGGGGCTCGCCATCACGCATCCCCATCCCGCCTGGCTGAGCACCCATCCGCCTTTGCGGTGGCGGCTGCGCGCAGTCCGGGCAAACGCATGACACGCCCTAATGCCATGTCAGATTCGGAGACCGGATATCCGCCAGCGCCGGGCGATGGAGATCCTGCCGGACATAGGGCCGGGCGTGGCCCGACAGGGCCAGGGCAAGCCTGACTTCCCATTGGTGGGTTGGAAGGTAGCCGGACAGGGATGGGCTGAAGGTCAACAGCAGCAGGGCTGCCGCGAGCGTGTTCCAGCCCCGGAAGGAAACCTGGCCTCTCATCGCCTTGCAGGCAACCAGGCTGATCCCCATCCCCAGGAGCCAGCCGACAATGACCTCGCTCGGGCTGTGCGCGCCCAGCACCAGCCGTGACCAGCCCACCACGGCACCGATCGCCAGCCCCAACATGACGCCATAAAGGCTGAAGCGCCGAGTCGGCCCTGCCAGCAGCCAGCCCATCCACACGGGGAAGACGGAGGAAGCCAGCATGGTGTGGCCGCTGATGCCGGTGAAATTCAGCGAAGCACTTCCCCATCCCCAGCCGATGAAGGCAATCTTGCTGGCGAGCACGACCGCGACGCCTGCCGTCATCGCCAGCATCCAGGTCAGGAGCGCGGATTGTTGCCCGGCCAGCCAAAGCCCGGCCGAGATCATCACGAGCATCGGCAGCATGATGCCGGCCGAACCCAGATGGGTAATCACGAGCCAGGTTGCAGAAGGCTGAGGGAGTATCATCTTGCTGGTGGCTCAAGTCCGAATGGAAACAGGGTGCAGCCTACCATTTACCCATGAATTGGGTCTGCGGTCGTCTGGAAACGTGCACCAGCCCCTGCCCGGCCGGGGAACCTCTACCCCACAAAAAAGAGGGCGGAATCCCGCCCTCCTGCTCGCCCTGACCGGCTCGCTCAAGCCTGTTGCGTTGCGGCTTTCTCGAAACTGAACGCCCCGTCCTGCGCGTCCACCCGGATGGTGTCCTTGGGCGCGAAATGTCCCGCCAGGATTTCCTTCGCCAGCGCGTTTTCGAGCTCGCTCTGGACCGCGCGCTTGAGTGGCCGAGCGCCGTACACCGGGTCGAAGCCAGCCTTGGCGATTTCGGCCAGCGCCGCGTCGCTGACATCGAGCTTCATCTCCATCTGCGCCAGACGTTGCTCCAGACCCTGCAGCTGGATGCGCGCGATGCTGGCGATGTGCGACTCGGACAGCGCGTGGAAGACGACGACTTCATCAATCCTGTTGATGAATTCGGGGCGGAAGTAGGACTTCACCTCGCCCAGCACGGCGAGCTTCACCACCTGGTAGTCGTCGCCCGCCATCTGCTGGATCATCTGCGAGCCAAGGTTGGAGGTCATCACGATCACGGTGTTGCGGAAGTCGACGGTGCGGCCCTGGCCGTCGGTCAGGCGGCCGTCGTCCAGCACCTGCAGCAGCACGTTGAACACGTCCGGGTGCGCCTTCTCGACCTCGTCCATCAGAATGACCGAGTAGGGCTTCCTGCGCACCGCCTCGGTCAGGTAGCCGCCCTCCTCGTAGCCGACATAGCCGGGCGGCGCGCCGATCAGGCGCGCGACCGAGTGCTTCTCCATGAACTCGCTCATGTCGATGCGGATCATGTGGTCGGCCGAATCGAACAGGTATTCGGCAAGCGTCTTGCACAACTCGGTCTTGCCCACACCGGTGGGGCCGAGGAACAGGAAGGAGCCGAGCGGCCGGTTGGGGTCGGAGAGTCCGGCGCGTGAACGGCGGATGGCGTCGGAGACGACGCGCACGGCCTCGTCCTGCCCCACCACGCGGCTGTGCAGCTTGTCTTCCATGTGCAGCAGCTTGTCGCGCTCACCCTGCAGCATCTTGGACACAGGTATTCCAGTAGCCCGAGACACCACTTCGGCGATTTCCTCGGCGCCGACTTCGGTACGCAACAGCTTGAACGCGGGCTTGCCTGCGCCCGCCACTTCGGCCTGCTTCAGCTGCGCCTCCAGCTGCGGCAGCTTGCCGTATTGAATTTCCGCGACCTTGTCGAGCTTGCCCTGGCGCTGCAGTTCGACCATCTCGCCGCGCAGCTTGTCGATTTCCTCCTTGATGTGGGCGCTGCCCTGCACCTGCGCCTTCTCGGATTTCCAGACTTCCTCGAGGTCGGCGTATTCGCGGCCGAGCTTGTCGATCTCGGCTTCGAGCAGGCCGAGGCGCTTCTTCGAGGCCTCGTCGGTCTCCCGCTTCACCGCCTCGCGCTCGATCTTCAGCTGGATGATGCGGCGGTCGAGCTTGTCCATCACCTCCGGCTTGGAGTCGATTTCCATCTTGATGCGTGCGGCGGCCTCGTCGATCAGGTCGATCGCCTTGTCGGGCAGAAAGCGGTCGGTGATGTAGCGGTGGCTCAACTCCGCCGCGGCGACGATCGCCGGATCGGTGATGTCGACGCCGTGGTGCAATTCGTAGCGTTCCTGCAGGCCACGCAGGATGGCGATGGTCGATTCGACCGAGGGCTCGTCGACCATGACCTTCTGGAAGCGGCGCTCCAGCGCGGCGTCCTTCTCGATGTACTTGCGGTATTCGTCGAGCGTGGTCGCGCCGATCAGGTGCAGTTCGCCGCGCGCCAGCGCGGGCTTCAGCATGTTGCCGGCGTCGATCGCGCCTTCGGCCTTGCCGGCGCCGACCAGGGTGTGGATTTCGTCGAGGAAGACGATGTAGCGGCCGGCGTCCATCGCCAGCTCCTTCAGCACCGCCTTCAGCCGCTCCTCGAATTCGCCGCGGTATTTCGCGCCGGCCAGCAGCGCGGCGAGGTCGAGCACCAGCACCTTCTTGCCCTTGAGCGTCTCCGGCACTTCGTCGTTGATGATCCGCTGCGCCAAACCTTCCACAATTGCAGTTTTTCCGACGCCAGGTTCGCCAATCAGCACCGGGTTGTTCTTGGTGCGGCGCTGCAGGATCTGGATCGAGCGGCGGATCTCGTCGTCGCGCCCGATCACCGGGTCGAGCTTGCCTTCGCGCGCCCGCGCGGTCAGGTCGAGCGTGTATTTTGCGAGCGCCTCGCGCTGGCCTTCGGCTTCCTGCGACTGCACATTCTCGCCGCCGCGCACCGCCTGGATGGCCTGTTCCAGCGCGGCCTTCTGGGCGCCGTGCTGCTTCAGCAGGCGCCCGGTTTCGCCCTTGTCGTCGAGCACCGCCAGCAGAAAGAGCTCGGAGGCGATGAAGGCGTCGTTGCGCTTCATCGCCTCCTTGTCGGTCAGGTTCAGCAGATTGTTGAGCTCGCGCGAGATGCTCACCTCGCCGCCCTGGCCCTGGACCTTGGGCAGGCGATCCAGCGCCTGGGTCAGCGACGCCTTCAGCGCGGGCACCTGCACCCCGGCGCGCGACAGGATCGAGGCCGCGCCGCCGCCTTCCTGGTTCAGCAGCGCCAGCAGCAGGTGCTGCGGCTCGATATAGGCATGGTCGCCGCCGACGGCCAGGCTTTGCGCGTCGGAAAACGCCTGTTGGAACTGGGTGGTGAGCTTGTCAAAACGCATAAGTGACCTCGTGCTGGGTTATATTCAATGGCAATCAAATAGCGGCGTTTCCGCCCATTTCAACCCGTCATGTCCTAATTAAAGACCAGTCATGTCCGATTTGCTTGCTCCCGCCGTCGAAACCGATGTCACGCGCGCACTGGCCGAGGATGTCGGCAGCGGCGACCTCACCGCCCTGCTCATCCCGGCGACGCAGACCGCCCGCGCCCGCGTCGTCACCCGCGAAGCCGCCGTGATCGCCGGCCGGCCGTGGTTCGACGCCTGCTTTCGCGCGCTCGACCTCGGTTGCGTCATCGACTGGCGCGTCAACGAAGGCGCCCCGGTCGCGGCCGGCAGCGTGCTGGTCGAGCTCAGCGGCAATGCGCGCGCGCTGCTCACCGCCGAACGCCCGGCGCTGAACTTCCTGCAGACCCTGTCGGCCGTGGCCACCGCGACGCGGCCCTATGTCGAAGCCGTGCGCGGCACCCACGCCGCCATCCTCGACACCCGCAAGACGCTGCCCGGCCTGCGCGTCGCCGAGAAATACGCGGTGCGGGTCGGCGGCGGACAGAACCAGCGGGTGGGTCTGTATGACGGCATCCTGATCAAGGAGAACCACATCGCGGCGGCCGGCGGCATTGCGCCGGTGCTGGAAGCGGCGTTCGAGCTGGCGGACGGCAAGGCCAGCGTGCAGATCGAAGTGGAAACGATCCACGAACTCGAGCAGGCGCTGGCCGCCGGCGCGCCGCTGATCCTGCTCGACAACTTCAGCCTCGCCGACCTGCGCCACGCGGTGCAGCTCACCCATGGCCGCGCCCTGCTCGAGGCCTCCGGCAACATCACGCTGGACACCGTGCGCGCGGTGGCCGAGACCGGGGTCGACCGCATTTCCGTCGGCAGCCTCACCAAGCACATCCGCGCGGTCGACCTGTCGATGCGCATCGAGACGCAATGAGCCCGGCATGCCCATCAGCGTCATTCCGGCGCGACATGACCGAGATTGTCCGCGCCCGTTACGACGACCCGGCGCACGCCGCTGTGCTGGTCGAGCTGCTGGACGCCTATGCGCGCGATCCGGCTGGCGGCGGCGAAGCGCTCAGCGACTTCGCCCGCGACAATCTGGTCGGCGAACTCGCCGCACGGCCCTTCATGTTCAGCGTGCTGGCCTTCGACGGCGCCTCCCCGGTCGGCCTCGTCAACGCCATCGAGGGCTTTTCCACCTTCGCCTGCCGGCCGCTGGTCAACGTGCACGACGTCGTCGTGCTGCCCAGCCATCGCGGCCGCGGCATTGCGGCACGACTGTTCGCCGAGGTCGAGGCTATTGCGCGCGAACGCGGCGCCTGCAAGCTGACCCTGGAAGTCCTCTCCGGCAACAGCGCCGCGCGCGGCCTCTACGAAAAGCTGGGCTTCGACGACTATCGGCTCGACCCCGCCATGGGCCACGCCCAGTTCATGCAGAAATGGCTGGATTGACCCGCCTCCTGTCCGCGCTGTGGCTGGCGCTATGGATGCTGGCCTCGCCTCCGGCATGGAGCGACAGTGCCCCGCCGATGCTGCTGGCCGAGGTCTACGCCGCCGACGTCGACGTCACGCAATACTGGGTGAGCGAGAAATTCGACGGCGTGCGCGCGCAGTGGGATGGCCACGCCCTGCGCTTCCGCGGCGGCGGCCTCGTCCCGGCGCCGGCATGGTTCACCGCCGACTTCCCGCCGGTTCCGCTCGACGGCGAATTATGGATCGGCCGCAGTCAGTTCGATGCGATCTCGGGCACAGTACGCAAGACCGAGCCGGTCGATGCCGAATGGCGGCAGGTGCATTACCTGGTATTCGAACTGCCCGGCGCAGACGGCGATTTCAGCGCACGCGTCCTGCGGATGCGGACGATCGTCGCGCAGGCCGCCGTGCCCTGGCTGCAGGCCGTCACGCAGGCGCGTGTGGCCGATCGCGCCACGCTGATGAAGCAGCTCGACGCCGTGGTGCGCGCGGGCGGCGAAGGCCTGATGCTGCACCGCGCCGACGCCCCCTATCTGACCGGACGCAGCGATGTGCTGCTGAAGCTGAAACCCTGGCTGGATACCGAAGCGGTCGTCGTCGGATACGTCCCCGGCAAGGGCAAGTACCAGGGCATGGCCGGCGCGCTGCTAATGGAAATGCCGGATGGAAAACGCTTCCACCTCGGCAGTGGCCTCTCCGATTCATTGCGCCGCCAGCCGCCGCCGCTCGGCACGCGCATCACCTATCGCTACCTACAGCTGACGAAAAAGGGCGTTCCGCGCTTTCCGCGCTACCTGCGCGTGCGGGAAGACTTTCAGGGAATCCGGGTCGAAGAATCAAGCACCGTTCAATGATGCTTGATAAAGGTGTCGACCACAGCGCCCATGCCCTGGCGCCAGCGCTCGATCAACGCCGGAGTCGCCTCGGGATCCATTTCGCTGACAGCCTGCGCAAGGCTGTCCACCCAATAGCGATAGAGCTCGGGCGGTACCGGTGCGTGGCCCCTGCGCGAGTGGGTGTCAGCCATCTGGTCGATCGTACGCTTGGTAAGCGAACTGCCGGCCGCATGCGAGATCGCTGCGCTGATCCCTCGGCGCAAGGCCATGCGCTGTTTCTGAAAGTCGGTTTCCGCAAACATCGGGGCAATGTCCGGGTGGCTGGCCAGAAATATCTCGTAGAAACGCTCGATGAAATTCTTCCCCCTCAGGCAGCGTCCGTAACTCTGCTGCAAATCGTCGTAGTTATCAGCCATCGTCCATGATTTAAGCTATTTGGATAGGCAAGTATTTTATTACAATTGCCTCAAGCTTACTCACGATGCAGCGCCCGCTCGATGCGGGGATCGGGCACCAGCCAGAGAATCGCCACGAATACATAGATCGCCTGCGCGACCCAGGGGACCAGGAAGGTCGCGGCAATGGCGACACCGTAGAGAACGGGTGACAGCTTGCCCTTCCAGTCCCGCCCCACGGCGCGCTTCAACACCGACCCTGCGCCTTCGGACGCGATGATCGCCTGCTCCAGCAGCCAGTAGGCGATCGCCGCCATCAGCAGCACCAGTCCGTACAACGCCGACGGCATGGGCGCGAAGTGGTTCTCGCCCATCCAGCCGGTGGCAAATGGAAACAGCGACAACCAGAACAGCAGATGAAGATTCGCCCACAGCACCGGCCCGCTGACCTTGCTGGCGGCATGCAGCATGTGATGATGGTTATTCCAGTAGATGCCGAGGTAGACGAAGCTCAGCACGTAGCTGAGAAAAACCGGAAGCAGCGGCAGCAAGGCGTCCAACGTCTCGCCGTGGGGCACCTTCAGTTCCAGCACCATGATGGTGATGATGATGGCGAGGACGCCGTCGCTGAAGGCTTCCAGTCTGTTCTTTCCCATGCTTCCTCTCTGCGGCAAGCGATGTCTGTCAAGATGCTGCTTGTAACGTTTGGCGCACCGTGAGCAGATTCCTCCTGAGCCGCGCCGAAGGACGGCACGGGTCACACAGACTAGTGTAGCCCGGGTGCAGCGCAGCGAAATCCTGGGATGAGTTATCGAAACCAGTTCCCCGGATTCCATTTCATTTCATCCAGGCTAGCTTGCTGGATGCGATTGTTAGCGAACTCCTTCGATCGTGAGATTGCTCTTTCCCATGTTGCATGCTCCGCAAAGGGTTCGGAGATTCTCTATGGTAGTTGAACCGCCTTTTGAGTGCGGATGGATATGGTCAACATGCAGATGACATGTAGGCTCTGTTGCTGGAGAGTTGCCACATAGTACGCACTTAAAGTTATCTCGGACCAAGACCTTGTAACGAACTCCTAGTCGAACGCGACCAACATCTTCTTTGGCACTAACAAATGGTACTGCTCCTGGATCCGGATTAGGCGCTACACCACCACTCCCAACCACAGGAGCTGGCTCATCTTGCTTTACACGGTCAACAAAAGCCTCTAAAGCTTTTACCCAAGTATCCCAACGGCCAATATACGCCTTGCCTCCGACTTCGGAAGGATGCTGATTCATCTCCAGATACTTAGGCGGCCGACCATGATGTGTCCAGACGCGAAGCAAATTCTCAAAGCACTCCTCATCAGAGTACCGCACGGAAGTTGCTCTTGCCGTCAAACCGGCGCAGACAGTGCTTTACTCCATGTATTGAAAATTGACCGGACGGTGGCCACAGAAAACGAGGCGTGAGCGTTGAAGTCTTCAACAGTAATCTCTTTGCGCTCCAACTTCTCTGCCACTCTTCGTAGCTCTTCAATAGCTTGCTCTCGCGTAATGCATCTGCCTGGCTGGCTTCGCATGCGATCTGAGACATGCTGCCCGCTATATCTAGCGCCAAGTCCAGCCGCTTCCAGTGCCTGGCGCCAACCTCCAAAACGCTTCATGACGGTGCTTGCAGATGCCCTTGAGTGCTTATCAAAGACCAATCGCGTTATTGGGCCAGACGGGACAAGTGCTGCGACACGCTTCAATTCAGCGATGAGCGCTTCGTTTGAATAGTCAGACAGGCGATTTAGTTCGAATTCCAAGTTATCAATTTCCCTGCGCGCTAACGTAAAGCTAAGGGGCGCCGCGCTTTTGCGGCGTCCCGCTTGAGCGCCGGGTTGGGTGGTTCATAGTATCTTCTCCATTACGATATTGCATCTGGCATAAACTGGATGAACTCCTTCGCTGAGTACACTAAAGCCACGCTTTTTGTAGAGTGTGATCGCTGGTGCCAGAATCGTATTGGATAACAGGTAAACCCGGCTTGCCTTGATTTCACGCAACTTTGCAAAGGTGGAATCAATCAGCGCATCGCCATAACCCTTGCCTTGGTGCTCAGGGCTGACGGCCATCCTAGCCAACTGGAATACATCATCATCTTCCTTGAACAGCGCGCACACGCCGGCGACCTGATCTTCTTCCAGTAGCGTGAAGATGTAGCCGCCGCCAGCGATGATTTTGGCAGGGCTGCGCGCCAGTTCACGATCCGCTTCTTCGATCCTGAAGTAATGCGCGATCCAGGCCTCATTGAGGCGGATGAAATCCGGCAGATATTGTTTGTTGTTGATGAGGACTGGCATCGTTATTCAGCGGTGCCGCCATAGTGTGCAACACCTCGCACCACTTGGCGTTGCTTGTTAAAGAACAGCGCTTCGCAAACCATCTTGCGATTGATGCTGCGGTAATAGATCACAATGCTGTCCACTCCCGTATAAACGTCGAGCAACTCGAATTTCAGCGGCGGCAGGGCAGCAAGGCCTTTCTGCCAATACGGCCTGATCTGATCTTTGCCCTTCAGTTTTCCAGTAGGTTCCTGCATGCGCTCAATGATGAGGGGTGACGACATTTCAAAATCATCCGTGTAATGCGACAGGATGCGTTCTAAGTCGTGGGTATTCCATGCCGCTATCCATTCGCGTGCGAACTCCTGCGACCATGCGGAATCAATCATTGTGCTTACCCTCTACAATACTGCTTCGCTAATCTCTATTGGCTTCACGCCTCAAGCCACCCAACTGTTAATTAGCCGACAACTGACGGCGTATGGTTTTTATTGGACATGTCCGATAAACATTTTTCACGTTTCAACTCCTTGACTCAAATAGCCACGCTGTCCAATAACACCCAGGCCATGTCTGATAAGCCACCAAGCGACCCGCTGATGCAGCGCCGCCGGGGCCATCTCATCAGATGGATGAACTCCTTACTCTTGAAATACCCACCAGGCATGCCGACGTGCCGCGGGTGAAACGATATATCAGGCCAGCCAAGCCCGCCAGCGCCTACCCAAGCCAGATCAGCGACGCCATGCGCCCGGTCACGCCCTCGCGGCGGTAGGAATAGAAGGTTTCGGATTCATTGAAGGTGCAGCGCCCGCCGCCGTAAACCGCCTGCACGCCGATGCGATTGAGCCGGATGCGCGCGAGTTGATAGATATCGGCGAGCCATTTGCCCGGCACGGTCTGCGGCGCAAACGCAGCGGCGGCCTCGGGATGCCGGTCGACAAACGCCTCGCGCACGTCCTCGCCGACTTCGAACGCCTGCGGGCCGATGGCGGCGCCCATCCAGGCGAGGATGTCGCCCGGCGGTGTCTGCATCGCAACGGCCGTGGCCTCCAGCACGCCATTCGCCAGGCCGCGCCAGCCGGCGTGGGTGGCGGCGACGACACTGCCGGCACGGTCGCAGAACAGCACCGGCAGGCAATCGGCGGTCAGCACCGCGCAGACCTGTCCCGGCTGGCGAGTGAGCGAGGCGTCGGCTTCGCGCTCGCTATCGCGCCCGAGCTCGACCACCCGGGCGCTGTGCACCTGCCTGAGCCAGCCCGGTTCGGCCGGCAGTTGTTCACGCAGGCGCGCGCGGTTGGCGGCGACATGGGCCGGATCGTCGCCGACGTGATCGCCGAGGTTGAGGCTGTCCCACGGGGCCTGGCTGACACCGCCGCCACGGGTCGTCATCAGACTCTTGACCCGCGCGGACGCGGGCCAGTCGGGAACGATCAGGTTCACTTGACCCAGTCGGTGTCGTCGCGCAGCGCCTGCAGCAGCGAGGCGAAGTCGGGCGGCAGCGGACATTCCCACTGCATGTATTCCTGGGTGAGCGGATGGATCAGGCCCAGCCGCTCGGCGTGCAGCGCCTGGCGCGGGAAGGGAATCTTGAGGTGGCTGCGGCGGCTGGCGCTGTAGACCGTTTCGCCGACCAGCGGGTGACCGATGTGCTGCATGTGGACCCGGATCTGGTGGGTGCGGCCGGTTTCCAGCTTGCAGCGCAGCAGCGTGATGCCGGGGAAGCGCTCGACCACGTCGTAATGCGTCACCGCTTCCTTGCCCATGCTATGCACGGTGCGTTTGGTGCGGTTGTGCGGATCGCGCGCCAGGGGGGCGTCGACCGTGCCGGCATGGTCGACCTCGCCATATACCAGGGCGAGGTATTCGCGCTTGACGGTGCGCGCCTGCAGCTGGCGCACCAGGTCGGTGTGCGCACGCAGGGTCTTGGCGACGACCAGCAGGCCCGAGGTGTCCTTGTCGAGGCGGTGGACGATACCGGCGCGCGGCAGTTCGGCCACCTGCGGCACCCAGTGCAGCAGCGCGTTCAGCAAAGTGCCCTGGCGATTGCCGCTGCCGGGGTGGACCACCAGGCCGACCGGCTTGTTGATCACCATCAGCATGGGATCCTCGAACACCACATCGAGCGGAATGGCCTCGGGCGCATCGGGGGTGGCGTTCGGATCGGGCTCGATCTCGACCCGCACCGACTCGCCGCCGCTGACCTTCATCTTGGTGGTGCCCCAGGCATCGTCCACCGCGATCTTACGCGCGCGGATCCAGTTCTGGATGCGGTTGCGCGAGAATTCGGGCAGCAGGGCCGACAGGGCCTGATCGAGGCGCTGGCCGCCCTGCGCATCGGGGATTACCAGCTGGCGGGTGCCGCCTTCGGTATTTCCCTTATAATCATCCGACAAATTTTCTGTGTCTTTTCCCATGCTTAAGCAACGTTCTTCCGGTTTCAATACATTCAATCGGGTGTTGGGCAGCGTGCTGCTGGCTGCCACGCTCACTCTGGGCGGCTGCGGCCTGTTGCCCGAGGTCAAGGACGAAACCGCGGGCTGGTCGGCGCAAAAGCTCTATTCCGAAGCCAAGGATAATCTCAACAGCGGCAACTACGAACGCGCGGTCAAGCTGTTCGAGACGCTGGAAGCGCGCTACCCCTTCGGCCGCTATGCGCAGCAGGCGCAACTGGAAGTGGGCTACGCCTATTACAAGGACAACGAGCCGATTTCGGCCATTGCCGCCTGCGACCGCTTCATCAAGCTGCACCCCAATCACCCTAACGTCGATTACGCCTACTATCTGAAGGGCCTGGCGAATTTTAACGACGACCTCGGCCTGCTGGGCAATCTGGTCAACCAGGACATGAGCGAGCGCGACCCCAAGGCCGCGCGCGACGCGTTTCTGGCCTTCAAGGAACTGGTCACCCGCTTCCCCGACAGCAAATACGCGCCTGATGCGATCGCCCGCATGAAATACCTGGTCAACGCGCTGGCCGGCAACGAAGTCCACGTCGCCCGCTATTACCTGAAACGCAAGGCCTGGGTGGCCGCGGCCAACCGCGCCAAGGTCGTGCTGACGGACTACCCCCAGGCCCCCGCCCTGGAAGAAGCGCTGGGCATCATGGCGGTGGCCTACGACAATCTGCACCTCACCGCCCCGCGCGACGATGCGCTGCGGGTGCTGAAGCTCAACTTCCCCCACAGCAAATACCTCAAGGGCGTGAGCGTCAAGGACAAGGCGTGGTACCGCTTCTGGTGAACCGGAAGCCGGATTGAAACCGGCTGATCCCGCCCACCCATGGACCGGGATCAGATCGCCGCTTCACCCGACTCGCCGGTACGTATCCGCACCACCTGCTCCACCGCCGTCACGAAAATCTTGCCGTCGCCGATCTTGCCGGTGCGGGCGGCCGTGATGATCGCCTCCATCGCGCGTTCCAGCAGACTGTCGGCAACGACGATCTCGACCTTCACCTTGGGCAGGAAATCCACCACATATTCGGCGCCGCGATACAGTTCGGTGTGGCCCTTCTGGCGGCCGAAGCCCTTAACTTCGGTGACGGTCAGGCCGGTCACGCCGATGTCCGACAGCGCTTCACGCACCTCGTCCAGCTTGAACGGCTTGATGATGGCTTCGATTTTTTTCATGGCAGGTCTCCTTCGGGTCGATATTTCGAGGTAATCGGGTAGCGCCGGTCCTTGCCGAAATTGCGCGGCGTGATGCGCGGGCCGGGCGGGGCCTGGCGGCGTTTGTATTCGGCGAGGTCGACCAGGCGGATGATTTTTTTCACCGTGGCAGCATCGAACCCCGACGCGACGATGTCGCGTGCCGACAGATCGCGCTCGACGTAGGCGGCCAGAATCGCGTCGAGCACGTCGTAGGGCGGCAGGCTGTCCTGGTCGGTCTGGTCGGGGCGCAGTTCGGCCGACGGCGGACGATCGATGATGCGTTGCGGGATGGGGTTAGACACAGCCACCTGGGACAAACGATTGCGATAGTTCGCCAGCCGGTACACGCGGGTCTTCGCCACGTCCTTCAGCACCGCGAAGCCGCCCGCCATGTCGCCATACAGCGTGGCATAGCCGACCGCCATTTCGCTCTTGTTGCCGGTGGTCAGCACCAGGGTGCCGAACTTGTTCGACAGCGCCATCAGCAGCGTGCCGCGCGTGCGTGCCTGCAGGTTCTCTTCCGTCGTGTCGGCCGCCAGACCGGCGAACTCGCCCGCCAGCTGCCCCACGAAGGCATCGAATATCGGCTTGATGGGAATTTCGGAATAGCGCACGCCGAGCCGTTTCACCATGTCGCGCGAATCCTCGACGCTGATGCTGGCGGTGTAATCCGACGGCATCATCACCGCATGCACCTTGTCCGCGCCCAGCGCGTCGACTGCGATCGCCAGCGTCAATGCCGAATCGATCCCGCCCGACAGGCCGAGATGCGCACCCTTGAAGCCGTTCTTGCGGAAGTAATCGCGGACCGCCATCACCAGCGCGTCGTAGACGGCGGCGTCCTCGTCCGGCAAGGCCTGCTGCGGTCCGCTACAGGTGCCGCCGGCAAGGTCGAAATAAAACAGTCCTTCCTGCCAGGCCGGGCACTGTGCCACCACCTCGCCGTCGGCGTTCAGCGCAAACGACGCGCCGTCGAACACCAGTTCGTCCTGCCCGCCCACCATGTTCGCGTAAAGAATCGGCAGGCCGGCCTCCAGCTGGCGCGAACGCGCCACGGCAAGGCGCTCGCGCTCCTTGTTGAGATGGTAGGGCGAGGCGTTGGGCACCAGCAGCCAGTCGGCGCCGGCTTCCATCGCACGCGTCGCCGGGCCGGGTTCCCAGATGTCGCCGCAGATGTTGAGTCCGAACGTCACCCCGCCGCAGGCGAACACGCAGGGCGCGTCGCCGCTGTCGAACACGCGCTGCTCGTCGAACACGGAATGATTCGGCAGGTGATGCTTGCGATACACCGTCTCGACCTGGCCGCCGCGCAACAGCGCCGCGGCATTGAACAGGCCGTCGTCGCTGCGTTCGGGGTAGCCGACGATCAGCGCGAGTCCGGGTGGCACCTCGGCAGCCAGGCGACGGACGGCCGCCTCGCACGCCGCCGTGAAATCGCGCCGCAACACCAGATCTTCAGCCGGATAGCCGCAGATCGACATCTCGGGCGTGAGCAGCAGCGCGGCGCCGGCGGCGTGCGCCTCCTGCGCCGCGGCCAGCAGCCGGGCCGCGTTGCCGGCGATGTCGCCAACGGTGAGGTTGAGTTGGGCGATGCCGAGTTTCATCGGGTGGGTTTCATCGCGCCACGAGCGCCTGCCGTACCGCTTCGCCTAGCCCGGCCGGGCTTGCCGCGACGACGACGCCGGCAGCCTCCAGCGCGCGGATCTTGGCGTCGGCCGTGCCGGCGCCGCCGGCGATGATCGCGCCCGCATGCCCCATGCGCTTGCCCTTGGGCGCGGTGCGGCCGGCGATGTAGGCCGCGACGGGTTTTTTCATGTTGGAGCGGATGTATTCGGCCGCTTCTTCCTCGCGGCTGCCGCCGATTTCGCCGACCAGGATGACTGCCTCGGTCTGCGGGTCGGCTTCGAACATTTCGAGGCAGTCGATGAAATCCAGCCCCTTGATCGGGTCGCCGCCAATGCCGACACAGGTCGATTGCCCCAGTCCCAACTGCGTGGTCTGGTACACCGCTTCATAGGTGAGCGTGCCGGAACGCGAGACGATGCCGACCCTACCCTTCTGGTGGATGACGCCGGGCATGATGCCGATCTTGCATTCGCCCGAGGTGATGACGCCGGGACAGTTGGGGCCGATCAGCTTGGCGCCGTTGGCACGTAGCGCGGCCTTGACATTGAGCATATCCAGAACCGGAATGCCTTCGGTGATGCAAACGATCACTTCGATGCCGGCATCGGCCGCTTCCAGGATCGAATCGGCGGCAAACGCCGCCGGCACGTAGATCATCGTCGCATCGGCACCGGTCTGTTGCACCGCGTCGCGCACCGTGTTGAACACGGGCAGGTTCAGATGCATCTGCCCGCCCTTGCCCGGCGTCACGCCGCCGACCATCTGCGTACCGTAGGCAATCGCCTGTTCGGAATGGAAGCTGCCCTGCTTGCCGGTGAAGCCCTGGCAGATGACGCGGGTGTCCTTGTTGACGAGGATGCTCATTGCGCTTGCTCCACGGCGAGTTTGGCGGCGTGCGTCAGGCTTTCCGCTGCAAGAATCGCCAGCCCCGATTCGGCCAGCAGTTTGCGCCCAAGCTCGGCATTGGTGCCTTCCAGCCGCACGATCACCGGCACCTTCACGCCGACCTCCTTTACCGCCTGGATGATGCCTTCGGCGATGACGTCGCAGCGCACGATGCCGCCGAAGATGTTGATCAGCACCGCGCGCACGTTGGGGTCGAGCAGGATGATCTTGAAGCCCTGGGCCACCGTCTCGGGGGTGGCACCGCCACCGACATCGAGGAAGTTGGCGGGCGTGCCGCCCTCCAGTTGAATAAGGTCCATCGTCGCCATGGCGAGACCCGCGCCGTTGACCATGCAGCCGATGTTGCCGGTGAGCGCCACGTAGTTGACGTTGGCCGCGTTGGCCGCGGCCTCCTTGGCGTCGATCTGGCTGTCATCGCGCAGCTCGGCCAGATTCTTGCGGCGGTACAGCGCGTTGTCGTCGACGCTCATCTTGCAGTCGAGCGGTAGCACGCGGTTGTCGCGGGTCACCACCAGCGGATTGATCTCGAGCAGGGAGAGATCGTTGGCGATGAACACGCAATACAAGGCGGGCAGCAGGCGACAGAAATCCTTGTAGGCCTCGCCCGTCAATTCCAGCGCGAAGGCCAGCGCACGGCACTGGAAACCCTGCACGCCCAGCAGCGGATCGCAGGTCTCGGTCAGCACCTTTTCCGGCGTGGCATGGGCGACCTCCTCGATGTCCATGCCGCCGGCGGCTGAGGCCACGATGGCAACGCGCTCAGTCTCGCGATCCACCAGCAGCGACAGATACAGCTCACGCGCGATCGGCAGCGTTTCCTCCACCAGCACCTGCTTAACCGGCTGGCCGTCGGGGGCATTCTGGTTGGTCACCAGTTGCTTGCCGAGCAGCGAGGCGGCCATCGCGCGCACCTCGTCGAGCGACTTCACCACCTTGACCCCGCCCGCCTTGCCGCGCCCGCCGGCATGGATCTGTGCCTTCACCACCCAGGCGTCGCCGCCCAGTTCGCGGGCGGCCTCGGCCGCGGCGTCGGCACTCGCAGCAGCGACGCCGCGCGGCGTGTTAATGTTGCCCAACCGCAAGATTTGTTTGGCCTGGTATTCGTGCAGGTTCATTGTTTTTGATGGAAGCTCGCCAAAACGTGCATTTTGAAGCAAACCCCTCCGATGCGGAAGCCAGCACCGTAGAAACCGTGGCCCGCGTCGTTCCGCGCATTGCGGAACTGCCCGCCGATGCCTGGAATGCCCTCGCCGGCAATTCGCCCTTCGTGCAGCACGCGTTTCTGCACGCGCTGGAAGCCACCGGCTGCGTCGGCGCCGACATCGGCTGGGAGCCGGTGCATCTGGCGCTGTTCCGCAACGGTCGGCTCGACGCCGCGATGCCGCTCTACGTCAAGCATCATTCCTGGGGCGAGTTCGTGTTCGACTGGGCGTGGGCCGATGCCTACCGCCGCCAGGGTCTGGCCTACTATCCCAAGCTGGTGTGCTGCGCGCCCTTCTCGCCAGTGCCCGGGCCGCGCCTGCTGGCCAGGAACGACGCCGACCGCGCCACGCTGATCCATTCCGCATTGAAACTCACCCACGATCTGGGGCTTTCGTCCTTCCACATCCTGTTCCCCACCGAGCCCGATCACGCCGCGCTCAACGCGACGACTTTGCTGCATCGCAGCGGCTTCCAGTTTCACTGGACCAACGCGGGCTACGCCAGTTTCGACGATTTCCTCGCCGCGCTGACGCACGACAAGCGCAAGAAGATCCGCCAGGAAAGGAAGAAGCTCGCCGCGCTCGGCGTGGCGTTTCGCTGGGTCGAAGGCACGGAGAGCAGCGACGCCGACTGGGATCATTTCTATCGCTGCTACGCCGACACCTACGCCCGCCACCGCAGCGAGCCGCATCTCAACCGCGCCTTCTTCGCCGCGCTGCGCGAAACGATGCCGGACACCCTGGTGCTGATCATCGCCGAGAAGAACGGCGAGCCCGTCGCCTGCTCGTTCTGCATGAAAGACCGTCAGCGGCTGTATGGCCGTCACTGGGGCACGCTGGAATATGTGCCGGGACTGCATTTCGAAACCTGCTACCAGCAGGGCATCGAATACGCGATTGCCCATGGCCTGCAGGTGTTCGAAGGCGGCGCCCAGGGCGAGCACAAGCTCGCGCGCGGCCTCGTCCCCACCGCCACGCATTCCTGGCACTGGCTGGAAAACGCCGAATTCCGCGCGGCGGTCGACCGCTTCCTGGAACGCGAGACGGACGCCGTCGCGCATTACATGGACGAACTCGACGGACCTTTTCGCCGCGAGCCGCCAGCCACGTCAGCTTAAGCCAGCACCGCCGTCAGGTAGGTCACGTACAACGCGCCGTTGACGAACAGGTGCCACACCCGCAGGCCCCCATGCAACGCCGCCCAGCGCAGCCAGAATGCTGCGACCAGCGTGATCACCACGCCCAGCAGGACTTCCTTTTGCGGCACCCAGGGGGTGAGCGAAATGCCGATGGCGGGCAGCAGCGTGCCCTGGAACACCATGGCGCCGGTGATGTTGCCGAACGCCAGCGTGTCCTTGTGCTTGCGGATCCACAGGATCGAATTCACCTTCTCCGGCAATTCGGTCGCGATCGGGATGATCATCAGCGACAGCAGCAGGGCGGAGATGCCGATGATGGGCGCGGCCAGTTCGACGCCGTGGATGAAGCCCTTGGCTCCCCCGACCAGCAGCGCCAGCCCCAGCGCCAGTTGCACCACGATGAAGAACAGGTTTTGCGGGAAGCCCAGGCGCGACAGCAACATTGGCGACTCGGCCTCCGTTGCATGCCCTTCTTCCACCAGTTTGCTCGATGCGCGCAGGGTCAGCATCACGTACACGAAGTAGATCAGCACCATGACGAAAGCCAGCGCAACGCGCACCCAACCGTTGCTGTGCGGCACGAACATGGCGGCAAACGCCAGCAGGAAGGCCATCAGGAAGAAATCCAGATCGCGCTTGAGACCGGTTTTCTCGGGGGTGAGATGGCCCTGAATGCCGCGCCGTTTGAGTACGGCCACGCTCATCAGGGATAGCGACAGGGTCGACAACATCAGCGGCGCGCCCAGAATGGCGCCGACGCCGATTTCCTCGTTGGTGGCGTTGTTGCCGGTGCCGGCAAAGATCGCCAGCAGCGGCACCAGGGTTTCCGGCATGGCGGTGCCGATCGCGGCAAACAACGAACCCGTCACGCCTTCCGAGATATGCAGCTTTTCGCCCAGGTGTTCGAGCGCGTTGACAAAGATTTCTGCCGCCACGAGGATGAGCAGCAGATAGCCGAAGAGTTCGAGAAACAGCATGAGTGCCAGCCAGGAGCAAAACTGTGATTCTACCAGCCCGGCCCTGTTCGCCCCGGACGCGTTTTCGCGTCTTGGCGAGGGTGAGTTTCAGCGCAGGCTCGCTGCCTCAGCCGGCGCGGCGGTTGTGCTGTTCAGCGCGCCGCACTGCGGTGCGTGCCGGGCATGGAAACGATTGTTGCCGCAAGCGCTGGCCGATCTGGCCACAGCGTTTTATGAAGTCGACGTCAGCGAAGCCACCGGCGTGGCGCGCTACTTCGGCATTTTCCACCTGCCCACGGTCTATCTCTATCGCGACGGCCGCTTTCATGCCGAATTGCAGTGCGAGGCACGGCCCGAAGCCATCCGCCAGGCCGCAGGCCAGTTGCTGGCAGCTCCGGCGCAGGATGAACCCTGAAGGACTCCGATCCACTATGGGCTAAAGCCCATGTGGAATCGTATGCCCTGAAGGATCTCGATGCCCCTTGTGGGTATTCCGATCCACTACGTACTGAAGTACGTGTGGAATCGCATGCTTAACCCAGCATCAGCGCACGCCCGACAAATACCACTGCTATCGTCAGCAGCCCCAGGCTGAGGTTGATGCCGATCAGCCTGCGGATTTGCCCCAGCGCCGCGCCGCCCGCTTTCCAGTCCTGCTCGCCGACCGCACGCTTGAGCTTTTTATAGGGCGCAAAGAATACGTGCGCAAAAATCAGCATCATCGCCACGCCCAGCGCCAGCATGGCCAGCGCGTAGTGCGGTGCCGCCGCGCCGCCGAGCTTCATCAGCATGTGCAGACCGGATCCCAGGATCAGCGCCACCGATGCCCACACCCACGGGAAAAACCTGCCGAACACGCCGGCCCACAAGCTCAGGCGCTGCGGCGGTTCGAGGACGCTGGCCGCAACCGGGCGCAGCGCCATATAGGCGAAGAACATGCCACCCACCCAGACGACGACACCGAGCATGTGGAACAACAAGGTCAGATTCACGGTATTTCCTTTCAAAAGAGCGTGGCTTGATCGAGGACGAGTTTAACCGGCGCGAAGCTTCTCCGGTGCTGCGGACAGGCGCCGTGCGCCTTCAGGGCATCGAGATGGGCGGCGGTACCGTAGCCCATGTGCCGGGCAAAGCCGTAGACCGGAAATTCATCGTGCAGGCGGATCATGAACTGGTCGCGCGCGGTCTTGGCAAGGATCGAGGCTGCGGCAATCGCCGCCACCTTGTCGTCGCCCTTGACCACGGCCTGCGAGCGCCACGGCCACCGGGGGCAGCGGTTGCCGTCGACCCATACCTCGTCGGGCGCGCGCCCGAGACCGGCGACCGCACGCTGCATCGCCAGCATCGTGGCCTGCAGGATGTTCAGCTGGTCGATCTCGGCGACGCTGGCTTCGGCCACGCACCAGGCTGCGGCACGCAGGCGTATCTCGTCGGCCAGGCGTTCGCGCGCAGCGGCGGAAAGTTTCTTGGAATCGCGCAGGCCGTCGATCGGCTGCGCGGGATCGAGCATGACCGCGGCTGCCGTTACCGGCCCCGCCAGGGGCCCGCGACCGGCCTCGTCAACGCCGCACAGCCCGAGCGGGCCGACATGCAGTGCGACGGCGGGGCGCCGCGTCATGCCGATTCCCCGATATACGGTTCGAGCGCCTCGGCGATGCGTGCGCTGGCGTTCTGCCGCAGGGCGAGGTGCATGGTGCGGAAGGTTTCGGTCAAGGCGGCGTGCCGCGGCGCGTCGGCAAGCCAGGCCAGCGCATCGTCGGCGAGATTGGCCGCAGTCGCAGCTTCCTGCACGCGCTCCGGCACCACGAAGTCGCGCGCCAGAATGTTCGGCAGGCCAATCCAGGGCAGCAGCGCCTTCTTGCGCATCAGATGCGCGGTAAGCGCGGGCACGCGGTAGGTGATGACCATCGGTTTCTTGAACAGCGCGGTTTCGAGCGTGGCGGTGCCCGAAGCCACCAGTGCGACGTCGCACGCCGCCAGGGCCGTGTGGGACTGCCCTGCCAGCACGTCAAGCGGCAGGTCGAGCCCCTGTCGCGCGCGTCCGATCAGACGAGCAGCCGCCTCGTTCGCGGCGGGCAGCACGAACCGCGCGTCCGGATGGCGCGAGCGGATACGCACCGCCGCGTCGAGCATCAGTCGTGCGTGGCGCTTCACTTCGCTCAAGCGGCTGCCCGGCAGCAGGGCCACGACCGGTCCGCCGTCCAGCCGGAGCGTCGCGCGCGCACCGGCCACGTCGGGTTCCAGCGGGATCACGTCGGCCAGCGGGGGGCCGACGTAGCTGACCGGGATGCCGGCGTCCCGGTAGATCGCTTCCTCGAACGGGAACACCACCAGCATGTGCGACACCGCCTGCCTGATGCGCTGGATACGTTCCGGCCGCCAGGCCCAGATCGACGGACTGACGAAATGCACCGTGGGAATCCCCGCCTGCCTGAGCTTCGCTTCCAGCGTGAAGTTGAAATCCGGCGCATCGATACCGACGAAAACGCGCGGCCGTTCGCGCAGGAAATACCGGGTGACGCGCGAACGGATCCACAGCAGTTCGGGCAGATGGCGCAGCACCTCGACATAGCCGTTGACCGCCAGTTTCTCGCTGGGATAGACGGCTTCGACGCCGGCCTGGATCAGGCGGGGGCCGGCAATGCCGGCTGCGCGCAAACCGGGGTGAGCCTGTTTCAGCGCGGCGATGAAATGCGCGCCCAGGAGGTCGCCGGATGCTTCGCCGGCAACCAGGCCCAGATCGATCACCGGATGATGCCGCGCTCGGCGCGCGCGAGGAAATCCAGCAGTTGCCGCACTTCGGCGTGCTTCGCTGCCTCGGGCTCAAGTTTGGCCTGCGCCTCGGTCAGCGTGTTGCCCTCGCGGTAGAGAACCTTGTACGCGCGCTTCAGCGCGGTCAGCGATTCGGCGGAGAACCCGCGGCGCTTCAGGCCTTCGCCATTGAGGCCGTGCGGCGCGGCGGGATGGCCGGACGCCATGACGAAGGGCGGGATATCCTTGAACACGACGGTGGACACGCCGGTCATGACGTGCGCGCCGATCTTGCAGAACTGGTGCACGCCGGTGAAACCGCCGAGGATCGCCCAGTCGCCGACTTCCACATGGCCTGCGAGCGAGGCATTGTTGGCAAAGATGGTGTGGTCGCCCACCACGCAGTCGTGCGCGATGTGGACGTAGGCCATGATCCAGTTGTGGCTGCCGAGGGTGGTGACACCGCGGTCCTGCGCGGTGCCGGTATTGAAGGTGCAGAATTCGCGGATGACGTTGTCGTCGCCGATTTCCAGGCGGGTCGGCTCGCCTGCGTATTTCTTGTCCTGCGGCGCCTCGCCGAGCGAGACGAAGTGGAAGATCTTGTTGCGTGCACCAATCCGGGTATGGCCGGTGATGACGGCATGCGCGCCGACCGTGGTACCCGCACCGATCTCGACGTGCTCGCCGACGATCGTGTAAGGGCCGATTTCGACGTCGTCGGCAAGCCGCGCGCCCGACGCGACCAGCGCGGTGGGATGAATCGTCGCCATGTCAGGCCTTGTCGCGCAGGGTCGCCATCAGTTCGGCTTCGGCCACCAGCGCGCCGTCGACTTCGGCGCGCCCGGTGTATTTCCAGATGCCGCGCATCTCGCGCACGATC
This sequence comes from Hydrogenophilales bacterium, assembly GCA_016195805.1. Taxonomy (GTDB): domain Bacteria; phylum Pseudomonadota; class Gammaproteobacteria; order Burkholderiales; family Thiobacillaceae; genus Thiobacillus. The sequence continues at coordinate 217,054 of JACPYT010000009.1, forward strand.
TCGGCCTTGAGTACCAGCTGGTCGCCCGGCTTGACCGGCTTCTTGAAGCGCGCATTGTCGATGCCGGCAAAGTAGATGATGCCGATCTGCTCCGGCGTGTAGTTCTTGGTCTTGAACGACAGAATCCCAGCCGCCTGCGCCATCGCCTCCAGGATCAGCACGCCCGGCATCACCGGTGCACCCGGGAAATGGCCGGCAAAGAACGGCTCGTTGATGGTGACGTTCTTGATCGCGGTGATGGATTTGCCGAGTTCGAGTTCGGTGACCTTGTCGATCAGCAGGAAGGGGTAGCGGTGCGGCAGGTACTGCATGACCTGCTCAATGTCCATGATCATGATTTGCTTTCCAGTTCGTTGAGGCGTTTTTCCAACTGCTTGATACGGTTCACGAGCTTGTCGAGGTTGCGCATGTGCACGGCGTTCTTCTGCCAGACCTCGTGCTCGGAGAACGGCAGCGCCGAGGTGTAGGTACCCGGCTTGGGCAGCGATTTGGTGATCAGCGTGTTGGTCGAAATGCGGGTGCCGTCGGCGATCTCGATGTGGCCGAAGATCATCGCCGCGCCGCCGATGGTGCAGTGGCGGCCGATCTTTGCGCTGCCGGCGATCCCGGTGCAGGCGGCGATCGCGCTGTGCGCGCCGATGGTGACGTTGTGCGCGACCTGGATCAGGTTGTCGAGCTTGACCCCCTCCTCGATCACCGTGTCTTCCAGCGCACCACGGTCGATGGTGGTGCAGGCACCGATCTCGACATCGTCGCCGATCCGCACGCGGCCGATCTGCGGGATCTTTTCCCAGCGGCCCTCGTTGGGCGCGAAACCGAAGCCGTCGGCGCCGATGACGCAGCCCGAATGCAGGATCGCGCGGTCGCCGACTTCGCAGCGGTGATACACGGTGACGTTGGCGTGCAGCAGGCAGTCGGCGCCGATGCGGGCGTGGTCGCCGACGACGCAGTTGGGGCCGATGACCGTCCGTGCGCCGATACGCGCGCCGCCGCCGATCACCGCGCCGGCACCGATGCTGGCGTCGGCGGCGATCTCCGCATCCGGGGCGACCGTCGCCGCCGGGTGGATGCCTGCAGGCGGACGCGGCGGCGGATTCAGCAAGGCCGAGACGCGTGCGAAATACAGATAGGGATTGGGCGTGAGGATGCGCGGCAGCGCGGTGGCGTCGCGCGCGTCCGCCGGCAGGATGACGGCTGCGGCGCGCGTGTCGGTCAGCTGGGACAGGTATTTGGCCTGCGAAACAAAACCGATTTCGCCGGCCTGCGCCTGGCCCAGCGGCGCAACCTGACGAATCGTGACGCTGCCGTCGCCCAGCAACTCTCCGCCAAAACGCGCGACCAGTTCGGTCAGCGTAAAGGCCATCGGGCGCTTACTTCCCGCGCCTACTTTTATTTACCACCCAAGGCCTTCATCACCCGGTCGGTGATGTCGCTCTTGGGATCGACGTACACGGCCTGCTCGACGATCAGGTCGAATTTCTCGGCCTTGGCGATATCCTGGATCGCCTTGCGCGCACGTTCCTGGATCTGGCTCAGTTCTTCGTTGCGACGCAGGTTGAGGTCCTCCCGGAACTCGCGTCCCTTGCGCTGCAGCTCGACGTTGAGGTTGTTGAGGTCACGTTCCTTCGACTTGCGATCGCTGTCCGACATGGTCACGCCATCCTTGTCGAGCTGCGCCTGCAGGTCGCGCGCCTGTTTGGCCATCTTCTGCAGTTCCTGGTCGCGCCCGGAAAATTCGCGCTCCAGCTTCTTCTGCGCGGCAATCGACAGGGGCGCCTCGCGTAGCAGCCGTTCGGTATTGACGAAGCCGATCTTGGTGTCGGCCAGGAGGGGACCGGCCGCAAACGCCGACGCGAGAATCAGGGAAACTGCAAGCTGCTTGAACTTCATCATGAATACTCCAGTAACGGCTTACCCTCAGAACACCTGGCCGAGGGTGAATTGAAACACTTCAGACTTGTCGCCCGTCTTCCTGACCAGCGGTTGAGCCAGACTGAATTTGAGCGGACCCAGCGGCGAAACCCACAGCACGGCCACGCCGGCCGAATAACGTAAGTCCCCGAACGAAAAACTCTGGTACTGGTTGTTCACGTCGAAGGGACCGAACGAGGCGCCCGTGTCGACAAAGACCGACATGCGCAGCGACTGCTCGTCCTTCACACCCGGCAAGGGGAAGAAGAGTTCCGCGTTGCCGACGATGCGTTCGTTGCCGCCGAGCGCATCGCCATTGATATCCTTGGGCCCCAGGGTACCGTTCTTGAAGCCGCGCACAGAACTGTTGCCGCCCGCGTAGAAATTCTTGAAGAATGGCAGCGGCTTGCCGGACAACCCATCGCCGTACCCAAGCTCGCCATTCAGCATGAGCGTGAAGTTTCTCCCCAGCGGGAAGTATTGCTGATGCTGGAAGGTCAGCTTGTAGTATTGCAGGCTGCCCGCCGGCGTGCCGATCTCTGCAGCCACCCGCTGCAGCAGGCCCTTGGTCGGGAACAGATAGCTGTTGCGGGTATCGCGCGCCCAGGACGTATCGAAGCGCAACGTGTCGTTGTTGCTGCCAAAGGTGTTGACGAAATTGAGGTACTGCACCGGGCTGGCCGACGTCGTGGTGATCTGGGTCTGCTCGTAGGTCAGGCCGAAGGAAATGAAGTCGCGCTCGTTGATCGGCAAGCCCAGACGCGCACCAGCGCCGTAGGTGGACGTCTTGTACGGGCTGACGCTGGAAAGCGAGGTCGCATCGACGTCGCGCCGGTACAGGTCGTAGCCCAGACTGACGCCGTCGATGGTGTAGTAGGGGTTGGTGTACGACAGCGCATAGACCTTGTTGACGCTGCCCGAGTTGATCTGCGCCGACAGCCGGTTGCCGGTGCCGAACACGTTGTTCTGCGAGACCGAACCGGAGAGCACCAGGCCCTCGGACGACGAGAAGCCGGCGCCCACCATGATGCTGCCGGTGGACTTCTCGGTCACGCCCACGTTGACGTCGACCTGGTCGGTGGTGCCCTGCACCGCCGGGGTCTCGATATTCACTTCGTTGAAATAACCCAGGCGATTGAGGCGATCGCGCGAAAGGTTGATCTTCGCGGCGTCGTAATACGCACCTTCCATCTGACGCACTTCACGGCGCACCACTTCATCGCGGGTTTTGGTGTTGCCCGACACGTTGACGCGGTTCACGTACACACGGCGGCCCGGATCGACGAACAGGGTGAACGCGACCGTGTGCTTCTCCTTGTCGAGATCGGGCACGGCGTTGACGTTGGCAAACGCATAGCCGTCGTTGCCGAGACGGTCACCGATGGCTTTGGTGGTCTCGGTCAGGCGATCGCGCGCGAACACCTCGCCCGGCTTGATGGTGACGAGCTTTTTCAGCTCGGCTTCCGGCACCAGCATCTGCCCGGCCAGCTTGACGTCGGACACCCTGTATTGCGGCCCTTCGGTCACGTTGACGGTGATGTAGATGCCTTGCTTGTCGGGTGAGATCGACACCTGGGTGGAATCGACGTTGAATTCGAGATAGCCGCGATTGAGGTAGAACGAGCGCAGGGCTTCGATGTCACCGGCCAGGCGCGTCTTGGAATACTGGTCGTTCTTGGTGTACCAGGTCAGCCAGCCCGGCGTAGTCGAAGTGAACTGCTTCAGCAGTTCCTTTTCCTTGAACGCGTGGTTTCCGACGATGTTGATCTGCTGGATTTTCGCGCTCTGCCCTTCCACCACGTCGAACTGCACGGCGACCCGGTTGCGCTCCAGCGGGGTCAGGGTGGACTTGATCTCGACTGCATACTTGCCGCGGTTGAAGTATTGCCGCTGCAGTTCCTGCTCGGCCTTGTCCAGCAAGGAGCGGTCGAGCACACGGCCCTCGGCCAGCCCGGTGTCCTTGAGCCCCTTCTTCAAATCATCCTGCGAAAACTCCTTGATGCCGTTCAGGGTGATCTTGGCGATCGAGGGGCGCTCTTCAACCGTGACGATCACCACACCATCGCGCGCTTCCAGCCGCACGTCCTTGAAAAAACCGGTGGCATACAGCGCCTTGATCGCTGCAGCGGTTTTCTCATCGGTCATCGTATCGCCGACCTTGACCGGCAGATAGCTGAACACCGTGCCCGCCTCGGTGCGCTGGATCCCTTCGACCCGGATGTCCTTGACGACAAACGGCTCCGCGGCGAACACGGGTTGCGCGGCGAGTACGGCAGCAAGGGCAAGCGTCAAACGGTTCAGGGTCATGGTTGTTATCATCCGCCTACCAGGCGTTGCAAATCGTTGAACAGTGCAAACGACATCAGCAGGAGCAAAAGCGCCATGCCGATCCGGCTGCCTATTTCCATGGTGCGTTCGGACACCGGGCGACCGGTCAAAACTTCGGCAACATAATACATGAGGTGTCCCCCATCCAACAGCGGGACGGGCAGCAGATTCAGCACGCCCAGACTCACGCTCACCAGCGCCAGAAATCCGACGAAGCTGATCCATCCGAGCGTGGCGCTCTGGCCGGCGTAATCGGCAATGGTCAACGGACCCGACAGGTTCTTCCAGGACACCTGCCCCAGCACCATGCGTCCCATCATCTCCAGCGTGAACAAGCTCATTTCCCAAGTTTTTCCGGCGCCCCGTTGCAGCGCCTCGAGCGGCCCGTAACGCACCTCGGTCATCAGCGCGTCGAACACCGCCTCGTCGACCTTGGGACCGGCACCGATCTTGCCGACACGCTGGCCTTTTTCATCCACCGTATCGGGTACGACCGTCAATTCGCCGCGTTGTCCCTGCCGCTCATAACCGATACGCAAGGGTTGCGATGGATGCTGGCGAATCAGTTTCACCCAGTCCTGCCAGTTCGCCACGAATTGCCCATCAGCGGCGACCAGCCGGTCCCCGGTCTGAAAGCCGGCGCGCGCGGCGGCGCCACCGGGCAGTACCTCGCCGATGACCGGCTCGATCTCGGGGTCGTAACGCACGATCCCCAGCGGGCGCAGGGTGTCCCGTTCCAGATTCTCGGTTTCCATGGGCGGCGCGTCGAGTTGCACGCTGCGGCCATCGGCCAGGTCCAGTTCGATCGGATCACCCGCCACGCCGGCGCGCAGCAGTTCCAGCCGCAGATCCTGGAACGACGGGGTATCGGCGCCATTGACGCGGCGGATCTCATCGCCCGCCACCAGTCCGGCCTGCGCTGCCGGGGTGCCTGCCGGCGGCTCGCCTACCAGTGGCTTCATCGCAGGCATGCCGTGCAGGAACAGCGCCCAGTAGAACACGATGGCAAGCAGGAAATTGGCGATGGGCCCCGCCGCGACGATGCCGATGCGGCGCCAGACGGTCGCCCGGTTGAAACTGCGATACGCCTCGGCAGCAGGGACCACCCCCTCGCGTTCGTCGAGCATTTTGACGTAGCCGCCGAACGGCAGCAGGGCCAGCGTCCATTCGGTCTGGTCACGGCCGAAGCGGCGGCTCAGCAGGGGTTTGCCGAAGCCGAGCGAGAAACGCAGCACCTTGACGCCGGCCAGCCGCGCCGCGAGGTAATGGCCGAACTCGTGTGCCACCACCAGAATGGCGATGGCGACCAGGAACCACACTGTCGTATGCAACACGCTCATGCGCAGGCCTCCAGATAGGCAGCTGCCACGCTGCGCGCCTGGCGGTCCGCCTCGAGCAGGTCTTCCAGGGTGTCGGCCGGGCCGCCCGCCAGCGTGTCCAGCGCATGGGCGATGCTGGCGGCGATGGCGTTGAAGGAAGCGGCGCCATCGAGGAAACGCGCAACCGCGACCTCGTTGGCGGCATTCAGCACCGCCGCGGCGTTGCCCCCCATAGCGAGCGCGTCGAACGCCAGCTGCAGGCAGGGGAAGCGCGTCGTGTCGGGCGCCTCGAAGGTCAACTGCCTGCCCATCAGTTCCAGCGCCGACACGCCGGCATCGATGCGCTCGGGAAAGCCCAGCGCGTAGGCGATCGGCGTGCGCATGTCGGGCGTGCCCATCTGCGCGATCACCGAGCCGTCGGCGTACTCGACCATCGAATGCACGATGCTCTGCGGATGCACCACCACCTTGATCTGCTCGGGACGGGCATTGAACAGCCAGCGCGCCTCGATCACCTCGAGGCCCTTGTTCATCAGGCTGGCCGAGTCGACCGAAATCTTCTTGCCCATCACCCAGTTGGGGTGCGCCACCGCCTGGGCGGGGGTGGCGGCCGCGATCGCTTCCGCCGACAGGGTGCGGAACGGACCGCCGGACGCGGTGAGCCACAGCGCCTTCACCCCGGCGCGCTGAAAGTCGCCGTCGAAGTCGCGCGGCAGCGCCTGGAAGATCGCGTTGTGTTCGGAGTCGATCGGCAGCAGTTCGGCGCCGCTGGCGGCGATGGCGTCCATGAACAACTGGCCGGACACCACCAGGGTTTCCTTGTTGGCCAGCAGAATCCGCTTGCCCGCCTGGGCCGCCGCCAGCGTGGCCGGCAAGCCCGCCGCACCCACGATCGCCGCCATCACGGTGTCGACTGCGGGCGCGGTCGCCACCTCGGTCAACGCGGCGTCGCCCTCGAGCACCTCGACCGCCAGGCCTTCGGCAGCGACCCGGTCGCGCAGCGCCGCGGCGGCGGCAGGCTCGCTCATCACCGCAAAGCGCGGCCGATGGGTACGGCACTGTTCCAGCATGCGCTCGACCTGGGTCGCGCCGGTCAGCGCGAAGACGTCGAAACGATCGGGATGGCGCGCCACCACGTCGAGCGTGTTGACGCCGATGGTGCCGGTGGCACCCAGAATGGTGAGGACACGCGGTTTCGGGCCGCTTTTATTCATGTGGAGCGCTCCAGCCACATCAACATGCCCGTGGCGATCGGCAGCGTCGAGGTCAACGCATCGATCCGGTCAAGCACGCCGCCATGGCCGGGCAGCGTGTCGCCGCTGTCCTTCATGCCCGACACACGCTTGATCCAGGACTCGAACAGATCGCCCAGCACCGACAGGTAGAGCAGGCCGGACACCATGAGAAACAGCGGCCGAAAAGGCAGGGCACCCCACAGGCTCAGGGCGCTGACATACAGTGTCAGCGCGACGAACGCACCCGCCACGCCTTCCCAGGTCTTGCCGGGGCTGATGGCGGGCGCAAGTTTGTGTCGCCCGAAGAAACGCCCGGAAAAATAGGCTGCGGTATCGGCGATCCAGACGACCGCCATTACGCCCAGCAGCACGGCAGGGCCGCGCGCCTGCAGATAGAGCAGCGCCGCCCAGGTCGGTAGCAGGACCACGACGCCGATCGCGGCGCGCACAAATGCGCGTGGCGCTTGCCAGCGTCCCAGCAGCCACAGGGGCGCAACGAGCAGCCAGAATGCGATGGCCAGCAGGATCAGAACAGTCTGGAACAGCGGCCACTCCGCGGTCAGGACATACGGCAAGGCCAGCGCACAAAGCGCCAGCAGCACCGCATAGGCGCGCGCAGTCAGCGGCGGGAAATGGCTCAGGCGCGCCCATTCGTAAGCGGCCAGGCCCACCACGCCCGCCATCAGGATCGCCCACAGCCATGCCGGCGCCCACAACGCGGCCGGCACGAACACGGCCAGCAGCAGCAGGGCTGTGCCTATCCGGCTGAGAAGCGGCGTCATGGATGCGGTGTCCGGCTTGCAGTCACGACGCGGATCGCACCTGCTCGCTGGTGCGGCCGAAACGGCGTTCGCGGGTGCGGTAGGAAGCGATTGCTTCATCCAGCGCCGCCGCATCGAAATCGGGCCACAGCGCGTCGGTGAAATAGAGTTCGGTATAGGCCAGTTGCCACATCAGGAAGTTGCTGATGCGCTGCTCGCCGCCGGTGCGGATGAACAGATCGGGCTCCGGCGCATCGGCCATGCTGAGCTGTTCGGCGAGCGTGGCTTCATTGATCGCCCCCGCCGACGCGCCGGACAGCATCAATTTCTTGACCGCCTGCACAATGTCCCAGCGCCCACCGTAATTGGCGGCGACGGTGAAGGTGAGACGCGGATTGTCGCGCGTCAACGATTCCGCGTCGCGGATCAAGGCCTGGATACGCTCGGAAAAACCCGACAGGTCGCCGATGACGCGGAAGCGAATGCCATTTTCGTGCAGCTTGGCAACTTCGTTCTCAAGTGCGCGCATGAACAACTCCATCAGCAGGGTGACTTCTTCCTGCGGGCGCCGCCAGTTTTCGGAGCTGAAGGCGAACACGGTGAGATGCGACACGCCGCGCTCGGCGCAGGCGCGAATCACCCCACGCAGCGCCTCGACCCCCTTGCGATGCCCGGCGACGCGCGGCATCAGCCGGCGCTTCGCCCAGCGGCCATTGCCGTCCATGATGATGGCGATGTGCCGCGGCACGTCAGTGCCAGCCGGGGTCGCTTGCTTGGTGCGGGTAGACACGCCGGATATGCTCGTCAGCCTCACTCAGACTGCGAGCAGCTCTTTCTCTTTGTCGGCCAGCATCTTGTCGATTTCGCCGATGAACTTGTCCGTCAGCTTCTGCACCTCGTCTTGGGTGCGGCGCTCTTCGTCTTCGGTCGCGGTCTTGGCCTTGACCATGTCCTTCAGCGTGCCGTTGGCGTCACGACGAACGTTGCGCACCGCGACGCGTGCGTTTTCCGCCTCGCCACGCACGACCTTGATCAGATCCTTGCGGCGTTCCTCGGTCAGCGCAGGCATGGGAACGCGGATGATGTCGCCGTGCGTCGCCGGGTTCAGGCCCAGATCGCCATCGCGAATCGCCTTCTCGATCTTGCCGACCATGTTTTTTTCGTACGGCTGCACACCCAGCGTACGCGAATCGACCAGCGAGACGTTGGCCACCTGCGGCACCGGCGTCGGGTTGCCGTAGTAGTCGACCGTCACATGGTCGAGCAGGCCAGTGTGGGCGCGCCCCGTACGCACCTTGGCCAGGTCGTTCTTCAGTGATTCCAGCGTCTTGCCCATCTTCTGCTCGGCAGACTGCTTGATTTCGGCGATGGTGGTTTCAGCCATATCAACTCCTCACTTAGCTTACCCGCGTGCCCTCGTCCTCACCCATCACCACGCGTTTCAGTGCGCCGGGCTTGAAGACGTTGAACACGACCAGGGACAGTTTCTGTTCGCGGCACAAGGCAAAGGCGGCGGTATCGAGCACGCCGAGATTGTTGGCGATCGCCTCGTCGAAGGTGAGCGTCTCGTAGCGGCGGGCGCTCGCGTCCTTCTTCGGATCGGCGGTGTAGACGCCATCGACCTTGGTCGCCTTCAGCAGCAGGTCGGCGCCGATCTCGGCCGCACGCAGCGCTGCCGCGGTGTCGGTGGTGAAGAAGGGATTGCCGGTGCCGCCGCCGAAGATGACCACTTTTCCGGCCTCCAGTTCACGCACGGCCGCGTCACGCTCGAAATCCTCGCCAAGATGGGCGATGTGCACCGCAGTCTGCACGCGTGCCTCGACGCCCGCCTGCTGCAGCGCATCCTTCAGTGCCAACGCATTCATCACCGTGGCAAGCATGCCCATCGAGTCGGCCGTGGCACGGTTCATCCCGGACAGCGCGCCGGTAGCGCCACGGAACAGGTTACCGCCGCCGACCACGATGCCGACCTGCACGCCCAGCGCCACCACTTCGCGAATCTGACCGACAAAGCCGGCCATGGTTTCGGCGTGATAGCCAAAGCTGTCCGGCCCCATCAAGGCCTCGCCGGACAGCTTCAGCAGGATGCGACGGACAGGCGCCATATCAATCATCTCCCTCGGCGATCAGACCTTGGAGGCAGCAGCGACTTCAGCGGCGAAGTCGGTCACTTTCTTCTCGATGCCCTCGCCCACCACATACATCACGAAGCCGTGGCACTGCGAGTTCTTCGACTTCAGCACCTGTTCGACGGTCTGCTTGTCGTCCTTGACGAAGGGCTGCGACAGCAGGGTGACTTCCTTGAGGAATTTCTGCACCGTGCCCTCGGCGATCTTCTCCAGCATGGCTTCCGGCTTGCCGGCTTCCTTGGCCTTCTCGATCGCGACGCGGCGCTCCGTATCAATGAGCTCCTGCGAGACGCCGGAGGCGTCCAGCGACTTCGGCTTGGACGCCGCGATGTGCATGGCGATGTCGCGCGCCAGCGCCTCGTCGCCGGTCACGTCGACCAGCACGCCGATCTTGCCGCCATGGACATAGCTGGCGAACTTGCCCTGGCCAGCCAGGCGCACGAAACGGCGCACCGACATGTTCTCGCCGATCTTGCCGACCAGTTCGGTGCGGAAGGCCTCCACCGTGCTGCCCTTGTAGGGCAACGCGGACAGCGCCGCGACGTCGGCCGGGTTCTGTTCCAGCACCATGCCGGCGAGCGCGTTGGACAGCGCCATGAAGTCGTCGTTCTTGGCCACGAAGTCGGTTTCGCAGTTGACTTCGACCATGGCGGCCGACTTGCCGTCAGCGCTGATGGCGATCGTCACCACGCCTTCGGCCGCCACGCGGCCGGCGCTCTTGGCGGCCTTGTTGCCGAAGCGCACGCGCAGGATTTCTTCCGCCTTCTGCATGTCGCCGCCGGCCTCGGACAGCGCCTTCTTGCAGTCCATCATCGGCGCATCGGTTTTCTCGCGCAGATCCTTGACCATGCTTGCAGTGATTTCTGCCATTTCGAACTCCCCAAGATTCAATTAAATACAGCCAGTTTCAAACGATTCAATACGGAAAGAGGGGCAGACGCCCCTCCTCGAATACGCTCGCCGGGAAACCCATCCGGCGATGTTGCAGCGCGCCGCGTTTACTCGGCGGCCACGCCACCTTCTTCTTCCACCTCGACGAACTCTTCGCCGCCGGTGATCTCGCTGATCACCTGGGCACGGCCTTCCAACGCCGCATCGGCCATGCCACGGGCATACAGGCGGATCGCGCGCGCCGAGTCGTCGTTGCCGGGAACAATGTAGTCCACGCCTTCCGGGCTGTTGTTGGTATCGACCACGCCGATCACCGGGATGCCCAGCTTCTTGGCCTCGACCACGGCGCCCTTCTGGTAACCGACGTCGATGATGAAAATCGCATCGGGCAGGCCGCCCATTTCGCGGATGCCGCCCAGGCTGCGGTTGAGCTTGTCGACTTCGCGCTGCACCGTGAGGATTTCCTTCTTCGACAGACGACCCGGTTCGGCCAGCGAGGCTTCCAAATCGTTCAGGCGCTTGATCGACTGCTTGACCGTCTTGAAGTTCGTCAGCATGCCACCCAGCCAACGCTGGTCGACATAAGGCATGCCGGCGCGCTGCGCTTCTTCGCGCACGATGTCGCGCGCGGCGCGCTTGGTGCCGACGAACAGCACGTTGCCCTTGTTGGCAGCCAGCTGACGGACGAATTTCTGCGCCTCCTGGAACATCGGCAGCGATTTTTCCAGGTTGACGATATGAATCTTGTTGCGATGGCCGAAGATGAACGGGGCCATCTTGGGGTTCCAGAAACGGGTCTGGTGACCGAAGTGGACACCGGCTTCCAGCATTTGACGCATGGTGACAGACATGAAAATCTCCTAAAGGGTTGAGCCTCCACCCGTCAGCAGCCGCGCGTCGTCTCAGTCCGGACGCGCCACCACCCTTTAATGACAGGTGTGCGAATTTGTCCGAACCATTCCGGACAGCCCGCAATTCTAATTCGAATGGGCGCTTATTTCAAGGCATCCGGCGGCGGCAGGGCAATCTGCAGCCACACTGCCAGCCCGCCGCCGGGCCGATCCTGCAGGTTGACCGCCCACCCTTGTGCGGCCGCCAGCTGGCGCACGATCGCCAGTCCCAGCCCGGAGCCGCCGGTGGCGACGTTGCGCGAGGCCTCCATCCGGTAGAACGGGCGGAATACCGCTTCCCGTTCCGCCGCAGGAATCCCGGGGCCGCGGTCGAGCACGCCGATGCGACACGCCCCTTCCGCCGCCTCGGCACGCAGCGTCACCGGCTGGCCACCGCCATAGCGCAAGGCATTTTCCAGCAGGTTGGCCAGGATGCGGCGCAAAGCGCCGGCAGGGACATCGAATGTGATATCGGCCGCCTCGATCTGTACCCGTTCTGCCGCACCAGGGGTGGCCCGCACCAGATCGGCCAGCAGATCGGGCAGTACCACTTGCTGGGCTGCTTCATGGCCGAACCCGCGCGCCAGCGTCAGGACATCGCCGATCAGGCGGTCCATCGCCTCGATGTCCCCCTCGACCTGAGCCGCCAGGTCCGCGCTGGGCCGGCGCACAAGCATTTCCACCGCCAGACGCAGCCGCGCCAGCGGGGTGCGCAGGTCGTGCGACACCCCCGCCAACAAAACGGTGCGGGCGGCCAGCAGGTCCTCCACCTGTTTCGCCATGTCGTTGAAGCGGCGGCTCAGAATGGCGATTTCGCGTGGCCCGGTCTCGGGGAGGCGCTCCGGCGTCCGGCCGCGTCCCAGGGAGGTCACTGCTTCCTGCAACCGCTGCAGCGGGCGGACCGCGCGACGCGCCAGCCACCAGGCTGCAAGCAGGGTCAGCACCACGCCACCGGCCAGCGAGGCCAGCAGGGCGTGAACCGGCCGCGGGCCGATGCGGCTGTGGGGAAAGCCCACCGAGAGGCGCCCGTCGCCGGCGGGCAGCGACGCCCAGAACCATTCCTCGCCCCGGATTGCCTCGCGCGAAGTCGTGACCGGTTCGCCCGTCCGTGCGCTCAGGGATGCCGCCAGAAAGCGCAGGTAAGGTTCCCGCCACGAAGGCGGCGCGGCGTTGCGCGGCGGCTCGGCGCGCAACGCCAGCGCGTGCGAACGCGCCAGTTCGATTTCGAACGCGGGGCGGGTAACGGGCGGCAGCTCGCTCCAGGTCTGCGCCGACAGCGTCATCAGGCCGGCCAGGTCGGCCGCCGAGCGGCGCGCCATCGGCAACATCAGGAAGTAGGTGATGGCCGACGCCACCAGCAGTTCGAAAACGATGAAGAACACCACCAGCAGCAGCGCATTCTGCTGCGTCAGGCTGAGGCGCGACGACAGCCTCACGCCGCGCCGCCGCGCGGATTGAACAGGTAACCCTCGCCGCGCACGGTGCGGATGTAGACCGGTTCGGCGGAATCGGGCTCGATCTTGCGGCGCAGCCGGGTGACACGGGTATCGACGCTGCGGTCGAACGGATCGCGCTCGTAGCCTTTCAGCATGTCGATCAGCGTGTCGCGCGACAGCACCCGCAGCGGGTGCTCGATGAAGATGCGCAACAGGGCGAATTCGGCGGTCGACAGTTTCACCTCGACGCCGTCGCGGGTGAGCCGGTGGCTGGCCGCATCCATCTGGTACGGCCCGAAGGTGGGCAGTGCAGGCTGCGGGGCGGCTTCGGCCTGTCCCTGGCTGCGCCGCAGCAGCGCACGCAGGCGGGCCAGCAGTTCGCGCGGGCTGAAGGGTTTGGCCAGGTAATCGTCGGCGCCCATTTCCAGTCCCACCACGCGGTCGATTTCCTCGCCGCGCGCCGACAGCATGAGGATAGGCACGTTCGACCGGCTGCGCAGGCGGCGCGCCAGCGACAGCCCGTCCTCGCCGGGCATCATCAGGTCGAGCACGATGGCATCCGGCATGCCGCGCTCCAGCGCCTGCCACATCGCCGCGCCATCCATCGCGGTCTCCACCGCAAAACCGCTGTCCCCCAGGTAGGCTTCCAGCAGGGAACGCATGCCTGGGTCGTCGTCCACCACCAGGATGCGTGACGCGCCGCTCTCCGTCATGGCGTACCTCGGGCAGCGTTCTGGAAATCGGGCTTGAACGATTGCATCATGCGGAGTCTGGACCTTGGCAGCTGGGCGGGTTGGGGGGGGTCGGGCGGTTCGGTGCGCCACCGCATGCAGCGATGACAATAACGCCCGCATTTATCCTACTCCAGAACAGGGCCATTCCTGACCGCCTGTCACAAACGGACACACACTGACACGCAGCGCCATCCCGCTGACATCGCGCAGCGACACATCCTGCCCACACTGCATTCCAGCCGCAATTCCGCGGTCCCAACCGAAACCCGAATCTGAACCTGCCATGAGCCTGTCACGCCTGAACCTGATCCTTGTCCCGTCCGTCCTGGCCCTGGCCTCGCCGGGCTGGGCCGAGGCGCGTCAGTCCAGTGCAAAAGCCACGCAGCCCCGTCCCCTCAACCTGTCCTTGCCGCGCGACGTCCTGCACGCCCCCGGTGCCGGCCAGATCGACGAGACGGTGCAGCGCAACCTGCGCGCGCCCGCACCGCTTCCGGGCAACACGCAGGCACCGGCCGCCCTGCGCTACGGCGCCGGCTATGAGCATCGCCACCCGGAAATAATGGGCGGCGCGGCGACCGGCGGCAGTGCGGGTGCCGGTGCAGGCTCGGCAGCCGGTTCCGGGCGACGGGGTCGGTAATCTCAATTCACAAGGAGTGCAATGATGAAATCGCTGAAAGTTCTTTCCCTGGTTCTAGTGACTGCCGGCCTCGCCAGCGGCGCGGTCCATGCCAAAGGCGGCATGGGGGGTGGCATGGGCGGCATGGGCATGGGGAATGGCGGCATGACCAGTCCCGACACCGCCCCGCGCAAGGAAACGCGCACCCAGAGCCGCAACGAGCAGCGTATCCAGACGCGTGACGGCAGTCACGCCGGCAAGGCACAGCGCGAGCAGATCCGCAATGAAAGCCGCGAACAGATTCGCAGCGGGGGAGACTCGCCCGCGGGCCAGTAAGCGCGCAAGCATGGCCCATGCGGTCGGGCAACGGGGACGCCTCGGCGCGTCCCTTTTTCTCGTCCCTGTTGAAGAAGTGGTTTTTCGGGTGCCCACGGGGCGCGCTAGAATGCGGCTTTACTCCCAACGCCCCATCCCATGACTGTCACGATCAAAACCGGCGCCGAAATAGAAGGCATGCGCGTCGCCGGCCGACTCGCCTCGGAAGTGCTCGACTACATCACGCCCTTCGTCAAACCCGGCGTCACCACCGGCGAACTCGACCGGCTGTGCCACGACCTGATGGTGAATGTGCAGGGCACGATCCCGGCGCCGCTGAATTACGCGCCGTCCGGCCACACCCCCTACCCCAAGTCGATCTGCACCTCGGTCAACAACCAGGTGTGCCACGGCGTGCCGGGCGACAAGGTGCTGAAGAACGGCGACATCGTGAACCTCGACATTACCGTCATCAAGGACGGCTGGCACGGCGACACCAGCCGCATGTTCGCGGTGGGCGAGGCGTCGATCCAGGCCAAGCGCCTGATGCAGATCACCTACGAAGCGATGTGGATCGGCATCGACCACGTCAAGCCGGGCGCGCGCCTGGGCGACATCGGACACGCCATCCAGCGCTTCGCCGAAAACCACGGCTACAGCGTGGTGCGCGAATTCTGCGGCCACGGCATCGGCCAAAATTTCCACGAGGATCCGCAGGTGCTGCACTACGGCAAGCCCGGCACCGGCCTTGTGCTAGAGCCGGGCATGACCTTCACCATCGAGCCGATGATCAACGCCGGCCGCCGCGACATCCGCCAGATGGCCGACGGCTGGACCATCGTCACCAAGGATCGCAGCCTGTCGGCGCAATGGGAACATACCGTGCTGGTCACCGACAGCGGCTACGAGGTGCTGACCGTGTCGGCCGGCACCCCGGCCGTGCCCGACTGCATCCGCCACGCCGCGTGAGTCCCCAGCCGTTCGCCGACCTTCGCGAGCGGCTCAAGTCGGGCCGCGCCGGACTGGCCGCTGCCTTCCTCAAAAGACCCGCCACCCTCTACCTGACCCGCCACGCCGCGCTGGTCGACGGCGTGCTGACCGAACTCTCGGCCCGCCTCGCCCTGCCCCCCAGTTTCTGCCTCGCCGCCGTCGGCGGCTACGGGCGCGGCGAACTGTTTCCCGGTTCCGACGTGGACGTGCTGCTGTTGCTGCCGCACGAGCCCGCACCCGACCAGCAGGCAACGCTGGAAAGCTGGGTGCAGGCCTGCTGGGACGTCGGGCTGGAGATCGGCCACAGCGTGCGCACGGTCGACGCCTGCCTGGCCGAAGCCGCCGACATCACGGTGGAAACCAACCTGCTGGAGGCGCGCCACGTGTGCGGCGCTGCGAGCCTGTTCGACGAATTCGGCCGCCGCTTCCAGGCACGCTTCGACCCCCAGCATTTCTTCGACGGCAAGCTGGCCGAGCAGCAGGCGCGCCACGCGCGCTTCGACGACAGCGCCTACAAGCTCGAACCGAACCTGAAGGACAGCCCCGGCGGCTTGCGCGACCTCCATACCATTCACTGGCTGGCTCAGGCCTGCGGCATCCTGGGGGGCTGGAGCGGCATCGCGCGCGCCGGCCTGCTCACCCACGCCGAGGCGCGCCGCATCGCGCGCGAGGAGCGCACGCTGTCGGCGCTGCGGATTCATCTGCATCTGCTGGCCGGGCGGCGCGAAGACCGCCTCGCCTTCGATTACCAGACCGAACTCGCCGCCCGCCTGGGGCTGGCCGCCACGCCCCACCGCCGGCCCGGCGAACGCCTGATGCAAGGCTACTACCGGGCGGCCAAACTGATCCAGCGCGTCAACGACATCCTCATCCAGTCGCTGCGCGTGCGGCTGTTTCCGGTGACGGCGCCGCCGCAGCCGATCGATGCCGATTTCCAGCTGCGCGCCAATCTGCTCGAAACGCGCGCCGCCGACCTGTTCGAACGCAAGCCGGACGCCCTGCTGCGCGCGTTCATCGTGTATGCCCAGCATCCGCTGCTTGCCGGATTCGAGCCGGCGACGCTGCGTGCGCTGTGGCGCGGCAGCACCCGCATCGATGCCGCGTTTCGCGCCGACCCGCTGCATCGCACCCTGTTCATGACGCTGCTTCGCCAGCCGCTGGGCATCACCCGGGCGCTGCGCGCAATGCATCGCTACGGCCTGCTCGGGCGCTACATCCCGGCGTTCGGTCGCGTCGTCGGTCAGATGCAGCACGACCTGTTCCACGTCTACACGGTCGACGAGCATATCCTCACCGTGCTGCGCAACATGCGGCGTTTCACTGTGCCCGAGCTGGCGCACGAACTCCCGCTCGCCAGCCGGCTGATCGCGGCGTTCGACAAGCCCGAGCTGCTCTATCTGGCCGCGCTGTTTCACGACATCGCCAAGGGCCGCGGCGGCGACCACTCGGAACTTGGTGCGGTCGATGCGCGCCGCTTCTGCCGCCAGCACGGACTCGACAAGGCGGACAGCGAGCTGGTCGCCTGGCTGGTGGCCATGCATCTGGTGATGTCGCGCACCTCGCAGAAGGAGGACATCAGCGACCCCGCGGTCATCGCCGCCTTCGCCGCCCGCGTCGGCGACGCACGTCGGCTGAGCGCCCTCTATCTGCTGACCGTGGCCGACATTCGCGGCACCAGCCCCAAGGTGTGGAACGCCTGGAAAGGCAAGCTTCTGGAAGACCTGTATCACGCGGCCCACGCCCGGCTGGCAGGCAGCGACGCCGCGGTGGCGGACATTGTCGCCCGGCAGAACGAAGCACGGGTCAACCTCGCCCTCTACGGCCTGCCGGCCGACGCCGCCGATGCGCTGTGGCAGCATCTCGACGAACGCTATTTCGTCCGCTTCGACGTCCGCGACATGGCCTGGCAGGCGCGCATGCTGTGGCGCCGCACCGATAGCGCCGACGCCGTCATACGGGCGCGGCTGTCGCCCGCCGGGGAAGGCATCCAGGTGTTGGTCTACGCGCCCGACCGGGCCGACATCTTCGCCCGCATCTGCGGCTTCTTCGCCCGCATCCAGTACACCATCCTCGAAGCCAAGATCCACACCACGCGCAACGGCTACGCGCTGGACAGCTTCCAGGTGATGGACCTGGCCAGTCGCGGCATCCATTACCGCGATTTCCTGAGCTTCGTGGAATACGAGCTGGCGCGCGACCTCGATCCGGCGCGGCCGCTGCAGGCGGTGCCGCGCGGGCGCCTGTCGCGTCACCAGCGCCATCACCCCTACCCCACCACGGTGCGGCTGGAAGCCGACGCGCAGGGCCACGGCCACATGCTGTCGATCACCTGCGCGGATCGCGGGGGTCTGCTGTTCGCGGTAGCCGAAGTGCTCATGCGGCACGCCGTGAGCGTCTATGCCGCCAAGATCGACACGCTAGGCGAGCGGGTCGAGGACACCTTCCTGATCCGGGGGGCGGCCTTGCAGAACCCCGCGGAACGCGAGGCGCTGGAAGCCGAGTTGATTGAAGCGTTGCAGTGACTGCGCGCCGGGCTACACTGCCGGGCGCGCGTATTCGTCCACGTAGCGGCCGCGTGACGGGGTCTTGCGCGCAGGCGGCGATTTCTTGCGCACGCCGTCGGCCGGTTTCTTGATCTTTTCATCCACCTCGGTCTTGACGCGATTGCGTCCGCGACCAGGGCGAACCGACGTGCTGACGCCCACCGCATCGGCAAGACTGAGACCGGGATGCCGCGCGGAATCCTGCAACACCTTCATGCCGCCACCCGCCATTCCTTGAGACTGCCCGCCAGCGTGCGCGTCAATGCGATGAGGCTGCCCAGCGTGTCGACATCGGGAGTGGTCTCGCATGCCCCGATCTTGCTGTCGGCATACACCGACAGGATCAACAGATTGTGTTGCACGTCCAGCGGCAGCGGCAGCGCGCCCTCGGCCAATGCGTTCTGAATCGCATGCCAGACGCCGCGGCTGGCTTCCAGCGCGGCCATGAGATGCAGTTGGCGGTTGGGGGCGTTCCAGTACCGCTGCACTGTCATCAGTTGGGCGGCAATGTCGTCGAGCTGGGCCGCTTCGCCCATCATCACGTCGGCGTGGTGAATACGGCGCTGCGCCTGCTGGATCTGATGTTCCGGGCTCATTGGTGTCCTTGCTGCGAGGGCCGGGGCACATCGCCCACGGTCAGGTAACAAGTTAGCGGCGAGGACAGGCACAACTTTAGGCAAGCTAAATGCATGCCCGGAAGCGTCGAAAAGCTGTCAATCGTCCAGCAGGGTTTGCCCTGGGAACAGGGTATCGGTGAAGCCGAAATAGCGCAGGTCGCGGATCCGCATCGGATACAGGATGCCGCGCAGGTGATCGGCCTCGTGCTGCACCACGCGGGCATGGAAGCCGTTCACGCTGCGGTCGATCGGCTTCCCCGCTGCGTCGAAACCCTGATAGCGCAGGGCGGCGTGACGCGGCACCAGCCCGCGCATCCCGGGCACCGACAGACATCCCTCCCAGCCTTCTTCCATGACGTCCGACAAGGCTGTCAGAACAGGATTGATCAGCACGGTGAAAGGCACGTTCTCGGCATCCGGATAACGCGGGTTGGCGGCGACTTCGAAGATCACCACCTGCAGACCGACGCCAATTTGCGGCGCGGCCAGCCCGGCTCCGTTCAGGGCGCGCATGGTGTCGTGCATGTCGACGATCAGCTGCGTCAACTCAGGCGAATCAAACTCCTCTACCGGGCGCGCCGGCGCCAGCAGGCGCGGATCGCCCATTTTCAGGACTTCGCGGATGGCCATGATTGCTCCAGTTGTTGCAGGTCGGTGGTCTCAAGCCAGCGCCAGTTGCCGGGAGGCAGATCTGCGGGCAGCACATGACTGCCGATGGCTTCGCGATGCAGCGTCTCGACCCGGTTGCCGGTCGCCGCGATCATGCGCTTGGCCTGATGGTATTTGCCCTCGGCGAGCGTCAGCCGCAGCGTGGCGGCATCGAGCCTTTCGCATGCCAGCGCAGCGATCGGCGCTGGCTCGTCGTTCAGCATCACGCCTTTGCGCAGGGCCTCCAGCATGGCATCGGTCACGGGCTCGGCACAGGTAGCGCGATAGATCTTGGCGATGCCCTTTCTGGGCGAGATCATGCGATGGATGAACTGGCCATCGTCGGAAAATAGCAGCAGGCCGGTGGTGTCCTGATCGAGCCGCCCCACGCACTGCACGCCGCGCTGCAGCAGCGGCGGCGGCAACAGGGAAAACACGCTGGGATGATGGCTGGGATGGTGCGAACACTCGTAGCCGGCCGGCTTGTGCATCAGCACATAGGCTTTATCGCGGTACGCCCAGGCGACGCCATCCAGCCCCAGCTCCAGTCCGGTCGTATCGAACTCGGCCTCGGGGTCATCGCAGACCACGCCGTTGACAGCGACCGTGCCCGCGCGCACCTGGGCCACGCAGCCCTTGCGCGAGCCGAATCCCTGCGATTGCAGGATGCGATAGAGCTTCATCGTCCCCGCTTCACGGCGTCCTCAGATCGCGCACAGCCCGGCCGCATCGTCGGTCACCAGCTGTTCCAGCAAATGCCGAACCTGCAGCATCACTTCGCCCACCACAGCCTGGATTTCGTCCATCTGGATGCCGTCTGCCGACAGGCCGCGCCCGGCCGCATAGTTCACCACCGCGCCGACTGTCGCGTAACACAGCCCGAGTTCACGCGCCAGGTAGGCCTCGGGCATGCCGGTCATGCCCACCATGTCGGCACCGTCGCGCTCCATGCGATTGATCTCAGCTGCGGTCTCCAGGCGTGGGCCCTGCACCGCGCCATACACGCCGCCGTCGCGCAAGCTGACGCCATTGCTTACTGCCGCCTGCAGCAGTGCCGCACGCATCGCTTCGCAATAGGGATAGGTGAAGTCAATATGGGTGACCGGCTTGTCGCTTTGCAGAAAATACGTGGCGCCGCGACCATGCGTGTAGTCGATGATCTGGTCGGGGATGACCAGCATGCCGGGAAGCAGTTCAGGGTGGATGCCGCCGACCGTAGCCACCGAGACCACGCGATCGACGCCATGGTCTTTCAGTGCCCACAGGTTGGCACGATAGTTCACTTCGTGTGGTGGAATGGTATGGCCGTAACCGTGGCGTGCCAGGAAGACCACCTCCTGATCGCAGATGTGCCCAAAAGTCAGTGCGCCGGATGGCTCGCCCCAAGGCGTACGCGCCACCTGGCGACGGGTAATTTCAAGATTGGCGAGCTGGGTCAGCCCGGTGCCACCGATGATGCCTAACATGTCATGCGTCCTTTAAAGCGTAAATGGCGGGCAGATTGCGCCACAGCCCGTAAGCGTCCATGCCGCAGCCGAACACATAGCGGTCGGGCACGTCCAGCCCCACGAAATCGGCCCGGATCGGCTTGACGAGGCCGTTGTCTTTGTTGGTCAGCACCGCCGACCAGACGTGTGCCGCGCCCATGCCGACCAGCTTGTCGCGGATGGCCGCCAGGGTTTCGCCCTCGTCCAGGATATCGTCCAGCACCAGCACGTTGCGGCCGACCACGTTCTGCCCCGGCAGCACCCGCCATTCCACTTCCCCGCCTTCGGTCTTGCCGCGATAGCGGGTCACGTGCAGGTAGTCGAATTCCAGCGGAAACCGCAGCCGCGGCAGCAACTGGCCAGCGAACACCACCGCACCGCCCATCACGGCCAGCACCAGCGGAAACGCGTCCGCCAGTCCGCGACCGATCTCGCCCGCCAGGCGATCGAGCACAGCCTGCACTTCTCCCTCCGATGCGATGCACTCGGCGTGGTCCAGTAATTGTTGCGCATCCAGCCGCGTCATGAGGCACCCGGTATTCTTGGAAAGTCGGCAGTCTACCCGCAAGAGGCAGGCCGTGGCTTATAGCCACGCTCTATGGGGTGTCAGCCGAGGTTTCCAGAGTTTGCGCGGGTCGAGTAAGCTTGCGCCATGTCGATTTCCCCTCGGCCCCCCTGCGAACCCGACGCCTCCGGCTGGCTACCCGGCGCACGCTGCCTGCCTTCGCCGAATTGCGATGCGCGTCCGGAAGGTGCGGTGATCGAGCTCATCGTCATCCACAATATTTCATTGCCGCCGGGTGTATTCGACGGCGACGCCGTGATCGATCTCTTCACCAACCGGCTCGACTGGGATGCGCATCCGTATTACCAAGGCATCCGCGGCCTCAAAGTGTCGGCGCACTTCTTCATCCGCCGCGACGGCAGCCTGATCCAGTTCGTGCCCTGCACGCTACGCGCCTGGCACGCGGGCGCGTCGAACTGGCAGGGGCGCGAGCGCTGCAACGACTTTTCCATCGGCATCGAACTGGAAGGCTCCGACGACCAGCCGTTCACCGATGCCCAGTATGCGGCCCTGATCCCGCTGCTGGCCACCCTGAAAACAGCCTACCCGATCCAGGCCGTGGTGGGCCACAGCGACATCGCACCAGGCCGCAAGACCGATCCCGGTCCTCATTTCGCCTGGCAACGGCTGGATGCCCAGACGGCCTGATCCGCTCGCCTGCATCGGGCTGGCCACGCTGCTGTTGCTTGCCAGTTGCGCGCCCACCCTCAATCTCGACGCCAGCCGTCCCGCCTCGCAGGCTTTGTCCAGCCAGGCCGACAGCCCCTTGAAAGACCGGCTGGCTGCCAGAATCCCGCCCGGCGAATCGGGCTTTCATCTGCTGCAGGGCGGCCATGCGGCGCTGGCCGCCCGCCTGGCGCTGGCGCAGCGCGCTACCCGCACGCTGGACGTGCAGTACTACCTGTTCCACAACGACACCACCGGCAAGCTGGTCGCCGCCTCATTGCTGTCAGCAGCCGATCGCGGCGTGCGCGTGCGCCTGCTGATCGACGACATCGACACCGCCGACAAGGAACTGGGGCTCGCCACGCTGAACGCCCACCCCAACATCCAGGTGCGGCTGTTCAACCCCTTCCACACCCGCAGCACCAACCTGCTGGTGAAAGGCTGGCAGGCATTGCGCGAACGCGTCCGCCTCAACCGGCGCATGCACAACAAGCTCTTCATCGCCGACAACCAGCTCGGCATCGCCGGCGGGCGCAACATCGGCGACGAGTATTTCGCCGCCGACGACAAGCTCGCCTTCGTCGACCTCGATGTCGTCGCCGCCGGCGCCATCGTCGACGCGATGTCGCAGTCGTTCGACGCATACTGGAACAGCGCGGCCGCCGTGCCCGCCTCCGCCCTGCCGGTTCGGGCCAGCGACCAGCGGCTGCAGCGCACCACCCGGATCCTGAACCAGTTCCGCGCCCGGCACCTCGACAGCGACTACGGCCGCGCCCTGACTGCCGCCGATCCCATCCCCGGACTGCTCAGGGGAACCATTCCCTGGCAAATCGCGCACGCCGATCTCATCGTCGATCCGCCGGAAAAAGTGCTCAGGCACAGCGAATCATCCTCCCGGCTGCTGATGGGTCAACTCGCCGGGCTGGGGATCAATCCCACCCGCCACGCCCTCATCGTGTCGGCCTACTTCGTACCCGGCGCCACCGGCATGGCCTATCTCGAATACTGGCGCAGCCAAGGCGTGCAGGTCGACGTGCTGACCAACGCCTACGCCGCCAGCGACGTGCCGATCGTGCATGCCGGCTACGCCAACTATCGCATTCCGCTGCTGGAAGCCGGCGTCAATCTCTACGAGCTGAAGCCCGTGGCCGAACCCATCGGCGGACGCCTGCGCGACCTCCCCAGCGGCTCGTCGCGCGCCAGCCTGCACGCCAAGACCTTCGTCTTCGACGACGAACACGTATTCATCGGCAGCTTCAACTTCGACCCGCGCTCGGCCCTGCTCAACACCGAAATGGGCCTGGTGATCCATTCGCCCGAACTCGCCCGCGAGGTCACCGCCATGGCCGAGAACGCCATGCGTCCCGAACGCAGTTTCCGGCCGCGGCTCGTCGTCGAAACCCGCGACAACAAGGTCGTGAAACGCCTGCAATGGACCGACGTCCATCAAGGTACGGAGCGCACCTTCGACCTCGAGCCGGAAACCACCCCGATCCAGCGCGGCCTGTTGCGCGTGCTGCAGGCGCTGCCGATCGAGGATTACCTGTAAGCCACGGTAAAATCGGGTTTTCGGTTCTGCTGGATTTCCGTATGCGCCTCGGCACCCCGCTCTCCCCTTCCGCCACCCGTATCATGCTGCTGGGTGCGGGCGAACTCGGCAAGGAAGTCATCATCGCCCTGCAACGGCTGGGCGTCGAAGTCATCGCGGTCGACCGCTACAAGAACGCACCGGGCCATCAGGTCGCGCACCGCGCGCACGTCATCGACATGAGCGACGGCAAGGCCCTGCGCGCACTGATCGAGGCGGAGAAACCGCATCTGGTGGTGCCGGAAATCGAGGCCATCGCCACCGAGACCCTGCTGGAGATCGAGGCCGCCGGGCTGGCGGAAGTCATTCCCACCGCGCGCGCCGCCAACCTCACCATGAACCGCGAGGGCATCCGCAGGCTGGCCGCCGAAACGCTGGGGCTGCCGACCTCGCCCTACGTATTCGCCGACAGCCTCGCGGAGATGAGCGACGCCGCGGCCAGGCTCGGCTACCCGGTGATCGTCAAGCCGGTGATGTCCTCGTCCGGCAAGGGCCAGTCGCGCGTCGACGACGCCAGCGAGCTCGCCGCCGCCTGGGACTATGCGGCAGCCGGCGGCCGGGTGCACAAGGGCCGCGTCATCGTCGAGGGGGTGATCGACTTCGACTACGAGATCACGCTGCTGACCGTGCGCGCCCTGGGAAGCTCGGGCGAGGTCGAGACGCATTTCTGCGAACCTATCGGTCATGTACAGGTGAAGGGCGATTACGTCGAATCGTGGCAGCCGCAGGCGATGACCGCCGCCGCACTCAAACGCGCCCAGGAAATCGCCGCCGCCGTCACCGGCAACCTCGGCGGGCGCGGCATCTTCGGCGTGGAGCTGTTCGTCAAGGGTGATACCGTGTGGTTCTCCGAGGTCAGCCCACGCCCGCACGACACCGGCATGGTGACGATGGCGACGCAGCGGCTGAACGAGTTCGAGTTGCACGCGCGCGCCATTCTCGGCCTGCCGGTCGACCCCAGCCTGCGCGAACCCGGCGCGTCGGCGGTGATCTACGGCGGCATGGACGCCGCGGGCATCGCCTTCGACGGCGTCGCGGAAACCTTGCGTACGCCCGGCGTCGACCTGCGCCTGTTCGGCAAGCCTGAAGCCTTCGCCCGCCGCCGCATGGGCGTGGCACTCGCCACAGCCGCCAGTACGGACGAGGCCCGTAGCCTGGCAAAAGCGGCGGCGGCAACCGTCAAGCCGGTGAAGGCCTGAACATGCAGACGCACTACGAACGCCTCGGCGGCGGCGACATCCTCCGCAAGCTGGTCGACCGCTTCTACGATCTGATGGACGAAGACCCGGATTACTACGGCATCCGCAAGCTGCACCCGGCCGACCTCACCGAATCGCGCAACAAGCTGTTCTGGTTCCTCTCTGGCTGGACGGGTGGTCCACCCGAATACACCGACCGCTTCGGCCACCCCTTCCTGCGCCGCCGCCATATGCCCTTTTCCATCGGCGAAGCGGAGCGCGATCAGTGGATGGGCTGCATGATTCGCGCGATGCAGGACGTGGGTGTGGATGCCGCGATGCAGCAGGAACTGGTCGCTGCCTTCTTCAAGACCGCCGATTTCATGCGCAACCAGCCGGGATAAGGATGAAACGGCTGCTTGGCTGGAGCGCGCTGTTCGCTGTGCTGGCCGCACTCATCGTGCTGCCCTGGCTGATGCTGGATGACACCCCGGCGGCCGAGCCGCCGGCACAATTCCGCCGCACCGACCTCGCCTGGATCAAATCGCTGTTCGAGAAGCACGACCCGCGCGGGCAAACGCCCGACGTGGTCCAGAGTATCCAGCTCGACGAGGCCGACCTCGACCGGCTGCTCAACTATGCTGTCGAACTGCGCCGCGTCAGCGGAATTTCCGCCGAACTCACTCCGGGACTGGCCACGCTCACGGCCACGCTGACCGTTCCGCCTTTATACCCGTCCGGGTGGAATCCGTTCGGGCGCTACCTCAACATCACCGCCGAAGTGGCCGAGGTGCCCGGCGGCGTGCGCATCCAGAGCCTGCAGCTCGGCAGCCTGCCGCTTCCGGGTGCGCTGGCCGACTGGACGGCGCGCCTGGCGCATCGCTGGTTGCTTCGCGACAAGACCTATGCTGCGCTGGCCGATGCGTTCACCGGAGTGAGCTTCGACGAAAACCAGGCCACCCTGGATTACCGCTGGCGTCCCGAACTGCTGACCCGGATCGAACGCAAAAGCGCCGAACTGCTGATCGCGCCGGAAGACCAGGCACGCATGCTGGCCTATGCCGCCAGACTGGACGCCCTGCTGAAACTCCACCCGCGCGGCAGCACGGTGCCGCTGGTAAGCGTCACCGGCCCGCTGTTTACCTACGCCGCCCTGCAAACCGGCAACGACGCCCGCGAGGAAAACCGCGCCGCACTCACCGCACTGGCCGCGTATCTGGGGGGGATCAGCCTGCCCAAGCTGCTGGAGGGCGACAGCCATTCGATCCGCCGGGCGCCGCGCGTCCTGCTGGCTATCCACGGGCGACGCGACTTTGCCGAGCATTTCGTGATTTCCGCCGCGCTGGCGGCCAACGGCGGCAGCCGCCTAGCCAACGCCATCGGCCTGATCAAGGAAGAAGAAGATGCCGACCGAGGGTCGGGGTTCAGTTTCACCGACCTGGCCAATGATCGTGCCGGCGTGAAGCTCGGCACGCGCGCGACCGGCGATGACGCTGCCCGGGTGCGGCAACTGCTGGCCAGCGCCCGCAGCGACGCGGACCTGTTGCCGGACTTTCGCGACCAGCCGGAATTCATGCCGCAGACCGAATTCGACCGCCGTTTCGGACCGGTCGGCAGCGCACGCTACCAGCAGATGATCGAGCGCATCGACGCCCGCCTCGCCGCGCATCCGCTTGTCCAATGAGCCCAATAAATAGTCAAGAAACCCTGTTATAATGCCGGGTTTCCCCGAGTCCTGGCCCCCATCATGTCCCGCAAGCTCCGCAACATCGCCATCATCGCGCACGTCGACCATGGCAAGACCACGCTGGTCGACCAGCTCCTCAAGCAGTCCGGCACCTTCCGCGACAACCAGGCGGTTGACGAGCGGGTGATGGACTCCAACGACCTGGAAAAGGAACGCGGCATTACGATTCTGGCGAAGAACACTGCGATCACCTACGGCGACTACCACATCAACATCGTCGACACCCCCGGCCACGCCGACTTCGGCGGCGAGGTCGAGCGCGTGCTCGGCATGGTCGACGGCGTGGTGCTGCTGGTCGACGCCGTCGAAGGCCCGATGCCGCAGACGCGCTTCGTCACCAAGAAGGCGCTGGCGCTCGGCCTGCGCCCCATCGTGGTGATCAACAAGGTCGATCGCCCCGGTTCGCGTCCGAACTGGGTGGTCGACCAGACCTTCGATCTGTTCGACAAGCTCCACGCCACCGACGAACAGCTCGACTTCCCGATCATCTATGCGTCCGGCCTCAACGGCTGGGCCTGCATGGACCTGAAGGACGCGCCATCGAATGGGGGTAGCGCGGCCGACATGAAGCCGCTGTTCGACACCGTGCTGGCGCACGTGCCGAACCCGCCCGGCTCGGCCGACGCGCCGCTGCAGCTGCAAATCGCCGCGCTCGATTATTCGACCTATACCGGCCGCCTCGGCGTCGGCCGCGTGCTCAACGGTCGCATCAAGCCGGGCATGTCGGTAGTGGTGATGAACCATGAAGACCAGGTCGCGAGCGGCCGCATCAACCAGGTGCTCGGCTTCCAGGGCCTCGACCGCGTGCCGGTCGATGGCGCCGAAGCCGGCGACATCATCATCATTTCCGGCCTCGACGACATCGGTATCGGCGTCACGATCTGCGACAAGGACAATCCGGTCGGCCTGCCCGTGCTGCCGGTCGACGAGCCGACGCTGAACATGGACTTCATGGTCAATACCTCGCCGCTCGCGGGCACCGAAGGCAAGTTCGTCACCAGCCGCCAGATCCGCGATCGCCTAGCCAAGGAACTGCTGGTCAACGTCGCGTTGCGCGTCGACGAGACCGGCGACGCCGACGTCTTCCGCGTCTCAGGTCGCGGCGAACTGCATCTGACGATTCTGCTCGAGAACATGCGCCGCGAAGGCTTCGAGATGGCCGTCGGCAAACCGCGCGTGGTGTACAAGGAAATCGACGGCGAGAAATGCGAGCCGTACGAAAACCTCAGCATCGACCTCGAAGACGACACCCAGGGCGCAGTGATGGAAGAAATCGGCCGCCGCCGCGGCGAGCTGACCAACATGGAATCCGACGGCAACGGCCGCACCCGCCTCGAATACCACATTCCTGCGCGCGGCCTGATCGGTTTCCAGTCCGACTTCATGACCATGACGCGCGGCACCGGCCTGATGAGCCACGTGTTCGACGACTACGGCCCGGTGAAAGCTGACCTGCCCGGCCGTCACAACGGCGTGCTGGTATCGCAGGACAACGGCGAGGCGGTGGCCTATGCGCTATGGAAACTGGAAGACCGCGGCCGCATGTTCGTCTCGCCCGGCGACAAACTGTACGAAGGCATGATCATCGGCATCCACAGCCGCGACAACGATCTCGTCGTCAACCCGATCAAGGGCAAGCAGCTGACCAACGTTCGTGCGTCCGGTACCGACGAAGCGGTGCGCCTGACCACGCCCGTCAAGTTGACGCTGGAATCGGCGGTGGAATTCATCGACGACGACGAACTGGTCGAGATCACGCCGAAATCGATCCGCATTCGCAAGCGCCACCTGCAGGAACACGATCGCAAGCGCGCCAGCCGCGCAGCGGTGTAAGCCAGACCCGGCGCTGCATTGAATAGAAACCCGGCTTCGTGCCGGGTTTTTTTATGGTGGCGCGGGTAAAATCCGCGCCATGCAAGCTATCGAAATCGGCCTCCTCGTCGGCCTCGCCCTCCTCATTCTTGCGACGCTTTTCCTGCTGCTGCGCCTCGGTGCACTGCGGCGCGAACAAGCCGGCCTGCCTGCGCTGTTGGCTCAGGACATGGAAGCCCGCCACCGCGCAGTCCTAACCGACCTGCACGCGGGCCTGTCGCAGCAGTCCGACCGCATGCAGACCCAACTTGCAGCGCTGCAGGTAGCGCAGACCGAGCGGCTCGCCGAAACGCGCGAAACCGTCACCGGCCAGTTCGGCCAGTTCCAGACTGCGATGCTGGAAAAGCTGATCGAGCAGGGGCGCGCCGAGCAAGGCCTGTTACAGGACACGCTGAAGGGCATGACCGTGCAGTTCAACGAGCGCGTGCAGCAGCTGTCGCAGACGGTCGACGGCCGCCTCAATGAAATCTCCGGCAAGGTGGCCGAGCGGCTCGACGAAGGCTTCAAGAAGACCAACGAGACCTTCACCTCGGTGATGACGCGGCTGGCGGTGATCGACGAGGCGCAGAAGAAAATCGAAGGCTTGGCGTCCAACGTCGTGTCATTGCAGGAAATCCTCGGCGACAAACGCTCGCGCGGCGCGTTCGGCGAGGTCCAGCTGGAAGCGCTGGTGAGGAACAGCCTGCCGCCCGACGCCTATGCTTTCCAGTTCACGCTCAAGAGCGGCGCGCGCGCCGACTGCGTGCTGATCCTGCCGGAGCCGACCGGCACGGTGTGCGTCGATTCCAAGTTTCCGCTGGAAAACTACAGCCGCATGTTCGACGACAGCCTGCCGCCGAGCGAGCGCGACGCGGCACGGCGTCAGTTCAAGGCCGACGTCAAAAAGCATGTTGACGACATCGCCGCCAAATACATCGTCGACGGCGAAACCTCGGATGGCGCGGTGATGTTCCTGCCCGCCGAAGCGGTGTTTGCCGAGATCCATGCCTACCACCCCGACCTGGTCGAGCACGCGCAGAAAAAGCGGGTGTGGCTGACCTCGCCGACCACGCTGATGGCCGTGCTCAATACCGCGCGCGCGGTGATCCGCGATTCGGAAACCCGGCGCATGGCCCACGTCATCAAGGACGAGCTGGGCAAGCTGGCGAAGGATTTCGCCCGCTTCGACGAGCGCATGAAAAAACTCGCCACCCACATCGAGCAGGCCAACAAGGATGTGAGCGAGGTGCGCATATCCAGCGACAAGATCAGTCGCCGCTTCCAGCAGATCGAGCGGGTCGAGCTCGAACACCCGGACGCGGCCAGCGCGCGCCTGCTCGACGACGACGAATGAGCTGGTTTTCCCGTTGGCGCCGCGAACGCATTCTCCGGCGCCACCTCGTTCCGACTGACGCCTTCAAAACCGCTATCGCCCGCCTGCCGATCCTGCACCGACTGGACGCGTCGGAGCGGACGCGCCTACGGGAGGCCGCCAGCCTGTTCCTCCACGACAAGACCTTTTCCGCTGCAGGCGATTCAGAGGTCGATGATTCCATCCTGCTTGCCATCGCACTGCAGGCCTGCCTGCTGACGCTCAATCTCGGCGAGGACAGCTACCGCAGCTGGAGCGAGATCATTCTCTATCCCGATGAATTTCTGCGTCCCCGCGAGGAAATGGACAAGGTCGGGGTGGTGCATCACTCGCGCGACATCCTGGCCGGCGAATCCTGGCTAGGCGGGCCCCTGGTGCTGTCGCTCGCCGACGTCGAAGCCAGCGGCCAAGCCGACGGCTACAATGTCGTGCTGCACGAATTCGCGCACAAGCTGGACATGCTGAACGGCGACGCCAACGGCTTCCCGCCGCTGCATCGCGGCATGGATGCCGCTGCCTGGGCACGCGATTTCAGTAGTGCCTACGAAGATCTATGCAAGCGCGTCGACGCGGGCGATGATACGGCCATCGACCCCTACGCCACCACCGACCCTGCCGAGTTCTTTGCGGTGCTGACCGAAATATTCTTCGAGATGCCGCATCTGCTCGATGCGGAATATCCGGCGGTTTACCGGCAGCTGCAGCAGTTCTATCGCCAGCATCCGCTGGCAGCCATGCCCTTCGGGCAACGACCGGAATCCCATGAGCACGACTAAACCCAACATCGCAGCACGCATGGACGGCATCGCGCCCTTCCACGTCATGGCCATCCTGGCGCAGGCCCAGGCGCTCGAAGCCGCCGGGCGCGACATCATCCACCTCGAAATCGGCGAACCCGACTTCGCCACGCCCGCGCCCATCGTCGAGGCCGGAATCGCCGCGCTGCGCGCCGGCCACACGCACTACACCGGGGCGCTCGGCCTGCCTGCCCTGCGCGAAGCCATCGCAGGTTTTTATACGACACGCTGGCAGGCCGCCGTCGAGCTGGCGCGGATCGTGGTGACGCCCGGCGCATCCGGCGCCCTGCTGCTGGCGCTGGGCCTGCTGGCCGGCCCCGGCGATGAGGTGCTGATGGCCGACCCGGGCTATCCCTGCAACCGCCATTTCGCCGGGTTCTGCGACGCGCGCGCCGTCGGCGTCCCGGTCGATGCCGAAAGCGGCTTCCAGCTCACCCTCGAGGCCATCGTGCGCCACGCCACCCCGGCCACCCGTGCCGTATTGATTGCCAGCCCGTCCAACCCCACCGGCACCGGCATTTCAGCCGACGAGCTTGCACGCATCCATGACTGGTGCCGCATGCAGGGCGTGGCCCTGATCGTCGACGAGATCTATCTGGCGCTGACCTACGATGGCGACGAGCACACGGCCGCGCGCTGGGACGACGTGTTCGTCGTCAACAGCTTCTCCAAGTATTTCCTGATGACCGGCTGGCGGCTCGGCTGGCTGGTGGCGCCCGCCTGGGCCATGCCGGCGCTGGAACGGCTGGCGCAGAATCTGTTCCTGGCGGCACCCACCCCGGCCCAGCACGCCGCGCTGGCTGCATTCTCGCCTGCCACGCTGGATCAACTCGAAGCCCGCAAGACCGAGCTCCGGGACCGCCGTGAGTTTCTGCTGCCCGCCCTGCGCGAACGGGGTTTCGCCATTCCGGTGACCCCACAGGGCGCGTTTTACCTGTATGCCGATTGCAGCCGCTTCACCCGGGACAGCCAGGCCCTCGCCAGCCAACTGCTCGATCAGGCAGGTGTCGCGGTCGCGCCCGGAATCGATTTTGGCCATCATCACGCCGAGCGTCACGTCCGCTTTGCGTATACCCAGCCCCTGCCACGGCTAGCCGAAGCTCTGATCCGGATCGATCACTTCTTGCAGGCATAAAAAAACCGGCCTGAAGGCCGGTTTTTCGTTCCTGAGCCAGGAATTACTTGGCAGCAGGAGCGGCAGGCGCAGCAGCACCGTCAGCAGGAGCGGCCGGAGCAGCGGCTTCCGGAGCAGCAGGCGCAGCAGCACCGTCAGCAGGAGCGGCCGGAGCAGCGGCTTCCGGAGCCGGAGCAGCAGCGGGAGCAGCAGCTTCCGGAGCCGGAGTAGCAGCGGCAGGCGCTTCAGCGGGAGCAGCAGCTTCTTCTTTTTTGCCGCAAGCGGTCATGGAAACAGCCAGCAGAGCAGCCAGGAGAACGGAATATTTCATTTGATTTCCCTTTTCTTACAAATATAAAAACCCACACCAGAGATCGGTCCGGGACTTGAGATCCAGCCGACGCGCGGAATTCTAACAAATCGGCAAAAGAAAACCACAATCTATTGATTTTCTTCCATTACAGAACCTTTGCGTTGCGTAATTACCACATGCCAAGCCGCGGTGCGCGAGGCATGCGGCCTCGCCGGCGATTTCAGCGTATCCACGGGTTCCCGCACACCGATTTCTAGTCAACGAGTTTTGCGCGAACGAATTCCGCAAGCTTGTCCGGCAGATTGCCGGCCGTGAGCGCGCGCCGGTAAGCGGAACGTGCTTCGTCGCTTTTTCCCTGCCCTTCCATGGCGAGACCGAGCCCCATCCACCAGGTTCCCTGCACCGGTTGCAGTCCGAGGGCCTGCTCGTATTGCCGGGCAGCGTCCGGGTATTGCTTCAAACGCACCAGCAGGGCCGCCAGCGTTGCATGGTACTCGGCGTTGACGCCGCGCGCGCCCATCCCGCTCTGCAGGGTCGCGGCTGCGCCTTCCGTATCCCCGCGCGCAGCCTGCAGGCGTGCAAGGCTGAGCGCGAACCACGCGTGGTCGGGGTTCAATGCGCGCCCTGCGCGCAAAACCGCTTCGGCCTCCTGGTTCTGGCCGGCATCGCTCAACAGCGCGGCCAGCGTCTCGCGCGCGGCCACATGGCCGGGCGACAGTTCGATCGCTTCCTCAAGCAGGGGGCGGGCCTGATTTTCCCTGTCTTTCCGGATGAGCGTCAGGGCCTTGCGATAGCGTTCCTCGGCTGCTTCCCCGGCGGTGGGCGGATTGGCCTCCTTGCGGATGACCGGAGACTTTTCAGGGGAGATCGACACATTCGTCGCTGTAGGCACAGCGGACGGTTTGACCGGGCTGGCGGGTGCTGGCAGGAGTTTCTCCGCATGCAAATCCGCTGACCCGGGCCGCCTTTCGGCGACGACAGGGGCAACCTGCACTTTGGCAGACGCATGCATGGGAGGCGGCCGGACAGATGTCGGTGCCGGCGTCGCAGCTTGCGGCATTACTGCATGCTGTGTGACTTCCGCCCGCGGTTGCGGAAGACGTTCGGCAGGCCGGGACACGAGCCAGATGCCCGCCCCGGCGAGTGACAGCACCGCGGCGACACCCCACAGGCCCGTCCTGCGCCGCTTTGCAATGGCGACCGGGCGCAGCGAAACCGGTGGGGATGCCGGGTCGGGTTGGCGCGCGTCAAGCGCGCGCAGCGTCTGGTTGATGATGCTCATATGGTCAGTCGAAAGTCGGCATGGAAAGCATCGCCTACACGATCCTGTAAAGCCAGCCCGCTACGGCAGCGCTTGCACCCAGGGCAAGTATCGCCAGCGCCCAGCGTGCCGTGCGATTGACCGCTTTTGCCGCCAGCGTGTCACGCGCAGCATGGCGCATTTCGCGCCAGCCGGCACGATGCAGGCCTTTGCCATACGCCAGCATCAGCGCCTTGTGGGCAATGACATTGACGACGCGCGGTACGCCGGCGCTGGCTTCGTACAACAGCCCGATGGCATGCGGGCTGAACGGCGGGCTGGCAAGGCTGTAGCCTGCGCGTGCCATACGATGGGAAAGATAGGCAACGAGTTCCTCGCGCTCCAGGGGGCGCAAACAGTCGTGAAAACTGATCCGGGTCTTGAGCTGGGGAATGGCCTGCAGCCGGGCATCCAGCTCCGGCTGGCCGAACAGCACGATGGTCAGCAATTTCCGTTTCTCGGTTTCCAGGTTGGAAAGCAAACGTACGGTTTCCAGGCTCTCCAGCGAAATCGCCTGGGCCTCGTCGAGGATCAGCACCACGCGGGTGCCGCGCCTGGCGAGCGCGATCAGTTTCGACTGGATCGCCTTGTGCACGCGGTAATAGCTTTCCTTTCCGGTCAGCTTGAGGCCCAGTTCTTCGGCGACTGCAAACAGAATGCCGGCCGGCTCGAGCGCCGGATTGGGGAGATAGAGCGCGCGGCAACGTTTGGGCAGTGCGGCCAGCAGGGTTCGGCACAACAGGGTCTTCCCGGTCCCGACCGCGCCGACGATCTTGATGAAGCCCTCGCCGCTTTCCAGTGCATACAGGAGCGTGTCCAGCGCTTCGCGGTGCGGTGGCGAAGCAAAAAAGAAATCGGTATCGGGAGTCAGCCCGAAAGGGGCCTCGGCAAGCCCGAAATGGGCGAGATAGGAAAGGGAACGCCGACCGTCGGTCGATGAGGCCGGCTTTCTTCCATCCGGAATTCCGCCGGCAGCACCCAGCGAATTTTCGGCGCTGGAGAAAGCCATCGCCGTCATGGCGTCGCCGGTTGTCGTTCGAGCTTGTCGATGCGCGCCTGGGTCGCTTCCGCATCCACCCGCCAATCTTCCTGGCTGTCGATGACGGTCGGCTTGATGAGGATCACCAGTTCGCTCTTCTTCGAACTCTGATTGGTATTGCCGAAGAAGTAACCCAACAGCGGCACTTTGCCGAGCAGGGGCACACGGTTGGCGCTGCCGTCGAACGACTGCTTCATCATTCCGCCGATGGCGGCGATGCGGCCGTCTTCCACCTGCACGACGCTGTCCGTTTCCGAGACGGCGCTGGACGCGAGCGGCAGCGTCAGCTTGCCGGCCAGACCCGCATCGATGTTCTTGATTTTTTCCGTCACCACGCTCACCGAAGGACGGATATGCAGCGTGATGCGGCCGTTTTCGTCGATCTGCGGCGTGATGTCCAGCGCGATGCCCGAGAAGAACGGCTGCAGCGTCACGCTGGGCGTGGTCGTGGTGCCGGCACCGCCGGTATTGCTGGTGGTCGACACATTGGTCACGAAGAAATCGTCGGTACCGACCTTGAGCACGGCCTGCTGGTTGTTCAGCGCCGCGATGCGCGGGCTGGACAGTACGTGCACCGACCCCTGGGTTTCCAGGAAATTGATGAGGGCAGCGAAACTCTTGGTCTGGAACGCGAGGCCGAAGATACCGGCCGAGGTGCCGGCCGCCGCCGGCATGCCGCTCCCGAGCACATCCGCCAGGGAGCCGCTGGCGGCGCCTGTCAGCAAATCGAAGTTGCCGGCATTGGCGCCCGAGGAATATTTATGCTGCCCATTGTGCAATATCGACCAGTTGATGCCCGTCTGATAGCCGTCGTTGAGCTGCACCTCGATTATTTTCGCCTCCAGCATGACCTGGCGTTCAACCGCCGAGGCGGTGGCCTTCAGGAAACGTTCGACTTCCCGCATCGTGCGCGGCGTGGTCTTCACCACCACGATCCCCGACTGCGGGCTCAGGATCACCTTGCCGGACTCGCCGACGATGGCATCCAGCGCCATTTTCAATTCGCCCCAGAAGTCCGAATTGAGCTTCGTGTCGATCCTGCTGGTTTCCAGCGATTGCTGCGTGGCACCGCCGCCGGTTACGCCGCCAGCGGCACCGGTACCCGAAGCGGAACTGACGGAGCCGGAAATCACGCGCATGTCCGACGAACCGGTGCGGGTCCCTGCAAGGTAGTTGACCTTGAAGATGCGGGTCTGCGGCGTCAGCGGCAGCACCACGATGCGGTGCCCCTCCATCGTGTAGTCGTAGCCGTACAGGTCGCGAATGGCGGACATCGCCTCGGGAACGGTGACGTTCTTGAGGTTGGCGGAAATCGTTCCTGCCACATCGGGATGTACCAGCATGCTGTAGCGCGTGCCGGAAACGATCGCCATGAACACATCCTGTGCAGGCGCGCCATTGACGACCAGATCGAACCGCGGCTCGACCGGCTCGGCCGCGGCCTTGGGCAGTTCCAGCTTGAGTGGCGGCAGCAGCGCGGCCCGGGCCTGTTCCTCGGTCATCGCGTGCGGAGCGGGCTGCGCCTGCGCGGCCTGGGCGACTTCCTGCCGGATCGCCTGCTGCGTGTCACGCGGAGTCAGAGGGCCGGCGCACCCCAGCAGGAGCAGCGGGCCGGCAACGATCATGGTGTAGCGCTTCATCATCCGCAATATCTCCCGTTTCTTATTGGCCGCGCAGTCGTTTCTCGACGTGCGGGTAGAGTTTCAGCACCGTCACCTCCGCCCCCCGGCGCAGCACGACTTCGCTTTCGGTGATGCGTACCACGCGCGCACCCTGGTAGCGTCCGCCCACGGCCAGCTCCTGGCCGCCGATGACGGCAAGCCGCTGCTTCCCGCTCCGTTTGATGGCTGTGAGCGAAATGCCCGGGCTGGCGCTGCCCTCGGCGGCAGGCGCGGCAGGCAACGCAGTGGGGTCCGGCAAGGCTGCCCGGGCGCACGGTATCGCCAGCAGTGCAGCACACAGCATCATACGCGCAGCCATGCTTCCTCCAGGCTCAGGGTGTGGACAATCAGGGTAAGCTTCAAATCGGGGCGGTCGGCGGCATCGAGCGTCGCCTCGACCCAGTTGAGATGCCAGGGCAACGCCTCCAGGCGCTCGAGATAGGCGACCAGTTCGGCATAGGACCCGCTCACCGTGATCTCGAAACCATGCCGGTAGAACCCCGGCGGGCTCCCCTCGGCCGCACCTGGCAACGATACGGGGTGCGGATCGAGCGTCTTGAATTCGACAATCCGGACGCCGGACTGTCCGCGCACCACGTCCTTCAGCACCTGGGCCATGCGCTCGGGCGGAACCAGAGAACGCCCGCGCGTTTCAAGTTCGGCATTCAAGCCGGCCAGTCGCGTTTCCTGTGCAGCCAGCGCCGCCCGCGCCGTCCGATCCGGATTACGCCCCGCCTGGCTGGCAAGCAGTTTCTGCTGCTGTTCGATCTGCACCAACGCCGAACGCGCGCTTTGCAGGCGGTCATCGGCACTCCGTATGCGCTGTTGCCCCGCGTCGATCAGCAGGGTTTGCACCAGCGCGAGCGCCACCACGGCCGCCGCAGCGAAAACGAACAAGCGTTCCCGCAGGCTCATCGTGCCGATACGCGCGCCGATCTCACGCCATTTTTCACCGGCCATCGGATCCCCCTTTGTCTGCCGGGTTTTTCGGGCTGCCCGAATACAAGGCAAAATCGATATGCTCCGGCAATCCGGCAGGCTGGGCCTGGCCATCGCCTGCGGGCTGCGCAAGGACGGCTTCCATGCCCGAGAATTTCATGCCGGCAAAAGGCGCCTGTTTACCGAGCCGATCCATATACGTCGTCACCAGGCCGGCATTCAGGGCCGACCCCTTGAGTGCCACGTAGTCCGGAGAGAGGGTGAAGCCATTCAACCAGACGCCTTCCGTGCTGCTTTGCGCGAGCGCGCGCAAACGGGGGGAGAACCCGGCCGACGTGCTTTCG
The DNA here is from genome assembly GCA_016195805.1 of Hydrogenophilales bacterium. Classification (GTDB taxonomy): domain Bacteria; phylum Pseudomonadota; class Gammaproteobacteria; order Burkholderiales; family Thiobacillaceae; genus Thiobacillus. Next base: position 254,378 of record JACPYT010000009.1, read on the forward strand.
ATGATGCTGCGCATCGACGCCAGCAGCGCCTCGCGTTGCGCCACCCGGGCCTGCGCTGCCTTGACGCGCTCGGTCAGGAGCGCGCTCACCGGCCGGGTCGCGGCGGCGCTCAGACGGTCCAGTTCCTGCTGTGCAGCCGCTTGCCGGCCTTCCTGCTGCGCGGCTTCTTTTTCGAGCCGGTCTGCCCGGTAGGTCAGATACCCCGCCCATGCCAGCGCGACCGCCAGAGTTAAACCCAGGCCCAGCGCCATTTCACGCAGGCCGAACGCATAGCGCTTCTTGAGCAGCAGCGGACTGATCAGATTGATCTGCTGGCTCATGGCCGGGTTTCTTCCATCCGCAATGCTGCGCCGATGGCATGGAAGCAGTGCGGCGACAGGGCGTTCGCATCCGGAATGGCCGCGATATCCAGCACCTCCGCAAGATCAAGCGCCTTGACCGGCAGGGCCAGATTGCCGGCCAGGCCATTGCGCAAGCCTTCGACGTTCTCCATCGGCGCCAGCAGCAGGTGATCGACGGGAATCCCGCCGAACTGGCGGTCGAAATGATCCAGGCTGCGCTGGATTTCCAGCGTCAGGCGTTCGAGCACGCTGTCCATGCCTTCGATTTCCAATAGCGTCTGACTCACTCCCAGCGTGCGCGCCATGCACAATTCGCCGTCCAGCGTCAGCGTCAGCAGGCCGCCGGTTTCGATGAACGAGAAGACCGCCAGCGCCCGCCCCGGGGTTTCCAGCCGGGTGGCCAGGTTGCGCTGGGCGGTTTCCATGATGTCGATGATGGTGAGGTTCAGCCCGGCGTTGGTCGCGAGCACGGCCTCCTCCGCAAGCAGACTGTTTTTTGCCGCCACCGCAAAAATCTGCCGCACATGGCTCACATGCTCCGGATGTGGGACTTCCAGCACATCGACCGTGCCGTCGTCGGCATGAAAATCGAGCATGTCCTGGATCTGCCAGCGCACTGCGGATCTGAGTTCCTCGGCGGGAACGTTCGGTGCATCGAGCAAACGCAGCCTGTAATCGGCCGGGTTCAACACGAGACTGACCGGGCCTTTGCCATGCAGGCGGGCCAGCGCCTCGCTCCAGTTGTCACCCTTGACCGGCACCACGCCCGCAGCGAGCAGCTTGGGGACGGGCACCCTGCGGTCGACGCGCGCATAGGCAATGCGGCCGGGAAGACGCAAATACGCGGTTAAGCCCTGCTCGCTTGCTCGACGGAAAAGCTGCATGTGTCGGACCTGAAAATTTTTCTGAACTTAAATAAATAAGCCTTTGTTGTCAAAGGATTTATTCTGGATCAATACATCTCCCGCAGGTAAATCAGGGATTTGCTGCCGCGATACAGGCCGAAACTGGCCCGCGCCGCCGGATTCTGGTTGTACGCACCACCGCTCCAGCGTCCCTGCAGCCAGCTTTGCGAAGCCGGCACGGCGGCCGTGGCGGCACCGCCCACGCAGGTGCTGCCGCTGGCGGTCGCGCCCAGCTGGACGGTGAGATCGACGCTGCCGGTGTTGCCCGCACCCGGCGCGGAAAACCGCAGATTGCCGCGGCCTGCGTTGAAGCGGCCGGACAAGCTCACCGAGGTTTCGCAGGCATTGAGATTGCGCTGCCAGTTGGACAGCGACACATTGGCGGCGGCAAACTGGGTGCAGGAATCCGCGGTGTTGAGGGTGAACCCGCTGCCGTTCCAGTAGCGGGTCTCAATCGGCACCGGCAGGCCGAGCAGTTCCGAACCGAGCGCGTTGGTCAGGACCAGTTGGCCGAAGCGGATCTGATTGCCGGCGTCGAAGGCGATGCTGGTAAACAGCGCGGGTGAAAGGGTGTCGACGGTGCCGTTGCCGGACACGCCCGCCTCGGCGATGTCCTGGATGCTCATCGACAGGCTGATGTCCGCAGCGAAGGGGGCGACCGGCGTGGTGCGCACAAACGCGACCTCATCCGCCGCATTGGCGGTCAGCACCCCCACCCCGCTGCCGCTCGCCGTCACGGTCGGCGTGCCCAGCAGCCCGATATCGAGGTTGCCGGTGACGGGCGTGTAGGTTTGCACGGCGCCGGTAGGCGCGAGCTTCCACAGGGCGCCCGTGTAGTTGAGCGTGGTCGCGCCGGCGGCATTCTTCGCCGTGATCGTGGCCTGCGGCAGCGTGACATACCCGAAAGGCTGGCCGACATAGGTGAACGAACGCGTCGCACAGGTGGTGTCGTTGAAGGTCTTGAACACGGGTGTGCTGGCCGCCGTCAGGTCGAAATGATCCGGCACGAAGCGGCCGACATTGAAGACCGCCGATTCGATATTCATCTCCGCCGCGGTGGAGCCGTCGGCGGCATCCACCGCCGCGAAACCGGCGTCCACCAGCTTCATGGCGACGGCGCCGACCTCGGAATAGCCGGCGCCGGTGGCCGTCACCGTACCGGACGCCGCAGACCAGACGCCTGTCGTCATGACGCCGAGCGTACAGCCCGCACCCGGCAGCACGCACCCGGTCAGGCTGGCCGCCGGGCTGCCGGCGTAATTCGCAGTAGCGACGCCGGCCGCGTTGAATGCCGTCGCATCGATGCGGAACGGCTGACCTGCCTTGTGCACGTTGCCGCCGCTCGCCGCGGTATTGGTGAGCGCACGCGCAGTACCGGCCGTCACGCTGTCGGCATCGCTCACCGTCACACCGCCGAAACTCGCCGGCCGGATGGCAAAGTTGTCGGTCGAACAGGCTATGAGCGTCGGTACCCCGATCGCCGGATACGTCATGCGAATCCGCGCATTGGGCCAGGCATTGGGTTCGCTGATGCCGGCGAAGGTCTTGCGGCCCTGATTCGCCGCCGCGAACGTGAGCGTCCCCAAAGAGCGAATGGAGGCATAGGCGCTGCAGCTGCCGGCGCTCGACGCGTCGACGAGCTCCAGCCTCACATCGCCGGTGAACGCGGTTTCGACGGCGGTCCCGCCGACCCTGAGCGCGACGACGTCGAGGCCGAAGGCGCTGGCGGCGACCTTGGTATGGATCACGCCGGCCACGCTGCCTGCAGCGGTGCCGGTTTCGAATGCGTTGAAACCGCTGGGCGCCACGCCTGCGCTGCCTACCGTCAGCGTTGCCGTTGCCGCCGTACCGTTACCCGCACCGGTCGTGGTCACCGTCCCGGTGCTGTTGAGATAGCTGCCTGCCACCGACGACGTCACCGCCACGGACACCGTGCACACCTTGTTGCCGTTCAATGAACCGCCGCTGAAGCTCAGCGACGTGCCGCCCGCCGCGGCCGTGACCGTTCCGCCGCAGCTGGAACTGGATGCCGGGGTGGCCGCATTCACCAGATTGGCGGGATAGCTGTCCGTGAAAGCAATGCTGCCCGTGCCGCCCGGTGGCGGGTTATTGGTGATGGCAATCGTCAGCGTGCTGGTGCCGCCCGCGGCAATCACGGCAGGGCTGAAGCTCGTGCCGACGGCAATACCGCCCCACGCACTCGGGGCAAACACACTCGCCAGTACCGCGACAAAGGAGAACGCGAGGGAAGCCCAATCAATGCGGTTCGTGATCATTTCGAAAAATTCGCCTCTATCCGTCGTTCGACGTAATCCACCTCGCCAGGCACGCCTGCTGTCGCGATCGAGGTGATCTGGTAAACCGCGACCGTATCGGCGCCGTCGGTGTACGAACCTGATTGAACGCAGCTCACGTTCACCAAAAACGGCGCGAGTGTCCCGGTGAGGATCAGAGGGGGCGCTACAGCCGCGCACGACGGCACGGGGTTCTGCAGCAATTGCCACGCCCCCCATTCGATGCCGGCGCGCGCCGCCAGATAGGCGCGCGTACCCTGGACATCCAGCGCGCTGCTGATGTGGCTGGTGCGCGACAGCGACACCATGTAGGTCGCCAGCGCGGCCAGCACGACCAGCAGGAAGATCGCGGTGGGCAGGACGAAACCGGATTCGGGGCGTGGCGCGCGTTTCATGGCTGGTTGCTCACCTGGGTGGTCGCATACAGGCGCACGGTTTCGCCCGCCTGGCTCAGGTTCAGCGTCATGCTGACCAGGCCGTTGCGTTCGGTGGCACCGGGCTGATAGGTAAAGCTGCAGGCGCTGACATCCTTGGCCAGCAACGCACTCGACACCGGTGCGGTCGGAGGCGTGGGCTGCGCGGCGGCAATGGGATAGCCCCAGTAGCGCGTGAGCGTGCCGGCATTCGGATCGCAGACATAGCTCACTGGCCCCTCGACGACCTGGAAGCGGTTGCCGGGCGAGGCCAGCGGGAATTGCTTGGACGCAATCGCGATGGTGGTCACGTTGAGGGCGGTCACACCGGTGTAGGCGGCAAGCGTCTCGCCCGCCCAGGCGTCGGCCCCGGGAATGCCGAGGTTGTACACGGCGATAAGGTCGCCGGCCTGCATATCGATACCGGGGCCGAGTACATCGAAACTGTTGTCGGGTGCGGTGAAATCGAGGATGTCGCCGCCGCCCTGCGCGCGATAGCGCCCGCCGTTGCGGGTGGCGAGAAATTCCAGATAGACCACGTTGCCCACCGAGGTGACGCGCACGCTGTTCGGCAGCGCCAGCCGGATGTCGCGCCCCATGCGGCGCAGCGCGGTGTCGGCCGTGTCGGCCAGGCGGGCGCGGCGGTCCTGGGCCACGTAGCTTTCCAGCGGCGCGCGCAGGAACACCGCCACCATCGACCCGACGATCGCGGTGATCGCGATGACGATGATCATCTCGATCAGGGTGAAGCCGGCGTGGTCAGAAGTTGGGCGCATAGCGCGTGCGGTAGCTGGAGAGGGTGACGCTCTGGTTGCCGGGGCCATTGACGGTCACTGTGACGATCAGGGTTTCTCCGGCGGGGATGCCGTTGAAGGCGCCGGCCGGCTTCACCTGCACGAGCGCGGAGTAGCCGCCCAACCCCGCAATGGGCATACCTGACAGATCTTTGATGCCCGGCGGCGCCGGCATGTTGAAGCCGTCGTAATCGAGGACACTGTCGTAAGGCTGGGTGTTCGAATAGGGTGAAGTGCCTGGCTGCGGCCAGACGACGGGCGGCGTCGCACACTGACTAGAATTTTGTGCCGTCTCCACATTGGCATCGTCGGGATAGCAATACGTATAGGACTGGCCCAGCACTTCCTCGATCAGCGATTCGGCGATGGCGAGCGCCTGCTTCTGCACCATGGGGTCGGCGCTGGACCGCGCATTCAGGCTGTAGACCGACAACACCCCGGTCACCGCGATGCCCACCACCACAATGAACACCAGCAGCTCGATCAGGCTGAAGCCGCGCTGGTCAGTCGTGCACATAGCCGGTTTCCTGCTCGACGTACACATGGTGCGTACTCGTTCCGTTGATCGGGATATCGAGCTGGGCCATGATGTTCACGGGACGCCCGCCGGCATCGAAGTCGAGCACCGCAACCGGACTGGCGATCGCCACCCCGTTCGGCGCGCCGATGGTATAGGGCTTTTCGCCGCCCGGCCCGGGCGCAGGATTGGTGCAGGCCGGGTCGTAACACAGCGTGGCATCGCTGGCGGTCAGGCGGACATAGACATGGGTGTGCTGGGCGACCGCGAGCTTCTGCGCAAAGCGCACTGTGCTGGCGAGCTGATCGGCGAAGCCACGCTCATCGAAGGCATTGCGTCCGATCAGACGCGGCACGGCCACCGCCGCGAGGATGCCGGCGACGACGATCACCAGGATCAGTTCCACCATGGTAAAACCGCCGCAGAAGCGGCGGTTTTCAATGGCGCTCAATGGACTCATTGCACGGGATCAGCAACCCGCAGTGTTGCCTGTGGCATTGGCAGCAGCTGGGGAGCCTACCTGAGGTGCGGTATTGGGTGCAGGTTGCGTATAGGTGAAGAAGCACGTGGCTACGTTGGAGCCTCCGTTAACGCGGATCGTCAGAATCGATCCAGCGACCGCACCGCCCCCCGTAGTGGAATAGCCTTCTGCAGTCAGAGCTGCGGCGGTGGAGGGGAAAGTCGAGGTCAGGCCCGACGAGTCGATGATGCCTGGGAGATTCGCCGTGGGATAGCCATTCAGGATTTGCACCCTGCCGCTTTCCGTACACACGTTAGTGACGTTATCGGCCGTAGCAGGGCCAGGGCCCAGGTTCGCGGGACAAGCAGCCGTGTCGGCGACGCCGCCACGAACCAGCGCCGTGCCATGAATCATCCCCGCTGCCGCCAGCACCGCGCCGCGCGCCGCATTGAGCTTGGCGATGCGCGCGTCGCGCTGGACGTTGGTGAAGCGCGGCAACGCCACCGCGGCGAGGATGCCGAGGATGACGATGACGACGATCAGTTCGATCATGGTGAAGCCGTGCTGCCTGGCGTTCATGCCCTTCAGGGTGTTCATTGTGTTCTCCCGCTTGTTTGAATGAAGTTGGAATGCAAGCGCCTCCACACGTGGCGGCCCACTGGCCCTACTTCGGCACCCGCCAGCGAAACTTGAATTAAAAATGCAACCTGGACAGGGAAATCACTTGATGGCCACGCTGGCCAGATCCCACATCGGCAGGAACACGCCGAGCGCCAGCACCAGCACGACGCCGCCCAGGGCGACGATGATCAGCGGCTCGATGCGGGCGGCGAGCGTCTTGATTTCGTAGTCCACCTCGCGCTCGTACATCCCGGCGACCTCCTGCATGAGCTCGTCGATGCTGCCGGTTTCCTCGCCGACGGCGATCATCTGCAGCACCACCGGGTTGAACACGGCCGCGTTCTGCGCGGTACGCAGGACCGATTCGCCGCGTTCGATGCCGTTGCGCATCTGCTCGACGCGCGAGGCGATCCAGGCGTTGTCGGTGACTTCCGCCACCACCGAGAGCGCCTGCGCCGCGGGAATGCCGCTGCGCAGCGAAAGCGCCAGCGTGCGCGCGAAACGGGCCAGCGTGCTTTTGAGGACGATCGTTCCGGTGATCGGAATCCGCAGCTTGACGCGATCCCATACCAGGCGCCCGCCGGGGCTGGCGCGCCACATGCGGAATCCGAAGATGGCCAGCACCAGCCCGGCCAGCATGAGCCAGCCATAGGCAATCGTCAGGCGCGAGGTCTCGATGAGAATCCGCGTCATCAGCGGCAACTCGGCGCCCAGGCTGGCATA